>CAVRMY010000054.1:0-79065 GCA_963721935.1 uncultured Alphaproteobacteria bacterium
AATCCCTAAAAGTATGCGTTATGCTGCAGTCTGGCGTGATACAATGCATCACCTCCCGCTTGCCCTGCCCACCGGCCCGGAATGTGCGCCCGCCAATCGCCGCGCCGCGAAAGCCTCTACCAAAGCCGCCGGCGTAAAAACCGTTTCTACCAAAGCCGCCACCTCCGTGGAAACGACCGCCGTGGAAGCCGCCGAAGCCGCCATGGAAACCGCCGAAGCCGCCATGGCCGCCCCCGCCGCCACCGCGCGCCGATACAACGTCGGGTGCAAGCATTCCAAGTGCTGCAGTCGCCAACAACGCGATTGTGACTTTACGGAACATGACCAACCTCTCTCGTCCAAGAAGATGACGCACAGTTCACGGTTAGATCGAAAAGTTTGCAAGCCACTAGGAGTATTCGCACTTCGTTGCCGATCCGCCTTACGTACTTTTGGGTAATGGGTAACCTAAATTTGGGTGGGGCCGGCACGAAGCGAGGCGGCTCGGTGCGGCGTCCCCGGCCCCCTTGGCTTGGGAGCCGGAAGTTTCCGGGTGTGCTGAATTAGGTACAGCTTTTGAATGCAAATTCTGGCAGGTTTTTTGCAAATCACCAAAGCAGCTTGCGGGGAGCATTCCCATGAAAAAGTTGACGCTTGCAGTGATGCTCGGCCTCGGGTTGGCTTCGCCTGTTTTCGCTGCCGATTTGCCGGCGCAGTCCTATTCAGCACCACCCTCATACATACCAATGTATTACGAATGGACAGGCTTCTACGTTGGCGCCAATGGCGGATACGGGCTGGCCCATGATTGTTTTAAGGTCTCATCGCCTTTTGGCGTATTTACGGAGGAAGGCTGCCATGGTGCGGGCGGTGGTGTCGTCGGTGGTCAACTGGGCTATCGGTGGCAGGTCGGCGGCGGCCCGCTCGTTTTGGGGTTAGAAGCTCAGGGCGACTGGGCCAATCTACGCGGTTCGCACACGAGCTTCGTTGATCCCACCATTACTAATCGCTCCCAACTCAACGGCTTCGGTCTTTTCACCGCCCAGTTCGGCTATGCATTCAATAACGTCCTCGTTTATGCCAAGGGCGGTGCGGCGGTGACGGGTGAGCGTTTTGAGGATATTGCCACCTTCGGGGGCGCTGTCTTAGGATCAATCAGTCATACCGGGTGGGGCGGCGCTGCGGGTCTTGGATTCGAGTATGGCGTCACACCGAATTGGACAGTCGGCCTTGAATGGGACCACCTGTTCATGGGCGACAGAACTTTCAACCTGGCCAATGCTGGCCTCATCTTTGCCAATGATCAGATTACACGCGACGTCGATCTGATCATGGTGCGGGTGAACTACAAATTCGGCGGACCGGTTGTCGCGCGTTTCTGATCTCATTCACGGCCGATCCAGTACTTGTCCGATGGGCTGAAAAGTTAGCCGGACAAGCCTGCGCGCCCCGAAGCCATCCGCCGGCGTTGCGGTTCGCCCCTGCGCGCTGTGACATGCAATTGGAAACCCATTGCATCCAGCACGCTCAGAACGGTCTTGAAGTTTGGATGCTGTGGACCCCCTGCAAAAGCTCGATAAAGGCTCGTTCTTTCAATTCCAGCCTTTTTCGCGATGGTAGAGATATTGTGGAGATGGGTGACGACGCCAATGGCCTGACAAATTTGGGCGATGTCCGACGTCGCAAACGCTCGATTGAGGTAATCCGCAAACTCGCGCGGACTCGATCCCGGACCGATTGGCAAATTTTCAGATTTTTTGGACATACTCTCTCACAAAAAAGGCCGGCATTTCTGCTGGCCTAGTTTTGCTGGAGATATCGAAAATAGTCGAGATCAGTATTTCGATACGAGCGGGGCCCTACCCAGCCGAAGCGGTAGTTGATACGCGCCGTGTCGCCCAGACGCGATTTCAAAATCCGACGTTAGCGGCGCTTCGGTCGCCTCGGAGGCAAGCGGAGATCAACTAGCAGGCGAAATCGGCGGGTTCCAGTAGAGAATGACCCGATACCGACATTGCACTTGCCTTGGTTGCACAAAGCCGCACGAGCCCCTTCCCGAGCATCCTGCCCGCAAATTATTTCATGGTATACGACCCCCACTCGTGATTGCAGCCGTTAAACATGTTTGGCATGCCGCTGGGCGGGAAGTTGCCGATGGGCATCCATTTCCCGCCTCCGCTCATATCGGCGAATTTGCCCGTGCCGTGAACGACACGCCACGTCCCCTCGGCCTTGGCGGGATCTCCCTTCCGCGAATACACACCAAAGAACTTGTCGCCGGCCGCGTCCACGAACTCGCAACTGCCGTTTTCGTCGTGCTGTCCGCTGACGTCCGAAAATGCCCCCAGGCATTGCCCTGACATCATGCGAAACGGGGTACCTTCCGTGCCAGGCGACGTGCCGATAACCGCATACGACCCAAACAGCATTCCGTCAGCGTGTTGAATGAGGTGGGCCGGCCCCGCATAGCAGGTCTGCTGATCGAACTTAACCTCCGCAGCAAAGGCTTGCGTCGAAAACGCCGAGGCCAATAAGGCGCCGGAAAAAACGAGTACTATGCGTGACATGGTTTCTCCTTCCTGAACGAGTTTGCACGTCTCTGATCGCGCGCAGAATGCGGATACTGTGAAATTGCCCCTGCCCCTTCCGATGTGCAATTTGCTCGGCAGGCTACAAAACATTAGACCTCGCGACCGCTTAGTCTTTGACGTGGATCAACGCGGCGCTTTCTGGCTTGTTGGGTACTGGCCCATCAGGTCGTTGGCGCCGCGCATCAACTGCTTTGGGCACGAAGCCGACATGTCAGCGCCCTGATCATAGATCCGTCATAGGCCAATGGGATCACGCGCACCTCGGTCGATCAAAATACGAGAGGAAGGGGGCGGTGCCGTCGCTCGGCTACTTCGGGACGCTCGCTGCAATATCGGCGTCCTCCCGAAAGTCCCCACGAATACCTCCAGATGACTCTGCGGAGTCCACTGGTGGCCGTTTGAGATGCCCGCTACCGCCCCCCGTAGCCGGACGGGCCACAAGCAAATCCTGAGTCATCTCTGGGCCATTCAGGGGCATCCGTTCGCGAAGGTCGTCTCTCTGGCTTTTCGGCTTTAGTCTCGTCATAGAGAGTGAATACTCTGCCCATCATCCTTCCAGAGGGAGCGCGCATCCATGGGAAATCGTGAAGCCATGCTCGAACTGATCGGCCGTGCTTATGCAGCGCGCGGACGGGGCGATTTAGATGAGTTGATGACAGCATTCCATCCCGAAGCAGTATTCACGTTGGCCGGAGACAAGAGAACGCTTGAAGTAACCGGGACTGTTCAAGGCCATCGAAATCTGCGGGAGACCCTTGCGGGGTTCATTGATACCTTCGACTTCGTTCAGCGAGAAATCCTGAGTGAGGTGGTTGAGGGAGACCGAGCCGCTGTGCATTCTCGCCTGGTCGTACGGTACAATCCGACAGGTGCAACTCATACGACTGACGTATTCGACCTGTTCACATTCGAGGACGGAAAAATCATAGAGCTAGTTGAAGCCGCAGATAACGCACTGATCAAAGAAATGCTGTCGGGGGCTTCTTAGGGTCGGGTCACCAAGGCTCACGGGCGATCCCTCGACAATCCTCGGCTCCCGTGGCCGGTAGCAGCGGCGGTAACTGTTTGGAGGACCGATGTTTCGTCTCACCCGCATCATTTTGCTGACACCGCTTCTCGCGACGCCTTGCCTTGCGCAACAATTTCCGCTCTCGCCGAGCGGCGAATTGCCCCTCGCTGCGATAGAATTGGAGAAAATGCCGTGGACCAGAATTCCTGGCATCGGACCGGCGCAGGAATTTGCGACCATCGTGGGGGACCGCGCGAAACCGGGACTGTACATCCAATTGGTCCGCTGGCCGCCTCACGCCACCCTCAAGGCCCACTCGCATCCCGATGATCGGTACGTGATGGTGCTAAGTGGCACGTTCTATCATGGCATCGGCGAGAAATTCGATGAGAACAAATTGGAAGCGCGTCCGGCAGGCAGCTTTTTCACTGAGCCAAAGGGTGTTCGTCATTTCGGGATGACAAAGGATGAGGGCGTGGTGCTCTATTTTGTCGGCACCGGCCCATCGACAACAGACAATCTCGAAAATTGACTTCTGATACGCCCAATCGGAACGCTGAAACATTTTCTGTCGCCCACTCGGTGCGGCGCTCAGCAGTCCGCAGAAACTTGTTGCCAGCTTCGACCGGCCGCCGCCGAGCTTCACAGGGCCGCGTGTTCGCCACAGAGACCGAAGCGGCGCACCGGGCTCATTCCGGCATTCCAGCGAGGCACAACGGCGTGATCAGTGCGTCGAGGTCCGTCTGCCGGCGGTAAGGTAACCGCTGTGCCCAGCGGCTCGCAGTCAAGTTGGGATGATTGGCGAGCATCCTCCTTACAGTGAAGCGTGCCTCGTCCTCACTGCCCAGGTTCCAGAGTGATGCTGCCAGAGTGACTTGCGCTGTTAGCCAGTGCGGCCTTTCGACCAGCACGCGTAAGGCAATGTCGCGCGCAGCGGCAAGATTGCCGAGATGAAACTTTGCCCGCGCCTCGTCGACCATCGATTGATTAATACTAATCGGACTGAGCCGCTGCGCTTGCTCCTCGTATTGGGCAGATTTCCGGAAATCGCCAGCATAGCCATAAATCATTCCCACGATATGGTACGCATCCGAGCAATTTGGGCCGAGGGCAATCGCCTTTTCTCCGGCAAGCAACGCCTCATCGTGGCGGCGCTGAAACAGCCGAGCGTAACCCAGGGTGTCGTACGCCAGATGACTGTTCGGGTCGCTGGCCAGATCGCGGGCGGCACATTCCACTGCAGCTTCATAGGTCGTCGCCTGGTCGAGCCAACCGAAGCGAACCTGGTCGGTCAGAATAAAGCCCAACAGGAAAAGCGCCGGCGAAAAGCTGGGGTTGATCGCTAAGGCCTGTTCCGCTTCGTTGCGGGCCTGCGCGTGGGTATGCTTGGCAAAATTGACGTACAGGTTCCGCGATTTGAGGAAATGCTCGTAGACCAGCGGGCTGCCTGAGCGCTTGCGCCACACCCGCACCTGTTCGCCATGCGTCAACCGGACCTCGAGCGCGGCGACAATATCCTGCGTGATCCGATCCTGAAGCTCGAACACGTCGTCGAGGTCGCCCTCGAAACGGTCTGCCCACACATGACCTCCGTTAAGGCTGTCGATCAACTGTGCCGCCAATCTCACTCGATTGCCGGCCCTGCGCACGCTCCCTTCCAGCACATACCGGACGCCAAGTGTTCGGCCGATTTCGCGTATATCCCTCTTCTGCCCTTTGAATACAAAGCTCGAATTGCGAGCTATCACCATCAGCTCTTGGATCTTCGATAAGGTGGTCAGCACGTCTTCAGCGATCCCGTCGGCGAAATACTCCTGTTCCGCGTCACCGCTCATGTTCTGGAACGGCAGCACCGCGATGGATGGCTTGTCGGGCAGCGGCAGCGACTTGGAAGCGTTCGCGAATGCTGCCGCACTGGGATTATCAACCAGCCTGCCAGCGACGTAAGCTCTGATCGGCTCCTCGATATTCTTGAACTGTTGAGGACCGAGGTCGGTGAAAGACAACGGCAGAACCTTCTTGAGCTGCTCGTAGGTAGCGCCAGAGACACAGATGCTGCTCGGCTGCGCTAATGCCTGCAAACGCGCCGCGATGTTCACGCCATCACCAAACAGATCACCGCCGCGGACCATCACGTCGCCGACGTGGATGCCAATGCGGAAGCTGATGCGCTTGTCCGGTGATAGCCGGGAGTTTGCCTCAGCAAGAGCAGTCTGCGCCTCCACCGCGCACTGTACCGCATCTACAGCACTTCCAAACTCCGCAAGGACACTGTCGCCCGCCGTGTTTGCTATACGGCCCCCGCGATCCCCAATGAGCCTGTCGAGAATTGCTCGCCGCTCGGTAAGGCCCTTGAGCGTGCCGACCTCGTCAGCGCCCATAAGGCGGCTGTAGCCCTCCACATCTGCTGCAAAGACTGCGACGAGGCGACGGCTGATTTTCGTAGGTTCGGACATGCGTGCCCCAATGGCACCCTGTGGCTGACCAGTGTGGGGCTGATGGGACCTCCCGTCAACCTCAAGGGCAATGTCGACGCCAGACACGTAACGGCCAATTATTCTGGCAGTCCTGCTCGCGCAAGCGCCTCGCGAAGACGAGCCCTGTCTTCGGACCGCTTCCACTTGAACCGACCGTCGACATAGGACGCAATCGACAGCTGCGGACGTAGCATGATCGCCCCCTGCGCGGCCTCGAGCGCTGCCGCTTTTTCGTTCAGTGCGGCATTTGAAGCCGCAGCCCACAGGTAATGCTCCCAATGCTCGCGCGTGGTCCGTTCCAGTACCGCGACCGCCTCTGCAGGACGGCGATCCATAAAGAGCGCTCGCACAAGGTCGAGGTAGTAGCGGTGAGCGGAGAATGGATCAAGCCGCATAGCCGTTTCGATCCAAGGGATCGCGGCCGCGGGATTGCCGAGAAAGGTCAGGTTGATGCCTCGTTGTACGACGAGCCGTGGATCGTTGGGATTGAGGACCAGCGCGCGTTCCAAATGGTAGTCGCTCTTGGCATATTTGGCTTGGATTAGGGCAATGCGACACATGATGCGATGGCACTCAGTATCGTTTTCATCAAGGCTCGCGGCGTGCTCAACGAGCTGTATCATTTCCTGAAAGAGTTCAGGGGTGCGCGGACGAAATTCGTTGTTCCAGGCTTGGCCAAGCGTACAAGCCTTCCACGCGAAGGCCGACGCAAAGCGCGGGTCGAGGTCAATCGAACGATCGAAATGCGCTTCTGCTTCGGAGTTGGCCTCCAGTGTTTCTAAATGGTGACAGTATTTGCCCCGTAGCAGATGGTCGTAGGCGTCTAACGAGTTGCTGGTCTTGCGGCTGGCCGCCTCAAAGGCAGCTGCCTGCACCCGCTCCGGCAGCACCGCGACGATGCTTTGCGTGACCTCGTCCTGAACCGAAAAAAGATCTTCCAGATTACGGTCAAAACGCTGCGCCCACAGGTGATTGCCATTTGTTGCGTCAATCAGCTGTGCATTGACCCTGACCCGGTTTCCTGAGCGACGCACACTGCCTTCAAGCACATAGCGAACCCCAAGCTCGCGAGCCACGTCGCCGACGCGCACTGCTTTGCCGCGGTAGGTGAACGAAGAATTGCGGGCTACTATGAAGAGGTCTGGATAGCGCGACAACTCGGCGATGATGTCTTCGGCGATCCCATCTGCAAAATAAATGTCGTCGCTCACTTCGCTCATGTTGTCGAAGGGGAGGACGGCGATTGAAGGCTTGTCCGGAACGGTCAGTTGTGGTCTGATTTTGTTGGCCGCTCCTTGGGGCAATACGCGACAAATCCGTACACGGCGCGAAATGTTTTTGAGCTGCTGCTCTCCGTCGTCAACGAACTGAGCCGAGACCTTCCCAACGACCTGGCGGTAAACGTCATCGGAAACGCAGATGCCGCCCGGCTCAGCGATTCCCTCAAGCCGTGCAGCAACGTTGACGCCATCGCCGAGAATGTCATCGTCCTCAATCAGGATGTCGCCGAGGTTGATCCCGATCCGAAGCAGCATACGTCGATCCTGCGGGATACCTTCGTTCCTCTGAGCCATCGCCGCTTGCATGGCGAGAGCGCATTCCACCGCATCGACCACCGACGGAAACTCAAGCAGCACGCCGTCGCCCGTGGTCTTGACGAGACGGCCCCCGTGTTTCGCGACGAGGGCGTCTGTAACCCTGCGGTGTTCACGGAGTGTGCGGGCGGTGCCGACCTCGTCGATACCCATGAGCCGCGAGTAACCTGCCACGTCAGCCGCGACTATGGCGGCCAACCTGCGTCCGACCCGAACTGGCTGCTCTTGCGCCATCGCCCGATGTCCCTGCCACGTCATCCTTACTTGCTTGGATGACACCGGCAGTTTGGGCTTTGGAGTCCGCCTCGTCAACAAATGAGCCCGTTGGTCTTCCGACGCGGTCGGGTGATAATCAGGTCGCTTCGTGATCAATGGAATGCAGGACCAGCGGCCCAGTCGAGAATGACCCGAGGCTTCTTCGCCGGATCGGCAAGGTCTCCAGCCGGATCACTTAGTCAAAAAAAGATTGATCTCGTCCAAAAACCGAGCAGTGGCGGGTTCGTGCTTCAAAAAGAGGTGGTTCCGCCCGGGAAACGCGACGAAATGAGCACCTGGGATTCCAGCCGCCATTTGACGGCCCGCATCGATCGGGACCATAAGATCGTCACGCACATGCATGACGAGCGTTGGCACCTTCACTTGCGGGAGCAATTCGCGCACATCGAAATTATTCACGACTTCAAAGTAGCGAGCCGCGCATTCAGGTGATGTGGTCTTCCGTTGAAGGTCGTTGAACCAGTCAGCCTGTTCCTTTGTAGCCTCGGGAATGAACTGTGAGGTGAACATTTGTCGGAATGCCAAATCATCCGTGCCCCAGCCAAGGCGCATCAAAGTTCCCATCGCCTTTCGCTTCTCACGCTCCTCTGGCGATCGCTTGCCGCCGCCCAGCGCAAAACCGCCATACAGGATCAAGTGAGAAAGGCGCTCTGGATGCCGCGCGGCATAGGCAATGGAAATGGCACAACCTTGGGAGACGCCCAAAAGCGGAAAGCGCTCTATCCCCATGGCGTCGACCACAGTTTCCAAATCGTTAACCCATACATCGAGAGAAAGTTCATCGACATCCCAATCCGACAGCCCGTTGCCTCGTGCGTCGTATCGAACCAGCGTGTGATTTTTCGCCAACCCCTCGAGCAAATGATGCCAGATCGGGCTCTCCCAATCGTATTCAAGGTGGTTCATCCAGTTCGCCGTCTTGACCAGGGGTGGACCATGCCCCACGGTTGCATAGGCAAGGCGCACGCCATCTGACGCTCGGCAATATTTGATCTCCTGCGTCATGCTGACGGCACCGAAGTTTACCGAATAGACTTCGACGGGCTTCGCGATGTTCTTGAGGTTCCGAAGCCCCAGCTTCTCGCAGGTGAACGAGAGTCTTTCGAGCAAGTGATCGCGTGCTTGACGCGAAATGCAAATTCCGCCCGGTTCGGCTATACTCTCAAGCCGTGCAGCAATGTTCACGCCATCGCCGTAAATATCGTCATCGTCGATGATGATATCGCCGAGGTTTATGCCGACTCGAAATTCGATCCGCTTTTCGACACTCGCCCCCGCATTCCGCTCGCTCATGCCGCGTTGAACTTCAACGGCGCATCGTACCGCGTCAACCACGGACGCGAACTCGACCAACATGCCGTCCCCCGTCGTCTTGACGATACGGCCCCGATGTTCCTCGATTTTCGGATCGACCAGCGTCTTCCGATGCCGCTTCAGTTGAGCGAGCGTGCCTTCCTCGTCCATGCCCATGAGACGGCTGTAGCCGGCTACGTCCGCAGCCAGAATTGCTGCAAGCCTGCGTTCCACGGCGCTCCTCCAGCCGTCCGTTATCGCTCACAAGCCCTTCAGAGCGCGCATCTTTCTCAGCTTTCTGAAATGCAGGATGACCGAGGGATGATCCGCGCTGCACTGACAATTAGAGCACTAAAGGCTGATAGCGGCAACACTCCCGTCTTTGGCGCGTCCGAGGACAGCGCCGATCGTCGAAAGCATCATTCCGTTCTCAAGACGGCCCAATTGCTCGCCAAGGCTAAACGAGCGGTTTGGTCTGCTTGGCCCTTCGCCTCACTTTGCGCTGGGCTTCAGCCAAATCGCTTTAGGAGCGACGCTGACATCGGCTTCGGTGGGGCACGGGATTTGATTGCGACTGAAGCGAATTGAATGCGAGTTCCTCTGGCGTAATATGTTCAGCGTGTGCGTGACAAACGCCTTCGGTAAGAGCGGCGAGGAAAATGAGGCTCGTTACGCATGGTTCCTCTCCGTGGGACATCCCGCTTGATGTTGAAGTCTTGAGAGCCGACGGTGCGTGGCATTGAGCTTGGACGCGTGTGATCCAGCAGCCTGCGAGAGCTGATACGCACGAAGAGCAACGCCGCTGTGGATGCCTGTACTGACACGGTTCGCTCATCACTCCTCAAGGGCACGATAGACCGAAGCACGGTCGATCTTGAGGGGACTTCGCGATGGCTGAGGCGCGCCCAATCCTTCTTTGCAAGCTTCTCCCGAATACAAAAACCTGATACAAAAGCCGATCACCGGCAAGCAAATAAGCTAGGTTTATCAAGGGCAAAGCTGAGCGGCGGCAGTACCCACCCAACACTACCACGCAATGTCCTGGGCTTTTTGTTTGCCGGCCGGAAAGGCTGACCGGTGCCGGTCGGCCTCGCCAGCGCGGTCCGGTCAGCTCACTGCGCGGCGACCGTAATCTACCCTCGCTCGATGCACGGTGTGCGAAGCAGCCTCAATACCGGTAAGGTACAAGTCATGTTGCTGCGCAAAAAAGGGCACGCGACGAAACGTAGCATTGCATTGTTGCTCGCAGAGGATGTTTCTTTCGACACTGGGATTTTCTCTGTGCTGGGCGAGCCAGGGAACACGTTGCGGTGCTGGCCGGCGCGCTCAGGGTTTCGCCGCTAAAGCCTGATGGCTGGGAACGCAGGCCCGCAGGTACATCATTGACGCTTGGCGAGCCAGCAGCTGAGCGAGACGAACGCAGCACTCTGGGATTGCCGGTCCGTCCACAATGGAGAGGGGCATGGCCAATTCATCGGAAGCAAGGCGGCTCGTTGACGCCATCATTGCCAATTTGCCGGATCCGACCCCGGGGCTGAGGCCGGTTCACACGATCGGCGTGGGCGTGGACGGCTATTTCATGGCGTCGGATGTGGCGCGCACCTATTGCATCGCAGAGCACTTCAAGGGACAGCGCATCAAGGTGTCGGTGAGATTCTCCAACGGAATCGGCAGTCCGTTTCAGCATGATGGATGGGGCGATGTCCGGGGAATGGCGACACGTTTCCACCTTCCGGACGGGACGGCAACCGACCTGATCGCCACGACGCTCGGCGAATTCTTCGTCCGCAATGTCGAGGACTTCTTCGAATTCGCCAAGGTCGCAAAGCTCGAGCCGTATGGAAGGCGATCCCCGTGGCTGAAGATTTGGGACATGCTGCAGCTCAAGCTTCCTCCTCCTCGCGACCCGTACCCGAACGAAACCGAGAATGTCAATGCGGGAGCACTCCGTTACGCCAATGGGCACCGGTTCGCTCAGTTGGGAGTTGTCCAGGCCGCGGTGATCGGCGCTCCGGTGAGCTACGCCCGCGCGAGCTATCACGCCGTGCACACCTTCATCGTGACAGATCCCAATGGAGTTCGCCGCCCCGTTCGCTTTTCCTGGCAGCCGGTCGCAGGCGTTCGCAATACAGATACCAAGGTCGTGCCGCGCGATAAATATCTGCGCGAAGAGCTTGAAGACCGCCTGCAGCGGTGGCCGGCCCGATTCATGCTGATGATGACAATCGGCGAAGCGGGCGACGCGCTCGACGATCCCACCCAGCCCTGGCCCGCCATGCGAAACCGGGTCGTCATGGGTACTCTTACGCTGATCAAAGTGGCCGAGGATCAAGCCGCGGATGGCGAACGCATCAGTTTCAATCCCTGCCGTCTCTCGCCCGGCATTGAAGCCTCCGGGGATCCGATCCTCAAGGCCCGCAAAGGCGCCTATGAAGTCTCGCGTGAAATGCGCGGCGGGTGTCCTTTCAGGTGGAGCAAAGCCGATGCCAGGTGACGAAGGTTGGTTCGATCGGTTTGTGAACGGGTTGCAAGAGAGCGACGTGTTCAAGCGCCTGGCGTCATTGGTCCTGGTGCCTTTCTGGGCGTGGCGCATGCCGGTGAAGCCTCTGCCCGGCGGTCCCCGCCCATCGACCCAGCCGGGCGACAATCTCCAGTGCATGATGAACCTGATCATGCCGCTCAAGATCAAGTCGCCGATCGGCCGCGCGGAAGCAGCAAAGGCGATCGCGGAAAACAAGGATGCGATATTTGCCGGATTGAACAATGTCGGCACGGTGCACTTCGCGCGCTTCGTCATTGTCGGCGACAACATCTGCATGTTCTCTGTCTACGACGGGGACTTCACCAACTACATTCGCGACTTCATCGCCACGATCGGCGGTGTGTTCAACGCCGTGGTCGAGCTTGCCGAAGGCGGAGAAAAAGTGATTCCCTGCGAGTGCCATGTCGAGGCGTTCATCGAATGGGTGCGCGCGCGCGATCTGTACCAGGTGCCGGACACGATCACCGATTTTCTGAGAGACCAGGAAGCCTTGAATGGCGACAAGGCCATACCCGGCAATGATGATTTGAGCCTGCTTCCGCGCAAACTGATCCTCCAGCTCCGCGCCAACGCCAACGTATCGCTCGGCAGCGGCTACCGGGCCTATCCCGGATTTTCGGTGGCTCAGGTCCGCAAACGACTGGGGATAGGCTGGTGAGCGCCGTATTCAAATTCGCCGATGTGCAGGGCAACATCGTGCGTGGCTATCGCCACAAGCCCCGCGTACGGCACCTTGTTCTTGAGATCATCGATCGCATCGCGGCCCGCCGCTGGCTCGCGGCCTGCGCATCCGGCGGCGACGATGTTCCGCGGATCACGACAGGAGACTGGAGGGAAGTGGAGCCGGTCACCTGTTTCAACATCGGCCTGACTTACGAGGGACTGCGCGCCCTCGGCACGCCGGATTCTTCACTCGAAACGTTCCCGATCGAATTCGTTGAGGGCATGAACGCCCGCGCCTTGAAGCTCGGGGACGTTGGGGAGAGCGCGCCGGAAACCTGGCCAGCTCCCTTCAATGACCCCAAGCGGATACATATCGTCGCGACCATCTACGCTCACAAGATCGCCCAGCTGAACCAGGTGCAACATCAAGCCCTCGCCGACGGCAAGGCGCTAAGACTGCTCGGCGCGCCGCCCGACGGCTGCAGTTTCCCGCACGACCTCGTTCACTTCGGGTACCGCGATAACATCACGCAGCCGAGGCTCGAAGGGGTGCACGAAGCCGATCGCTATGCGGACGGGCAACCCAGGGCGCCGCTTGGCACCGTGCTGCTGGGATATCCGACCAATTTCGAAGGTTTGATGTGGCGCGTTCCCAAGCTGCTGGGACACAATGGCACCTTCAACGCCTTTCGGGTGCTGAAGCAGGATGTGGCCGGCTTTGAGGCGTATCTCGACACGGCGGCGCAGGATTTGCTCAACCAAGCAACTGTTGCCGAGTTGCTGCCTCTCGGCGCCGATGCCGTCGGAAGGGGGCTCTCTTCCCATGCCGCCTTACGTGAGGTCGTCGCCGCCAACATGTGCGGCCGATGGCGCCGCAATGGCACGCCGCTGGCGCTGTCCCCGGACACGCCCAACCCTTCGCCCGCGGTGCATCTCACCGATTTCGATTACGTCGGTGACTCCCGCTGCCCCTACGGGGCCCATATCCGGCGGTGCAATCCGCGGGGCGGGCATATCGTGCAACGGGTTGCAAATAACAGTCGGCGCCTCGTTCGGCGTGGCGTGCCCTACGGACCACCCTATGATCGGGCGCAGCATCGTGATCCGAACCAGGCCGAACCGGAACGGGGTCTGCTCGGCAATTTCATAGGGGCAAGCCTCGGCGCCCAGTTCGAGGCCATGTCCTGCGATTGGTTGAACCTCGGCCTGCAGGATCCGCGGATCACCGGATCCAACGATCCGATCGTAGGCGCCAACGATTCCCTGACCGGCTGGTTCGACTTGCCGCTCAAATCCGGCAAGACGATCCGGCTGCGGGGCTTGCCGCGGTTCGTCCAGACGCGGGGCGGCGCCTATACGTTCCTGCCGAGCCTCGAGGCGATCCGCTTTTTGGGATCACTGAAGAACTGAAGTCCCCCGAAACGGTCGCGGATCATTCGGGCGTCGTTCTGGCGAAATTTGAATGGCGCTTGGATACAAGTTGTAGCTCGGTGGTCGGATCGCCTGTCTGTGGAACAGGAGGTCGGTGATTTCGAGCCCACCCAACTGCACCGGCCCTTTCAGGGCTCCAGCGGTCCGGCCCTAGCTTTGATGATCGAGATCGTGGAGAGCCATCCGCGTTTCCCGCGCGAAATCGATCAGTGAAAGCAGGAAGAAGCCGAGCGCGATAATGAACAGGACCGCGACGCCGTATTCGTGCGTCAGGTGCAACAACGCGCTCACGAACGCGACGATGATCAGTAGCGACGTCACGATCGCGCACATGATCGAATAATAGGTTGCCCTGTTGAGCAGAGCGGCGCGCTGCTTCAGGCGGGGAATATCCGCCTTGAGATGGAGCCTCGCCTCGTCGCTGATGGAATTGAGAAATTGCGAGCGCTCGATCACGCAACTCATTCGCGCCGCCAGCACCGATATGAACGCCGCCACCGCGCCGAGCAGGAACGCCGGTGCCGCAACGCCGGCAATGATCCGCGACAATTGTTCGATGGAAGGCAGGAGCGAAATCATCTCGGTCGATCCGAATTTACCTTTGATGCGACGAGCACGTGTTCTGGAGCCCCGAAAGCGAAAGCCCGAGTCAGGCCAGGCCGAGCGAAGGGGAATGTTTCAGCCGAATCCGGCGAATTCGACGATCAAATCGGGATTCGACGATCGAATTGCAGAAATGAACCTGATTGATACCTCGCCGGGACATCGGCCTTTGTCAAGGTGGCGTTGGCGGGGTTTCGAATGCCGCGGACCGCCGCAAGCCGGATCAGACTTGCGGCACCCGCTGAAGGGTGATGATCGAAGCGATTTCCACACAAGACTTGCACCGAACGAGTTTGACTGCTTGCCAACCTTGCGTTGTTTACCCACACTTCGCTTGTGGAACTGATTTGCCATTCGCCGCAATTCTGATTCAAGCTTCGAGAAGCGGATGTCGAACAAAACTCCAGGTAGAAATCTCCGTTTGGCGATCCCTTGATTGCAGGCTTCGCAAAGGTATCCGCTGCGGTGGGAGAGCGAGTGTCGGAATCGAACGATCACCAATTGGCGCTTGGGGGAATTCATGATCGCAACACCTGTCGGGTTTGCCGGAGTTCAATCCGGGTCACGGATCGCACTTGCGATCTCGGTCTGCGTTTCAATATGCATTTGGACGGCGGAGGGCCGGGCTTATACCTTTGAGCAGCAGCAAGCCTGCATGGGCGACGCATTCCGCCTGTGCAGTTCCGAGATTCCAAGTGTCGATCGCGTCACCGCCTGCATGGTCAGGCAGCAATCCCAGCTTAGTCCGGGCTGCCGGGTATACTTCAGACCCGAGCCCGGCGACCCTTCCCTTGCCGCGTCTGTCAGCATGAGAGCGCACATGCGAAAGTGGCACAAACCCCGGAAACACGTTCACGACGACACCTGAAACGCGCCGTTCGCACTATTTTATTACCGTCCGGACCCCGGTCTGTTCGTGCTCGCGCGGTCGTCTGCGGGTAGACTAACCGGCGCGACTGACTGACATCATGCCTGCGACCCGTCACGCCGGACCCGGATGGTTCTCGGTCCCAATCGAATCGGAACCGAGCTCTAATCTGATGATTTGACGGGTCTTCTTCACACGAACCGTTCGCCTGAACACGCGACGAGAGGGAATCGCTCGACGATTCTCCAACGCATCATTCAACCTTAAATGGTGCCGCACGGTGTGGTGTGACTCAAAATCAACCTCGTTGACAAATCAGTGGCTTCGGAATCGCGGGGAACAGATTGTTCTTCCACGAATCAGCGCACTGATTTATTTTCACCTTCTGGGGTCAATCTGGAGGCGAAAAGTATGAACGTCATTGTTTTCGCGTCGCGTAAGGGTGGTTCGGGAAAGAGTACCCTCGCTGCCCATCTCGCCGCGCACGTCCATAAGGCATCGAAGCCCTGTTTGCTTGTCGATGCCGACCCGCAGGGATCGCTAACGCTCTGGCACAAGCTGCGAGGCACCAACGAACCGCCGATCAAGACCGCGGTCAATTCCGTTAGCGGGATCATCGCGGCGGCCAAACGCGATGGCTTCGAGTGGGTCTTCATCGACACGCCGCCAAATCTTTCCGCGGTTGTGGACGATGCCATCAGGAATGCCACAATGGTCGTCATTCCGGCACGGCCGGGAGTGTTCGACGTCAACGCCGTGCAGGAGACGATTCAAACCTGTCGTGCCGTTCGCAAGCCATATGCGGTCGTGCTCAATGGTGCTCCTGCCCGGCGGGATGAGGTGGAGAGCCGCATCGTCACCATCGCGCGCGAGGCGCTGGCCAAGTTCCGTGCGCCGGTGTGGGGCGGGCAGATCACCAACCGCGCCGACCTTCTGATGGCGCTCGGCAAAGGCGAAGGCGCCCGCGAATATTTTGCTGAAGGCCGCGCGGCGGCCGAAATCGGCCGGTTGTGGGCAGCGATCGAACGCTCGGTCAAGGCGATTCGCGGCACGGCGTCGGCCAACGGCGTGATGCACAGGCAGGCGGCCTAGATCATGATGCGATCAAGTGGAATCGCATCATGATCTCATCCTTTTGCTTGAGCATGATCTCCGCGCAAACGCACTTCGCGTTTGTCGCGAGGGAAAACCGGTTTCCACTTTTCCGGATCATGCTCTGAAATTGCCGCCCTGCGGTCGGAACCGGATTACCAGCCGTGTTCGTTTCCATGAAACGTCATCCTGTGTGAGTCGTCACGCTCACACAGGATGACGTTGCATGGGTGAATTGCGCGCCGCTCAATTCACCATCAGCACATAGAACAGGACGACCGGCGACAGGCTGAGGATGACCGACCAGATTCCGACCGCCCAGAGAATTTCCTGGGTGCTGAAGCCTGCGCCCTTGGGCTGGAAATTGTTTCCGCTGTTCATAACGCCCCCGCGTTTTCTTGCTTTTGTGGCGGTATCGATACGCAACAAATCCTAAAAAGCCGCTCGGAAATTCGCCGGATTTCGAAACCAGCCGCTACCGTGGCTTAACCACCCTCGCGGACGCTCCGGTGCAGATGTCCGCAACCGCGAGCGAATTCGCCCCCAGAGCTTGAGCCTCAGCTTCCGATGAACAGCCGCAAGGCCAGGACCGGCGACAGGCCGAGCAGTACCGCCCACAGCCCAAACGAGGATACCAGCAGGAGATCCTGCTTCCTCTCGGCCCAAGCGGAATTCGGATAGCGTTTGTTTTGCGCGATGTGAGTGGTCATTGTTCCCCCGCCTCTTTTTGCGAGGAGATCAATAAGGCTGAAACTCCTAAGATTAAGGCCTCGCCCGCGGTCTTTATTTTAAACGCGGTCTTCACCGCGCATTAACCAGCGCCGCCAATCTCACTGCGTCATAAGACCCTCATGGTGAGGAGGCGCCCTTGCGCCGTCTCGAACCATGAAGGCCACGTTGCCTATTTCCGGGCCTCGTCCTTCGAGACGCTTGCTCGCGCGAGCTCTTCAGGATGAGGGATAAGTCGGTTAGGACGCAGTGAGACTAAAGCATGATCCGGTGTGCAGCGGTTTTCCCTCGCGGCAAACGCGAAACGCGTTTGCGCGGAGATCATGCTCAAGCAAGCAGCTAAAGCGCGATGACGATTCAACCAAATCTCGTCGCGCTTCAGGTGGCCGGCTAACGGTCGGCGCGCCCGATCACATCCATCAGTTCGGCGATCTTGCGGCGCTGGTCGGCCTTGTCGCCGGCGACGATGGCGTGCTCGACGCAATGGGCGACGTGGTCGCGCAGGATCTCCTCCTCGACGCGGCGCAGCGCCGCCTTTGCGGCCGCGATCTGCGTCACCACATCGATGCAATAGCGGTCTTCTTCGACCATCCCCGCCAGCCCGCGAATCTGGCCCTCGATCCGCTTCAGCCTTTTCAGACAGGACGTTTTGATCTCGTCGCGCATTTGTTCCATATACCCCCCCAGGGTATATCAATCAAGTGTGCGGAGGGCGAAAATGACGCAGGTGCGGCACGCACGCGGGGTGGGCACGGCGCCTGCGCTTCATCAGGCGGATGCGGCCGCGGCTACCGCCGGTTGCGGCGGCAACCACGGCCATGGGCAAGCCGGCGTCGCGATCGACCCGGTCTGCGGCATGCGCGTCAATCCCGATACCGCAAAGCATCGTTTCGAATATCGGGGCGAGCAATATTTCTTTTGCAGCGCGCGCTGCCGCGAACGTTTCCAGGCCGAAGCGGAAAAATTTCTGCAACCCCGATCGGCTGGGCCTGAGCCTGCGGCGCCCGGCGCGAGCTACACCTGTCCGATGCATCCCGAGATCAAGCAGGTCGGACCTGGAAGCTGTCCGATCTGCGGCATGGCGCTTGAACCCGAACAGGTCTCGCTGGACCAGGGACCCGACCCGGAATTGATCGACATGACCAGGCGGTTCCGGATTGCGCTGGTGCTTACGCTTCCGGTGGTTGCGATCGAGATGGGTAGGCATTTCGGCGTGATGCATCTGGTGCCGTCCTCATGGTCGAACTGGATTTCCTTCGCGCTGGCGACGCCGGTGGTGGTTTGGGCGGGTGCGCCGTTTTTCGTGCGCGGCTGGAATTCCCTTGGGCTTGATCCCGAAAAGTGGCTTTCCGCTTTTCGGACCGGCTCAGGCCCCCAAAAAAAGCTCACGCGTCACCTCAACATGTTCACGCTGATCGCGCTGGGCACGGGCGTCGCCTGGCTCTACAGCGCAGTCGGCACGCTGCTGCCGGGTGCCTTTCCCCCCGCTTTCCGCGATGAGCACGGTGCGGTCGCGGTCTATTTCGAGGCGGCTGCCGCGATCACGACCCTGGTGCTGCTCGGGCAGGTGCTGGAATTGCGAGCGCGGGAGCGCACCTCGGGCGCCATCCGCGCGCTTCTTGGGCTTGCGCCGAAGACCGCGCGGCGCATTACCGGTCAGGGCGACGAAGACGTTGCCATCGATCAAATCATGGTCGGCGACCTCCTGCGTGTCCGCCCGGGCGAGAAGATCCCGGTCGATGGCCTGGTCGCCGAAGGACAATCCTCGGTCGATGAATCCATGGTGACCGGCGAATCGATGCCGGTATCGAAGGCTGAAGGTGCAGGCGTGATCGGCGGTACCGTGAACGAAAGCGGCGCGCTGGTGGTGCGCGCCGACAAGGTCGGCCGCGACACCATGCTGGCGCGGATCGTTGACATGGTGGCGCGGGCGCAGCGCTCGCGGGCGCCGATCCAGCGTCTTGCCGACCGTGTCGCAGCGTGGTTCGTGCCGGCGGTAATCGCCGCAGCGCTGGTCGCGTTCGCAGCCTGGATCACCTTCGGGCCGGAGCCTCGCTTCACGTTCGCCCTGGTCGCGGCGGTGACCGTGTTGATCATCGCCTGTCCCTGCGCGCTTGGCCTTGCCACGCCGATGTCGATCATGGTCGGCGTCGGCCGCGGCGCCCGTTCGGGCATCCTGATCCGCGATGCGAAGGCGCTGGAACAGTTCGAGCGGATCGACACCATCGTCGTCGACAAGACCGGCACGCTCACCGAGGGCAAACCGAAAATGCTGTCGATCGTGACCGCCGCCGGCACCGACGAAACCACGTTGTTGCGGCTCGCCGCCAGTGTCGAACGCGCCAGCGAGCATCCGCTGGCCGTGGCGATCCTGAACGCGGCGAAGGCGCGCGGATCGATGCTTGGCGAAGTTTCCGCCTTCGCCTCGTTTTCCGGCAAAGGCGCAACCGGCACGGTCGATGGCGGCCCGGTTGCGGTCGGCAATGCCGTGCTGATGAGCGAACTCGACATCGCGACCGCCGAACTCGATGCCGCGGCCGAGGCGGCCAGGAAGCAGGGGGCGACCGCAATCTATGTCGCAATCGGCGGGCGGCTTGCGGGAATTATCGCCATTGCCGATCCCGTCAAGCCGTCGGCCAGGCCCGCGCTCGCGGCGCTGCGCGCGGAAGGCTTGCGCGTCGTGATGCTGAGCGGGGACAACGAGACCACCGCGCGCGCGGTAGCGTCGCAACTCGGTATCGAGGAGATCGAGGCCGGCGTCTTGCCGGAGCGCAAGAGCGAAGTGATTAAGCGCCTGCGCGAGGCCGGCCACCGCGTCGCCATGGTCGGAGACGGCGTCAACGACGCTCCCGCACTCGCCACGGCCGATGTCGGCGTTGCCATGGGCGGCGGCACAGATGTCGCGATCGAAAGCGCCGATGTGACTCTGCTGACCGGCGATCTCGCGGGGCTGGTGCGGGCGCGGCGATTGTCGGCCGCGACGATGCGCAACATTCGCCAGAATCTTGCGTTTGCGTTCGCGTACAATTCCGCCGGCGTCCCCATTGCGGCGGGCGTACTCTATCCCGTTTTCGGTATCTTGCTGTCGCCGATGGTGGGGGCTGCGGCTATGGCATTGTCGTCAGTCAGCGTCATCGGCAATGCGCTGCGGCTGGCGCACACCCGGCTGGACTAGTTTTGCTGCGTCATAACCGACTTATCCCCTCATCCTGAGGAGCTTGCGCAAGCAAGCGTCTCGAAGGACGAGGCCCGGGAATAGGCAACGTGGCCTTCATGGTTCGAGACGGCGCAAGGGCGCCTCCTCACCATGAGGGTCTTATGACGCTGTGCCGGCAGCAGGCTCGGTTCACCTCTCCCCGCAAGGCAGGAAGGGAGTGCACGCTTGAAGCGGACAGATAGATTGATGGGTCATCAGCAGAACGAGAGGGAGACCGTCCTACCAGGTCCAACGGAACGGCTGAAACGGCTGGGGATACGCCGCCACCAGCCGGCGGTCGGGACGCCTTGCGATCCTGGTCTTCTTGTGTTCGATCTTGGTGGCCGTTGCAGGCGGCGCCATGGCGGCCGCGGGCTGCGGCGGGGCGAGCTGCGCCATCGCTTCGCGCGCCGGCGGGCGTGGTGCCCTGGGCGCGACCAACAAGGCAACCGCGCTCGGAACCGTCTGCAGGCTTGTATCGATATCGATGCGCGGCGGCCCCACCACGCGGCTGGAAGCAATTCGAATGATCGGCTTGGACGCGTCGTGGGCGGGCGGCGTCGGCGTGTCGGGAACGACATATGACGCAACGATCAGAAGCGCGAGCAGCGCTCCACCGACATATGTGAAATAACGAAGCAGGAGCATCACTCAACCGCCAAAAACTGACGAACCCGCGACAATTGCGATTTCGGCTTTCCTCCGGTTTGTCTGGCCGCATCCGCTTTTGGTTCAAAAGTTTTGCCCGGCGATGTCTTCGCCATGCGGCTCGGTTAAGCCTCGCCGAGGCGGGTGCCTGGGCACCGCCGGGAGGCAGGCGCCGCGGTTGATCGTCTTAACGTTAAATGATTTCTGCTGGATATGGGCGAAGGCGGCCAGCGCAGACATTGTCTCGACCCTCTCCCGCCTCGCGGCGATACCGCTCGAAAGAAAAAAGCCGGGCTCGTGCGAGCCCGGCAAAAGGATAAAAGAAAAAAGCCGGGCTCGTGAGAGCCCGGCTTGAGTGGTGGCCACGTGGGGCCGACACAATCACCTTCCAAGAGGGATAACCGAGCGCTCGCGCCACTGGAGGAGGGGGACATTGCGCAACGCGAAGCTCAGGCTAAAAACATTATGATCCCCGTTGCCGCCTTGCATCAACCGTCCACGTCGCATGTCAGTCATGCGGAGACCGGGGGCTTATCGAGCGATAATTAAGACGGCCAGCGTTGCGCCTTGCTCACCACGAAGTCGCGGAACACCTGCACGCGGGCCACGGTCTTCAATTCTTCGGGATAAACAAAGTAGGTATCGAGCTGAATGGAGTCGGATTCCCCGAACAGTTGGACCAGACGGTTGTTTTCCTCGACCAGATAGTCCGGCAATGCGGCGATACCCAACCCCTGCTGGCACGCGCGCACCAGTCCGAGGATATTGTTGACCTTGAAATAAGCCTCGCGCGGTCCGGATCCGTTGCGGCCAGCTTCGATCAGCCAGTTGCGGTTCTGCAGATGCGGGGCGACCTGTCCGTCGGACAGTGTGATGATCCGGTGGGCGTCGAGCTCGTCGAGGGTGCGCGGCGTCCCGAAGCGCTTGATGTATTCGGGCGAGCAGTAGGCGTGGAAGCCCATCGCAAACAGCTTTCGCTGGATCAGGTCGGGTTGGGTCGGCTTGCGTGTCCTGATCGCGACGTTGGCCTCGCGCATCGAAAGGTCGAGTTCCTCATCGGTCACGATCAGTGAAATCCTGATCTCCGGATATAGTGCGGTGAATTCGCCAAGCCGCGGAATCAGCCAGTTGATGCCGACGCCGGGCGTAGTGGTGACCTTGAGGTCGCCGCTCGGCCGCTCCCGGCTGTCGGTCAATTTTGCCCGCGCGGCCTGCAGCTGCATGAACACATCATGCGCGGTTCGGAACAAAAGATCGCCCTGCTCGGTCAGGATCAGGCCGCGGGCGTGGCGGTGAAACAGTGAAACCGAAAGCTCCTGTTCCAGCGCGCTGACCTGTCGTGAAACGGCCGATTGCGAAAGGCCGAGCTGCTCGCCGGCATGGGTGAAGCTTCCCGCTTCAGCGGCCGCGTGAAACACCTTCAGCTTGTCCCAGTCCATGTCCGTAAATCCGTCGCGGGTTCGAGCCATGATTATTCCGCCGCCGCCCGGTCGCTCGCCCGCAGCGCGAGAAAGCGTTCGGCTTCAAGTGCGGCCATGCAGCCGAGGCCTGCGGCCGTGACTGCCTGCCGGTAGGTTTCGTCGGCAACGTCGCCAGCGGCGAACAAGCCCGGCACCGAAGTTGCGGTCGAATTCGGTGCCACCTCGACATAGCCCGACGACCTGAGCTTGACCTGGCCGGCGACGAGTTCGGTCGCCGGTGCATGACCGATCGCGATGAAGACGCCGTCGGCCGGCACCTCGGTCAGCGTACCGGTCTTGACGTTCTTCAGCCGGACATGGGTGACTTTGGCGGGGTTTTCGGCGCCACGGATTTCATCGATCGCGCTGTCCCAGACCACCCTGATCCTGGGATGTTTGAACAGGCGGTCCTGCAGGATGCGTTCGGCGCGGAAATGATCGCGGCGGTGTACGATCGTCACTTGCGAGGCGAAGTTGGTGAGAAAAAGCGCCTCCTCGACTGCCGTATTGCCGCCGCCGACGACCAGGACCTCCTTGCCGCGGTAGAAAAAGCCGTCGCAGGTCGCGCAAGCGGAGACGCCGAAACCCTTGAATTTCTCTTCCGACGGAAGGCCAAGCCAGCGCGCCTGCGCTCCGGTGGCAAGGATGACGGTTTCGGCCAGGTAGACGTCGCCACTGTCGCAGGTGAGGCGGAACGGCCGCTGCGCAAGCTCGAGCCTGGTGACGAGATCGGTGACGATTTTGGTGCCGACATGGGCGGCTTGCTTTTCCATCTGCTCCATCAGCCAGGGGCCCTGGATCACGTCGGCAAAGCCCGGATAGTTCTCGACGTCGGTGGTGATGGTGAGTTGCCCCCCGGGCTGAATGCCCTGGATCAGCACCGGTTCGAGCATGGCACGCGCGGCGTAGATCGCAGCCGTGTATCCGGCCGGGCCGGATCCAATGATGACGACCTTCGCATGAATGGAGGCAGGCATAGAGACAGGTCCCTCGCTTGGGGGAGTTTGATTGGCGTTTGAGCGGAATTCGCCCGGCAAGGCATCGCGACGGTGCCAAAAATGTCAAATCCAAGTCTAAGGCATCTGGCGAGCCATGCAAGAATTGCAATCCAAATCAGCAAAATTTCCCGTGAGCAGGAGAGATAGCGCGGCGCGCGCGCAATAAAATTGCGCAGCCACGGCGACCTGCGCTAAGAGTGTTGCTGTTGCAGTCCAAACGCTCACCAGGCCCAGGACCGGGATCCGCGTGTCGAAGAATCTTGACGAGATCGACTTCAAAATCCTCGGCGAAATTCAGGCCGACGGCCGAATCACGAACGTCGAATTAGCCAAACGCGTCGGCATTTCGCCGCCTCCTTGCCTGCGCCGGGTGCGGACGCTGGAGGAGGCCGGCTATATCCAGGGCTATCGCGGGCTATTGGATGCGCGCAAGCTCGGCTTCGACGTGACCGTGTTTGCGTCCGTGCATCTGTCGAGCCAGGCCGATTCCGATCTGCGGGCGTTCGAGGATTTCGTGCGCGCCGAGCCTTTGGTGCGGGAGTGCTGGATGTTGTCGGGCGAGGTCGATTTCATCCTGAAATGCGTGGCGCCTGACATGGCAACGTTCCAGGATTTCGTCACCCACCTGACGGCGGCGCCGCACGTGCGCAACGTCAGGACGTTGCTTGTGCTGCATAACTCGAAATACGAGGCGGTCGTCCCGCTCGAGGTGAAGGCGCGAGGATAAAGTGTTGGGCCGGCGGGTCGGGCCTGTTGCAGCTAGTACCGCTTTTCCGAAGTCGCGATCCGGCTCCGCATCCTCGTCCCCGATCGGATTTTGCCGCGCACGAGTTGGGGACTTCAGATGGGCGGCACCAGGGTCCCCTCTTTCGACACGCATCACTTGCGCGGCGCTTCCTCGAGATGAAGCCGGAACCAGTCTGCGGCACCGAAGATGCCGCCGACCCCGGCGCAATTGTTTTCACGGGCCTGGTCATCTGCCGGGCAGCATCATTTACCGTTGGTTAATCGCCGCGCTGTAGGAATGCATTCGGTTCTAATTTAAAGAAACATGGGTTAAAGATGCAATTCAAGATTGTGGCGCCCATGGTCATGGGAGGGTTGGCGGTGCTCTTCACCGGGACCGGCCTTTTGACGTATATGACCAACCTTCGCCTCGACAGCGCGATCCGCGCACGTGATTTGCAGGCCGAATTCAAGCAGCTCGGCGACGATCTCGGCAATGCGTCCGACTACCTCACCAATGAGGCGCGGCGGTACGTCCAGTTCGGCGACAAGGAACATTACGACAATTACTGGCGTGAGGTGAAGGAGACGAAGACGCGCGACCGTGTGGTGGCGCGTCTCAAAGAGCTGCGCGCGCCGCAACGCGAACTCGATCTCATCGAACTTGCCAAGAAGAACTCGGACGCTCTGATCAAGACAGAGGACGACGCGATGAAGGCGGTCGCGGCCAAGGATTTCGGCACGGCCCGGCGCCTGATGTTCGATGCCGAATACGATAAGAACAAGGCCGTCATCATGGATCCGATCGCGAATTTCCGCGGCATGATGAACGGGCGCGCCGAGCGTGAAGCGGCGGAGCTGCGTGCGTCGGCCGACAATTTTCTGCTCGCCAACCACATCCTGCTCGCCGTCACGGCGATCGCGACCCTCGCTTTCTTCTACCTCGTGGTGATTCGTGGAATGGTGCGACCGCTCGGCTCCATGACCGCGGCGATGACGCGTCTTGCGGAAGGCGACCGTGCCGTCGCGGTGCCGTTCCTCGAGCATTCCGGCGAGATCGGTGCGATGGCGAAGGCCGTGCAAGTCTTCAAGGACAACGCCATAGCGGTCGAGCGGTTGTCGCGAGAGCAGGCCGACCTGAAAGCGCGCGCAGACGCCGATCGCCACGCCGAGATGCAGACGCTCGCCGGCGAATTCGAGCAGAATATCGGCAGCATCGTCGAAAACGTATCGACCTCGGCCGCTGAAATGCGCGCTGCCGCCGAATCGATGTCGCAGACCGCCGATCAGGCGGCGCAACGCGCCGTCGCCGTCGCCGGCGCCGCGAACAGCGCCACCGAAAACGTCCAGAGCGTCGCCACCGCCACCGAGCAGCTCTCGGCCTCCGTCGCCGATATCGGACGCAAGGTCGGCGATTCCGCGCGGATGGCCGCCAAGGCCGTCGAGGACGCCAATCGTACCGATGCCACCGTCGAAGGCCTGGCGAAGGCGGCCGATCGTATCGGCGAGGTCATCAACCTCATCCAGGATATCGCGAGCCAGACCAATCTCCTCGCGCTCAACGCCACGATCGAGGCGGCGCGCGCGGGGGATGCCGGGAAGGGCTTCGCCGTGGTGGCGAGCGAAGTGAAGAGCCTTGCCAACCAGACTGGCAAGGCGACCGAAGACATCAAAGCGCAGATCGCGGAGATCCAGGGCGCCACGGGCGAAGCCGTCGCCGCAATCCGCAATGTCGGCAGCTCGATCGTGCAGATCAACGAGATCGCGACCGTGGTTGCCAACGCGGTCGAGAGCCAGGGCGCCGCGGCCCGGGAGATTGCCGGCAATGTCGGCGCCGCGGCGACCGGGACGAGCGATGTCTCATCGAATATCGCGGCCGTCACGGTAGCCTCCAGTGACGTTGGAGCTGGAGCGGGGCTGGTGCTGGGCCACGCGAACGGGCTCTCGGAGCAGGCTCATCGCCTGAAGAGGGAAGTGGACGCCTTCCTCGCGAAAGTACGCAGCGCAGCATGATGCGAGGCGCCCGCGCGGTCGAAACAGTTGCGAATATGGGGGAGATGCGTCGTCACGGAGTTGGGCGGCCCGGTAGCCCGGGAACATCAACGATGCTCCCGGTTGATGTTGGCCATCAATTGGCTCCCCCTTTTCAAGGAAGGTAAGCGCAGAAGTTGTGCGCTCAGCTCTTTTTACCGATCACGGCGTCCAGGCTGTAGGGCCCGCCGCCGGCCGTTGCGAGATAAAGACAGGCAAAGCAGAGCATGATCGCCAGCGTGCCGTTATTGAGCAACGGAAAGAAGCCGCGCGGAAAGTGTGCGATGAAATAGGCAAACGCCATTTCGCCGGAAAGAATGAAAGCGACGATCCGCGAAAACAGACCGACCATCAGGAGGCCGCCGAGCACCAGTTCGAGGCTGCCGGCTGCCCCGATCAGCGAGAACAATTCGACCTTGTCGAACTGCGTGCCGGCGGGAAATTTCAGAAGCTTGGCGACGCCATACTGGAACAGCAGCAAGCCGGTGATGAAGCGAAGCAGGCTGAGTGCCGCCGGCTGAAACCTCGAAAACATCTGATCCATGTCATATCCCCCTGTTTTGACACGTCCGTTGAATATGCAGTTCGCGCAAGCCCTTGCGCTCCTGCAATGAACATTCTTACGTGAGAATTATTCCCGTGATCAGCGCCACTCGACCTTGGTGATCTCATAGGCCTTGGCCCCGCCGGGAGCCACGACTTCCACGGACGCGCCTTTCTTCTTGCCGATCAGCGCGCGCGCCAGCGGCGAGGTGATGGAGATACGGCCCTTCCTGGCGTCGGCCTCCGGTTCACCGACGATCTGCCAGACGGTTTTCTTGTCGGTGTCCTCGTCGACCAGCGTCACGGTAGCGCCAAACTTGATGGTGTCGCCCGAAAGCTTGCTGATGTCGATGACGTTGGCGCGCGCCAGCTTGTCCTCGAGCTCGGCGATACGTCCCTCGTTGTGCGACTGCTCTTCCTTGGCAGCGTGATATTCGGCGTTTTCCGAAAGGTCGCCATGCGAGCGCGCTTCGGCGATGTGTTCGATGATGCGCGGGCGCTCCACAGTCTGGCGCTGCTTCAATTCGTCCTCGAGGGCGGCATAGCCGACCGAGGTCATCGGAACCTTTTCCATCATCTCTCTTTGTCCTTCAATCGCGCGAGCCGCCCGGCGGCACGCGCGAAACGTCTTTCGGATCAGGCTATTGCGGCTGAAAACAAAGCCCGCCAGCCTGTTTCGGCCCGTGCGAGGGCCAATTCAACATCGATTCGGGCTGAGAGTTCCCTGCCAACTGGCCTTACTGCCAATCATTAAGCGGGCACTTTGTGACCCGCCAATGATCAGTTCTCGGAAAAATAACTCTGCAACGTGCGGACCTCAAGGTCCCCGCCCAGATAGGCCCGAATGCCCTGGGCCGCCGCCACGGCACCCGAAAGAGTGGTGTAATACGGCACTTTATGCAAGAGGGCAGCGCGCCGCAAAGAGCGGCTATCGGCCAACGCCTGCGGCCCCTCGGTGGTGTTGAAGACCAGATGGATATCGCCATTGGTGATGGCATCCACGATGTGCGGCCGGCCTTCCAGCACCTTGTTAACCTTCTCGGTCGGCACCCCCTGGTCGGCAAGGAAGCGCTGCGTGCCCGAGGTCGCCATCACCCTGAAGCCGAGCGAGTACAACAGCCGCACCGCATCCACGATGCGGGTCTTGTCGCTCTCGCGCACCGAGACGAAGACCGTTCCCTTGCGCGGCACGCGGGTGCCGCCGCCGAGCTGGCTCTTGGCGAAGGCGATCTCGAAGGTGCGGTCGATGCCCATCACCTCGCCGGTCGATCGCATCTCCGGACCCAGCACAGTGTCGACGCCGGGGAAGCGGGCGAACGGGAATACCGATTCCTTGACACCGACGTGACCGAGCGTGCGCTTTTTCAGATCGAAATCGGCAAGCTTCTCGCCGGCCATCAGCCGCGCGGCGATCCTGGCCACCGGCGTGCCGATCACCTTGGCGACGAAAGGCACCGTGCGCGAAGCGCGCGGGTTGACTTCGAGCACGTAGATTTCGCCGTCCTTGATGGCGTATTGCACGTTCATCAGGCCGACAACGTCAAGCCCCAGCGCGAGCTCGCGCGTCTGCCGCTCGAGCTCGGCGATGGTTTCGGCGTCGAGCGAATGCGGCGGCAGCGAGCAGGCGCTGTCGCCGGAGTGGATGCCGGCTTCCTCGATATGCTCCATGATGCCGACGATGAACGTATCCCTTCCGTCGGACAGGCAGTCGACGTCGACTTCGGTGGCGTCCGAAAGATAGCGGTCGAACAGGAGCGGATTGGTGCCGAGCACCGTGTTGATCTGGCCGGTCTTGTCATTGGGATAGCGCGCCTTGACGTCGCCCGGCACCAGTTCCGGCAGCGTGCCGAGCAGATAATCGCTGAGCTGGGTCTCCTCGCGGATGATCTGCATCGCGCGGCCGCCCAGCACGTAGGACGGGCGCACCACCAATGGCAGGCCGAGGTCGGCCGCCACCAGCCGCGCCTGCTCCACCGAATAGGCGATGCCGTTCTTCGGCTGCTTCAGCCGCAGCTTGTCGAGCACGCGCTTGAAGCGATCGCGGTCTTCGGCAAGGTCGATCGCATCGGGCGAGGTGCCGAGAATGGGGACATCGGCTTCCTCCAGCGCGTGGGCGAGCTTGAGCGGGGTCTGGCCGCCGAACTGCACGATCACGCCGCGCAAGACGCCGTTCTGCTGCTCGGTCTCGATGATTTCCAGCACGTCCTCCGCGGTCAGAGGCTCGAAGTAGAGCCGATCGGCGGTGTCGTAGTCGGTCGATACCGTCTCCGGATTGCAGTTGATCATGATCGATTCGTAGCCGGCATCGTGCAGTGCGAAGCAGGCGTGGCAGCAACAATAGTCGAACTCGATGCCCTGGCCGATCCGGTTCGGTCCGCCGCCGAGAATGATGACCTTGTTCTTGTCCGACGGTGCGCTCTCGTCCGCAGGTTTTCCAGCGAAAGGCGCCTCATAGGTCGAATACATGTAGGCGGTAGGGGAGGCGAACTCCGCAGCGCAGGTGTCGATGCGCTTGAAAACCGGTCGAACGCCGAGCGCATGGCGTTGCGCCTTGACCTCGGCCTCGCTCGTCCCGGCGAGCACCGCAAGCCGCGCGTCGGAAAAGCCCATGGCTTTAAGGGACCGCATGCCGAACGCGTTGGTCGGCAGGCCGGCTTCCCTGACCCTTGCCTCGATCTCGACGATGCCGCGCATTTCGGCGAGAAACCACGGGTCGATCTTGCAGGAGTTGAAGATCTCTTCGTTGCTCCAGCCGAGCCGCATCGCCTGCACCACCTGCAGCAATCGGTCGGGCGTGGGCGTGCCGAGCGCCGCGCGGATCGCATTCTTGTCGTCGCCGCGGCCGAGCCCCTCGATCTCGATCTCGTCGAGGCCGGTGAGCCCGGTCTCCAGGCCCCGCAAGGCCTTTTGCAGGCTTTCCTGGAAGGTGCGGCCGATCGCCATGACTTCGCCGACCGACTTCATCGAAGTGGTCAACGTCGTGGAGGCACCGGGAAATTTTTCGAACGCAAAGCGTGGAATCTTGGTGACGACATAATCGATGGTCGGCTCGAAGGACGCCGGCGTCGCGCCGCCGGTAATGTCGTTGGCGATCTCATCCAGCGTGTAGCCGACGGCAAGTTTCGCCGCGACCTTGGCAATCGGAAAGCCGGTCGCTTTCGAGGCGAGCGCAGAGGAGCGCGACACGCGCGGATTCATCTCGATGACCACCATGCGTCCGTCGGCGGGATTGACGCCGAACTGCACGTTGGAGCCGCCGGTCTCGACGCCGATCTCGCGCAGCACCGCGATCGAGGCGTCACGCATGATCTGGTATTCCTTGTCGGTGAGCGTGAGCGCCGGGGCAACCGTGATCGAATCGCCGGTATGCACGCCCATGGGGTCGAGGTTCTCGATCGAACAGACGATGATGCAATTGTCGCGTTTGTCGCGCACCACCTCCATCTCGAACTCTTTCCACCCCAACACGGATTCCTCGATCAGCACCTCGTTGGTCGGCGAGGCGTCGAGCCCACGCTCGATGATGTCGATGAATTCTTCCCTGTTATAGGCAATGCCGCCACCGGTACCGCCCATGGTGAAGGACGGGCGGATGATCGCGGGTAGACCGATTTCAGAGAGCGCCATCAGCGCCTCGCCAAGCGCCTGCTCCTGGTAGCGTTTTCGCCGCTCGTTCTCGCCAAGCGTCCATTGCCGTTCGAACTCTTCCAGCGCGTGGCCTTCGAGTTCGTCACGATCGGCGAGGTATTTGTCGCGATCGGCTTTCTTCAGGGCCGAGGCATTGGCGAGGCGCGATTTCGGGGTCTGCAGCCCGATTTTCTCCATCGCGTTGCGGAACAGCTGACGGTCTTCCGCCTTGTCGATGGCATCGGCAGTGGCGCCGATCATCTCGACGTCGAATTTGGCGAGCGTCCCCTGCCGGCGCAGCGACAGCGCGCAGTTCAGCGCGGTCTGCCCGCCCATGGTCGGCAGCAGGGCGAATCCGCCCGGAATGACGCGGCGTTCCTTCTCGATGATCTTGGCGACGATCTCGGGCGTGATCGGCTCGATATAGGTTGCATCCGCAAGCTCCGGATCGGTCATGATGGTCGCCGGATTGGAGTTGACCAGGACGATGCGGTAGCCCTCTTCCTTGAGCGTCTTCACCGCCTGAGTGCCCGAATAGTCGAATTCGCAGGCCTGGCCGATCACGATTGGACCGGCGCCGATGATCAGGATGGTGGAGATGTCGGTTCTTTTGGGCATCAAATCTCGCCGCGAACAACAGGCACAAAAAAAGGGCGCGCTGCCGCGCGTCCCTCAAACGTGGCGCCGACAATCGCGCGCAGGCGGTCTTTAGACCAGATTCCGCAGCCAAGAAAGGGCTTTGAGACACCCCATCAACCGGCATTTCGAGAGGGTGAGGAGAGGGGAGAGGCAGGCTTGCCTTCATCGCAACCGGCCCTGCCGGCAGAAGGTTCGCCAACCGCTTCGAGAAGGCTTGGAGGCCCGGCCTGGACTTGAACCAGGATGAGAGCGATGCACTGCTCTTGCGTCGACGCTTTCCGCCACCGGGCCTGTCCCATCCTCGGCGAACGGATCACGGATGGCCACTTGTTGTCGCGATTAACCCTAATCCGGGCGCCACGCCACCATTAAACCGGCGGTACTTTTGCCGCCGCCCGCGCGTGGATCACGAGGGCGAAAAAGCGGGCCGCGCGACGAAGGTCATGCGCCATGGATTGTGTCCGATATTGAATTGCGCCCGTGAGGCGTTGAACCCGCTTGCCGCGAGTTTGGCCATCATCTGGGCCTCGCCGTAACGCTGCAGTCCGACCCGGCGGCGCAATTGCCGGTAGTCGGACAAGGCGGTCGAAATCAATCCGAGCAACGCATCCCGAAGGAAGCCGTTTGCTCTGGCAAAGCGCAACAGCGCAAGGATGTCCCTGGGCATGCCGACTTCGGGGCGAAGCACGTCGCCCAGGACCAGGCGCCCGCCGGGCTTCAACAGCCGCCGGGTGGTGGCGAAGGCGCTGTCCAGTTCGGCCGGCGTCATGTACTGGGCGACCGAATTCATGACGACGAGATCGACCGAATTTTCCTCCATTTTTCGCAGGTCTTCGAGCGAGCGCACCCGGATTTTCATGTTCGGCGCGAATCGGGCGATGAGCCGGCCGCGCACCCCTGGCGCCGGCTCGGCCAGATAAAGCTTGCCGCAGGCCTCCGCCACCTGCGCAGCCGACAGCGCCTCGCCGCAGGCGTAGTCCAGCACCACCGCGTCCGGCGAGGGGATGTAGCCGATGATATCCCGTGCGATCAGCTCGAAATGCAGCTCGCGATGCAGCTTGCTCGCGTAGATCGTATGGGTGGAATCGTAATAATCGATCCATTCGTCCATGTGTCGCAAAGGTCCGGTAAAAGGAGTTCCCGCCGCGGAACCGGCAGCAAATTGATGCGTTAGATGGTCCGGCGGCCGAAGTCCATTGCCGCCGTGGGCCGGTTCCTAACAGGAAGGTGCATCGTGAGCAAAGCCAAGCCCGACAACAAATCCGACAAGGTTTCTCCCGACCTCGATACCCCGACCGATCTGCCGCAAGCGGCAACCGGGAAGATTTCGGCGGCACTCAACACGCTGGCGGCCGACGCTTTCGCGCTTTATCTGAAGACCAAGAATTTCCACTGGCATGTCAGCGGCCGGCATTTCCGCGACTATCACCTGCTGCTCGACGAGCAGTCGGATGCGATTTTCGCCACCACCGACCAGCTCGCCGAGCGTGTTCGCAAGCTTGGCGGCACCACGCTGCGTTCGATCGGTCAGATTTCCAGATTGCAGACCATCAAGGACAACAACGAGGACTATGTGCCGCCGCGCGAAATGCTGCGCGAGCTGATGGAAGACAACAAGCAGATGGCGGCGGCGATGCGCAAGGCACACAAGCTCGCCGACGATCACGAGGATTCCGGCACTGCCGGTCTGCTCGAGACTTTCATCGACGACACCGAGCGGCGCACCTGGTTTCTGTTCGAGGCCAGCCGTCAGGAAGGCAGCAACGCGGCGTAGGGCATGATCCTCTCGGACGCCGGCGCCGAAGCGCCGGCGTTTCAGTGAATTCCTACTGAGCCGACAAGCCCACTGTTCCCAGCGTTCTCACGACGGGCGGCGGATTCCATTTGCCGGTCAGCGCCTCCGACTTCGGACTGTAGAGGCGCATGGTCAGATTGAAGGGTCCCTTCGGCGCCGGAAGCCAGTTGGCCTCCTTGTCCTGGCCGGGACTCTCATTCTGGAAATAAAGATCAAGCGAGCCGTCCGCGTTGTATTTGAACGGCATCCAGCTGCTGACGGCAAACCGGTTCAGGCTGTTGCCGACCTGGAATCCATCCTGATCGTAAAGGGTGATCGACCAGAAGGCATTGACCGGCGGGGCAGCGCCGTTCGCAAACGTGATGGTGTATTTATTTGCGCCATCCAGCGGCTTGCCGGATTCGTCGCCAAGATTGAGCGGATAAATGGCGTCCTCGGGCAGGTTCGCACCAAGCCCCAGTTGCGCGATAATCGCCCGCTTCAGGTAGTAATTGCCGTAAACACCCATCGTATCGGTGTTCATCGACCAGCCGTTCGCAATCCGCGCCAGCGTCGGCACCTTCCAGGCCATCAGCTTCTGGCCGTCCTGCGGCGCGGTTTCCAACGCCCTCTGCACGACAGGATCGATCTTGCCGATGTCAAAGCTCTTGCCCGGCTCGATTCCGATTTTCTTCATTTGCGCGATGATCGGCTGATCGGTGATGTGAGGCGGTTGAAGCTTGAGCAACTCTGCCGCATAGGCGAAGTACACGCCGGCCGTCATGGAATCGACCTGGATTTTTGGCGGCGTCTTCATGTCGACGCTCGGGTCGATCTTGAATTCGACCGGCCTCGCCGCCTTGCCGAAATCAGACAATAGGGTGACCTTAAAGCCGGCCTGGATCTTGTGGACGGCATCATAGTCCGCCGGGCCGTCGGTTTTGGTGCGGCCGATAACCCAGACATAGGGCGTCGGCGCTTCGATCCGCTGCGTGTCCCTCGGAAGCCTGAACTCGTCGACGAACCTGTCGCGCAAATCCGGCCTCCAACCTTGCGGCGTCACCAGAAAGGTCGCCGCCTGGGTGCCCGTCGTTCGCCAACCTGGCGATGCGAACACGTCCGACCACATGTCGAGCATGGGCAGCAGATAGTAACGTCCATTGGTATCCGGAGCAGAGACGACCACAGGCTCTTTGGTCAGGTCGAGATAAGCGATGGAATAAAGGGTGTCGAAGTTGGGTCGCACGACGCCTTTGAAATTCGCCGGCGGGTATTCGCCAACGTTGTTGAACATGTTCATCGGACCCTTGCCCAATTCCTTGCCCGGCTCGATGTTGGTGAATTGTTTGCGGGTCACGTCCATGGTGACGAGCGCATAGAGATAGATGTAGGCGTCCGTCGCAATCGCGTGCGCCTCCTGTTCGGTGATCGGCGCCGCCGCTTGGGCCAGCGCCGCGGGCGTAGCTACCGCACCAAGGCACAAACCCAATGCCAGTTTCAGGATTCCTCGGAACATGTAGAATACTCCTCTTCTGATGGATGCATTTGTCGTTTGCAGCTTCTTGAAATGCGACTGACGTCGATACCTCCGCCAAGGTTCGGCTGAACGACCTCTAAACATTCTCGCTACGACGCGAGAGGTCGCCTATCGCTCGAAGAGAACATGCCTTGTGCCGCATAAAACGCCGCACGGCGTCTGCAGAATCGAAACAGGATCGAGAAAAAAATAGATGCTGTGAGGCTGACGGATTGACCTCGCTCGAAAGGCCTCTTGGGCTGCTCGTCATGCAGGGACCGCTATGAGCGAAGCTCTAGCACAAACGGATGCCGCGGTCATTATCAAACTCGAACGGGTGCGTGACACTTGCACGAACGACGACGCGGCAGATGAAAGCGTCGCTCCTTGCCGGATTGCTCGGCCCGTTCGCGGGACTTTGCGCGATTTGTTGAGCGACTGGTACTACGAGACCAGCGCAGGCGCGCTGGCCGGTGGTATCTTCGGCGATCGAGCGGGCGGACGTTGTTGCGTCAAGGCGCGAGGCAAAGGACGGCGGTGGAGAGCAGTTCGGGCTCAGCAGGCGCGTTCGCTGCGAGGCAAACTGCTCGACATCTGCACGGTCGGGCTGGGGGTTGGCCCATTTCCGGAAAATATTCGCATCCGCAGATTCGAGCGACAATGCGGTCGACGCTGCCATTTGACCGTTCAACCGATGTCAGCGGCTCACATCCCTTTCGGTATATCCGTTGGAAGTTCGAAAATCAGGCAGGTTGTGGTGGCATGCGCCAACAGGCGCCCCTTGGCATCGGTGACGCGCGCCTCCGCGGTGGCGGCGCGGCGGCCGACATTCAGGATGCGGCCCTCCGATCGCACGGGTCCGGTGTCCTTGGTCATGCCGCGGATAAAGCTGATCTTGAATTCGAGCGTGGTGTAGCCGGTTCCCGCCGGCAGCATGGAATGCACGGCCAGCCCCATCGCGGAATCAAGCAGCGTCGCGGCATAGCCGCCGTGAACCGAGCCGATCGGGTTGTAATGGCGGAAGCCCGGCGTACTGGAGAAGGCGACAACACCCGGTTCAACCATCTGATCGAACGGCTCGATGTTCTGCATGATCGGCGGCGCCGGAAATCGGCCCTCGAAAATGGCGCGGACGAAATCGATCCCCGCCATCGACGCCATCACTTCGGTCGGCGTTACGCCATATTCGACTTTGGCGGCGATATTGTCATTCATGAGCGATATATCCCGCCAGTGGTTGCAATGATAATTATCATACCAAAGGGCTGGCCGAGCGGCCAGTCATTGCGAGCGCCGGCGAAGCAATCCAGGGTCGTGAAAAACACTGGATCGCTTCCTCGCTTGCGCTCCTCGCGACCACGAAAATTCCTTAAGCCCGCCTGCGCTCGCGCATCAAATCCGCAAACCGGTCGAACAGATAATGCGAGTCGCGCGGGCCCGGAGAGGCTTCCGGGTGATACTGCACGGAGAACACCGGCAGGCCGTCGAGCTGGATGCCGCAATTGGAGCCGTCGAACAGCGACACATGAGTCTGCGTCGCGCCCTTCGGCAGCGTCGCCTGATCCACGGCGAAACCATGGTTCATCGAGGTGATCTCCACCTTGCCGGTGGTTTCATCCTTCACCGGATGGTTGGCGCCATGGTGGCCCTGATGCATTTTCTTCGTTCTGGCGCCGACGGCCAGCCCCAGCATCTGATGGCCGAGACAAATCCCGAACGTCGGCGTGCCCGATTTGATGATCTCCCGGATCACCGGCACCGCGTATTTGCCGGTCTCGGCGGGATCGCCGGGGCCATTCGACAGAAACACGCCATCGGGTTTCATGGCCAGGATGTCTTCGGCCGAGGTTGTCGCCGGCACCACCGTGATCCTGGCGCCGACGCCGGCAAGCAGCCGAAGTATGTTGCGCTTGATGCCGTAGTCGACAGCAACCACGTTGAATTCGGGCTCGGTCAGCCTGCCGAAGCCCTTGTCCCACGCCCACGGCGTTTCGTCCCAGGTGAAGCGCTGGGCGGAGGTAACCATCGGCACCAGGTCCATGCCTTCGAGGCCCGGCCATTCGCGCGCCTCTTCCTTGAGGCCGTGCAGGTCGAATTCGCCGCCCTCGGCGTGCGCGATCACGGCATTGGGCATGCCCTTCTCACGGATCAGCGCGGTCAGCGCGCGGGTATCGATGCCGGAAAGGCCGATGATGCCGCGCGCCTTCAGCCACTGGTCGAGGTGGCGCGTGGCGCGGTAGTTGGAGGGATTGGTGATCGAAGCCCGCAGGATCACGCCGCGGGCACCGGGCGTTGCCGCCATGTTCACCGTCTCGATGTCCTGGTCGTTGGTGCCGACGTTGCCGACATGCGGAAAGGTGAAGGTGATGAGCTGTCCGGCATAGGAGGGGTCGGTCAAAATCTCCTCGTAACCGGTCATCGCGGTATTGAAGCAGACTTCGCCGACCGCATGGCCCTCGGCCCCCAGGCCAAACCCCTCCAGCACGGTTCCGTCGGCCAGCACAAGGAGCGCTGTCGGCTTGTGGTCCGGCCAGGCTGAAGCGTTTTCGGTTTGGGTCATGAACTCACTACATAGTCCCCGCACGCGCGGCCGTCAAAGCCGGCGGCGGCAGATTCACGTGCAAAAAATGCATATTTTCGAACGCTCGCATGCTGAAGCGGCCTCGGACCGCAACTCGTCCTTCGAGACGCGGCCTTCCGGTCGAGTGGTTGCATATTGGTTGTCGGATCGCCGCGAAACGCCTAGATCAGAACCGCCGGAATTTTATTTCCGGGAACGGCGGCCCATAAGCCCGCGAGAGGACCAGAGACGATGCTGCGCGACGACATCAACAACGCGGTCAAGGACGCGATGCGTGCCAGGGACGAGCGCAAGCTCTCCACGCTGCGAATGGTCAATTCGACCATCAAGAATGCCGACATCGAAGCGCGGGGAGAGGGCAAGCCGCCGCTTTCCGACGAGGATCTTCTGAGAGTGCTGCAGAAGATGATCAAGCAGCGCCAGGAAGCGGTCGAGCTCTACGACAAGGGCGGCCGTGCCGAGCTCGCAGCGCAGGAGCGCGAGGAGATCGCGATCATCCAGGCTTACCTTCCGAAACAAATGTCGGAGGCTGACGTGAAGGCCGCGATTTCATCTGCCATCGCCGAGACCGGCGCTGCCGGCATGAAGGACATGGGCAAGGTGATCGGGGTCTTGAAGGCGAAATACGCAGGCAAGATGGATTTCGCCAAGGCCAGCGGGCTGGTGAAGACGGCGCTGACGGGGTAACTCAACAAGCGGAGGAAACAGATGGCAGATCAACAAAATTCTCCCGCCGGTCCCGATCTGTCCCAGGGCGTCGCGCTCTCCGAATTTTCCGGCGACATGTTGCTTGGGCATGTCGGCGACGACGAGGTGCTGCTGGTGCGCTCGGGCTCGGAAATTTTCGCCATCGATGCCCATTGCAGCCACTATCACGGCCCGCTCGCCGATGGACTTGTGGACGGTGAAAGCATTCATTGTCCGTGGCATCACGCCTGTTTCGATTTGCGAACCGGAGAGGCTGCCCGCGCACCGGCCTTCAATCAACTCGCCGTCTGGAAGGTCGAACGCGAGGGTGATCGCATTGTTGTCCGGCAGAAACGCGAGCAGCCCAAACCGCGCATCGGGGGTGCTGTGGATGCGCCCTCCCGTATCGTGATCGTGGGCGGGGGAGCCGCGGGCTTCGCCGCCGCCGAAATGCTGCGGCGGCAGGAATATCGCGGCTCTATCGTGATGCTGAGCAGCGAGAGGGCACCGCCGGTGGATCGGCCGAACCTGTCGAAGGACTATCTCGCCGGCAGCGCGCCGGAGGATTGGCTGCCGTTGCGGCCAAACGATTTTTACGCCGGCGCGGATATTGATCTGCGGCTCGGGACCGACGTTGCCTCGATCGATACCAGGTCAAGAAACGTGCTGCTCGCCGGCGGCCAGACCGTTCCATACGACCGCCTGCTGCTGGCAACGGGTGCGGAGCCGGTGCGCCTGCCGATCCCGGGCGCCGACCAGGCCCATGTTCACGTGCTGCGCACGCTCGACGATTGTCGCGCGATCATTGCGTCGGCCGACGGCGCGCGCCGCGCGATCGTGATCGGTGCAAGCTTTATCGGGCTCGAGGTGGCGGCATCGCTGCGCGCCAGAGAGATCGAGGTGCATGTCGTGGGACTGGAGCAGCGGCCGATGGAGCGCGTGCTTGGCGCGGAAATGGGAGATTTCGTCCGCGCGCTGCACGAGGAGCACGGCGTCATCTTTCACCTCGGCGATACCGTGACTTCGATCGACGGCAAGCGCGCCACGTTCAAGAGCGGCGGCGTGCTGGAGGCGGATGTCGTCGTGGTCGGCATTGGCGTGCGGCCGCGTCTTTCGCTGGCCGAAGGGTGCGGTCTTGCGATCGATCGCGGCGTCAAGGTCGATGCCTATCTCGAAACCAGCGCACCCGGCATCTATGCCGCAGGCGACATTGCCCGCTGGAGCGATCCGTATTCCGGCGAAGCCATTCGCGTCGAACACTGGGTGGTGGCAGAACGCCAGGGCCAGGCCGCCGCGCGCAACATGCTCGGACAACGCCAGATCTTCGACGCCGTGCCGTTCTTCTGGAGCCAGCATTACGACGTGCCGATCAATTATGTCGGCCACGCCGAAAAATGGGACCAGATCGAAGTCGAGGGAAATATCGGCGCAAGGGACTGCCTCGTGCGCTACAGGAGCGGGGGGCGCGTGCTCGCCGTCGCCTCGATCTATCGCAACGTCGCAAGCCTTCAGGCCGAGCTTGCGATGGAACGGGCTGCCGCGTGAATTCAACCCGCGAATCGTTTCACATGCTTGAACAGACCGACGACTATGAAAAGCTCTGCCGCGATTTCCGCTGGGAGATCCCGGCGCGGTTCAACCTGGCTACCGCATGCTGCGACCGCCATGCCGACGGTTCAAGCCGGCTCGCCCTGATTTATGTCGACGAGGACGGCGGGGTCCGTCGCACCTCGTTCGACGAATTGGCGTCGATGTCCCGCCGCTTCGCCAATGCGCTGAAGGCCGATGGTCTGGTGCGTGGCGATCGCATCGCGCTGTTTCTGTCGCAATCCCTCGAACTGCCGGTCGCTCACCTTGCCGCGTTTCGCTCGGGCCTGGTGTCGATTCCGCTGTTTGCGCTGTTTGGCGAGGACGCGCTGCAATTTCGCCTGTCGAATTCCGCAGCCAGGGCCGTCGTCACCGACGCAGCCGGATGGGAGAAACTGAAGAAAATCCGCGAGCGCCTGCCGAATCTTCAAAATGTCTACCTCGTCGGCGAAGAGGCGGCTTCGGGCACGAAATCGTTCTGGGGGGAAATAGCGAAGGCCACGGCGGATTTCGCGACCGTCGACACCGCGGCCGAGGACCCCGCGATGATCATCTATACTTCGGGCACCACCGGCAACCCGAAGGGTGCGCTGCATGCCCATCGTGTGCTGCTCGGCCATCTTCCCAATGTCGAAATGACCCATGATTTCTTCCCGCGGCCCGGTGACGTGATGTGGACACCGGCCGACTGGGCCTGGATCGGCGGATTGTTCGATGCGCTGTTCCCGGCCTGGTACCACGGCGTGCCGGTGGTCGGGCATCGCGCCAAAAAGTTCGATTCCCACGCGGCGATGCAGCTGATGGCCGACCATGCGGTGCGCAACGTTTTCTTGCCGCCGACCGCGCTGAAACTGATGCGGCAGGCGGGCGTCAAGCACCCGGGCGTGAAGCTGCGAAGCATTTTCACCGGCGGGGAGTCGCTCGGCATCGAGCTTCTGGACTGGGTGCGCGCCACCTTCGGCATCGAGGCCCATGAGGCCTTCGGCCAGACCGAATGCAACCTCGCAATCGGCAACAACGCAAAACTGTTTCCGATCCGGCCGGGCTCGATGGGCAAGGCGACGCCAGGGTTCGACGTTCGGATCGTCGACGACAAGGGCAATGAACTGCCGCGCGGCAGCCGCGGCATCATCGGGGTACATCAGCCGAATCCGGTCACCATGATCGAATACTGGAAAAATCCGGAAGCAACGGCCAGGAAATTCGCCGGCGAATTCCTGCTCACCGGCGATCTCGGCCGGCAGGATGACGACGGCTATTTCTGGTACGTCAGTCGCGAGGACGACGTGATTACCAGCGCCGGCTATCGCATAGGCCCTTCCGAAATCGAAGACACCTTGCTCAAACATCCGGCGGTGGCGATGTCGGCGGTGGTCGGCATCCCCGATCCCGTCCGCACCGAATCGGTCAAGGCATGGATCGTGCTGCGGCCCGGCTTTGCGCCAAGTGAAGCGCTGGCGCGGGAAATCCAGGATTTCGTGAAGGTACAGCTCGCCGCGCATGAATATCCGCGCTTCGTGCAATTCACCGACAGCTTGCCGATGACCGCGACCGGGAAGGTGCTGCGGCGGGAGCTGCGGGCATTGGGCTAGCTGCGCACCTCCGGTGGCTCGGCTCCCGCAATTTTTGTGGCCGGTGTAACGCCGAATGTGCTTTGATCCATCCGACATTGGAGCGGCATCCGGTGGCCGAGCAGCGTGTCCAAAGGCGGTTGGCGGCGATCCTGGCGGCGGATGTCGCGGGATACTCCCGGCTGATGGGAGCAGACGAGGTCGGCACTCTGGCCGCGTTGAAAGCGTTGCGGCGTGAAATCGTCGATCCCGCCATCGCGGGGCACAATGGCCGCACGGTCAAGACCACCGGCGACGGGATGCTCGTGGAGTTCGCCAGTGCGGTCGATGCAGTCAATTGCGCGATGAGCCTGCAGGACAAGGTGGCGGAGCGCTGCAGTGGCGCCGCACCAAGAATTACCTTCCGCATCGGCATCAATGTCGGTGACATCATTATCGACGGCGACGACATTTTTGGCGATGGCGTCAATGTTGCGGCGCGGATCGAGAACGAGTGCGAACCGGGCGGCGTCTGTCTATCCGGCAGCGCATTCGAGCAGGTCCGTGGCAAGACGGCGTTTGCGTTCGAGGACTGTGGCGAAAGGGCACTGAAAAACATCGACCGGCCGGTGCGCCTCTACGCGGCGCAGACCGCGGCGCCTGTTGCGGGCGTCGAGTTGTACGCCGAAGGCCACAGGTCGCTTGCATTGTCCGACCGCGCTGCGATTGCCGTCCTGCCTTTCACCAACATGACCGGCGATCCGGGACAAGAATATTTTTCCGATGGCATCAGCGAGGACATCATCACCGCGCTTTCCAAGCTGCGCTCGTTCTCCGTGATAGCCCGCAACTCCTCCTTCATCTACAAGGGCAGGTCCGTCCACATGAAGCGGGTCGCCGATGAGCTTGGCGTCGGTTATGTGGTTGAGGGCAGCGTGCGCAGGGCGGGCGATCGTGTCCGCATCACGGCACAGCTCAACGACACAACCACCGGCAGTCATTTGTGGGCCGAGCGCTACGACCGACAGCTCGCAGACGTGTTCGCCGTGCAGGATGAGATCACGGAAGCAGTCGTCGCGGCAATCGAGCCACAGCTCTACGCCGCCGAGAATTTCCGCGCCAGCCGCAAGCCGCCCGACAGCATGGATGCGTGGGAGCTGTTGATGCGTGCGCTGTCGCACTTTTGGCGTGTGACGCGGGAGGATAACGTCGTCGCGCAGGCGCTGCTGGAGAAGGCGGTCGCCATCGATCCGAACTATGGCCGGGCGCTTGGCGTGCTCGCGACCAGCCATTGCTTTTGCGCCCATATGGCATGGGAGGACGGTACGACCGCCGTACCAATCGCAGAGCGGGCGGCACTCGCGGCGATTGCGGCCGACAGTGAGGACCCCTGGGCGCATCTGGCGCTCGGCCTGGTTCATTTGTATGCGCGGCGCTTCGATGATTCCCTTGCCGAGTTTGAAACGGCGTTGCGGCTCAACCCGAGTTTCTCGCTGGCACATAGCTATTACGGCCTGACCCTGGCCTATTGCGGACGGTGGCAAGAGGGCACACTGGCGGCCGAGCGGGGGATTCGACTGAGCCCAAGCGATCCGTTTTCAGCAAGTTACTACGGCGTCGCTTCGTATGCGCAGTTCGTGGGACGCAACTACGATGAAGCCATGCGGCTGGCGCGTCAAAGCATCCAGCGTGCCGACTTTGTCGGTGCACACCGGGTCTTGACGGCGGCGGCCGGCATGGCCGGGCGGACCGATATCGCCGAAGCTGCACTGCGCGAGTTGCGGCGCATCCAGCCCAACGTTTCGCTTGCCTGGATCGCCAGGGAAATACCAACGAAGCTCGATGCCGAGCGAGAACACTACGTGGAGGGCTTTCGCCGCGCGGGCCTGGATTAGGTCGCGCGCCGGCGGTTCGAGATTTTTGACGCAGATCAATACGCTTGCCAGGCTCCCTTGCGTCAATGCGTGAACAATTCCGGGGAGCAGATGATGTCCATTTCCGGCAAGATCGATCCGGTGGTTCGCCGCATTTCGGCTGCCGATATCGCCGAGGCGCTGGGGCAGGGGTTGCGCGACTTCCAGGCCGCGCCGCTTTACGGCCTCGCCTTCGGCGCGTTCTACGCCGCCGGCGGCATCATCATCCTGCTCTGCCTGACCGCATTCGGCATGGTCTATCTGGCCTACCCGCTCGCGGCGGGCTTCGCGCTGATCGGCCCGTTTGTTGCGATCGGCCTTTACGAGGTAAGCCGGCGGCTTGAGACGGGTCAGCCGATTTCTGCTCGCGCGATCTGGTCGACCGTGACCTCGCGCAGCGAGATCGCCTGGATGGCTTTCGTCACCCTGTTCATCTTCGTGATCTGGATGTACCAGGTGCGCCTCCTGATTGCGCTGTTGATCGGCCTCAATGCTTCCTTTTCCAGCCTGCACGAATTCCTCAACGTGGTTCTGACCACCAACGAAGGCCTGGTTTTTCTCGCCATCGGCAACATGGTGGGCGCGGCGCTGTCGCTCATCCTGTTTTCGCTGACGGTGGTGTCGTTCCCGCTGCTGCTCGACCGTGACGTCGATTTCGTTACCGCGATGGTCACCAGCGTGCGTTCCGTCGTGACGAGCCCGCTGCCGATGATCGCCTGGGCCGCCGTCATCGTCGTGCTGCTGATCGTCTCATCGCTGCCCTACTTCCTGGGTCTTCTGTTGACGCTTCCAGTGCTCGGCCATGCGACCTGGCATTTGTATCGGCGCATCGTGGCGCCGGTGGCGGCGGGGTGACGGCCGAACTGCCGGGCACGGGGAAATGCCACGCGTTCTGTTTGGAAGGAACGACCTGATAGCAGCCCCCCATTCAAGTCAGTCAGTTCATGAAGATCGGACGGCCGCATGAAGGTAGACTTCAACGATCGATGCGGTTGCTGCGATTACCATTCGCCGTCGTAGTACTGCCACCGCTGCGGGTACTGCCACCGCGGTGGGTACTGCCGGCGCGGCGGTGGTGCCTGCGGCTGTATTCTGGCTTGCGGCGACTGGGTCGGTGCTGCCGAAGACGGGGACGTCCTGGGCAACGCGCTTTGCTCGGAAACCTTGGCGAGCAGGCGCGCCATTTCTTCCTGCTTCGTCTTGAGCTGCTCAATGGCTTTTGCACTGTCGCTGGCCATTTGGTCTTGCTTCGCCTTGAGCTGTTCCATCGCTTGCTCTAGATTTGCGAGATCGCCCGTCATCTTTTGCATCAACTGCGTCAGTTCTGAAGCCGCCGAGGCAGCCGTAGCGGCGTCCTGCGGTCCGGTGTGGGACGACGGTGCCGCTTGCGGCGGCGCCGCCTCCGCCGCGATCACTTGAACGGGCGATGGATCGGGTTGAGCAGGAAACGGCGGGTTTTTCGATGGCAAGGATAGTATTGAAACGAGCTGCGGCGCCCATCGAGCGCCAATCAGCATCACGCCGCCATGAGACGATTGCAAAACGAAGACGACGACGATGCCGACGATACATACCGCCGACAGCGGACCGATGAGGCCACGCCGCGCAAGCCTCCCTGGCGGTGGCTGCGCTGCGGATCCAACCGAAGGATCGTGTACGGCATCGCGCTCAATTTTTGAAGACTGATCAGACATAAGCGCAAGCTGTTCATCGGCGCGCGCGATTTGTTCGTAGGCGCGCGCGATTTGTTCATCGGCCCGCGCGATCAAGTCATCCTTTGTATTCGGTGTGGAATTCATTGGCGTTTCCCTTTCCGGCCAATGTCATCCGCGGATGGGGTCAAACATCCGGCAGGTCGACCGCCCGCCAACTTAATACAATCTTGTAAGAGGCGGACGACAGAGATTATAGGACCACATCACCTGACGCGCCAAGTCGCAAGGCGACCGCTCTGAATTTATGGTTCACGCCCTAGCTTATTTGGCCCGAAGGCGCCGGTTTCGGAACACGGGCCAGAATCAGGCCGCCCAACGCGTCGGTTAACTGCCGCGTTGTCCAGTCGCTGTCGTGCAGCCGCATGCAATCGGTCGGATCGACCATTCGGTCGAAGGATATTTTCGCAACTTCGTGCCAGCCTTTCATCAATTCAAAACGGCGAAACAGATTGACCCCCTCCTTGCGGGCAACCTCGGCGATGTCCTCAACCATCCTGCACGTGGCTTGCCTGGTTGCCTGTGTCAGCATTGCCGGCACGTATTGCGGATCCATCAGGATAATGTCGATCGAGCCGGCGTCTTTCAGGCGCTGGATGCCGGTGCGAAGCGCCGCAATCGTCGCCTCATGCGAAGGCGGATCGTCTTGCTTGCTTTGCCAGACCGCGTTGGTACCCATCTGCCAGATGACGAGATCGGGCTTCTCTCCGATCACGTCGCGCTCCATGCGGTCCAGTTCCTTTGGCGCCTCCTCGCCGCTTACTCCCCGATTGATTACGTCGACCCTCTGATTGGCATAAGCGTTTCTCAGAAAAGCTTCCAGCCGATAGGGATAGGCAACAATTCCGCCCTCTCCGGCTGTGGTCGAAGAACCCAGAGCCACGATCTTGACCGTGCCGGGGGCCGCAATCGCCTGCGCCAGATTGGGCAGGTCTTGTTCGAAGGGGATGGGTTGTACAGGGATCTGAGGAGGTGAACTGTTCATGCTGCAACCTCTCATTCGGCGCTGTTGTCAATGACCGGCGCCGCGCAAGATTACCATGAGGATTTCAAACCGCTACGGCGTCTTGATGCCCATTCTTTTCAACGCTGCCAGCATCTGTTGCGGCGGAGCCATCCTGATGACGAGCGGCGCTCCGGTTTCGAGCAGGCTCTTCAGGCTTGACATGATCGCGGGCCAGCCCTGGCGACCGCCGGAGAGAATGTCGTCGTCGATGGTGCGGTCGTGCAACTCGGTCATGGTGAGCCGGACGGCATCGCCGGCCGGCTCGATTTCGTAGGACACGAGGGTGGGCCCAAGTCTTTCAACGAGCTCCGGCCAGTTGACGTTGAATGTGACCGTGAGCCTGCGCGGGACCACGCATTCGATCACTTCGCCCGAGATATGAACCGAACCGTCGCTTTGCCTTACGACATACGCACCGCCGACCCTCTGTTCGACCTCGATCGCATTACCGAAGAAATATTTGCGGCTCAATTCGGCCGTAGTCAGCGCCTGCCACACCTTCTCGGGCGTGGCAGCGATGTAGATGGTGTAGACCGTAGTCGGTTTGAAATTGTCGACGTTCATGGTCGTGCTCAACCTTCAAATTTGAGCGCCTCGTAGGGGATTTCAAGCGGTCGCCCGGTCTCGAGCAGGCTCTTGAGACTCGACAGGATGGCCGGCCATCCCTTCGAAATTCCGGAGTAGAATTTGCTGCCTTCCGCAAAGCCTTCATGGGTCAGTGTCAGCTTGACGAGCTTGCCGTAGGGTTCGAGCACAAAGGTCGCGAGCGCCGGAAACTCGTTCTTGTATTTGTCGGACAGGTTGACGAACGTATAGGCAAGCCGACGCGGCGGATCGCATTCGACGACCTTGCCCGCATCCGAGATGGTGCCGTCGTTGCGCACCATCTCGAAGGAAGAGCCCACCTTCCAGTCCGATCTGAGTCGCGCGCCAAACCAGTAGCGCTCGGTGAAGTCGCCATCCGTCAGCGCAAGCCACAGTTTCTCCGGCGTGGTCTCGATGTAGGTGGTGTAGACGAATTCCGGCTTACTCATCGCGCTTCTCCAGTTGTCGTTTCAATTCGCTGAGCGCGGTCAGCTTGCCGCGCTCGAATTTCTTGATCCAACGCTCGCCGATCTGATGGATCGGCACGGGGTTGAGGTAGTGCAGCTTCTCGCGGCCGTGCCTGAAGGCCGTGACCAGGTTGGCAGCCTCGAGGATGGCAAGGTGCTTGGTTACGGCCTGCCGCGTCATGGCCAGGCCGTCGCAAAGTTCGTTCAACGTCTGTCCGTTCCTGGCGTGCAGCCTGTCGAGCAACGATCGTCTCGATGCATCGGCCAGCGCCTTGAACACGTCGTCCATAGCTCAAGACAATATGCAACCAAATGGTTGCATGTCAAGAGGGTGTTTTGGCGCCTGCTATTCGCTGTGCTAGGGGACGGGTCGGGCCAGCACGGATTGGCTTTGAAAGCCTGGGTGGAAACAACATGAACCGCTACGTCAAACCGGCAACCTTTCTCCTGGTATTTCTCACGCTATGCGGCAGCGCATTTGCGCAGAGCGAAGCCGTCCGGAATCAAAAGATCGGGGCCCCGCCCGAGGCCTCCAATATGCAACTCGTCGGATACGATGATCTTCAGGCCCGCAGCGCCTATCAGCCGACCATCCATCATCAGGGCGACCGCTGGATCGCCTATATCGGGCATCACGGCGGAACCGACGAGATACCGAACCCGGTCAATCCGATCACCGGCAAGGCCGAGCCCAACGGCACGTCGATCGTCGATGTCACGGACCCTGCGCATCCGAAATATCTGCGTCACCTGCCCGGGCAGGAAGGCAAGTATGAAGGCGGCGGCGCGCAGATGGTGCGGGTCTGCGACGGCAGGCAATTGCCCAAGGGCGATCCAAACGCCGTCTACATGCTCCGCACCTTTGGCAGCGAAGCACATGAAATCTGGAACGTCGCCGACCCCGCCAACCCCGTGCTGATCGCGCGTATCGGCGGCCTGAAGGACACGCACAAGAATTGGTGGGAATGCAACACCGGCATCGCCTATCTCGTGTCGGGTCTGCCCGACTGGCGCACGCGTCGGATGAGCCAGATTTATGATCTCGGCGATCCTGCCCACCCGGTAAAAATCAGGGATTTCGGGCTTCCCGGCCAGGAGCCGGGGGCGACGGGTCCGGTGCCCACCGAAGTGCACGGGCCGATCTCGGCGGGTCCCGAGGGCAACCGCGTCTACTTCGGCTACGGTACCGACAAGGGCGGCTTCCTGCAGATCGTGGATCGCGCGAAGCTGTTGAACGGTCCGAAAGAACCGACGCCGGAGAATCTTCGCTACCCGGAAATCTCGCGGCTGGCGATGTCGGCCTTCAACGGCGCGCACACCACGTTTCCGATGCTGAAGATGCCGATCGCCGAATTTGCTCACGACAAGGAGAGTAGCCGCGACATCGTCATGATCGTCGACGAGGAAATCGTCAACGAATGCGCCGAGCCGCGGCAGATGGTCTGGTTCGCCGACGTAACGGTTGAAAATCGTCCGATGGTGATTTCGAGCTATACGGCAAGGGAATCAGTCGGCTCGTTCTGCCAGCGCGGAGGGAGGTTCGGGGCGCATTCCTCGAATGAAAGCATGGCGCCGGTCTATTACAAAAAGATGGCGTTCATTTCCTACTTCAATGCCGGCGTGCGCGCGATCGACATTCGCGACCCCTATCACCCGACCGAGGTCGGCTATTTCATCCCGGCGATCACGGCGGCGACCGACAAGCGCTGCGTCAAGATCGACGGCAAGGACCGCTGCAAGGTCGCGATCCAGACCAACAATGTCGAGACCGACGAACGCGGCTACATCTATATCGTCGACCGCGCCAACACCGGCCTTCACATTCTCGAATTGACCGGCGAAGCGCGAAAGATCGTAGGCCTGCCATAATCATCAACCCGCGAGGCGCGCTGATGTCCCTGCAGCTATACCTTGCCTTTGTCGCCGCTGACGCGACCTATGCGCTCCTTGCCGGCCGGGCGCGCCTGTTCTTCTCCGGCCCGCGCACACGGCTTTTGTCGCGCGTCCCCGGCGGCTTCATGATCGGCGGCGGCATCTGGCTGGCGTTGACGCGGGCGAGGCCTTAACCCGGCAACAGCGCCTGCGCGCGCAATTCTGACTTCGATCTCGCCAAGAACATTCGCCAGCCGATCCGCCCATTGCCGTTGGCCGGCGATATCGGCGATCAGGTCCTGCCGTATCTCGATGCCCGTGTTCATCAGCCCGCGCGCTTCGCCATGAACGGGGATGGTGTAATCGGTCTCCTCGCTCACGGCATAGGGTTCGTTGTCGCCGACCACGAGATCGCCTTGCGCGCGCAAGGCGGCCAGCAGCAATGACGGCAGGCGGGTATCGCGGTGATAAAGCGTGCCGACATGCCAGGGCCGCGCGATGGCGGCATAGACGGGTGTAAAGCTGTGCAGCGCCACCAGCACGGTTGGAATGCCGGCCTGCGCTCGGCGCTCGATCGCCTCGCCAATGCGGCGATGATAGGGATCGAACACGTTAGCCCGGCGCGCCTCGGCCGCAGCGCGGGTGAGCCCTTCATTGCCCGGAATGAGCGTCGTTTCGCTGATGCGCGGGATCGAGTTCGGCGATTGCGGGGGACGATTGCAGTCGATCACGAGCCGCGAGTAGCGCTGCGCGATCAGGTGGGCGTCGAGCGCTTTCGACAGCAGGTCGGCAACCCCTGCGATGCCGATATCCCAGGCGATATGGCGCGAAAGCTCGCTCTCGGGCAGCCCGAGATCGCCGAGCAGGCGCGGGATGGCGCGCCCATAATGATCGCAGGCCAACAGGAACGGTGAGCGGCCGGCAGTATTCTCATCCCACACCGGGGGGACATCATCCCTGGCAAGAAGTAATGATGTGTCGCCAGCCCCGTCCAAAACCATGATTCATTGCCCATTCTGCCCAATATGACGGCATATCGGTTTAGAAATATGCGCAAATCCATATAGATTACATCGCATAAAGCCATAACTATTGCAGCAACAATGCCGCTCCTCACGATTCATCACAAGACCGAATATCGCTATGCGCATCCCGTCGCGTTTGGCGAGCATCGGATCATGCTGCGTCCGCGCGACGGGCACGATCTGCGCGTGCTCTCGGGCGATCTGAGGATCGAGCCGCAGCCGATGCGGCTGCGCTGGATCCACGATGTGTTCGGCAACAGCGTCGCGATCGCAGCCTTTGACGAGCGCGCCGACCGGCTGATCGTTACCTCGAGTGCAACAGTCGAGCACAATCCCGCCGAGGAATTCGCGCTGACGGCGGACGATCCCGCCTATTTCTATCCGTTCCTTTACGACGAGGAGGAATTTCCCGACCTCCTCCATTTCATCACGCCGCAATACAGCGACCCCGAGGGCGAACTGTCGGCATGGGCGCGCAATTTTCTCGATGCCGAAGCGCCGACCCCGACATTCAAGATTCTTTCGGGCATGACTCACGGCATCCGCAAGGCGTTCACCTATCGCAAGCGGCACGAGCAGGGTACCCAGCATCCGCTCGACACGCTGCAAACCGGCTCCGGCACCTGCCGCGACTACGCGCTGTTCATGATCGAGGCGCTGCGGCGGCTCGGCATCGCCGCACGTTTCGTGTCGGGTTATCTGTTTGTCCCCGACGATCGCGCCCACGGTTATTCGGGCGGCGGCTCGACCCACGCCTGGGTTCAGGTTTATCTGCCGAGCGCCGGCTGGATCGAGTTCGATCCCACCAACGGCATCGTCGGAACGCGCGACCTCATCCGCGTGGCGGTGGCGCGCGATCCGCGCCAGGCCATCCCGCTGCACGGCACCTATCTCGGCCCGGCCGACGCCTTTGTCGGCATGGAGGTGAGCATCAACGTCGTCTCTTCCGGCGAAGAGGTGGAGGCCTGACCATGGAGATCAAGGTCGGCTTCGAGATCGCCTACACGGCGGCCCAGGCGACGCCGATGGTGATCATGCTCAGCATCCACCCCTCGCGCCGCCACGACATCATCGGCAGCGAGCACATCGTCGCCGAACCCAACGTCCCGATCGGGTATTACCACGACAGTTTCGGCAATATCTGCGGACGCCTGGTGGCCCCCAGCGGCGGCGTCACCCTGCGCGGCCATGCGCTGGTGCGCGATTCCGGCCGGCCCGACGTCGTGGTGGCGGATGCGCAGCAGCTTCCGATCGATCGGCTCCCCGACGACGCGCTGCTTTACCTGATGGCAAGCCGCTATTGCGAGACCGACAAGCTGACCGACATCGCCTGGTCGCTGTTCGGCAATACCAGGCCCGGCTGGCAACGCGTGATGGCGATCTGCGAATACGTGCATGATCGCGTCACCTTCGGCTATGAGCATGCGCACCACATGAAGTCCGCGCTCAACGTCCACGAGCAGCGTGCCGGCGTGTGCCGCGATTTCGCGCACCTGGCGCTGACTTTCTGCCGCTGCATGGGTATTCCGGCGCGCTATTGCACCGGCTACATGGGCGACATCGGCATTCCGCCGGAGCCTGAGCCGATGGATTTCTCCGGCTGGTTCGAGGCCTATCTGTCGGGCAAGTGGTACACCTTCGACGCGCGCCACGTCACCCCGCGGATCGGCCGTATCCTGATCGCCACCGGCCGCGACGCCGCCGACGTCGCGCTGACCACGAGCTTCGGGCGGATGAACCTCGCCAAATTCGTCGTCGTCAGCGATGAAGTGATGGCGACTTGATGGCGCTATCTCGTCATCGCGAGCGCCAGCGAAGCGATCCAGCGCCAGAGGCTGGATTGCTTCGTCGCTTTTGCTCCTCGCAATGACGGTGCCGTGCCCATGACCTCCGATCATCTCTTCGTCTACGGTACGTTGATGCGCGGCTTCGACCACCCGATGGCGCAACTGCTGTCGCGAGCTGCAGACTTTATCGGCGAGGCGCGCTGCCGCGGCCGCCTCTATCTCGTCAAGCACTATCCGGGGCTCGTGCTGTCCGACGATGCTGGCGAGGTGGTATTTGGCGAACTGTTCCATCTGCGCCATACTGAAGAAATCTTGCGCGAATTCGACATGTACGAGGCCTGCGGCGAAGGCTTTCCGCAACCGACCGAATATCTGCGACAAATGGTCGAGATCACGCTCGGCAGCGGAGACGCGCGCGAGGCCTGGACCTATCTCTACAACTGGCCGGTCGACCGCCTGCCGCGCATCGCCTCGGGAAGGTTTTTGGAGGGGTAGGAGACGCTGGCCGGGGATTTGATTAACGTGTCCGTGGAGCGGCAAGCCCTGTGAATAGCGGCAAGAAGGCCGATTATTCTTCGTCATTTCGACCGGCTGCCCTATATCCATGGTCGGTTGGCAATTGCCCCGACTCACCACAAAATCGAAACGCGATGCGCTTTACGCCCCAATTCCTCGACGAGCTGCGTGCCCGGCTGCCGGTTTCGGAAGTCGTAGGCCGGCGCGTGAAATTGAAGAAGGCCGGGCGGGAGTGGAAGGGCCTCTCCCCGTTTCAGCAGGAGAAAACGCCGTCGTTTACCGTCAACGACCAGAAGGGATTTTACCACGACTTCTCCTCCGGCAGGCATGGCAACGTCATCACCTTCCTGATGGAGACGGAAGGCGTGAGCTTCACGGAAGCGGTGGAACGTCTGGCCGCGATGGCGGGCCTTGCGTTGCCAGCGGCGACACCCGATGCCGCCCATCACGAGCAGCGCCGCAAGACACTGCATGACGTGATGGAACTCGCCGCAAAGTTCTTCGCCGACACATTGGCTTCTCGCAATGGCGCCAGGGCGCGCGGCTATCTCGCCGATCGCGCGATATCACCGGCGACGCAGTTGCAGTTTCGTCTCGGCTACGCGCCCGCCGAGCGCTTTTCGCTGAAGGAACACCTGGGCTCGCACGGAATTTCGGTCGAGGACATGGTGGAGGCCGGGCTTTTGATCGCGGCCGACGATATTCCACTGCCCTACGATCGTTTCCGCGACCGCGTGATGTTTCCGATCACCGATGCGCGCGGACGCGTCATCGCCTTTGGCGGACGCGCACTGGAGAAGGACGTTGCAGCGAAGTATCTGAATTCCCCGGAAACGACGCTGTTTCACAAGGGCAACAATCTCTACAACCTCGCCAGCTCGCGGCTTGCTGCCCATAATGGCAGTCCGCTTGTCGTGGTCGAAGGTTACGTCGATGTCATCGCAATGGTGGGCGCTGGCTTTCCGGCAACCGTGGCACCGCTCGGCACTGCGCTCACCGAGAATCAACTCGCGCTGTTGTGGAGGATGGCCGACGAGCCGATCCTTTGTTTCGACGGCGACAAGGCCGGGCAGAAGGCCGCCTGGCGCGCCGCCGATCTGGCGCTGCCGCATCTTTTGCCCGGCAAGAGTCTGCGCTTTGCCTTGTTGCCGGATGGACAGGACCCCGACGATCTCGCGCGCACCAGTGGGCGCGCGGCAATCGAGGACGTCATCGGCGCAGCGCGCGGACTTGCCGATGTGATCTGGTCGCGCGAAGTCGAAGGCGGCTCATTTGCGACTCCCGAACGCCGCGCGGCGCTGGAAAAGCGGATCGGAGAAATTTCCAACACAATCCGCGACGAAGTGGTGCGGCGCTATTACCGCCAGGATTTTGGCGGGCGCTTGCAGCGGAGTTTTGCGCCGCAAGTTGCGCAGGGCGGCCGTACCTCCCGTGGTTTTGGGGCCAGCGGTAATTTTGGCGGCGAATCACCGCGCCGTCCGGGCGGCCGTGGCGCCCCGGATAGCCGGTTCCCCTCTCAGGGCGGCAGGGCAGGCGGCCTGCGCACGGGTCTCGGCCCGGCCTTTGCGCAGGGTCCCTACCAGCCGGCAAGTTCGCAGCTTGCGGCAAGCCCTCTTCTGCGCGGCCAGCGCAGCGCCATGTCGCGGCGGGAAGCGCTGATCCTGCAATGCCTGATCAACCACCCCTGGCTGCTGCACGACCACCTCGAGGAGGTGGCTGCGCTGGAGCTGGCCCATGGCGAGGCGCACAAGCTGCGCGCGGCCATCATAGCGGCATTCGCCAACGACCATCACCACGGCGCAGAGGCTGCGGAACAAAGCGAGAAGATGCGCGCCGACCTCGCGGGAAGCGGATTTTCGCAAGCCCTTCAGAGAGTTGAGAGCACGATAACGACCTTGGCGGTATGGGGCGCGCGGAGCGGCGCCGCGCGGGAGGATGTGCTCTCCACCTGGCACCAGCTCGTCTCCTTGCATCGCCAATGGCACTCATTACTTAGGGAATTGAAAGATGCCGAGCTGGCTTTGGGCGATGATCCCAGCGAGGCCAATCTGGCATGGCTGCGTGACGTCAAGGCACGGTTGTCCGAAATGGACGGCACCGAGGCGTTGATCGAGGGATTCGGCGAATCATCGGGTCGGCTCCAGCGCAGCGTATAGCGGTATTGAAAATTTATGCGGACGGCTTGCGTCGGAACCGCAAAAAGACTCGCCAAACCCATGGTTTGGCTGCAAAAACAGGGTTAATCGAAGCTTAATCGGTTTGGAGCATTTTGGGAAACCACGTGGCCGCCGGCTCATGTTCAGAAACCTGTCAGGAATAAACTGACGCGCGTTCTGTTCGAACAGCCGGCAACGCCATTTCCGCAATACGCGTCAGGCCATTGTGTGAATCCGGCGAAACAGTTTTTAGGGGTGGCGAAAACTTTGCGCCGCCCTTTCGCGTCATGAGTGTCGAAGAGTTTCGGATCGGGTGCCGTCACGCATCCTGATTGGAGCGCGTTGGGAGCGATTGAATGGCCAGCAAGGCAAAGACGCTGCAGGTTAAGGAAAAGGAAAAAGACGACAAGGCGGCTGACGCTCCTGAAAAGGATGCGGCCGAAGCGCCGTCGCCTTTGCTCGACCTGTCGGATGCTGCCGTCAAGAAAATGATCAAGCAGGCCAAGAAGCGCGGCTTCGTGACCTTCGATCAGCTCAATGAAGTGCTTCCCTCCGACACCACCTCGCCGGAGCAGATCGAGGACATCATGTCGATGCTCTCGGACATGGGCATCAATGTCACCGAGGCCGACGACGGCGACAACGAGGAAGAGAAACAGGAAGAGGCCGAGGACGATACCGACAACGAGCTCGTCGAGGTCACCGCCAAGGCCGTCACCGAGGTCAAGAAGTCCGAGCCCGGCGAGCGCACCGACGATCCGGTGCGGATGTATCTGCGCGAGATGGGCACGGTGGAATTGCTGTCGCGCGAGGGCGAAATCGCCATCGCCAAGCGTATCGAGGCCGGCCGCGAGGCGATGATCGCGGGCCTCTGCGAAAGCCCCCTGACATTCCAGGCCATCATCATCTGGCGCGACGAACTCAACGAGGGAAAGATATTCCTGCGCGACATCATCGATCTCGAAGCGACCTATGCCGGTCCGGACGCCAAGAACAACCTCAATCCGGGCCTGATCGGCGCCGCCGTTCCGCCCGAGGGCCAGTTGGCTGAGACCAATGGCAATGGCGCCAGCAACGGAAGCGGCGGCGGTGGCGATCCGATGCCTGCCGCGGCAGCTCCGCCTGCTGCTCCGCCGTCGCCGACCCCCTTCCGCACGGCACCGGTGGGCGAGGTGGACGGCGAGGAGAAAGATCCGGCGGAAGCCGCCGCCGAAAGCGACATGGATGACGACGAGTTCGAAAACCAGATGTCGCTTGCGGCGATCGAAGCCGAGCTGAAGCCGAAGGTGGTGGAAACCTTCGACAAGATCGCGGACAATTACAAGAAGCTTCGCCGCCTGCAGGAGCAGGACATTTCCAACCAGCTCCAGAACGAGACGCTGTCGCCGGCGCAGGAGCGCAAGTACAAGAAGCTGAAGGACGAGATCATCGTCGAGGTGAAGTCGCTGCGGCTCAACCAGGCGCGCATCGATTCGCTGGTCGAGCAGCTTTACGACATCAACAAGAAGCTGGTGTCGTTCGAGGGTCGCCTGCTTCGACTTGGGCGACAGCCACGGCGTCGCGCGCGAGGACTTTTTGAAGAACTACCAAGGTTCCGAGCTCGATCCGCGCTGGCTCAACCGCGTCTCGAAACTTTCCGCAAAAGGCTGGAAGAATTTCGTCCACCACGAGAAGGACCGCATCAAGGAGTTGCGCGGCGAGATCCAGCAGCTCGCGGCGCTCACCGGCCTCGAGATCGGCGAATTCCGCAAGATCGTGCACGGCGTGCAGAAGGGCGAGCGCGAGGCGCGCCAGGCCAAGAAGGAGATGGTGGAAGCCAACCTTCGCCTCGTGATCTCGATCGCCAAGAAATACACCAACCGCGGCCTGCAGTTCCTCGACCTGATCCAGGAAGGCAACATCGGGTTGATGAAGGCGGTGGACAAGTTCGAGTATCGCCGCGGCTACAAGTTCTCCACCTATGCGACGTGGTGGATCCGCCAGGCGATCACGCGAAGCATTGCGGACCAGGCGCGCACCATCCGAATCCCAGTGCACATGATCGAGACCATCAACAAGATCGTGCGCACCTCGCGCCAGATGCTCAACGAGATCGGCCGCGAGCCGACGCCGGAAGAGCTCGCCGAAAAACTCGGCATGCCGCTTGAGAAGGTGCGCAAGGTATTGAAGATCGCCAAGGAGCCGCTGTCGCTCGAGACGCCGGTGGGCGATGAGGAAGATTCGCACCTTGGCGATTTCATCGAGGACAAGAACGCGATCCTGCCCATCGATGCCGCGATCCAATCCAATTTGCGCGAAACCACCACGCGTGTGCTCGCTTCGCTTACGCCGCGCGAGGAACGCGTGCTGCGCATGCGCTTCGGCATCGGCATGAACACCGACCATACGCTCGAAGAAGTCGGCCAGCAGTTCTCGGTAACCCGCGAACGCATCCGCCAGATCGAGGCCAAGGCGCTGCGGAAACTCAAGCATCCGTCGAGGTCGAGGAAGCTGCGGAGCTTCTTGGATAATTGATCTCGTGTCCCGTGCGCGGCGCACCGCGAAGTGGTGCGCTGCAGACCCGGGACCCGATCCTCCATCTTCGTCATGCCCGGGCTCGACCAGGCTCGACCCGGTTGCCGGATTTCGTCTTCACGTAGTTTTCAACGACGGGACAGGTGGAAATTACGAATTTTCCTCGATCGTACAGAATGGTGGTCCGATGGCCGAACCACTGCGCGATCCCAGCTATTTTTCGCGTGTCTTTCTCGAAGACGGTGCGCCGACCTGGCCCAACGGTCACGATGTCGCGCCTGGTTGGCTGCGGTGGGAAATCGAATCCGCCGGGGCGCTGGTGCGCGACGCTGTTATCTGACGTTAATAGCCTCGGCAGATCGGCTTTCGCGGAGCAATCCAGCCCTGTGTTCGAATCAAAGCCGTCATCACCGCGCTTGTCGCGGTGATCCACGTCTTGCTTTTTTGTGCGCGAGACCTTTTTTGTGCGTGAGATAAAGACGTGGATGGCCGGGCCACGCCCGGCCATGACGATTTGTCGTTCACGCTCCACGAGAATGACGGCGCTTACATTTCCACGTCGCTGCTCGCATATGACCGAAAAAATTTCCTCGACAGCGTTTTCGCGCCAACGACTGATTTGCCCGTCGTGCCAATTTGTCGCAGTTGATCTGTTGCGCAAATCAGCGGCATTTCTCGCGCCGTCCCGCCTCGGCAAGAGGGGCGTATGCGCTATCGTCACGAAACGTGAGGCGGGATGCGATGGACGCGGCACGTCACTTGACGAAGGACGTTGCCCGCGGACGGCGAAGTCGTGTGGTCCTGACATCCCGACGCTGGTGTCAAGTTCTCGAGAGGCAAGCTTCTTGGGGGCGACGGGGGCAAGAAAGCCCGGTCCCCGGAGAGAGCACGAAGGAAACCGTTAAAACCATCGCGCGGGGAATGCCGGGTGAAACCGGCGTGACCGTGGTGACTACACTCGTATGCTCATTCTTATTTTGCATGCGAGGCTGCGGGTGCGCACAACGCGCCCGGCATTCCCTGCGCCCTTGTTTCGTTCGAGGGTGAGGCTTGGCAAAGCTCGGGCTGATTCTGCCGCGGGAATACGTAGCCATGCCTTGCCGATCGGATCAGCCAAAACAGCGCTGGGGTTCGCGTGTCAGCCGACGTATGCTGGACTATCGGTTCTCGTCGTGACCCAATTTTAGAAAACGCGAAGGACTCCGTGATGAAGCACAAGGGACTGATCATTGCTTCCGCCGCAATCGCGATCCTCGCCTGTGCGGTCCCACGAGCACAAGCAGCCCAATGCGGCAGCGGCCCGGGCGGCTTCGCGGCCTGGAAACAGCAATTCGCCGAACAAGCTCGCGCAAAAGGCATCGGCGCTGCCGGCATCTCGGCGTTGATGGGGACGAATTACGCGAGTGCGACGATTGCCGCCGACCGCGGCCAGCGCAGTTTTTCGCTCTCGCTGGATCAGTTCCTGGCCAAGCGCGGCGCTTCCGCCATCGTGTCGCGGGGTCGCGCGATGAAGCAGTCGCATGCGGCGATGTTTGCATCGATTCAATCGCACTACGGCGTGCCGGCTGGGCCGCTGATCGCGATCTGGGGCATGGAGACCGGTTTCGGCAGCCAGCGCGGCAACCAGAACATGCTGTCCTCGATCGCAACGCTCGCCTATGACTGCCGGCGGCCGGAATATTTTACGGACCAGCTTTACGCGGCGCTGCAATTGATCGATCGCGGCGTGCTCTCGGCATCAACAGCGCGGCTCGATGCATGGCGAAGTCGGCCAGACGCAGTTTCTGCCCAAGAACATCCTGGCCTATGGCACCGGCAATCTCGACAACGCCGCGAATGCGCTCTCATCCACCGCGGCGTTCCTGAAAGCCCATGGCTGGCGCGCAGGCGCCGGCTACCAGCCAGGCGAGCCCAACTTCGCGGCCATCGAGGCCTGGAACGCAGCTTCGGTCTACCAGCGCGCGATCGCCATGATGGGCCGCCAGATCGACGGCGGCGAGTGAGGATAACGAGATCTGTCATTGCGAGCGACAGCGAAGCAATCCAGAACTGCAAAAAGCTGGATTGCTTCGGAGCTGTCGCTCCTCGCAATGACGTGTCGTTTGGGTCCGGCTGTTTGAAAACTGAATCGGTTCGCAGGGTGGGCAAAGCGGAAAGCGTGCCCATCATCAACATTCCCCCTGCCTGATTGTGGTGGGCACGCTTTCCGCCTTCGCGCGTTGAGCTGCCGCGGACGCGATCGCTTTGCCCACCCTGCGGCTCTGCCGTCATTGCGAGGAGCGCAAGCTCCGAAGCAATCCATTTTCGTTGGCGGCGCTGTCGGCGGCGCTATGGATTGCTTCGCTTACGCTCGCAATGACGGGCGGGTGGACCGACAGGCTTGTGCGAAGGGACGGTTGTTTGACATTTGAATCTGAATCGAAGGATCATGCGCCGCGAGCGGTAGAGGTAGTGAGGGAAATATATGCGCAAGCTTCATCTGGCGGTCCTGTTGAGTGCGTCGCTCTCTGCTGCTCCCGCTTTCGCCGCCCGCTGTGGCGGCGATTTCAACAACTTCATCGCGAACTTTTCGGCCGATGCGCAAAGCGCAGGCGTTTCGCAAGGCATGATTGCGCAGGCGCTCGGCGGGGTGCAGATGGACGCGGGCGTGCTTGCCTTCGACCGCCGGCAGCGCGGCACCTTCACCAAGACGTTCGAGCAATATGTCTCGACCCGGGTCGGCCCGGGCCGGATCAATGGCGGCCGCGCCATGCTGCAGCGTCACGCCGCACTGCTGTCGAGCATCGAGGCCAAGTACGGCGTGCCCCGGCAGATCCTGGTGGCGATCTGGGGACTTGAAACCGATTTCGGCAAGGGCGACATGGGCAAACTTCCGGTGTTTCGCGTGCTCGCAACCCTCGCCCATGATTGCCGCCGCACCGAATTGTTCCAGGGAGAATTGCTCGCGGCGCTGAAGATCGTGCAGCGCGGCGATCTTCCATTGCGTGAAATGATCGGCGCCTATGCCGGCGAGATCGGACAGACGCAATTTCTCCCTTCGTCGTACATCAAATACGGCGTCGATTTCGACGGCGACGGCCGCGTCGATCTGCGCCACAGCGTTGCCGATGTTCTCGCCTCAACCGCCAATCTCCTGCATAGCAACGGCTTCAAGATGGGCGCGCCCTACGACGAAGGCTCGGCGAATTTCGAGGCCATGCGCGAATGGAACCACGCCACGATCTATCGCAAGACGATCGCCTATTTCGCCGATCGGCTGGTGGGACGGTGAACTTCACTTCACGGCTTTGTACATTTTCTCGACCCGACGCCCCAGCACGTGCCAATAGGTGGCGGGACGGAACCGTTGCAACAGGTCCATCAGGCGAGCGTCGTTGCCGATCAGGATGCGCGGCCGGTTCTTCTCGATACCGGCGATGATCCGCAGTGCTGCGTCCTTCGGCGTGGTCCCGGCGAATTGATCGAACAACTCGATCGCGGCCGCGCGGCGCTCGTTGTCGGTGATGCCGGCCCCCATGCGCATGTTGCGCACGATATTGGTTTTGACGCCTCCGGGATGAACCACGGAAAGCCGCACCGGGCTGTTGGCCGCCTGCAACTCATGGCGCAGCGATTCGGAAAAACCGCGGACGGCGAATTTCGCCGATGAGTAGGCCGTCTGTCCCGGCGGCGCCACGATGCCGTAGATGCTGGAGATGTTGACGATGTGGGCTTGTGGCCGGGTGGCAAGATGGGGCAGGAAGGCGCGGGTCGAATGCACGACGCCCCAGAAATTGATGTTGAACAGCCATTCCATCTGCGCCTGATCGATCTCGTCGAACTGGCCGAGGAGAGCCACGCCGGCATTGTTGATGACGATGTTGAGGCCAGGGTGGGCGGAGATCGCCGCTTTCGCGAAATCGGCAATTTGTTCCTGTTCGCTGACATCGACGCGGTGAACGGTGACTTTCCGCGAAGTCATCCCGGCGATTTCGGCGGCTACCGACTGCAGGCCCGCCTCGTCGCGGTCGGCGAGCGCGAGGTCCGAGCCGCGCGCGGCAAGCTCGACTGCCAGCGCCCGGCCTATGCCGCTGGCGGCACCCGTCACCGCTGCTGCTGCTCCATCGATCGCGGTCATCGGTTGATCACTCCGGCTGCCGGGAAACAGGCTTTTTTGCGATCTTGGCGCGCGCGGCGCAAGGGCCGACTTGGCGGTGAAACCGTTTCGGGTAATCAAAAAGGCGATCGTGAACGAGGAACATTGGGCCAGAGTCCGGCAACAGGCGGACCAAAAACAAAAAAGGCGGGCAAGGCCCGCCGCTTTTCTTCAAGACTGTCTCACTCTCATTGCACCGGGTGCCCGGGCAGAGCAAGGGGCTCCACCCGGGCCTGCAAAACTACTTCTTCTTCGACTTCTTGGCCTTCTTCGCCTTCTTTGCCTTCTTCGCTTTCTTAGCCATAGCATCCTCTTTTGGGTTAATGGATTGAAACGCGACACGAGGCATGCTCGGCGGAGGGCCAGCCTCGCAATATCCTCGAATGTAATCCCAGCAGATTCGCTGGCCGCTGCCCCACACTGTCACGCGCGCGTCATCACGTTATCCACAGAAGTTATGCATTTTGACATGGTTTCGGCGCCGCGATGAGCTGCGCGGCGGCAAATTTGCGCAATCGAACGAGCAGCGCAGCGACACTTCAGGGTTAACGATACGCCAACGCGGCTACGCGCACTGTCCCGACCCGGCACGGCGTGCGCGCGCAATCTTCATCAATTTACAACCAAGGCGCGGATCGCGATGCCAAAGGTGAGAGTCCGTTAAGCGACATCATTGCATGTTGTGAGCAAGACTACGCGAATAGTCACGGGTGGGCTGCCAGACGAGGGGAGACGGCGCTTTGGGCGCTCTGGTTTCGCGATGCTGAACGTTCCGACGCTCTGGACGGCGTTCGTCGTCAATTTCCTCGCGCTGGGCCTGATCTGGGCCTACATCACGCAGAGCTATCCGAGCTTCGATGCGGCGCGGTTCTGGACCGGTTCGGCGTTTGCCGCCGTCGCCGGTGCGGCAACCGCGATGCTGGTGCTCGAAGTGGATTCGCTGCTTCCGCTGCTGGCGGGCGGCACCATCGTGATTTTCTCCACCTGTCTTGGCGCGATGGGCGTCAAGCGGTTCTACGGCGAGCCAACTGCCTGGCGCGACACTGTGCTGATCACCGGGCTCGGCTGTGCGGGCATCGGCTTCTTCCTGTACGGCTACGACAGCGCAACGATGCGGATCTTGCTCTATTCCATCGCCCAGTCGCTGCCGCTGGCGCTGACGCTCAGATTGCTGATGTCTTCGCGGGATGGCCGGATCAATCCGGGCGCGCGGCTCGCGGGCGTGGTCACCATGATCACCGTCGGCCTCTACGTGTTCCGTGCCGCTGGAAAGCTGTTCCAGATCGGCGGCGACTTTTCCTTCGTGCATTTCAATGGGCCGCAGTCGGTCCTGGTGCTGCTGCTGATGTTCCTGTCGATGGCCTTGAATTTCGGCTTCCTTCTTATGGCGATGGACCGCCTGCGCAACGAGGTGGCCGATCTCGCGCTGATGGACGATCTCACCGGCGTCGGCAACCGGCGGCATCTGTTGCAGCGTTTGAGCGAAGAATGCGCCCGATCGGAACGCAGTCGCGAGCCGTTTGCGCTCCTGGTCATCGATCTCGACGGCTTCAAGGCCATCAACGACACCCACGGCCATGCCGCGGGCGACGCCTGCCTGCAGCACTTCACGCTGATGGCGCAAACCCGGTTGCGGCCGGGCGATATGCTGGCGCGCACCGGCGGCGACGAATTCTGCGTGGTATTGCCCGCCTCGACCCTGCGCGAAGGTTCGATGATCGCGCGCCGCATCATCGAAATCTGCCGCGCCGATGCTGACGCCTGTGTCGGACAGGACATCCCGCTTGCGGTCTCGATCGGTGTTGCGCAATGGACGCCGGAGGTCGGTGCATTCCCGGACCGCTTGATCGCAGCCGCTGACCACGCGCTCTACGTCGCCAAGAAGGAAGGCAAGAACCGTCATGCGGTTTACGAGCCATCGCCCCCTCTGGTGCCCGAGGCCGCGGCGGTGCCGGTCCTGCGCAAGCACGCCTGAAGCTGCTTTCGGCCTTTGTTCAGACGCCGGCCGCCGGGCTTGATCGCACCATCGCCTGCGTCATAGTGCCATTCATGATCCTTCGCCGAAAAGCGGCCCCGCTACGGGGTTTGGCGCTGTTGAACTTCGCGTTCATGAGCGTTGTACCGTCGACCTTCGTGGCATCGGCGGCCGCCGCGCAATCGCCCGATCCTGCTCAGGATATCGAGGCGATCGCGCGCGCCTCCGGCACGCCGGAGATTCCCGGCTTGAAGGTCGTCTGGCTCGCGCCGTGGGGTGATGTGTCCGAGGCCCATCCCTGGCACAATATCATCGTCCATCAGACCGAGGGACCACCGGGCTCGGCGCGCGGCGGCGCGCAAGCGCAGGCGAAAAATCCGACGCGGCGGGGCGTAACGGTCTGGGTCGAGACCGATGGCACCGTGTATTGGGCGGTACCGGAAACGCTGGTTCCGACCCATGGCGATGGCGCCAATCGCAACGACAACAAATATATCGACAACGCCGCGACCTTCCACCAGGTTGTAGGTGCCAATTCGATCGGCGTGGAATTTGCCGGCAACTATCCCGATGTCGGGCGCGGCGCGACCGAGGCTCAAGTAACGGCGTGGCGAATCCTGGTCAAGGTGCTGCGCGTGCGTTATCGCATTCCGCAGAATCGCGTCTACGCGCACAACTGGATCGACTTCAAGGACGCGCGCTATTGCGAAGGCTGCGCGCTGGCGACGCTGGCGCGGCAGTGGGGAGAGTAAGGTTCGGTGCGCGTCGGGTGGGATACAGGGCATCAACGTGCCTCGATACGCGCGCCATTCGCGCGCTCCTTCAGCAAGAGGTCACGGCAAACGGCAGCAACAAGTTCCTCATGGTGAGGAGGTGCGAAGCACCGTCTCGAACCACGAGGCAATGACAGTCCGTTTCGCTGGTTCCAACAAAAAAGCCGGCGTTTCCGCCGGCCTTTGTCTCGTTCGATCCGCCAACCTTTTCGGGTCCTTTTTCAGGACCTTGCGATCAATGCGCGGCTTCCAGAGCCGCGGCCTCCTGCCTTGCGATGGTGCCCTTCACCGCCGACTGTACCTTTTCGAAGGCGCGGACTTCGATTTGCCGCACGCGCTCGCGCGACACGCCGAATTCCGCGGCGAGGTCTTCCAGGGTCATCGGCTCTTCGGCCAGGCGCCGCGCCTCGAAGATGCGGCGTTCCCTGGGATTGAGCACCTGGATCGCGTCGTTCAAGGCCTCACGGCGATGATCGAACTCCTCGTGCTCGGCCATCAAGGCTTCCTGGTTGGGGGCGGTATCGACCAGCCAGTCCTGCCATTCGCCTGCCTCGCCATCGTCGCGGATCGGTGCGTTGAGCGAGGCATCGCCGGAAAGACGGCGATTCATGTCGACAACGTCCTGGTCCGTCACGCCGAGGCGCTTGGCAATCATCTTGACCTGGTCGGGGTGCAGATCGCCCTCGTCCAGCGCCGAGATCTTGCTCTTGGCCTTGCGCAGGTTGAAGAACAATTTCTTCTGGTTCGCGGTGGTACCCATTTTCACGAGCGACCACGAACGCAGGATGTACTCTTGTATCGACGCCTTGATCCACCACATAGCGTAGGTGGCGAGTTGGAAGCCCTTATCGGGCTCGAACCGCTTCACCGCCTGCATCAGGCCGACATTGCCCTCCGAGACGACCTCGGAAATCGGCAATCCATAGCCGCGATAGCCCATGGCTATCTTGGCCACGAGCCGGAGATGGCTGGTGACAAGTTGATGTGCCGCGTCGCGATCGTCGTGCTCGCGCCAGCGCTTGGCGAGCATGTATTCCTGCTGGGGTTCCAGCATCGGAAACTTGCGGATCTCGGCGAGGTAACGGGAAAGGCCGGATTCTCCATTGAGGACCGGCAAGGTAGCTGTACGGGCCATTCAGCGCCCTCCAGTGGTTCAGGCCCCCGACATCGGCGGGCCAGGCAGGCGGCTGCTTTGTTAAAGCCAGTCGCTCTGCGATGTTCCGCGTTGGATATTCAACGCAAGTGCAACATACACCAAGACCGGGGTCATTTAAAAGTTAAAGCGCCGTCACGTCCCCGTGTGGCTGGTATAACCTGTTGTCATAACTTAATTTTTCGGAAAAACCTGCGTCATAGCGCCGCTCGCAGGCAATCTCGCAAACAGCTCAGGTCTGCCGGTAAATCCGAGTTCCATTGCAGGATTTCCCCGGTTTTGGGGTGCTCCAAGGCCAAAAGGTATGCATGTAATGCTTGGCGACTCAAGGCAGCCAGGGCGGCTTGGCTCACCGGTCCGAGGCGGCTCGCCTTGGTCTTGAAGTGGGGGCCGTAGACGCTATCGCCCAGCAGGGGGTGGCCGATATGGGCCAGGTGGACTCTTATCTGGTGGGTGCGCCCGGTCTCGAGCTGACAGGCGAGCAGGGCAGCGATCGGTTTGCCGTCCTGCCCGGTGAAGGTTTCGACCACTTCCCAATGGGTGATGGCCTCGCGCCCGCCCTGGCGCACCGCCATCTTCTCCCGCGCATGAGGATGGCGATCGATCGGAGCATCGATTGTGCCGCGCTGCCGGTTCGGCACTCCCCAGACGAAAGCGAGATAGCCGCGCCGCATCGCGCCGCTGCGGCCATGGTCGGCAAATTGCGCCGACAACGACTGGTGCGCCGCATCGTTCTTGGCTGCCACCAGTAGGCCCGAGGTGTCCTTGTCCAGCCGGTGCACGATGCCAGGCCGCCTGATGCCGCCGATCCCCGACAGGCTTGCGCCGCAATGGGCGATCAGCGCGTTGACCAGGGTGCCCGTTTCATGGCCTGCGGCAGGATGCACCACGAGCCCCTTGGGCTTGTCGATGACAATGATGTCGTCGTCTTCATGGACGATCTGAAGGGCGATATTTTCAGCCGCAGGCTCGGGCGCGGCCGGCTCCGGCACGTCGATTGTGATCGTATCGCCACTTCCGACATGATAAGCGGGGTCGCGGATGGGGGTATTCCGGACTGCGACCTTCCCGGCAAGAATCAGCGCCTTCAGCCGCGACCGGGACAGTTCGGCAAGGTGGCAGGCGAGGACGCGGTCGAGCCGGGTCGAGCCCTCATCGCCGCTAATGATGACTTCCAGCCTTTGGCCGCGATGTGTACCCTCTTCCACGAAGGATCATTCCCTTGACGAGTTCTGCATGACCGAGGCCGTCGCGCCCCAACCGTCACCCGAGCAGGCCGCGCTTTTTGCGCGGGTGCGGCGCATGATGCTGATCGCGGGCCTTACCACGGGCCTGGCGATTGCGGCCGTGCTGGTCGCCATCGGCTATCGTCTTTTCCGCACCGAGGGAAGCGCCCACGCCGACATAACCGCCACCCTGCCCAAGGGCGGGCGGATCATCTCGACGGCGGTGGTGCGCGACCGGGTGGTGGTGACGCTGGATGTCGGCGGCAGCACCGAAATCCGCACTTTTGACGTGCATACGCTCCGCCCCGCCGGCCGGCTCAGGTTTGTCAGCGAGCCCTGACCAAACCCGCCTTGCGGCGCACCCGTTTCGAGGCTATTGCCTTGGGCCTCACTGCTACGCTCCCATCGTCTAGCGGTTAGGACGCGGCCCTCTCAAGGCTGAAACAGGGGTTCGATTCCCCTTGGGAGCGCCAATCAGCGAAGTGACCTGGCGATTGTAGCGCATTTTGCAATACGCCCGCGTCTTTGCGAGCGCCCGCGGTGACGGCACGAAGGCGGATCGGCGAGGGGACCATCCGCCTCCACGCTTCGGCCAAACCGAGCGCGTCCCCGATCGCCAGAACCTTCCCCGGTTCATGGAACATAAATCGCGCTGTCCTGTTTCCTGTCATTGCGTATTTGCTCGGATTGGCGATGCAGGGAACAGGCGAGAGATCGCTGGCGGTCGCTGCGGTGACTGACAACGTCGTATGGCTGAAGCGCACCAAAGCGCCTGCGTTTCGTGACGGCGTCGCATCCGCTTCCGGGAACGATCTTCACGCGCTGATGGAACGCGCCTCGCACGCTGCCAGACAGATGAGATATTTTGGCCTGGCGACCAAGCTGTTCTCGTTTGGCGAGTTGATCCCGTCTGCGCAACGAGCGGGCTTTATTCCGGTCGATGCGGATGCGGAACGACAAGAGGCGACGTTCCGATCGCCGGTGGGTGAGCCGGACCTCGTTTTCTCGGTATCGTTCAGTGATCCCGCAAAGGTCTCGACGGTAGCGGAGGCGAGATCGGATATTTTCGGTCTGGTCCTGACGACTTATTCGCACGTTCCGACAATTTCGGTGGAAACGAATCCTTCGCTGATGAACGAAGATCTCGGTCCCAACGCGCTGCCTTTGCGGGAAGTGCTGCTGACCTATCCCGACTTCGACAATGTCCCGGCATGGACCAAGTATTGGTAGTTGGGAAGGCCGCTGAATCTGAAGCAGTGCCGATTGAGCATTCTTGATTCACAAAGACGATGTGGCCGACCGCGGCGTGTTCGTGTCCAGCGCGGCGCAATGGCGCATCGCTATTGCGGTTTGCGTCTCGTCCACCTCGACCACGCTCCGGTTTTGCTGCGCGGTTCGTCGCCATCCCAACGCTCCACAGCGGGCACTATCGAGGGCGACTGGCCTTCCAGCATGCCGATCTGGTCGAGCTGCTTTCTGAGGCTTGCCGGAAGCTCATCTTCCGTACTGATAAGATCTCGCAACCGTTCGCCGATGGCCTGGCGGATGGCCTGGCTGTGCTTTTGGTCGATATTGATCGGGTTGCTCATGGCGGAACCTTCGTTCCGGTGAACCCTGCCCAAAATCAGATTGAGTGCCTCGAAACTCTGGCCCACGATGCATTCCTTGATGCGGCGACGCGCTCACTTGGGCGAAGCAGGCTGTTTTTTCAGCAATGGACCAGCAGCGACATCGTGCGGGCGACGGCGCCCTCACCCTCTAAAGTCGATGACAAGACTTTCGTTCCGGGAACCTGGTGCCTTCGCGGACCGTACCCTCTCTGGCTGACCTTGCCGCATCAAATGCCAAAAAGCGGGGCTTGCACTGGAACGAATGTTCACTTTGTAACTTGAGCCGGTGGGGTGCAACGCGTTCGGGGGACATCAGTGGGTCACATCGATGAAAACAGGCCCCTTGGCAACGAAAGGCGCGAGGAAAGGCAGGTATTTTGTCCCAAATGCGCGGCCGAACCGCGCCTGATCCTCTCTCTTCTCGATACGCGGAATGGCCGGCAACACCGGGTGTATGAGTGCCGGTGCGGGGAATTGGTCTGGCAAGAATAATTCCGCTCCGGCGACGCGATGCGCGGACCGCGTCCGAGCCCAGAGTCGCCGCAAAGCATCGCGGTTCGCCGGCCAGCAAGCGCTTTGCGGCTGTTGAGAAAAATCAACTCAGGCCATCCAGGCCCCGACCTTCATTTCCACCTTTGCCGCAATTCCAGCCGGCTCGCGATTGGTTCCATTCCGCCCTTGCATGCGTGATGGCCATGGGTGGCAAGAGGTCGTTGAAACGATCGGTCCGGCTGGCGCGTTGGCCCCGATGATGCGGAAAATCACGGGCGGCAGACGTCGGGAAAATGAATGGCAACCCAGGAGCTACAATCCCTGACGCCTTTGCGCGGAATAGCGGCCATCTGGGTCATTTGCTTCCATTACATCGTTGTCTACTTTTCCGCGTTCCACCCCGAGCAAATCAGTTCGATCTTCAATAAGGGATATCTCGCCGTCGACATGTTTTTCATGTTGAGCGGCTTTGTGTTGAGCCACGTCTATTGGGGCACCTTTAGCTCCGAGACGGCCGACGCCGGACACTATTGGAGGTTCATGGGCGCAAGGGTAGCTCGGTTATATCCCCTGCATCTCTTTAACCTTTGCCAGTTCCTGGTCGCGACGCTGGCCTTCGCCTTCTACCAGTATGGCTCTGCCGGCGAATTCAACGCGATACCGATCCATGGTGCGCGGTCGCTGACGGCGCTTCTCGCCAACGTGGCGATGCTGCAGGGGTTGAAGGCAAGCGAACTTGCCTGGAACTATCCGGCCTGGTCCATCAGCGTCGAATTCCTGGCGTATTTCCTTTTCCCGCTGGCGCTTCCGTTGATTGCGCAGGCGGGTGCGCGGATGAAGTCGTTGCTCGCCGGCGGCGCGGTCCTGGCTCTCTGTCTGTTCGCTCATCTGGGCGGCGGCGATTTCAACCAATGGGACGGCCCCATCACCTTGCTGCGTTGTCTGCCGGAGTTCGTCCTGGGTGCCCTGCTGTACGCGGGCTTGCGGGATTCGCTGTGGCCCGACTGGTTCAAAACGGATTACGCGGCCGCAGCGATCTTTTCGGTGCAATTCATGCTGCTTCATTTCGGAAGTCCGGACATTCTCATCGTCGTGGGATTTCCAGCCGTAATCCTGACCGCTGTCATGAATGCGGGGCGCGCCGCGCCAATCCTGAATGCCGGTCCGCTGGTGTGGCTGGGAGACATTTCCTACTCGCTGTATCTGGCGCACGGGTTCGTTCAGTTTCTCACGACGGAGCTGCTCGTCAGCGCTGGCTTCCAAAACACCAAAAACCTCTCGTATGCGAACTCGCTGTGGCTTCTGCTCGCCATGCTCGGCGTTACGTTGCTGATGGCTGCGTTCACCCACAGGGAAGTCGAGATCGTCGGCCGCTCTCGCTTGCGCAAGCTTTTGAGTGCATGGCGCGAAAGATCAAATGTGACGTCTCGGGCAAGCGGGTAGCCAGCGCCGCGGCATCAATGCCGAAAATGAATTGATCGATGCTCAATAGAATCTCGATCCGCACCCTGGATGTCTTCTAGGTTCACTGTATCCATCCGCCCGGAGCAACGCAGCCCGCGACAAGGGAGTTGCGGGTTCCGCGAACAAATCAATGAGATGGGTAGCAGCCAACGGAAACATCCGGACCATGCGGGAGTGAGGAAATGCCGAGCGACAAACATCGTTGCCTTGCTAAAATCCTTGCTGCCGTCAGCCGCGCAGGAGCAGGCAAGCCATGACCAGGGTCGCACTGTCCGGCGCCGACGGGCAGCTCGGGCAATTCTTGCGTCGAACGCTGCTCGCGCAAGGTATCAACCTTCGCTGCGCCGGGCTTCGTCCCTTGCAGCCGCTTCGTCCCGATGAGGATGTCTCGCACGGCGATTTGCGCGATGGCGAGAATGTCGACCGGCTTCTGCAAGGCGTCGACGTTCTGATCCACATGGCGGGCACCAGCGTCGAGCGGCCATTGCCCGACATCATCGAAAACAACCTGATCGGATTGCACGCAGTGTACGAGGGAGCGCGGCGACACAAGGTCAAACGCGTCGTATTCGCGAGCTCCAACCATTCGATCGGCATGCATGAGACGACCGAAAGGCTCACTCTGGACTGTGATTTCCGCCCCGACGGCTTCTACGGCCTGAGCAAGATGTGGGGCGAGGGACTGGCCCGCCTCTATTGGGACAAGCACGGCATCGAGAGCATCTGCGTGCGGATAGGTAGTGCGCTGGAGCGGCCGACCGAACCTCGCCACCTGAGCACCTGGTTTGGCCTCGACGACCTGACGCAATTCATCAATTGCTGCATCAACGCACCGGATGTCGGTTTCCTCACGGCATGGGGTGTATCGAACAATACGCGCAGCTACTGGACGCCGACCGGCTGCGCGCGCCTCGGCTACCGGCCGGTGCAGAATTCCGAAGCCTTCGCGGCAGAAGTCTTGCGGCAGCCGAACCCGCTTGACGCTATCGGCCAACGATATCAGGGCGGAAGCTTCGCCAGCTTCGATTACACGCCTCACGACCAACGACCGCGCGAAGACTGACCAGCGGCTCGACCAGCAGGACACCGATCAAGATACATTGTTCAAAAAGCCAGTTGCCGGGAGGACCAGATGAAAGAATTGAGCCATCAAGCCTTTACCAAAGGCACTACCCACTACCGCTGGGTCATTTGCGCCCTGCTGTTTGCCATCACCACCATCAACTATATGGACCGCAACATCCTCGGCGTGCTCAAGCCGACGATACAGGGCGACCTGCACTTCAGCGAAACCGATTTCGGTAACATCATCTTCTTTTTTTCGATTGCCTATGCGATCGGCTATGCCGGGATGGGGTGGCTCACGGACAAGATTGGAATCCGTCTTGGCCTCGCCGCTGCCGCCATCCTGTGGTGCCTTGCCTCCAGTGCGCACGGCATGGTCGCCTCCGTCGCCGGTTTCATCGTTGCCCGCATCGTGCTCGGCCTCGGCGAGGGAGGGAATTTCCCGACCTGCATCAAGACGATCGCCACCTGGTTTCCCGTGCGCGATCGCGCGCTGGCTACCGGCATCTTCAACAGCGGCAGCAATATCGGTGCGATGCTGGCGCCCTTGATCGGCGCTTTGGTTGTCAGCCTGTCCGGCTGGCAGGCTGCGTTTTACGTGACCGGCGCGGTAGGCCTGGTTTGGGTGGTGTACTGGCTGATGGTCTACCGCAGTCCCGCCGAACATCCGCGCGTATCGCCGGGCGAACTTGCCTACATCAATAGCGACCCTGAAGTGGCGGTAAAGAAAGTCCCCTGGGCCAGGCTGCTCGCCTATCCCGGTACCTGGGTGTACATCATCGGTGCGGTGCTCACCAATCCGGCCTGGTGGTTCTACAACAACTGGGTCCCAAGCTTCCTCAACAGCAAGTTTCACGTTTCGCTGTTTGCCGTGGGACTGCCGCTCGTCGTGATTTACCTTCTCACCGACGTCGGCTCGATTGCGGGCGGCTGGGTTTCGTCGACCCTGATCAAGCGCGGTGTGGACGTGTTCACCGCTCGCAAGGTCACGTTGCTCATCTGCGCAGCCTGCACCTTGCCGGTATTCCTGGCGCCGCAGTCGAGCAGCATGTGGCCCGCGGTCATCCTGATCGGAATCGCGATGGCAGCGCATCAGGGCTTCTCCGCCAATCTGTTCACGCTGGTGTCGGACACCATGCCGCGCGGAGCGGTAGCTTCCGCGGTGGGGCTGGGAGGCGGTATCAGTTCCCTGGCCGGAGCTTTTTCTGCAGCCGCCATCGGTCGGGTACTCGACGCGACCGGGAACAACTACACGGTCGTCTTCTTTGCCTGCGCCAGCGTCTATGTAATCGCGACAATGATCATCCACTTCGTCTTGCCGCGCACCAGGGCCTCCCTGGTTACGGCGGACGACGGGCTGGTATCGGTTGGCTGAGATTTGCGTCGAACAGCGCGGACGCCGTCAATAAGCCGAACTGAGTGGCGATGTCGTCCGCGATTTCTTCTTGCAAAGCGATGTCGAGTTGTTCGTCATTCGACCGAGACGTAAATCAGGCCCGATCGCGTCATACCAAGCGCACGCGCTGCGCTCACCGAAAGATCGATGATCCTCCCGCGAACGAACGGCCCGCGGTCGTTGACACGGCACTGGATCGAGCGAGTTCGGTAGCTCACCGTGACAACGCTGCCGAACGGCCTCGTCCGGTGGGCGCAGGTCATGCCGTGGCCGCGCCCACCGTAGTAGGAGGCAAGGCCTGTCTCGGCCTGAGCGGACGAGATGACAAAGAGTGGAACGATGACAAGGAGTGAAACGGCGACGAGCAGGAGGGTTCGATGCGTCATTGATCCTCGCAAGTGCGTCTATCCTGCCCGCAGAACGCAATAACCCGAGAATTTGACCGCAGAGTGGCCACATTTTCCGCTGCGCCGGACGAAAGCGGATTCCCCGGCTGTTTCAAAATGTTTCGTTTGTGAAGTCAGAAATCGGTGCCCACGTCGGATGGCAGGGCGCTCAAGCGCGTGTTCTCACATCATCTTGAGAACAGGAACGTGGCGGGAAATTCCTGGTTGCCCTGTCATCACGAACTGACCTCGGAGCAGAACATGCATACACCGAAAGTCTTTGCGGCTGCGATCTTCGCGCTGCTCGCAGGTCCCCTCGCTGCTCAGGAAGTGGGGGGGCGCGATAGGGCCGGGTCCGCAGGGGCCGGAACCCGGTTATTATTCATATGGGGATGGATATTACTCCACCTACCCACGAAACGACTTCTGGCCCGGACGCGGGGCCGTTGACGTTATCGGCGGCGCTATCGGCACCGCCGGGGCCATTGCATCCGCGCCGCTGCGGGCATTCGAAGGAAGTCAGGCCTACGCGATGGCGCCGGAGGCCGCCTCGTGCGCGCAGCGCTATCGGTCCTACGATCCCGCGTCGGGAACTTTCCTGGGTTACGATGGACGTCGGCACCATTGCTGAGGGCATCGGTAAAAGCGGCCTCGCAAGGCGGGCCGCTTTGACTTTATAGGAGCAGCAGTAACTTGCAGGGACGGTCAACGGCCACGCGAGAGGCAATGCCGTCGGCGAAGGGGTGTGCCTTGAAAACCCGATCCAGCCAGGATGATGGATTCGATCCCCGCCATGCCGGTTGAAGCGAATGTCAATGTCAGCGAAGGATCGGCTAATTCCTCGACAGCTTTTCGCCCCCGGATGTCACACGCCACACCGTGTTGCCGACATCGTCGGCGATCAGGAGCGCGCCGGACTTGTCGATAGCAAGCCCGACCGGCCTGCCCCTGGCCTGGTTGTCGCCATTCAAGAATCCGGTGACCACGTCCTGCGCAATGCCGTTCGGTTTGCCATCCTTGAACGGCACGAAAACAACCTTGTATCCGTTGAGGTTCGGCCGATTCCAGCTGCCGTGCTCGCCGACAAAGGCTCCGCCGCGATAGTTTGCTGGCAGATTTTCGCCCGTATAGAACGCAAGACCGAGCGGGGCCACGTGTGAGCTGAGGGCATAGTCTGGCACGATGGCTTTGGCGACGAGGTCTGGACGCTGCGGATGAACGCGGGGGTCGATGTGCTGGCCGAAGTAGCTGTAGGGCCAACCGTAGAAACCGCCATCCTTCACCGAGGTCAGATAATCCGGCACAAGGTCGGGTCCCAGTTCGTCGCGTTCGTTCACCACCGCCCACAATGCCCTGGTCTGCGGCTCGAATGTCAGGCCATTGGGGTTGCGCAGTCCGCTCGCAAAAATCCGAAAGCGCCCGGTGGCACGATCGACCTCAAGAATTGCAGCTCGGTTCTTCTCCGCCTCAATACCGTTCTCGGTGATGTTGCTGTTCGAGCCGACGCCGACATAGAGCAGCTTACCATCCGGGCTTGCCACGAGACTCTTCGTCCAGTGGTGGTCGATCGGGCCGCCGGGCAGCGGCGTCAGCGTCTCGCCGGGCGAAGTGATCTTTGTATCGCCCTCCTTGTAAGGATATTTCACGATCGCATCCGTATTCGCGACGTAGAGGTCGTTGCCTACCAAAGCGACGCCAAACGGCGAGTTGAGATGATCGAGAAATACGCTGCGAACCTTGGGAACGCCGTCTCCGTTGCTGTCGCGAAGAAGGGTTATCCGGTTGCTTGTCCCGGTATTCCCTCCCGAGGTTGCAATCGACTCGATCCAGTGCATCACGATGCTCTTGGGTCGCGTAATGGGTTCGGTTCCGGGCGACTTGGATTCAACCACCAAGATGTCACCGTTTGGAAGAACGTAGAGAGACCGCGGATGCTCTAGCCCTGTGGCCAAGGCTTGAATCTTCAACCCTTGAGCAACGGAGGGAGTTTCGTCCTTTTTCCAGCCCACAATTTTCGCCACATGCATTTGCGGGAAGAGGTATTGCTGCAGATCGGGCAGTTTCGGATTCGGACCAATTTCAGCGGTCGGATCACCTCCCCGGTCATCGCATCCCGCCAGTGCGAGTGCCGAGCCGCACAGCGCCGCAACTACGAGCACCCGCGTTGATCTCGCGATATTTGCCATCGGGAAATTCATCTCTCTACTCCCACGCCATAGCGATAAACCATCGACCAGCCCAACCAGCCCGTCACCGGAAGGATGAGGACGACGATGACGGAGAGAACCAGACCCGTGGGAACAACCGAGGTCCAGGCATCTCGAGAATGCACAAGCGCGTTGAAGCAGGAGAGAACCAGGACAACGAGATTACCGAGCATGTGTGGCCATGCCGGAGCCTGGAGTTTTACCTGAGGGTTCCCGAGAAAATCGGTCAAACCCGCGATGGCGGCCAACACGCCGACGATCAAGCCGACGACGATCAACCAGGCGGAGAAGTTCGACCACATGATGTCGCCGCTCGCCGCATACGCGATATCGGTCACAAGGGCACCGACAAAGCAGACAATGGGGACGGGCACCAACATCGGATGAATTGGATGACCTGCAACCCGAGCCGTGGGGCCGAGGTCGAGGTTCCCGCCGGGATTTTCGCTGTAAGTCAAGGACGGCCTCCTTGTCTTTCTGACGGACCGTTCCATCACATGCGCGGTAACCACTTTGTTGATCGGTAGTTCCGAAAACGGTCCGACGAATTCCAATACTTTGGTTGTAGGTGGGCCATGAACCATTCGAGCGCGAATGCGCGTGCCGGCAGCCGCTACGGCTGGATTTTCGTAAGGCGAACGGCATCAGCAGGATCTGTCGGCAAGCGGGAGCATTCGCTCGAACCTGACAAGGCGGAGTTCCAGGGCGCCGGCAACAACAATCAGATAGTCGTTCCTGCACGCGATGGATCATCCATCGACGTGGCGCCTCAGCGCTGCATCAACATCAGTTGATCCATCGGCGGCATGTTGTGGTTGAGGTTCGACATGATCCAGAGCGATCCACCGATCACGAGGAATACGATCAGCAGTCCGAAGGCAAGCGCCATAACGTTATTGGTATTGTCAGGCCCGGTGGTGATGTGAAGGAAAAACACCACGTGGACGCCCATCTGGGCGATCGCGAGGACGACAATGGCGACGGGAATGGATGGCTGCCAGACCAGATCCGTGCCGGCGACAAAGAACGAAGTCGCCGTGAGCACGAGGGCAAGGCCCAGCCCGGTCAGATATCCAAGCACATGAAGGCGAATGCCGCCGACTTCATCGCCCGGTGCCACGTCGGGCTGATGTGGCAAACCATGAACGTCGCTCATACCGCACTCCCGAGCAGATAGACGACCGAAAACACCGCGACCCAGATGATATCGAGCGCATGCCAGAACAGCGCGAAGCAAAGAAAACGACGCTGGATGTCGGCGCGAAATCCCTTGGCGAATACCTGCGCCATCATCGTAAGGAGCCAGAGAGTGCCGGCGGACACATGCAGGCCGTGGCATCCGACCAGGGTGAAGAACGCGGACAGGAAGGCGCTGCGCGAGGGGCCCGCGCCGCGCGCGACGAGATCGGCGAATTCATGAAACTCGATGGCAAGGAAGGCGAGGCCGAGCACACACGTGACCGCCATCGCTATCTGGAACCAGAGGTGGCTATGCACCTCGGCCGCAATGCTTGCCATACCGCACGCAAAACTCGACAGCAGCAGGCAGGTGGTCTCGACAGCGACGCTTCGCAGGTTGAACAACTCGGCCCCGCTCGGGCCACCGGCGGTCTGCCCGAGCAGCACGGCATAGGCCGCGAAGAAGCAGGAGAACATCACCATGTCGCTGAGCAGGAAGATCCAGAAGCCATAACCGGTCACAATTCGCTTTGGCGCGGGTCCTTCGTGTTCGGTATCGGCCAGCCCCAGCAGATTCAGATCGTGCCCGTGTGCAATCGTGGTCGCCACCATCACACGCTCCCCGCGGCGGTCACCAGTTCGCGGCGCGCGGCCAGATTAGCCCGGTCGACGCGGGCGACCTCGTCTGCCGGAATTTCGTACTCGTCATGATCGCGCCAGGCGAACACGACAAATGTGGCGAACGCGCCGATGAAGCCCGCGATCACCATCCACCAGATGTGCCAGATCAGCGCAAACCCCATCACGGTTGCGAAGAACGCGCAGACAAAGCCGGTCGGCGAATTGCGCGGCATCTCGATCGGCCGATAATCCGTCTCGTGTTTTGCGCCGGCCTCTTGCCTGGCGCGACGCTTCATCGCCCAATAGGCATCTTCACCGGTCACATGAGGCATGACCGCGAAATTGAACACGGGCGGGGGCGAGGGTGTGGCCCATTCCAGCGAACGGCCGTCCCAGGGGTCGCCGGTGAAATCGCGCAACGCTTCGCGATTGCGGATGCTGACCACGAGCTGCATGACCTGGACGGCGATCGCAACCGTGATGATGATCGCGCCGACGCTTGCGATCATCAACCAGGGACGCCACTCCGCGACGTCGTAGTGCTGCATGCGCCGTGTCATGCCGAGAAAGCCGACCGCATAGAGCGGCATGAAGGCGACGTAGAAACCGACAAGCCAGAGCCAGAACGCGGCCATGCCCAATCGCTCGTCCAGGCGGAAGCCGAAAGCCTTCGGGAACCAGTAGGTGTAGCCCGCAAAGGCGCCGAACAATACGCCGCCGATGATGACGTTGTGAAAATGCGCCACCAGGAACAGGCTGTTGTGCAGCAGGATCCGCCGGCGGCACCGCCACGAGCACGCCGGTCAGCCCGCCGATGATGAAAGTTATCATGAACCCGATCGACCACAGCATCGGTGTGGCAAAGCGGATGCGGCCGGCGAACATCGTGAACAGCCAGTTGTAGATCTTCACCCCCGTCGGCACTGCAATGACCATGCTGGCGATGCCGAAGATCGCGTTGACGTCGGGACTTGCCCCCATCGTGAAGAAGTGATGCAGCCAGACCATGAAGGAGATGACGCAGATCGCCATGGTGGCTAGCACCATGGATCGATAGCCGAACAACGGCTTGCCTGAGAACGTCGAGACCACCTCCGAGAAAATGCCAAAGGCAGGCAGCACAAGAATATAGACTTCGGGATGACCCCACGCCCAAATCAGATCTATGAACATCATCATGTTGCCGCCGGCCTCGTTGGTAAAGAAATGGAAGCCGAAGTAGCGGTCGAGAATCAGCATTGCGAGCGTCGCCGTCAGGATCGGAAACGCCGCGATGATCAGCAGGTTCGATGCAAGCGTCGTCCAGCAGAACATCGGCATGCGCATATAGTTCATGCCTCTGGTGCGGATCTTCAGCACGGTTGTGACGAGATTGATGCCGGCAACGAGCGTGCCGACGCCCAGATCTGCAAAGACCACAAATAATAGTCGACGCCGACACCAGGCGAGTAGGTGAGCTCCGACAGCGGTGGATACGGCAGCCAGCCGGTGCGCGCGAATTCGCCCACGACGAGCGAAACATTGACCAGCAGCGCTCCGGTCGCGGTCAGCCAGAAGCCGACGGAGTTGAGCGTCGGAAACGCCACGTCGCGTACGCCCAGCTGCAAGGGCACTACCAGATTTATCAGCCCGATGACAAAGGGCATCCCGACGAAAAAGATCATGATGGTGCCGTGCGCGGAGAATATCTGGTTATAATGCTCAGGCGGCAGGAAGCCCTGGGAGTGAAAAGCGAGCGCCTGCTGTGCGCGCATCAGGAGGGCGTCGGAGAAACCACGCAGCAGCATCACCATTGCGAGCAATGTGTACATCACGCCGATCCGCTTGTGATCGACGCTGGTGATCCATTCATGCCAAGATACGCAGGTGTCCCTTCAACACGACCCAGACGAGAACCGCGAGGATCACGACCAGCACCACGCCGCCGGCGACGAGCGGTATCGGCTGATGGATTGGAATTGCCTCCCAGGTCAGCTTACCGGAACATTGCCTGCTCCGATTTCCGCGGCCTGCCTGGGGCCCGGCCCGGGCGGGATCTTCTGGGTGGTGATCGCTGGAACAGTTGCGGATCTCCAGCCGATATTCCGGCTTGTCCTTCGGCACCGATTGTTGAGCAGCGCCTGGTAGCTGTCGCTGTTAAGGCGCGATCGCTGCGAGCTGTTTTTGAAACCCAACTCGCGAACTGACCTGCACACGACGTGGACGTCAAACAGCATGTCGGGAAAGCCATCGCCGCTGAAATGCGCGGATAACCCCTGAAAGGTGCCGACCTCATCTCCACGCAGTTCGAGGTGCGTCACCATTCCGTTCATGGTGTAGATCATGCTGCCGAATTGCGGTGAAGAACGCGTTCATCACGCTTGCTGAAGTAAGCTGGAAATGCAGCGGCGAACCGACCGGCAATGTCAAGGTATTGACGGTTGCGATCCGCTGGTCCGGATAGATGAACAGCCACTTCCAATCGAGCGGACCGCCTGAACGGTAATACCCGCCCCGGTTCGGCGACCGGGCGGGCGGGATGAAGCTGATGCGACCCGATCCAGGCCACCCCGCCGAGCAGGATGATCGTAAGCGCCGGGATCGACCAGACCACGAGCTCGAGACGGCCGCAATATTCCCAATCGGGCCAATAGAATGCGCGGGTATTTGACCTGCGAAACCAGATCGCGAACGCCAGAATTGCAACAATCTCTGGTTCGGCAGGACGATCGCCAGCATGATCCCGATGAAGTTGATCAGGATGGTTTTTTCGGCGGCCGCGATCGGGCCTTTCGGGTCGAAAATATTCATCGCCAACTCTGCCTTCAGGCAAGGGCTGCACGGCTCCCACATTCTGCAGCAGCCCGGAATGGTTTTACAACCGATATCCTTCGGCAAACGCTCCGGTCTGCTTCGGCAGATGATTTAGTTCCCTGTGGCAGATGATTTTAGTTCCAGCCGTCCCGGGACAGTCGCTGGCCGGCCCATGCTGAAAAAAATCCGGATAGGCTGCTGCGCGATCCGGTTGCGTGCTTCCGTTCGCAAATACGTGCGACCGGCCGTCAAGACTCCGTGAAATGTAACATGGCCCACACCCGCCCGAGCGCATGTCGAGCCATGGTGGGCCGCGTCGATCGGGT
>CAVRMY010000055.1:0-258509 GCA_963721935.1 uncultured Alphaproteobacteria bacterium
TGAAAATCGCGGCATGATGTGGCCAGCTTTGAAAAGAGCTAAGAGATGGTGCGTGGCTGGATCAAACTGCTATTGTCGAAGTTTCGACCATCTGGTTTAGCTTTGACGGTTCGCCCTAGGAGTCCACTAAATGCCCGTCCCGCGCGCCTCGCAGGCCCTGTCCCGCTTTACCGTGCTCGATCTCACCCGCGTCAGGGCCGGCCCGACCTGCGTGCGACAGCTGGCCGATTGGGGGGCGAACGTCATCAAGATCGATGCATTGCTGGAGGAAGCGGGCGGCGAGCAAATGGGTGGCCCGCGACACGGCTCGGACTTTCAGAACCTGCACCGCAACAAGCGCGCAATGGCACTCAACCTGAAGAACCCGAGGGGCCTCGAGGTGTTCCACCGCCTGGCCGGGAAGGCCGACGTCATCGTCGAGAACTTCCGCCCCGACGTTAAAGCCAAACTCGGCATCGATTACGAGAGCATCCGCAAGATCAATCCGCGCATCGTCTATGGCAGCATCTCCGGCTTCGGACAGGACGGCCCCTATCACAAACGTCCAGGCTTCGATCAGATCGCGCAAGGCATGGGCGGGCTGATGTCGATCACCGGCGCGCCGGGAGAGGGACCGATGCGGGTCGGAATTCCCGTGGCCGACCTTTCCGCAGGCCTGTTCTGCGCCATGGGCATCCTGACCGCGCTCTTGGAGCGCGAGGTGTCGGGCGAAGGCCAGTGGGTGCAGACCTCGCTGTTGCAGGCGCAGATCTTCATGCTGGATTTCCAGGCCGCGCGCTGGCTGATGGACAAGGACGTTGCCCAGCAGGCCGGTAACGACCATCCGACCTCAATTCCGACCGGCGTGTTCAAGACCTCCGATGGCTACATCAACATCGCCACCACCGGCGGGCGGATCTGGCACCGCTTCGCCGAGACGCTCGGCGCGCCCGACCTGCCGAACCGGCCCGAATACGCCACTGCACCCGACCGCTCGAAGAACCGCAAACAACTGAACGCCGAGATCGGCAGGCTCACGGAGAAGAAATCGAGCGAAGCCTGGGTGAAAGAGTTCAATGCCGCCGGCGTCCCCTGCGGCCCGATCTATTCGATCGACCAGATGTTTTCCGACGCCCAAGTGCAGCATCTCGGCATGGCGCGGGATGTCCCCAACGCCGAGGGCCGGGAGATTCGCCTGGTCGGCCAGCCCTTCACGCTGTCGCGCACGCCAAGCCAAATGGCGGCCCGTCCACCGGAATTCGGCGAGCAGACCGACGAAGTGCTGGCGGAGTTCGGCTTTTCGAAGGACGAGATCGGCGAATTGAAGCGGGACAAGGTGGTTTGAAGCATGATCCGGAAAAGTGTGCAGCGGTTTTCCCTCGCGACAAACGCGAAACGAGTTTGCGCGGAGATCATGCTCAATCAAGGAGCTAAAGCGCGAAGCGCAGACGCGTTAAATCCAGATACCGTATCGGCCTGTCACCAACCGCAGGAGATCTCAGGATCCGGCCTAAAAGTATCAGCTATAAAACCTCCCCTTTCGGATAGTCGACCGTCGATAAAGCTGGCAGAAACATAGTTTGATTTTCCGAAAAAAAGCCATCCGCAGATCTTGGCGACAACTCCGTTACCGTACGTAATGCTATTGGTGTAATCGGGCTGGCGGCCCATCACATTCAATACCTCCTCATAAGTCATTCCTTTCTTGAGCTGCCATTGCCTGTTTCCCTCCAGTATATTTCTTTCCGTACAGGCCTCTCGCTCCTTGGCGCAAGCAACGCTCGAGCTGTTTTGATGTTGCTTGAGACATTCAGTCAGCTTGCGAGCCAATTCAGGAGGGTCATCATCAGCTAATGCGCCTAGTGTCACCGCCGAAAACGCAAGCATTAGAGCAAGAAGGATCGAAAAGGAGCGCATCGCGCTACTCCCCAGGGAGCATGGCCACGCCGACAATATAAACTGCGCCAAACGGTCGTAATAAAGGCGACAGTCCGCTCCCGCCCACCCCAACTTGCGAGACTCTAGGGAAGGCCTTCGTTAGAGCTGGCCCCATCGCGGCCAATCTTCTAGCATTCCAGTAATCGTGACGGGACCGACGATGCGCAGCACGATGATGCTTTGGATATGTTTAGGCTTGGGCGCGTGTTCATCGATTTCCGCCGAGCCGTTGCCGATTTTGCCGCCGCCCGACGGCGAGAAGCTTCTCGCCGGTCTAACACAAGCGATCTCAAATTCTCATTTTCAGCCGCCGATCGAAGTCACCGATCCGATTGGGGCACCAGTGAATTTTACGTCTCCATGGATGGTCTGCATCAGGAGCGCGCAATCAGAGGAAACCAGGCGCATCACCTACACAGCCTTCTTTAAGGACGCCTATACCGGCTCGCGCTATTCGGCCATCAATGATGGCTGCGCCGCACAAGCGTACCATCCTTTCCAACCCCCACCGCCTCCAAGCCCGCCCAAAGCAAACGCGCGACCGAAACGTGCGCATTGACGCGATTTCGCCGGCTCGGCGCGGCGTCCCGCCCACCCCAACTTGCGACAGGAACGAAGGCCTCTTCTTGAGAGTTGGAGTTCGTCGAGAGGAGGAGGACATGTCGAATTCTAAGCTTTTTGCTGTAGTAGGCATCCTGTTAGCCAGCGCCAGCGGCGCAGTCGCATCCCCGATGCTTCGCATGGGTGGCGCCGATCGGAATATTGTGCAAGCGCAATACGGCGGCAATTGCGCCAACTGGCAGCGGCAATGCGCCCGACTGTGGGGAGGCGGGACAGAACGTTGGAACGAATGTATGGGCCAACCACAGGCCCTCGCGGACTGCGGCAGAGGCGGCTATGCCGGCGGCGGATACGCCCAGGGCACGGACCTTTGCGGGAACTGGCATCAGCAATGCGCCCGCCTATATGGGAGGTCTCCCGCTTACAGAGATTGCATGAGACAACCACAGGCCCTCGTAGATTGTGGCCGCTATTGATGGGATGAGATGCCAAGCCTCGAACGAAGGGGTCGGTCGGCAGGAAGCGAGGCGGTAGCGGCGAATAGCTAGTGAGATAACGCGTGAGTTTGGGTGACAGGTTCGATCAGGACGACCGAAACGCGATCGGGCGAACGCGTGCCGTTCCAGACTACATACGCATGCGAACGGTCGCGGCTGTAACAGGCAATTCTGCCCATTCGGTTCTGCCAATCCGGTCGAGGCCGGCGTGCAGCGCCGCCACTGGCCATGTACACGCGAACACCTCTATCGTTTAGTTTCACGAGCATCACTGGTATCCAATTCAAAATGAGATTGGTCAAAGTCGACCCGATGGAATGTCCGTTTTTTGATCGGTCAATGGCGAAGTCTAGGCCGTTCACTGTCCCTTAACGGCCTTTTTGAGGACGCGACAGCTCTAGCGGCCTCACGCCGCCAGCAATTCGCGTGATCTTCACGCTCAAGCGACCGGAGAAAATCATGCGCGCCTCCGGCGTTCGCGGGCTGCTGGTCTACTGCTCCGATTATCATCGCAGCCACTGGACGGCGATAAGTAGCGACCAATGGCCGGATGACGTGCGGTTGTCTGATCTGGAGCCGCGATTTACCTGCCAGTCGGCGCGCGTGGCGCTGAGGTGCGGCCGGATTGGCAGAGTGCAGAAGCGCATGCCTGATTGAAGGCGTGGGTAACGGGCCATCGAGGTCTTTGTTTCAACCCGCACGGCGTCCCGCTAATTTCGTCTGAGTTGGGGACTCAATAACTAGCGTTTCGCCTTGCGAAGCCGGACGCCAGGTCCCCCGCCATTCTCCGCAATGAACTCGACGCCAGCTGCCTCGAGCGTGCGCCGAACTACGTCCAGCGTCGCGCGACGCGGTTGGCTACCTTCCTTTTCAAGCTGATGGACCGTCATGACGCCCACCCCTGCGTGCGAAGCCAAATCCTGTTGGCTCCATCCGATTAGGGCTCGGGCAGCTCTGCATTGGCTAGGTCTGATCATCTGAAGGTAGTGCCATGGGCAAAAATTTTATACAATTACGATAAAAATTATTGACACTCCGAAAACGATAAAATATATCGTTTATAATATTTTTTTATCGAAGTCCGGAGGGCTTGCATGGCGAATGCGACTAAGAGTGACCGCCGCCACTTCATCGGCGGCTCCGACGCCCGGATCATCATGGGCAAGGACGAGAAGGCCCTGTTCCGGCTCTGGCGGGAAAAGCGAGGCGAAGAGGCTCCGCTCGACCTTTCGGATGTCCTGATCGTTCAGCTCGGCCTCGTCAACCGAGGACCTCAACCGCCGCTGGTATGAGCTCAACTCGGGCAATCGCGTCAACGGATGTCCAGCGCCACGTTATGCACCGAGCGATCCCTTGGATGGCCGCCACGCTCGACGGGTTGGTCAAGGAAACCGGCGCGGTGTTCGAAGCCAAATTCATGCTGCCCTGGGCATTCTCGGAAGCAGCAGCCGCCGAAAAGCACATGGCCCAGCTGCAGCACAACATGCTGGTCGCCGGCACCAAAAAATCCGTGCTCTCAATCATCACCGGCGGCGGCAGCTGGATCCAACTTTCAGTCGAGGCCGATCCAATTTACCAGACGATCCTGATCGCGGCCGAGAAGGCATTCTGGCGGTCGGTCAGAACCGGCGAGCGGCCGGCCTTGTTCGATTGCGAACCACCAAAACCCCGGATCGAGGCGGTGCGCGTGGTCGACATGACGGCTTCCAATTCCTGGGCGGAATTTGCCAGCCTGTTCTGCGAAACCCGACAAGCCCATGCCGACCATGAGCGCGCCAAGAGCGAACTGAAGGGGCTGATGCCGGAGGATGCCAAGGAAGCGATCGGCCACGGCATCCGGGCGAAGCGCTCAAAGTCAGGTGCCATCAGCTTCGATCTTGTTGGGATGGAGGCTGGCCATGCATCGTTGCAGTGACAACGTCGCCGCCATCGCCACGGCGCTCGCCAAGGCCCAGACTGAGCTTTCAAATCCCGAGAAGGCGATGATTGGAAGCGTCTATAATGCCAGGACGGACAGCCAGCAGAGCTTCCGCTACGCCTCACTATCGAGTGGTCTCGACATCATCAGAAAGGTCCTTGGCAATCAGCAGATCGCGGTCACGCAGACCACCGCCATCGATAGGGCCAGTGGCACGGTCAATCTGACCACCCTCCTGGTCCACACCTCAGGTGAGTGGATCTCTTCGGACTGGCCGGTCTGCCAGCTCTCGGAGACCGCAACACCTCGCCGGATGGGCGCGGCGCTGACCTACGCCCGCCGCTACGCACTGTTCACAATGGTGGGGATTGCCGGTGAAGACGATCTTGACGCGCCCGATAGCGCCGACGATGGGCCTGAAGGCGACAAGATCGCAGAATGATCTTGCACCGAGAAACGGCCTTGCGCCAAAGCCCGCCGATGCAAGCCGATCTCGAACGAGAATCGCCCCGCCGGTTCAGGAAAAGCTCAATGCGGAGGCATCCGCCGCCGCCAGGGCGCAACTCATCCAGGAAATCCAAACCTTGCCAGCAGGGCGAGCTGCGGCCTCGCGCCATCGCCATCCTGAAGGCTAAGAATCGCCTGTCGGCGGAGGATGCCAAACAGGTTGAAGAAGCTTTTGAGGCAAGGATGACTCTGCAAGACGCACTCCGCGGAAGCGCCAAGCGATGGAGGGCCGGCCTCAACCCCGACTAAGCTGGTTGCGCCCACCCCGGTGCTCAACGAAAGCTCCAAGCGGCCGAGGGGGCGCCAGAGAAAGACCACCGCCACAGGCCAGCGAAATCCCTGCCCTTCAGGCCAACTCTCCATCGACGATCGACGATGACCCATCAGCTTCGACACGACGAGCAAGCTGACGCAACTCCCGCCAAGATCGACAAAAGCAAGCTCGCGTTCGGCGAGCCGCGACGGCTGCGCAATAAAATTCATCTCAAATTCGTGGCGTCGCAGCCATGTCTGGTCTGCGGCAGAAGCCCCGCCGACGCCCACCACCTCCGATTTACCCAACCGCGGGCGATGGGGTTGAAGGTGAGCGACGAGTTCACGGTGCCCTTGTGCAGGATTCATCACCGTGACGTCCATAGTCACGGAGACGAAATCGCATGGTGGCAAAAACGCGCCATCGATCCCCTCGTTACATCGCGAGCGCTCTGGGTTTCGACCCAGCGCATTGGATGAGGTCCGGATCCGCATGAGATCTTAGAAGCCACTGGCTTTGAGTTCATCGACAAGCGTGGTGGAAGGCTGGTGCGCGATTGCGGCGTAGATGATTGAGAAAAAAATCAACCGCGGCCGGGGCACATCGATGCTCAACAGGCCGCTACGGAGCTCTCAAGCCATGCGCAGTACAATCACGACATTCGCAATGTTCGCTTTCCTGATCGCCTTGTGGTGGTCGGTGCACTGGGTCGCGCGTTTGATCGTGACGGAATTTGGGATACTCGCTGGCCTTGTTGCCTGCGGCGTTTGCTTCGTCACCGCCGTTATTATGGACCGTCACGGTCTATGAGCGGCACGGCGACGCCTTTGCAGGCCAAAATTTCAAAGGCTTGCCAAGAACGAGGTAGATGCCCAAGATAGAGATGGTGGTGATTCGGTAGAGAATTAGTGCTCTATAAGATCATCGAATCGCGACCATGCCAATTGTCGGCCCCCGGGCCGTGAGGCTGCGCCACCTAAGGCGCGACGCTTCGGATTGGCGGTCGCTAGTTGCCTAAGCGCATCAGAAGTTGGTCCGTGGCCAAGCTACCGCTGTAATCAGCGCAGGCGACCAGACCGCCTGCTATCCCGTACTCCGCATCGATCGCATGCGCGATCCCGCGCGCCACCACCTTGTGGCTATCGGGAGCGTCGGCATCCGGCGCTGGGCAATCGCTGCGCGGGTACAGAGCTCATGCTTCTGAGCATTTTCAGACACGCGGTGAGGAATTCAAACGCAAACCACGCGAAATCGCCAGTCTGGTTCTCAGAGCTGGGATTCGAAAACCAATTTCAGGAGACTGAAAATGAAAAAGTCTTTGGTAGCTGCGAAGCCATTCGAACCTTCCAGAGGAACTGGAAAGGTTCTTCGGCGATCCCCCGCTCATCGGAAACGAGCGGCTTGAGGACTACTTGGCCTTTCGTTCAGTGATCGAAAGGGCTGTAAAACCCGCTGACGATATTGCCCGACTCCTCGTATGGGAGTTGGCTTCTATATGGTGGGAGATCCGCCGTGAGCGCTTGATCAAGGTCTACATCATTAGGCAAAAGCAACAGGATGCCGTCGCCAAAAGCCAGGGGTACACGAGAGCAGATTATGAGCGCGAACTGCGGGCCGCGGAGAGAATGTCAATGCCGCGTGTCGAGGATGATGAGCCCAGCATGTTCAGGAAAAAGGGTTCTGAGCCCGTAGAGAAGCGGCAGGAAGACCCCATTTCGTTGCTGGCGCAGGCATACCTGCACGATGATGGCAATGCCATCGAAGGCTGCGACTGGCGCCTCTCACGGCTCGAATTCCGCCGCAGCGCTCTCCTGAGGGAAGTAGAGCGACGGAACCAGATTGTGGCCCGTGGCGCGGATAAGGCAGCCTCAAGCATTGTCGAGGCGGAGTTCAGGGAGGTAGAGGACTAACGCCATGACGTCGGAACGAAAGATCGCGGCCAACCGCAAAAATGCCAAGAAGAGCACCGGCCCGCGTACTGAGGCCGGCCGAGCCACATCACGGCACAATGCGCGCCGCCATGGTCTGGCAACCGGCATTGGAAGTGACCCCGCCTTCGCGATGACATCGAGATTTTGGCAAGGCTGCTGTCGCGAGCCAGCGGCAGAGAAAATATCGGTGAATTCGCGCGCGAAGCCGCAGAGGCACACCTCGACCTGCTGCGGATACGTAAAATCCGCGCCGGGTTATACGCGAGGATGCGGTTCTTTGGTGATGCTTCCACCGAAGACCTCATGGAGGCTGCCGAACAGTTTGCACGGCTCGAGAGGTACGAGCGCCGTGCCTTTTCAAGACGCAAGCATGCCATGCGCCTCATTTGACATGGCGCGGCTTCAGTATTGATCGCCGTTGGCATGATCGGACCGCGGCGTCCCTTGCGCGATTATCTCCATCATTATTAGCTGAGAAAAATGAGCAACGTCTGCCGAGTGCGCAGGACACTGCGGAGTTGAGCAGCTGAGTTCTTATAATATTTGACAATCTTAGGCTGATTTCCGCCTTTTGGCGGAACGAACCCAAGCCACAGCAGTTTGGCAGAACGAACCCAATCTAGCACTAGTCTGCGGAATTTCTGACGACACCGCAGGATTTGGCAGAACGAACCCAATTCGATTTGAGGCGTCGTAAGGGTAAGTCTCTGCCTTCGCCGCAAGGCTTCCTACCCGCTGCTGGCCCGCTCCGGAAAAGCGCGGGTCAGCGCTGCGCGATCGGCCCTCAGGACGCCTCGTTCGGTGATCAGCCCGCTTATCAGCCGCGCCGGAGTTACGTCGAAGGCGTAGTTGGCAACTGGCGAGCCTTCGGAAACCACTCGCACCGTCTCGATGCGGCCATCCGCTGTTCGCCCCGTCATGGTGGCGACCTCATCGGCGCTGCGCTGCTCGATCGGGATTTGCCGCAAGCCGTCGCCAATCGAGAAATCGATCGTCGGCGAAGGCAGCGCGACATAGAACGGCACGCCGTTATCATGCGCAGCCAGCGCCTTCAGATAGGTGCCGATCTTGTTGCAGACATCGCCATTGGCGCTCACGCGGTCGGTGCCGACGATGACGATGTCGACCATGCCATGCTGCATCAGATGGCCGCCGGTATTGTCCGCGATCACCGTGTGCGCAACGCCGTGATGGGCGAGCTCCCAGGCCGTCAGCGAAGCCCCCTGATTGCGCGGACGGGTCTCGTCGACCCAGACATGAACGCTCACGCCCTGATCGTGCGCCTGATAGATCGGTGCGGTTGCCGTTCCCCAGTCGACCGTTGCGAGCCACCCCGCGTTGCAATGGGTCAGCACATTGACCCGCTCGCCCGGTTTCTTGCTCGCGCTGATGGCTTCGATCACCGAGACCCCGTGCCGGCCGATGCCCTTGTTGATCGCAATGTCCTGCTCGGCGATTTCACCGGCGCGTGCATAGGCCGCTTCCTCGCGCGCCGACGGCGGCAGCGGCACAAGCGTCCTGCGCATCTCATCGAGCGCCCATTTCAGGTTGATCGCGGTCGGGCGGGCGGCAATCAGCGTCGCGCGGGCCCGATCGAGCGCCGCATCCGAAGCATCGGCGCGCATCGCCAGCGCCACGCCGTAGGCCGCCGTAGCCCCGATCAGGGGGGCTCCGCGCACCAGCATCGAGCGGATCGCCTCGGCCGCGGCGTCGCAATCGGTCAATCTCTCGATGACGAATTCGTGCGGCAGCCGCCGCTGATCGATCGCGCCGATGGTCCGGCCGTCCGGCTCGACCCATATCGTGCGAAAGTGCCGTCCGTCGACTTTCATGCCCGCAACACCCGCCCTGCGACCGCGTCAAGTTTCTTCAACAGTTCGCCATCGCGCGCATCCGCAGCGGTGATCAGCGCGGTATCGAGCGCGCGATCCGACCCGATCGGGCACGGCTCATGCTCGCGCGGAAAATCCCGCGCCAGTCGTGCGACGAGGCTTCGCGCCTTTTCGGCGTTCGCGTTCAGCATGCGGATGATGTCCTGCACCGTGACCGCGTCGTGATCGGGGTGCCAGCAGTCGAAATCGGTCACCATCGCAACGCTGGCGTAGCAAATCTCGGCTTCGCGGGCGAGCTTGGCCTCCGGCATGTTGGTCATGCCGATCACCGAATAGCCGAGCGCCTTGTAGGTCATGCTTTCGGCCAATGTCGAGAATTGCGGACCCTCCATGCAGAGATAGGTGCCGCCGCGCGAAAACGGAATTTTTTCGGCCTCGGCTGCGGCCGAAAGATGCACGTGCAGGCGCGGCGAGACCGGGTGCGCCATCGACACATGGGCGACACAGCCCTTGCCGAAGAACGAGCTCTCGCGCCTGAAGGTGCGATCGACGAACTGGTCGACCAGCACGAAGGTTCCGGGCGGCAGTTCTGCCCTGAACGAACCACAGGCCGACAGCGAAATCAGGTCGGTGACGCCGGCGCGCTTGAGCACGTCGATGTTGGCGCGGTAGTTGATGTCGGAAGGCGACAGCCGGTGGCCCTTGTCGTGCCGGGACAGGAAGACGATGGGAAGGCCGGCGATCGTGCCGCGCCGCAGCGCCGCGGACGGCTCCCCCCAGGGGCTGGCGATCGCCTCGTCGCGGGCGTCTTCAAGCCCGCTCAGGTCGTAAATGCCGGATCCTCCGATGATCCCCAGCACGGCAGTTGTCATGATTTCTTTCCGTCTCTCAAATACGGCTGCAAGTTTCGACTATATTGCAGGGCAATACCACCGTTCTTCAACCAAAGGGTCGCCATTTTATGGCACCACTCCGCCACCGCCTCATCATTCTCGGGAAGAGCTGATGTCGACAACGAGCGAACGGGCAAAGCGTCAGTCCATCATCGACGCCTGTCTTCAGATGAACAAAATGGGCATCAACCAGGGCACCTCGGGCAATATCAGCCTGCGTCATCGTGACGGCATGCTGATCACGCCGACCAGCACGCCCTATGAGGCGATGAAACCCGAACAAATCGTCTTCATGAAAATCGACGGTACGGTGGATACAAAGCAACGCCCTTCGAGCGAATGGCGGTTCCATCGCGATATCCTCAAGGTTCGTCCCGAGGTAAATGCGGTCGTTCATGCCCATCCACCCTATGCGACGATGCTGGCGATCATGGGCAAGCAGATTCCGCCGATCCACTACATGATCGCCTGCGCGGGCGGCGACACCATTCGCTGCGCGCCCTACGCGACGTTCGGAACGGAAGAATTGTCGCAACATGCCGTCGCCGCGCTTGAAGGCCGCTCCGCCTGCCTTCTCGCGCATCACGGCATGATCGCGATCGGGCCGTCGCTTTCCAGGGCGATGTGGCTTGCGGTCGAGGTCGAAACCCTGGCGCGGCAGTATCACGGCTGCCTGCAGATCGGAACGCCACCGCTTCTGTCGAAAGATGAGATCGAAGAGGTCCGCGCCCGCATGGCCGGATACGGGCCCGGCGATAGAAGCGACTGAGCCTTTTCCGAGCGACAGCTCATGCGAGGGTGCAGCTCGGCACTCCGCGTCATTTGCAATTTTAGCAAAATTTTCACCACAACCTCAAGCCCGGCAATGCTGTGCCGTTCGCGTAACAGATTCAGGGGCGCGCGCGGCGTATTCTCGCGTCAAATCCTCATGTGCCGGAGATTTGTGTGTGATGCGTATCTTGTTTGGAATGGCCGCGGCCGCGTGGCTGCTTGCGACGGGCGCCTTCGCCGCCGATCTGCCGATCCCATATACAAGGGCGCCGATGTTTGTCGAACCCGTCTTCAACTGGACCGGGTTCTACGTCGGCGGCAACATCGGCTATAGCTGGGGGCGGTCGAGCGATACCTCCACGCTGACCAACACCGCGGGTACCGCGCTGTTGACGAGCACCGGCACGACGGATCTGAACGGCGTCGTCGGTGGCGGCCAGATCGGATACAATTGGCAGATACAGAACTGGGTGTGGGGCCTCGAGGCCGACATCCAGGGTACCAACGAAAAAGGCACGCGTAATTTCATTTGCCCGGCGGGAGTTTGCATACCCACTCCTCCGGCTATCCTCGCGCCGGTCGCTGGTATCGCCGTTCCGGTAGCCTTGAATCAAAAGATCGACTGGTTCGGAACCGTCCGCGGCCGGGCCGGCGTTCTGGCGACACCGACGTTGCTGCTATACGCCACGGGCGGTCTGGCCTATGGCGAGGTCAACTCCAATGCGACGATCGGAGCGGCGTCGACTGCATTTGCGAACACCGGCGCAACCAATTTCGGCTGGACGGCCGGCGCCGGCATCGAGGGCGCGATCGGCGGCAACTGGACCGCCCGGCTTGAATACCTCTATGTCGATCTCGGCAGGGTCAACGGATCGTTCCTCACCACCATCGTCCCGATCGGTGGCGGCGTGCTGAGCGCCAACTACAGCTCGCACATTACCGACAACATCGTGCGGGTCGGCATCAACTACAAGTTCAACAGCCCGCTCGTCGCCAGGTACTGAGAAGAACGCCGGCTGCAGACGGATAAAGCCCGGCCTCGCGCCGGGCTTTTTTTAAAGCGCCTATTTGCCCTTCCAGTTCGGCGTGCGCTTGTTGAGAAAGGCGTCCATCCCCTCGCGGAAATCCTCGCTCATGTAGGCGCGCAGGATCAGGTCCTCGCCCTCGTCGCGCGTAAGCGTCCGGCGAATGCGGCGCACCGCCTCCTTGGTCACTTCCAGCGTGATCGGCGCATGGCCGGCAACGAGTTTAGCGGTCTCATCGGCGCGCCGCTGCAGCGTCTCGACATCGCTCACGACCTCGTTGAGCAGCCCGAGTGCCAAGGCCTCGGGCGCTTCGACGAGCCGGGCCTTGAAGATCAGGTCCTTGGTCCGCGCCGGCCCGATCAGGGATACCAGCCTGGAGATGTTGGACATCGACAGGCAATTGCCGAGCGTTCTGGCGATCGGAAAACCGATCCGTGTCGAGGCGGTGCCGATCCTGATGTCGCAGCAGGCGGCAATCCCCGCCCCGCCGCCGGTGCAGGCGCCGGCGATGGCCGCAATCGTGGGAACGCGCACCTGTTCCAGCGTGCCGAGCACGCGGTCGATCCGCGCCTCGTAGTCGAGCGAATCCTGCGCGGTCTTGAAAGCGCGGAACTGCGAAATGTCGGTGCCGGAAGCGAACGCCTTGTCGCCTGCGCCGGTGAGGATCATCGCCTTGATCGAGCGGTCGGCGTTGACGCTCTCGCAGATCGCCGCCATTTGCTCGTACATGGCAAAGGTCAGCGCATTGCGCGCCTGCGGACGGTTGAAGGTCAAACGCGCAATACCGTCTTCGCTCGTATAGATCAGGTCTTCAGTCGATTGCACGGGGGCGTTCATTTCACGCTCTTTCTTCGTCATTCCGGTTTCGTGGTCAAGCAACCGCCTTTGACATTGCCACCACGTCGCGTCCCTTCAGGACTTCCATGGCAGCCATCACGCCGCCGCTGCGATGCGGCACCTTGGCGAGATCGAACCCCATCTCGACGCCCGACAGCGTCCCCATCAGCATCAGGTCGTTGAAGAATCCGATATGGGCGATGCGGAACGCCTTGCCCTTGAGTTTTCCGAGGCCCGTGCCCAGCGACATATCGAAGTTCTGCAGCACGACCTTGCGGAAGGCATCGGCGTCATGTCCGTCCGGAACCATCAGCGCGGTCAATGCCGGCGAATAGGCATGGGGATCGAGGCAGACGGGGTCCAGGCCCCAGGCCTTGGCCGCCGCGCGGGTCGCCGCGCCATGACGCTTGTGGCGGGCAAAGACGTTGTCGAGCCCCTCCTCCTCCAGCATCGCGATCGCCTCCTTCAGCGCGAACAGCAGGTTGACGGCCGGCGTATACGGGAACGTACCCGCCTTGTTGATTTCGAGCATGTCGTGCCAGTCCCAATAGGAACGCAGCGAGCCGTTCGCCTTGGAGGCCGCGAGCGCCTTCTCCGAGACCGCGTTGAAACTCAAGCCCGGCGGCAGCATCATGCCCTTCTGCGACCCGCCGACGGCCACATCGATGCCCCAGGCGTCGTGCTCGTATTCGAGCGCGGCGAGCCCTGAGATAGTATCGACCATCAGCAGCGCCGGGTGATTGGTGCGGTTGAGCGCCTTGCGCACTTCGAGCGGATGGGTGACGCAGCCGGTCGAGGTCTCGTTGTGGATGACCATCACCGCCTTGATCCTGTGCGCACGGTCGGCGGCAAGTCTCGTCTCGATCTCGCCGACGTCGGCGCCGCGGCGCCAATCCGTGGGCATGAATTCGACGTCGAGCTTGAATTTCTCGGCGATGCCGCGCCACAGCACGGCGAACTGGCCGGTCTCGGCCAGCAGCACCTTGTCGCCGGGCGACAGCGTATTGACGAGGGCCGCTTCCCAGGCGCCGGTACCCGAGGACGGAAAGATGATGACCGGCTGTTTGGTGCGGAAGATACGCTGCATCCCGGCGAGAACCGCATAGCCGAGTTCGGCAAATTCCGCGCCGCGGTGATCCAGCGGAGGCATATCCATCGCCCGCAGCACCCGGTCCGGCACGTTGGTCGGGCCTGGAATCTGAAGAAAATGCCTTCCGGTATGCAGGGTCATCTGGCGTCCTTCCCGAACGGTCTATTCCGCAAGCGGTCGAATATCATTATTTGGCGGGCTTGTCCCCCGCCCGCGCGCCGCCGTCAATGGCAAGATTCTATTCCGCAGCCACGGGTCGCCCGGCGACAAGCATCCCTTCACCGGCCTCGAACGGCGTCTCCGGGTGCATCAGGAAGGCCGAGAGGCCGCCAAGCACCAATAGCCCCATCGACATCAGGAACGGCAGATACCAGTTCCCGGTCAGGTCGATCACGTAGCCCGCCACGAGAGGCGACACGATGGCGGCAAAGGCCGAGCCGGTATTCATCAGCCCTGCTGCTGTGCCTGAGAATTTCGGCGCGATATCCATCGGCACCGACCACATCGGGCCGATGGTGATTTCGATGAAGAAGAAGCCGGCGGACAGGCATAGCGCCACCACCGTAATGTCGTGGATGTAGAGGATTGGAAACAGCGACAATAGCGCCCCGATAAAGCCGGCGACAACGACGCTGAGCCGGGCGAGGCGAATCTTGCCGGTTCTCCTGAGAATGCCGTCGGAGAGAATTCCGCCGAGGCTGTCGCCGACCACGCCGGCAAAGAAAACACCGGAGGCAAACAGCGCCGAGTTCCTGATGTCGAGGCTGTAGTTGTTCTTGAAGAACAGCGGCAGCCAGTTCAGGTACAGCCACAGGCTCCAGCCGTAGCAGAAATAGGTCAGCGTGACCGGCCACATCCGCCGCAACAGCGGCGCCCACGGCACCGCTGGCCTGACACCGCTCGGCCGCGGTGGCAGTGAAGCCAGTTCATCCGCCGTGATCGAGGGATGATCCTTCGGTTCGTTGCGGAAATACCAGACCCAGACCGCGCCCCACAGCAGGCTCACCACGCCGAGCACGACGAACGAACCGCGCCAGGTCAGCCAGGCCATCAGTGCTGCGATCAAGGGTGGCGTCACGGCATTGCCGAGGCGGGCAAATGCGTGGGTTAGGCCTTGCGCAAAGCCCCTGCGGTCGGCGGGGGTCCAGTACTGCATCGCGCGCGTTGCGGTCGGAAACGTCGCGCCCTCGCCGAAACCAAGCGCCACGCGCGCCATGAACAGCGTGACGATGCCCGTGACGAAGCCGGTCATGATGGTCGCGCCCGCCCAGATGAAGCCGCACCAGAACAGCGTCCTGCGCGGCCCGAAATGGTCGCCGACCCAGCCTCCGATCACCTGGAACAGCAGATACGGATAGGCAAATGCCGAGAACACGAGCCCAAGCTGGGTATTGGTGAGATGCAGCTCTTTCTGGATCTCGCTGGCCGCGGTGCCGATGTTCACGCGGTCGACATAGGTGATGAAGTACATCACGCAGAGCATACCCAGCACGACGTGGGTGGCCTTCAACTGAAGCCGCATCCTGTTCACTCCTCCCCCCAACCCTTCTTCATGACTGGATGCCGCCGATCCGTCAGGACAAATGGCGCCGCAACGTTGCGGCTACGGCTTGACCATCTTCAGATGCGCCGAGTTCGACCTGTCAGCTTCTTCCAGCGCTTTCATCGCCGCGTCCACGCCGCCGGCGCGATGCGGAACGCCCGCCGCCTCCAACCCCATCTCCACCCCCGACAAGGCCCCGAGCAGCGTGAGTTCGTTGCATTCGCCGAGATGGCCGATGCGGAACACCTTGCCGGCGACTTTCGAAAGTCCCGAACCGAGCGACATGTTGTAATTGTCGAGCACGACCTTGCGGAACCTGTCGGCATCGTGTCCCGGCGGCATCAGTACGGCGGTAAGCACCGGGGAAAATTCGGCCGCCTCCTGGCACAGTACTTCCAGCCCCCATTGGGCTACGGCGGCGCGCGTTGCCGCGGCAAGCCGCTTGTGACGGGCGAACACGTTGTCGAGCCCCTCCTCCAGCAGCATGGCGATGGCTTCGCGCAGACCGTAGAGCAGGTTGGTGGCGGGCGTATAGGGGAAGAAGCCGTTGGCATTCGGCTTGAGCATTTCCTCCCAATCCCAATAGGAGCGCGGCATTTTGTTGGTCTTGGCGGCAGCGCGCGCCTTCTCCGAGATCGCGTTGAAGCCGAGCCCGGGCGGCAGCATGAAGCCCTTCTGCGAGCAACTCACCGTCACGTCCACCTTCCACTCGTCGTGCCGGAAATCGACCGAACCGAGTGAGGAGATGGTATCGACCAGCAGCAGCGCGGGGTGGCCGACCCTGTCCATTGCCGCACGAATCTCGCCGACGCGGCTGGTGACACCGGTTGAAGTCTCGTTATGGACGACCATCACCGCCTTGATGGCATGCGATTTGTCCGCGGCGAGTTTGGCCTCGATCGCCGCGGGGTCGGCGCCATGGCGCCAGTCGCCGGGCATGAAATCGACATCGATGCCCCAGCGTCCGGCCATTTGCCGCCACAGGGTCGCGAAATGGCCGGTCTCGACCATCAACACCTTGTCGCCCGCCGACAGGGTGTTGACGATGGCAGCCTCCCAGGCGCCGGTTCCGGATGACGGAAACACGATGACCGGCCCCTTGGTCTTGAAGACCTTCTGGCAGCCATCGAACACGGCCTTGCCGAGTTCGGCGAACTCGGCGCTGCGATGATCGATCACCGGCATGTCCATGGCGCGAAGCACGCGGTCCGGCACCGGGCTTGGGCCGGGAATTTGCAGGAAGTGGCGGCCCTGGTGCCTGGTCACGGATTCCTCCCTCGGTTCAGTCGGCGACCATATTGCATTCAATTTATTCAGTGGCAACCCAAAATTTGTCTACGATTCTGATCGACGGATCGCGCTGGTTTGCGTATGTTCCGGTCATGAAACCGATGATTCCAAACGATGCCAACTCGCAGCCGCTCGCCGCCACCGGCGGCCGCGCGTCCGAGGAGCAGTCCCTTCACGACGAGATCCTGGCGCGGCTTCGCGACTACATCGTCGAGGGCAACATCGCCGATGGCGGCCGCGTCGGCGAACGGCAACTCTGCGAGATGCTGGGGATTTCGCGCACGCCGCTGCGCGAGGCGCTCAAGGTGCTGGCATCCGAAGGGCTGGTAGAACTTCTGCCCAACCGCGGCGCGCGCGTGCGGGCGTTGAGCGAGCGGGACCTTGGCGAATTGTTCGACGTCATGGGCGGGCTGGAAGGTCTCGCCGGGCGGCTCGCCTGCGAAAACATCACCGACGAAGAGATCGCGGAGATCGAGCGGCTGCACTATGAAATGTACGGCTTCTACCTTCACCGCGACATGCACGGTTATTTCAACGTCAACCAGCTGATCCACCAGAAGATCGTCGAGGCTTCGCGCAATGCGACGCTGAAAGCGGCTTATGCCAATTTCGCAGGCCGAATCCGCCGCGTGCGCTACTCCGCCAATTTCGCCCGCAAGCGCGAGCGCTGGGGCGAAGCGATGCGCGAACACGAGACCATCCTGGATGCGCTCCGCCGCCGCGCCGGTGACGAACTCAGCAACATCCTGTTCCGACACCTGCGCAACAAGCGAAGCGCGGCTGTCGAACACCTCAGGGCGGGCGACACGACGGCGTCCGAACCTGCCTGAGTTTGCATTCAAATCAGACAATGGCTGAAGACAATTGAATTTCACCCAGCTTGCTCTGGGAAGGGTCGTGCGATTGATGAAAATGAATTGAACTGCAACCGTGATGAAAGCGACTCTCCCCCGTGCAACGGGGAGAGGTGAACGTGGTCTGCCCTCAGGATGATTCAACCAAAAATCATCGCGGGCCAATCATACTGCGTCACAAGACCCTCATGGTGAGGAGGCGCCCTTGCGCCGTCTCGAACCATGAAGGCCACGTTGCCTGTTTCCGGGCCTCGTCCTTCGAGACGCTTGCTCGCGCAAGCTCGTCAGGATGACGGGATAAGTCGGTTATGACGCAGTAAGACGAAAACAGGAATACAATGACCGACACGGGCTCGATGAAGCTGAAGGAACGGCTATCGCGCGAGATTGCGGGCGAGGTCTATTTCAACGTCTTCAACCGCGGCCGCTACGCTACCGACGCCTCGTTCTACCAGATCATGCCGGCCGGCGTCGTGGTCCCCCGCACCATCGACGAGGCGCTGCGGGCGCTTTCCATCGCTCGCGATTCGGAGCAAAAGGTCACGCCGCGCGGCGGCGGCACGTCGCAATGCGGCCAGACCATCAATGACGGAATCGTCATCGACTTCTCCAAATATCTCAACCGCGTCATCTCGCTCGATGCGGAGAACCGGACTTGCGTGGTCGAGCCCGGCATCGTTCTCGACGACCTCAACCGGCAACTGAAGCGCCACGGCCTGTGGTTTCCGGTCGATGTCTCGACCGCCTCGCGCGCCACCATCGGTGGCATGGCCGGCAACAATTCATGCGGCGGGCGCTCGCTGCGCTACGGCACCATGCGCGACAATACGATCTCGATCGATGCAGCGCTCGCGGACGGAACGTTGCTGCACTTCGGCGAGGTCTCGCGCGATCTTGCCGGCGTGGAATCTCCCAAAGAGGCGGCGCTGTTCCGCGACATGCTCGAGCTCGGCGATCGCGAGGCGGCCGAGATCGCCGACAAATTCCCGAAAGTGCAGCGACGCGTCGGCGGTTATAACCTCGATGCGCTTGTTCCGCGCAACGCGCCGAACAACATGGCGCATCTGCTGGTCGGCTCCGAAGGCACGCTGGCGTTCACCACGCAGGTCGAGCTGAAGCTGTGGCCCGTGATCCGCAACAAGGTGCTTGGCGTCTGCCACTTCGGCAGTTTTTACGAGGCGATGGACGCGGCGCAACATCTGGTGAAACTGCGGCCCATTGCGGTCGAACTTGTCGATCGCACCATGATCGCGCTCGGTCGCGAGATCATGATGTTCCAGCCGATCATTGGCGCTGCGATCCGCGGCGATCCCGACGCGGTATTGATCGTCGAATTCGCCGAGCAAGACCAGGCCGACAATCTGCAGCGGCTGAAACAGCTCGGCGAGCTGATGGGCGATCTCGGCTTTGGCTGGGACAATCCGCGACGCAAATGGGGGGGCGTGGTCGAGATAATCGATCCGGCCTTGCAAACCGGCATTGCCGATTTCCGCGCCGCCGGCCTCAACGTCATGATGTCGATGAAGCAGGAGGGCAAGCCGGTCTCCTTTGTGGAGGATTGCGCGGTGCCGCTGCCGCATCTGGCCGATTACACCGAGCGGCTCAACGCCATCTTCGCCAAACACGGCACCCGCGGCACCATGTATGCACATGCCTCCGAAGGCTGCCTGCATGTGCGCCCCGTACTCAACCTGAAGCTCGACAAGGATGTGAAGGCGATGCGCGCCATCGCCGAGGAAACCTTCGCGATGGTGCGGGAATACAAGGGCTCGCATTCGGGCGAGCATGGCGACGGTATCGTGCGGTCGGAATTCCACCAGACCATGTTCGGCTCGCGCATCATCGGCGATTTCCGCGAGGTCAAACAGCGCTTCGACCCCGACGGCGTGCTCAATCCCGGCAAGATTGTCGATGCGCCTGACATGGATGACCGTTCGCTGTTTCGTTATCCGCCGGATTACAGGGTCAGCGAGCTGAAGACCGTACTCGACTGGTCCGCCTATCCCGGTGCCGGCGGCGGTTTCCAGGGCGCGGTCGAGATGTGCAACAATAACGGCGCCTGCCGCAAGCTCGAAGGCGGCGTGATGTGCCCGTCCTATCGCGCCAGTCGCAACGAAAAGGACGTCACGCGCGGCCGCGCCAATACGCTGCGGCTGGCGATCTCCGGCCAGCTCGGAAGCGATGCGCTGTCTTCCGACGAGATGATGGAGACAATGAAACTTTGCGTGTCCTGCAAGGCCTGCCGGCATGAATGCCCTGTTGGCGTCGACATGGCCAGGATGAAAATCGAAGTGCTTGCCGCAAGGGTTGCGAAACATGGCCTCTCCTTTCGCGACCGGCTGGTCGGCTTCCTGCCGCGTTATGCGCCCCTGCTCGCGCGGTTTGCCCGGCTTGCCAACATGCGCAACAGGAGCCCGTTGTTGCGCGCGCTGCTTGAACGCGTGGCTGGCATCAGCGCAGAACGCGCGCTGCCGGAATGGCGGCGTGATGTCTTTGCGCCGGCAAGCGAGGTGTTCGGTCCACCTGAGGGGCGCGAAATTGTCCTGTTCGCCGATACCTTCAACCGCGCTTACGAGCGCGAAAACCTCGACGCCGCGCTGCGCGTGCTGGTCGCGGGGGGATACCGCGTCCATATCCCGGCGCCTGCAGATAATGAACGGCCATTGTGCTGCGGGCGAACCTTCCTCTCGGCAGGTCTTGTCGATCACGCCCGCACGGAGCTCGAGCGGCTGGTTTCGGCCTATGCGCCGTTCGCTGCGCGTGGCGTACCCATCATCGGCCTCGAGCCGAGCTGCCTTTTGACGCTTCGCGACGAGCTGTTGTCGCTGCGATCAGACGAAGCCGCGAAGAGCGTCAGCGCGCAAGCGCTGTTGTTCGAGGAGTTTCTGGTGCGTGAGGCCACGGCCGGCCGTCTGCAATTGTCGCTTGGCCCGATCGCGCCCAAGGCGATCGTGCACGGTCACTGCCATCAGAAATCGTTCGGCGCATTCAAGCCGGTCGAGCAGACGCTGCGCCTCATTCCGGACCTGAAGGTCGAAACCATCGAGTCAAGCTGCTGCGGCATGGCCGGCGCGTTCGGCTACGGCGCCGACACCTACCAGGCCTCGCTGGAGATGGCCGAACTTGCGCTGCTGCCCGCGGTGCGGCGGGCTGAAGCGGATACGCTCGTGATCGCCGACGGCACGTCGTGCCGGCATCAGATCAAGGACGGTACCAGCCGCACAGCCCTTCATGTCGCGTGTGCGCTGGCGATGAGCCTCGACAGCGCGCGCACAAAATCCTCCTCATCATCAGTCGCAAAGGAACCTGCCCATGGCTAACCTCACCCTTGATGTCGCCCGCAAGATCCTCGATGCCGCCCTTGCAAAAGCGGTCGAGAGGAAGCTGAAACCGCTGGTCATCACCGTTCTCGACAGCCGCGGTGCGGTCAAGGTCACCGCTGCGCAGGACGGCACCAGCCTGATGCGGGCCGAAATCGCCCATGGCAAGGCCTATGGTGCGCTGGCGATGGGCATGGGCTCGCGCGCGTTGTTCCAAAGGGCGCAGGAGCAGGCCTATTTCGTCGACGCGGTGAACTCGCTGGCGCAGGGGCGCCTGGTGCCAGTGCCCGGCGGCGTCCTGATCCAGGATGGCGGCACGCTGCTCGGCGCGGTCGGCGTTTCCGGCGACACCTCGGACAATGACGAGATCTGCGCCATCGCCGGCATCGAGGCGGCCGGATTGAAGGCAAATCCGGGGTAGGAACGTAGCCCGCAATTTCGCCCGATGTCGTGTGCGGGCTTCGACCCGCGCCCGGCAATCCATCATCCCTTCGCGAGAATCATTTTGCGAAGAAGATGGATACGCGGGTCAAGCCCGCGTATGACGCGCCGACGTCGCGGCACTGATTTGCGGTCCTGTCCAGCCAGTCTTGAAAAAATTTTTCGCTTTTTCAATTGGTAGAAACAGCAGTAGAGCGGTGCCATCCTGCACCGCCGAGAGGGGCGTATCGCGATCGTCACGAAACGTGGAGCGGGATGCGATGGACGCCGATGGTGCTGCAAGACGAGCGGTGCCGTCGCGGACGGCGAAGTCGTGTGGTTCTGGCGCCCCGACGCTGGCGCCAAGTTCGTGGACCAATTCACGAGCGACGGGGGCAAGAAAGCCCGGTCCCCGGGAAGCAACTGTGTAGAAGTAGACCCGCGGTCGGCCAGGGCTCAAGGCTGGCGCTACGCGCCCCCGCCTTCGGCGGCTGACGGCCTTGACCCCGTCCGCTCGCCGGTCTGTTGGCTTTGCAAGCGCTCGGTCGCGAACCGAGCGCCACATGGCGCGCTCGTTAGCTTACCGCGTAGCGACGGGCATCCCATTTCTCACGGCGGGCAATCATGGTGTTGAGGATGACGATGAGCTTACGCATGCAGGCGACGAGCGCAACCTTCGGCTCCTTGCCTTTGGCAATCAGGCGACGATAGAAGGCCTTGAGCACCGGATTGTGCCGCGTCGCGGCGCCGAGGCAAGCCATGTAGAAGAGATTGCGCACCCTGCGGCGTCCGCCCTTGATCTGGCGCTCGCCGCGTCGTTTGCCGCTATCGTCGTCGTAAGGCGCAACGCCGAGCAAGGCGGCGATTGCCGCGTTGCTCACCTGTCCCAGTTCCGGCATCCCTGCGATCAGGCTGGCGGAAGTGATCTCGGCGAGTTCCGGCACGCTCTCGATGATCTCGGCGAGCTCGGCAAAGTGCGCGGTCGCTTTGATCATGGCAGCGATCGCTGCCTCCAGCCCGGCAAGTTCGCGGGCGATTTGCTTGAGCAGGCGCGCCTGCATTTTTCGCACCGGTTCCGGCGCCGGATGCTCCTCCCGGTTTTGCAATGTGGTCTGCAGGTCGAGCAGGGCGCAACGCGCATTGACGATCTGCGCCAGCTTCTCGCGCCTCGCATCGTGGGCCTGGCCGGAGACCGCGGCGAAAGTCTCGGCGAACCAGGCGATCATCTCCGCATCGATGGTATCGTTCTTGGCCAATCGACCGGCCGAGCGGGCAAAGTTGCGCACCCGCTTCGGATCGACGATGCGGACCTCCATGCCGGCCTCGCGCAAGGCCCGCGCCCAGTTCCGCTCGTAGCCGCCCGAAGCCTCCATCACGGCCGCGGTCACCTTGTGCTTGCGCAACCAGGTGATCAGCTTGCGCCGGCCCTCCGCGGTGCTCGGGAACATCTCTCGCTGAGACAACGAACGAATGCATGCATCCATCTTGTCCTTTGCCACATCAATGCCGACGACAACGAGATCGTTTTGTGCCATCATCCACTCCCTTCCTTGCTCGGTCCGGGCTAAAAGCCCATGCAACTGTTCGGGTTGAGGAAGACACCGGATCTGTCCCACGCTTCCCGTCAGGCTCTTAAGCCTTTGAGCACGAACGGGCTCAGATCCAGCGACGGGCGGTCGGTCAAACCGCCCGTTTGCGCATTCTGGCAGATTTTGCAGACACAAGAGCACGAAGGAAACCGTAAAACCTTCGCGCAGGGAATGCCGGCTGATGCGGCGTACCTGTGGTGACTGAACTCGTGTGTTGTTTTTTTCGCACGCGAGGCTGCGGGTGCGAGCGCGCGCCCGGCATTCCCTGCCCCTCTATTCGAGGGATGCTTTTGACATACCTCGGACGCGATCTGCGCCGCGAGAACGCGAAATTTTGCCCACGTCATTGCGAGGAGCGAAGCGACGAAGCAATCCAAGCCTTCTCTACGGCGACATTCTGGATTGCTTCGCTACCGCTCGCAATGACGGCGGTGAAAGCGATTGGCTGTTTGACATGTTGAAGACGAAGACTACCCCCGCGCGATCAGGGGAAGCGTCATGTAAACGTTCGTACCCCTGCCTGGCGTCGAGGCAAGCGTGACCGTGCCGCCGAGTTGTTGCGTCACCAGATTGTAGACGATGTAAAGGCCAAGGCCGGTGCTGCCCTCGGCGCGCCTGGTGGTGAAGAACGGATCGAACACGTGCCGCTGGATCGCCTCGGGGATGCCTATGCCGTCATCGGAGAAAGTGATCTGGACATGGTCCGTACCGAGCCGGTGTGCCGCGATCAGCATGTGTCCGCCCGGCCTATTGGTGAATCCGTGCGTAACCGCGTTGAAGATAAGGTTGGTCAAAGCCTGCCCGTAAGGGCCGGGGAAGCTGTCCATGACGATATCGGATGGCATTTCGACTGCGAGCGAGGATTGAGATTTCAACAACCGCGACCGTACGCTCGCGACGACCTGCTCGGTCGCCAGTTTGAGGTCGAAGGCACGCCGGTCGTCGCTCGAGCGATCGACCGCGACCTGCTTGAACGATTGGATGAGTTCTCCGGCGCGTTGCAGGTTCGCGACGAGTTGCTGCGCCGCGCCGCGAGTGCCGTCGGCGAAGTCGGAAAGCTGGACGCGCCGGAGCTGCCCCGAGGAGATCTGGTTCGTGAAGTCGGCACTGCGGTGCGCCAACGTCGAAGCGATCGTCAAACTCGTGCCGATCGGGCTCGAGATCTCGTGCGCGACGCCTGCGACCAGGCCGCCAAGTGCGGCAAGCCTCTCGGATTCGATGAGATAGCGTTGCGTTTCGCTGGCATGCAGGGCGGCCTCTGCCAGCCGCCTCTTGTCCCTGATCTCGGCAAACAGCGCAGCGAGAACCGACGCGCCGATCGTCACAAGCAGAATGCTGACCTGGGCGGCAAGCACGCGCTCATCGATTGAAAGCGTGAGACTGCCGAAATAGCCAATGCCAAAGGTTGTGGTCCAGACGATGGAAAGGCTGACGATGAAGGCGGCTGCCGCGGCGAAAACCGGCCGGCAACGCGCAGCCAGCCACAGCAGCGGCGCAAACAGCACCGCCACGGGGCCAACGTTTGCAAGCAGCTCCGAGCGCAGGAAAATGGCGAATCCGCTCACCAGCGCCAGCGCCGCAACCGTCAAACCGCCTTCGATGAGTTCGCTCACGGGCGGCCGGTCGCGCGAGGCCGAGGCAAGTTCGATGAACAGCGGCGCGACAGCGATGATTCCGAGGCCGTCGGACGCGAACCATTGCTCCCAGGTGTTCAATATCGGCGCGCTCGCGCTGTGAAATAGCTTGAAGCCGATGGTACCGCCGATCCCCGAGACAGCAGCGCCTATCACCGCAGCTCCCGCCAACCCCAGCACATTGCGCGGCTTGTTCAGCCTGAACTCCGAACCGAAATTGCGCCCGATGAGCCATGCCGTGAGCACGGCCTCGCCCGCATTGCACAGGGCGAAAAGGACGGCGCTCCAGATCGTGCGATCGCCAAAGAGATTTGCCGCAATCGTCGCCGCCATGGTGCCGAAGACGACCGGCCAGAGCGCGTGCCACCCGAGCGCGATCAGGACGCCGGCGGAAACACCGGCCGCAGGCCAGAAAACCGCAACGCCTTCAGGTTTGGTCAAAAGACCGAGGCCGAGCCTGGCGGCCACGAAATAGACGACGCCCACCGCAATGGTGAGCCCGATCGAGGGACCCCATCGTGTCAGGTCGATGCCGGTAGTCAGTTCGCGCTGAACCTGTATCCCCAGAGATTGCCGCACGCCACGCCCTCCCCAGGAGGCACTATTACCACGAAACCAAATTAAATGCCGTGGTATTTTAAATGCCGCGGAATTTCGGCGATCGAGGTCCTTTCGGCGGCCGCGAGATTGGGTGAAAAAGCGGCGGCGGCGAATTTAACCGCTATGGCGTGCTGCCCATGAATTCGATCAGCGCCTGGCGGACGCGCAAGACCACGGTGCCCCACTCGCGCCTCGCGTCCTGTCGAAACAGGCGCGCGCTTGGGTACCAGGGGCTATCGTCCCTCTTGAACAGCCAGCGCCAATCGGGGGCATGGGTCAACAAGACCCAGACCGGCTTTCCCAATGCGCCGGCCAGATGCGCGACGCTGGTGTCGACGGATATGACGAGATCGAGCTGCGAGATCAGCGCTGCCGTATCCGAGTAATCTTCGAGCCTCTCGCCGAAATCCAGCAGGCCGCAACCGGCCAGCGTCGCCGCGTCACAGGCGCGAACTTCCTTCTGCAGGCTCACGAAGGTCGCATCGATCTCAAGGAGCGTGACGAGGTCGGCAAGCCTCATCGAACGCTCCCGATCCCGGACATGTTTCGCATTGCCGGCCCAAGCAAGCCCGATCTTCGGGAAGCGTTTCGATCCGAGCAGCGCGCCCCAATCCTGCCGGCCATGCCGTGGCGTGCGCAGGTATGGATCGGCCGACGGGATTGTCGCCAGCGTGGTCTTGAATGCCAGAGGCAGGCTCGGAAGGGGACATTGGAGATCGAAGCGCGGCAGATCGTCGCCCCTGGCAACAATCTGTGCCGCGCCGGCCAGACCGGTCACAAGTTCGCGGAGCGGCCTTTCGACTTCGACGATGACGCGCGCGTCGCGTGCGGCGACCAGCGGCACGTAACGGCAAAACTGGATGCTGTCGCCAAAGCCCTGCTCGCTGTGAAGCAGGATCGTCCTGCCGGCGATAGCGTCCTCTCCGCGCCACAGCGGCTGGCTGAAATCGCGTTCCACCCTTCGCAGCGACGGAGCCTTGCGGCGCCACTCATATTCGATCCATCCACGCTCGAAATCACCGGTGACGAGGCTCGACAGAGCTTTGAGGAAATGCGCGTCGGCATGGTCGGGACGCAGCGCTATCGCGCGATCGTAACTCGCAAGCGCATCGTCGAACCGCAAGAGGTCGTAGAGCACGACACCACGATTGACCAGCGCCTCGACGCAGTCCGGCTGCACCGCCAGCGCAGCGTCGTGGCTGGCCAATGCCTGTTCCAGCCGGCGGAGCTTGCGCAGGGCAACGCCGTGGCTGTTGAACCCGGCGCCACCGCCCGGCCGCGCGGCCAATGTTTCCTCGCGCTTGTCCAGAGCCGCGTCCTGGCGCGCGAGATCATGCAAGGCGACGCCGCGATTGGTCAACGCGTCGACATTATCCGGCTCAAGCGCAAGCGCGCGGCGGAAGCTCTCCACCGCCTCGGCGCATCGCCCCAACTCACGCAGCGTGCCGCCGCGATTGACGAGCACCTTCGGATAATCCGGATGCAAGGCCAGCGCACGATCGTAGCTCGACAACGCTTCGCCGAACCGCCCCAGCCTGTGCAGGACAACGCCACGGTTGTGAAGCGCTTCGACGTGATCCGCCTGCACCTTGAGTGCCGCATCGTAGCTGACCAACGCCTCGTCACGGCGGCCCAATCCGTCAAGGGCGTTTCCGCGATTGCTGAGCGCATCGGCATTTTCAGGCCGCAGCGAGATGGCGCGATCATGATCCGCAAGCGCGTCGCCGAAGCGCTTCAGCTCATGGAGGGTGATGCCGCGGTTGACCAGCGCCTCGACCATATCGGGGCGCAGCGCGAGCGCTGCGTCGTAACTTGCCAGCGCCTCGCGGTGCCGTCCCAACGCCCGCAGCGTAACGCCGCGATTATTCAGGGTTTCCGGATGGTCCGGCCGAAGGGCAAGCGCGCGGTCATAACCACCCAGCGCCTCGTCGTGCCGGCCGAGCTCCTGCAGGACGCCCGCCCGGTTATTGAGGACCTCCACATGGTCCGCCTGAAGGCCGAGTGCGCGGTCGAAGCTTTCGAGGGCCTCCTGGTAGCGCCTGATCTTTTTCAGCACCGCGCCGCGGTTGCTGAGCGCCTGGACAAAATCGGGTCGCAGCGCGAGCGCGCGATCGTAGCAGGGGAGCGCCGCCTCGTATCTGCCGAACGACGTATGGACGACGGCCAAAAGATTCAGCGTGGCGGCCGAGTCGGGATCAGCCGACAATATCCTCAAGCATATCTGCTCGGCCTCGGCCAGTTTGCCGCCATAGAAGGATTTCAAGGCAACGTCGAAAGCTTCCGATACCGTCAGCGATATGGTCGTCATTTCGATCTGTATTCAGTTGGCAGGCTACTCCTTATCTGACTCGCCCGCTCTCAGGCCAGCGCTGATCGGGCCGCCAACGGCGAATCGTCACCCCGATCAATTCCGCAAGGTCGTGCAATGCCAACGTCGCCTGGGCTATTTCCCCGGCCACGAGGGCTTTCGCTTCTCCGCGAATGCCCTCAACCCCTCTTTGGCGTCCTCGGTCATCGCCAGAAGTGCAATCTGGCCTTCGGTGTAGGCGATGGCCTCGTCGAACGACATCGAGGCGATCGCGCGCATGGCATATTTGCCGCGCCTGATCGCGGTCGGCGACTTGTCGGTGATGCGGCCGATCAGCCAGTCGAGCCTGGCGTCGAGCTCGGCCTGCGGCACGACGTAGTTGAGCAGGCCTGCTTCCTGCGCGGTCCTCGCATCGAACGGCTCGCCGGTGATCGCCCATTCATTCACGATGCGCCGCGGCGCCATCGACTGGAGCAGGCTGAGCACCTGCATCGGAAACACACCGACCTTGACCTCGGGCAATCCGAACATCACGTGATCGGCCGCGACCGCCATGTCGGTCATGCACAACAGGCCCATGCCGCCGGCCATGCAGACGCCGTTGACCCGTGCGATCGCAGGCTTGGTGGCGTTCTGCGACAGCCGCAGCAGATCGGCGTAGTCGACATTGGGTCTGGAAAAATCGGCGGCAAAGGCGCCGCCGGTGTTCTGCAAATCTGCTCCGGCGCAAAATGCCTTCTCGCCTGCACCGGTCAGGACGATCACGCGCACCTCCTTGTCGTCATGGGCGCTGCGGTAGCCCTTGGCGATGCCGGCGATGACATCGCCGTTGATGGCGTTGCGCTTCTCCGGACGGTTGATAGTGATCCAGAGCGCGCTTGCGCGTTTCTCGATCAGGACGGTGTTGCTGTCGGTCATGGTCGTGCTCGCCTGTTTCTGCCGTCTTTGCGAGCGCAAGCGAAGCAATCCATGGCGCCGCAAGGAGAGAATGGATTGCTTCGTCGCTTCGCTCCTCGCAATGACGAGAGTATGATCCCGAAGGTGGGAAATGCTTCTTGGGCGGCCAAAGGCCAGCCGATCAAGGCGTGGGAAATGCAGCCGGAGTTGCCTTCTTCACCCAGACCTTGTTGTCATGGAAGGCCGCACCGCCAAAGGGAGCGACGGCTTCGGCGCCCGTGAGCATGTTGATGCCGCGGCCGCCGATATGGGCCTTGTTCGGATGCACGGACTCCGCGATCAAGACGCCGCGCCGCACGCCGTCAAACAGCTTCGCCGCCAGCGTGGTCTCGCCGCGCATGTTGCCGAGCGTGACAGGATCGCCATCGGCAATGCCAAGGGAAGCGGCGTCGTCGGGATGGATCATCACGCTGGGGGCACCCTCGCGTGCCTGTGACGACGGCGTCTCGTTGAAGCTGGTGTTGAGGAAGCTGCGCGATGGGCTGGTGGCAAGCCGGAACGGATGGGTCTCATCTGCCTCCTCGATCGAAGTCCAGTGATCCGGCAGCGACGGCATATTGTCCCAGGCCCCCATCAGGCCGGCATTGCCGAGGGGAACGCGACCCCAATCGGCCTTGAAATGAAACTTGCCATCCGCATGCGCGAAGCCGTCGAGATAATGCGAGGTGCGGAAGTCCGGCTGGACGTCGCGCCACAGATCGGCCTCCAGCGCCTCGATGCCGCCATGCCCGCTCTTTCTGAGCGTGGCATCGATCAGTTCACGCGCGGTCATCTCGAAGCCGGGATGCGCGGCGCCCAGACGCTTGGCAAGACCTTGCAACACCTCGTGGTTGGAGCGGCATTCGCCGGGCGGCTCGATCAGCTTGGCGCCGACGGAAATGTGCTGATGACCCCCACCGTAATAGAGGTCGTCATGCTCCATGAACATCGTGGCCGGAAGCACGAGATCGGCCATCTGGGCGGTCTCGGTCATGAATTGCTCGTGCACCGCGACGAACAGGTCGTCGCGTGCAAATCCCCGGCGCACCAGCGCCTGCTCCGGCGCGACCGTCATCGGATTGGTGTTCTGGATCAGCATCGCCTTGACCGGCGGACCATTCTTGAGCGCGGCCGCATCCCCCGTTAGGATGCGTCCGATCTTTGACTGGTCGAGCACCCGCGTCGAGCGGTCGATCGCATCATGGCCTTCGATGATGGATTCGTCGAATTTCCAGATCGCGTAATTGTTGAAGAACGCGCCGCCGCCTTCGTACTGCCAGGCGCCGGTCACCGCGGGAATGCACAGCGCCGCATGCATCTGCGCTGCGCCGTTGCGGCTTCGCGTGAAGCCATAGCCGAGGCGGAAAAATGCGCGCTTGGTCTGCCCGACCGCGCGGGCGAACGCCTCGATCTCCTTTACCGGTACGCCGCAGATCGCCGACGCCCATTCGGGGTTGCGGGTCTTCAGATGCGCCTCGAGCTCGGCGGGGCAATCAGTGTAGCGATCAAGATAATCGCGATCCGCATAGCCGTCGCGGAACAGCACATGCATGACGCCGCAAGCGAATGCGCCGTCGGTACCCGGCCGCAGGATGATCTTGATGTCGGCCTGCTTGACCGTGTCGTTGTTGTAGATGTCGACTGCTGCGATCCTGGCGCCGCGCTCCTTTCGGGCGCGCATCGCATGCGTCATTACATTGACCTGGGTGTTCACCGGATTGGTGCCCCAGATCACGATCAGGTCGGAGACGCCCATTTCGCGCGGATCGACGCCGGCGACCTTGCCCGTTCCGGCGGCAAATCCCACCCGCGCAATGGTCGAACAGATCGTGGAGTAGAAGCGGGAATATCTCTTCACATGGGCAAGACGGTTGATGCCGTCGCGCATCACAAGCCCCATGGTGCCAGCGTAATAATAGGGCCACACCGATTGCGCGCCGAACTCGCGCTCCGCGGCATCGAACCGGTTGGCGATTTCATCGAGCGCGTCATCCCAGGAAATCCGCGCGAATTTACCCGAGCCCTTCGGCCCGACGCGAAACATCGGATGGGTCACCCGATCGGGATGATGGATGCGTTCGGCATAACGGGCGACCTTGGCGCACACCACGCCCGCCGTATAGGTCTGCAGCTTGGAACCGCGCACCCGGCCAATCGTGGCCTTGTCGATCACCTCGACATCCAGCGCGCAGGCCGACGGACAGTCGTGCGGACAGGTGGAATGCCGGATGTCGATCTTGACGTTCTGGTTCATGGCCAATGGTTAACACCAAAACCGCGGATAACCAGCGCAATTATCCAGCAGCCAGCGCGTAAATGGCCGGCGAGCCATGCATCACCCGCCTAAATGAGCTCGTGATTGCCGTGGATCGCCCGCCAGTTGACGTAACGGGCGGCTCCGCACGGCGACACGGCAGACGCGCGCAACGCCACGCGGTGGCGATGGTTGCGACGGCCGAGCCGACAACGTCGGGGCGTTGGATGCGCGGCCGATTGCTAAAACCTGAGGAACGGCACGATCATCGGTACACGGCGGCAATAGGATCCATATGCCTCCGCGCCCAGTTCGGCAGTAAGAAAGCGCTCCTCCATGTGCCCCTTCTGCCATTCGCCAAAAGAGATCAGCAGGACGCCAAGCAGCGCGGGCCATGTCGCAATCGCAATGCCGGTGGCAATTAGCCCGATCATCTGGCCGGTGTAGATCGGATGACGCACTATTCCGTAAGGCCCGGTATCGACAATCCGATGGTCCTCCTTGTGCGTTATGGCGTTGGACCACAAGCGCCCGAGATGGATCCGCCCCCACCAGGTGAAGGACAGCCCCAGCACCACCACGACCGCCAGCGCGTAGGTTCCCCCGTTGCCGGCGTGATAGAACTGCTCCGCACCCAACAGACGCTCGGTCGGAGGCATCAGCAAAATCGCACCCAAGAGAATCGGCAACCGATAGGCCCAGGAATCGCGGGTGGGCACGTACGACCTGGTTCGGCCGGACCAGAAGGAGGCGACAATCCAGCTGATGACCCAGGCAAGCCAGATCAATGACAGCAAGCCCGTCGGCCATGTGACCAGCCAGCCGCTGAACACAGCTTGGATAATTTCGCGGGGAGCACCAAGCATCTTCAAAACCTTGCGCCTTGTCGATTGGGGATGCCACCGCCCGCGCCGCGAAACGGGCACCCTCGACGTGTCGCCGACGACGCCTGCCCCGTCAAGTGGTCGAGCATCAATCCCGGCGGGGGGGGGCGGCCAGTTCGGCGAGCCTGTTTGCGAACATTTCCTTGCCGTTGTGCCTTGGAAGGCAGCGCGTAATGCCTTGAATTGAGTATTTTGTGCAATCCCCGATTGTGAGCGAGACAAATTGGCCGGGCGAATCTAGTCTACCGGTTGGGGAAGATAAGGGGACGGGGGGACTTTTGTGAAGGCATCCTGGATCAGTGCGTTTTTTCCGGCCATTTTGCTTGCCGGCTCTTCGGTCAGTTTCTCCGGAAACGCCACCGAACCCATTCATAGTTCGAACGTTCTGGCAGGCGTCCAAAATCTGACCCGGATCAAGATACTCGAGAGCAACAACGTCACGTTGCGGCCGGGATCGGTCTACGACACCGCGAGCTATTACGAGGTACTGCTCGGCTTTCCGCAGCCCGGATTCAATTATGAATTTCTCGACGCCGGGCTGGGCGCAGCAGAGCCCGTCTATCCGATGCACGAAAAAGGCCATCAGGCCAGCTACACGCGGTTGATTCCCAGCTTTTTCAGCAATGACAAGCTCCATATCGACAGCTACGCGACCGTCGATACCGTGGAAGACTGCCGGGTCGACAGCACTTATCTGTCACGCAGCATGACCGAATATCCTGCCACCGAGTTCAAACGGGAGCGCGACGAAGGCTTCACGATCATGCTGCTTCGTCTCGACTATTACACGCGCCTGCGTCCGGACGCCAAATGTGGCCGCCATCTTGCCCACGATCCCGATCCAAATTTCGACCCGATGAAGTTCATCGAGACGTATCACGACGCCATGTATCTGTCTGACTTTCCGCATAAGGATCTCGCGCGCTTCGAAGCGAAGGCCGGGGTGCTTCATCAGGTCCGCCAGGATATCTTCCCAACACAAGCAAGGTTCGATCTCAACCGACTGGTCGACAATTCGCTTTGGTATTACCCGCAGGGCCACGAATTCGATTTCGGAATCTCACAAGCCCGGCCGCAGTACGGCATGAGCGATTTCAACCTCCCCCGTCACATGGTCATCGAAGCGACGCCGGAAACGCAGGCAGCGTTTCCGCTCGCCTCCATTCTCAAAGGCGACGAATTTCGCAAACTTTTGAGCTTCTGGTCGGGTCAGCCGACGGCCGATTTCGATGCGGAGAAAGAACCGGGGCGCGATACGTTCCGGCTGAGCGACGTGACCCAGGCCAATGTCTATACCTCGGGGCTCTATATCGAAAACATCAAGGACGTGGTGAGCAACGTCTCCGATCCCGGGCATTTCAAGCTCGTCGCCATGAGCATCAAACCCTATGAGCAGCAGGACGATATCGCCTGGGAGGGTTTGCGGGTCGTGCCGCAAATTCACTTTGTCTATCAGCTCATGGACCCACGGCAGCCCGATCGCCCCTTCGAACAGCTTTATCTGCACCTGAAATGGGATGTCGTCGATCAACTCGCGGACAGGGACACTCGGAGGAAGCAACATCTGCAATTTCTAAGCCGGGTCGACGAATTGACCCATGCTCGTGAAACGCAAGCGCCGGATCGAGGGGAGTTGGTGCGCAAGTTCATCGCTGATTTGACCTCGGCCCGGCCGATCGAGCAAATCGCGTTCAGCTCGTCCCTGTCGGGGATCTGGGTCTTCGGCGCCTTGACGCGCGATCAGAACCAGGCTCGCGAGCTGTTGCCGATGCGAATCATCCGCGACGGCATCGATCTCGGTTACTATTCGACCGTTCATGACAATGACGTCTTCCGAGCCGAAGCCGAGAAGGCGACCGGCCCGCGGAAAAAGGAACTACAGCAACTTCTCGACGATCTGACCGTCGGCTTTTACCGCGACCCCAAACGGCAAAATGTCACGGCAATCAATTTCCATCGCGTCAGCTGCGCCCAATGCCATCAGACCTCCGGTCGTGACGGTGTTCATTTCTCATTCAACGACGAACTCAACGAGAAGATCAAGTCGAAGGTCTATGTGACGGAGTTCTTCTTCCACGACGCCGACGAGCAGTTGAAGACGGGAATGACGTATTGGACGGAGGCCATGCGCTGAGCCGGGTCTCTCTTCAGCTCTTGGCGGACTGGAGCCTTTTTGGCTCTGGTTGAATCACAACCAAGGCTCGGATCTCTTGTTTTAAGGCGTTTTCTTCACGCGAACCGGTGCCCACTTCGCTCGAAAACGCTATGGCGCTAGCCTCCGAGATAGGCCCCGCCATTGCTGTGGATCGACTGCCCGTTGATGTAGCGGGCGGCCGGCCCGCACAGGAACCTGACCGCCGCGGCGACGTCTTCGGGTCGCCCGCGCTCGCCGGTGATGGTCTGGTGGACCAGATGATGGGCGGGTTCGGGCTTGTCCTTCGCACGCGGCGTACCGATCAGGCCGGGAACCACGCAATTGACCGTAATGCCATCAGAGGCGAGATCATGGGCGAGCGCGCGTGTGAAGCCGATGATGCCAGCCTTGGCGGTAACCACGTGCGCGCGGTCCCTCGCCCCGGTGTGCGCGCTCAAGCCGCCAATGTTGACGATGGTTCCGGAGCCGCTCTTCTTCAGGTACGGCAGACAGGCCTTCACGCAATGGAACGCGCCATCGAGGGTGACGTTCATGATCTCACGCCATTCGGTGTAGCTCATCTGCTCAAAGGGTTTTTCCCGGCGCAGGGCGGCGTTGTTGACGAGGATGTCGATCCGGCCGAAATGCCGCACCGCCGTCTCGACCATCGCCTGCACCTGGTTGGCGTCCGCAACGTCGCCGATATGGACCTGCGCCTTCCGGCCCCTCGCTGCGATCTCGCCCGCGACGGACTCGGCCTCGGCGCGGTTGCTGCGCGCGTTGACCAGAATGGACGCCCCGCCGTCCGCAAGCTCCAGCGCAATCGCCCGGCCGATGTTGCGACCAGCTCCAGTGACGATGGCAACCTTGCCGGCAAGTTCGCTTGTGGCCATTGGCTCTTGTTCCCCTGTTCCGTCATCGTCCGCGAAGGCGGACGATCCAGTAGCGACCGACATCCGTCATTGATCCGATACCCAAACTTACCGGATGCCCCGCCTGCGCGGGGCATGACGCTGGATGGTTACGCGCGCAACCCGCTCAAATCGATCCTGCCTCGGTAAAGTCCCGCCAGCAGCTTCAAGGCCGCTTCGCTCTGCGATCTGCTCCAGCCGCCGTGCTGGGCGTTGAGCGCGAATTTGTCGGTGACATCCTGCCGGGTCAGCGGCTCGTGGGCGCCGCCACGCAGATGCGGCTGCCGCTCTTCGACGACGCGGCCGTCCTTGAGAGTTGCCCTGACATGGCCGGTATAATTGTTCGGATAGGGATTATCGGGATCGATCACGAACTTCACCGTGGAAGCCAAAGCGAGCACGCGAGCATCGTTGATCGCGGCTTCCGTGAACGCGCCGAGCCCGACGCCGCCATGCACGAAGCCGGTCGCCAGCAGATACGGCACGGCGAATTTGGCGGCGTAGCCGTTGCGCGGACGCTGCTTGTCGGAGAGCGGCTCCCACAGCCGGTGCACGGTCCCCTCCGCCACTTCGCACAGAATTGCCTCGACATCCTCGGGCTTGATCCCACGCGCGGCCAGTCGACGGGCGCAGTCGATATAGGGCTGCGCCATGGTGCCGCAGGGATAGGGCTTGAAAGCCAGGGTATCCGTCACCCAGCGCACGCCGAAATCGCCCGTAAGCGCGTCGTAGTCGCCCTCGGTGGTATGGGCGAAACCATTGAACAATCCATGCACGCCTTCAAACACCGTGCGCGGGCCGACAAAGCCTTGTCGCGCCAGGAGCGCCGCGCGGATGCCGGACTGAGCCGCCCAGCCTGCATGCATTCGCTTGGTCCAGGCGCCTTCGGCAAGATATTCGATGATGCCGCCTGCCATGCTGCCGGCGATGCCGAGGGCGTTGACGATCTCTTTTGCGTCAAGGCCAAGGGCTGCGCCCACGCCCGCAGCTGCCCCCATCGCGCCAAAAATCGCCGTCGGATGAAAGCCCGCCTTGTGCACCGCCTTGGGCACCACAAGGCTCAGACGGCAGAGCACTTCGGTGCCGACGGCTATCCCCATCAGCGCCATTCGGCCATCCGGATCGTGCCGCTCGCAAGCCGCAAGAACGGCCGGCACGATCACCGCACCGGCATGGACCGGTCCGCCCTCGAAGGTGTCGTCGAAATCCTCACCATGTGCCGCAGTGCCGTTGACGAAGGCGGCGCCTGAAGCTGTCAGCGTGCGCCGATGACCGACGACCGTGCAGGGTCCGTCATCGTCGCTGGCGGCAATCGCACTCTTGACATAGTCCTCGTTGCGCGCGGTGACGCAGAGACCGACGACGTCGATCAGCAAATCTTCACATTTGCCGGTCGTCGAAGGCGGCAAGGCGTCCGACTTCAGGGCGGCAATTTTTTGCGCCAATGTTTCGGCAACGGAGTTTTTTGGCAGTTCGGAGGTCATGATCGCTCGGCGGTCGGGATTGGCATTTGAGGTCTTTAAAGCTCAGACGTGGAATAGCCTGGTATAGCGGGATTTGATGGCGCTGGCCTGCTGCTCCACGGCTACCGGATCGTCCTTCAACGTCTTGATGTCCTTGAGCGGCGTCCAGCCGGGTTTCTCCCTGGTTTGCGGATGTGCCGAGCGCAAGCCGCCGATATCGATAATGAGCTGCTGGGCCTCGCGGCTGAAGCAGTAGGACTGGAACAGCTTTGCCGCATTCGGATTGGGCGAGCCCTTGAAGATGCCGTTGGGACCGATGATCATCGGCGACCCCTCCGTCGCATAGACCGGCTCGACCGGGCGCCCCGCCTCCCTTAGTTGCAGAATATTGTATTCGTTGCCGTCGGCCATCACCGCGCGCTCTCCAAGCTCGAGCTTCTTCGGCGGATCGGACGACGATTGCACCTGCATGACATTCTGTTTGGCAAGCTGTTCGAACCAGGTCCAGCCGAGATCGCGCTGCAACTGGTAGGTCGCGGTCATGATGGTGCCGGAATAGCCGGGATGGGCCTTGACGATCTTGCCCTTCCATTTTGGATCGAGCAGATCGGCAAAACTCTTCGGCGCGTCCTCTGCCTTAACCAGGTTGGTGTTGTAGGCGATGATGCTGAGCCAAATGCGCCAGCTTGCATATTGGCCGTCGGCATCCTTGTGCTCGGCCGGATAGAATTTTGCGACATCCTCGGTGACGTAAGGTGCCAAAATCCCGTCGCGCTTCCAGACGATGAAATGCGCGGCGTCCGAGGAATTCACCACGTCGACGGCGTGAATGTTGCTTGAATATTCCTGGCCGATGCGCTGGAACACCCGCTCGGCCCCGGTGCGCTCGACGCGCACGGAGATTCCAGGGTATTTCGCCTCGAACGAACGCGCCAATTTCTCGGCAACCGGCAGGTCGGTCGAGGTATAGTAGACTACCTGGCCCTCTTTCCTGGCTGCCTCGGTCAGTGCAGGCGTAACCGACTCGGGCGGAGGTGCTTGCGCCAGGACGCGGGCAGAAAATGCCGGGCCCGCAAGCAATCCGCCGGCCAGCCTGAGTGCGTCACGACGCGAGACTTTTCTGATTTTCATTGATTACTCTGTCGGCCCGTTGCGGCCGTTCGTACACTTGATGAGGATATTTCATTCCTGCGGCCAAGCATGAGTCCATGTCGACGGCTTGTTCCCCTTGCCGGTAGTCTGAATTGACTGTTAGACCCGGACGCTGGATTTGGCCAGCCTCGCGTCCGCAAAAGTGAGCAAGAAGGTGAAGATGACGGGTCGCACAACCATCTTGGGATCTGCGCCGCTGATATGGAGCTATGTATTATCGGCGACTGTCCTGCTTGCGGCGCAGGCTTTTTCCGTCAGTAGCTGTCGCGCACAGGAATATCCTGCGCGAACCGTCCGCATCATCGTTCCCTTCGGCGCGGGAGGACCTGCGGACGTGGCAGCGCGTGTGCTCGGCAACGCGCTGCAGGACGATCTCAAGCAACCCTTTGTGATCGAAAACCGTCCGGGCGCCGGCGCGGTGATCGGGACGCAGGACGCCGCCAAGTCGCCAGGGGACGGCTACACGCTGCTGATGATGTCGAACACCCAGACCGCCAATGAATCGCTGGTGCCGCAACGCAAATACGAATTGATGCGCGACCTGGTCCCAATCGCGCCGATCAACGTTGCCGATCTCGTGATCGTCGTGCACCCCTCGGTGCCCGCAAAGACGTTGAAGGAATTCATCGCGCTTGCCAAAGCCCAACCAGGAAAACTGAACTACGCGTCGTCCGGCCAGGGCACGCCCTATCACATGGCGGGTGAGCTCTTCAAATCCATGGCTGGCATCGATCTCGTGCACGTGCCCTATCGCAACAGCGGCGAAGCGCGCAACGGCGTGATCGGCGGACAGGTGCAGATGATGATCGATTCGGTGACGACCATGGCCCCCAATGTTAACCAGGGCCAGGTGCGCGCGCTCGCTACCACGGGCAAGACGCGTTCCAGCGTCTTGCCCGAGGTGCCCACGGCCGAGGAAGCTGGCCTGGAAGGTTACGAAGCCACCATCTGGCTCGGACTTATGGCGCCCAACGGTACGCCAAAGCCCGTCATCGAAAGGCTGAATACTGCGATCAACGCCGCCATCAAGCGGCCGGAAATCGTGAAACTCTGGGCCGACCAGGGCGCCGTGCCGATGTCGATGACCCCTGAGGAATTCGACAAATTCCTGCGCGGCGATATTGTGAAGTGGGCCGAGGTCGTCAAACGTTTCGCCGACAAGCCGTGAACCAGGGTTCCCGATCGTAATGCCAGGTATCCGATTTCGTCTCAATGGCACCGAGGTCTTCGTCGATGCCGATCCCGATACATCGCTGCTGACAATTCTGCGGGGCAAGCTCGGCATCACGGGTGCGCATTTCGGTTGCGGCGCCGGCGAATGCGGCGCCTGCAATGTCATGGTCGGCGACCACGCCGTGACCGCCTGCGATACACCCCTGTGGTCGGCCGAGAACAAGGAGGTCGTGACCATCGAGGGGCTGGGAAATGCGGAACGGCCGCATCCCTTGCAGCGCGCGTTCATCGCCGAGCAGGCGCTGCAATGCGGCTATTGCGTATCGGGCATTCTGATCAGTGCGGCAGCGCTGCTGAAGCGCAATCCCGATCCTACCCGCGAAGAAATCAAGGCCGCGCTTGACCGCAATCTTTGCCGTTGCGGTTCGCACAATCGGATGGTGCGGGCCGTGTTGCGCGCGGCGACGGAGATGCAGGCGCGATGATGGAAAAATCCCCCTCCCCCACCGGGCCCGCGTTGCCGCCGAGTCTTGCGGCAAATCCAAGACTGTCTTCCTGGATCGGTTTCTCGCCGGATGGACAGGTGGCGGTCTCTCCCGGAAAGGTCGAGATCGGACAAGGCATCGTCACGGCGCTCGCCCAGATCGCTGCCGATGAACTCGATGTGAATATTTCCCGGGTGCGGATGGTGCGCGCGTCCACAGCCACAAGCCCCAATGAGGGGGTCACCTCGGGAAGTCTTTCCGTGCAGCAATCGGGGCGCGCGATCCGGCATGCATGTGCCGAGATCAGGCAGATATTTATTTCGGCTGCCGCCGAGCGCCTTGGGGTTGCGACCGATGTGCTCGACATCAACGATGGCACCATCTCCGGACCCGGCAATGTCTCCACCAGCTATTGGGAGCTCGCAGCCGAAGTTTCGCTCGATCGCGACGCGACGCCGGGCGCGGTAGCCAAATCGGCCTCGCAGCGGACGCTTGCCGGTCAATCCGTGCGGCGGCTCGATATTCCCGACAAGGTGTTTGCAAAGCCCCGCTTCATTCACGATTTTGCGCTGCCGGGCATGCTGCACGGTCGCGTGCTGCGCTCCGAGCTTTCCCACGCGACGCTGATCGCGTTGAACGAGGATGCCGCGCGCCAGCTTGACGGACTGGTCGCGATCGTGCGCGATGGCAATTTTGCCGGCGTCGTCAGCCAGACCGAAGGTGGCGCCGAATTGGCGCTGGCAGCCTTGCGCAAGGGCGCCGAATGGCGTTCGCGCGAAACCCTGCCCAATGAAGATTCCCTTGCCGATTGGCTGAAGGGTCAGCCTTCCGAACTGACCGTGATCGCCAGCAAGAAGGCGCCATCCCAGCCTGCGAAAGCTCGCACGATCAAACGGCAATATACCCGCCCTTATATCGCGCACGGCTCGATCGCGCCGTCGCTGGCGATCGCACAGTGGACCGGCGACCGCGTCCAGGTATGGACCCACAGCCAGGGGGTTTATCTGCTGCGTGCCGATCTGGCGCTGGTGCTCAAACTTCCGGTCGAGAACATCACCGTCGAACACATGGAAGGCGCGGGCTGCTACGGACACAACGCCGCCGACGACGTCGCGCTTGACGCGGTGCTTCTGGCGAAAGCGGCCAGCGGCCGGCCGGTGCGCGTGCAGTGGTCGCGCGCCGATGAAATGTCGCACGCGCCGTTCGGAGCTGCGATGACCATCGAGATCGAGGCCGATCTCGATGCGACTGGCGAGATCGTGGACTGGCGTCACAGCCTCTGGGGCAACGGCCACACTGCGCGGCCGGGACGCGCCAATTTGCCGGCGCTGCTTGCGGCAAGCGAACTTGCAAATCCGTTTCCGCGCGCGATTGCCACCAATCCGCCGCAAGCCAATGGCGGCGGGGCCGACCGAAACTCCGTGCCGCTCTACGATTTTCCATCATGGCAAATCGAGTGCCACAGGTTGACGACCATGCCGATCCGTACCTCGGCGCTGCGGACGTTAGGGGCGCAAGCCAACGTGTTTGCGATCGAATCCTTTCTCGACGAACTCGCCGCGGAGCGCGGCGAAGACCCGGTTGCGTTCCGCCTGCGGCATTTGTCGGACGTGCGCGCCGTGGACGTGATCCGTGCGGTTGCAAAGCGCGCCAACTGGAAGCCCGCGAAGCGGGACGGCACCGGCTACGGTTTCGGCTTTGCCCGCTACAAGAACACCGGTGCCTATTGCGCCGTGATCGCCGAGGTCGAGGGCGCCGAGGATATCGCCGTCAAGCGCCTGACGGTCGCGGTCAACGTCGGCGAAGCGATCAATCCGGACGGCGTGATCAACCAGATCGAGGGCGGCGCCATCCAGGCCACAAGCTGGGTGCTCAAGGAACGGGTTCGCTTCGATTCCACCCGCATCACCAGCAATTCCTGGACCGAATATCCAATCCTCCGCTTCAGCGAAGTGCCGGATGTCGATGTCGAAGTCATTTCGCGGCCGGACGTCGATCCCGTCGGCGCCGGTGAGGCCGCGCATGGCCCGGTTACGGCGGCGATTGCCAATGCCGTCCACGATGCGCTGGGGTTGCGCGTTCGCAACCTGCCGCTCACGCGCGAGCGCCTGATCGCGGCGATGGAGTTGACAAAATGACAAACCTGAACGTTCTAAGTGGCGGCGCGGCGCAAGGCCTGGTGGCAAGCCTTGCCGAAAGTTTCAGGGAGAGATGCGGCTTCGACATCGCTGGCGAGTTCGGTGCGGTCGGCGCCATGGCCGCCAGATTGCGCCAGGGCGCAAAGGTGGACCTCGTGATCCTCACCTCGGCGCTGATCGCTGACCTTGCGCGCGAACACCTCCTCGCCCGCGCTTCGATTACGGATGTTGGCCGGGTTGAAACGGCGCTGGCCGTGCGCGCCGCCGATCCCCCTCTATCGGTCGATGATGCGGCAAGCCTGCGCGATGCGCTGCTTGGCGCTGACGCCATCTTCGTTCCCGATACAAAATCGTCCACCGCCGGCATTCATGTTGCAAAGGTCCTGCAGCAACTGGGCATCGCCGACGCAGTTGCAACACGACTGAAGATCCATCCGAACGGCGCAACCGCCATGCGCCACCTCGCCGAAAGCAACGCGGCGCGGCCGATCGGCTGCACGCAATCGACCGAGATCATCAATACCGAGGGGGTAAAGCTTTCGGGGCCGCTGCCCAGGGGTTGCGATCTCTCTACGCTTTATACCGCGGCAATCGCCACCGCAGCATCCTACCCGCGGCAAGCGCAAGCACTGGCCGATTTATTAACGAACGCCGAACAACAGGAAATGCGCGCAAGGGCGGGCTTCCTGGATGATCGAAACCAGTTACAATCTTGAAAAAAAGGGAGGACTAAAAATGCGACGCCGCGATTTCATCAAGGTGAGCACCGCCCTCGGCGCCGCCGCCCTTGCGCCGCTATCGAGGGCGAGCGCGCAGACCAGGGCGGTCTTCAAGGCATCCGACGTTCAACCTCCGGGATATCCGACGGTCGCTGCGACCGAGAACCTCGGCAAGAAACTTTCGGCCGCAACCGAGGGGCGGCTTTCGGTCCAGATGTACCCGTCGATGCAGCTCGGTGGTGAGAAGGAAACCATCGAGCAGACCCAGATCGGCGCCATTCAGTTGTTGCGCGTCAGCGCCGGAACGATGGGTCCGATCGTCGACGACATCAACGTCGTCAACATGCCCTTCCTGTTCAAGAACATAGCGCATTCCGAAAAGATGATGGACGGGCCGATCGGGCAGGAACTGCTCGACAAGATCACGGCGAGTCCCACCGCCAACCTGGTCGGGCTGTGCTGGATGAATTCCGGCGCGCGCAGCCTCTACAACTCCAAGCATCCGATCAAGTCGATCGAGGACGTCAAGGGATTGAAATTCCGCGTCATCGGCAATCCGATCTTCATCGAAATGATGAATGCGCTCGGCGGCAACGGTGTCGCGATGGGTTACGATCAGGTGTTCAGCGCACTCCAGACCGGCGTGATCGACGGCGCCGAGAACAACCCGCCGAGCTACGTGTTCTCCAATCACTACACGGCAGCGAAGTATTACTCCCTGACCGAGCACCTCGTGATACCCGAAGTGCTGGTATTTTCCAAACGAGCGTGGAGCGGCCTGTCTGCCGATGACCAGAATCTCATCAGGAAATTTGCCCGCGAGGCGCAGTTCGAGGAGCGCGAACTCTGGAAGAAGTACGAGGAGCAGGCGATGGAAAAGGCAAAGGCGGCCGGTTGCCAGATCGTCGAGATTGCCGACAAGAGCCCGTTCCAGAACGCCGTCAAACCGGTATGGGACAAATATGGCCCGAAATACCAGGACATGATCAAACGCATTCAGGCGTTGGCGTGAGGCCGCGCTTTATGGTTCTGATCTTCCGCCATTGCCACCAAAAGCGAAGCAATTCATTATCGACCGAGAAGTATGGATTGCTTCGTCGCTCGCGCTCCTCGCAATGATGGTCAACGGGACCTAGGCAACGGGCAGCGTCATTGCGAGCGAAGCGAAGCAATCCAGAAGTAACACCGTGCCAGATTGCGTCGTCGCTCAGGCTCCTCGCAGTGACGATCATCGAAGGGGACCCAGGCAATGGCAGCAGCGTTTCGCCGCGCGATGGATGTTCTGTATTTGCTGTGCGTGATCGTCGGGTCCGTCGCGCTGGTGTCGATTTCCGCGGTCATTCCATGGGCGGTGTTCACTCGCTACGTGCTCAACAGCGCGGCGTCGTGGCCCGAGCCGCTGGCGGTTCTCCTGACGATCGTGCTGACCTTCATCGGGGCCGCTGCCGCCTACCGCCTCAACCTCCACATGAACGTCGCCTATTTCGCCAACCAGTTGCCGGCGAGATTTCACAAACCGCTCGATCTCTTCGTACAGTTTTTGATGGCGCTGATCGCATTGTTCATGATCGTGTGGGGCGAGCGGCTGGTCGAAGTGACCTGGCACAACACGATTGCCGACTTCCCCTTCCTTTCGGTGGGCGTCACCTATCTGCCAATCCCCGTGGGCGGAGGTTGTCTGCTGCTTTTCATCATCGAACGGGTTTTTCTCGGCGCGCCGCCCGACCCGATCCTTCGGCACGGCGAAGCCGCTCCGTTCGAGTGATCGGAAAGAAGATCGACATGGATATCTTCGTTCTGCTTGCCACCATGCTGTTCTGCTTTGTCATTGGCATGCCGATCGCCTATTCGCTGGCGTTTGCGGCAATCGCGGGCGCCTGGTCGATCGGCATTCCCCTGGAAGCCGTCATGCTCAAGATCTCCGACGGCGTCAGCAAGGTGGCGATGCTGACGATCCCGTTTTTCGTGCTGGCCGGCGCGATCATGGCCGAAGGCGGCATGGCGCGACGGCTCGTCGCATTCGCGGATGTGCTGGTCGGATTTACCCGCGTTCGCGGCGGACTTTCGATCGTCAACGTGCTCGCCACCACCTTTCTCAGCGGCATCTCCGGCTCGGCGGTGGCCGACACCTCCGCGATCGGCTCGGTGATGATCCCGCAGATGGAGAAAACCGGATTCCCGCGCGTCTTCGCCACCAACCTCACCATCACCTCCTCGGTCCAGGCGCTGCTGGTGCCGCCGAGCCACAATGCGGTGCTGTATTCGCTCGCAACCGGCGGCACGATCTCCATCAGCGCATTGTTCATGGCAGGCGTGTTTCCCGGACTTCTGCTCGGCTTCTCGCTGATCATTCTCTGCCTTGTCTTCGCCTATCGCGACAAGCACCCGCACGGCGTGACCGTGCCGGCCAAAGACGCGGTGCGGATCACGATCGATGCCGCCTGGGGGCTGGTCACGCTCGTCATCATTCTCGGCGGTATTCTCGGCGGCATTTTTACCGCGATCGAGGCCGGCGCGGTGGCCTGCGTCTGGGCGTTCTTCGTGACGATGTTCATCTATCGCGACTATCGCTGGCGCGATTTGCCCATCCTGTTGCACCGGACGCTGCGCACGGTGGCGATGGTGCTGACGCTAATCGCCTGTGCCTCCAGTGTCGGCTACGTGATGGCGCTGACGCAGATGCCGGCGAAGATGACCGCGTTCTTCCTGTCGATCTCGAGCAACAAATACGTCATCCTGTTCCTGATCAACATCCTGCTGCTGATCCTTGGCACGCTGGTGGACATGGCGCCCTCGATCCTGATCGCGACGCCGATTCTGTTGCCGGTGATGCAGAATTTTGGCGTCGATCCCGTTCACTTCGGGATGATCATGCTGCTCAATCTCGGCATCGGCCTCTGCCATCCGCCGGTTGGAGCCATCCTGTTCGTGGGCTGCGCGGTCGGCAAGGTTACGATCGAACAGGTGATGCGCAAGATCTGGCCGTTCTATGCCGTGATGTTTGTGGTGCTGATGTTCGTCACCTACCTCCCGGAAGTTTCGCTCTGGCTGCCGCGGCACGTGCTGCGTTGAGATTGTCATTGCGTCGCGCCAGCACTTGATCAATCGCGGCCAAATTGCGGCGGCAACGCAATCGCGCCTGCCGTCTTTGTAACCACAAGCGGTATTTACTGACTGCGATCGGCACGACGGCTGTGACATCGGGGAGACAGTCGCCGTCTAAACGCCGCGCAAAGTCGAATGATGCCGATTTTGCGTGGACGAACAACGCACCTGTTCAGCATGATGGATTCTCCGGTGTGCAGAGCTTCCACAGCTATCGGGGGGTATCGGCATATGCAGCGCCTGGGATTTTTTCAGCATCTGTTTCGCGTCGGGACACTTGCCGCGCTGCTGGCGGCTTCGACCCTGGCGGCTCGCGCCGACGAGGGCGGCGTCAGCTTCTGGATCCCGGGATTTTTCGGCAGCCTCGCGGCCGTTCCTTCACAGGCGCCAGGCTGGTCGGTAACCGAAATCTTCTACCACGACTCGGTTTCCGCCAGCGGCAACGTGGCGCTCGCGAGGGCGGCCCAGATAGGCCAAATACCCGTCAATCTCACCGCGACGGTGAACGCCAGCGTCAATGCCAACGTCAACCTGGGCTTCGTCGCGGCAACGTATGTCTTTGCAACGCCGGTGCTGGGCGGTCAGGCATCTGCAAGCATGTTGGCAGCCTACGGCAATAATTCCACATCGCTGGCGGGATCGTTCACGGGAACGGTGACGGGACCGGGCGGTGGCACAGTTCCCTTCTCGCTCTCCGACAACATCAACAGCTCGCTGACGGCTTTCGGCGACCTGGTTCCTCAGTTTGCGCTGAAGTGGAATTCAGGCGTCAACAACTACATGACCTATGTGACCGCGGATCTTCCCGCCGGGGCCTACCAGTCGTCCCGTCTTGCGAATTTGGGAATCGGGCACTGGGCGATCGACGCCGGTGGCGGCTATACCTATTTCGACCCCAAGACCGGGCACGAATTTTCCGCGGTGCTCGGATTCACATACAACTTCATCAATCCCGCGACCCAGTATCAGAACGGCGTCGACATGCACCTCGACTGGGGCGCATCGCAATTCCTGACCAAGCAGTGGCAGGTCGGCCTGGTGGGTTACCTCTATCAGGAGATCGGCTGCGACAGCGGCTCCGGCGATCGCGTCGGCTGCTTCCAGTCCCGGGTGCTCGGCGTCGGTCCGCAGGTCGGCTACATTTTTCCGATCGGCGACAAATGGCAGGGCTATCTCAATCTGAAAGGCTATGGCGAATTCGACGCGGCAAATCGGCCCTCGGGCTGGAACGTCTGGTTGACATTCAACCTTTCGCCCGCAGCAGCAACCCCGTCTGCGCCCTCAAGGCCCATGTACACGAAATAGCGGCGCTGGCACCGCGATAGCTGTCGTCGCGCCTCCATTTCCGCTCTAGAAAATGAAACGAAGACCGACGGTCGGGCCGATGTTCTGGAAGTTGAGATATCCGCTGGCAAGGCCCCCCGAAACTCTCGACCACATCACGCCGGCATAGGCGTCGAATCGTTTGGTGATGCGGTAGTCGATCATGGCGGAAGCCGCATCCAGCGTGCCCGCACAACTCGAAGCCGAGAGCCCGTCATTGGTACAGGTGCCTGTATTATAGTTGTTCTGCCAATAGTGATAGACCGCGCCTGCTAGATCCAGATCGTCGCGAACCGCAACCCTCACACCCAACCAGGAGACGCGCAGGATCTTGGCGATGTCATAGTCGGTGGTCTTTACCGCACCCGGAAGCACGGTATATCCGCCCAGGGTGGTAAAGCCCTGCGGATAGGTATCGCTGGGGTTCTGAAACTGGATCACCTCGAAACCGCCGTAGAAAGTGACCGTCCGGTAGTGATAACGCAGCATGATGACGCCGCTGGTGTTGTTGGAAAGCGACGCTTTCAGATTGTCGATGGAAACGCCGGCGGGGAGCGGCGAGACGGCATAGTTCGACAGCGACACCGCATCCCTCACCTTGCTCGCTACCACGTCGAACGAAAATCCTCCGAAGTCGCCTCCGAACTGCCCTTCGACCGCGCCGTTGGATCCGTTGCCCTGACTGTAGCCGCCGAACTGGTAAAGCGCGGCCAGCCGAAATCCGCCGATGCCTTTTGAATACTGGACTGACGTTGCATAGCGCGCGTCCTCCGTGTCGCCGGAGCCGCCCGCCGTGTTGGAAGCTCCGATCACGGAGAATGCGGGCGCAGAGGCCATGGCGTCGTAACGGCCCAGCCCATCCAGAATGAGTGAGTTCTTGCCGGCCAGCGGTAATCGTCCCCCATACCGGGTTGGCAAAGCCTCCGTAGGCAACCGTGTTGAAGATTTGTCCTGCGCGGCTTGAATCGCCGTTTGCGCTCTGAACATCGAGCGGGTTGGTGTTGTTCTGCACCAGCGACTTCGGTCCGTTGGCAAGTTGCAGGCTGTAGGGATCAAATCCGGTCTGCAGGTTGAACAAGAAGGACCAATCGCCGCCGATCGGCTCGATTCCCTTGATGCCGATGTGGGACTGACCGAGCCCGTTGGGGAGCAATGTGTAGCGCGCGCCATTGCTGTTCTTCGAGATCAGTTCTTCCACGCCATTAGGGTAATAAGCGTTGAAGGGCACGCCATGGGTTTGGTAACCCCCGCCCGTATCGATGGCCCCATAGAGATTGATGCCGTTCCAGGTCAGCGGGCATTCGACAGGGCTCGCCTCGAAATAGCTGATGGGACTGGCAAAGCAGGATGGCGCCGGCGACGCCGGCGCGGGTGCTTTCACCGGCAGGTCCGCAGCCCGCGCGCCCACGACTATCGACCCCAGGAGGCCACAAGCCAGCAATAACCTGGAATGCACGACTTTTTCCAATGCACCCGGTCTCCGTCGGGCCAAGGCTATCGTGATGTATACAATTTTCCCGCACCGATGCCCGATTCAAAACCGTTTTCGGGTAAATTTCGTCGTGTAGTGTTGCCCGAAAAGCAATGATGGCAGCGTCAATGGAGCCACGCGCGACAGTTGGAGTGGCGCGATGCTTTCCTCGCCCCGGCCGCACACGCCATCAAGCGTTTCCTCGACGTAAAAAAATACCAGGAAGGCTTCCTCTCGCGGAAATCTGGCGCATAGTGGACGAAAATAGCCCGGAATTTAAGGACGACGAATGCAGGTCATAACGACCGATGTTGCTGTAATCGGAGGAGGTGCGGCAGGCTGCTATGCTGCGCTCAACCTGAACAAACAGGGCATCAAGCCTTTGATCATCTGCAAGGGTTTGGTCGGCAAGAGCGGGGCGTCGCTGTTTGCAGGCAATCTCGTGATCTCCGGCCGCGCGCTCGGCAACAGCGACGAGAATGCCCGCAACACAGCCGAGTTCCTGATCAAGTACCATAATCAATTCCTGATCGATCAGGATTGGGCACAGCGGTGCGGCCAGTGGCTCGAGAAGGTTTACTATCCGGAACTGGAGGAAGCCGGCCTTTACATTCGCCGTGATGATTGCGGCGAGATCGTCACGAGCCCAGGGAAGATCCGCAGCATCGCCGCCAATGTTCAGGGCAGTTCGGGCGTTCCCTTCATGGACCTGCGCCGCAAACAGGTCATCAAGGCGGGCATCGCGCGAATGGAGGAGACAGTCGCCACTGCACTCCTGAGCAATCCGGATGGGTCGGTCGGAGGGGTTTTCTGCCTGAACTGCATCACGGGCGAATATACGGCCGTGATGGCGCGCGCCGTCATTCTGGCGACCGGCTACTCGGATCGCCTGCATACCCGCTCCACCGGCACAAGGGAAATGTCGGGGGACGGCATTGCGATGGCCTGGCGGCTGGGTGCCACCCTGCTTAACATGGAAATGCAGTGGTGGCACACCAATGACCTGGCGCACCCGCCGAGCTGGCAGCGAATGCAGATCTATCCGAACCCGATGCTGGGCTCGGAAAAGTCGGCGCGAATGCTCAATTCGGCGGGCGAGGAGTTTTTCAACCAGCAGCAGGACGATCCACTGGCCTTCGGCCCCTACACGGTGCAATTGAAAGCATTGGTCAAACAGGTTCGTGCCGGCAGGGCGCGTTACGAAGGCGGCTACTACGCAGGCTTCGACAAGTGCGATGCGGCGGAAGTGGAGAAATACACAACCTATGGCAAGACGTTCCGGCAGCTCGGCCTGCCTTTTCCTGCACACATGGCCGAGACGGCGGTTTCGTCGCACTATCGGCAAGGCGGCATCGATGTCGACACCAACACCATGCGCTCGTCGATTCCCGGACTTTACGCGGCGGGCGGTGTCGGCGGCCACAGCAACGGTCTGATCGGGCTTGCAACCTATGACGGCCGAACGGTCGCCGAGAGCGTCGCGCGGGATATCGCTGACATCAAGGCCGCATCGGTGCCGCAGCAGCAAATGGAGGCGGAATGCAGCAGGCTCGACCGTCTGCGCAGTTCGTCCGGCGACGGGCCTGCGCCCGGGAAACTCAAGGAAGAGCTTCGGGCTGTGATGTGGAAGAAGGTCGGGGTCGAGAAAAACGCCTCCGACCTGCGATCGGCGCTTGACGACATTGATCGGATTCGCGTCGAGCTATTGCCCGGGATGAAGATCGCAAACACCGCAAAATCGGCCAACTACGAGTGGCTCGACGCGATCGACCTGATGAACATGGTCGACGTTTGCGAGCTTGTCATCCACTCCTCGCTCGAGCGCAAGGAGAGCCGTGGGCCATTCATTCGGCAGGATTTCCCGCTTACCGATAACGACAGCTGGCTCGCTGCCAATGTTCTGAAGAAATCCGGCAACGGCCTGCGATTTGAGAAGCGGCCTTATAGCCTGCCGCTGTTCACGCCGGGCTTTTCCAGCAAGGACAACCTCGAGGTCGCCTGGTGATGTCGGTTTTTCCCGGCGACGCTGAAGCGCCCGCATCTGCACTCGACGGCCGCCGGCTGGGGCAGACCGAACGGCATGACACCCTGGCCGCGCGCAATTCCCGCCTGACACAAGGCGATCTGCTCTCGGTCAAGGTCCGCCGGTCCGAGGTCTCGGCCGGCGATGACGCCTGCCAGGAGTTTCAGGTGCCTTACCAGAAATGGATGCGCCTCCTGGACGCGCTGAACTGGATTGCCGAGAATGCGGCGAGCGATCTCGCCTTTCGATGGTTCTGCGGATCGAAAATGTGCGGAACCTGCGCGGTGCGAATGAACGGCCGCGAGGTGCTAGCGTGCTGGGAAGCGGTCGAGCCGGACATGGTCATCGAGCCGCTGCGCAACCTGCCCGTCATTCGGGATCTCGTCGTCGATCGCACCCGTTACGAAGAAAAGGTCGCAAGCCTCGAGCCATGGATCGAGCGCCATCAGCCTTACGCCGGACTCCCCGAGCCGCTGACCCACAAGCAGATGAAGGACGCCTCCAAGGCGCTCGACTGCATCAGTTGCATGTGCTGTTACTCGGCGTGTCCGGTGATCGGACTTGGAAACCTGACCGATTTCGCCGGCCCCGCGCCGCTGGTTCAATTGGGCCAGACGGCTCTCGATCCGCGCAACAGTCCGGACAAAGTCAGGCGATCGCTCGAACTGACAGGGATATTCAACTGCGTGTCCTGTTACAAATGCGAGGAGGTCTGCCCGGCTAGCATTCCGATCGTCAGCCGGGTGATCGAGCCGCTAAAGGCAAAAGCGGCCCAGCTTGTTCCCGAAATGGCCGCCCATTCATTCGCCTTGCGCGAGGTCGTTGCCCGCCGCGGCCGGGTCGATCCCGGCGAACTGATCCTGAGGGTTCAGGGCTTGCGGAGCCTGCGCAATCTACGGCGCATATTTCGGCTATTCATCCGCGGCAAGATCAAGCCGGTCAGGACACTGCTCGGCCTGAAGACCAGCGCCGCCGGCGCCGCCAGCCGCATTCTGGGCAATGAGGCGGACAAGCCATGAAATTTGCCTACTACCCGGGTTGTTCTGCGCGCAGCACCTGCGCCGAACTCAACGATGCGACCCACCTTGTGGCGGAAAAGCTCGGGCTCGACCTGTTGCAACTGGAACAGGCCACCTGCACCGGGGCGCGCGAATTGCGGGCGATCGATCCGGCCGGTTTCTATGTCCTCAACGTCCGCATTCTGGCCCTGGCCGAAAGCCATGGCCTGCCCTTGATGACGATCTGCAATACCTGCACACTCAACGTGCTGGATGCGCATGCAGCCTTTGTCAGCGATCCGGAACTGGCCGAATCTGTGAATGCAAGGCTCGCCGAAGAAAACCTGCATTACAGCGGACGCACGAAGATCAGTCATTTTCTGTGGGTCTTGCACGAGGATATCGGCGAGCAGCGGCTGCGCCGGCAGGTGGTCAATCCGCTCTCCGGTCTGACGGTCGCAGCCTTCTACGGTTGCCACATCACCCGTCCGCCAGCACGTTACGGGTTTGTCGATTCCCGGAATAACCGTGCGCTGGAGCGGCTTGCCGAAATCCTTGGCTGCCAGCCTATTGAGTATAGCGGTCGCACCGAATGCTGCGGATTCCATACCGCCGCTCACGACGAGAGGGTTGCGATCAAATTGACCGGACAACACGTCCTGGCGGCGAAGGCTGCAGGCGCGGCGACCATGGTCACGCCCTGCCCGCTTTGTCACACCGTGCTCGACAGTTTTCAGGCTGAAATGGAAAAGGACATCGATCGGAAGCTCGAGATGCCGGTTTTGCACCTTCCGCAGCTCGTGGGCCTCGCGCTCGGGTTGTCGCCCGAACAATTGAAGATCGACCGGCACATGGTGCCGGCGGGTGGGCTTGATGGCTATGCCGCACCTCCCGCAAGTGTGCCCGACTGAATGTACGCGGCCCAATTCTGTCCTGGAGTCGTTGCCGACGGGTCTTTGCTCTTGCATGGACGTGCTGAAGATCGGAAGCTATCGAAGCGGATTTTTGGGTTAACGCCATGGATCGCGGTCGACCATGAGGGACACGGTACTACTGTTGGCGATGAATGGGCTGATCTGGGGGCTGATCATTGCGCTCATCGCGCTCGGTCTTTCCGTCATTTTCGGTCTGCTCGACATCATCAACATCGCCCATGGCGACTTCTTCATGGTCGGTACCGTGCTGGCATGGTTCAGCCTGTCGGTGACCGGCAATTTCTGGATCGGCTTTCTGGTCGCGCCCATCATCGGATTCGTTCTTGGCGCCATTATTCAGCGCATCGTCATTCAACCGATCCATGGCGCAGCCGCACTCTCGATCGTGGCGACCTTCGGCCTTTCCCTCATCCTGCAGGAGATCGTGCGGATCACCTTCGGCGCGACGCCACGACGCATGCTGGCGCCGATCCAGGGAACGATCCCCTTGTTCGGAATCGATTACGAGATTTATCGGTTGTTCGCGGCTGCGGTTGCGCTGGCGGCGCTTGGCGGTTTCTTCCTTTTCCTGCAACACACCAAGCTCGGAATCTGGATGCGGGCCGTGCGGCATGACCGCGACACCGCAGTTGCGATGGGCATCCCGGCAAAGCGCGTCTATGTCCTGACCTTCGGAATAGGCTTCGCGCTTGCCGCGTTTGGCGGCGCGGTCGCCGCCCCGATCACAACGGTGGATTTTCGGGGCGGCGTCGATGTGCTGCCGTTCTGCTTCATGGCCGTCATCATCGGAGGGCTCGGCAACTTGCCCGGCACGGTGGCGGCGGCCGTCCTGCTGTCGTTCCTGGAAGGGCTCATTCAGAGCGTCGCCGACCCGACAATCGCGCGGATCTCGTCGCTGGTGCTGATGAGCGCGGTGCTGCTGCTGCGCCCGCAGGGACTATTCAAGGGTTTTGTCAAATGAGGCGGCGCGCCCTCGAAATCGGCCTGGCAACGGCTGGCGCGACATTTCTGATCGCGGTGCCCTGGTTGATCCCGGCGCTGATCGACAATTTCTGGGTCAGCGTGATCACGGAAATCCTGATCTGGTCGTTGTTTGCATCCAGCGTCAATCTGCTGTTCGGCTACGTCGGATTGCTGTCGTTCGGGCAGGCGCTGTATTTCGGTTTCGGCATGTATGGCGTGGCGCTTGGGATCGATCATTTCGGCCTGTCGTTCTGGCCGGCGTTTGGGCTGGGGATCGTCTCGGCGATGGCGATGGCGCTGGTTTCGGGTGTCTTCGCGGTGCGCCTGAGCTGGCATTATTTCGCAATCATCACCGTGGTGTTCTCCCTGATCTTCTATTTCCTCGCGGTTTCGATGAAACCGCTGACCGGCGGCGACGACGGAATTAATTTCACCCTGCCGCCGGTCGTCAGTTTCGGCGGCAAAGTGTTCAGCCTGACCGATCCCACGCTGCAGTATTTCTTCGTGCTGGCGGTGGTCTCGCTTTGTCTTTTCCTGATGTACCGCGTCATCAATAGTCCGCTCGGAAAAGGCTTTCTGGCCATCCGCGACAACGACCTGCGGGCCTCGCTGATCGGTCTCAACGTCTACGCCCTGCGCCTGATCGCCTTCGTGATGGCCGGCTTTCTCGCCGGCGTATCCGGGGCGCTGTTTGCGTTCTTCGGCCGCTACGCCTCGGCCACCTACATGTTCTATCAGGTTTCCGGCGAGGCCGTGGTCTGGACCATCGTCGGCGGCGCCGGCACCCTGTTCGGCCCGCTGGTCGGCACGGCTTTGTTCATCGTGATCCGCGAAATCGTGTCAAGCCATTGGGAGCATCATTCGCTGATCGTTGGCCTCCTGGCCATTCTCGCAGTGATCTACGCGCCCAAGGGGATCGTCGGCCTGTGCAACGGATGGCTCAACCGACTGGACGAACGCGATGCGGGACAGTCGGCGCCGCGGCGGTTGACGCTGCAGGCAGAGCCATGAGTGCGTCATGAGCGAAGCTGTCACGAGCGAGCCGGTTCTGCGGACCGAGAATTTGACCAAGCGGTTTGGCGGACTTGTCGCGGTCGACGATCTCAGCATCGCCATTGTCGCGGGAAGGGTCCACGCCATCATCGGCCCGAACGGCGCGGGCAAGACGACCTTTTTCAACCTGGTCACGGGCCTGTTGAGCCCCGACAGCGGCCGGATATTCTTTCGCGGCCGCGACATTACGGGCTGCAGGCCGCACGTCATCAGCAGGCTGGGGATCAAGCGGACGCTGCAGGTCAAGAGCGTATTTCCAGACCTGAGCGTTGCAGACAATCTCTGGATCACGAGGCAGGCGCGCAATCGCTATCTGCACGCCTTCCGCCCGGCCACGAGCGACAAGGAGACCGGATTGCGGGTCGAAGAGACGCTGGAGAAGATCGGGCTTGCCGATCTCGCCGCGCGCCCCGCCGGCGCCCTGTCCTATGGCGACGTGGCGATGCTCGAGATCGGGATGGCGATTATTTCCGAGCCGAGCCTGCTCCTGCTCGACGAACCGACCTGCGGCATGAGTCCTGCGGAAACCGGCCGGGCGGTTGCAAAAATCCGCGAGATGGCGCGGACCATCGATCTCATCATCATCGAGCACGACATGGATGTGGTATTCGGGATCGCCGACGACATCACCGTGCTGGCGCAAGGCGCGATCCTGGCAAGCGGCGGCCCGGCTGCCATCGCGGAGGACGAGCGCGTTCGCGAGGCCTATCTTGGCCGGCCCGAGGACGAAGATTTCATGGAGGAGGCCTTGAATGCTTAGCCTCCGGGACGTTCACGTCCACATCGGCAAGCTTCACATCCTCCAGGGCGTAAATCTCGAGGTCAAGGCGGGGGAATCGGCTGCCCTGCTCGGACGCAACGGCGTCGGCAAGACCACCACGCTGCGCGCAATCATGGGACTGGTGTCGAAGACGGGCGGCGTGATCAGGTTCGAGGAGCACGATCTTTCGAGCTATCCGCCCCACGAAATTCCCGGGAAGGGAATCGGCTATGTTCCGCAGGGTCGCGGCATTTTCCCCAATCTTTCGGTTCTGGAAAATTTGAATATCGGCGTCACCGGCAAGCGCGACCACGATCGTGAGGAATATGTCTTCACCTGCTTTCCGAGGCTCAAGGAGCGGCTGAGGCAGGCCGGCAACACGCTTTCGGGCGGCGAGCAGCAAATGCTCGCAATCGCACGCTGCCTGATGATGCGACCGAGACTGATCATTCTCGACGAGCCGACGGAAGGCATCATGCCACGCCTGGTGTCGCAGATCAGGCGTGAAATCCACCGCATCAACCGGAGCGGGGTATCGATCCTTCTGGTCGAGCAGAATGTCGAGACCGCCCTCAAGCTCTGTGAAAGCGTGTTCCTGATGGAAAAGGGGTCCATCGTCTACTCGGGCGCGTCGCACGACCTCAAAAGCCGGCCCGAACTTGTGCACCGCTATCTTGGATTGTCGCAATAGGATAAAACTGATCCCAGGGAGGGTCCGATCATGGCCAGGAGACTTTCACGGCGCAGCTTTCTCGAATGCGCGCTCGCCGGTGGCGCCGCAGCCGGCACCGCCAATCTCACCATCATGCGCGACGCGTTCGCGCAAGCTTCCGGTCCCATCGTGATCGGGCATCATTGCGATCTTACGGGCGCGATATCGTCGTGGGGCGTATGGCACGACAAGGCGGCCAAGGCTGCAGTGGACCTCATCAACCAGGGCGGCGGGATTGCCGGGCGCAAGGTCGAACTCGCCACCGAAGATACCGAATCCAACCCGGCAAGCGGCGCACGCAAGCTGCGCAACCTGATCCAGCGCACCAACGCCGAGTTCATCGTGGGTTCGGTCCACTCCGGCGTGATGCTGGCAGCCATTCCGATCGCATCCGAACTGAAGACGATCTATTTCTCCACCGGCGAGGCGACCGAGGCCACGGGGAGCAAGGGCACGCGGTTCTCGTTCCGTACCGGCACCGACACCTATTCGATCGCAGCCGCCAGCCTGCCGTGGTGCGTCGAGAACTTCGGCAAGGTCTGGACCATCATCTACGCCGATTATGCCTGGGGCCAGAGCACGACACAGGAATCCAGGGTCTATATCGAGCGGGCGGGCGGCAAGGTGCTGAACGCCATTCCGGTTCCGCTCGATGCCAAGGATTTCGTGCCATATCTGGCTCAGATCTCCTCCGACACCGAGGTGCTGCTGCCGGCGTTCATCGGCTCGCTGTCGGTTGCGTTCTACACCCAGGCCAAGACCATGGGCCTGGACAAGAAGATGAAGATGTATTCCTCGTCGGCCAGCATCGAGGCGATTGCGCCCGACGACATCAAGGGCGCGGCGGAAGGCGTGTATTTCTTCGAGAATTTTCCGCGGCAGCTGAAGGCCAAGGATGACGGCTTCCACCGGGAGTTCAACAAGCGGATCGGCATCGACGATGTCGATGCGCGCGAGATCGGAGGTAGCCGCGTGATGGACAAGAGCCACGGCTGGCAGGCCTGGGAGGACATTTTCGCGCTCAAGCAGGCGATCGAAGCGTCCGGCTACAAGACCCGCAAGGATGTCGAGGGCGTGATACGGGCGCTCGAAGGGATGCAGATGACCAATTCACTGGCGCATCCGCAAGGCGACAAGATCATCCGCAAGGAGGATCACGTCGGGATCATCGACTGCTACATCAGTCGCGTGGAAAACGGAAAGCTCGAGGTGAAGAAGCGAATTCCCAGGGAAGAACTCGCCAAAAACATGCCGCTTCGCCACAACCTGTCGGAGATGCCGGTTTGACCCGAGCGGGGCGTTGATAGCCCTTGCCTGCGGCAAGTAGCTACGTCGCTGCCCGTTTCGGCATGGTTTAGGCTTCGTTAACGCGATCGCTTGATTGTGGCCCTGCCCGCGACCCGAACCTTAAAATTTTAGGTGTATTGGATGGCCCCAATAATAACGGCGGGGGCCGAACATGATATTTGAATTCATAATATTTCCCGGAGCGGTTTTCCTTGGTGTGACGCTGGCAGGAAAGCTGATCGAGCGTCAGCGCGACATTCTTTACGGACCTTATATTGCCGGCCGCAGAGACCCGCTCGCCGGGTTGAATGCTCGCCTTGCTCTGGCACGAATTGGCTTTCGCCAAAGCTTCGCCCGCTTCACCCTGAAATTTGCGACACTTGGCTGCTTTGTGCCTGCGATCATCGGCTGAGGAAGAAAGCCATGAATCCCGACCAGCAGCCGTGCGAGAGACGATCGGGGCTGAAGATCGTCTGCGACGAGTGCGGTAATTTGTCCATCAAGGCGATTGACCCGGACAATGCAACCGACCTCGCCAAGATATATTGCGGCCGCTGCAACGCGGTCCGCGGAACGCTTGCCGACTTACGCGAAATGGCGCGCAGAAGCACCAACGTCTTCGAAATCTAGCGCCAGGCGAGGCCTGAAGAAGCGGAACTCCAGCCTTGCCAGGCTGTCGGTGACCGGCTCGACCGGCCGTCGCCTGGAGCGCAGACGTTCCGCTCTGATGCCGAGAAAGTGCCGCAAATCGACTTCGGCCTGCCTGATCCGGTTCCGAATCTCGCGACGGTCGAATGTGGTGAGCGTCGGGCCGGCCAGCTCGCGCCAGGCGTTTCGTTGAATTGCCGTCAGCGCCTCGATTTCGTGGGCCAAAGCCTCAGCATCGCTCATAGCTTATCCAATCTAAAGTTGTATGCGAGCTCTATTTCTATCCTTGATTCCTTAAGGATGGTTAACGAAACACTTGCGCTGCCGTTACGGCCGTTACCTTCTTCCGGTTCATCTTTCTTCAAGACCGGATGCGGTAGTCATGACGTATGTTGATCAACATATGTCCATCGACATCCGGATCAGATGCGGCCGCACGAGACGCGGTCCCAGCCGCGCTTTCGAAAACTTGCCTGGTGCTGGCCATCTTCAACGCCGCGATGCTCATATCGCTTTATTTCGCCCATGATTGGCTGGTCGATGCGGACGGCCATCTCATCCCCACCGACTTCGTCAACGTCTGGGCCGCGGGCAGGCTGGCGCTCGATGGATATCCCGCACAAGCCTGGGATTGGGGCATCCACAAGCAGATGCAAGTCGCGATGCTCGGTCGGGACTATCCCGGCGATTACGCCTGGCACTATCCGCCGCCGTTTCTCTTCATCGCGATGGTACTAGCTCAATTCTCCTACACAAACGGGCTTGTCGGCTGGGCGGCCGCAAGCTTCGTGCCCTATCTGGCGATGATGCGCGGCGCAGTGGGACAACGATTTGGGCTGATCGTTGGTGCAGCGTTTCCCGTCGTGCTTGCCAACACGATGGCTGGGCAGAACGGCTTCCTTACCGCCGCGCTGCTTGGCGGAACGCTGGTCCTGATGCCGGCGCGGCCGGCGCTGGCGGGCATTTGCCTCGGCCTTCTGTCCTACAAGCCGCAATATGGCCTGCTGTTTCCGCTCGCGTTGATCGCGGCATCGCAATGGACGACGTTCCTTGCGGCCGCGGTCACGACTGTCGTGATGGCGCTGACATCGTGGCTTGCCTTGGGTGCCGAGAGCTGGCAGGCATTCTTCCATTGGATGCCGATGTTCTCGCAAGCCTTCTTCACCGAAGGCCGCGCCACCTTCTACAAGCTGCAAAGCGTGTTCGGTCTTGTGCGCACCTTCGGCGGCAGCGAGCAGCTGGCATGGATTTTCCACTGGATCGTGTCGGGCTTCGTCGTGGCCGGCACCGCCATGCTGTGGCGTAGCCGCGCCGATTACGCGCTGAAAGCTGCCGCGCTCGGTGCCGGAACACTGCTGCTGACACCCTATCTCTTTCTCTACGACTTGATGGTGCTGGCAATTCCCGTTGGCTTCCTGCTGCGAATTGGCCTTGCGGGGGGTTTTCGGCGCGGCGAACTGGCAGCGCTCGGCTGCGCCATGGGGTTGCTGATCGCCTTTCCCTTCTTCGAAGTCCCGCTCGGCCTTGCAAGCACACTGATCGTGGCTGCCCTGATTGTGCGACGCATCGTAAATCCGGCAACCGAACCGGCGCATCTGCCTCGGGAAATCCACGCGCTCGGTTAAAAAATCATGGCTGGCGGCTTTTGACCCGCTCCCTGCCTCTTGCTATGGGCTCTGCCAAGCCGCAAACCCAAGCGAGACGGCACCCATGGTCGATCGTCGAACGTTCACCGCACTTCTTGCCGGCGCCATCGCTCTGCCAAAGAATTCGCTTGCGATGAATTCCACAGGCAAGTCCGTTTTCTATTCCGCCGTCGGACCGGAACTGACGCTCTACAGTGTGGACGTCGACAATGCCACGCTCGAACGGCAGGGGACGATTTCGACCCCCGCCAACATTCAATACGCCTGGCCGCACCCTTCGAAACGATATTTGTACGTCGTTTCCAGCAATGGCGGCCCCGGCTCGTCCGGCACCAAAGGCGACACGCATACTGCAAATGCCTTCACAATCGACGCAATCACCGGCGCGCTCGCGCCGCACGGCGCAACGATCACGCTGCCATCGCGCCCGATTCACACCAGCGTCGACATGACGGGTCAATACCTGCTCATCGCCTACAACGATCCCTCCGGTCTGACCGTGCACCGCATCAAGGCGGACGGCACGATCGGCGATCGCGTCGAACAGACTGAAAAACTCGACAGCGGGATTTTTGCCCACCAGATCCGCCTCACGCCGGATAACGATCACGTCATCCTGGTAACGCGCGGTAACAATGCTCCCACCGACAACCCGGCCGATCCAGGCTCCCTCAAGGTTTTCACTTTCAGGGACGGCGTGCTCAAAAACCTCGCTGCGATTGCGCCCGGCGACGGCATGCATTTCGGTCCGCGGCATCTCGACTTCCACCCGACCCAGCCGTGGGTTTATGTCTCGATCGAAAGCCAGAACAGGCTTGCCGTCTACAAGCGGGACGCCGCGACCGGCCTTTCGCGCGATCCGATCTTTGTCAAGGACACACTGAGCGATCCCGCCTCGAAACTGCGGCAGGCCGCAGGCCCCATCCACGTCAGTCCCGATGGACGCTTCGTTTACCTGACCAATCGCGCCTTCTGGCTGACCGACTTCGAGGGCAAGAAGGTATACGCGGGCGGCGAGAACTCGGTCGCAGTATTCGCGATCGATCAGGCCACCGGCGAGCCGACGCTGATCCAGAATGCGGACGCTCATGCGAATTATCTGCGCACCTTCGGAATCGATCCGGAAGGAAAAATCCTCATTGCCGCATCGGTGTGGCCGATGCCGATACGCCAACGCAACAACGTCACCACGCTTCCCGCAGCCATTGTGATTTATCGCATCGGCAGCGACGGCATGCTGAGCTTCGCGCGCAAGTACGACATCGATGCCAGCACGCAAAAGCAGCAGTTCTGGGCTGGAATGGTGACGCTGGCGTGAGGATTGCGTGTTCCTCCCACTCGAAAACCCCAGACAACTCCGGGCTAATCAAAACTCATGCTGTGAGGAGAAAAGCGTTGCCCGAAAATCACAAGAAAGATTTGAACCTGTTATCGCGCCGCTCCCTGCTCGGCACGGCGGCCGCTATGGCCGCGACACCGGCGCTGGCCGAGGGCTGCCCGATCGGGCCGCCGCAGCACGAAAAAGGTCCGAAGGTCTGGATGGACATGGACCAGGTCGAACTGGATGCGGCCTATGACCAATCCGCCTACGCACCTCTGATTGGCCAAATCCTGAAACGCCTTGCCTCAAGCAGCGATACGACGCGCGCTCGCCTGGGTGAGCCAAAGCGGTTCGCCTATGGGCCTACGCTGATCGAAGCCCTCGACCTCTATCCGGCAAAAACGCCCAACGCCCCCATTTTTGTAAACATCCACGGCGGCGCGTGGCTTCTGGGCAATGCGAGGAACAACGGCTATGCCGCCGATCTCTTTGTCAATGCCGGCGTGAACTACGTCGCGCTCGACTTCATCCAGTCGAACGCCGCCAATGGCGATCTCAGGCCGATGGCCGATCAAGTGCGTCGCGGCATCGCCTGGGTCTACCGGAATGCGGCGAGCTTCGGCGGCGACAGCAAGCGGTTTTACGTCGGCGGCCATTCGTCGGGCGGTCACCTCTGCGGTGTCGCGCTGGTGACCGACTGGCAGAGGGATTTCGGACTGCCGGCTGACATGATTGCGGGCGGCCTGTTGATGAGCGGGATCTTCGACTTGAAACCGGCGCGGCTCTCCGCCCGCGGCACTTACATCAAATTCGACGACGACATGGAGCAGGCCTTGAGTTCGCAGCGGCATATCGATCTTCTGCGCGCACCGATCACCGTCACCTACGGTACCAACGAGACGCCGGAGTTCCAGCGCCAGTCCCGCGACTTTTCCGCTGCGGTGAAAGCGGCCGGCAAACCGGTCGATCTGATCGAGGCGCCGAACTTCAACCATTTCGAGATGGTCGAAAGTCTCGGCAATCCCTACGGTCCGAACGGCCTTGCGGCGCTCAAATTGATGAAGCTCGCCTGACGCGGCGCCCGCAACGCTTGCCGGTCGAGCGCAAGAAGGGCAGCAAGACCATCGCGTCGAAATGGTATGCCGGTGTTCGCCTTGGCCGTGAATGAACGCCAGGCCGAGGTTTAATTCGGCGGGTCTGAAGGTTATCGTGACGCCTCAAACGGCGGACGAGGGAAACCTTTCATGCAAGCCAATTGGTATTACATCGAAAATGACGAGACGGTAGGACCAACGACGCTGGAAGATTTGGCCCGGCGGATCGGGAAGTCGGGTGAATCGCGCCTTGTCTGGACTCAAGGCATGGCCGAGTGGACCGACGCGGGAGCCGTACCCGCCCTTTCGCGGCTATTCCGACCAGGCTCACCGCCCATCCCGACAGCGTCGGAACCGCCGATCGCGGTGGAACCCGTCACGCAAGAGCGGGTACCGCTCAAGCAACGACTGGGGCACGAATTGTTCGAATACTCCATGATTTCGACCTATCTGTTCGTCTGCTTTGGCGCGCTGCTGTTCTACAAGGCGGCCATTCTTCGCAGCGACGGTATCGAGTTCGCGCCTTTTGGTATCGCAGCCATCAAGGCGCTGGTGCTTGGAAAGTTCGTTTTGATTTTACATGCGCTCAAAGTCGGCGAGCGAAAGGGCGGTCCCGCCGTCCTGCTTCTCGACATTTTCAAAAAATCGGTTGTTTTCCTTGTCTTTCTGAGCTTCCTGGCGGTGCTGGAAGATATCATCGCCGGCTTCTTTCACGGACGGGAAATTAGAGATGTCATCAGCGAAATCGGCGGAGGCACTTTGCAACAAGTCCTGGCCACGGGCGTATTGTTGCTGCTGATCCTCATTCCCTACTTCACGTTCCGCATCGTCTCCGTACGTCTTGGCGATGGTGTCCTCTGGAAACTTCTGACCGAGCGCTCGGCCGCCACTTCGTCGTAACAGTGGTTGGTCGAACCAGCGGTTCCAGGCCGCGCAGACATGAGCTTGCGGCGCTGCGACAACACCGCTATTTCAGGAAGCCCGAAAATGGGTTTCACCGCATCGGCTGGCAGGAAAATCGTTGATGGATAAGCACTTTCGCGCGGAAATCGCAGGCCTGCGTGCCATTGCGGTCACCAGCGTGGTGTTGTTCCACCTGAAGGTTTCGGGATTCGAGGGCGGTTTCGTCGGTGTCAACGTCTTCTTCGTCATCTCGGGTTATCTCATCAGCCGCAATATCCTCCGCGACCTGCAACGCTCCCGCTTCTCCTTCGGCCAGTTTTATATACGTCGTACCCGGCGAATTTACCCCGCTTTGATCTTCACCGTGGTTGCGACCTATCTGATCGGCGCTCTCTGGTGCGCGCCCGATATGTTCCATGATCTTGCCAAGGAAGGGACGCATGCGCTGCTGTCGATTGCCAATATCCAGTACTGGCGGGAATCCCATCAATATTTTGCGCCAAATTCAGACGAGCTCGCGCTCCTGCATTGCTGGTCGCTGTCGGCCGAGGAACAATTTTATCTGTTCTGGCCGCTTTTCATCGCTTTCGCATGGCGGCTGAAACGTACTTTCCAGATCATCGCCGCCACCGGACTCGTTTCGCTGGTCTCTTCCGTCGTCATCGCCAGGGCCGATCCGCTTGCGGCATTTTTCCTGATGCCCTTCCGCATCTTCGAATTCGCAATCGGCGCCCTCGTGCTGCAACTCGAAGCCAAACCGGTTCTCGGCAGAACGGCTGCGGAAGCGATTTCGGCCGCCGGCCTGATCGCGGTCATCGCAAGCGTATTACTGTTCAGATCGGATTTGCCGCATCTCGAGCTGGCATATCTTCTGCCCTGTCTCGGCGCAGCCGCAACGATCTGGACCGGAAGCAGGACTCGCGCAGCTCGCCTCATCACCAATCCCGCGATGATCGGCCTCGGTGCCATTTCCTACTCGCTTTATCTTTGCCATTGGCCCGTCATCTTCTTCGGTCGATTCATCTTCGGCGAAGTCGTAAACCACCTTGGCGGCATCGTCACGATGACGGCGGTGATGGTCGGCATAGCCACGGCGATGTACTTCTTCGTCGAGCAGCGCTTTATCCAGCCCTCGAATGCGCCGCCTGTGAACTTCTGGAAAAATGCCGCAGCGTTCTGGTCGATCGTGCTTGGACTTGTGGCAGTCACCCACACCACGTTCCTGTCGAAGGGCTTCGCCTGGCGCCTGCCGGAAGCCCAGACCGAATTGGCGCACCTTCAGGATTTTCCATCGAGCCGCGACCTTGAGCCGGTCAACGGACCCATCGGCGTGCAGCTACTGGGCGACTCGCTTGCCACGCAATTTTTCGCGGGCCTGTCGCCACTCCTCAAGGAACTTAATATCGGCCTGGAACCGTTGGCGGGCGCCGGATGCCCTACTCTCGATGGCGTTGCGTTGAAGGCCACGCGGCGCGACGAATGCATTGAAGTGCGCGACAAAGCCATGAAGCGCTTGGCCGAAACGGACCTGCCGGTCATCTACACCCAGAAATGGGCCTACTACGACGACGCCACGATCGATTACGAATACGAATCCGAGCAGAAATTGCCTCCGCGGACGGGCTCCTTCGCCAAGCTTGAATTGGCGCTTGAACGAACGTTCGAGAAAATCATCGCGCGCGGTCATCGTATCCTGCTGATCGGCAATCAGGTCTACGCGGGCTGCGTGATCAATCGCAAACGACTGTTGCAGGGCCCTCTTCCCCACGCACCGCAACCGCCATGCCGGCAGAGGTCACGGGATGAGGTCGAAAAATCCAACGCCTCAATGGACCAGATGCTCTCGCGCATTCAGGCGAAATGGCCCGACAAGGTCGAGCTGTTGCGGCCGGAGGTTTATTTCTGCGACGCCAGATGTCCGGTCGACAAAGATGCAATCTGGCTCTATTTCGACAGCTCCCATTTTACGGTCGCGGGATCGATTTATATGGTCTCGCGCGCCGCACCCCTCTTCCGCAAGTTTCTCTCGCCGAACTGAAGCAGTTCGGCGACGCTGCTATTTCGTGAGGCCGAGCGCCGCAGTCCTGCTCCCCGTCTGTAGCAAGACCTCGCGAATGAGGTTTTGCGCCGGCGCCTCGAAAGAACGGTAGGTGAAATACGACGCCAGCAGGGTCGTTGCGAGATAGATCGCGAAAAACCCAACGTCATAAAGGGGAACGGCCATTCCCGCCATCGTGAACCCAATCATGACCACGAGCTGAATCGGAAAATGCAAAAGATAGCTTGAATAGGTCATGTTTCCGGCCGCCTCAACCGCCTTCTGAACCGCGGTCGGCAACATGACATCGCGAGAAAGGCAAAACAGCAGAACCGGCGTGTAAGCCAGGAACAGCGCAAGGTCGAACCGATCGAGCTGGTCGCGTGCAAGGCTCGCCACAAGCGGCGGGAAAACGACAACGAAAAGCCAGGCCAGGCTTTCGATCGCTTGCCCGTAGCTCGAAGACGCAACCGCCCGGCGGGCCATCGCGGCGAGGCCGCCGATATAGAATAGCGCCAGGCAGTTTGTGATTTGCGCGCCCACGTGCAGGCTCGCGGCACCCAGGCAGGCCACGATAACGGCCACGTTCAAAAACCACGACCTGGTCCCCAATAACATCAGAAAGAACAGGAAATAGACCATCACTTCGACCGAGATGGACCAGATCGGTCCGTCGAAGCTGTCGCCGTGCACGATACCCCAGTCGCTTGCCATGAACAGTTGGGCAAGGAAGTGCGGCAGGTCGTTTTCCCGATAGACGAAGAAACTTCCCTGCAGTCCGAAATAGACCAGCTGCAACAGCGCCACGATCAGCAACGTGATCAGGTGCAGCGGATAGAGCCGCGAGAAGCGAAGCACGAAGAACTTCCAGCCGCCGATCGATCGATCGGCGATCGGATCGCGGTATTTCCAGAAGAAAATGAAGCCCGAGATGCACCAGAAGATCCAGACGCCGAACGCCCCGAAGTCGTGGAAAACTTGCAGGATTCCATAAAGCGGCAGCCGCTCCGGCACGAGACCCACCGGCTCGTCCGCGACAAAGGCAAAATGGCGATAATGGAACACCAGGATCGCAAACGCCGTCAGGAAGCGCAGCGCTTCCAGCCCGAGGAGCTTGTTCGCCGGGCCGTTTCCCGCCTCGCTCAACGTCGGCTTCAATGCGCTGCGCATACGGTCGATACTCCCGCAAGCACCGCCTTGTCCCACGCCGCGTAACCTGTCGCGTTCAGGTGGACGCCGTCGATCGTGTGAGGTACCTGCATCGAAGGCAGCGGAATGAAAGCAGCACCCGCTTTCGCAGCCAGCGCAGGCAAAGCGGCATTGAAGCCGTTGATCCTGCCCATCGCCTCCGCCTGCATTTCGGCAGTCATGCGCCCCCGCACGTCGATGCCGGGAATCGCCAGTACGGCGAGATGACCGGTGACTTGCGCGAGCAGGCCGAGCTGCGCGGCATAATTTGCCTCGAAGCTCTGCGCGCTTGCCGACTTCAAGGCATCATTGGTGCCAAGCGCAACGACGATGCCGGCCGCCCTGCTTCCATCCAGCGCCTCGGCCAGCCACGTGCCCAGGTCGCTTGCGGTGGAGGCACCATTCAAGCCCGCATTTACGATTGGGTGGCCGCAGAGCTCGCGAGGCAATGTGGATGCTTCAGTGATGCTGTCGCCGAGAATGATGATGGGGTTGTCGACCCTGCTCAACGTATAGTGCAACACGAGCTGGCGCGCCTGCCGGTGCGAATCGGCAATCGCCTCCTTGCGGAAAAACGAGAAGCCGGCCGCCAGGGCTGCCATTAGAAGGACCGCGAGTCCGATGCGCGCTCCATTCATGTCCGTTACCGATGCCGTCTTTTACCGTTCCGAATTGGCCCTGGAGCCTGAATAATCCCGTGTTCGGCTCCGTGTCGCCGGCGAAACGTGCGGGCGCACCATGGCACCGCATCGCAAATCGGCCGAAATTATCAAGGGAGTATTAAAATATCATTCGTAAAGCCGGCCAAATAATCGACTTCCCTGTCCGCGCTGGGCGCGCAGTCGGCCCGAGCGGCGAAGTAACGGCCATTGACGTCCAGCGGTCCGTTTTGACATTTGCATGCCGTTGCCGCGGACACTTTTGCAATTCAAAATGGGCCGGACCGGACAAGACAAGAAACGAGAGGAAGCGCCATGGTGCGAAAGCTGATCGACATTTCCGTGCCGCTGCAAAACGACGTGCCGGCCGATCCACCGGGCATCAATCCGCTTATCCAGTATTTCGATCACCAGCAGAGCCTGCCGCGGATGCTCGGATTTTTCGAAGGCCTCAAGGCGGAGGATCTGCCGGACGGCCAGGCCTGGGCAATGGAGAGCGTGCAGCTATCGACCCACAACGGCACCCATCTCGATGCGCCCTATCATTATCATCCGACCATGAATCGGGGCGAACGCGCGTGGACCATCGACGAGGTCCCACTCGAATGGTGCTTGCAGCCCGGCGTGAAGCTCGACTTCCGTCATTTTCCCGACGGCTATGTCGTCACTGCCAAGGACGTCGAGGCGGAGCTCAGCCGCATCGGTCACACACTTTCGCCGCTCGAAATCATCGTGGTCAATACCAGCGCAGGCGCCAAATATGGCCGCCCCGATTTCGTTAATTCCGGATGCGGCATGGGCTACGAGGCCACCATGTACCTGCTCGAGCGCGGTGTGCGGCTGACCGGCATCGACGGCTGGAGCTGGGATGCGCCGTTCGTCTACACTGCGAAGAAATTCGCCGAAACCAGGGATGCGAGCCTGATCTGGGAGGGCCACAAGGCCGGGCGACACATCGGCTATTGCCACATCGAGAAGCTGCACAATCTGGAGCTTCTGCCCTCGACCGGATTTACTGTGTCGTGCTTTCCGGTGAAGATCGAGCGCGCCTCGGCGGGCTGGACTCGGGCGGTTGCGATCATCGACGATTAGCCCGCCTCTTCCGAAGCGCATCATTATGACGCGTTAGTCTTTCGTATCACGAGCGCATCTTTGCCTGAGCACCTGCCGGGTGTGTTCGTCTTCAACCTGCGGAAGGCGTCGGCAACTGCCCAAGTCTTGCGCCAAACCCTGCTCCGTTGTCCCACGCCAACCATTGCGCTCAATTTCGAGCTTGCTCGCTGGCCGACGAGATTCAAATCCAGTTGCAATCCATTGAATTGTTTCGAGAAAATTTCCCTCACGCCGACCGGTTCCGCGACCACGACGCGGATTGATTTCGGCTATCTTAACTCTGCAACAAACCCACGGATCGATGCGAGCAAATTTCAGCCTTCACAAGTTGACGAGAGGATCGTACTCACCTTCCCGGTTTTGCCGCGGCAAGGCGGCCCCGCGGGGGGTTTCGCTTGCTGAGGGCGCGGGCACCGCTACAATAACCTCAAGGCCGACCAAGGCCATGTGCAGTGGAGAGAAACGTTATGACAACAAAATCCCGTCCAACCTTGTTCCGGTCATTGCTCGGAACGACGGCCCTTCTCGGAACGACGGCCTTTTTCGGAACATTGGGTCTGCTCGCGGCACCCGGTCAGGCAATTGCCGCCGAGCCCATCAAGATCGGCGTCATCGCTGAAGCCCAGGCGATTGCGGGCGCTTCGATCCCGCAAGCCGCGCAAATGGCGGCAGAAGAAATCAATGCCAAGGGCGGCGTCGATGGGCGCAAGATCGAAATCATCACCTATGACAATCACTCATCGTCGGCTGATTCCGTCCGCGCCTTCCAGCGCGCGGTCAACGAGGACAAGGTCAACATCGTCATCGCCAGCTATATCAGCGAAGTCGTGCTGGCGCTCGAACCCTGGGCCTCGCGCCTGAAGACGCCTTTCATCACGCCGGGCGCTGCGTCCAACGAGATCAGCAAGAGCGTCCACAACGACTATGAGAAGAACAAGTACACTTTCCACGGCTATCTGACCTCGGCGGCGCTTGCGCTGTCGGTCTGCGACGCCGCCAAGGAATTGCTGGTCGACCAGAAGCATATGAAGACGGCCGTCATCATGAGCGAGGATGCCGCCTGGACCAAGCCGCTCGATTTCGGCTACGAGGATTGCCTGCCGAAGATCGGGTTGAAGGTGCTCGACCATATCCGCTTCTCGCCCGACACCACCGACTTCACGCCGATCTTCAACAAGATCGAGGGTGTGAAACCTGATGTGATGATCACGGGCATCTCGCATGTCGGCGTGCAGCCGACGGTGCAGTGGAAGAACCAGCAGGTTCCGATCCCGATGTTCGGTATCAGCTCGCAGGCCACCAACTCCACCTTCGGCAAGGACACCAACGAGGCGTCCGAAGGCGTGCTCTACCAGGGTGTTTCCGGGCCGAATGTTCCGGTGACCGAGAAGAGCGTGCCCTTCACCCAGAACTTCAAGGCAAAGTTCGGCAACTTCCCCTCCTATGCCGGATATACCGCCTATGACGAGGTCTACTTCATCGCCGACGCCGTGAAGCGCGCAGGCTCCACGGAAGCGGACAAGCTGGTCGATGCGCTGGAAAAGACCGATTGGGTCGGCACCATCGGCCGCGTCCAGTTCTATGGCAAGGACGATCCGTTCACCCATTCGATCAAATACGGCAAGGGGCTGATCACCGGCTTGATGCTGCAGTGGCAGGACGGCCAGCAGGTCGCGGTCTGGCCACCGGAGATCGCCAAGGCCAAATTGAAGTTTCCGAGCTTCGTCAAGGTCACCTCAAACTGATATTCGCCCGATGATGCTCCCGGGAAACTTTCCGGGAGCATTTCCGATCGCATTTTCCAACAGGGCAGCGATGCTGCCGCGGCCGCCATAGATGCTTGCGCTTCAGGTTTTGATCGATGGCTTCGCCGTCAGCGCGTTGTATGCGCTTGGGGCAACGGGCTTCACCCTCATCTTCGGCGTTTCCGGCGTGCTCAACCTTTCGCACGGCGCCATCATGGTGCTGGCGGCCGTGGCGGCATGGGCCGCAGCCAGCGTGTTTCATCTCGACACCTATTCCGGCGCATTGATCGGGGTCGCGGCGGCGCTGATCGCTGCCTTCGCCACCTACTTTGCGGTGGTACAGCCGATCCAGAGATCGACGCAGATCCCCAACGAGGAAAAGGAAATCTTCGTTCTCACGGGCACGCTGCTCTGGGGAATCATGATCCAGGAATTGATCGCCTATTTCTTCACCAACAACGCAAAGACAGTGTTGCCGATCGTCCAGGGCGTGGTCGACATTCTGGGCGTCCGCACGCCGCGAAACGAAATCTTCACCGCGGTGGTCTGTTGTCTGGTGATTGCGCTGCTCTGGCTGCTGGTGAATCGCACCCGCACCGGAAAGGCGGTGCTGGCGGCCTCGATGAACCCGCGCGGCGTGACGCTGCTCGGACTCGAGCTTCGCAGCATTTATGTCGTGGTCTGGGCGATCTACGGCATTCTTGCCGGTATCGCCGGCGTTCTGCTTGGAATGTTCCTTGGGGTAAGTTCGTACAGTGTCGGGCCACTGACCGCCAGCGCGTTCTCGATCGTCGTGCTCGGCGGGCTTGGCAGCGTGTCGGGATCGCTGATTGCAGCGTTCGTGGTCGGCTACCTCGAAACCATTACCGCGTATCTGATCTCGCCGGCCTACCGGACAATTCCGGCGCTCCTGCTCCTGGTTGCCGTGATGTATGTGCGGCCGCAAGGCCTGCTCGGGAGACGTTGAGCATGGCCAATTTCTTCAAATCGCGGCTGTTCTTCATTTCGCTTGTCGTCGTTATCATCGCCGCGACCTTGCCGCTCTACGTCTCCGGCTATGTCCTTGGCCTTCTGACGGTCGCCTATTACTTCGGCGTGTTCGCGATGGCGTGGGACCTCCTGTTTGGCTTCGCGGGCGAGGTGAATTTCGGACCGACCTTCCTGATCGGGGTCGGCGCCTATACCGCAGGCATTCTCAACAACCAGTATGGCTGGTCGGTCTATGTGTGCATCGTACTGGGCGCGTTGGCCTCGGTGATCGCGGGCGTGATTCTGGCGCTACCGGCCTTGCGTGTACGTGGCCCCTATTTCGGACTGACTACGCTGGTTGCCGTTTTGATGCTGCAGAACTTCGTCGTGGTTTTTGCTGATCTGACGGGCGGCGAGATCGGGCTCACCATCCCCAACGTCATCTCGATCGATGCGGGCATCAACTACTGGATCGCGCTCGGTTTCATGACGATCAGCGCCATTATCCTCTACGGGCTTTCGCAGTCGCCGATCGGCCTCGTACTGCAGGCGAGCGGCCAGGACCCGATCCAGGCCGGCGCGCTCGGCTTCAACATTGTCAAGCACAAGCTTGCCGCTTTTGTCGTCAGCGCCTTCTTCTCAGGGCTTTCCGGCGCGCTTCTGGTGTTCTATTTCGGCACCGCCTCGGTCGGCACCGTCGTCGATGTCGCAGTCGGGGTGAACGTCATCGTTGCCGCGGTGCTTGGCGGACGGCGCACCGTACTCGGCGCTGCGCTCGGCGCCATCTTCCTGATCGTTGCCGGAGAGTTCTTGAGGCCTACGGGCGAGCTTGCCACCTTCATCGTCTCGGCGGTGGCGTTGCTCGTTGTTTTGTTCTTCCCCGGCGGCTTTCTCGGAGCGGCCCTCTCGCGTGAAGCTCGCTAGTGCGGCGAAATTTGCAATTTCCATCAGCGGCCGCGCAATCTCGATATAGGAACTTCAAGATTCAAAGCCGCACCAAAAACGAAATTTGCTGGAACTCCTTTGATTCCGAAGTTCGCATCAGAGGTCGCCACGATAGCTTGCGAACTTCGGAATCGGAGCTCCAGTGATGGACGCCAAGACGAACAACCCGCCGGTTCTCGAAGTCCGCGGCCTCACCAAGCGGTTTGGGGGTCTCACCGCGGTCAAGAACCTCAGTCTTGATCTGCGTGGCGGGGAGATTTTCGGCCTTATTGGCCCCAACGGCTCCGGCAAGTCGACCGCGATGAAGGCGATCATGGGCATCGAGCGCCCAAGCGCCGGCGAAGTCACCTTCCAGGGCGAAAATGTCGCGGGCCTGCCCGCGCACAAGATCGCGCGCAAGGGCTTTGGCATGGTGTTCCAGCATTCGCGACCGCTGAACCGGCAGACGGTGCTGGAGAACATCATGGTGGCGCTCCTGCCCGACAGCCTGTTCATGCTGTTTGCAGACAGGACGCTGACCGAGCGCGCCGAATGGATCGCCAACCGCGTCGGCCTTGGCGCGGTGATGCACCGCCGTCCTCCAACCCTGCCGTTTGCCGATCTGCGGCGACTCGAGCTTGCCAAGGCCATTGCGCGGGACCCCAAGGTGGTGCTGGTGGACGAGCCGTTCGCAGGGCTCACGCTGGCAGAAGTCGGCATTTTCTCCGAACTGATCCGCAGCTTCCGCGACGAGGGTCGCGCGGTGCTGCTGGTAGACCACAACGTCAAGAGCGTGGCGGCTTTGGTCGATCGAGTGTTGGCGATGTATCTCGGCGAGGAGATCGTCACCGGCCGCGCAGACGAGGTGATGCGCAACGAAACCGTGCGGCGCGTCTATCTGGGCGGCGCCATCGAAACACACGCCCGCCCGGAGACCAGCTTCAAGGACAAGGTTCCGTTCCTGCAGGTCGAGAACGTCAGTGTGTTCTACGGCAAGGCCCAGGCGCTTGAGAATGTTTCGATCCATATCCACCAGGGCGAGTTCGTGTCGGTGGTGGGATTGAACGGCGCCGGCAAGACTACGCTGTTCAATACCATTTCGGGCTTTTTGCCCTACGCCGGGGAAATCCTGCGCGACGGCGAGAGGCTGCGCGATATCAGCCCCGCACGCATCGCTCGCAGCGGCATCGTGCAGTGCCCGGAATCGCGCGAATTGTTCGGCGAGATGAGCGTGCGCGAAAATCTCGATCTCGGCGGACACCATCTTACCGATGAGGAGCGCGAGAAGCAGCTCACCTGGCTGTTCGACCTGTTCCCGATCCTTAAAGAGCGCCAGGGCCAGATGGCGCAGACGCTTTCGGGCGGCGAACAACAAATGCTGGCGATCGGCCGTGCGCTCATGATGCAACCAAAAATCCTGATCCTGGACGAACCGACGTTGGGCCTTGCCCCGGTCATTCTTGAACAATTGTCCAAGGCGCTCGAGCGGCTGCGTCAGACGACGCAAATCACGGTATTGCTGGGAGAGCAGAACGTGACTTTTGCGCTTCCCCACGCCGACCGCGTTTATGTGCTGGAGCATGCGCGGATAGTCTGGGAAGGCGACCCGGGCCGTTTCGCCGCGGAGGCCGGCGCCGGTTATCTGTGAAAGCCGAAGCTTTTGGGTCGGCTTCTATCGATCGACCCTGACGGTACGCATATTCATTCTGGGCCGTGCGATCTGCGTTGGAGCTTCGACTGGCATCGCAACGTCGCCGGTGAACTCTGCCTGCACGCTTTCCGAAATCCAGTTGGATGCTGTCGGCTGAATAAATGCCAAAGCGATCAGAACAACAGCGATAACCATGGGCAAAATGATAAATCCGAAACCCCATTTCTCGCGGATACTCTTCGGATTCCTGTGTGACTGATTCTTGTTTGACCTGTCGAACGGAACCAGCATGGATGCCTCCGCATGCGGATGTGCCCATGCCTGCATAGCTCAAGACTTGCCGGGCCGTTGTGACCTGCTTCACACCAGCCGCGGCGAAAAAGAACCTAAATGTCTTCGGTTCCCGCTCCTGCCAGTTCCTGAAGCGCCTCGACATCCAGCACCGCGATCGCGCCATGCTCGAGACGAACCCAGTGGCGTGCGGCCCAGGCACGCAGCTGCTTGTTGATGCTTTCCCGGGTCATACCGACCATTTCGCTGATCTCCTGCTGGGTGATCACAATCGTGTGGCCACCTTCGGCCGGCCTGTGCCTTTCGGTCAGGCGAATCAGCGCACTGGCAAGACGGCCGGGCAAATCCTGAAGAATAACCTGCTCGACCTGATCGCTTGTCCATCGCAGGCGCGCGCAGAGCAGTTCAATGAATTTCATCGCGAGTGCCGGCTGGCTTCGCACAAAGGGGAGAAATTCGCGCCGATCGATGACGAAAATCTCGCAATTGGTGTTTGCGGTGGCATCGGCAGTCCGCGCCTGGCCGTCGAGCAAGGCGACCTCGCCGAAAATCTCGCCGGGACCGATCAGATTCAGGATCGCGGTGCGGCCGTCAGGCGAGGAGATGCTGATCTTTACGGTACCGCTGATCACCGCGACCAGGCTGTTGCCGGCGTCGCCCTTGGAAAAAATCGTCGACCCGCGCTTCAGCGTGGCATGTTTGGCGTAACGGCAAAGCTGGTCGAACGCCTCGGGACCGAGATCGCAGAAATATGGATGCTTGCGCAGCACCGCCAACTTGTTGCTCGAAAACTTCGGGGCTTCCCCGGTTTTGTCCTGCGACACGCCAATCAAGCCTCCAGAAGCGGAGCCGATATGAAACGGCCGGCTCCGAAGATGAGCATGATCATAATTATGACCACAATCATGGTATCATTATATTGCAGAAAACGAAGAAGACCGGATGGGTGGGCTCTTGCCCGACCGCAGGGTTAGCGAAAAATCAAGGCAGGACAAGAGTTTGAGCGGAGCCTGTTCATACAGTTGCAGGCGAGCAATGCGCCAGACGAAAGCCTTCACGACAGACATGCACAAGTAATAGTTGTATTTCGATTGCGAATCAATCCTTGTTCAGTATTGAGCGCCGACCGGAAGATGATCGACTGAGCGCGGTAAGAGGATCTCAAAAATCCGTACTTTCAGGCGTCCTAATGTGACATCAAGACCCAGCAGGGTGGCCGGCCGATGATGGTTTTGGTGGCACCGCCCCAGACCACTTCATTCAGCCGCGAATGGCGATATGCTCCCATTACGAGAAGGTCGATTGAGTTTTTCTTCACATAGGCCTCGAACACCTTTCCCACCGAACTGCCGTCGATCCTGATCGTTTCAAACGTCGCATTGATCCCGTGCTCCGCAAGATGACGCAGCAGGGCGTTTCCGGATTCCACCTGGCTTTGCGTCCGCTCGTCGGTCGCGGTGACCACGCGTACATCGGCGGCGTCCTCGAGCAATGGCAATGCGTCGGCAACGGCACGTGCGGCTGGCGCAGTGTGGTCCCAGGCCACCATGACCCGATCGAACGCAACGGATAGTTCGCTGGCATTTTCCTCGGGGCACATCAGGACAGGCCGACCCGAATCAAAGATCATCCGTTCGACGATGCGTTCCGATCGGCTGTCATGCGATTTGACGGGAACCAGCGACAAATCCGTCAGCCGTGCAGCCTCGGCGAAATTCAGCGGGATATCCGCCGCCGCATCGACCCGCCTGATCCGCCGTTCGCTGCGAACGGGATGGCCGCGCGCGGCCGCATCGAACGCCTTCAACAGGCCGCGCGCATCCGACACGCTGCGCGAGGCGGCACTCTCTTCCGCGTTCTCCAAATCGGGAGAGATCACGACCTTGGGCCGGACAGGAATTTCCTCTTCCACGGCCAGCGCCGTGACCCGGGCTCCGAGGTCGCCGGCGACCACCACGCATTTATTGATCGCGGCAACCGCAGCCGGGTTGGGTTCGCCGACCAGAGGCAAAAGAATATCCTTGATGGCCATGGGTTCTCTCCTTTTAAGAAAACCTAGGTTCTTGCGGTGGAGTGTCGTTGATCTCGCTCAAAGCACGGCCGGTACGATAGCGCCCCCTGATTGAAGTCAAAAATTTGCATCTGGCCCCATATGGTTGATCAGGATAGCTTTTCGGTTGCCACATCTGGAGACGCGCGGATGCTTTGCGCCGGCCTGATCGGCTGGCGTTCGCTCGTGGTGGCGCAGGATGCGAAGCGGATCGGCATCTATGGATTCGGCGCGGCCGGGCATATCGTGGCCCAGGTTGCGCTCTGGCAAGGCCGCTCGGTCGCTGGCGTGAGGAAAGTGCACGACCACCTGTGCTGGGTCGACGCGATGTCCGGTATGTACCTGGATTCACCGGAAGGTGAGGGCTACGCCAAGGCGATCTGAGCCCAACGTGACATCTGCTTTCTCGAAGAGCGCGGTCTCATGGTTCGAGATGCGCTTGCAAATCAGTGCGGCACTATAGCGGTTGCTTCGATTTCGACCCTGGCCGCCTTCTCAACCAGGCGCACGACCTGGACCAGCGCCATGGCTGGATAATGCGAACCGAAGATTTCGCGATAGACCTGGCCCAGCATCTTCAGACTGGTGAGATATTCTTCCATGTCGACGACGTACCACGTCAGCCGCACGAGATCTTCAGGCCGTGCGCCGCCTTCGGTGAGAATGGCCGAAATATTGCTCAGCGTCTGACGCACCTGTGCGACAAAATCCTTCTGAAGACGGCCTTGCTGATCCCAGCCGATCACGCCGCCGGTGACGACGAGGCGGCCTTCGGCGGTCATGCCATTGGCATAGCCCTTTGGTGCCGGCCACCCGCTCGGCTGGAGGATCTGCGGGCCGCCGGGCGCATTCCGGTCTTTCGTCACCGGAGCAAGGGCAGCATGTTGGCCTTTCGGTAGGTTCACTGACGCCTCTCCTTTACACTTCATTCGGCGGCCAACCCTGCCGACGATGAACAGGACTTTGCCATCTGCCGTAAGGCAAATCGCTGCAGTTTTCCGGTCTGCGTCTTTGGCAGCTCGGTGACGTATTCGATTGTGCGCGGATATTTGTACGGCGCGATCTCGCGTTTGACATGGTCTTGCAGCTCGCTCGTCAGCGCGTCATCCGCCTTGATGCCTGGCATCAAGACGACATAGGCCTTGACGATCATGCCGCGCGCCTCGTCCGGCGCACCGACGACGCCACATTCGGCAACGGATCGATGCTTCAGCAGCGCCACCTCGACCTCGGGACCTGCGATGTTGTAGCCCGAAGAAATGATCATGTCGTCCGATCGCGCCACGAAGCAGAAGCGGCCGCTCTCATCGCGAACGAACAAATCTCCGGTCAGGTTCCAGCCGTCGCGCACATAATTCGATTGCCTAACGTCTGCGAGGTAGCGGCAGCCGGTCGGTCCGCGGACCGCTAGCTTGCCGACGGTGCCCGGCGGCAATTCGCGCATTTGCTCGTCGACGATCCTGGCCTCGTAGCCCGTAACCGGGCGTCCTGTCGTTCCGGCGTCGGCATCCCCTGGACGGTTGGTAATGAAGATATGCAGCAGTTCGGTGCTGCCGATGCCGTCCAGGATTGTCTTGCCTGTCCTGGCGGTCCAGCTTTCAAACACCGGCGCCGGCAAGGTTTCGCCTGCCGATACGGCAAGACGCAGCGAGGAGAGGTCTGCGCCCCGGTCCATCGCAAGCATCATTGCGCGATATGCGGTCGGAGAGGTAAAGCAGATCGTGGCCTTGTAGGTCTCGATGATCTTGACCATCTCGCTCGGCGCCGCATTTTCCAGCAGCGTCGCGGTCGCTCCGAACCGCAGTGGAAAGATCGCAAGGCCGCCCAGCCCGAACGTGAAGGCAAGCGGCGGTGACCCGACAAAGACATCGTCGCTCGTTACCTGAAGCACTTCCCTCGCATAGCCATCGGCGATGATCAGGAGATCGCGGTGGAAATGCATGGTTGCCTTGGGCTCGCCGGTCGTGCCCGAGGTAAATCCAAGCAGCGCGACATCGTCCCGCCCGGTCTTGACCGCATCGAACCGTACCGGCTTGTTCAGCGCCACGCGGTCGAGTTCTGCATCGTGATTTGAGGTGCCGTCGAAATTGACGACCTGCTTGAGGAAGCTGCTGGTTTTCGCGCAGGCAACCAGTTCGTCGGCGATGCGGCTGTCGGTCAGCGCCAGCGCAATTTCGGCCTTGTCGACGATCTTGCTCAGTTCGCCGGCGCGCAATAACGGCATCGTATTGACGACGACTGCACCCGCTTTCGTGGCTGCGAGCCAGGCGGCAACCAGCGCCGGATTGTTGCCCGAACGGATCAGAACGCGGTTGCCGGGCTTTACGCCGTAATTCTCAACCAGCGCATGTGCAAGGCGGTTCGACCAGTCGGCGAGTTCCTTGTAGGTGCGTTGGCGGCCGTTACCGATCAAAGCTATGCGGTCGCCAAGCCCTTGCTCGACGATCCGGTCGGTAAGCTCCACCGCGGCGTTGAGATATTCGGGATAGTGAAACTCAGCCCGGTCGAGAAGCAGCGCCGGCCATTGCTCGTGCGGCGGCAGGTTCCGCCGCGTGAAATCGTCGACATGCCCCGAGGGCCCAAGCGATCGAGCTTGCGACGAGTCATGACCTGGAATTTCACCTGACATTTCCATCGTCCTCCGGTTTGCGATGAAAGGGGAAGCCAATGAAGCAAGGTGTTGGCGAGCTCTCCGGAAAAACATTTTATACTTAAAATAATTTGGCGCAATAGGGCTAATCGGCTGTTCCCGAACCCTTTTGGAAGATCCTAGCGGGTTGCCAGTTCCTTCAGGCGCAATACCATCGGCGAATTCGGCTCCGCAAGCGGAGCGATCGCCGTGAAATGGTTGGCTCCTCCAACCGTGCCGAACCGGGTCGGAAGACCCGCCTTTCCCCAGAAATCGACGATGGTCCGGCTTTGCCGGAAATATTCCGCGCTTTCGGCCTCTCCCACCACCGCGTCGAGACTTCCCTGCGCGGGCGGCGGCCAGAACAAGGGACTTGCGCTGCGGGCGGCTTCTTCATCCAGGCCCAACGCCTTGTTGATGGATGTATGGACGAGCGGCGTGAGGTCGAACAGGCCCGAAATTGAGTAGGCTGCCGTCACGAGGTCCGAAGGCAGCGATGCGTCGATCGCTTTCCAGTCAGTCGCCAACATGCAGGCCGCCAGATGCCCGCCTGCGGAATGCCCGCTGATGACAAGGCGTCGTCCCATCCGCGCCAGTTCACGCGACGCCGTTCGCATTTGTTCGATGATCTGCTGGATTGTGACTTTCGGACAGAGATCATAACTCGGGATCGCGACGCTGATGCCGTGGGCGTTCAGCCCGCGTGCCACGTGGCTGGAGGACAAACCGTCAAGCGCCTGCCAGTAGCCTCCATGGATGAAAACGACGATCGGGCCACGGTCGCGGCCTTCGAAGACGTCGATGACGTGGCGCGCTCCCGCACCGTAAGCGATCCTGCGCGGCGGATGGCTTTCGCGAAAGGCTGCCGCATCCCTCACCCACCCCGCCAGCAGCGCGGGGCTTTCCGGAACGCGCGCCCGGTTGTTGTATTCAACCTCGTAGTCGATTTCGGCCACGCCGTCCTTCAAGCTGGTTTCCGGGCGGACTTTTGCGCCGACGCCTTGGTTTTCGCCAGTAGCCGCATCAATTCGCGGACATCCTTGGGCGAAAGATCGGAAAATATCTCGGCGATCCACCTTTCGTGCTCGGCCGCCATCCTGCGGAACTCGGCACGGCCAACCTTGGTCAGCCTGATGACCTGGACCCGCCGATCGCTATCCGAGGTTCGCCGGTCGAGATGGCCGGATTCGACGAGGCGCTCTACCAGACCCGTGACGTTGCCGTTACTGACCATCATTCGCTTCGAGACGTCGGACAGCGTCATTCCCTCCGGAACCCTGTCGAGCTGTGCCATCAGGTCGAAGCGCGGCAGCGTGACGTCGAACCGCTCGCGCAGGAGCCTGCGGACCTCGCCTTCGATAAGGGTTGTGCAGGTCAGGAGGCGAAGCCACAACCGAAGTTCGCTGCCGTGATCTTCCGGGAGTTCGACGGCTTTGGTCTCTGAATCGAGGATCATATCCGAGTCATGCATAAGAGGTCGCACCTGCAAATGAGCCCAGCGATGGCCACAAGACGGCAAATACGCTCCCGTGGCGCACCCCTGTTGTTTTGACCTTCAAGCAATTAGGCGCGGCCCGCAAGCCAAAACGTAAAATGGGTCACAAAGTCGTATAACAAATTTCTTTAGGTTTCAAACAATTGGCGCGACCCTTGCATGCCGTCATGTCGCTCGCCGTGTTATCGGTAACTGCCGTCGGCGTGCGCCCGCTTTGCTTGCCGCCGCCACCATCATCAGAATAAACTGCTGGTTGCGATGGGTTTGGGGGTCCGGCGTTTGCGTCATTCGGCGGGCGAGGCCGAGCAGGAGGGAAGTGATGAAAGAGCGATTGAAGTTGGCGGGATTAGTAGCCCTTTTCGCGAGCCTCGCCGGTACGGCGGTCGCGCAGGAAAAAATCAAGATCGGCCTAGTCCTCACCTTGTCGGGTCCGGCGGCCGCGCTTGGTCAGCAGGTCCGCGACGGCTTCACGCTGGCAATCAAGGACCTCGGCGGCAAGATGGCTGGCCGGGACGTCGAGATCGTGGCGGCCGATGACGAGCTCAAGCCGGACGCCGCCGTCATCAAGGTCAAGGGGCTACTCGAACGCGACAAGGTCGATTTTGTTGTCGGCCCAATCTTCTCCAATATCCTTCAGGCGATCCACAAGCCGGTGACGGACACCAAGACCTTCCTGATCAGCCCGAACGCGGGTCCCTCGAGCTATGCCGGCAAGAACTGCAGCCCGTTCTTCTACGTGACCTCCTACCAGAATGACCAGGTGCATGAGATCCTGGGCAAGGTCGCGCAGGATCGCGGCTACAAACGGGTCTACGTGATGGTCCCGAACTACCAGGCCGGCAAGGATTCGGCGGCCGGGTTCAAGCTGGACTACAAGGGAGAGGTCGTCGAGGAAAGCTACGTGCCGCTGGGCACGCTGGATTTCCAGGTAGAGCTTTCCAAGATCGCTTCGCTCAAGCCTGACGCCGTGTTCACCTTCATGCCGGGCGGAATGGGCGTCAGTCTCGTGAAGCAATATCGGCAGGCCGGATTGGCCGATCAGATCCCGGTGCTTTCGGCGTTCACGGTTGACGAGTCGACGTTGCCGGCGCAGCAGGATGCGGCGGTTGGTATGTTTGGAGGCGCAGATTGGGCGCCCGATCTTAACAATCCGCAGAGCAGGAAATTCGTCGCGGCCTATGAGGCCGCCTATGGCAACGTCCCCGGAACCTACGCCATGCAGGGCTACGATGCGGCGATGCTGATCAACAGCGCCATGAAAGCGATCCACGGAGACCTCTCCAACAAGGAGGCGCTTGCGGCCGCCTTCAGGAAAGCCGACTTCGTCTCGCTGCGCGGCAACTTCAAGATCAACGTCAATGGCTATCCGATCCAGGACTTTTACCTGACCAAGGTTGCCAAGCGCGCGGACGGCAAATTTCAGACCGAGATCGTGCAGAAGGTTTTTGAGAATTACGGCGACCGCTATGCCAAGGATTGCGCGCCGGCCAGGTAAACAACGCAAGGCGTTCAGGGCGAGGCGGATAACTCCACCGCGTGCTGAAAACGCCGCCAAATAACGGAAGGAAACAGGCGATGAACAGCGAGATTACCGGCATCACCCGGGCCAACGAGGGCATCCAGGGGATCTCATGGAATATCCTGGGCCAGACCTATGTACCGAAAAACCGCACCGACCAGTGCTTTTCGTGGCACGCAACGCTGCCGCCCGGCACCTTCGTGCCGCCGCACATCCATCCGGACCAGGACGAGTATATCTACATGCTGGAAGGCAAGCTCGACTTCGTGCTCGCGAACTCCGAAGCGCAGGCAACACCGGGTGACCTGATCCGCCTCGGCATGGGCATTCCGCACGGCATCTTCAACAAGTCCGACCAGACCGCGAAGGTGCTGTTCTGGGTATCGCCGACGAAGAAGCTCTACGACTTGTTCTGGGGCCTCCACAACATGAAGGAGCAAAAGCCCGACGACGTCGTGGCGATGGCGGCCGAATACAACATCCATTTCCTTCCCCCACCGCCGGGGGCGTGAGTCCTACGAACAACGGTGAGGCTCATGGTGGGGAGACGCACCCTCGGGTGAGGCGCACCTGCGCCGTCTCCAGTTCCTCACGATGGGGAGGCACGTCAGCGCTGTCTCGAACCATGAGGCCCCGACACCTCGCCTCATCCTTCGAGATGCGCGCCAACCGCGCGCTTCTTAAGGATGAGGGTTCGGCCTCCGAGAAGCGGTCAGCCTCGTACCGCCGCAAGCCCCGGGACAGCCGCAAAGCCGGCCTTGTGTGCGTAGCCGCGCACGATCGCCTCGCGCTGGCTGTAGCTCAGAACCTTGTCGATGTCGGTGAAGCCGTCGGGCGCAAGTTGCTCGACCGCATCGATCACGCCCTCCGGTCCACCACGACGGTTGGAGCGCACGATCTCTGCTGTCATCGGCAGGCGTTTTTGTTCGTAGGCCACGAGCGCCTGGCGCGGATGTTCGGAACGAGCGAGCGCATCCGCGAGGCACCGCGCATCGAGAATGGCCTGGCTGGCGCCGTTCGAACCTACCGGATACATCGGATGGGCGGCATCGCCGAGCAGCGTCACGCGCCCGCTCGACCAGTAGGGCAACGGATCGCGGTCGCAGGTCGGGTATTCGAAGAACTCGGGCGTCGCAGAAATCAGGCTCGCCACATCGACATGAGGGACTGAAAAGCGCGCGACATGCGGCATCAGTTCCTCGCGCTTGCCAGGCCGCGACCAGTCCTCCCGGCGCGGCGGCGGCGCACTGCCGTCGCCAATCTTCACCAGCACCGCCCAATTGGTGAGACGATTTGCCGGACTCGATCCTTCCGCGATCGGATAAACGACGACCTTGGCGTTCAAGCCCCCCGCGACAATCATCGAACGGCCGGTGAGAAAGACCGGCCAGTCCCGCGCTCCGCGCCACAGCATCAAGCCGTTCCAGCACGGCGGCCCTTCGTTCGGAAACAGCGTCTCGCGCACCCGCGAATGAATGCCATCGGCGCCGATTAGGATATCGCCGCGCACGGTATTGATGTGGCTGCCCATGCGATCGAAGAAGTAGGCGGTGACTCCGCCCTCGTCCTGGGTGAAGGCCCCCAGTCTGCATCCGGTGTGGATGGCTTGCTTGCCTACCCGCTCCTCGACGGCGTGGTGGATCACGCTTTGCAGGCGGCCGCGATGAATGGAAAACTGCGGCACGTCGTGACCGGCGTCGATGCCGCGGGCATCGCGCCATACTTCCTGGCCGTGGCGGTTGAGATAATAAAGAACGTCGGTACGGATCGCGACGTCGTCAAGTTCCTGCAACAGGCCGAGGGCCGCGAGCTCCCGGATCGCATGGGGCAGCGTATTGATGCCGACACCGAGTTCGCGGATCGTCTCCGCCTGTTCGAAGAGTTCGCAACTGATGCCGCGTCCGCGCAACATCAGCGCTGTGGTAAGGCCGCCAATACCGCCACCGACGATGATCGCCTTCATCGCTGCACTCCACCCGACCCAAACAACTTGCGACGGCGCTCCACAATCGCATGGCGCCTTACTCGGCCGCAAGCGGCTTTCCGGCTTCCGCCTTGAGCTCCGCCCGGGTCTTCGGCTTAGCCTTAATTTTCAGCTCCTCGAAATCCTGCCGTTCTCTCTCGCTGTTGCGGAAAATCTGCTCCTTGCCGGGCAGATATTGCGGCGGGCAGAACACCCCATCGGCGCGGTACCAGGCCGCCGCCTTCAGCGTGAAGGCAGGGTCAATCAGATGAGGCCGCCCCAGCGCCACCAGGTCCGCCCGCCCGGCGGCGAGGATGGTATTGACCTGGTCTGCCGTCGTGATGTTGCCGACACACATGGTCGCCACGCGGGCCTCGTTGCGGACCTGGTCGGAAAACGGCGTCTGGAACATGCGGCCATAGACGGGCCGCGAGTCGCACACCGTTTGCCCGGTGGAAACATCGACCAGGTCTACGCCGGCTTCGGCAAAGGCGCGCGCGATTTCCACGGCATCATCGCCGGTGATGCCGCCATCGGCCCAGTCGGTGGCGGAGATGCGCACCGACATCGGTTTGTGCGCAGGCCATACCGCTCGTAGTGCCTCGAATATTTCGAGCGGATAGCGCAGACGGTTCGCCAGCGAACCGCCATAAGCATCCGTGCGTTCGTTGGTGAGCGGCGAAATGAAGCTCGCTAGCAGATAGCCGTGGGCGCAGTGCAGTTCCAGCATGTCGAAGCCGCACATCTCGCCCCGCTCGGCAGAAGCCACGAACTCCGCCTTGACCGCATCCATCGCGGCGCGGTCCATCTCGCGCGGCACCTGGCTATCCGGAAAGTACGGAAGTGGGGAAGCGGAGATGACGTCCCATCCGCCCTCTTCCAGCGGACGATCCATCCCGTCCCACATCAGCCTGGTGGCCCCCTTGCGCCCGGCGTGGCCCAGTTGCAGGCAAATCCTTGCCGCGGAATTGGCGTGGACGAAATCGACGATATGTTGCCAGGCGGCCTGCTGCTCGTCATTCCACAGACCTGCGCAGCCCGGCGTGATGCGTGCATCGCGCCCGACGCAGGTCATTTCGGTAAAGATCAGGCCGGCGCCTCCGAGTGCACGCGATCCGTAGTGCACAAAATGGAAATCGTTGGGAACGCCTTCCTTCGCCGAGTACATGCACATCGGGGACACCACCGTGCGATTGGCGAGCGTCATTTCGCGTAGCCGCAAGGGCTGGAACATCGGCGCAAGAGGCTTGTCGGCGTCGACCTTGAAACCCCTTGCGCGGACTTGCCGGGCGAACGCCTTATCAACCTCATGGACAAAATCAGGTGCCCGCAGCATCAGATTGTCATAGGTGATTGCCTTGGCCCGCGTCATGACGCCGAACGCAAACTGCACGGGATCGAAATCCCAGAACCGATCGACATGCTCGAACCACACCAGCGAGACGTCTGCTGCGTGTTGGGTCTTCTCGACCTCCTCGCGGCGTCCCTGCTCGTACCGCTGCAGGGCGGCCGCAATGTTTGGCGCACGGTGCATGGCGTCTGCCAGCGCAATCGCGTCTTCCATGGCAAGCTTGGTGCCCGAACCGATCGAGAAATGTGCAGTGGCCTTGGCGTCGCCGATCAGAACCATGTTGTCCCTGACCCACCGCTTGCTGCGGATCATCGGAAAATTTCGCCACATCGAGCGGTTTGTCAGGACCGGATGACCTTCGAGGAACCAGCCGAAGATCTCTGCCATTCGAGCGGCCGATTGCTTCTCGTCAAGACCACCAAGCCCGGCGCGTTTGAAGGTTTCCGGATCGGTCTCGAAGATCCAGGTGGAGCGGCCGGCCTCATATTGATAGGCATGGGCAATAAAGGGGCCGAACTCGGTCTCCTGAAAGATAAAGGTGAAGGCATCGAGCGGCCGCGTCGAACCCATCCAGGCGAACATGTTGGAGCGCAGATCCACCTCGGACTGAAAATGCTCGATATATTTCTCGCGGAAGCGGCTGTTGATGCCGTCGGAAATCACTACCAGGTCGGCGTCGGCAAAACGGGCTTCATCCTCGATCTCGATCTCGAAGGTCAGGGTGACGCCAAGTTCACGCGCCCGCTCCTGCAGTATCAAGAGCAGCTTGCGGCGCGAGCAGCCGCAAAAGCCGTTGCCGCCGACGCGGTGCACGCTGCCGCGGAAATGCACTGCGATATCGTCCCAATAGGCGAATTCCTGGGTGATGCGGCGATAGCTCGGAAGATCGTATTTTTCGAAATTGTCCAGTGTCGCGTCCGAGAACACCACGCCGAAACCGAACGTATCGTCGGCGCGGTTGCGCTCATAGACCGTGATCTCGGCGTCGGGGCGCTGCTTCTGGAGCAGGATCGCCGAATAAAGACCGGCCGGTCCGCCACCGATGATCGCGATCTTCATGGGAACCTCATCTGCCAGGGTTCATCCAAACCTCAATTATTTTAAACATAAAGCAATTCGCCGGCAAGCCCGCCGTAAGGTCCCGGTTCGAGACGGCGCTTCGCACCTCCTCACCACGAGGAATTCAATTACCCTGGAACACCGGCTTTGCCTTGCTCGAAAACGCCTCGTACGCACGGGTAAAATCCGCCGTCGTCATGCACAGCGCCTGCGCGATGGCCTCGGCCTCGATCGCCTCCTCAACCGACATCGCCCACTCCATCGCCAGCATCCGCTTGGTCATGGTGTTGGCGAAAGTCGGCCCCGCTGCGATTTCCCTGGCCACGGCCTGCGCCTGCGGAAGAACCTCGGCTGGCGCAACGATGCGGCTGAAGAAGCCCCAGCGTTCGCCCTCCTCCGCGGTCATGAAGCGGCCGGTGTAAAGCAATTCCGAGGCGCGCGATTGGCCAATGATGCGGGGCAGGATCGCGCATGCACCCATGTCGCAACCGGCAAGACCGACCTTGTTGAACAGGAATGCGACCTTGGCACCGGTCGCAGCAAGCCGCATGTCGCAGGCCATGGCGACGATGGCACCGGCGCCTGCGCAGATGCCCTCGACTGAGGCCACGATCGGCTGCGGACAAGCCCGCATCGCCTTGACCAGATCTCCGGTCATCCGGGTGAAGGCGGTAAGCCCCTTGGTATCCATTTTTACCAGCGGGCCGATGATCTCGAAGACATCGCCGCCGGACGAAAAATTGCCTCCGGCGCCCGCGATCACCACCGTCTTCACGTTGTCATCGAATGCGCAGGCGCCGAAAAAATCCGCAAGCTCCCGGTAGCTCTCGAAGGTCAACGGATTTTTCCGCTCGGGCCGATTGAGCGTCACCGTTGCGATGCCGGCATCAACCTTCAGCAGGAAATGGCGAGGTGAATATTGCGCCAGCGGCAGCGTAACAGGATTGGCCGGTGTGCTCATGGGATCTCCGTTGTCGTTAACCGACGCTGTTTCGATAGCTCAAACCTCGCCGCCGGCCACCGCGATCGCCTGGCCGGTGATTGCACTCGCGCCCTCGCCGCACAGCCATAATACCGCATCGGCCACTTCCGAGGGGGTTACCAGGCGCCGTTGCGGATTGTGTTTTGCCAATTCGGCCACGGCTTGTGCCTGGTCACGACCGGTCTTTTTCATGATGTTGGCGATGCTTGCGGCTACGAGATCGGTATCGGTGAAGCCGGGGCACACCGCGTTCACGGTCACGCGCGTCGTGGCAAGCTCGAGCGCGAGCGATCGCACCAAGCCCACGACCGCGTGCTTGGCCGCACTGTAGGCGCTGACATATGCATATCCCTTCAAACCCGCAGTGGAAGCAACCGCGACAATGCGGCCGTAGGGTCGCTCGCGCATCGAGGGCAGCGCGGCGGAGATGGTATGGACCACGCCCATGAAATTGACATCCATCATCCGCCTGAACAGCGCAGCATCCGATTTTGCGAACGGCCTCGATTCTGCAATGCCAGCATTGGCGATCAAGATATCTATTTTCTGCCGCGCGCTCGCTTGCGCCATTGCGGCGTCGACCTGGGCCTGGTCGGCCACATCCGCCACCACGGCGAAATCTGCGCTACCTGCGGCAACAACGGCATCGAGCGTTGCGCGATGACGGCCGAGCACGGTGACGGTTGCGCCCGCCCCTTTCAGGACCGACGCAACCTCCCGGCCGATGCCTCGACCGCCGCCAGTGACGAGCGCATGCGGGGAATACGGCAGTCCGACCAAGCGCAGCCTCCTTCCAATGCATTCTCTGCGTATATTTTATACTTCAAGCTTTTGCAACAAATCACGCGAAAGCAAGCAGAAGCCGTGCTTGACAGTGGCGGCTCGCTGGCGTCGAGTTGGCCGGCCAAATTTGAGTTCAACGGTTGGAGGAGCCGATCATGGCTGCGCTTGAGAAGGGCATTACGCGAAATGGAACCGGTTACTCGGGCAAGACCTGGAATATCCTTGGACAGGTCTACTTCCCGAAAGCGGTGACCGACTCCACTTTCGCATTTGAGACCAACAGCGATCCGGGCCAGTTTGTCCCCGTCCACATTCATCCCACCCAGGACGAATTCATACTGGTTCAGGAAGGTGTGCTGGATCTCAAGCTCGACGGCGTTTGGGTAAAGGCCATGGCTGGCGATCTGGTACGAATGCCGCGGGGGATTCCGCACGGTTATTTCAACAAGTCGGACAAACCGACTCGCGCGCTGTTCTGGGTTTCGCCGGCTCAAAAGCTTGAGGCGTTGTTCGACCGGCTTCACAACCTGACAGATGTCGAAGAAGTCGTTCGTCTTTCAGCCGCGCACGAAGTGAACTTCCTGCCGCCGGAGGCGAACGAATAGAGCTGTGAAGTTTTCGAGCGAAGAGTAAGAGGCGAGGTTTGCGCTGCGTCAGGTGTCGCGATTCTGCCGGCCCTCGCCTGCCCTGCCTTCATGCTTTTTCAGAAAGACGATCGCCTTCAAGGTGAGCTGGTCCTGGTTTCGCTCGCCGTCGGCGACCAGCCGGTGGATATAGGTTTCCAACGCAAGCCTGACCCGCTCATCCGGCTTGTCATAGATCATCGAATAGGTGTGGCACGCCGATTCAATGGCGTCGGTCACGCCCAAAGGGCTGGTAAAAAACCGCGGTTTCATCCGCTCTCCTGTCTCTGGGACAAAGCCGCTGACGCAGAATTGTTCCGAACCGAAATCTGCGCTGAGGAACCCGAGCGACGAATCGCGCGAAAGAAGCTCGCTCCGAGCAGGCGTTATCGGGCAAGGCGACGGATAAACGCTTCAGCGTGGGGCGCTTTGGGTCACGGCGGCAAGGCTCGCGGGCGACCAGTACCACTCGTTGACGGCAAGTCTGCCGGCAACGAGAATCAGCGTTGCCGCCAGTAGTAGCCGCAACGCCGTTTCCGGCACGCGCGTCGCGCAGTAGCTGCCGATGACGATGCCGGGAAGCGAGCCGATAAGCAGAACACCCATCAATTGCCAGTCGATCGCGCCCATCGCCCAGTGCCCGATCCCGGCAATCAGCGTCAAAGGCACCGCATGCGCGATGTCGGAACCGACGATCCGCGCCATCGGCATCTGCGGATAGAGCAAGAGCAACGCAGTAACACCGACTGCGCCGGCCCCGACCGATGAGATCGAGACCAGCACGCCCAGACCCGCGCCCACAAGCACCGTCGCCCGCGCAATCGTGACGTCGTCGTGCCGCTCCATCCGCCACCGCAAATTATCGATCACCGCCTTGCGGAAGATCAGCGAAATTGCCGTCAACATCAGCGCAAAGCACAGCACGCTGTTGACCAGACTGCGCGCGCTCTCGGCGGATAAATCAAGCCAGCCGAGCACCAACAGCGTGAAAACGCTTGCAGGAATGCTGCCGCTGGCAAGCCGGAGGACGGCCGGCCAGTGGATGCTCCGCGCCCAGCCATGTACGATGCCCCCTCCTGTCTTGGTGGCGGCGGCGTAGAGCAGATCGGTACCGACCGCGGTCGCCGGATGCACGCCGAACAAGAGGATCAGCAGGGGTGTCATCAAGGAGCCGCCGCCCACGCCCGTCATGCCGACAAGAAGGCCAACGCTGAAGCCGGACGCGACGTAGATCGGATCGATGACGGACATTTATGCCTCGGCACAACACGCGTTCGCACGATCACGGCGTGGCAGGCGGGCAGACATCGTTGAGAGTTCCCCTGACGGATCGGCTCCGGCGGAAAACACCTCCCCCGTAGCCCGCGGCTACAATCAAGTAGGATCATATTTCTAACCGCGGCAATAGCACGGCCGAAAAAAGAATGATCGTCCCAATCGTGGGGGTTCGATAGAGATTCATACTCTTGCGTTCGGAGAGCGAGGAAGCTGCGCCCTTCACCTAATTACCACTAAACGCGGTTTGCCCGAATTCGCAACGGAAAGTCCTCAATTTTTCGGGACACCTCGGAGTGCGGTCAGGCCGCGTCGAGATGCGAGCGGAACGTCGGGGGCTGGGCTTCAAGCTCGCCAATCGGCATCGGGCGGCCGAGCAGATACCCTTGCGCGAAATTAACACCCAGCGTCTTCAGGCTTTCGAGTTGCTCGCGCATTTCGACGCCTTCGGCGGTGACCGACATTTCAAGGCCCCGCGCCAGCGTCACGATCGAGGAGATAATCGCAGAGCTCTTGTGGTGCATCGACAAGCTGCCCATGAAGGACTTGTCGATCTTGATCTTGTCGAACGGAAACGTGGTCAGGCAACTTAGCGATGAATAGCCAGTGCCAAAGTCGTCGAGTGCAAGCGAGACCCCGATGCCCTTCAGCCGCTCCATGAAGGCATGGTTTTCGGCAGCTCTTTCCAATAGGACTGATTCGGTGATCTCGATTTCGAGCCGCTCGGGCCGCAGCCCTGATTTCTGCAATGCGGACTCGATAACATCAAACAACTCCGCCTGCTTGAACTGGACTGGCGACAGATTGACCGAAACCTTGGCATCATCCGGCCAGGACGTTGCATCATCGCAGGCCTTCCTGATGATCCATTCACCGAGCGCGACGATGAGGCCGGTTTCCTCTGCCAATGGAATGAACTGGTCGGGCGGGATCAGGCCTCGGGTCGGGTGACGCCAGCGAACCAGCGCTTCCATGCCCCGGCGACGACCGGTCTGGACATCGAAGAACGGCTGATAGTGCAACTCGAACAGACAGCGCGCTATGGCATCCCGCAAGTCCCCTTCAAGCGTGTTTCGCGCCTCAAGTTCGGCGGACATCGCGGCGTCGTAGAGCGTGAAGCAATTGCGTCCTGCAGATTTCGACCGGTAGAGCGCGAGATCGGCCTTCTTCAGCAATTGCTCCTGGTCGTTTCCGTGGTCCGGCGCGATCGCAATACCGATGCTGGTGCCGATTTCGACCCGATGGCCGGGGAGCTGGAACGGCTCGGCGATCAGCCTCGAAATGCAACTCGCCAAATCGACTGAACTGGCCCGCTGATCGCTGCAACCGGCCTGAATGATCGCGAACTCGTCACCGCCAAGCCGCGCGAGCACGTCGCTGGGCCGCAGCGTCGAACGCAGGCGAAGTGCAACCTGGCGAAGCAAGGCGTCACCGGCTGCATGGCCGAGCGAATCGTTGACATTCTTGAAGCGATCAAGGTCGAGCATCAGGATCGCGAACAGATTCCGCTTTCCGCGTTCATAGGAGCCCACGTCCTTCAACTGCTCCAGAAAGAATGCCCGGTTGGGAAGCCCGGTCAGTATGTCGGTCTGCGCTAACTCCAGTACGCGACGGTTGGCAAGCGCAAGCTGGCGTGAATTGCGGCTCGCCAGACCGAGATAGACGGCCAGGAAGACCGTGATGGCAACGCCCGCGGTCAGAACGATCAACGCGCGGTCGTAGTGCGTGATCAGGCGGCTGCCCTCGGCAGGGATGGCACGTACTTGCCAGGAGGCGTCGCCGATCTTGAGCGTGCCCGACCAGTGTCGCCCGGTTGCCAGGGACTGCGTCATTTGTGGCGTGAGCGGCACCGACGAGAAGTCGGGAACGGGTTCATTTTCCTCAATCGCGCCCCGGTTGGGCGGATAGGTATCGATGATGATGGCGGGAGATGCTGCCGTCGCCATCCGGACCGAGTGCAGGAGGTTTTCAAGATCGAATATGCCGACGACAAAGCCGGCCAGATTACGCCTGCGGTCAGCGACGGTGGTTCGCGACGTTCCTTTCACATAGACGGGTACGCCGACCATTATGCCCTGGGTCTTGCCTTTCACGTCCTTGAATAGTCTGGTGGGCACGACTGCCACCGCATCCGAATCCCGCGCCCGTTCCAGCGTTGCCCATCGGACCGCGTCGGTCGAATAGTCCAGACCATAGACCAACGACGTTTTCGGCTCGCTAGAAAAGAATACCGGAAAATAGAATTCCTTCTCCCGCGCAAGAGAGACGATTCCATTAGCGAGAGTTTTTATCCGATAGCCGGCAACGCCGTCGGCGACTGCCGCCGCCTCGAACTCCTCGCGCTCCTTGCGATAGATCTTGGGCAACCACCCGACGCGGAGAATTCCAGGATGATTTTCGAACAGGCGCCCGCCAAAAACCTCGAATTCACTGCGCGAAATGTCCTCATTCGCCAATTCGAACAGCGTACGCAGCGTGACCAGGCGAGCGAGGTATTCGTTGACACCGTTCTGCATCTCGATCAATTGCGTCGCGGCAACGCTTTCGAATTCGATCCAGGTGGCGTGCTGCTCCCAGCGGCCGACGGCGTAGGCGGCAATTATCGAGAACAGGAGGCCGAAGCCAGCCGCAACCAGGGCCGGGCGATAAAGTCCTGACCACGACGCGGGGCTTTTCCGACGCTCGGTCATATTTCCCCGGCGATCGTCGCCTGGATCTCGATCGCTCATCTTGGTCCTTCGTTCGAAAACGCCACGGCTGAGACGCGACCGCCAGCGCCGGTCCTTGAATGTTCATGGACGCGGACTCTGGTTAAAAACCCCGAAATGTCGGACCCAAGCAATTCTGGCTTCAGGTGCGTTAGTTAATGATCTTTAGGAGCGCTGAAGTGAAATTTGCACCCGGCGTTCACCGATCGCACAGCCGCGCAATGTAAAAATCGTGCGATTCCCGATGGAACGAGACGCGTTCCGGAAGGATCGGCAGGAACTCTCCGCCGCAGGCCCACATCGTTCCCAAAAGTCGAATCCCTGGATCACGCATAAGTGTTGCAATGAAAATCATACAATCAGTGCTTGGCGCCGGCCTTTCCCTTCTGCTCGTTTGGACTGGCCCGCTTCGCGCAGACGAAGTTGGCGTGAGCAGCAATCGTATCTTGTTTGGTCAGGCGGCCGCCTTGTCGGGACCTTCGTCCGCCCTGGGTCAGGGGATGCGGCAGGGCATTCTCGCCGCTTTTGCCGAAATAAACGCCCGTGGCGGCGTGCACGGCAGAAAACTTGAACTGATTAGCCGGGACGACGGCTACGATCCCGACCGTTCGATCCTGCAAACCGGAAAACTGCTCGACGATGACAAGGTTTTCGCGCTGATCGGTGCGGTCGGAACCCCAACGACGGCGGTGACCGTTCCGATCGCAATAGCCAGAAATGTGCCGTTCGTCGGTCCATTTACCGGCGCGGACTTCCTGCGCGCGCCGGATCTTCACAACGTCGTCAACATCCGCGCCAGCTATGGCGCGGAGGCCGAGGCGTGGATCAGGCATCTGACTGAAGATCTACACATCAAGCGCATTGCAATCTTTTATCAGGATGATTCCTATGGCCGCGACGGATTGGCGGGCGTACAGCGTTCATTGGAAAAGCGTGGCATGGAGCTTGCGGCTGAGAGTACCTATGAGCGCAACACAAAGGCCGTAGGCGCGGCAATGCGCACGCTCAAGCGGGCGGAGCCGGAAGCCGTGGTCATGGTCGGCACATACGCGCCTTGCGCAGAATTCATCAGGCTTGCGCGCCAAAGCGGTTTCAACCCGGTCTTCGTCAATATCTCGTTCGTCGGCGCAAACGCGTTGGCCAGGGAACTTGGCCCGGAGGGTTACGGCGTTATCGTTTCCCAGGTCGTGCCTTTTCCGTGGGATTCGTCGGTCAAGGTCGTGGCTGATTACCAGGCCGCCGAAAAAGTTTTCGATCCAAACTTCAAACCCGATTTTGTTTCGCTGGAGGGATACCTTTCCGGGCGCCTTGTCGCCGCAGCGCTTGAGATGGCCGGACCAAATCCGACTCGAGCCAGGATGCTGCGTATCATCAATGATGTCGGCCGCTTCGATATCAGCGGCAACGTCCTCATAGTGGGACGAAAGGCGCTGGATGCCCCGGCCAAGGTGTTTCTAACCCTCATTCAGCCGGACGGGACGTTCAAGGCCGTAGAGAGGCTCTAGGAACGTCGCCGGCAATGATCACGGCCAATCAAATTCGCCCCAGCGCCGACAGAATGATTTGAGGCGTCAGCGGAATTTCCGTAACGATCGCGCCAAACGGTTTCAGTGCATCGTTCACTGCATTCGCAACCGCAGCCGCTGCGCCTGCTGTTCCGGCCTCGCCGGCGCCCTTGGCACCAAGTTCGCTCTCCGCCGTCGGCGATACGACATGCCCGACATCTATGTCGGGCATCTCGCCGGCCATGGGGACCAGATAATCCGCCATATTTGCATTTGTCAGCTGACCCCGCTCGTCGTAGATGCATTTCTCGAACAGCGCGGCTCCCAGACCTTGCACCACCCCGCCGCGGATCTGCTCGTCGACCAGTTGCGGGTTTATCAGCGTGCCGCAATCCTCGACCACCCAGTGTCCGAGCAATTTGATAAAGCCCGTATCCGTGTCGAGCTCGAGCCAAGAAGCTTGAACGCCATTGGTGAACGCAAAGGGATATTCGCGTGGCACGTAGTGGCGCGTTGCCATCAGTTCCGGCTGGATTCCCTGCGGCAGGGTATCCGGGCGGAAATAGACAATTCTCGCAAGCTCGCGCAATTCGATGCGCGGCGCGCCGTCGGTGGAGTTTACGATAGCGTCGTCGGCGATGTCGAGTTCGGCCGGCAAGGATTGCAGAATTGCTGCAGCGACATCGAGAATGTTCTTGCGAAGGATCTTCGCAGCCTGAAGTGCTGCCTCTCCGCCAATGCCGGCGCCACGCGACGCCCAGGTGCCGCCGCCATAGGGTGTCTGATCGGTATCGCCAAGGATGACACGCACGCGCGACATCGCGACGCCAAGCACGCTGCCAACGATCTGCGCCGTGAGCGATTCCGAGCCTTGCCCCTGCTCCGTAATACTGGTCTGGCAAATCACTGAGCCCTGCGCGTCGAGGCGCACTGCCACGCCGTCTTGCGACGAAATCTTCGCGCCGCCGACACCGTAAAATGCCGCACTTGGGTTGGTGACCTCGATGAAACTGGCGATCCCGATGCCACGATGGATGTTCCTGGTACGAAGCGCGGCCTGCTCGGCCCGCAGCTGATCGTAATTCATCATCTTGACGAGCTTGTTCAAAGCGGCATGGTGCGACAACAGTTCGAAGCGCAGGCCGGAGGGCGACGCGCACGGATAGGCATCGTCGGCAATGAGATTGCGGCGGCGAATCTCCACCGGATCCATTCCGATTTTCGCGGCCGCCAGATCGACCAGGCCTTCGGTCACCGAGCAGGCGATGGGATGGCCGACGGCGCGGTATTGGCACATCACGTTCTTGTTCTGGAACACGACGCGGGCGCGGGCGCGATAGTTCCTCGTGACGTAAGGTCCGCCGACAAGATTCACGACCTGGTTAGCCTCGATCGCGCTGGTGCGCGGGTACATCGAATAGGGACCGATGCCAGTGAGGTCGTCGATCTCAAAGGCCATGATGGTGCCGTCGCGCTTGACGCCGATCCGTCCCCTGCAACGATGGTCGCGGGCGTGAATGTCGCTGTTGAAGCTCTCCACCCTGTCTGCGACGAACTTGATCGGCCGCCGCAACAATTTCGCGAGCGCATAAGTTGCCATTTCGTCGGCGTAGATATGGACTTTGATCCCGAAGGAACCGCCGACGTCCTTGCAAACCACCCGGACTTGCGCTTCCTCCAGCCCAAGGTGAAGTGCCGCGATGTTCTGCACCATATGCGGTGCCTGAGTGCCCTGATAGATCATCAGCCGTGCCTCGGCCGCGTTCCAGTCCGCGACCACTGCGCGAGGTTCGAGCGTTACGCCGGTATGGCGTCCAAAGACGAATTCCACTTCGACGATCTCGTCCGAACCGCTGAAGGCCGCATCCACCGCACCGGCATCAAGGACACGTTCGAAGGCGAGGTTGTCGCCGAGCGATGCATGAATCACCGGCGTCTTCGGATCGAGCGCGGCGCGCATATCCGTGACCGCCTCCAGCGGCTCATATTCCACCGCGACCATTTCGGCGGCATCCTCCGCAATGGCGCGGCTGGCGGCAACGACGGCAGCGACCGCCTCCCCTTGCCAGCAGACGCGACCGATCGCGATCGCCCGTTGTGGCGCGGATTTGAGGCCCTTCAGGTGTGAAAGCACGCCGACCCATGGCGTGATGACGGAAGCGAGCTCCTCGCCGGTGACGATAGCGATTACGCCGGAAAGGCGTTTGGCCGCACTGGTGTCGATCGCGACGATTTTCGCATGCGCGTGCGGCGAGCGTACGAAAACCACGTGCGCCATTCGTGGCAGTTCCATGTCGCTGACGTAGAGGCCGCGGCCCTGAAGCAGACGATCGAGGTTGGGGCGCGGGACGACCTTGCCGATATAGGAATTGGGCCGGTCGAGTTCGGATAGCGCTGTCTTGTTTGCCCGTGGCGAGCTCATGGCATGCGCTCCCGACGTCGGCGCGCCGTGGCTTCCACCGCGTCGACAATCGCGTGATAGCCGGTGCAGCGGCAGTAATTGCCGGAAAGATGCTCACGGATGCGCGCACGATCCGGCTCCGCCTCCTGCGTCAACAGATCCTGCGCGGTGATCAGCATCCCGGGCGTACAAAAACCGCATTGCAGCGCATTGCGATCGCGAAACGCCGCCTGCAGATCGGCGATCTCGCCGCTGTCGGAAAGTCCTTCAATCGTCTCGACCGATGCGCCGTCGGACTGCGCCGCCAGCGTCAGGCAGGCGCGCACGATGTCGCCGTTGATGCGCACCGTGCAAGCGCCGCAAACCCCGTGCTCGCAACCGACATGCGTGCCGGTAAGCTTGAGGTGCTCACGCAGGAAATCGGCAAGGTTCAGGCGTGGCAAAACGATCGCATCGACGCGCTCGCCATTGACAAGAAGGGAAATGGAAAGTGAAGCCGTCATACCGATCCTCCGGCGTTCAGATCGGGACGGTTGAGAAGTTTCGATACACACCGCGCCAGCAAGACCTTCGCCAGATGTCGGCGCATCGAGGCACTTGCAGCTTGATCCTCGGGCGGATCGAGCTCTTCGCCGAGCGCTTGCAGCGCTTGTGACAATTGCGCGGGCGAAACGGCAACGTTGACGAGACTTGCAGCGGCTCTGATCAGCTGCGGCCGATCCCCGACCGAAAACAAAACGGGCCTGAAATCGATCAGCCTGCCATTCTCCACTACCGCCTGCGCGGCGAGGCCGACGATGGCATAGTCGCCGTGGCGCCTCGCAAATTCGTCGAAGTAGTGGGCCGAGTTGTCAGGCGCAGTCGCCCATTCGACCGCGACTAGCAAATCCTGCGGTGACAGTACCGTCTCATAAATCCCCTTGAAGAAATCAGCCGCCGCGATTCGTCGTTCACCGGCCACACTGCGGACAATGATGGTTGCGTTCAGCGCCACCATGCAGGCCGGCAGTTCAGCGGCCGGATCGGCGTGCGCGAGACTGCCCCCGATCGTTCCGCGGTTGCGAATCGCTGGATGCGCCACATGGGCAATCGCTTCCGCCACCAGTGGCGCATGAACAGTGATTGCGCCAGACTTGAGGAGTTCGCAATGGCGCGTCAATGCGCCCACCCGCATGAGACCACCGCCGACCGTGATGCCTCGCAGTTCAGCCAGCGCACCGATATCGACGATCAGTTGCGGAGCCAAAAGGCGGAGATTCATCGCAGGCATCAGGCTTTGCCCGCCTGACAGCACTTTCGCTCCGTCACCGTACGCTGCGAGCAACTCGATCGCGTTGTCAATGCTGTTTGCGCGGGCGTAGCTGAAAGCCGAGGCTTTCATCGAGCGACCTCCCCGGCCGGATTGTGCTTGCGGCGGATTAGACGGCGGCGCTCGTCAAAGGTCAAGTTTGTTTATCGAACGATTATTTCTAGTGACGGCGCGTTCGGAAACGTCATAATGGAGTTGCGTGCACACAAGCTCCGGGGAGGAGCAGGTGATGAAACTGGGCTACTTTACCATGCCAATCCATCCTCTGGAGAAGGATTGGCGGCTCTCGCTCCAGGAAGATCGCGAGGCTTTCGTTTTAGCCGACGAACTTGGCTTCACCGAAGCCTATGTCGGCGAGCACGTTACCGATCAGGCGGAGAACATCACTTCATGCACCGCCTTCCTTGCCTGGATTGCGGCTGCTACCAGGAGGATCAGGCTTGGCACCGGAACCGTCAACATGCCGAATACCCATCCGGCGACGGTGGCTGCCACGATGGCCATGCTGGATCACATGCTTGATGGGCGCCTGATCTTTGGCATCAGTCCGGGCGGGCTTTTGTCCGACGCGGAGCTGTTCGGCAATCTCGATGCAAATCGCAACGAGATGTTCCTGGAATCGATCAACCAGGTTCTCGAGATCTGGGCCAGCGAGCCACCCTATAATATCACGGGTAAATACTGGAACATCACGACCGAACGAACGCTGATGAAGGATATCGGTCAAGGGTTTATTGCAAAACCCCTGCAGCGTCCGCATCCGCCGATCGTCGTGACCGCGGTCGCTCCATTCTCCAAAGGCGTGACGGAGGCTGCCGCGCGCGGCTGGGAGCCGATTTCGGCGAACTTCCTGATGCCGGCCTGGGTGAAGAGCCATTGGCCGAAATATGTCGAGGGCTGCGAACGCGGCGGCCGCCCTGCGGATCCTGCGAACTGGCGCGTTGCCAAGAGCGTGTTCGTCGCAAAGGACGCCGCAACCGCAAAGGCCTATGCGACCGATCCGAACGGCCCTTACGTCTATTATTACCGCTCGCTGTTCACCAAGCTGAAAAGGAACGGCCGCATCGAACTGTTCAAGACCCGCCGCGACCAGCCCGACGACGAGGTGACACTCGAGACGATCTGCGACAAGCTGATCATCCACGGCACGCCCGACAGCGTCGCCGATCAGTTGCTTGCTTTCCAGCAGGAAGTCGGAACCTTCGGCACGCTGCTCTACGCCGGTAAGGACTGGAAGGACCGCGAGCTTGGACGACAGTCCATGATCCTGATGGCCGAGAAGGTCATGCCGCAGGTGAACGTCGGCACAACTTCGCGACAATCCACGGCCGCCGAATAGTTTTGCGAGGCCGAGGCTGGCCGCGTTCCGAAAGGCAGGCGAGCCCCGTTTACACCACCTCCCTTACTACCGTAAGGGGAACGCCTGCGGTTCCAAACACCTGCCGGAAGCCTTCGAGAAAGGCATCGACGGCGTCGTTGATCATTTGCTGCTTGTCTTCGAGCACGGGCAACTCGTAGATGTATTTGCGGACCCCGTAATAAAAGATTCCGCTGTGAAACACCCATGCCAGTTCCAGTTCGGCCGCTGTCGGTTTGTTTTGCACAGGCAACCCGGCTTCATGCCGGCATTCCCTGATGATGCGTGAGAGAATCTTTTCTCTTACCACGCCAACATACCATCGGTTGATATCGAGCCCCTTCAGTCCGGAATAGAGGTAGATGCGCAGCCATTTGCGCGTGAAGATCACGCTGGTATAGGCGCTATAGAACTCCCGGAGCCGCTCCCGCATCGGCCGCGAGCGGTCGGCGAGGAGCTTCTCCCACCCTGGGTCGAGCGGTTCAAGATAGACCGTGCGGTAGACCTCCTTGATCAGGTCGTCCTTGCTCGGAAAGTATCGGTACAGCAGCGGCTGTGTGACGCCCAGCCTGCGCGCGAGCGCTCGCGTGCCGCCGCCAAAACCTTCGTCCGAGAAAAACTCGGTCGCCTTCGCAACGAATTCGTTGCGCCGATCGTCCGGCGACAATCGTTTCTGTTTGGCGTGCGCTCGCCTGGGTGGGGCCTTCTTGTTCATGACCCCGTAACCAGCGGAACATCGTCTGCGCCGAGAAACCGCCCATAGCCGCCTCGGGCAAACAGTAGCGGCTCTCGTCCATTGTAGGCGTAGGCTTCGACGGCGCCGAGGAAAATAACATGGTCGCCGCCGTAATAGCGATTGGCGGCACGGCATTGAAAACAGGCGACGCTGTCGGCAAGAACCGGTGCGTCGCCCAGTCCCGGCGCCCAGTTGACGCCCGCAAATTTGTCCGCTGCGGCCTTTGCGAATTGGGTCGCCAGTGCCTGCTGAGATACGCCAAGTATGTTGACTGCGAAGTGAGTGGCATTCTGGAAGATCGCCAAGCCTTGCGAGTACATCCCCAGACTCCAAAGCACGAGCGGAGGATTGAGCGAGACCGAAGCGAATGAATTGCAGGTCAACCCGTAGGGCTTGCCATCGCTCGACATGGCCGTGATGATGGTGACGCCGGTTGCGTAGGTACCGAGCGCTTTGCGGAAATCCCGCGGGTCGATGGACGAACTGCCGCTCGCCAATTCGTTGGCCGGGTCCGGCTCGGTCAGGTATTTGGGCGCGTCGTTCATCCTCTCGCCTCAGAGCGTCAGGTTTTCGGAGGGCAAGCCAAGTGCCACGCGCCCGTAATTGGTGCCGGCGGCATCGAAATTGAATGCGATATGCGAATTGATCGCGTGGGCGTCGCGGAATTGCCGCTGCAGGACACCCGACGTATACAACCCGCGCGCGCCGCTCGCCGCAAACAACAGCGAAACGGCCTCCGTGCAGAGATTGACGGAGAAGGCGCCGTCCCGCCGCATCCTGGTTTTCGCTGCAGTATCCGGGGTATGCCCGCGTCGCGCCTCGGCCATCGCCTCGATACAGCTTGAGCGCATGATGAGGCGCGCAGCGTCGATCTTGGAAGAGGCCTCGGCAATCTTGATCTGCGTGGTCTGAAGATCGCCGAGCTTGGCGCGGTTGTAGGTCGATGCGCGGTGCCGCGCAATTTCGACATAATCGTCAAGGCAGGCCTGCGCGTTGCCGAGGGCTACGCCGGACAGTACATAGGGGAACAGCGAGAACACCGGCAGCGTGTAGAGCGGGTTCGGATTGACCGCGCTCCCCGGCGTCGGTCCGCCTGCGAGGTCGTTAACTGCGATCGTCATCGGCTCGGGCACAAAGGCGTCGTTGACCTCAACGTCGTTTGATCCCGTTCCCCGTAGCCCGGTCGCGTCCCAGGTATCCTTGATGCGATAGTTACTGCGGTTGAGCAGAAAGATCCGATACTCGATGCCGTCAGCCTCGTCGTCCGACGACACCACGCTTGCCAGCATGTTCCATTCGCTGGAATCCACACCTGAGGAGAACGGCCAGCTGCCGCGCAAAACATATCCGCCTTCCACCTTCCTGGCGCGGCCGGCAGGAAATATGAAGGAAGACGCGATCAAGGCGTCGGGATCCTTGCTCCAGACCTCATCCTGCGCGCGGCTGTCGAACATCGCCAGCATCCAGTGGTGGCTTGCGAGGTTGGCGAAGTTCCAGGCCGCCGAGGCGTCGGCCTGCCCGATCGGTTCGGCACAATCGACCAACGCGACGTAATCGAGTTCGGAGCCGCCGACGCGCCCGGGTTGGACGATACGGAAAAGGCCGGACTCGTGCAGCTCGCGTTCTGTCTCCGGCGGCAGGCGGCGCAGCTGCTCGGCCTTCGACGCGCGATCGCGCAAGCGCGGGACCAAAGCCCTGGCGCGGGCGACCATAGTCGCATATCGGTCACCGGTGTTCGCCTCCGGTGGCGAGCCTGCATTCGATTTCAGACCGATGCCTGTCATGTCACGGCCCTCGTCATCGCGCCCGGGCAGGCGGTTGAAACCGGTAACTTTCATCCTCACTTTCCTTGCGGAAGCATCCGCACGGGAAACGAGGAAAGCTGCTTGACCGGCGAACCGTTTGACGGTTGTTTATCGCCCGATCACTAATTAAGGCGCGCCCCGCGTTGCCCGTCAATCAAATTCGACAGGGAGAAAACGACTCACATGGACAAGACTGTTGGAATCGTGGGCCTTGGCATCATGGGTGGCGCTATTGCCCACAACCTGAGCGAACGCGGCTGGCACGTGATCGGGTTCGATATCAACGTCGCCAAGGGAACCGAACTCGCATCAGCCGGAATCGTCATGGCGAACAGCGTGGAAGCACTCACGCAGCAGGCGCCTGTGATCATGACGAGCCTGCCCACGCCAGGTGCTGTCGAGAGCGTGGCCAAGGCGATCGCCGGCTCTGCCGTGCCGCCGCGAATCGTAATCGAACTCTCTACGCTCACGCTCGCCGACAAGCTCGCCTTCGAAGCCATCCTGAAAAAAGCCGGGCACACCCCGCTCGACTGCCCGCTGAGCGGGACCGGAGCTCAGGCCAGGATGCGCGATCTGATCGTTTATGCCAGCGGCGACAGCGAGGCGATTACCCGCTGCTTGCCGCTGTTTGCGGATTTTTCCAAGCAGAGCGCCGATCTCGGTGTTTTCGGCAATGGCAGCCGGATGAAATTTGTCGCCAACCACCTGGTCGCGATACACAATGTTGCCACTGCGGAAGCGATGATTCTTGCGGAACAGGCGGGCCTCGATCCGAAGCTGGTCGTCGAGATGGTGGGTCCTGGCGCTGGAGGGTCGCGCATTTTCCAGATGCGCGCACCGATGATGGTCGAGGGCAAATATCTACCCGCCACCATGAAGGTTTCGACCTGGAAGAAGGACATGGCCATCATTGCAGAGTTCGCCGGCGACGTCGGCTGCGAAACGCCATTGTTCACGCTAACGCAACCGGTTTATGCGCAAGCCATCGCGATGGACTTGGGCGATCAGGACACCGCAGCAGTTTTTGAAGTACTCAAGAAGAACATAATCACGGCACCCAAAACAGCGAATCCCAAACTAGGCAGTTAGCACGGCCAATTTTGTTATGCCGCACTGCATCAAAGCTGCCGCCGAGGCCCTGGCGATATCGATTGCCGAAATGTCGGGCATGCGGGGCTGACCAAGTGGTTATCACTTGATCATTTATGCCTTCCGTCAGATAAATCGCTCAATCAACGAAAAGCGCCAAGAAGTTTCTGTTCGGCCGAAACGCCCGGGGGATCCATGACGATATCGCGACGACAATTTGTTTCGAGCATTGGCGGTGCGGGTATCGCCAGCATGGCGGCACCTCAACTTGCCTTCGCGCAGGCTTCGGGGCCCGTGCGCGTCGGTCTACTGGCGGCGAAGACCGGACCGCTCGCCTCTGGCGGCATCGACATGGACCTCGCACTGACGATGTTCCTGAAGGAACGCGACAATACGCTCGCCGGCCGCAAGGTGGAATTGATCGTGGCTGACACCGCCGGCGTTCCTGCAACCGCCCGTACCAAAGCGCAGGAATTGATCGAGAAGAACGACGTCCATTGCATGATCGGCCCGCTCGCGGCGTTCGAGGCCCTGGCGATCGCCGATTACCTTGCCGAAAAGCGGATTCCAACCCTCGGCGTTGCCGCCGCGGAAGACATGACCCAGCGCCACCCAAGTCCGTGGTTCGTCCGGCTGACCTCCACATCGGCGCAATGCGCCTACCCGCTTGCCGATTACTCGGCCAAGGAACTCAAGTACAAGAAGATCGTCACTATCGCCGATGATTTCGCCTACGGCCACGAAATGTGCGCCGGCTTCCAGCGCGCCTTCGAAGATAATGGCGGCAAGATCATCCAGAAAATCTTCACGCCGCTCGCGACGCCGGACTACGGCAGCTACGTCGCACAGGTCAAGAGCGCGGATGCGATCTTCCTCGGCACTGCCGGTTCCAACGGATTCCGTTTCCTGCGTCAGTTCGTCGAATACGGTCTGAAGGACAAGATGGCCGTGATCGGCGGCATGACCGCGCTCGACAAGTCCGTGCTTCGCAATATGGGCGATGAGGCCTTGGGGATTTTAACCACGAGCTGGTATTCGGCCGAGCTGGACAACCCTCTCAACAAGACCTTCGCTCCGGCATTCCGCAGGCAGTTCAAATACGACCCCGGCTACTACGCCGGCTCTACCTACCTCTCTGGCGAGGTGCTGGAAGCCGCGCTCAAGACGATCAAGGCCAACGCGGAAGACAAGAAGGCACTGATGGCGGCGATCCGTGGCAACAACGTGCAGACGATACGGGGTCTCGTCAAGTTCGACGAGTTCGGCAATGTCATCGGCGACGCCTATATCCGCAAGGTCACGAGAACCGACGGGCGTCTGGTCAATTCGGTTATCAAGACTTATCCGGATGTCAGCCAGTTCTGGACCTACGACAAGACTATGTTCCTGAAAAATCCGGTCTATTCGCGAGATTACCCGCCGGCCAGGAATCTGGAGCTGTAATCCGCAGCTGGACTTGCCCCGTTGCGGGCCGAAGCCTGCAGCGCTTCGAACGAGATCGGCATGCAATTTTGGATCATCCAGGGTCTCAACAGCCTGTCGCTAGGTGGCCTGTTGTTTCTGCTCTCGTCAGGCTTTTCGCTGATCTTCGGTCTGATGCGGCTCGCCAATCTGACGCATGGCGCCTTCTTCATGTTGGGCACCTATTTCGGGGCAGCAACCTTGCGCGCCTACAGCGGCCTGAACATCTGGGTCACGGCGTTTGGCGCCGGCATCGCAGTGGCTGCGATCGGCGGCCTGTTCGAACGACTGGTGCTGACGCGGCTGAAGACCAATCCGCTCGGCCAGGTGCTGGTGACGCTCGGCATGTCCTTTATTATTTCGGACGCTTGCCTGGTGTTGTGGGGCGGCGATTCCATTCCGGTGCCGACGCCGCCTAATTTGCAGGCGCCTACCCGTTTGTTTGGCTTCGTTTTTCCCACTTACCGGCTGGTTCTTGTGGGATGCGCGGTAGCGGCAGCGGTCGCGCTTTACTTGCTGATGGATCGCACGCGCCTGGGTGCGATGATCCGCGCCGGCGTCGACGACCGGCAGATGGCACGCGCGGTAGGCATCCCCGTCTCGAATTTGTTTACGATCGTGTTTTGCCTCGGTGCCGGCATCGCCGGCGCCGGTGGCGTACTTGGCGGTCCGATCTTGTCGGCCTATCCCGGGCTTGACGCCGACATGCTGCCGTTGGCGCTGATTGTAGTCATTCTTGGCGGCATCGGAAGCCTGCTGGGCGCCTTCGTCGGCAGCTTCATCATCGGATTCATCTACACATTCGGCACTGCGCTGTTTCCGGAACTTGCCTACATCATTCTTTTCCTGCCGATGATTATCGTCATTGCATTTCGCCCTCAGGGCCTGTTCGGGCGCGTCGGCGCATGAGGTGGATCTCAAGCACCCCGCTCGCCACTTTCCTTCTGCTGCTGCCGCTGTTCGCGGGCGATTTCTACATCAACCTCGCAAGCCAAATCCTGATCGCAGCGATCTTCGCACTCAGCCTCAATCTCCTGGTCGGCTTCGGCGGCATGACCTCGCTCGGACATGCCTCCTATCTTGGTGTCGGAGCCTACATTTCCGCGTTGCTAACCAGCCGGTACGGATTTGGCCACGGCGCGGCTGCGATCATTTCGATCGCCGGGACAATTGTGATGGCGGCGTTGTTCGGTACCATCGCATTGCGCGCGACCGGTCTTGGCTTCCTCATGATCACGCTGGCGTTGTCGCAAGTGCTGTGGGGGCTTGCCTATCGGATGTCGAATGTGACCAACGGCGATAATGGCATCGCGGGCCTCACCCGTCCGGCCCCCTTCGGCATCTCGCTTGACAGCGCCGCCGCCTTCTACTGGTTTGCCTTGATCGTGGCTTGCCTTGCATTCCTGATGATGGCGATTTTCGTGTCTTCATCATTCGGCTCTTCGCTGAAAGGCGTGCGCGACCAGCCGCGCCGGATGGCTGCGCTCGGCTTCAACCCCTGGATGGTTCGCTGGATTACTTTCGTCTATGCAGGTTTCTGGGGCGGCGTTTCCGGGCTGCTCTTTGTCTATTACAACAAATATATTCACCCCACCTCGCTTTCGACCACGAGTTCGGCCGAAGCGCTGCTCGGTGTGATTGCCGGCGGATCAGGCACACTTGGTGGTCCGGTGGTGGGCGCCACGCTGGTGTTGCTGTTAAAGAACTATGCCTCGGCCTATATCGAACGCTGGAATATGCTGCTGGGCCTTGTGTTCCTGTTCATCGTCCTCGTCATGCCGAATGGCATCGTCCCCGGCTTGAGTAAACTGACGGCGCGGTTCCGAAAGGAGCCGCCATGACTCCACTGGCAGCAAATGATGCGCTTGAAATCGTCGACCTGAACAAGGCCTTCGGCGGATTGAAGGTCACGCAAGGCATCTCGCTTACCGTTCGGCAAGGCGAGCGCCGCCTGATCATCGGCCCGAATGGGGCCGGCAAGACCACCCTGTTTAATCAGATCAGTGGCGACATGTGGCCGAATTCCGGACAGATCAGACTGTTCGGCACCGACGTTACAACACTTGCTCCATACCGGCGAGCGCATCTGGGCCTGTCGCGTACCTACCAGATCATCACCCTGTTTGCCGCCGACACGCTCGAGCACAATGTCACGCTTGGCCTGCTCGGCTTGCTTCCGTCCCGCTGGCAGATGTGGCGGCCGTTGTCGTTCTATCGCGATCTCGCCAACGAGGCGCGACAGACCCTTGACACCGTCGGTCTCCTGCATCTTGCCGATCACCCGGTGTCGGAAATCGCCTATGGCGAGAAGCGCCGCGTCGAACTCGCCATGGCGCTGGCGCAAAAGCCGCGCCTGCTGCTTCTGGACGAGCCGCTAGCGGGTCTCTCAAACGGCGAAAGGGCCGCGGTAAAATCGCTGATCGCTTCGATCCCGCGGCACACGACGGTGATCATGATCGAACACGACATGGATACCGCACTGGACCTCGCCGAGACCGTGACGTTGCTCAACTATGGCCGCGTCATCGTCGATGGCGAACGCGATGCGGTGATCGCAGACGAACGAACGCGCGAGGTCTATCTTGGCAGCTGAGGCGCTCAGTCTGACGAACGTCCACACATTTTATGGCGACAGCCACATCCTGCATGGCGTGGGCTTTTCGTTACGGAAAGGATGCGTGCTGGCGCTGCTCGGACGCAACGGTGCGGGAAAGACGACATGCATTTCGACGATCGTCGGCTTCCTGACACCGCAGGATGGCGAAATTCGCCTGTTTGGCGAGACAATCGGAGGTCTCAGCCCGGAACGCATTTCACGGCTTGGCATCGGCCTTGTGCCGCAGGGCCGGCGGATTTTCCCTTCGCTTACGGTTCGGGAAAACCTCATTGTCGCCCGGCAGCGCGAAAGTAGGGCAGAAGAACCGTGGAATATCGAGCGCATTTTTGAACTGTTTCCGAGCTTGCGAGAACGTCACGCGCAATTTGCTGGCACGCTTTCCGGCGGCGAGCAGCAGATGTTGGCGATCGGCCGCGCGCTGATGGGAAACCCGCGCGTACTCCTGATGGATGAGCCCTCTGAAGGCCTTGCGCCTCTGATCGTCGCGGAGGTCGGGCGCACCATCAGGCGGTTGAAGGAGGAAGGACAGTCAATCGTATTGGTCGAACAAAATCGTCAGCTGGCGCTCGAAGTTGCCGATCAGGCGGTCATCCTCAACACCGGCCGCTGCGTGTTCGCGGGCGAGGCCCGCGAAATCCTGAGCAATGAAGATTTGGTCACGCAAAATCTTGGCGTCTATCACGCTCATTGATACAACCCAGCCTGTCGAGGTTAAAAAATGAAAGTCGGTGTAAGCGGAACGGGACGAATGGGATCATCGATTGCAGAGCGATTGATTGCGGTCGGGCACGAAGTTGGCGTCTGGAATCGCGACGCCGGAAAGACCAGGCCGCTGGTCGATGCCGGCGCCAGGCGCTTCGATTCCCCTGCGCAGCTGGCCGAGGCCTCCGAAATCGTGATCGTCATGCTTCTCAACGACGCGGCAACGGAGGCGGTCTATCGTGGCTCAAATGGACTTTTGAAGGCCAGGCTTGCCGGCAAGCTCGTAATCGACATGAGCACGATACGGCCAGACACTATGATTTCGGTCGGCAATGCGGTGACGAAACTTGGCGCCGCCTTTGTCGAATCCCCCGTTGGCGGGAGCAGGATTCCGGCCAGGGAGGGCAAGCTGTTCGGTCTGGTCGGAGGTTCCAGGGTCGACGTCGACCGGGCCATGCCGTTGCTCCAGCAATTGTGTCGCCGAATCGAGCACGTCGGGCCGCTCGGCGCCGGCTCCACTTTGAAACTTGCGGTAAATCTGCCGCTACTCGTCTACTGGCAGGCGCTCGGTGAAGCGCTCACGATCTGCAAGCCACTCGATCTTCCGCCCGATCGGGTGATCGACATCCTTTCCGACACCGCCGGCGCTCCAGCGGCCATGAAGGGCCGTGGCGCCATCATCGCCAAAGTATTGGGCGGCGCGCCGCTTGGCGAGACCGCATTCGGTATCACGGCGGCAAAAAAAGACCTGGCTACTGCAGTGCAATTTGCAAGCTCCATCCCTGCCGAACTACCTGTTGCGAAAGCTGCGCTAGCCTGCTTTGACGAGGCCGAAGCCGATGGTCTCGGAGAGGCCGACGCCACCACGATCTCCGTTCGCTGGCCCCGGCGCAAACCGCCGGCGCTCAAATGATACGTCCCATTCCGAATTATCAGAACATCAGCAGAGGCAAGTCTATGATCGATCGCAAAAACCGCTACGGCCACACTGCCGCTCGCACCCACGATGCGGACGGCCTCGCGCGACGCCCCTCATCCACGACGATCGACATTCACGCGCACATCGTGGTGCCCGAGGCTGCCAAGATCGCGCAGCCGCATCTCGACATCAGCCGAGTGCCGCTCGCGCATTTCGCCGATGCCCTTACCAGGGAGATCAATGCACAGCAGGAAAGGGACGTGGCCGAGGTCATGACGACGATCGATCGGCGCCTGCTTGATCTCGACAAGATGGGGATTGACATTCAGGTCGTGGCGCCCGCGCCGCCCCAATGCTATTATTCGCTCGCTCCGGAAATTGCCGAAAAAGCGCATCGTGTCGCCAATGATGGCGTGGCGGAATATTGCGGACGCAAGCCCGACCGGTTTGTCGGGCTTGGCGTCGTGACGCTGCAAGAGCCAGAGCTTGCGGTGGGCGAACTTGATTACGTCATGAAAGATTTGAAATTGAGGGGCGTCGAGATTCTGACCAATGTCGATGGCCAGGAACTGTCTGACCCGAAATTTCGTCCCTTCTTTGCCCGCGCCGAACAGCTCGGTGCATTCATCATGATGCATCCAAACGGATTCACCCACGGTGAGCGTCTCACCCATTTCTATTTCAACAATGTACTCGGTAACCCGCTCGATACGACTCTGGCACTGCATAATCTGATCTTTTCAGGGACGCTGGCGCGCTTCCCCGATCTGAAGCTGATGGCCGTGCACGGCGGCGGCTATCTGCCGGCCTACTCAGGTCGCATCGACCACGGTTGGGGCGCGCGGCAAGACTCACACGCGGCTCTACCGTTGCCGCCGACGACCTATCTGCGGCAGGTCTACCTCGACACCGTGGTTTTCAGCTATCACCAGCTCGCCTATCTGATCGACGTCTTTGGCCCGGACCGCATCGTGATGGGCACCGATTATCCCTTCGACATGGCGGAGTATAATCCGATCGGACATGTTGCCGGCGTGACCGGCATGGACGAGGACACGCTCGCGCAGATCGCCGGCGGCAACGCTGCGCGCGCGCTGGGTCTTGATGTCTGAGGAACCCTTGCCGTTGAATGCCGGACGCGCTCTAATGATGCGCGGCTGCGGTCTTGTAGCCGGGCTGTTCGAACGGATGTGACGATGCGAATTCAACCATCATGAAGCAGCGGTCGGCCAGGCCGGAGACAATCGGAAATGGACTCAATTCGATTTTAAGGAAATGCGCACCCACGACCTGGCCTGCGATGCAGATGTCTGCAAGACCAGGCTCTCCGCCGAGCGCGAACGGCGCAGGCGCGCGCCGGGCGAGCAATCTTTCGTAGGTCGCAAGTCCCTCGGTCGTCCAATGCCGGCCCCAGTTCTCGATTGCTTTGGCATCGGCGCCAAACGTCTTGGCGAGGTGATTTCGGACGCGCGGCACGACCAGCGGGTGTGCATCGGCAATCGTCATCAGCGCCAGCGATCGCGCGTAGGCCCGTTCCTTGATGTCGTCCGGCAATAGCCGCGGCACGGGCTTAATGTCGTCGAGATATTCCATGATCGCCATCGACTGGAACAGCGAGTGGCCGTCATGAATGAAGGTCGGAACGACGTGCTCAGGATTGACGGCATCATATCCCGGATTGAATTGCTCTCCTGAGAGGATGTCGATCGACGTTTCCTCGAACGGCAAATCCTTCAACTTCAGGGCAACGCGTACGCGAAACGAAGCGATCGAACGCCAGAAGCCGTAGATCTGTATGCTCATCAATGCCCCCTCTGTTGCAGGTTCAATATCGGCTCTTCATAGATTCACAAGACTTCCTTTTGATCCTCGCCAACGAAGATTATGATGCCAAGCATTGCGAGCAAGCAGGCAAGGTCCTACTCTGCCATGTGATGTTGCTGCCAGCGCAACAAATAAGCTTGCAATCGCCAGATTACGGCAGACAGTGCGACCCCGACGATCATCAGTACGATCACCGCGACCATCATACCCGAGGCCTCGCCGCGCGCCTCGGACTCGATGATCAGTCGTCCGATCCCCCGCTCCGCGCCGATGAACTCGCCAACGATCACGCCGATCAGCGCAAACGATATTGCGGGAGAAAGCGAGGCAAATACCCAGGCCATGGTGGATGGAATCACCACCGTGCGAGTGATCTGCCATTCGTTGGCGCCAAGCAGCCGCGCCGCATTGATAAATCCTTCATCGATGGAACGTGCGCCCTCGAACGTATTGAAGAAGACGAGGAACACGACCACAATCCAGGACGTGACGATTTTGGAAGTGTCGCCGATTCCAAATGCCAGAACGATGATTGGTGCGAGCGCAATCCTGGGAATCGAGTTGATGGCCGTGATGAAAGGCTGGAAGATCGCGCTCAGCCGATCCGATCTTCCCAGGATCAGCCCCGCTGCAAAGCCCGTGGTCACGCCGGCCAGAAACCCGAAGAACGTATTCTTGAGGGTAACGCCGGTTGCGATCCACAGATTATTTTCGGTGCGGGCCAGGCATTTGGCAAAGTCGCCGTTGAACCATCCATTGAATACGCCGAGCCTGGATTTGAAGCAGCTTAAAATCAGAAAGTGCTGGAAGATTTCAGAGGGCTTGGAGATGAAATAAGGATCGAGCAAATCGGTTATCAGCCACGGAAATCTCGTGTGCAGGTCGTATCCCCACTGCCAGATAGATAACACGACAATGCAGATCAGAACCTGCCACCCCAATGTGCTGAGAGATAGGCGTCGCTCTCTCATTGCTGCCTTCCCCTGACAAATTCCTCACCGAGCGAGTGCCAGATATGCTGGAACATCTCGGCGTAGCGCGCCGTCTCCCGCACCTTGACGGCATCGCGCGGCCGCGGAAAATCGACCTCGAATACATCCTTGATCGTGCCCGGGCGCGCCGAGAAAAGGATGATACGGTCGGCAAGCGTGAGCGCTTCGCCGAGATCGTGTGTCACGAACAACACTGTTTGCTGCTCGCGTTCCCAGATGCGAAGCAAAACCTCGTGCATGTCGATTTTGGTGTGGGTATCGAGCGCGCCGAATGGCTCGTCCATCAAAAGGATTTGTGGCTCGACGACCAGCGTCCGCATCAGTGCTGCGCGCTGGCGCATACCTCCCGACAGCGCTGAAGGATACGCCTGCTCGAAGCCGCCGAGGCCCGCCTGAACGACGCAGGCCGCAACGCGCGCTTTACGTTCGGCTTCGGGAACACCCGCAAGCTGCAGGCCGTAACCGATATTGTCGGCCACCGTGCGCCAGGGAAACAGTGTGTCGCGCTGGAAGACGTAGCCGACATTGGGTGTCGCCTTGCCAGCGACGACCGGCACCCCGTCGATCAGGATTTGGCCGCTACTCGGCCTGATCAAGGTCGCGATCATGTTGAGAACCGTGCTCTTGCCGGAGCCGGAGGGTCCCAGCAACGCAACGAACTCACCGCGCCGAACATTGAACGAGATGTCGCGGACTGCCTCGATGGCGATCCCCGCGAGCTGAAAGGTCTTGTTCAGTTCCCTGACATCGATCCGACGTATATTCGGCGATTGATCCGGCGGCATGGCGTACCCTAAGTCCTGAGCTATCAACTAGCCGGCCTTTATCCAGGATACGCTTTTCGTGCCAATGCTGCGAAATCAGGACTGACGACTTCAGCAATCGTAAGCGGCTTGATCCCAGTCATCTCCCGAAACCAGACCTTTTCGCCCCGCGCGAAACTTGCCGCATCGACGACACCCTCGTAGTCTGCGACCTTCTTGAGCGCGGTGATCTCTAGAACATTGGCATGGCGCGACGTGCTGCCAACGTAGGGTTCGATCGCGTCGTAAACCTCTTCCGGCGAATGGGTCTTGACCCACTGCGTTGCGCGCCATAACGCCGTGACGAAGGCCTGCATCCTGGGCGGGTCTTTGTCGATTGTCGATTGCACCGTGAAATGACCGGTCACCGGAACCTTGCCACCGATATATTTGTTCCAGACCGCTTCGTCAGTCCCATCGAACAACAGGGTGCCCCAGCCTTGTTCCATCGAATCGTTCAGAAGCGACAGCGAGCTTACGAGAACATCGACCTGCTTGCTCTTCAGCGAGCCGAGCATGGTATCGACGTTGCCAGTGCCGATCCACGTCACCTTTTCGACGAGCCCCATCGTTTCCATGTAGTAGGACGACCAGACGTGATTTGTGCCGCCCAGCGACGACACCGAAACGATCGGCTTGCGGCCATCAGGCCTTTTCCACTCCGTCAGCCTCTCAAGAGTCGTGATGCCCCGATCCCAGAGATCCTTGCGGACGATGAACATCACCGAACTGCTTCGGGTGTCGGTCGGCATCAAGATCCGCCCCGCGCGTCCGTGATTGCTCAACTGCATCGGATGAGTGACGTCACCGATCCCGACATCGCCTTGGGAGGAGGCGATGATTTCGCGCGTCTTGACGCCGCTGCCACCCTGAATCAGCTTGCAGTCGAGGCCGGCATCCTTGAAGTACCCGATGCGATCGGCGACAAATTGCGTTTGATAGATCGGCACCGCAACCGGATAAATTGCGCGGCCGCTTTTTGCGTCAGCCCGCGCATAGCCCGCGGCGATGCAGGCACCGCTGCCTGCAATAATGGTCAAGGCCGACCGTCGGGTTAGCAGCGCCGCCATCACGCACTCTCCCTGGCCTGGCTTGCGACCTCGTCGAGCGCGGCCAGCACAGCGTCACCCATTTGCTTCGTCGAAAGCCTTGGCGCGCCCGGTTCGGCAATGTCGGCGGTTCTTGCACCATTTGAAAGAGCGCTATCGATCGCTTTTTCCAGCAAGTCCGCATCGAGGCCCCGATTTAGGGTGATCCGCAACATCATGGCAACGCTGAGAACCGAGCCAAGTGGATTGGCAATGCCCCTGCCGGCGATGTCGGGTGCACTCCCGTGAACCGGTTCATATAGCGCCTTGCGACGGCCATTCCGGTCGACCGGGCCGAGCGATGCCGACGGCAACATCCCGAGCGATCCCGACGCCATCGCCGCGCAATCGGAAAGAATGTCACCGAAGATATTGCCGGTTACCATGACATCGAACTGTGACGGCTCGCGGACTATCTGCATGGCGGCGTTGTCGACGTACATATGCGTAAGCTCAACGTCCGAAAATTCTTCCAAGTGAAGGGCGGTAACTTCCTCGCGCCACAAGACGCTCGTTTCGAGCACATTGGCCTTGTCCACCGAACAGACCTTGCCTCTGCGCGTGCGCGCAAGCTCGAAAGCCGACCGCGCCACGCGACGAATCTGGCTCGTGGTATATTGCTCGGTGTTAAAGCCGCGGCGCTGTCCGTCGGCAAGGGTCTCGATGCCGCGTGGCTCACCGAAATAGATGCCGCCTGTCAGTTCACGGATGATGACAAAATCGACATCCTTCAATACGCGCGCCTTGAGCGGCGATGGCTCGGACAAAGCCGGATTGGCGCGGATCGGGCGCAGATTGGCGTAGAGATCGTACTTGCTGCGCAGCGACAGCAGACCGCCAGCCTTGCGCGCCGCCGCCGGCACCTCCTTGGTTTCGGGTCCACCCGTCGCTCCCCACAGAATGGCATCGGCCTCGTCCATCGCCTCCGCGGTCTCCTCAGGCAGCACCTTGCCGGTTGCCAGATAGGGAATGAGGCCATATTGCGCCTCGCGCAAAATCATCGGAGCGCCGCGCCTCTTTGCGAACCAGTCAAGAATCCGTTGCGACTGGGCGGTCACCTCAGGGCCGATGCCCTCGCCGCCGACCACGGCGACCTTGATCATGTTGGTGGGTTCGATCATGCCTCGTTCCCTGCGACGTGAATCCAGGGCCGCTCAATTCGATCGGCCGCCTGAAAACTGCGAATATCGTCATCGCGCAGTAGGGTCAGCGCGATCTCGTCGAGGCCCTCGAGCAGACCGGTTCGACGGCGAGGATCAATCTCAAACCGATGCCGCTTGCCCGAGGGCGAGGTTATCGTCTGCTCCGCAAGGTCGACGCCGACGCGGCCGGCACCCTGGCTGTGCTCCACTTCCGCGGCCAGCCCATCGACAATCTCCTTGTCGACCACAATGGGGAGAATTCCGTTCTGGAAACAATTGGCGAAGAAAATGTCGCCGAAGCCCGACCCGACGACGGCGCGGATGCCCATCTCCAGCAACGACCAGACCGCTCCTTCGCGAGAAGAGCCGCAACCGAAATTCGGGCCCGTGATGAGGATTTCCGCCTGCCGATACGGGTCGCGGTTTAGAATGAATTCCGGGTTTTCCGATCCATCCGGCAGATAGCGCAGCGAACCGAATGCCCATTTGCCGAGCGTTCCCCGAACGGACGTGCCGACCAGACGCTCGATGCGAATGATGACGTCGGTATCGATGTTGCTGCGCATGATCGGAGCGGCAATCGCATCGAGCCTTGTGAATGGCTTTGGCATCTATCGCTCCAGAGTACGCACATCGGCGATGGCACCAGATATTGCGGCTGCGGCCGCCATTGCCGGGCTTGCCAGATGGGTGCGGGCGCGCGGCCCCTGGCGGCCGATGAAATTGCGATTGGACGTTGATAACGAGCGCTGACCGGGCGACACAACCTCGCCGTTGGCAGCCAGACACATCGAGCAGCCGGGTTCGCGCCACTCAAAGCCGGCGTCCGTGAAAAGCTTGTCCAGACCTTCGGCAACGGCCTCTCGCTTGACTGTTTCGGAGCCGGGTACCACCCAGGCACGTACGCCGGGCGCAACCTTGCGGCCGCGCACAATTTCCGCGGCTGCGCGCAGGTCGCTCAGCCGGCTGTTGGTGCATGACCCGATGAAGACCCAATCGACCGGCGTCCCTGCAATCGGCGCGCCGGGCTTCAAGCCCATGTAGTCGATCGCGGTTTCGACTGCAGCGCGGCGCGCCGGATCGGCGATCTCCGCAGGGTTTGGTATGTGACCGTCGACGCCGACGACGTGCTCGGGGCTGATACCCCAAGTCACCTGCGGGATGATCTTCTCGACATCAATGGTGACTTCCCGGTCGAACACGGCATGCGCATCACTCGGAAGCGTTCGCCAAGCCTCGACTGCGCGCTCCCACATCGCCCCCTTGGGGGCATAACGCCGACCGCGAATGAATTCGAAAGTTTTGTCATCCGGCGCGACCATACCCATCTTGGCGCCGAGTTCGATCGAAAGATTGCAGATGGTAAGCCGGCCTTCGATTTCCATGTCGCGGATCGCACTGCCGGCATATTCTACGGCGTAGCCTGTCCCACCGGCGGCACCGATGTGACCGATCAGAGCCAGGATGAGATCCTTGGGCGTAACCCCCAACGACATCCTGCCCTCGAATTTCACACGCATGGTTTTGGGGCGACGCTGAATCAGCGCCTGTGTTGCCAAAACATGTGTCAACTCGCTCGATCCTATCCCGAACGCCAACGCACCCAGGCCGCCGTGCGTGCAGGTATGGCTGTCGCCGCAGACGATCAGGCAACCGGGCAGGCTGAGCCCAAGTTCCGGTCCGATGACATGAACGATACCCTGGCCTGGCTCATCGATGTCGAACATCACGATGCCACTGGCCGATGTTTCGACCCGCAGACCCTCCAGCAACTCCTGCCCCGTCTTGCTGGTACCCGCTCTGCCCGGCGCCGTCGAAATCGCGTGATCGGGCGTAGCAAACGTCAACTCCGGATTGTGAACCGAAAGGTTACGATTCCTGAGGTCGAGCAGGCCGCGCGAGCCCCCGAGATCGTGCAACAGATGGCGATCGACATGAAGAAGATCTGTATCGTCGCTGACGTGGGCGATGACGTGCTGGCTCCAGATTTTTTCCAGCAAGGTCCGGCCGCGGTTTCCCAAAAGTAAAATCCTCCCTCGATGGCCACGGCGCTCGCACTATCAGCCGTTTGGCACGGCTTCGTGTTGAAGGGAACCCACGCCAATCACGTTTAGGCCAATTTGCATTTGCCGCGGCCTTGGTTGCATCAAAGCATACTCGACCGCCGTTCGGCTAGAGCAAGGGAGGATAGCAGCTACGACGCCCGCACAAGAAAGTCAGCTCTCACGAGCCTTATTTCAGCATGTCGGAAAACGTCTTTGCGAAGGTGTACGCGTCGCCCGGCCACCTCGCCGAAACATAGTTCCGATCGCTCACGACAAAGGCCGGGCTCGCGTCCTTGAGGGAATCGCGCTGCAGGCCGGAAGTCTTCCGGCGGTACTGCGGATCATTCTTTGGGACATCCAAAAAATCGGCGGGCTCCGCCAGAGCCCGCGTGACTTCCTGCTGAACCGACATGAAGCCTTCCGGCTGCCCAGCCTGCTCCAGATAAGTCCGATAGTAGTTGGGGTCCCAAAACCGCGTGACGCGGGACACATTCCATGCACTGCGCTCGAGCGCCCAAGTCAGCGCGGTCGTGCGATAACCGTGGAGCACAGAACGACCCGTGCGCTTCGAACTACTGCGAGCGGCAAGAAGTACGCCGTGACAGATCGCCGCCACCGGCTTCTGCGCATCGAAGAAGTCGGCCACGATTAACTGCAGCGCTTCGCTCTCGAGATATTCACGCATCCCACGTGAGCGATGGCCGCCAGGCAACAAGAGCGCATCGAATCGGGACGCCTCGACCGTAACCCAACGCAGTGGCGCACGATAATTGCGATCCGCGATCATTGCGGCATACGCTCGGCGCGCGTCGCTGTTGGCTCGCATCAGCAACCCGATCAGGGGAAAACGACGCAACACCGGAACAGCACCCCAGGGATCCAGTCCCTGTCCTGTCAGCATCATGTCATCGGCAACTGCGGGGCGCCCATCAGGCGTTGCAAATGTGACGACATGGCCCGCGCTCGTGAGCACTTGCCAGCTCACGGCAGCTTCGCTCGGATCGAAATCCCGCGCTGGGAGAAGGATGAGAACTTGGGCCATGACGGAACCGTGTCAAACGAGCAACACGGTCGATCCAGTGGTCTTCCGGGCCGCGAGATCGGCCTGGGCCTTTGCAGCATCCTTTAGCGGATAGGTCTGACAAATCTCGATCTTGACCGCACCCGAAAGCACGACATCAAACAGCTCTTTCGCCATCGCGACAAGGGATTCGCGTCTGGCTGCATAGGTGTTGAGCGTCGGGCGCGTAACGAACAGCGAACCCTTTTGCGCCAGAAGGCCGAGGTTGAGGGGCTCAACCGACCCGGAAGATTGGCCGAACAGCGCGACGACCCCGAGCGGAGCCAGGCAATCCAGCGATTTGAGAAAGGTATCCTTCCCGACCGAGTCATAGACCACGGGCACTTTCTTGCCTTGTGTGACTTCCTCGACGCGCTTGACGAAATCCTCTCGCGAATAAACGATGGTGTGGGCGCAGCCATGGGCCCTGGCGAGCGCGGCTTTCTCGTCGTTGCTGACAGTGCCGATGACGCTCACACCAAGGTGTTTTGCCCATTGCGAGAGGATCAGGCCGACGCCGCCCGCGGCTGCATGGAGCAAGATCGTATCGCCAGGTTTGACCCGATAGGTCTGCCGGATGAGGTATTGCACGGTCAGGCCTTTGAGCATCATCGCAGCCGCGGTCTTGTCGTCGATGCCGTCAGGTAATTTCAAAAGGCGATCGGCAGGAATCAGTCGCTCCTCGGAATAGGCGCCGAGCGGCGCAGCGCCATAGGCGACACGGTCGCCCGGCTTCAGGTCGGTGACCCCGCCTCCTACTTCCAGCACGACGCCGGCTCCCTCGCCGCCCAGGCCGCTCGGCAGCGGGAGCGGATAGAGCCCCGAGCGATAATATATATCAACGAAGTTGAGCCCCACGGCGGTGTGGCGGATGCGCGCCTCGCCGGGCCCCGTTTTGCCGACCTCGATGTTTTCCCAGGCAAGAACCTCGGGCCCACCGGCTTTGTGAAAGCGGATAGCGTGCGTCATGAAACAACTCCTTAACTGAGATGGCAGAACGGGAAAAACCTCGCAGCCCCGTGATCGCGCTGCGCCACACTACAATATGCATGGAGCGGGTGACGACAAATAGCCCCGAGCAAAAGGGACTTCAAAAAAGCAAAAAAAGCCCGGCGGCCAATAGCCACCGGGCGGGCGCTCCGATCCAGAAATTCTTCGATCAACTGAGGCAAGGTCACTCGGCCTCGACCGTTGCGACCTTGCCAAACACCCCGGCGTCGGCAAGGGCAGCAATCCGCGCGTCGTCATAACCAAGCTTTTGGCGCAAAACCTCCCTGGTATGCTGACCAAGCAACGGTGCTGCGACGGGGTCGACGACCGGGGTGAGGCCGAGACTGAGCGGCGATTCAATATTGGGCACGGTGCCGGCAGTCGGGTGCGGGATCTGGCTCAAGCGATGGCGCTGGCGCGCCTCCGGCGAATTGAACGCTTCCTCCACCGTGCGAAGATAGCCAACGGGAATATTGGCGGCTTTCATCTTCGCCACCCAGTTCTCGCGAATATCCTGCACGAAGATCCCGGTGAGGATAGCACGCAACTTATCCTTGTTGGCGGTTCGTGACCGCCGATCGCCAAATTCGCCGCTGGCAAGATCAGGCCGGCCGAGTACCTCGATGACAAGGCGACGGTACAGCCGATCGTTGGCGCAGGCGACGTAAAACGGTGCGTCAGAAGCGTTGTAGACGCCGACCGATGGAGACCCGTTCGGCGAATTGCCCTGACGGCTCGGATTCTTGCCACTCATCAAATATGCCATTCCGTAAAACTGCGTCATCGCAAGCGCGATGTCGAACAGCGCCACTTCGACAAGCTGGCCGCGGCCCAGCCGGTCGCGGGCGAGAAGCGCGAGCAGGATGGCGTTGCAGGCCGACATACCCGTCAGCAAGTCAACCGCGGGCGGTCCGGTCCGCACCGGTGGTCCGTCGGGAAAACCGTTCAGCGACATGAATCCGCTCTCGGCCTGCGTGATCGGATCAAAACCGGGACGGGAAGCAAACGGTCCCTGACGCCCATAGGCGGAGATCGAGCAATAGACCAGGCGAGGATTGTCTGACGCCAGCGACGCATAATCGAGACCGTACTTCCTCATCACGCCGGAGGAGAAGTTCTCCACCACCACGTCGGCACGCGCAATCAACTCGCGCGCCACCTCACAAGCCTCGGGCTTGGCAAGATCGAGCACGATGCCCCGCTTGTTGCGGTTCAAGCTGACGAAAGCGGCGCTTTCACCGGCAAGATCGGCGTGCTCGTAATGTCGCGTATCATCGCCCCCTTGGGGATTTTCGATCTTGATGACTTCAGCGCCGAAATCGGCCAGCGTTTGCGTGCAGGCCGGGCCGGCCACCACGCGGGTGAAATCAATGACCAGCAGACCGTCGAGGGCGGTCGGAGCACCCTTCTGTCTTGCCGTCCGGTCCGGTAGCTGCGGTCTGGTAGTCATGATCGGCTTTTCCCTTCCCTCTATCCGCTGACGGCCATGGACAATCGACCTCAAGCAGCCGGCGAATATGGCGACCGAGGCCGAACCATATACAGCCCTTCGCGGTTCAGCTCAAAAGAGAAGAGCCGCTCCGGCCGACGGGTTACAGCCTTTTTGGATGGGTGCCATGAAGGGATGGGCGAGAACAGATGAATTTTCGCCAATAGAGCGTGTCGGTGAACGCCCAGGGATATTGGGGCTGATACAGCCGATAGCCGGCGCGGATGAAGTTGTTGGCGGAAGCAACGTTCCGCGTTGTATCCGAAACCAGACAGGTCCAGCCGTTGCGTCTGGCCCGCAATTCCGCCACGCGCATCAGGCGCAACTGCAGTCGTTGTCCGCAATGCGCCGGCAACACGCCGACGCGACAGATATACCCCGCATTGCGGGCGTGCGTCGACGGCACGGCGCCGACAAATGCGACGGCTGCTGCCTTGTGAAACGCCAGCCACCAATGGCCCAGGTCGAATGGCGGAACAGAAGCACCGTCGAAGAACGTCAGGCGATGCAATTCTGTCAGCGTATCGGCGACTTCGTCGTCCTGCCCGTCGACCTCGCGAATCCGATATAGCGTTCTTGCAGCCCTTTTTCGACGGCGGTCCGCTGACGGTGGACACGGCAAGACGACTGAGCCTACCTCAGACACCGCCGTGCCCTCTCAATCTCCTTCTCGGAGATGCTCTTCGACCGGGCCCAGGCCTCTACCGCCGCTTCGCCATAGATCGCAACGGCCGTTTTGACGAGCCGGCAGGAGGCCGCTTCCTGCATGGGCGATGAGATCAACGACGCAGCCAGCACGATAAAAATCTTGATCATTTGCCGAGCATGACCTTGACGCCGAGCCAAATCGCTCCGACAAATCCAGCAACAATGATCGTGATCACCGCCTTGAACGTATAACTCTGGGCCTGTTCGACGCTCTTGCGCCAGCGACGCAGATGCTGGAAATCGGCGCGCAGTTCACGTCGATCTTCCTCCTCGATCCCGAATGAGGTCAGGATGGTGGCGATCGCACGGACCACCACGGTTTCGATATCGGTGTGATCGATTCTTGGCTGCTCGGAGAGCGTTTCCATCACGATTGACCGGATCTCATCATGGTTCGTTTCACTCATTGTCGGTTGTCCCACCCATCGCTGATGGTCTAAGGGTCATCGCTTGATGATCCCGAGGTCATCGCTTGATGATCCTTGCGACGTTTTCGAATCCACGCTTGGCGAAATAGGATGCAACGATGAGATTGGCGGTGGTTGACGCGAAGCCCGCGAGGCCGTCGGTCGTCCCGAGGCCGAGGACCTTGTCGTAGATTAACAATTTTGCGAGGTAGATCGCGACGCAATATCCCATGAGCTTGTCGGGCTCGAAGGGGTGTCCGATTGTTGCAAGACGAATCTGCGTCTGCAATTCCAGCTCACGCTGCTGCAGCACCAGTTCCTTCGCGGCAAGTTCGGCAGCGATGTTCTCCGAGGTATTGCCGGCAGCGAGCTTCGCCTGATAGCCCTTGAGAAGATCATCGAACACCGGACCGGTGACGAAGCCTGCCAACCATTTGGCGAGTAACAACCACATGTTACTTGCCCAGCGTTCGCAGGCGCGCCCAGACGTTCACGAACATGATCGCAATCATGATATAACCAACCAGCTGTGGGGTTGCGTATTGCTGGATCTGTGTCGCAAGCGATTGATCGCCGGCAAGGTCTGCAAGCCTGTCCAGCACCGCCACGACGCCGCCGACCATCATGACAAGCTTGGCCCACACGATAGTTGCCGATTGCTGGCCCGCCTTCAGGGTGCGCTGCCAGAATGATCCCGTTTCAACGGTCCAGGCGCGAACAAAGGTAAAGGCAATCCAGCCAATCAGGAGCAGGGTTGCGACAAGAATGCCGATCGACAGCGTGTGAAACATTTACTTTCCTTTCGATTTGAAAATGGAGGACAGAAGCGAGGCGACCCACGCTCCGATGGAGCCATTGGCGGGTTTGGTGAACGAGGGCTTTGGTGCCGATGCCTTTGGTGGCACCGGAACAGGCGTGACGCCGGTGAAGGTGATGGCCGTGTCCAGCGCCATCATCGCCATCAGAAGGCCGGCGCAGCCGAGCTGACTATCGACGGTGTTCGGGTCGTAGACGCCGTCGCGAACATATTTACCTGAGCGGTACTGGTCGGTCCCCGCCCACAAATATGGAGAAGGCACACCGCGCGCGGCGTAACCGAGCCCGTTGTATTCTTCGAGTTTCGTCAGCAAGCCGCCGATCGACCAATCCTTGTTGCGGCCGGCATATGGCGCGCAATTGTCAAGCGCATCGATGGCAGCCTCTTCCCAGGACTTGAAAGGCCCCCGTCCAGCGGGAACGTAAATCGACACCCTGTCCCAGGGGTCCCCCTGCGCCAGCGATCCTGTCCAGTCCTGCGAGCACTCCCGCTCGTGAACGACGGCGATGAAAGGCCAAGGCACGCCTGTCTTCGCAGAGACGGCGCGATAACGCGACTTGGCCTCCGGCGAAGCGAGATGTGTGGCGACAGCAGAGAAGCTGCGGATCAGCCTGGCGTTCGCCCAGCGCCGCGCATTCGCTGCCTTGAGGGCTGCGATGTCAGTCATGTGATTGATCCGGGATTGGCCGCCGGAGAGGTGGCCTAGTTGACCGTGCTGATCGAAAACGAAGGGTAGGCCCGGCAGCGCGGGGAGCCAGATGAGCTTTAGCAATCGTGAGACCCGGCACAGTCATCGGGAGAAGCGCCGGTTGCGCGTGCTCCCGCGCCTGCAAGACGAACGCTCGCGACGACGATGAAATGGCTTCGCTGGGTTGGCGCTAGCCGTCAATCAAATGTGATTTCAAAAATACCAATTACACCTGTCAGTTGTATAATTAAAAAACGCCCTCCCAAGGGACCTCCCCCATGTGGATGATCGTTGGAATTCCGTTGGCGGTTATCCTTTTGCTCGCTGGCGTAGTTCGCCTGTTGAATCATGACCATCATTCGGAGAAGGAGTACGACGCGGACTGGTGGTGGCGGATTAAATGATTCGGATTATATAATTGCAGGTGATCGTAGGTTGTACGATCGCATGAGCGCCGCCGCCACCCTGCGAAGCGTTATTAATGGTAATCCCTGTCACCTGCGCGTTTAGGATTATGGCCCCTGGATTGATGGGGACCACTATTCCACCTCCGCTTGCCCCGCCCGTGGTGGTTCCGGCGAAGGACCCGCTCGATCCGGATAGACTGTGCGAATGCCCGCCATCGGTTAGCGTGTTTGCGTGAATGTGCGCTGGCATCTCAGCTGCGGTGAGGGTATGTGCCTGAGCACCACCGATAGAACCAAGTTGTGTTGAGTCGGCACCGAAAAAAGCGGACGTCAGCAAGTTTTGCACGTTTTCCATCATCGCGGAAACCTTACCCATCTTGTTCGGAACATTGAACGTCGTTGAACCATCGCCGGCACCAAATTTTGTACCCCACCGCGAGAAGGCCGCCGCGTACATCGTCCGGGAAATCGCTTGCCCTTGTGGGAATATGAAAGAGCTATTGGGTGCCACCGTGTCCCAATAATCCATTCCTCCAAGAAGCGGGACGTTGTACGGATTGCCAAAAAATCCCTGTAAATAAAACGCCCCGTCGTTGTTGTTGTACGTCGCGACATAGGGCGTGCCCTGGATGATTGTCCCGGCAAGCAGCTCCGTGTTGGGGGCCGAACGAAGCGGCTTGGCGCCAAGCGAATCCACGTTCAGCGTCACCGTCGCGCCGTTGGTCACATGCGGCGTAAACGCAATCATCTGCCCGTTGAGATGGGTAAGCGAATCAAACACCTGAAAACTAGACAGCAAATAGGCCGTCGACGTGCCGGACGTGATGATCGCGCCGGCGATATCATCGCGATATTTCGCGGTTGCGGCCATCATCGCGCGCCCAGAGTCGTTGATGCTGGAAGGTGCCTGCCCTTCAGCCCAGTTGATCGTCGAGTTCGCCGTGGCGTCAGCGGAAGCCGTCTGGGACCATTTATAGAGTGTCATTGTCGCTTCTCCTGAATCGAAAACGGCGGCCCGAAGGGACCGCCGCATTTGGCCTATTGATCGGAACCTGCGCTATTCCGCGCGCGCCAGCTCGAGATACTGCGAGCAGGCGCAATTGGGCGCGCGCGCGGTCAGGAGGTTACGGATCACGCCTCGGGGCACGCCGGGATTTTCCTTCGCAACGGCCGCCGTTTTTTCCTCGATGACGGCATCGATATCGGCACGGATTTTTCTAATGCGCTCTTCGAGCGGAGGCGTCGGCATCGGTCGTGTTTCCTTTGGCTTCATCGGTTCCTCTTTGTTTCGCGGTCTGCTCTTGCTGAAATGCCGCTAGTTTCTGACGAAACGTGGCAGCTTCGTTCTGCGCCCGTCGCAATGCCTTCTCGCGCCGCGCTTCGTGGTCGGCGATATAGGCCTGCCAATCGTATGGCAGCGACTTGAATTGCCGTTTGCGCCCGTCGGGCCAGGAACGCGGCGCCTGGATGTTGGCGACGCAGCCGATGGCCGCGGCCACCTCGCCGCCGAGCGTAGGGTCGGCAAGCCCGAGCGTGACGTGCGCTCTTGAGATATCCTGCACCGCCGGCCAGAGCCGCGCGATGCCAAGCGGAGCACAATCGGTGACGAATTTCGCAATTGCCGCCGGCGATGCCGGACAAAAGCTCGTGCCGTTCAGCTCACACCAGCGAGCGAACATCGGCGCGGCGCGCATGCGCGCTTGCGCCAGTGCCGCCAGCACAGGGTTTGTCGTCAACTGGCTATCTCGTTTTCTGTGAGGCGGTTATCGCTTGGCCCTGCGCAGCGCCTCGTGCACGCTGCCCATTTTCTTGCGCAACGTCATCAACTGCGCGTGACGCCGTAGCGAATGCGCGCCGGAACCGATCTCGCCACGCAGCTCGGTATCGAGATTTTCCAGTGCGGCCGCGCGTTTCAATCGTCAGAGAGTTCGGAGCGGGAACAGGTCGCTTTTCGATGGTAGGCAATTTCTGTTCTCCATGCCGGCACATTATTTGGACACTACGAACCGAGCACTCGGCCAACTCCCATCGTCCCTGATCTGCGATTGACGTGCTGGCTGATGTTGAAAATCACGAACCCTGGGGTCTGCCGACCATCCACAGGTGCCCACAACTTCACTTGATATCTAGGAACTGAAGATACAAAATTCCGAGTGGTTCATTTTGAATGAATTCGTTTCTGATTCGCCGCCGTCCCACATAAACGTAAAGGCGGATCAGGGAGTCCCTCGCGTCGCGCTTGACGTCGTCCACGCCATCGGAAAAATAGCAGCAACCCCATCGGCCCTGTTCTCCGGAAACCGAAATGGTCACAATCCTATGATTGGGGTCCCAGAACGCCAGGCTGATAGAGAGTTTCAGCTTCTCTGACTCGATCCTGCAGTACGACTTGTACTCACAGGTTTGCTTACCCGAGTTGTTGAGCTCTTCCCTGGCATCGAATGCGTATGAAACGGTGTAATCGCCCGCGGACGCAGCAACGCTCGACAGAAGACAAAATATCAAAAGCAGCAGGCCGCAGATCGGACGTATCGACGGTGGAGGCATCTGCTGTCACTAACCCCGCTTTGCAGCGAGTTGTCATTCGCGACGGTCTGTTCAATCTTAGGTAGAACACAGTGAGAACCGTGTCAACTTCCTTGCTGATCCCATATCGGCGCGGACTCGCATACGCGCCTGTGCAAGTGCCGCCAGCATCGGGTTGGTCGTCAACTTACGTGCCACTTGTTGTCGGTTTGGTGCTGTTGCTTCTCGGACTTCGTCATCTCCTGGCCTCGCGCGGCGCCTCGTGCACGCCGCCCATCTTCTTGCGCAAGGTCTGGCTGAGCGTGACGCCGCAGGCTGTGCGAGCCGGAGCCGATCATCCGCTTGATCTGGTCGGCGTAGGCCCGGGCATGCGCTTCGTTGAAGTTCGCTGGAACAATCACGCGGTTGTTGGGATTAGCTTCGTCCGATTGGTTGGAGCCCTGAGCATCGGAATGGATATAGGGTATGTGCCCATTCGAGCCGCCAGGCGTCGGGTCCACGACCGGCTGACCGTTGACGGCCAAGAACCGGGCCGGGACACGGCCGCCAAATTGCTGGTTTTGTCCAAGGCGCCGCGCGATCCTTCCGTCGGACCGATCGCGGTCATTCGTGGGACCAGATGTTGTTCGAACAGCAGCTCCCGAGCGTCCACCGGCGCGAACTAAAATTATTTCCCGTCGTCACCTTTTGCGTTAGGCGTCAAAACCCAAAAAAAAGTTTCCGACAAGATGCGAAGCTACATCGTCGTGAACGAGGTAACTTCCGACCGGCAGACGCCGGATCGCCAGCCTCCACGCCAACGTTCGCTCGGTTGGTGGCCAAACCGACTGACCGCTCGGGTCGTAGATGACAATGTTTTCGAACCACGGCGACGAGCGAAAATCCCTGTCGCACTCACCGACCTGATGCTTCGTTCCGTCCTCCTCGACATAATCGACCAGTCTGCATCGCGACAGAAATTCATCGAGCGGCATCGAGTGGATCAGGCGCGTGGCGTAAATGCGAAATCCAGTTTCCTGGAGCCAGCGGTTCGGGAGCACGATCGGTTCTGGCGTCGCAGAGATTCCCAAAAAGAGGAAGAGGGTGTTAAGCAGTGCGAGAATGGTGACCGAGAATTCGCGCCACCAGCGGAAGAAGGGCGCGACCAGAGCCAGGACAAGCAGCGATATCCATGACGCGCAAAACAGATCGACCAGCCACTCGGATAGATGCGTGACGAAATTGAGCAGGTGCATGAGCAGCCAACTCGCCAACGCAATGACGATCGGGAGGTATCTCAACCGCGATATCCTGATCGAGGCGGCCGAAAGCAGGAAAGACGCCGTTAGCACCCACCACTTTTGGCTAAACAACGCCAAAGGCAAAAAGATATAGGGGATAGCAACAAGTGCGACAGCGTAAAGCTGCACGTCGGAAAGTCGCGCATCGAGCAGGTTGGAGACCATCCAGCCCAGGAGAGCGATGACGAACAGATAGTATCCCAGGCTCTTCAACGAAAAGGTCCTGGTCCCGCGATCGCCACCGCGTTCGTCGTTAACCGAGGTCATATCATTCCCGCGTCATTGATATCTGCAACGTCGAATGCGTGGGAGTTGATGTGACTACCAACTGCCGCACATGATGCCCCCCAATGCCATGACTAGCAGGCCGCAGATTAGATTTACTAAGGGTGTAACCGCGCAGCCATTGTCGTGCTCGCTCAATCTCAGGTAGAACACCTCGAGAACCCTGTCAACTTGCTTGCCGATTCCGCGGTCGGCGCGGCGCGCATGCGCGCTTGCGCCAGTGCCGCCAGCACAGGGTTTGTCGTCAACTAGCTATCTCGTTTTCTGTGAGGCGGTTATCGCTTGGCCTCGCGCAGCGCCTCGTGCACGCTGCCCATTTTCTTGCGCAACGTCATCAACTGCGCGTGACGCCGCAGGCTGTGCGCGCCGGAGCCGATCTCGCCACGCAACTCGGTATCGAGATTTTCCAGTGCGGCCGCGCGTTTCTTCAGGCAATAGAGCGCAAACTGATCCGCGATCTGATCGATCGAAGCCGGTTGGCCGTAAAGTTTATCTATCATGGACTCGGAACGTTCAAGAAAATCTCGTTCATCTTCTGCCATCGGGGTATCCTTTGTTGGGGCGGAAATGTACTCATCTTCGCGCGTCAGCGCCTTCGCAAGCGCGTGGGTCTCGGCCGGGTTTACTGACGGAATGAATGCCTAGCGCGTATTGAAGATCGGCGGCGGGATCGGCCAATCCGGCATCGGCTGGTTGCTGACGAGGCCAAGCGGGCCAAAAGCTTTCTGGGGTCCGGCCGGCTGCGTCGGATTCGCCGGGTCGATGCCTTGCAAGGTCGATATCCATCCGGCTTTGCCTCCACCGCCGATCTGTCCGATCGACGACTGGTCTTGGGAGCCGGTGCCAGGAGTGTCGATCATCCAGCCTGGCGGAGGTGTCGTGGTCGCATCGGACCAACCCCGCATCAGATTTTTGTAATTTTGCTGCGAGACACCCGAGGGACCGCTCTTGTCCACGCCAGATCGATTAAGACATGCCGGTCAAACCGCTGACAAAACCCAGATAATGCGATGCGCCGCTCGCAAATGCTGGAACGGTCGAGCCTTCAGGAACGCCCCATTGCGAACCGCGCTGGATATCCTGCGGTCCGCCGCGCCAGAAATCGGCAGCCATCTTCAACGCTGCTCCGGTAAGACGGCCTTCGGGATCAACGATCATCTGTTTTATCTGGTCGGCGTAAGCCCGGGCGTGCGCTTCGTTGAAGTTCGCAGGGACGATCATGTAGTTATTGGGATTGGCTTCATCCGATTGGTTGGAGCCCTGAGCGTCGGAATAAATATACGGTATGCTCCCGTTCGGCCCGCCCGGCGTCGGGTCCACAACCGGTTGACCGTCGATGGTCAGGAACCGGGCGGGAACAAGGCCGCTGAATTGCTGGTTTTTTAAAGCGCCAACATAGAATATGTCATCCGACATAAGTTCTCCTTCTAAGCTTGGATTGGAAAGGGATGCGCGTGTCATCGGCGCGGCAAAACGAAAAGCGCTAGCAACACCTGACCTGGGCGGAGGCAGGGTTCTATCGCGCCGCGAAATCAACATTCGTGGATCGCTCGGCGGATTGGGGCGAGTTGTGGAACGCAATGCGACGGCGCGATCCTTCCGTCGGACCGATCGCGGTCATTCGTGGGACCAGATGTTGTTCGAACAGCAGCTCCCGAGCGTCCACCGGCGCGAACTAAAATTATTTCCCGTCGTCACCTTTTGCGTTAGGCGTCAAAACCCAAAAAAAGTTTCCGACAAGATGCGAAGCTACATCGTCGTGAACGAGGTAACTTCCGACCGGCAGACGCCGGATCGCCAGCCTCCACGCCAACGTTCGCTCGGTTGGTGGCCAAACCGACTGACCGCTCGGGTCGTAGATGACAATGTTTTCGAACCACGGCGACGAGCGAAAATCCCTGTCGCACTCACCGACCTGATGCTTCGTTCCGTCCTCCTCGACATAATCGACCAGTCTGCATCGCGACAGAAATTCATCGAGCGGCATCGAGTGGATCAGGCGCGTGGCGTAAATGCGAAATCCAGTTTCCTGGAGCCAGCGGTTCGGGAGCACGATCGGTTCTGGCGTCGCAGAGATTCCCAAAAAGAGGAAGAGGGTGTTAAGCAGTGCGAGAATGGTGACCGAGAATTCGCGCCACCAGCGGAAGAAGGGCGCGACCAGAGCCAGGACAAGCAGCGATATCCATGACGCGCAAAACAGATCGACCAGCCACTCGGATAGATGCGTGACGAAATTGAGCAGGTGCATGAGCAGCCAACTCGCCAACGCAATGACGATCGGGAGGTATCTCAACCGCGATATCCTGATCGAGGCGGCCGAAAGCAGGAAAGACGCCGTTAGCACCCACCACTTTTGGCTAAACAACGCCAAAGGCAAAAAGATATAGGGGATAGCAACAAGTGCGACAGCGTAAAGCTGCACGTCGGAAAGTCGCGCATCGAGCAGGTTGGAGACCATCCAGCCCAGGAGAGCGATGACGAGCAGATAATATCCCAGGCTCTTCAACCAAGGAGACCTAGCCACGGGATCGCCACCACATTCGTCGTTAACCGAGGTCAATATCTTTCCCGCCTGAGCGCCAATCCAATCGGCCGGCTCAATTTTAGGTAGAACAAAGCACGAACTCTGTCAACTTACTCCCGTCCGGATAAACAGCGGATGCCGCTTGTGCGGGATGCCCTAGCGCCGGCTGGATTTGCGCGCCTTATAGAGTGCGACGGCGTCCCTGATGTCGCCGGACTTCGAGAGTTTTGCGCTCAGCGCTTGCAGATCGGCGTGGTTGCGCTCGGCAGGCGAGCGCGCCATCCCGGGGCGTTGCACCGGCGGAACGGCCCGCGCGGCTGCGCCGCCGCTTGCCTTCATCATCAGGCGATATTTTCCGGCGTCGTACTGCATGCCGCGGAAGATGATGATGCCGTCACCGGGCGTTGCGACTTTGTCGCTGAAGACCTTGAAGCCGTGGCCGAGGCCAAGGCTTGCGATCTTGGCTTCGATCAGCCGCTTGGAGGATTGCGCCAGCGTCCGCTGCGCCTCGCGAATGCAAACCGCGAGCGTGCCACGCTCGGCCTGGCAAGTCTCGACCAGGAGTTCACCGAAGAAATGCGATTTTCCCGAGCCGCGTCCGCCATAGATGCCCTTGTACCGCGCGGGCGAAAGCAGCGGCTCAAAGATCTTTGCGGTGGGAATTTTCAGGATTGACATTTTCAGGATGGACAATGACGCGCTCGATGCGATGGATGAGTTCAAGGGCGCTGCCGTCATGACCTTCGACGGCTTGCGCGGCCTTGCCCCAGCCACGGTCGAGGATGGCGTTGGCGGCTGCAATTCGCGCCGGTGCCGGCGCCTTGGTGCTGCGCATCACGCCGACCAGAACATTCAGCGCGGTGCGGGTATGGCTGCGCGCCAGCGATCGGATTTCGGTGATGGTTCTTGATCTCTTGGTTGTGGGCATCGGCGATTACACACTTTTGAAGGCGCCTCTCTCCTCGTTTTACGGAAATCGGGTGGCGCACTGAAGTTCTCTGATAGACAAGGCGACTGGATGCGCCCGTTTGCAGACACAGCGAGCCGACGAGAGAGCCAAATTCAATTGGATATCGGGAAGGAAATGGCCGACCTGCCCCTGAACCACCGCATGGACCGTGGCGAGTGGCTCGCGCTGGTGCTGCTATCGGTGTTGTGGGGCGGCTCGTTCTTCTTCGCAGGCGTCCAGGTAAAAGCGTTGCCGCCGTTCACGATTGTCTTCTTGCGCGTTTTCCTTGCCGCCATCATCCTCAACGCAGTGGTGAAGGCGCTCGGCAAGAAATTGCCCTACGATCTTTCGGCCTGGCGCGCGTTTTTCGGCATGGGTCTGCTCAACAACGCTTTGCCGTTTTGTCTCGTGGTCTGGGGCCAGAGCCACATCGCTTCGGGTCTCGCTGCGATCCTCAACGCAACGACCCCGATATCAACGGTCATTGTTGCGCATTTCCTCACCAGCGATGAGAAGATGACCGGCAACAGGCTCCTCGGCGTGGCAATCGGATTTTTGGGCGTGGTGGTGTTGATCGGCCCGGATTCGCTAAAGGGATTGGGCGGCAACGTGCTGGCGCAGCTCGCAGTGCTCTTGGCCACCGTCTCCTATGCTTTTGCCGGCGTCTATGGCCGGCGCTTCAGCGGGATGGGCTTCGAGCCGATCGTGACCGCGACGGGCCAGGTGACGGCGGCCGCAATTCTGCTTTTTCCCCTTGCGATGTTCGTCGATGCGCCCTGGACGTTGACCATGCCGCGATGGCCGGTGTGGACCGCCGCTTTAGGTAGCGCCGTTTTTTCAACTGCAATCGGGTATGTGCTTTATTTTCGCATCCTCGCAACCGCTGGCGCGACCAACCTCCTGCTCGTCACCTTCCTTATTCCGGTCAGCGCGATCATCATGGGAAGTTTTGGTCTCGGCGAGCATCTCGAAGTCAGACAATTCGCCGGGCTCGCCTGCATCGGGGCCGGTCTCTGCGCGATCGACGGCAGGATTTTTGCACGGCGAGTGGCGGAGGCGAGTTAGCTGGGTTGCGTCGCGGTTCTCCCGGTATTCGTCGATCGACAAAACGTTCTCGCAACGCGCCGGCGCGTCGGCATGGCCCATGGTGAGGTCATCCGTTCGAAAGGCCGATCGAGTCGGGACCGGAAAATCAAAGAACCTCGTTCGTTGCTTCGGACGCCGGACGAATTCAATGATCACGGCACTCATGGCCCTTCCTCCCGCAAAGTCGAAAGCTTTCCAGCTTGATAGAAACAAAATGCGCGGCATGACCGCGCACAGCGCTGGTCATTTCGGGCGCGAACCCTATCTCGCTCGACGAGACCGCGGCCGGCGCGTTCGCGCACGCCGGCGAAGTTTTGTAGATGTTCGGATGGCGGCGCGCTTGAAGGGCGCCTTGCGGCAAGCGCCTCGAGCAGACTGGTGCGCCCTGCGACCACCATCCGATTTCGGAAAACCAAATGAAAACCCGCGGGGCCGGTTTGACGGCGGCGGGTCTGCTGCCTTTTGGCGGCAACTGACAGGTCAACGGTTGCGCATCAAGCCGTAGTACGAGGGCAATTCATCGTCCTCCTGAGGCGGCGGCCCATACATCTCCGGATATTGCCGCATTAGCGCTGTCAGCCTGCCGACGAGACCGCCGGAGAAATTGGAATCGTCGGAAGGAGGAGGCGGCGCCACCGCCGTGCTTGTATCGAATGCCGGTGCTTGCGGCTGGCTGGCGTCGAGGCGCTTGCGATATTGCTGATAGGCTTCCATAAGCGTTAGTGGTCCACCGTCATCCGGCGCCTGAGCAATGGACGATGGGTTGCTTGGCACTGCCGGCGCGCTTGGTTCGAACGCTAATGCCGGCGATTGGCTGGCGTCCAGGCGCCTGCGATATTGTTGATAGGCTTCGTTAAGGGTAAGCGGTCCCTGGGAATTCTGAGACGACGTTGTCAGCGGAGCAAAGATGTCGCTCCGATCACTCGGCGCGGTGGTGGCAGAATCTTGACCATTCGGCGCAAGCGAAGCCTGTGATCCGTTCGTGTCAAGCGACGACGGTTGCGATACACTGCTGTCTCTCAGCAGAGCCGATGTCAGCCAGTTGCCGGCGGCAGTGCCAGAATTGTCTCGCGTATCGAAGATCGGCGGCGGGATCGGCCACCGTGGCATCGGCTTGCCACTGACAATTCCGATCGGCCCCTCGTTCTCCGGAGGCGGCATCGGCAAATTCGGATTGCGCGGTGGAATATCTTGTGGAAACGAAATCCCGTTTCCGAAACGGTCGCCCCAGGAACTTCGACTATCAGAAGAAGCTGTAGACATTGCGGGCAATGCTTGCGGTGTCAGGCCATTCACACGAACCAATCTTGGCGCGGACCAATTGTCGCGTTGCAGCGACATAGGCTCTATAGGGCTCGGCGATGTGCGGGCGCCGTACTTCATTGGATCAACAAGCTGAGCGGGATCGCTCGGTAGCGTCGAACGCGGCTGCGTTTCGGCAGGGTCCAACCGAACGCCGTAGGGACCGGATTCAAATACATCCGGAAAATCTTTTCCGGGTGTCCTTCCAAGCTCCTCAGCAATCTTTTGCTCTCGCATTTGCGTACGAGCTTCGCTATCGCGTGCACGAAGGCTCCCGGTCTCGGCGAGCGTGCGCATTATTTGCGAAGGGTGCAGAAACTCGTGAACCAGCGACAGGTCCATCGATCCAGGAAAAGTTTGTCCGTCGTTTTGGATGAGATGGTGGTCCCTATTGGTAACTACAATAAAATAGCTGTCGGCCCCCGCTGGTTTGCCGAACGCGTTGGTATTCTGCGTCTCTTCCAAGTTGGGGTCAAATCCAGCACGATCAAAGCCTGGCTGATCTCGTAAGTCGTCCAGCGAACTGCCGACGTAAATATGCCTTTGCGTGCGCGCCGTCTCGTCCATCGCAGCTCCAAAAGACTGCGATCCGGAGAGCGAGCCGTCGAATGATTTTGCAAGCTGCGCTGCATTGTCTCCCAGAAAGTGAATTGTCAATTTTCCAATCTGACGTATCTCGGCCATTTTTTCCTCTTTAGTCTATTCATTTCACATGCGCGCATACTTGAAGCGTCTTCATTTCTTCCGGCCCCGGAAAGTCAATAACAATCATGTCGCCAGAACGGGGCAGGTCCACACGAATGAAAGTGTATTCGGTCGTCACGAATGCCCAGGCCGAATACTCGTCCTGCAAATCTTCAATCCAGAAACTCGCCGGAGACCCTAATATCCAGGTTGTGCCCGTTCCTCGAAAAGCAAAGACGTCTCTGACCACACCGTTCCGCAGATCCAAGAGACGATGTTCGCAACGCGGGATATCTTTGCAAAATCCGCCATCGGCCGTGACGATGAAAAAGCGACCGTCAAGACTTCTGATCTTATGGTTTTTGAGGCCAGGCAGCGCTCTTACATGGTTTTCCAACTGCTCCCGGATCGATGGATCCGAGACGACGGGAAATTCATCGAACCGTGTGCACGTCATCGACGCGTGAGCGAGAGATGCGACCGTCATAATGCCTGCTACGATGAGGACTGTCGGTAGGCGCTGGACCATCTTCGGTAGAGACGCGAGTTTCATAGTAATCTCCTAAGTCCTTTTATTTGTGCGGTTCGCACTTCGTCGGCAGCAGGATGGAGAGGCCTTTCGATCATTCCGGACTGCCGCGTACCATGGCGGCCACGTCCGCATCCCTAGTCAGCTCTTGAACCTCCCGGCAGAAATCCTGGTAGCTGGCGTCAGCCGACTTTGCGACCGCCAGGGAGTCCATTTGCATTCGCAAGGGTGTCGCTGGAATCGCCAAGCCTCGCGGTAATGGGGTCGGTGATCCGATCGTTCAGGGTTTCTCCTGTTTTGTTCCTGCTTCTGCGGCACGCGCGGAGAATCGCCCAACATGCATTTGAGTTGGCAAGCTAGACGATGCTTTTTGGGTAACCGTCGGCGAAGCGCATTCGCTAATACTCGTAGTCTTCCTCGACATAGGCCGTAAGTTCCCCATTGCGGATCTCGGTTCGCAAGGTGATCTTAGGGACGCATCCCAGGCGACCCAAATGCACGACACGTTCGAGGGCGTACAAGGTCCGATAGGTCTTGTTGGCGTCGTCGATCAGCACGAGTGTCCAGTGGGTAAAGGTGTTGGGAAGAAGGATTGAATCCTCTTCATCATAGTCTCGATTATGGAATGCGGATTCGGGCGCGAACAAGCAAGCCCTATCGAATTTGAATTGAGGGGGCGGCTTGTAAATGCCGTCGCGCACCAGCGCGGTCGTGATTTCGGCGTTCCGGTAGTCGATGTCGGTGGTAACGACAAAGTAAGCCACGCCGAGAACAAGAAGCACGATCGGCGTCGCGATAACCAGGGCGATGATTTTTACGATCCGGGCAATCATCCCGCGTATCCTTGAGGGAGCGCCAAAACTTCCATTACACAACCAATAGAACATTTCATGAACATTGTCAATCATCGGTTGTGCGAGATGACAGAGGCTTTCGTTCGATCGTCGGCAATTTCCGGCGGTTGAGGCGTTGGAAAACCTTGCGTGATACTCCCGGCGCGCTTGGTTCGAATGCCGATGCCGGCGATTGGTTGGCGTTCAACCGCTTCGGATATTCGAGATAGGCGTCGTTAAGGGAAAGGGCTCCCTGAGAATTCTGAGCCGACGATGCCGGCGGATCAAGGGCGTCGCCTGGATCACTCGGCGAAAGGGACGGCGGTTGCGTTGGTGTAAGTCATGAAGATTTTTTCGGGCATGTAATTTCTGCTTACGGTTTACGGGTGAATCCGGCACCGGCCGACTGGGACTTTCGTTCAGAGACGACGTAGACAAACCAGGCGCCTACGAAGTCGTTTTCGAGCAAGACTGAATATTCATTGGTACGAGAGAAGTGGGATATCGACCGAATGAAGCGCGATCGCCTGACGATGTCCAACAAGGCCTCCGCCTCACAGTCGCGGAATGGATAATATCGTTCGGAGAGATCGGTATATGGTGCGCTCGAGTATTTTTCCTTCTCGAGCAACTCATCCAACTCGGCGACGAACGATGCGACCTTCGCCAGGCAGGAGGCTGAATCTGCGTGCGCGTCCGGAATTTGCGTGAATGCTGGCAGGACTACGCTCAAAACGGCAAAACGAAGCGCAAGCATGAAGATTCTTTCGATCATCTCGTTTCTTTCCTGAAGCATGTGATGATTGCCGTCGGCATCGATATAATTTAGGACGATGTGGTGTCCAAGCGTCGTGCCTTCATAAGGGACGGCGGTTGCGTTGGTGTAAGTCATCAGGATTTTTTCAGGCATTTCTCGCTACTCAAGGTTTTCTCATGAATCCGGCGTCCGAGGTATTTGATTTTCTCTCTGCGACGAGATAAGCGAACCAGGCTCCCAGGTTGCCCCTTTCGAACCTGATGAAATATTCGTTGGTGCGGGGGTTGTGCCGTATCGACCGGATGAAGCGCGATTGACTGCAGACATCCAGCAACGCCTGAGCTTCACAGTCGCGAAGAGGAAAATATCGTTTGATGAGATCGGGGTACGGCGTGTCCCATTCTTTTTCCTTTTCAAGCAATTCATCCAATTCAGCGACGAACGAAGTGGCCTTCGCCAAGCAGGAAGCCGAATCCGCGCGCGCGCCAGGAGCTTGCGTGAATGCAGGCAGGACGACGCCCAAAACAGCAAAACGAAGCGCAAGCACGAAGATTCTTTCGATCATCCTGTTTCTGGTCCCTGAAGCGTGTGATGATTGCCATCGGCATCGATAAGGCTTTGGCTAAATCAACTGGACCAAGACTTGCGTCGGCTGGCCCGACTTCAATTACGCTCGTTTCACCGGCGCAATTCGTATAAAAGACCGCCATATGATATCCGGCACCGCCCAATACTCGAAAGTATGTAACACCGATTTGTTCGTTCATATTTCATCTAGATTTTCGCTTTGACGAAGGGAAGTCGAGAGTCGCCAGATCGCAGATCAAGACCAAATTGCACATGGAGTCCCCGATACGGGTCATCCCAGCGGCCATCAAACACGATGACCATTGTGTTTGGCTCTACACTTGCGTCGCGGCAGTATCTGGATTTCAGACAGAGTTCCGACACCGCACCGGGATCGCATCCCTCGAGTGGAAAGTATTTTTCAAACAGATGCTGGACTGGATACACCGAGTGCGCCCAACTGAACACGCCTTCCAATTCTTCGATGAAGCCATGAAGGCGCACAGAGCACGCAGCCGCGGATTTTTCGGTTATCTCGGCTACTTCCACCCTCTTTTGGGTGACCGCAGGTCTTTCATCGAAGACTTTCGCAAGTTGCTGCGCTTGCCGGGATGAGACGGCATTCGCAGAAAAAAACAACGCAACAGCCAGCACAATCACTGCCAACAATCGCGAACTAAACATATTGCCTCCTTTCCAGCCGCGGCGGCGGCGCAAGTCGCTCCGGATTTTGCGGATCAACGGCCGTCAAGGCGGTGAGCCTGCCGAGAAGACCGTTGGGTGAGGGGACCATGTGCTTGAGGCCCTCGGCGAATGAAGGCGGGATTCTGGCGCCATCGTCGCGGCCATTCCGCGCGGCAGCGCGCCTGCTCAAGACGCCGGCATCGGCGTCGCTCTTGAGCGCGGGAACATCGTCTACCGGCCAGCCATTGTCGCGTGCAACGACTGGCTGGATACCGCTGCCTGCCGTTCCCATTGCGGTGTTCTACACAAACATCGCGTTGCGTTTGCCGATCGTCCGCGATCGTGCAAGGTATGAAGGTGCAATTCAGGATGAATTATACCTTTGGTAGAACAAGGCAGGAGGCAAGTCAAACCGCTTCTCTCGCGGCAGACCGCTTGATATTTTTCGGCTTGACTGCGACCCGCGGTCGCCATTCGCTTCAAGAAAATTGAAAAAGCCCGCGGCCGTTCCCCGACGCGGGCTCCTATCTTGCGACGATGGAATTATGCCGGTGATTTGCCCGACGGGGCAAGCTCAAAAAAGTGGGCCGCCGCCCTCGAGAGCGCGACCTATTCAAGCCCCTGAACCGGCGGCATCTTGGTGCTCGCCATCGGAGCGCCCACCGGCGGTGGACTGGCCGGCGGCCCCGACGGCCTCGGCTGCGGAGTGGGAACACTGCCCGTAGTCGGCGGCTCGGGCGCGGCGGCCGCTTGCAACGTCCGCTGGGCTCGTGCACGCGACGACGACCCGCGCGTGCTCCAGGAGCGCGAGATCGCAGGCCCTGCCGTGAACCCGACGATGGCGCCCGCCACCGCGCCGACGGGTCCGAGCACAACCGCGCCCGACACCGCGCCGATCGCAGCATCGGCCGCGCGCTCCTGCGCCCGCGCCTCGAACGAGACGAGCGAGCCCCCAACCAGCAACGCGACCAGAACAATCCGCATGGCGAGTCCCTTAGACTCAATAAGTGCGGTCCAAGGAAATAAGGAAATGCGGCGGCACAAAGGTCCTTTGTGTGTTCTTTTGCGTTAAAGAAAAGGCCCGCGATCGGACTTCGGACGCGGGCCTTCAGGTATTCTCGACGCTATCAATCTGAAGGTGATTTGCCCGGCGTGTCAATTTCGAATTGTTCGCCGAACAAAACCTTGGATAAAATGATCCCGGCCCGCATATAAGGGGTAAACATCACTGCATGCCGCGGCCGCTGTCTGCGGCACCAGACCACAACACAAGGGCTACGCCCATGAAGATCAGAGCAATTGTGACGGCTTCCCTGCTCAGCGCACTTTCGATCGCGTTTTCAAGTCCCGGTCTGACCCAAACCGCCGTCGGCGGAGCGACGAAGACGAAACAGAATACGGTCGGCGGCATGGCGAAACCGGCTCCCGCGCTCGGCGGCGCTGCCGCGCCGGCTTCGGTGGGAACGAAACCGACGACCGTTGGCAACGTTACCAAGCCGGGCCCGGCCGTTGGCGCGCCGACGGCGGGTTCGGCCGGTAACGCGGCCGCGGCCGGCGCGAGCGGCAACGCGGCGACACAAGGCGCGGCAGCTGCCGCAGTCAGGCAAAATCTGGCCACCACCGCACCGAACAAGGGTAAAACCGTCGTGGGCACGACTTCGAACCTGAAATGCGGCGGCGGCGCTTGTGTCGTCAGGGGTGCGAAGCCCTGAGGAACGACGAAAGCCCTGCTTCCCTAGATCGCGACCTGCCGGCCGATCTCGACCACCTGGTCGCTGGGAAGGCTGAAGAAGTCGCTGACATGGACCGCATTGCGTTCCATCACGGCAAAGATTCTCTCCTGCCACGCCGGCAACCCCATGCCATCCTCGCGGCTGATCACTGTCTCGTGGCCGACGTAATAGGTCACGTCATTGAGATCGACGGTGCAGCCCAACGATTTGCTGTCGGCGAGCAGCTCGGGAATGTGGGGACGTTCCATGAATCCGAAACGCGCTTCGGCGCGCCAGAAATTGGGCACGAGCTCCGCAATGGCGAGGCGGTTGGACGACGAAACCCATGGTATCGACTGAATCTCGACGCGAAGCACGAAGATATGCTCGTGCAGGGCGCGGTTATGCTTGACGTGCCAGATCATCACCGGCGGCGTATCGCGCTCGGTTCGCGTGAGAAACACGGCCGTCCCGGGAACCCTCGGCACATTCGCAGCCTTGATCCTTTGCATGAATGCGTCCACCGGAATCAGCGCGTCCTGTAAGCGCTGCGAAATCGCGGCCGCACCGCGATGCCAGATCCACATCAAGCCATAGACCGAGACGGCCAGGATCAAGGGCACGTACCCACCCTCGGCGATCTTTGAAAGGTTGGCGAGAAAGAAGGCGCTGTCGACAAGCAAAAAGAAGCCCGCGACCGCGCCGGCGGCCAACAGGCTCCATCCCCAGATCTCGCGCATGGCAATGAACAGCAGCGCCGATGTCATCAGCATGGTCAGGGAAACGGCGATGCCGTAGGCCGCAGCCAGATTGTCCGATTTGCCGAAGCCTGCGGTCAGGCCGACGGTTACGATCATCAACAGCCAGTTGACGACGCCGACGTAAATCTGGCCGTATCCTTCGGATGAAGTCTGCTTGATCCTTAGTCTCGGAAGCCAGCCAAGCTGGATCGCCTGCCGCGTCATCGAGAAGGCGCCGGTGATGATCGACTGACTGGCGATGATGGTTGCAATCGTTGCCAGCACGATCAACGGAATCAGGAGTGATTGGGGACAGAGTCGATAGAAGATGTTGCCGTCGGTCGGTGCGCCCTCGAGCACGAGGGCGGCCTGCCCGGCGTAATTCAGGATCAGGCTCGGAAACACCGCCGCGAACCACGCCACCTTGATCGGCCGGCTGCCGAAATGACCCATGTCGGCATAAAGCGCTTCCGCCCCGGTGACGCAAAGAAAGACGGCGCCCAGCACCAGAAATCCAGCCACGCCATGCGAAAACAGATAGGACAGGCCGTAAAGCGGATTGACGGCGGCGAACACGGTGGGATGTTTGGCGATGCCCCAAACTCCCATCGCGGCCATCGCGGCGAACCAGACCAGCATGATCGGACCGAAGAAACGCCCGATCGCTGCAGTTCCCCGCGACTGGATCGCAAACAGCATGATCAGGATTGCGACCGCGGCCGGGACGATATAGGGCTGCAGCGCAGGCGTCGCCATGTTCAAACCTTCCAGCGCCGAGAGCACCGATATCGCAGGCGTAATGGCCCCGTCGCCGTAGATCAGCGCCGCACCGAACAGGCCGACGGCGATGATGGTCGGACGCTGCTGCTTCTTCACACCCAACAGCGCCATCAATGCCAGGATGCCGCCCTCGCCGTCATTGTCGACGCGCATGGCGAACGAGACATATTTCACCGTGGTGATGATGAAGAGTGTCCACAGCACGAGCGAGAGTGCCCCCAAAATCGTGGCGACATCCTTCACGTCCTCTGCTGCGGCAAGAACAGTCTTGAATGTATAGAGGGGACTCGTTCCGATATCCCCGAACACGATCCCAAGCGCCGACAGGGCCAACAGGGACAATTTGCCCTGTGGGGTCTGGCGTGCGTCGCTCGGAAGCAGTGTTGGATCTTCGCTCACGTGACGTGCCCGTACCAGGTTGGTCCTTTCGACAGCAGCCGGCCGCGAGATCGGTGGACCGTCCCGACAGCGGCGACTTCTCCACAAAGACTATGGCGCCCGATTGCGACAGCCAGACAACCCGGTTTTGATACAGGCGGCCAATCGACATCCGCGAACCTAATGCGTATCGTAGCGGGTAGTTGCTTCTTACCCAAGAGAATGTCGTGCAAATGCAATCGAAACGAGCACAGCCGTTCCGCGGCTGCCTTTGCTGCAGCGCGCCCTCTCCCGCCGCAATGCCGCGGAGGAAATTTCTGGCCGGCGTCGCGGCCACGGGGCTGGGTGCTGCGATATCAGGAAGCTCGAATCGGGTAGCGCGGGCGGATACCGGGCGCCGCCTGATCAACGTCCATAGCCACATTGTTCCGCCGTTCTACCTGGCCGAAAACCGTGAGCGGATCGCGGGCTCCAGGGGCGGCGAAATCAGCCGGGCCTGGCTGGAATGGACGCCGCAGCAGACAGTTGCCGCGATGAACCAGCACGGCGTCGAGACGGCGATACTTTCGCTTTCGACCCCGGGGGTTTGGTTTGGCAATGTCGAGGAAGCGCGCGCAACCGCGCGTCGGATCAACGAATATGGCGCCGAGCTGGTACGCGATCATCCGGGCCGCTTCGGCCTGTTTGCGGCCCTGCCGTTGCCGGACACGGAAGGCTCGTTGCGTGAAATCGAATATGCGCTCGACGTGCTCAGGGCCGACGGCATCGGCTTGCTGACAAGCTACGGCGACAAATGGCTCGGCGATGGCGCTTACCGCGCCGTGCTTGAAGAACTCAACCGCCGCAAGGCCGTGGTTTTCGTGCATCCGACCACCCCGAATTGTTGCCGGACCCTGATGCCCGGCATTGCTACTGTGATGGCCGAAGTCCCGCAGGACACTACGCGCACCATCATCAGCCTGTTGTTCTCGGGTACGCTCGCGCGGCTAAAGGACATCCGCTTCATTTTCTGCCATGCCGGCGGCACGGTTCCGATCGTGGCCACGAGGCTGACTCAATATGGTCCGAAGGATCTCACTGAGAAGGTGCCGAATGGCGTCGAATACGAGCTGAAGCGGCTCTACTATGATATCGCGGTCTCGGGCCATCGGCCGGCAATCGCGGCACTCACCGGCCTCGTTCCGACGAGCCAGATCCTGTTCGGCAGTGACTTCCCTTACCGCGCGCTTGGGGAAACTGCCGACACCATGCCGCAAATCGGCCTGTCGGAAGCCGACCTCGTGGCGATCGGTCGCGACAATGCGCTGACGCTGCTGCCGCGGCTCAAGGCTGGCTAGTGCAACTTGCTTCGCCAACGCGACCGTTTGCCTGTCCATCGGCGAATGCGATCAACGACTGGGGAATCAGCAGCAGCGTCGGAAGAATCAGGGCGTAGACAAGCGTGATCGCGATGACGCAGACGGTAAATCCACCGTAGCGATCGTACAATGTCGTGCCGAGGATATCGCCAAATCGTGAGATGGCGAAAAAGAGACTGCTCGACATCATCAGCATGGTTCCTTGCAGACCCCTCGGACAGGACCGCATGATCAGATCCATATAGGCGCCGGTGGCGATCCCGCCCATCAGGCCGATCGGCACCGCGGCAATCAATGCACCCGTCACCGAATGAATGAAGAGCAGCGGCACATTTTGCGGAACGGCAACAATAGTTCCCCACCACAAAAGTGTCTTCAGGGGAAAGCGACGGCACAGGAAGCCGTAGATGATGAAGGTTGGGATGAATGAAGCGGCAAAGATCGCATTCCACTGCCCCCACTGAGCGTCGGTCGCGTGCAAATTGTTCTGAAGATGGTACTGGAGCGGCGTTGCGGAGCCCGGCGCGAAATTCCACAACAGCCAGATCAAAAGCGCCGGATAAATGCGCCAGTGGCCGAACAGCCGCTTGATATCATGCAGCGGATGAATCTTCGCGCCGTGTTCGGCGTGGACGTGGACGAATACGTCTTTCGGTTTCCACAGTGCGAACACGCTGACCGCGGTCATGATCGCGGCGCCAGCAAGGAACAGAATGCGCGCCGCAGAATCGGCATTTTGGTGTTCGAGCAGGCTCGAAAGCCAGCCGCCAGCCAACAAGGCGGCGACGAGAGGGATCGAGGCGAATACGTTCCAAACCGCACTGATCTGACCGGTCATCGCATGCTGCTGGCCGATCGTCGAAGCCAGCCCGTTTTGGGCGCTGGCCACGAACAGGAATGAAGTCGTCAGCACGATGATCGCAACAAGCAGCGAGTAGTAAGTCATCGGTGCAAACGCAAAGCCGAGATAGAGTAACGCACAAATAGCGCCGAAGATCAGCATGAAGCCGCGATCCCGCATACCGAACGGATTCCAGTTGTCGCGGATGAATCCAAACACGAAGGACAGGTAAAGCGGGATTGCCGCGATGAGGCGGAAATGCGCGACCTGATGCGCCTCCAGATGCAGCCTGTTTTTGAGGAAAAAGCTGATCGGAATGTCGATCAGGCCGCCTGACGGCCCGCCAAACGCCAACAGAACGATGAGGATACCAAGATAGAGGAAGATGTGCCGGCGTATCGAAGGCGGCAGGCCTGCGTTAGCTTGCTCCGGCGCGGCGGCCTCGGCGACACAATCCATGGTCATTTCGCGCGGCCTGTCTTTCTCAGATACCGACAACGCCGCATCGTACCGGCTCGAAGCCGTGATTGACAGGGGCCTGCCGATCCCGCAACCGCTCAGGCATCGCTTTCCGGGAGCAAGCCCCTCGGAAAATCGGAATTGCTTGCGCTACCGCAAAGATAGCCGTGGCAAACTCATTTCTACTATCACCCCAACGTCCGGGTCCGGACGGCACCTTTACGGCTCGCATACTATGCATCGGGGGCGAAACATGAAGACCGTGGCAGAGAACGTTTTCATTTTGACTTTATCGGTGTGCCTGAGCGTACCCGCCTGGAGCGCGAGCCGTGAAGAGAATGCGCGTGCTGAAATTGTCGGCACCGAACAGGCTGTTTTGGCCGACGCGCCCGCCGTGCCGCCCGCCATAACGCGCAGCCATGCAACAAGGGTGGTCGTACATCTGGAGGTCAAGGAGGTTGAGGGACGCCTGGCGGATGGGGTGTCCTACACGTTCTGGACTTTCGGAGGCAAGGTGCCCGGCAAATTCATCCGGGTTCGCGAAGGCGACCTGGTCGAAATGCATCTTGAAAATCACCCCGCCAACAAGATACCGCACAATATCGACCTCCACTCGGTGAACGGACCAGGTGGCGGTGCCGCGGCTTCGCTGACGGCGCCGGGTCACAGTTCGGTGTTTTCATTCAAGGCGCTAAACCCCGGCCTTTACGTCTATCACTGCGCCACGGCGCCGGTGGCCATGCACGTTGCCAACGGCATGTATGGCCTCATACTCGTCGAGCCGAAAGAAGGCTTGCCGAAGGTTGATCGGGAATTCTACGTCATGCAGGGAGACTTCTACACCAAGGGTCCGAACGGGGAGAAAGGGCTGCAGCCATTCAGCATGCAGAAGGCGATCGATGAGAAGCCCGATTATGTGGTCTTCAACGGTTCGGTCGGCTCGACCACCGGCGATCAGGCATTGACGGCAAATGTCGGCGAGACGGTGCGTCTTTTCGTCGGCGACGGTGGTCCGAATCTGACGTCGTCGTTCCACGTGATCGGCCAGATCTTCGATACAGTCTGGGCGGAAGGCAATATGAGCACGCCGACCCACAACGTGCAGACCACCATGATTCCCGCCGGTGGCTCGGCGATCATCGACTTCACGATGAGCGTGCCCGGCACCTTCATCGTGGTGGACCACTCCCTGAGCCGCGCCTTCAATCGCGGTGCGCTGGCGCAACTGAAGGTCAATGGCAACGAAAACAAGGTCGTCTATTCCGGCAAGACCAGCGACGAGGTTTATTTGCCGGAGGGCGTCGGCGCTCGCGTCGCCGAACAACCCTCGAAGGCACCTCCTGCTGCGAGCAACAAGGCGGAGCGGATCAAGGCCGGCGAAGCGGTCTTCGTCAACAACTGTCAGGCCTGCCATCAGGCAAATGGCGAGGGCGTCAAGAACGCATTCCCGCCGCTGGCGAAATCGGACTATCTCAACGCCGACAAGGTTCGCGCCATCAAGGCCGTTACCGGCGGACTTGAGGGACAACTGACCGTCAACGGCGTCGCGTTCAACGGCGCCATGCCGGCATGGGACCTGCCGGACGAAGACATCGCCAATGTCATGACCTACGTCTACAACAAATGGGGCAACTCCGGTCTTGAGGTGCGCCCCGCCGAAGTGCAGGCGAACCGTGTCCGAAGAAACTAGGCCACGTACCTGGACCGTCGCCGTGGCCGTAACGGGCGTAATCTTCGTGACCATGACCGCGACTGCACTCGCGGTCTTGGTCTCTTCGCCCATGGTGAGAATACCCGCCGGCGATTTCGTGTCGTTTTTTCGAGAAGGCCCGGGAAAGGGAAAGGCCGGCGTCGCAATCATCCCGCAACGGATCCCCGCGTTCCGGCTCGACGCCTTTCCCGTGACCAACGGTCAGTTCCTCGATTTCGTGCGCGAACATCCTCAATGGCGTCGCTCGCAGGTTAAGCCTCTGTTCGCCGATCACCATTATCTGGCCAACTGGCTTGGCGATCTGCGGCTGTCCGACGATGCCGCCGCATCGCAGCCTGTGACAAACGTGTCGTGGTTCGCTGCCGAGGCCTATTGCGAAGCACGGGGCCTGCGGCTGCCCACCACCGATCAGTGGGAATACGCGCTTGCCGACCAAGGCCGCAGACAGAATGAGATCGAGCAACGATCGCTCGCGTGGTTTAGCACGCCGAATCCGGGACGCCTCGGTGCCGTCGGGCGCGGCGAGCCCAACGGTTACGGCGTATATGATCTTGTCGGCCTGGTATGGGAGTGGACGCTCGATCACAACAGTTTCATGACCGGCTCGGAGCAGCGCAACACCTCAAGCAAGGATGACGCAGCGTTCTGCGGCAGCGGCAGTATCGGGGTCAGCGATGCGGCGAACTACCCTGCGTTCATGCGGTACGCGATGCGATCAAGCCTGAAGGCGAATTACGCGGTGGAAAATGTCGGATTCAGATGCGAGGGAGATGAATGATGCGTGCCACGGCTTTCCTGTTGAGCCTGCTGATCGGCTTTTTTTCATGCCCCGCGGCCGTGACCGCGCACGATGACCACACCCCTCACATGATGAAGGCTGCGGGGCCGCTTCCCGGCATGTCTATCTATCACCTGACGTCGAGCTGGGTCAATCAGGACGGTGAGCGCGTCAGCCTGGAGACATTGCGCGGTGGCCCAGTCGTCGTCGCCATGGGCTATACGAGCTGCAAGGACATCTGTCCGATGATCGTGGCCGACATGATGGCAATCGAAGACCGCGCAAAGGAAGCCTCGCTGCCGCAAATTCGATTTGCCTTCTTTACTCTGAACTCAACGGTGGACACGCCTGAACGTCTCAAGGCATATGCAAACGAGCGCGGGCTCGATCAAGCCGATTGGACGCTCTTCAACGGCGACGACAAGGCGGTGCGCGAACTCGCCGCCGCGCTCGGCGTGCGCTACCGTCGCGACGCAAGCGGCGGATTTGACCACTCCGCGATCATTTCAATCCTCGATGCTGACGGGCAGATTGTCGCCCAGCAACCCGATGTACGGGCCAACGTTGAGGAAATGGTGAAGAAGTTGGCTCTGTTGTTCAAAGCGCCGATGCATTGAGGGGCGGCTGCGGCCGACCGCATCGCTTCCCGGCCGGCAAAGACATGGCTACGCCAGTCCGGGCACGGTTGGGTGCACGCCGGGAAAGATGCGCTGAACGCTTGCAGCTTGGAGGCCGAATACACGCCCGAAGAGTTCTGCAACATCGCACGATAATCGGTCAGGACCGGATAGTCGCGGTTTTGAAACAGCGTGGCCTGCTCGATTTTTAACTGCTCGCCGACGATCCGGCCGCCGTTGATGCCGCCGCCCATTACCCAATAAACTCGCATGAAGAGGTTCTGAACAAAAACGATAGTAAAATGGCGGGAACTATGTTCCCGCCATTCATCGAAGGTATGCCTGCGGCACGTTCAGCGCACAAATTTGTAGACGCGCTCGTCATAAAGCGCACCGCTCATCGGTTGCAGTTCCTCCCGGAAAGTTCGTGCGGTCTTGGACGATATCCAGGCGTTCTTGTCGGCAGCCGAATTCCAGGCTTCGATTACCGTAAAATGATTCTTCCGGTTGGCCTGTACCACGTCGTCAAAACGAAGATTGCCCGGCGCATTCCGACCCTCTTCGACAAACGCCTTCACCTTGGCTGTTCCAGGCTCCACCTGTGTGGGCACCACATCGACATGGGTCAGGACGACAATCGCGTCAGCCGAAGCCGGCTTCGGCGAGCCAACGGAAAGGCTGGCATGAATGCGTTCGTCATAAGCCGCGCTCTGCAGGGGGTTGAGAGCGGCACGAAATTTGGTGACGGGCTCGGTTGCGGCAAAGGCCTGTTTTGCGGCCAGCGACTGCCATTGCTCGATCAGAGCGAAGTGGCCGGGGTCGGAAATACGCTGAACCGCATCGATCCCCACGGCACCGGAAGCCTTTCGAGCGTCGTTGACGTATCCGAGAAACAGTTTGCGCGCATCCGCGGCAGCGCTCGGTGCAACCTCCGCATAGGTCACGACGAAGACGGGCTGCGCGGCATCTTGCGCGGTTGCCGTTCGGCTAAGGGGTATAAGGCCGGCCATCATCAACAGGGCGGCCAAGAGAATACGACGCATCGGGGATTTCCTCCAGAAAACGACGGCAAGATCCTCATTCGAGGTTTCCTTGTTTGTTGCCCCCTGCAGTCCGTCACGCTTGCAGAGGTTTGAGGTCAGGTCACGGGCGTATCTTGACCGCACCAAGCCTGCCCGCGTCAAGTGGCGGCACGTAAAACCTGACCGTTGCGATTTCTCAAGACGGCGCGCCCGCTCTGACAAAATGCAGGGAAAACTGGGCCCCGCCCATTACCCGGTTCTGGACATCGATGGTCGCGCCGTGCAATTCGGCGATGCGCTGCACGATGGAGAGCCCAAGCCCGGTACTTCCCTGCTGGTTGCGGTCGCGTCGCCAGAACCGCTGGAAAATCAGCTTGCGTTCCCCGTCGGAAATTCCAGGTCCGCAATCCTGCACCGTGACGGTGCCGCTCTCTTCCACCACGAATTCGACCACCGTCTCCCTTGGCGTATGCCGGATGGCGTTTTCGGCAAGATTGCGGATGGCACGTTTCATCATCTCGGCATTGCCCTTGACCCATACCGGCTCGGTGGCGCCCAACAAGGCAATTTCCCGACCCTGCTCGAGGGCGAGCGGGGCGATGAACTCGGCTACTTCGGCACAGGCGCCCTGCAGGTCTGCCACTTCGGACGGGTCGATCGCAAAGGCCTCGAGTTCGGCGATGTCGAGGAGCTGGCCGACTACGCGGCTCATCGCCTCGATGTCCATGCGCAGCGCCTTGGCGACGCGGGGATCATCGAGCGTTTCCACCCGTGCGCGCAGGATGCTCAGCGGCGTGCGAAGCTCATGGGCTGCATCGGCGGTGAATTCACGCTGCAGACGGAAGCCCTCGTCCAGGCGGTCGAGCGCCTTGTTGATCGCCGAAACCAGCGGGGTCACTTCGCTCGGAATCTCTCCGACCGGCAAACGGATGTCGGTGCGCGCAGGGCCGATATGCTGGGCGATTTCGGAGGCCTGCCGCAGCGGCAACAGCGCGCGGCGGAAGATCGCGATATCGGTGACCAGTAGCACCAACAGAATCGGCAATGTGATCCAGCCGACATGCTTGTAGAAATCATCGACGATGTCATCGATCAACACGTCGCGGTTGGCGAGGTCTTCCGCTGCCTGCACCCACACCGTCTTGTCGCCGATGCTGCGGCGGATGCTTGCGCCGGAGATCGCGGCATCGCCCACGTGAGTCTCCAGGAACTGGACGGCGGAGGCCCGCGGGTCGGCAGGGAATACGGCCGCCTTGTCGTTCAGCGACGTAAACAGGGTCTTTCCCCCGTCATCGGTCACGGCGTAAGAATATCGGCCGTAGGGTTGCGAATAGAGCCCCTGAAGATTCGGCGGCAGCTCCAGCGAGAGGCTGCCGTCGGCCTGCACGACCAGATGCTGGGCAAGCGAGGCGGCCTGATCCTCCATCGCCTCGTTGTGAATGTTGTTGGTCGCCAGGTTGAGCAGCCATGACAGCGCGACCGACATCAGTACCGAGGTGATCGCCACTGCGATCACGTGCAGGATCACGATACGCGAGATGATCGATTTAAACCGGATCACGCTTTTCCTCGGCGATGAGGTATCCGACGCCGCGGATGGTGTGGATCTGGACCTTGGCGCCCTTGTCGGAAAGCTGCTTGCGCAGGCGATGGACATAAACCTCGACGGCGTTGGAAGCGACCTCGCCGGAAAGCCCGAAGATATGATCCTCCACCTGCTTCTTGGAGACCACGCGTCCCTTGCTGCGCATCAGAAGTTCGAGCACCGCCGTCTCGCGGGACGAAAGCACCTGCGGCTGATCGTCGATGGTCGCCTGCCGGCTGCGCAAATCAAAACCCAGATTGGCGATGTGAAGCGAACTTCCGAGCTGCTGGCCGGGCCGGCGCAGCAGCGCCTCCAACCTGGCAACAAGCTCCTCCAGCGCGAACGGCTTGACCATGTAATCATCGGCGCCACTGCGAAGGCCGCTGACGCGGTCCTGCAGCCCACCGCGCGCCGTCAGCACCAGCACAGGCGTCGGGTCCTTGCGATGTCTGAGTTCCCTCAAGACCGAAAGCCCATCACCGTCGGGCAGGCCGAGGTCGAGGATGATTGCCGCGTAGGTCGTTGTCATCAGGGCGGCATGGGCTTCGGCCGCAGTCGCCAGAAGGTCGGTCTCATAGCCAGCCGTCCTCAGGCCCTTGGCGAGCAATTCCGACAACAGGGCATTATCTTCGACAACAAGCAATCGCATCGGGGGCCAGGCGGGCGGTGAATGTCCATTCTACTCCACCATTGGGCCCTTTTGATGCGCTCGACAAGCTCTCGCAAGCCCTGCCGGTTAACGGAAATCCAAATGTAAGCCTGCTGTAAGGCGGGCTTTCCGGCGTAGGCTCGGCGCGTACGCAAAGCGTGTCTACTTCGCCAGATATTTGCGCAGCACTTCCGTCAACTTCTCCGGACCGGTCTGCGGCGGCATGAAGCCGAGATACTCGCCCTCGCGCCCCATCAGATAGATGATGCCCGCGTGGTCGATCGAATAATCCCCGTTCCGTTCGCCCGGTACCCTTGTGTAAAATGCCTTGTAGGAATTGGCGATCTTTCGGATTTCGCCGGGCGAGCCGGCCAGGCCGATGAAACTCGAATGGAAGGCCGCGACATAATCCTTGAGCACCCCCATGTCACGCTCAGGATCGATGGTGATGAAAATCGGCTGGATGCTCGTGGCCTCAGGACCCAGCGCGTCGAGTGCCTGTGTGATCGCCATCAGGTCTGCCGGACAAACGTCCGGGCAAAACGTATATCCGAAATAGACGATCATCAGCTTGCCGCGGAACTCGCTGTCGCTGCGCGTGCGACCGTCCTGGTCGGTCAGCGTGAATGGTCCGCCGACCGTGCCGTGGCCATACATCAAATCGTCCATCATCCCGGCTGCGGTCTGCGGCTCCTCCGCGGCGGAGGCGAAAGCGTCGCAGAACAACAACGCAATCAGAATTAGCGCATGCGGACCACCAGAACGCGGCATGGCTTTATTGTGCCGATCAGATGCCGAACGTGATGCGGGTGCCGGTGGTCGTCGTCATGACCTTGCCCGGCATCTGTCGCTGCGCTTCCCGCGTGAAATTGAGCCCGCTGCAATGCATGGGGAACAGCAGGTCCGGGTTGAGTTTGCCGATCTCGGCGACGACCTGCGTCAAATAATCTGCCGGCGCAGGGCCAAGATGGAAGCCTCCCATGACGGCGTGCACCTTCTGCACGCCGGAGACCTCCATCGCCTGCCGCACAGAATTGACGATGCCGACGTGGCCGCAGGAGGAAATGACGATAAGCCCCTTGTCCTTCAGGTTGAAGCACGTCGCGTGCTCGTGAATGTGCTCGTCCGGCACGATCTTGCCTTCCATCTCGGCTGGCAGATAGTGGCTCCAGTTGCACCCGGCGCCATCCTTGAGCTTGAACTCCACCAGCGTGTTCGGCAGCACCTTTTCGATGCTGTTACGCGCGATCTTACCGGTCGTGAACGCTACCTCTCCGATCACCACGGGCGACTCGCACAGCACGACCTTGACATCACGTTTCGCAAGGTCGCGGCGGTCGAGCATGCCAAAGTCGCTCAAGTCACCACCCTGGCCGGCGCGAACGTAACGCTGACAGAAATTGTCCTCGCCGCCGGCATAAAGCGTAAGGTCGGCCGGCAGCACCTTGCGATGCTTGTCCAGAAACCCGGTCAGGCCGCCCCAATGGTCGAAATGGCCGTGGCTCACGATCAACGCGTCGATCTTCGATGGATCGATCTTCAGGAGCTCGATGTTGCTGTTGATCGCTTCCGGCGTCCAACCGTAATCGAGCAGGAAGGTGCGCTTTTGATCGCCGCGCTGCGGCTCGAGCAGCAGCGACAATCCAAATTCGCTATGCAGCGGGCGCAGCGAATTCGCGGAGCGGCCAGCCTCGATCCTTACGCCACTTACTTCCTGCGGCTTGAAGAAGATGTCGGTGGTGTTGTCGACGAGAACGCGGACGTCGAGCCTGTCGATCGTCGGAACCTGTATCGGACCTGCCTTGGCCAGTTCGATACAGGAAAACCCGCCGGCCGCCGCGGCGGCCAAGCCAGCCGACATCTTCAGGGCGTCGCGTCGATTGAGATTCCGCATGGTACTCTCCTGGGCTCGCTCGGATTCACTGCGGGCTTTGCATACCAGGCGAAATACAGGGCCGATTCACCGGCGTGTCAATCCGAATGACAGGGGCATGCGGCAGGATGCCGCTCAAGCATAATCGAAAAGCGTCATGAAGCCAAAATCCATGTGTAACTGCTGATGGCAGTGAAACAGGGTCCGGCCTGGATTGTCGGCCACGAAGTCGACTTCCACCTCCTGATAGCCGCCAAGCATGACAACGTCCTTGATGATGCCGGAAGTCGCCTTGCCGCCAATACGGGCGAGTTCAAAGCTATGGCGATGCAGGTGAAGGGGGTGAACATCGTCGCTGGCGTTGCGCATCCGCAGGCGGTAGCGCCTGCCGTGCAGCAGGCGAAACATCGGCTGCATGTTTTCCATGGAAAACGCCGTGCCATTGATGGTCCATTGATTGAAGCCGTCGAGCGCGGCATTGTTCTTGGCAAAAGTCATCTCGAGGGTTTCGTCGGGATTGGCGGCGGCATCGGGCCTGCCGAAGATCGTGTAGTCCCAGCGATAGGGCATCGGCTTGATCCACTTCGGCTTGCCGGTGCGGCCGGCATATTCCACCACAATGCCCATGCCCTTGCTTCGGTCGTCGTCGGCGATATCTCCCATCACCCAGATGCCGGGAGTTTTCATTTCGACGATCGCCGAGACCCGCTCGGCGGTACCGAGCCAGAGCAACGGGACCTCGGTCACCTTGGGCACCGGATTGCCGTCAAGCGCCACGACCTCGAAGCGGTGGCCGGGTAGCGCCAGGCTGCGGATTTCCGTGGCGCTGCCGTTGACGATGTGAAACATCACGCGCTCGCCCTGTTTCACCCGGATCGGCTCGCCATGGCCCAGCATGCGGCCATTGATCGAGAACAGCTCGTAGCCGACTTCATAGCCGTGCGGCTTTCCGCTTGCCATCGACGCCCGCATCGCGCTTTCGCCGGCGTCCTCGAGCGACTTGACGCGCGCTCCATTCGCCAGGAAGTCCGAGGCCATGTCGCCGCCGCGGCTCAAGGCAGGCTGGAATTCTTTCAGCACCAGGAAGACTTCGCGGTCGTAGCGGCCCGCCTCTCGTTTGGGTTCGATGTAAACCGTTCCGACCTGCCCGCTATATTGCCCGTTGTTGAGGTCTGAACCTGGCGTGAGATGCGTGTGATAGAACCGCAGCCCGGCCGGACCGGGAGTGAAGCTGATCCGACGCGCGCCGTGGGCCGGAATGTACGGCGTCCCCTCCTCGGCCGCGCCGTCGACTTCCACCGGCACGGTCTGCCCGTGCCAGTGCAACTGCTCTGGCGTGTCGGTGTCGTTGTGAATATCGACCAACACGCGCTCGCCTTCCTTCAGACGCAGCAGCGGACCGGGAAACTGGCCGTTATAGAGCTTGGTCGATACGATATGATCGGACGCAAGCTCGACCAGTCCGGACGCGATCCGAATGGTGTGATCGGGCTTGCCTTGCGGCGGCGTAGCAGAATCCTGCGGCGGGGATGACATCTGGGCCGTGGCAGAGCGCCCTGCCACGCCGGCCAGGGCACCAGCTACACCAAGAGACAGTATACTGCGTCGGTCGATCGTCATGCCCACCCTCCAAACTGATGCGATCAAACGAATCGCGAATATGGTATTCGTGCGCAGGCCAGCGGCGGATTTATGCCGTTACGTGGCAGAAAATCCCGGAGGCACAGGTGAGTGACCCTGCTTCGCATCAAATATCAACGATGGGGTCGGAACGCGGTTCACTTTCCGGGGAAGTCCGGGAACGGGGGACGGTCGGCGAGGTTTTTGCCGCCTTCCTGAAATTGGGCCTGACCTCATTCGGAGGGCCGATCGCTCACCTCGGGTACTATCGGGACGAACTGGTGGTGCGCCGCAAATGGCTCGACGAGGCGACCTATGCGGACCTGGTCGCCCTCTGCCAGTTTCTGCCGGGACCGGCTTCCAGCCAGGTCGGCTTTTCCCTTGGCGTGCTGCGCGGCAACGGTCTTTTGGGCGGCCTTGCAGCCTGGTTTGCCTTTACCATGCCTTCCGCCCTGATCCTGTTCGCGTTCGCGCTAAGCACAGCCGCCTTCACCGGACCGATCGCATCGGGTTTCCTGCACGGCCTCAAGCTCGTCGCGGTAGCGGTCGTGGCCCAGGCCGTCTGGGGCATGACGCGAAGCCTGACACCGGATCGCCCGCGCGCCGCCATCGCGCTTGCCGCGGTCGCCATCGTTACGATGTTCGCCGGATCGCTGGCCCAGATCGCGGCGATCGCACTTGGCGCTTGCGCAGGTCTTTGGCTCTGCCAGGAAGAGGCGTCGCCCGCCGCCGGCCACCTGAATTTTCCGGTGACCCGGCGCGCCGGAAGCATTGCTCTTTTCCTGTTCGCGGCACTCCTGCTGCTGATGCCGGCGGTGACGGCTGCGACCGGATCGCATGCGCTCGCTGTATTTGACGCGTTTTATCGCTCCGGCGCACTGGTGTTTGGCGGGGGACATGTCGTGCTGCCGCTGTTGCAGGCGCAGGTCGTGACGCCCGGATGGGTCAGCAACGAGGCATTCCTCGCCGGCTACGGACTGGCGCAGGCCGTGCCGGGGCCGCTCTTCACCTTCGCCGCCTATCTCGGCGCCGTGATGAACTCGCCTCCGAACGGATTTGCCGGTGCGACAATCGCGCTTGTTGCGCTGCTGCTGCCGGGCATGCTGCTCGTCTACGGCATGCTTCCGTTCTGGGATGCGATGCGCACCCGCCCCGCGGCTCAAGCCGCCATGCGCGGCACCAATGCCGCCGTGGTCGGCATTCTCGGTGCAGCGCTTTATCATCCGGTCTGGACCAGCGCGGTCCTGGGCCCGCGCGACTTTGCCCTGGCGCTTGCAGGATTTTTGCTGCTGACGGTCTGGAAGCTGCCGCCCTGGACCGTGGTCGTGCTGCTGACCAGCGCCGGTACCCTGCTGTCGCAGCTTTTCTGAAAGGATGGACGATGACGCCGAAGGATATGATGCGCACCGGCGAATCCGGCTGGACCCTGCTGGTGCGGCTTCTCGTCGGGCTGGTCGTGTTTCTGCCCGAAGGCATCCAGAAACTGGCTTTTCCCGAAGTGCTCGGTGCCGGGCGTTTCACCAGGATCGGCATTCCGCTTCCCGAACTGATGGGTCCGTTCGTAGGCCTCGTCGAGATCGTCTGCGGAGCCCTGATCATCGTCGGACTATTTACCCGGCTGGCCGCAGTGCCGCTCATCATCATCATGATCGTGGCACTGGTATCGACAAAGCTTCCAATTCTCCTGGGCCACGACGTCGGGATGTTCCACCTCTCGGCGGACATGAAACGCACCGGCTTCTGGAGCGCGATGCATGAATCGCGCGCGGACCTGACCATGCTGCTCGGCTGCATCTATCTTTTGATCGTCGGTGCGGGAAAATGGTCGCTCGACGCCCGCCTTTCGCGGTAGCTTTCGTACCGACAGGCAAGACCATTCATGAACTTGATTGATCGCGCCGCCCCTTGTGTCTTCTCCGCCATATCGCTTTCGCTCGTTGCCGTGTTGCTGCTCGTCGTTTCACAGCCCTGGGCGAAGGCCCAGACGAACTATCCAAACCGGACCGTTCGCATCGTCGTGCCATTTGCGGCCGGCGGCGTCGCCGACACCACGGCGCGCATCGTTGCGGAAAAGCTCACAGACAAGCTCGGCCAGCGCTTCTACATCGAAAATCAGCCAGGCGCCGGCGGCATAGCCGCGGCGAGGACGGTGATTTCTTCTCCGCCCGATGGCTATACGCTGGTGATGCTGACCAATGGAACCGCGGTCAGCGTATCGCTGTTTGAAAGACTGCCGTTCGATCCGGTCAAGGATTTTGTGCCGATTTCGAGCCTTGGCTTTTTCGACTTCATCTTCGCCACTTCCGCCAATTCGGAGTTCAGGACGCTTGCCGATTTCGTCGCCGCCGCAAAGGCAAGGCCCGGTGCGCTGAATGTCGGCACCATCAATATCGGCAGCACGCAGAACCTTTCGGCGGAACTGTTCAAGACAGCCGCCAATATCGATTTCACCATCGTGCCCTTTCGCGGAACGCCCGAGGTCGAGGTATCGCTGCTGCAAGGCAACCTCGCGCTGATGATCGACAGCTATTCGGCAATGAAGGGCAACATTGCCGACGGCAAGTTTCGCGCCCTCGCCTCCTCAGGCGCGGTTCGCTCGGAGAGCACGCCCGATCTCGCAACCGTCGCGGAAAGCGGCGTTCCCGATTACGACGTCGTTTCCTGGAACGCGCTATTCGCTCCGGCACACACGCCGGGTGAAATCGTGACCAAGCTCAACGGCGCATTGCGGGATATACTTGCCGATGCCGAACTCAAGAAGCGGTTGCTGGCGCTTGGCATCGAGGCCAAAGCGGGAACGCCGGAAGAGATCTCGAGCAGGCTGAGATCGGATATCGACAAGTGGCGGCGGGTGATCGAGAAGGCCGGGATCGCGAAACAATAGCCGTGGACGTGCGGCAGGAGCCAACCAGATGATAAAGTCGCCGCAGAACCCAAGGCAGTGGAACATCGGGCTTGTCGGTTACGGCGAGGTCGGCCGCATTCTGGCCGAGGACCTGCGCAAGCAGGATATCAGGGTCGCGGCCTACGACATCAAACTTCGGAGCGATCAGGCTGGGCTTGCGTTGCGCGAGCATGCGAGGAGCCATGGCGTTGCGCTGACTGCTTCGCACGCCGATCTTGCAGCCCAATCCGACTTCATCGTTTCCGCCGTCACCGCAAGCCAGGCCGTGCCGGTGGCTGAGGCTTGCGCGGGCTCGGTAAGGAAAGGCGCCTGGTTTCTCGACTTCAATTCGGCCTCGCCTGGCGCCAAGCGGCGCGCGGCCGCGCTGATCGACGGCGGCGGGGGCCGCTATGTCGAGGGCGCCGTGATGACCTCGGTCCCGCCCTATCGCATCAAGGTGCCCCTGCTGCTTGGTGGAGAGGGTGCAGGCGAGCTTGCGCCCAGGCTTATCGAATTGGGGTTTGCTACCAAGGTTGCGAGCGAAAAACTCGGTGTTGCCTCCGCGGTCAAGATGTGCCGCAGCGTGATGATCAAGGGTCTTGAGGCCATGGTGATCGAAAGCTTCACCACTGCGCGCGCCTATGGCGTCGAGGACGCGGTTCTGGCGTCGCTGAAGGAGACATTTCCCGGCATCGATTGGGAAAAACAAGGCGCCTACTTCTTCCAACGGGTGATCGAACATGGCAGGCGCCGCAGCGAAGAGGTTCGCGAGGTGGCGCAGACCGTCCGCGAAATCGGGCTCGAGCCATGGTCGGCGCAAGGCACCGCCGAACGCCAGGCTTGGGTCGCCGACCTCGCCGATGAAGGCCTGTTCGGCGAGCGAGGCGCAAAGAGCTTTGCGCGCAGCGCGGACTGGCGCACCGAGGCCGACCGCATCCTCGGCGATATCGCAGCCAGAAGCCAAAAGTCGGGAGAGTGAATGGCCGAGGCCACGCAGTATATAAAGACGCCGGGCTGGCTCGATTGGTACGCCGGCCCGTCAAAACCGAGCTTCAGGGCGCCGCCGGGGGCAGTCGATGCACATTGCCACGTGTTCGGGCCGGGTGCCGTATTTCCCTATGCACCTGAGCGCAAATACACGCCCTGCGACGCCTCGAAGGCGCAGCTCTTTGCGCTGCGCGATCATCTCGGTTTTTCGCGCAACGTGATCGTGCAGGCGACCTGCCATAGCGCCGACAACAGCGCGATGGTCGATGCGCTCAAGGCATCCAACGGCAGGGCGCGCGGAGTAGCGACCGTGCGACGCGACGTCACCGATGCCGAGCTTCGCGCCTTGCACGAGGCAGGCGTCCGCGGCGTGCGTTTCAACTTCATCAGGCGGCTGGTCGACTTCACGCCGAAAGACGAGCTGATGGAGATTGCAGGGCGAATCTCGCCGCTTGGCTGGCATGTCGTGGTCTATTTCGAGGCGGTCGACTTGCCGGATTTGTGGGACTTCTTCACGGCGCTGCCGACCACGGTCGTCGTCGATCACATGGGCCGGCCCGATGTCGCAAAGCCCATCGATGGACAGGAATTCGCCCTGTTCATCAAATTGATGAGCGAACATCCGAATGTGTGGTCGAAGGTGAGTTGCCCGGAGCGGCTGTCGGTTTCAGGTCCTTTGGCGCTGAACGGCGAAGCGCGTCCTTACCGCGACGTGGTCCCCTTCGCGCGCTGCATCGTGGAGGCGTTCGCCGACCGCGTGCTGTGGGGCACGGACTGGCCGCATCCCAATCTGAAAGGCCACATGCCGGACGACGGGATTTTGGTCGACTTCATCCCGCAGATCGCAACCACGCCCGAACTGCGGCACAAGCTTCTGGTCGACAATCCGATGCGGCTTTACTGGCCGGACGAATTGTGACTTTAGCCTTTATAGCGTTTCCGAGCGAAGTGGATACCGGTTCGCGTGAAGAAAACGCGTCAAAACAAAAGATCAGAGCCTCGGTTCTGATTCAATCAAACCGAAATGGCTCTAAAGATATTTCACTACGCGCAGGCCCTTGATTTCGTGCTTGTAGCGCGGGGAGCCCGGCGAGATGCTCTCCCACTGGATTGCAAGGCCCGAAGCCGCCGCCTCGTCAAAAATTTCCAGAACGGGCTTCATGTGCTCGATCAGCCTCCGCTTCAAATCCTCGGCGATCTCGGCTTCCGATCTTGTCGGAATGAGTTGAACGACGGGTTCCGGATTATCTGAATTGGTCATCTTGGATATCCGACGTGGAGAATTCCCGAGTCTATCCGCAAAACTTTGTCCGCCGCACGGCGGTCAATCGCGTGATGTCATGCCGTTTCACGACCACGCCTTGCGTCGAGCCCGAAGGAACGGCGTCAATCGACTGGGCCTTGACGCCGGAAAGGCGAGTGAATTTTCAATGCATCGTTTCGAAACGAACCTCATCCGCTTCGTCGATGAGCGACATCACCGCATATAACCTGTGGAGTTCCGCTTCCAGGTGCTCGTTGACCAGCATCAGCGCCTCAAGCGCCCCACGCATGTTGCCATCGCAAGACGCGATGATTTTTTCGATAGCAACCTCAGTTCGCCTGTACGCCATTTGCAATCCCCTACTGGAACACTTGCTCCAATATCTTGCGGGGATTGGGGCGAAATTCGGCGTCATAAACGGACATTTGGTGACGCAAGGACTTTTCAACAATCTTGGACAACAACTCTGCCCGATCAGGCGGCTGCTGCAAGCCCGCGCGGACTCACGACATACTCCTTTAGTACGGTGTCCTTGGCGTCGACTTCAACCAGCGATACGTCATAGGTCCAGAGATCAGCAAGATGTTGCAGGACCCGCTTTGCGTCGGTTTCGTTGAGTTGGGCGCCCTTTACAACCATGTGACGCAGCATCAGCCGCCGGTCGCCGGCCAGATCGACGTCGACGACCTCGATGTTGGGATCGTTGAATCCGACATCGTACTGCCGCGCCAGCTCGCGCCGGATGCGCCTGTAACCGCGCGCGTCGTGGATCGCATCGACCTTGATGCCGGCGCTCTCCGCCGGATCGTCGTGCAGATGAAACATCCGCCAGCTCCGCATCAGGCGCGGACTCAAGAACTGACTGATGAAACTCTCGTCGCGATAATTGGCCCAGACATGACGCAGCACGGCCATCACCTCGCCGGTACCCGCGATGTCGGGGAACCACTCGCGATCCTCATCTTCCGGGTCGGTCACGATGCGCTCGATATCCTGCATGATCGCAAAGCCGAGCGCGTATGGATTGAAATCCGAGAAACGCGGATCGTCGAAATCCGGCTGAAATACCACGTTGGTGTGGGACTGCAGGAATTCGAGGAAATTGCCGTCGGACAAGCGGCCCTGCTGGTGTAGCCGATTCATGATGCGGTAGTGCACGTAGGTAGCGGTGCCCTCGTTCATGACCTTGGTCTGACTTTGCGGATAGAAGTACTGCGCGATGTGCCGCACGATCCGCAGGATTTCGCGCTGCCAGGGCTGCAGGCGGGGCGCCACTTTTTCGAGAAAATACAGGATGTTTTCCTGCGGCAATCCGAGCAGCTTGCGCCGCCGCTCCGAGTTCAAAAGCTCCGCGCTCTTCACGGGACCTGCCGGAACGGTCCGCCACAGATCGTTGAACATGCTCTGCTCGTGCGCGCGGCGCTGTTCGGCGCGTTTTTCCTCGGCGCGCAGATCGAGATTTTTCTTGCCGGGATAGCGGTCGATGCCGTGCGACATCAAGGCGTGCGCCGCATCCAGCGTTACTTCGACCGCATGACGTCCGTGACGCTCCTCGCATTGCGCCACATAGCTTTTCGCGAAATCGAGATAATCGAGGATGCCGTCGGCATCGGTCCATTGCCGGAACAGGTAGTTGTTCTTGAAGAAATGGTTATGGCCAAAGGCGGCATGCGCGATCACCAGCGTCTGCATGGTCGCGGTGTTTTCTTCCATCAGATAGGAAATGCAGGGCGAGGAGTTGATCACGATTTCATAGGCAAGGCCCTTCAGCCCCTTGCGGTAAAACGCCTCGTGATGGGCGAAATGCTTGCCGAACGACCAATGCTTGTAGAACAGAGGCATGCCGGCCGATGAATAGGCGTCGAGCATCTGCTCCGCGGTAATGATCTCGATCTGGTTCGGATAGGTGTCGAGACCGAGTTCGTTCCTGGCGATCTCCTCGCAGGCATCGTGAATGCGCTGCAGCCTGGGAAAATCCCAATCCGCTCCCTCGAACAGGCGATCGGCGGTCGCGGTCATGGCGCGGCTTTCTCCTGGTTTCGTCGACGCTGGAACAATTCATGAAACACCGGGAAGATCTGGCTGCGCTCGTTGACCTTGCGCATCGACAACGGCGCGCCGTCGGCCCGTAGTCTCTGGTACAGCGTCCAGAGCGAGGAGTCCGGCATCTCGAAGCTGCTGCCATTGGCCTCGCCGACTTCCAGATAGGCAAAGAACTGGCTCACCGGAAGAATATTGTCGGTCAAAAGGCGCCCGGTGAGCGCGCTGTCGGCAATCGAATTATCGCCGTCAGAAGCCTGGGCCGCGTAGATGTTCCAGTCGGAGGGACGGAACCGCGACCTGACGATGTCGCTCATCGTCTGCAACGCACTCGACACCATGGTGCCGCCGGATGCAGGCCCGTGGAAGAAGGTGTCCTCGTCGACCTCCTCCGCGCGGTCGGTATGGCGAATGAAGACGATTTCGACATGCCGGTAGCGTCGGGTGAGGAACACGTAGAGCAGCATGTAGAAACGCTTGGCGAGGTCTTTCATATGTTCGGACATCGAGCCGGACACGTCCATCAGGCAGAACATGACGGCCTGGGCCACGGGCTTGGGGACGGTCTCGAAGCGACGAAAGCGGATGTCGATCGGATCGATGAAGGGAATACGCTTGGCCTTGGCTTTCAAAGCCTCGACCTCGGCGATCAGCTCGGCGCGACGCGCCTCGTCACTGCATTCCTCAAGCTCGGCCTCGAGTTGCGCGATCGTTTCCGGCCGCGGCCGCTTCAGCGCAACGCGTCGCGCCAGCGCCAGCCGCACCGTGCGACTGACCGAGATATTGGCAGGTGATCCGGAAGTCGAATAGCCTGCACGCTGGAGTCCCTCGCTTTCGGCTTCGGCAAGCCTCCGCTTGGCGAGATCCGGCAGTTCGAGATCGTCGAGGAACAGATTGACAAACTCGTCGCGGCTGAGAACGAAACGGAAGTCGTCTTCGCTGTCGCCTTCTCCCGGGGCTGAACCCCTGCCGCGTCCCTCGTTCTGTCGGGGGAGAATGTCGCCTTCCACGAACTTCTTGTTTCCGGGAAGCACCCGATCGCGCGTGCCGCCCTGGGTGCGAAAGCGAGGCTCATGCATTCCGTCCAGCGGAATTGATACCTCGCCTCCCTCCAGGACATCCTTGATGTCACGGCCCTCGGAGGTTTTCTTGACGGCACCCTGAACCAGCGCCCTGGCTCGGCGCAGGAAGCGCTGGCGATTTTCCAGGCTCTTGCTGCCCGGGTTCAGACGCCTATCGACTATGAACATGGCCACTGTAGCAACCGCCTCAGCCGGCTTGTTTCACACGCATGTACCATTCGACGAGCCTGCGGACCTGGCGCTCGGTGTAGCCGCGGCCGACCATCCTTGCGACGAACTCGCCGTGCTTCTTTTCGGTATCGCCATCCTTCTTCGAACCGAACGAGATCACCGGAAGCAGGTCCTCCACTTGCGAGAAGATGCGCTTCTCGATGACTTCGCGGATCTTTTCGTAAGAAGTCCAGGACGGATTCTTGCCGTTGTTTTGCGCCCGCGAGCGCAACGAGAACTTGACCACCTCGTTGCGGAAGTCCTTCGGGTTGGCGATGCCCGCCGGCTTTTCGATCTTGGTCAGTTCCTGGTTGAGCAGTTCGCGGTTGAGCATCTGACCGGTGTCGGGATCCTTGAAGTCCTGGTCCTCGATCCAGGCGTCGGCATAATCGACGTAGCGGTCGAACAGGTTCTGCCCGTAGTCGGAGTACGATTCCAGATAGGCCTTCTGGATCTCGTTGCCGATGAATTCAGCGTAGCGCGGCACGAGTTCGGCCTTGATGAATTCGAGATAACGCTTCTCGATCTCCTCCGAATGCTGCTCGCGCCGGATTGCGTGTTCCAGCACATACATCAGGTGGACCGGATCGGCACCAAGTTCGGCGGTGTCGTGATTGAAGGTTGCCGCCAGAATCTTGAACGCAAAGCGCGTCGAAGCTCCGTCCATGCCTTCGTCGACGCCGGCCGCATCCTTGTATTCCTGGACGCTTCTCGCCTTTGGATCGCTCTCTTTGAGGCTTTCGCCGTCATAGACCCGCATCTTCGCAAACAGCGTCGAATTCTCGTGCCTGCGCAGGCGCGACATCACCGAGAAGCGCGCCAGTGTCTCCAGCGTTGCCGGCGCGCAAGGAGCGGCCGCAAGCTCGGAACCGGAAATCAGCTTCTCGTAGATCTTCTGCTCCTCCGTCACCCGCAGGCAGTAGGGCACCTTGATGACGCAGATGCGGTCGATGAAGGCCTCGTTGTTCTTGTTCGACTTGAAGCTCTGCCATTCGGCTTCGTTGGAATGCGCCAGGATGATGCCGGTAAACGGTATCGCCCCGATATTCTCGGTGCCGATATAGTTGCCTTCCTGCGTCGCCGTCAGCAGCGGGTGCAGCATCTTGATCGGCGCCTTGAACATCTCGACGAATTCGAGGATGCCCTGGTTGGCGCGATTGAGGCCGCCGGAGTAGCTGTAGGCATCGGGATCATTCTGGGCGTAGGTCTCCAGCTTGCGGATGTCGACCTTGCCGACCAGCGAGGAGATGTCCTGGTTGTTTTCATCGCCCGGTTCGGTCTTCGCAATCGCGATCTGGCGCAGGCGCGAGGGCTGGATCTTGGCGACGCGGAAGCGGGATATGTCGCCGCCAAAAGCCTCGAGCCGCTTGTAGCACCACGGGCTCATCAGCCCGTTGAGTCTGCGGCGCGGGATGCCGTACTTCTCCTCGATCATCGGCCCGAGGTTCTCGGGATCGAACAGGCCGAGTGGAGATTCGAACACCGGACTTAACTCATCGCCGGCCTTGAGCACGTAGATCGGATGCACTTCCATTAGCGACTTCAGCCGCTCGGCAAGCGACGACTTTCCGCCGCCGACCGGCCCCAGAAGATAGAGTATCTGCTTGCGTTCCTCGAGCCCCTGCGCGGCGTGGCGGAAAAACCCGACGATGCGCTCGATGGTTTCCTCCATGCCGTGAAACCCGGGGAAGGCCGGATAGACACGCATGGTCCTGTTCAAAAAAATACGGCCAAGGCGTGGGTCCTTGGCCGTGTCGATCATTTGTGGCTCACCGATCGCCGCTAGTAGTCGTTCGGCCGAATTCGCGTATCGCATCGGATCGCCTCGACACGACTCCAGATATTCCGCCATCGACATGTCGGTTTCGCTCCGCGCTTCGAAAGACCGCGCGAAAGCGTTAAACAAAGAATCGTTGTACATGATCCCGCTCCTCATATGGTTTGCCGCAGCGCCATAACGCGCGTCATTACGTCCACGTCGTCGAAGCGCTGCCTGTACCCAGCCCGCGAATCAGCACCAGCACATAGGCCCATTGGACACGCGACCAACTCCATGAGGCAATGCAATACTTGTGCTAGACGATCCAACCTCACCAAAAAAACATAGGTTTCCGCTTATATGTATCTCTCCCGCAACATTCCGGCCAATGCTGGCGTTCGGCGCGCGCGAATTAATATTTCGTTAACTTGCGGCCATGCCGGCTCCCAAACGCGTGAGTTGGCGCGCTGAACGGCGCGATTTGGGGGCGCTTGGTTTCACAAATGCGACAACGCCGCGACCCAGTGACGCGGCAGCGGAACAAAGTTCTTCCACTCAACAGCTGATGTTTCAGAGCTTCTCGCCGCGAGTGCCTTCGCCGCCTGCAACGCCCTGCCAGATGATTATCCGCAGCGTCAGCAGCGAGCTGGTTCGACTGCTGACAAAGCTTACCGCGTTTTCGGCCAAGTGTATCACCGCCCGCATCAGGAAAACGCTTCAAAACACAAGATCACAATTTCAGTTCTAATTCAATCAAAGCCGAACAGGCTCTGGTCGAAGACAGAACGCCCACGCTGTTCGATCACCTCGTCGGCGCAGCGGAGGATCGAAAAGCGTAATGTCGAGGCCGAACGCGCAAGTCGCTGCCGAAGAGTCCGATCGCTGACAGAGGTTGTTGCGCGCGCCGCAAACGGCGCCGCCGCATGCTTGCGACAAATGTGATGAACTCTCGCCGTCTGATGCTCGTTAACCAAAGAAGAGGGAGGTTCACGCTGAAAGCCATCCGCGGCTCGATGGCTGCGGTGAGCGCGCATCCAACTGCCGCACCTTTGGCGCCAGCCCGGCAGGCAACAGGATATCCATTGGGCGCGGAGTTCAGGTTTCGAAACGCCGATTTCCACCCGATTTCGGCGGCCTCGACAAGCGCCGCTGAAACCCTGGGCGGCCACCTCACGGGTCGCCTGACGCCCTTGTTTCCGACCCTCTGCCGCATAGCGCCGCGGGGGTATAAGTTGATCGATGCCATCGAGACCGGTACTAACGGGCTCAAACTGTGGCTGCCCGGCCCGTTTTCCACAGGCGCGGGACGGCGAGTAAACCGGCAATTTTGCGCGGGGGAGTTCGATGAATTTCAGTGCAGACATGTCGACGACGCTCAACCGCATTCTCGACACCGCCGCTGACAATCTCCGGGTCGCAAAGGTTCTGATCCAGCTTGGCCTTGATCCCAACAACGTCACCTGGGATGCGATCCTCAATCGGCTCCTCGAAATCTTTCTTGCCAATATCACGCTTGCCAACATGTTCGCGCTGATCGGCGCAGTTTTTTTCGTGGCCACGCTGCTGACCCAGACGATGGTGCCGCTGCGGGTTGCCAACATGGTCGGCTGCATATTCTTCGCCGGCTTCGGCGCGCTCGCCGGCAACGTCAAAACTCTTCTTCTTTATCTGATGCTGGTTCCGATCAACGCCTTTCGCCTGCGTCAAATGCTCAACCTGGTGAAGATGGCGCGCAGTGCGACGCAGGGCGACACTTCGATGGAATGGCTGAAGCCGTTCATGACCGAGCGCAAATATCGCAAGGGCGATGTGCTGTTTAAAAGGGACGATGCCGCGAACGAGATGTTTCTGACCGTCACCGGAAAATTCCTGGTCAAGGAAATCAATGTCGAACTGCCGCCGGGACGTTTAATGGGCGAACTCGGCTTCCTGTCGCCGAACAACCGGCGAACGGCTACGGTCGAATGTCTGGAAGACGGACACGTGCTGACTATAACCTATGAAAAGCTGCTGGAGATCTACTTCCAGAATCCGCAATTCGGTTATTACTTCCTGGTGCTCACCAGCCAGCGCCTCCTTGAAAACATCGCCCGGCTCGAAGGAACCATCACGCGGCTCGAAGGCGTCATCGCGCAGGACAAGATCGCGCTGCAGGCCGGAACCGCCAGCGGGCAGCAGTGAGCGGCGGTCCTCCCCCCTCTTAATTATCGGGAACCGAGGCCTCGATCGACTGGTTCTGCCTTCGATGGCGCCCCTCCGGCACACCATGATACCTCATGCGACGTCCCGCCCGTCAATAATGAAAAATTTTCGAAATTTGTTTGCCGATTGGCAACGCCATTGCGCCAAAATCGTCTCGAAGCGGACCGCGACGACGGTCTTCACATTTGAAAACGTACACGTTCATCCCTTCACGGAGGGTGCGATGCATTTTGTAGCTGGAGCATTACTGGTGCTGTCGGGCCTGTTTTATGCTGCCGACCATCACGAGATCGGCTCCCTCGGCGTCACGATGTGCAAGTATGGCAGCGTGTTCTGCGACAACCCGGCCTACGTTTTCGTCGGCGCGGTTCTCGCAGCGCTTTGGGGCACCTTCGTCAGCGTCCGCTGAGATTGGCTGCGCTGAATTTTGCGAATCCTAATCCGGCTCCGGACTTGCCGGCTGCGCCGGCTTCGGCCCTGGCGCCTCGGGCTCAAGCGCGGGCTTTGGCGCGGTCGGCGCCACGGCAGCACCGGCGGCTCGTGCGGCTTCACCCGTCGTCCCGTAATTGGCGACCTCGGCCGTCTGGACGTGGGGCCGGTTCCACGGACCGTGATCGACAATCAACATCGCCAACACGCCGAAGATCGCAACTCCCAGTGCGACCCAAACGGGATGCACGCCTCCTGGCTTCGACTGATGTCCGAGCATCGACTGAACCTCGCCTGACGTTCCCGTTCTCGTATCCCTTGGTCAATCCCTTGGGTTGTCAATGGCACGCCGCAGCGAAGGTTCCGACCTCAGCGATCCGGTTCGAGCGCGTTGGTCGGCGTTGGGCGATCGGTGATCTGCTGGCCGAACAGGCTTCCAATCAGTTCGACCACGGTGCGTGCGGTACGTCCGCGCTCATCGAGGAACGGGTTGAGTTCCACGATATCGACGGACTGTACAACTCCGGAATCGTGCAGCATCTCCATGATCAGATGCGCCTCGCGATAGGTTGCGCCGCCCGGCACCGTGGTGCCGACGCCGGGAGCCACGCTTGGATCGAGAAAATCAACATCGAAACTCAAGTGCAGGACGCCGTTTTCGGCCTTCACCCTGTCGATGAGGCGCCGCATCAGGACTCCTACCCCGAACTCGTCGATCTGCCGCATATCAGCGACGCTGATGCGGCGAAGACGCATCAGATCCTTTTCGAGCTTGTCGATCGAACGCGTACCGAACAATTCGAGCCGGCAGGAATCGATCGACGCGCGCGGCTCCTTGCCAAGCAGGCCATCGAGTCCCGGCTCGCCGCAGAGAAATGCCGCCGACATGCCGTGCATGTTGCCCGTGATCGTCGTCGCGGGCGTGTTGTAGTCGGCATGGGCGTCCAGCCACATCACAAACAGCTCACGGCCGGTATCGCGGCAATGACGCGCGACCCCGTTCACCGAACCCATCGACAGCGAGTGATCGCCGCCGATAAAGATCGGGATGGCGCCCGAGTGCGCCAACTCATAGGCACGAGCGCTCAGTGTCGCGATCCAGCGCTGGATTTCGCGGTAGTGCCTGGCGTTGTCGGGTGGGACATCCTCGAGTTCAGCCACGCCTGCAACCGAAAGATCGCCGTGATCTTCCACCGCAAAACCAAGGCTCTCCAGCAGGCTCAACAGACCGGCCGTTCGCAGCGCCGCCGGCCCCATCAGGGTGCCGTGCTGGGAGGCGCCGATTTCTATGCCGGCGCCGAGCACTGCGATTGTCTTCGCAGGCCTTGGATGGGCGACATCGTTCAATGCCGGGGTCCCCTTCGAGAACTTTCGATCTTTCTGCAACGATTCCCGAAAGCACCCTCAAGAAAATCTTGCAACCATCGCGTCCGTGCACATCAAACCGTGTCCGGGCACCCGTTGACGGTATCAAATTACTCCCGCCCGGCGAGGTTCTGTTCCCTGCATGGGCGCCTACGCGCCTAATCCCTGCTCAAGAATAATCCGGGGATGTCTGCCGCGTCGGGGAAACTTTGGCGCCGGATGGGGTTACCTCCATTAAACCATAGGTTGCGCTGGCTGGTTTTGGGGGGACATTGCCATCCAATGAACGACGAGCACCGGATTGCGGCCAGACAACGTGTATTGAAACGCGGAACCATCGAATTCGGTGGCGGGGCCATCGATTGCACGGTCCGTAATATCTCTGCCACCGGCGCGGCGCTCGACGTGACAAGCCCGATCGGAATCCCGGTGCGGTTCAACCTGGTAACCGAGGGCAATCGACTGCCCTGCCGCATCGTCTGGCGCAAGGAGAAGCGTATCGGGGTCACTTTCGAAAAGCCGTAGGCGAACCTTTCGCATCGCCGACGTAATCGCAAGGTGATCCCGGCTCGGCCTGCCGGCGACAGGACCTGTCATGAAACCGAAATTCGCAAGCAGGCGCGAATCAGCCGATAGTGGCGGGGTGAAACCTCAGCCCTGATTTTTCTTCGTGACCGCAAGCAAGGAAACCGCGCCCCTCTCCAGCGACGATGCCGGCAACTGGATTCCCCGGCTCGCACAGGAAGCAAGGCTGCGTCAACTCGAGAATAGCCTCGCGCGCTCAGGCAGCGCGGATGAAGCTATCGCCACAGAGATTGAGCGCGCAGTACTGCTCGCCGCACTGGACCGCGGAAACGACGCGCAGCTTGCCTTCATCGACATCCTGCGTCGTCGGCCCACCAATTTCAGCGCGCTGAACGAATTCGGGACGCTTCTTGCAAGCCAGGGTGCGATCGATGCCGCTTGCCGTGTTTACGCAGAAGCGATCCTGCACCATCCCGACAACCCGATGGGGCATGTCAACCTTGCCAATCTCCTGCTTCGCGCCAACAGGCACGACGCGGCGCGCGCGCATTACGAGGCGGCACTGAAGGCGGACGCGGAACATGCGCCGGCGCACCAGGGATTGGGCGCGGTGCTTGCCGACATGGGCGACCGCGACGGTGCGCGGGTGCATTTCCGAAAGGGCTTTCGGGAACATGCGATATCCGCCCTGCCCTATCGCGGCAGTGCGCGGCCCGTATCGCTGCTGCAACTGGTGTCATCCGGCGGCGGCAACATTCCAACCGCCCCGTTCCTTGACGACCGCATCTTCTCGACAACGGTCATCGTTGCCGACTATCTCGATCCTGGCCTGCCGCTGCCGCCGCACCAGCTCATCTTCAACGCGATCGGCGATGCCGATCTCTGCCGCCCGGCACTTGAAGCCGCTGTCCAGTTGATGGCGCGCAGCCCGGCCCCGGTGATCAACGACCCCCGCGCGGTAATGAAAAGCGGGCGCATCGACAACGCAAGGCGGCTTGCAGCCTTGCCGGGCGTGGTTACGCCAAAAACCCTGCCGGTCAGGCGCGACATCCTCGCCGGCTCCCTTGGCGAAGCGTGGATCGCCGAACACCGCTTTGCCTTTCCGCTGCTGTTGCGTTCGCCGGGCTATCACACCGGGCGCAATTTCATTCTCGTCGCGAACAGGGCCGGACTGACTGAGGCGGCAGCGAACTTGCCGGGTGACGAGCTGCTCGCGATCGAATATCTCGACGCCCGCGGCAGCGACGGCAGCGCGCGCAAGTACCGCGTGATGATGATCGGCGGCGAAATCTATCCGCTGCACCTCGCGATTTCGGGGAACTGGAAGGTGCATTATTTCACCTCCGACATGGCCGACAGGCCGGACCATCGCCTGGAAGAAATGGCATTCCTAGGCGACATGCGCAGCCGGCTCGGCGACAAGGCGATGGCCGGCCTTGCCGCGATCCGCGACGCGCTCGGCCTCGACTATGCAGGTGTCGATTTTGGCCTGGCTCCGAGCGGCGATCTCCTGCTGTTCGAAGCCAACGCGACCATGGTGATTGCCGCTCCCGATTCCGACCTGCGCTGGGCCTATCGGCGCACTGCGATCACCTCCGTCATCGACGCGGTGGTTGCCTTGATCAGGCAACGGGCTGCGGGCCTTGGCTGCCAGGCGGCCGATCAGGCGGCGGAATAAAAGCCGCCCTTAATACCCTGATCGCAATGCCTTTTGGGGTCATGTTGCGATGCAAAACCTTTCTCAAAATTAATTCGACGCGGGCTTGGCGAAATATCCCGGCTGGCGCGTTTAAACACCATGTCTTGAAGAAGAGTTGATCGGGTAGGAAACGATGAAACGGGCGCTCGCTGTATTGGCCTGCATCTGCATTGTTGCCGGTGGCGCCTATTTTGCCGCCAGCAAGTGGGCCATTCGTCATGAAACACTCAATCTCTTTGACGCCGCACGGGCACGGCCCGTCTCGGTGGATCTTGCCGTGCGCCGGGATTACGAGATGAAAGCCGATGCCGGGTACTGGAAACTGCCGGTCGCCATCGTCAGCAACGGCAATACCGTCAAGAACACCGAATATTCGTTCCTGGCCAACGTGCTCGCGGCGCGTGGATATCTCGTCGCCAGCATCCAGCAGGACCTGCCGAGCGATCCGCCGCTTGTGACCAAAGTCGGCCTGCCCTATGTGGGCCGCCTCGACGTTTATAAGCGCAGCGAGGCAAATATCCTGTTCGTGCTGGGAGAATTGAAGAAGCTGCAGCCGAATGCCGACTATGATCATCTGACGCTGGTCGGGCATTCCAACGGCGGCGACGTCGCGATGTTCTGCGCCAAGGAGCATCCGGAGATGGTAGCGAAGGTGATCACGCTCGATAATCTGCGCGTTCCCTTCGTGGCGAGCAACAAGCTGAAGATCCTGTCGTTCCGCTCATCTGACCCAAACTTCAAGACCGATCCAGGCGTGCTGCCGACGCCTCAGGAAGCCAGGGCCGATGGGATCGACATCGTCAAAACCCAGTTTCAGCACACCGATATGAGCGACCGCGGTCCGGACTCGGTGAAGGAAAAGATTCAGGCGACCCTCGACCATTTTCTCGGTGAGTCGACTGCCAGCGATATTTCGCCGGCGCCGACCGACAGACCTCTGATCGCCCAGCTCGGCCCGGCGCCCTATCCATAGATCCCGGAGATCGACACGTGCCGGACAACGGGCCGAACCCTCGTTCCGCCCGTTGGCGTTTCTGCTTGTTTATCCTGAGCCGATAAGCCGTCGGCGCGGGCACCCGCCTTGCGACCTTGAGCGAGATCAATGCGGGACCCTGCCTGCTGCACAAAATACAAGAATGGGCAAATTGATCCTTCGTCGCGCGCGGGCCGGCCTGATGGCCCCCCTCCGGACACCGGACCTCGGGCCGACGAAATCCAGCACTGCGTTCGATCGGCTTCGGAGTTTTCTGAGCCGCCTGATCGCGCACATCGACCTGACCGATTTTCCCGGATCGTGCTGCGGTTGAATTCAAGAGCGGAACCAGAATCTACTTCGGCCGGCCATCCGCTCCGAACTGACGCAGATAGGCCCACAGGTTTCTCGCTTCTGCGTGGTCGCGGATTCCGGAAATGGATTTCCTGGTGCCCGGAATTTTCGCCCTGGGGTCCCTGATATAATCAACGAACTCGGCTTCGTTCCAGTCGAACGTGCAGTCCTTGTTAGCCGTTGAGTAATTGTATCCCGCCACGCTCCCGCATCTGCGCCCGTCGATGCCGTTGAGCTGGGGTCCGATCTTGTTCTTCGCGTCGGGGCCGATGGCGTGGCAGCCGAGACATCTCGAAAAGGATATCTCGCCCGCAGCCGGGTCCTGCGCCAAGGCGGGGCATGAGGCAGCGCACATCGGCAGGCCGACCAAAAGCAAGGCGATCCGGCGTTCGTTCGTTCTGTTCAGTTGAGCGATCACGCAGCACCTCGGACTTGTCTGCGGTTGACCGTAACGGCATCGCGGCAAAACAGAAGGGGGACGACGATGTGGGTCAGGCCTTCCGATGTTGCGAAGCATCGCTACGCTCTCGTAATGCCAATCGGCGCAGCGCGATTCCAAACCGCGTTCCTTGCGAAAATAATCCCGTGCAAAGACGCCGCAAGTGGGCTATTAGACCCCGCAAATGCGGCGGCGATGCGAGCCATCATGCGAAACATATCAACGGAACCAAGCGACGACAACGCGACGGCGAAGGCTATCGCGGCCGAGGCCTTCGCCGCTCTGCGCGACACCCGCCAGGTCGCGCCGTTCTCCGGACGTGCCAATGGACTGAGCGTGGAGGAAGCTTACCGCATCGTGCCGCTGGTCAGGCGGATGTACGAGGCTGAAGGCGCGCGGCCGGTCGGGCGCAAGATCGGTTTCACCAATCGCACCATCTGGGCGCAGTACGGCGTCTCCGCCCCGATCTGGGGTTATGTGTTCGACCGCAGCGTGCAAGACCTTGCCGCTGTCGAGGCCCTTCCCCTGGCTTCATTTTCCGAGCCGCGCATCGAGCCCGAAATCCTGTTCGGGCTCGGCGCATCGCCTTCTCCCGACATGGACGAGAGCGCGCTATGCGAGTGCATCGCCTGGGTCGCGCTCGGTTTCGAGATCGTGCAATCGATCTTTCCCGGATGGAAGTTCGAAGCCAGCGACACCATCGCCGCCAACGGCGTGCATGGGGCGCTGTTGATCGGCCCGCGCCATCCGTTCGCGCCGCGCCGCTCGGATTGGCGGCAGAAACTCGGCGCGTTCGCAATCGAGTTGAACTGCAACGGCCGCCTCGTCGACCGCGGCCACGCCGAAAACGTACTGGGCGGGCCGCTCTCGGCATTGCGCCATCTCGTGGGATTGCTCTCGGCCGATGCCGCCAATCCGCCCCTCGCCGCTGGCGAAATCGTCAGCACCGGCACGCTGACCAAGGCAATGCCGATCGCGCCGGGCGAAACCTGGACCGCAGCGCCAACCGGGATCGCTCTCGACCCAATTCGGTTGCGCCTTATCTGAGCCGCGCGGTAGCCGACTGTGTCTTTCCGTTACCGTCAAAAACTGCAAATCCCCGCCGGCAGGAACCGGCAGGGATCAGCAGAAAGGTTGACGGACGGCGGGTAAAGGCACCCGGTGGCCCGTCAAGGACCTGCAATTAAATTGAAATCCACCGCGTCCGCCGGTGCAAGACTATCTTGTAGGCAGATCATTGCTCGTTTCCGGGCAGGGAACTTGCGGACGCGCGCCTGGCACGCCAGTCAGGATTTGGGCTTGGTTGCCTCCTTGGCGGCCGACATCACCTCGCCCGTGATCTGCCGCATATGCTCGCCGGCGTTGGTGAATTGACTGCGCAGGAACTCGGACTGAATTTGCATGGCCTGCTGAAGATCGGTGGCGTGAACGAGTTTGCGGGCGTGCTCGAACGCGGCCTTCATGTTCTGCTGGGTGAAGGATAGCGCCTGCCTGGAAATTGCCGTCCCCGGGCCCGGAATCGACGTGACCGACTTGTTGGCGGCATCGAAGAACATCCCGAACGCTTTTTCCGCCTGATCGATGGTTTTCTCAGCCAAATCCCGCAGTTCAGCCGGCACTTCCAGTTTCGGTTCGCCCATGGCGGCATCCTCCTGTTTGATCGGTGGAATTAACATACTTCCGGGGCCGAGGCGATTCATCGCACGGAGGTTCGGCGATCGCGAAGCGGAAAGCCTTCCGAAACATGATCAAGCCGGGTCGAGCCCCATCCGTGGAGCAAGTGCGTTCGCCTTACCCGCTCGCGGGTATGGCGATCGAAGCTCGCGGTGAGAATGTTCGTGGAATTCATTGGGATGCCGCGCGATTTTCATGCCGCGGCGATCTCTCCCGCAAGCAAGCGGGAGAGATGAACTGAACCAGTCCACAACCCAATTCAATCTCGGATCATCCTGCTTTGGAGCTGCAAGGTCCTTCGCGGGCGAGCCGCGCAAACCTTGGATAGTCGTTGTCTTGGAGGAGCGTTCCCGAGGAACTTCGATCGGCCGGTGGCAGTTGCTTTCGCGGCGAGCCGGACGGCACGGTCCTGGCCGCGCCGGCCCTCAATCGGGCCTCAAACCGTCGACGGCGACTTCGGCAGCAAAGGTAGTCCCGTCCGGTCGCGCGCCCCCAATGGGCGTCGATGTACCGATTATACCGGTGATTAAATACGATTTTCCGAGCGATGGCTTCCGGCGCAATCGAAAACTGGTTTTTCAACGGTCTTGCGCTTATTAAAATTAAATTTAATCGAATCATGAAGACCGGAATTGAAACGCCTGACGCATGCCTTCCCGACCAGCCCTGCTCAGCAACTTTCCCCTCCTGAAGACCAACGATCCTGAACTGGCGCGCGATCGTCTTGGGTTTCTCGGGCTGGAACGCCTCGAACTACCGCAGAGCGAATCCAGGTTCGGCGTTCGCTGCAATCATCTGCAGATGACTGCCATCGGGCTGAACTATTGCGCCTATGCCGGCAACGTCTCGCTTCATTTCAGGGAAGCATCGTTCGTGCGCCAGATTTTCAACATCGACGGCGTCGGCCGCTACATCGCGGGCACATCGTCGGGCGAAATCCTGCGGGGATCGTGGACCCCTGTCATTCCGACCGGGGCGCCGCTGAAGCTGGAATTCGGGTCGGGCTACCGCCAACTCGCGCTGCGGATCGAAATCGATGCGCTCAAGCGCAATCTGGGTGCCCTGATCGGACAACAGGTGGACGGACTGAGCTTCGAGGCGACCGGAACGCACCCGCCGGCCATGAGCAGCCTGCGGCGCCGGGTTTTTCAGTTTGCCACCGACTTCAACGAGCGCGGCAGGTACTTTTCCGAACTCGTCGCAGCCGAAGTCGAACGCATGGTGATCATGAACTTCCTCATGTGCCACCGTCACAACTACACGCATCTGTTGTTGCGCGAGCCGCTTCCTTCCACCTCATCTTCCGTCAGGATTGTCGAGGAGTTCATCGAAGCCAATTGGGATAGGCCGATCGACGTGCCGGCGATGGCAAGGGTGGCAAAGATCAGCGCACGAAGCCTGTTCCGCCAGTTCAAGCAGGATCGCGGCTATTCGCCGGCCGACTTCGCAAAACAGGTCCGGCTCAATCGCGCGCGCGAGATGCTCGAACAGCCCGCCCAGGATTCGTCCGTTACGCAGATTGCGCTGCGATGCGGCTTCCAGAATCCCGGCCATTTCGCACGAGATTTCCGGCTCGCATTCGGCGAGTTGCCGTCCGAGACCTTGAAAAAATCGACGCGGCGGCTCGTCCGATAAACCGCGCCGCGCTGCCGGGTTCAGATCGCATTCAGATTCCGCGACCTAGCCTTTTGAAGGGGCGGCGTTTGAATCGGAGAACCAATGATCCTTAAGCGTTTAATGACTGCCGTAGTGGTCGCCGCCGGCATTTGTGGCTCGGCTGCGATGGTCGCATCACCAGCCCATGCTCAAGACGCTGTGGAAGCCGAGATGATCGGTTACCATCAGCTTTGCGAGAAGGGTGACCGAAAAGCCTGCGTTCGTTTTGGCATTCTGATCGGCCGGAACCAGCAGCGCCACGCAGACTGGCGCAGGGCGCATGCCGACTGGTGGTGGTGGGAGAGATAGTGCCGAAAGACGAGAGGCCGCCTCCACGGCGGCCTCTTGGAGATTCGAAGCCTGGCTCAGCGCGCGCCGAACCCCCCGTTCGTTCCACCGGGGGCCGGTGCCGGATCGGAGGCAAGCTGCTCGACGATATCGACCACCTCGGACCGTTGCGAGGGCGAGAGCCTGACGAATGCCCTCAGGAGCCGTAGCCCCTGAATCGTTTCGCCGGACGGATATCCAAGCTTTGCGCTTACTTCGGAAATGGATATGCGATTTTTCATCTCGCGCCCTTTTAAGCCGCTCCATTAAAAAATTAAAGCGGTCTTTTTCAGGTTGAAAGTATGCCAAGGAACAACCATACCGGCAAGGCGGTACGCCAATCATTACGGCCGGATTCGACACGAGGAATCTGGCACTTATCGCCTTGTTTGGCGGAATTTGTACGACCGGCATAGCCAACGCCCAGCCCGGCTCCGTCAGCACGGGAACCGGGCGCTGCATCGACTTTGCCCCTTGATCAGGTCCACCCCAAAAGCGGAGGAAAATCCGCACCCTTCATTTCGGGGGAACGCAACTTCAGAACGCAGGTTTGTGTTTAGTGTTGAATTTCAGTCAGGAGACTTGATCATGCGATCCAAATTTGTCGTTCCCGCCCTCGTCGTCGCCTGCGCTCTGGGCACGACGGATATCGCATTCGCGCAGGCAAACACCGCTGCGCAGCCTGCGGTGGAATCGGCCACCGCAGCCAGGGTGAAGGCTCATCACAGGGAAAGGACAATCCTGCGGCCGAGTACCACCACCGGCATGAGCCGGGGTACCCCGGGCGCACGTCACAATTTCTACAAGGAGCCCGGTAACTGATGACACGACGCGAGTTGAAGGACCTCGCAATCGCGCGGGGACCTTCAACTCGCGTCAAAGCTTGATCTTGATTGCGGCTTATCGCCGGGCGCGGTCGTGGCGATGCATTTCACGTTTTAGTTACTCCTTGCTTTAAAAACGCAGAAATAAATGATCTCGGTCGCTGTTCCTGTGATTACGGAAGCGACACGAAAGATCTTGTCATGCATTCAGCCGCCCTCGTCTCACTGGCGACATCCGTGCCTCAGCACACCTTCCTGCAGAAGGACGTTTTGGCCGCAGCGTGGGAGATCCTTGGCAGCCGGTTTCCCGATTTCGCGAGGTTCGCAAGCATCTTCTCCAACACCGGGATCGTCAAGCGACACGGTGTGAAACCGTTCGACTGGTATCTCACGCCGCGTGGCTGGCCGGAACGCACCGAGGCGTTCCTGGAAGGTGCAGAAGCGCTGTTCATCGACGTCGCCAATAAAGCGCTGGCAAGCGCCGGCCTTCGTGCCGCGGATGTCGACACCGTCATCACCGTATGCTCCACCGGCATCGCCACGCCCAGCCTCGATGCGCGCGTCGCCCGTCGCATGGGCTTTCGATCTGACGTCTCGCGCGTGCCCGTGTTCGGCCTCGGCTGCGCCGGCGGCGTCTCGGGCCTGTCGATCGCCTCGCGCCTGGCGCAAGCCAAGCCCGGCGCCAATGTGCTGCTGGTGACGATCGAGCTCTGTTCCCTTGCCGTTCGGCTTGACGAAGTAACCAAGGCCAACGTGATCGCCACCAGCCTGTTCGGCGACGGCGCCGCGGCGGTCGTCGTTCGCGCGGGCGACGGCGGTGAGACACGGATCGAAAGCACGGGCGAACATCTTTGGCCGGATACGCTCAATGTCATGGGCTGGAGCGTGGATCCCCTGGGCTTCGGCGTCATCCTTCGCCGCACCATTCCCGACTTCGTCGCCAATGAGCTCAAGCCGGCGCTGATACAGATTCTGGCACGCATGCAGCTCTCGCTCGCCGACATCGGCAGGTTCATCTGCCACCCCGGCGGCGCCAAGGTGATCAACGCGATCGAGAGCGCACTGTCACTCGACCAGGGCACGCTCGACCACGAACGACAGGTGATCGCCGACTACGGCAACATGTCCGCGCCGACGGTGCTGTTCATCCTCGAACGTGCGCGCGCCAGAGGGCTGCCAGCGCGTTCGCTGATCACCGCACTCGGACCCGGCTTCACCGCGAGCTGCGTTTCGCTGCGGCACACCGCGTGACGGCGGCTGCCTTCACCGCGGCGGAACTCATTCTGGGGCTCGTGACGGCCCAGCGGGCCGCCGAACTCGTGCTCTCATATCGCAACACGTCCCGCCTGATGGCGCGTGGCGCCATGGAAGTTGCGCCCAAACACTATCCCCTGATGGTTGCCGTACATGCGCTCTGGCTGGGGGCGCTCTGGGTGTTCGGTCGCGATCAACCGGTAAACGTCGCTGCCTTGATCGTTTATCTCGCGCTGCAGGGCTCGCGCTTCTGGGTGATGCGCACCCTTGGCGGGCGCTGGACCACCCGGATCATCGTGTTGCCGGGAGAGCCGCTGGTATCGGCAGGCCCCTATCGATTTCTCACGCATCCCAACTATGCCGTGGTCGCGGGCGAAATCGCCACGCTTCCGCTGGTCGTCGGTCTGCCGTGGCTTGCCGTACTGTTCACGATCCTCAATGCGGCCGTCCTCGTCATCCGAGTCCGCGCCGAAAACCGCGCCCTCGAGCCGTCGCGTTCGGTCGCAACGCAAACCGCGCCATGAGCGAGGCCGTCGCCGCACCAGACCAAGCCTCATCCGCGACATGGCTTGGCTTCGCCCTGATGTGCCTCGGCATGTTCATGGCGATTCTCGATATTCAGGTCGTTGCAACGTCACTGCCGGCCATTCAGGGCGCGCTGAAAATTTCGCGCGATGCGATGAGCTGGATCCAGACGGCCTATCTGATCGCCGAGATCATCGCTATTCCGTTGACGGGGTGGCTGACGCGCGTACTCACGCTGCGCTGGCTGTTCGTGTTCGCAATCAGCCTTTTTACCCTCGCCTCCGTCGGCTGTGCGTTCAGCTCCGATTTTGTTACCCTGGTCTCGTTTCGTGTTCTGCAGGGATTAGCCGGCGGCGCGCTGATCCCGGCGGTGTTCTCGGCCGTGTTCCTGCTGTTTCCGCTGACCCTGCATCCGATCGCGACGACCTTTGCCGGCATCGTGGCCGTTATGGCACCGACCATAGGTCCCGTGGTCGGCGGGTGGATCACCGAGAGCTGGTCCTGGCACTGGCTGTTCCTGATCAATGTCGCGCCTGGAGTTGTCGCGGGCCTCGCCACACCTTTTTTGCTGCCCGCCGAAAAGCCCGACATCAACGAACTTTTCAGCCTCGACCGCACTTCGCTGGTTCTGATGGCGGTCGCGCTGGCCACTCTTGAACTGGGACTGAAACAGGCGCCGCAGGACGGCTGGCTCTCACCACGCTGCGCTCTGCTGTTTCTCGCAAGTGGCGCGACTGCGGTAATGTTCACGTTGAGGACGTTGAAAGCGGACCATCCCGTGGTCGAACTTTCGACGCTGCGCGCGCGCGATTTTGCGATCGGCTGCGCTTTGAGTTTCTGCCTCGGGGTCGGATTGTTCGGATCGGTCTATCTGATGCCGGTGCATCTTGCTTATGTGCGACGTCACGATGCGTTCGAGATCGGCACCATCATGCTCGTCACCGGCATCGCGCAACTTTTGACCGCGCCGGTTGCGGGTGCGCTTGAGAGCAGGTGCGATCCGCGCAAATTATCCGCGTTCGGGTTTGGCCTTTTCGTGCTTGGCCTCGGCTTGAGCGCGTTGCAGAGCCGCGTTGCCGATTTCGACGAGATGTTCTGGCCTCAGGTTCTGCGCGGCATTGCGATCATGTTCTGCCTGCTGCCGCCGACGCGGCTGGCGCTCGGCGCGTTGACTGCTGCACAGGTGCCGGACGCGAGCGGACTTTTCAACCTGATGCGCAACCTTGGCGGGGCGATCGGCATCGCCTTAATCGATACCATCCTCTACGGGCGCACGATCGGCCATGGACTGGCCCTGCGCGACCGGCTGATCGCAGGCGATGTCAGCGCCGCGCAGGCGATCGGTCTTGACGTGCAACTTTTCCTGCACCGGCCGCCCGACGTATCGGACGCGACGGCGGAGGCTTACGTTCGTCCCATGGTCGAGCGCGCGGCGTTCGCCACTTCCGTCAACGAAGCCTGGGCGCTGCTTGCCGTTGTGGCACTGATCGGACTTTTGCTCATATCGCTGACGAGGAAAGCAAACGCATGAGCCCAATTTCAGGTAGGGGAACTCACGATTTTACGTACGGCCGGTGCGGCCCCGCCTATTTCGGCGCTGAATCCTTGCCGAGCATTGCAATCGCCTCCTGCACCGTCGTCATGAACTGGGCCGGGAAGATAATGGTGGAGTTCTTCTCGATCGAGATTTCCGCCATCGTCTGCAGCGTGCGGAGTTGGAGCGCGACCGGATGCTGAGTGATGATATCGGCAGCCTCGCCGAGCTTCACGGCCGCCTGGTACTCGCCTTCGGCGGCCACGATCTTGGCACGGCGCTCGCGCTCGGCCTCGGCTTCCTTGGCCATTGCCCGCTGCATATTCTCCGGCAAGAAAATGTCCTTGATTTCCACCGCCGTCACCTGTGCGCCCCAGGGTTCGGTATGGAGGTCGATGACATTCTTGATCTGGTCGTTAATTCCTGCCGTGTCTGCGAGCAGCTGATCGAGGCTGAAGCGGCCAACCACGTTGCGCACCGTGGTCTGGCTGATCTGGAGTATGGCGTCATAGACGTTCTCGATCGCGATCACGGCCTTTTCCGGGTTGGTGACGTGATAGTAGGCGACCGCCGCGATATCGATCGAGACGTTGTCCTTGGTGATGATCTTCTGAGAGGGAATCTGCATCGTCACCGTGCGCAGCGATACGCGTGTCATGGTCTGGAACGGGGCGAAGATCAGCGTCAGTCCCGGTCCGCGGACGCCGGCGAATTTGCCGAGCAGGAACACCACCCCCCGCTCATATTGCTTGAGCACCCGGATCGAGACGGCGGAATAGACAATCGCAAGCAGTACAAGAAAGAAAATCAGGCTCATCGCGCCCCTCACGCCGGTTGTTCGGCGCGAACTCTAGCACTTTGCACAAACGTTGCGAGCGCGATTGCCAGAAATTCCGGCGAACAGGATGCGGGAATTGTTTCCATCCAAATTTTGGCGCCTGGTTATTTTGCCGGAGCGTCCTTGACGCCGGCGTAGTATTGCGGCGCCTCTCGCCGGTCGAAACACCCGTAATCGCGCACGATGCGAACCTTGCGGTGGCGAAGCTTTTCGACGCCACTCAATTTCCCGGGCGACCACGCCTTGCCGGCATCGGTATCCTTCCAGGACGCCAGCAGCGCCAGCTTTCCGGGATTGTAGATGCTCTCGAACACATCATGCTCGGCGATCGTTTCACCTGACGGATCGAGGCCGAGGCGAAATGGCAGCCGGTCCGCTTTCGCGGTGAGGTCTGCGCCTCGTTCAGGCGTTGCTTCGGTAAAGGTCACGAACTTGGCGACACCGACCTCGGTCTCGTCGAAGCGCTGCTCGAGAACCGTTAGCCCCGCGGGCGGGTCCGTGTCGGCGGTGATCTCGCCGATACGCAAATGGTAGTCGGCGAAAACCTCGAACCTGCCCTTGCTCTGGACGAAATAGTGGTCGCGCTGGGTGCGCCAGCGCACCATCGACTTCTCGTCCCGCCAGGTGGATTGGGATAATACCCACCCCGGCCTGGTTCTGCTTTCGTATCGCTCGACGTCCACGAAGCCGTCCATTTTTTCCAGGATCGGCCTCAAGCCTTTGGCGAGATCAAGATACTCTTCCTTGCGGCCCTGCCTCGGGAGGACTTCGAAGATTACGGAAAACATGAGTGTGTCCTTTCGGCTGCCCGGGGGCCGGTCGCATCGCTTCAGGATACATGAAAACATCTTGTCATTCCGGGGCGTGCGAAGCGCGTACCCGGGAATCCATAACCGCCATCGTGAGTATGGATTCCGGGCCTGCGCCTTCCGGCGCATCCCGGAATGACGGCGGAGAGGCTGCGAGGGGCGCGGCCCTTTTTATTTCACTGCTGCTTTTCCCAGAACGACAACAGCCCCTGGGAGGCAGATCCGCCGATCACACAGGGAATGCCGATCGCGACCTGACCAAGGGCTGCCGCAGAGACGCAGCCGAGCGCGACCGCGCCAACGCCGACCTGCCCCCAGAAGTCGAGATTGCGCCGTGCGTCGGAGCCCTTGGCCTTGAGTTCCTCGACCGCGGCCAGTGCATCCTTGCGCACCGCACCGAGCTGCACCGTGTCGGCCGCCTCGACCACTTCGGCAAGCGGCACCTTGACCGCTTCCGGCTGCACCGAGAGCTCGCTGCGAAGATATTCGCGCAGGCCCGCATCGCGCACCGCGTAGCTTGCAAGCGTGTAGCGCGCCATGCTTCCCACCGTGAGCTTGTCGACGGTGTCGCGGCTCTTGCTCCAGGGCAGCATCTGCATGATGCGCAGGATCGGCCTGTAGGAGCCGGTTGCGAAATAATATCCCCATAGCGTATCGAGCAGATCCTGATTGCCGGCGAAGGTCTGCGCTATCTTCAGCTTCTTGTCGTCCTTGGCGAACGGATTTTTCGTCAACGCGCCTTTGATCTTGTCCATCATGCCCGGCTTGGGCTCTTCCAGCGGAATATCGGTCAGCGTCGGCAGCGTGCCGGCGAGGTAGCTGTCGATCATCACCCTTCGTCCCGGCATCCTCGGCGCCACTTTCCGCAATACATTGCGCCAGTCCGGCAGGCCCGAAAACGCGATGGCCCGCACGATCACCCATTCGTCTTCCGGCTTGACCGGAAAGAAGCTGTTGACGAGCTGCTCGGCTTTGGCCGGGTTGGAGGCGATGGCGCCGGCAATAAAGCCGAGATAAATGCCGGCGTTTTCCGGCTCGCGAAAGGTTTGCGAGTGAAACAGCACGCGCACCGCCGCGGGAACGTGCGCATAATCCGGCTTGGCGCGGTAGTTGTATATCCACTGCTGAACTACGCCGAGCGATGCGCGCGGATCGATTTCCGGCGTGACCGCACTTGCCGCCGGCTCAACCAGCGCGAACAAGGCGGCAGCGAAAGCCGCAAAACGCAAGTAACACATGTGATACTCCCGAACGCGGGGCAACATTCTGGACCAGGTTCCCTATGTAGCGCCTATGTGACATTTTCGGGATCACTGCGATCTTCGGCTGCGTCGAAATTGTGGCAAGCCACACTTGTGGCAAACCGTTAGCGCTTAGGCGTCATCTCACCCCACCGCCGACATTCTTTCGCCGCTGCCGCGCATTTCGATTGAAAGTGGCGGAGGGGACGACAGGCGGGACGAATGGGACCATCTGTGGCATCGGATCGACGATGCCCCCGGAAGACAGCCGCAAGCGCGGTTTTTGCCGCCGCGCTTGCGGTTTTTTCCGCGCATGCGATCGCGGCGGAGACGCCGGGACAGACGGCCGACCTCGAAACAAAAGCGCTTGAGACCGTTGCCGTCGAAGGCAATCGCCGCATCGACGCCGAGACGGTGCGTTCGCATTTTCATGCTTCTGCTAACGGACGCTTCGACGAAGCGGCGCGCGATGCCGCGCTCAAGTCGCTGATCGCGACCGGCCTGTTCGACAAGGTTTCGATCGAGCGCGCCGGCGAACGGCTGATCGTGCATCTGCGCGAAGCCCCGGTGCTCGACCGCGTCGCGTTCGAGGGCAACAAGCGGATCAAGGACAGCGACCTTTCGGCCGTGATCGGATCCAAGCCGCGCGGCGCCTTGCAACGCGCCGTGGTGCAGGAAGACGTCGGCCGTATCATCGAGGCTTATCGGCATTCCGGGCGCGACGATGTCGGCGTCAAGCCCGAGATCATCGATCGCGGCAACGATCGCGCCGACCTGGTCTTTGAAATAACGGAAGGCGCCAAGACGCCGGTGCGGCAGATCAACTTCGTCGGCAACAAGGCGTTCGGCAAGCGGCAGCTTGCTGCCGTTATCAAGACTTCGGCCACCAACATGCTGAGCTTCATCGTCGGTGGCAACGTCTACGATCCCGATATTGTTGCTTCAGATCGCGAACTGTTGCGCAATTACTATCGCGGCAAGGGGTATGCCGACGCCGGCGTACCGTCGGCGCTTGCCGAATACGATCCGGCGACACACGGCTTCACGCTCACCTTCACCATCGACGAGGGCCAAGTCTATCAATTCGGCGACATCAACGTCGCCTGCCACGTCGATGGGCTGGACGGTGAACGGTTTCGCCATGTGCTGCTTGTCGAACCCGGCAAGACGTTCAACGGCACTGCGCTCGACAAAACCGTCGAAGCGCTTTCCTCCGAACTTGCCAAGCTCGGCTATCCCTTCGCCCACGTCCAGCCCCGCGCCACGCACGCCGGAGGCACAAGTCGCATCGACGTGACGTTCGAGCTCAGCCAGGGACCCAGAGCCTATGTCGAACGGATCAACATCCACGGCAATACCCGCACACGCTTCTATGTGATCCGGCGCGAATTCGACATCGCCGAAGGCGATGCCTACAACAAGGGCCTGATCGACCGCGCCGAGCGGCGCCTGAAGAACCTGAATTATTTCAAGACCGTCAAGATCACGACGACGCCGGGCTCGATGCCCGATCGCGTCATTCTGGATGTCGAGGTGAGCGAACGGGAAACCGGAGATTTCAACATTGCTGGCGGCTATTCCACCGTCGACGGCTGGCTCGCCGAGGTCAAGCTTGGCGACCGCAGTTTCTTAGGGACAGGCGTGGCCGTCGCATCGACCTTCACTTACGGCCAATATAGCCGCGGCGTCGACCTGTCGGCGACTGACCCCTATTTCTTCGGCAACGGCCTTTCCGCCGGCGTCGATCTTTTTGGCAAACAGACCTTCTCCAACAGCTATCAGTCCTACGGCACCGAAAGCTACGGCGCGATGATGCTGATCGGTACGCCGCTGACCGAACAGCTTGGCATGCAGTGGCGCTATTCCATCTCCAGACAGACAGTTACGATCGATCCGGCTTCGCTCGCTGCACCCCCCTCGATTGCGGTTCAGCAGGCCGCCCTTGCCGGGCCGCAATGGGTGTCCGCGGTCGGCACCACCGCGACCTACTCCACGCTCGACAACAACAAGGCGCCTGCCAACGGCATCAATTCGCAGCTCCGCCAGGACCTCGCCGGGCTCGGCGGTGACGTCAGGTTTCTGCGCACCACGGAAGATTTGCGCTACTATCATCAGCTCAACGACGACGTGGTGAGCCTGGTGCGCGGACAAGGCGGCTACATCACGGGCTGGGGCGGCAAGCAGGTGCCGCTGATCGACAGCTTCTTCGGCGGACCTTCGATGGTGCGCGGTTTTGCGCCCAACGGCTTCGGCCCCCGCGATCTTACGCCAGGCACCACCATGGATAATGTCGGCGGCAGCATGTACTGGGCGACGACCGCGGAACTGCAGAGCAACATTCCGGGCTTGCCCGCCGAATATGGCCTGAAGGCGATCGGCTTCGTCGATGCCGGCAGCGTGTTTCGCTATAGCGGGCCGACCACATTTCCCGGTTCCACGCAATCGCTGCAATTGGCCAATGCCAACATCGTGCGCTCCTCGGTCGGCGCTGGCCTGACCTGGGCCTCGCCGTTCGGCGCGCTCACCGTCAACTACGCCGTGCCGCTGACGAAGGCATCGTATGACGTCGTGCAGCCGCTCGGCTTTGCTGCCTCGCCGTTCTAAGGGGGCGACGCCCATGCAACCCTTCCGCGCAAGCGGGGGAGGGTTGGGTGGGAGCGGCACGATCAATCTTCCCGCTTGACGTGCGGCGGCGAGATATGAATTTCGTTTCACGCATCGCGCGCGAGGCCGTGTCGGCACGACATTGAAACATGGTAAAACGTCGGGCCGCGTGAGCGTGTCGACGGTGGATGAACCGGTTGCCTCGCCCTTCCCTGCAGCGACACGAGCGCTCGCCGAGCGTTGCGGAAGCTCTGGACAAGCGTTCCGGATCAGGCTCAAATTTGACATCACAGCCTGAGTTTCGGCAACAATCCGAAAACCCATGCGACGAGCGTCCGGGGCAAACCACGGGCGCCGGAAGAACAATCAGGGAGGCCACGATGACGGTTTCACGTCGCGACATTCTTTTGGGGAGCGCCGGCACGGCCGGCGCGACGGCGCTTGGATTTCCGCGCCCCGCAATCGCCCAGTCCGAGCCGATCAAGATCGGTTTCCTTGCCGCCATGACGGGCCCAAGCTCGGCGCCGACCATCGGCTTCAACCGCGGCGTGACCTTTGCGGTGGATACGATCAACGCCGCGGGCGGCGTCAAGGGCCGGAAGCTGGAAGTCATCACCCGCGACACCCAGGGCGATCCGACCAAAGCGGTGAATGCGACCCAGGAACTGATCAGCCAGGCCAGGGTCCATGCGATCTGGGGACCGTTCAATTCCGGCGAGGCGTTGGCTACGACCCCGATCATGGCGCGCGCCAGGATGCCGAACATCCACCCCTGCGTGGTGGAAAGCCTGATCGATGCCACCAAATTCCCGAATGCGTTTCGGCTGGCGCCTTCGAACTCGCAATGGGACGACGCGGTGCGCAACTATTGCCTCAACATCCTGAAGGCAAAGAAGGTCGCCGTGATCGGCGATACCACGGGCTACGGTGTCACCGCGCTTGGCGCTTCCGTTGCGGCGTTCAAGAAAGATGGCGCGGAAGTGGTCTATCAGGCCAACATCAATTCAACCCAACCCGACATGACGCCGGATATGCTGCGCGCGAGGAACGCCGGAGCCGAAGTCATCGTGGTCTGGAGTGTTTCGACCGGCATGGAAGCACGCATGTTCAATACCCGCGCGGCGATGAATTGGGATGTCCCGTTCGCCGGCCACCCATCGATGTCGTCGGGCGAGATCGCCGGGCTCGTCGAAAAACCCGAAAACTGGAAGAGGGTTTATGTCGTCGGCTACAGGAGCTGCAGTTACGATGCCTCCGGCAAGTTGCCGGCGAAAAGCCAGGACCTGGTCGATCGCCTGCTCAAGGCCAATGTTTCGATCAAGGATACGCTGTTGTGGTGGATCGCCGACGGCGTCGACGCGATCGACCTGATCGCCAAGGCGGTCGACGAGAGCGGATCGACGGACGCCCAGGGCATCATCAAACACTGGAACGGCCTTTCGAAATATCCCGGCTATTTCGGCAACTTCACCTTCTCGCCGACCCAGCACAATGGCTACCTCACCGAGGAGATCGTAATGTCGGAGGCGTCTACAGCCAAAAATGGCGCCTTCAATCTGGCGCCGGGATACGGATAGCGGCGTCCAAGGCGCGCTGAAGGGCCAATGTTTGCCTCCATCATCGCATCGGGTCTGGCGGCGGGCGCAATCTACGCGCTCGTCGGGGTGACCTACAACACGATGTTCTCAACGTCGCGGGTGATGAGCTTTACCGCGGGCCAGCTTGCCATGCTCGGCGGGGTGTTCGGCTCCCTGTTCGCGCTGAAGCTTGGATTGCCTGTCATGGCAGCCTTCCTGCTGACGCTTGCCGGCTGTGCGATCATCGGCATCATCACCGAATTCGTCGCGGTGCGGCCGGTGCTCAAGAGCCTTGACCAGCATCTTTACGTGCTCTCGACCCTTGCGGTAGCGCTGATGATCCAGCAGATGGCTGCGATCAAATGGGGTACCGAGCCGCAGCCCTTCCCGCGCCTGATCGGGCTCGGCAGCGGCATTTGGGACGAGAAGTTCTGGCTTCCCGTGCTGGCCTGCGCGGTCACGATTGTCGCTCTCGAATATCTCTATCGTCGCACGCTGGTCGGCCGCGCCTTTCTCGCGATCGCAGAGGACAATTTCGCCGCGCGTGCGCTTGGGTTGCCCGAGCGTAACCTGCGCGTCGCAAGCTATGCGCTGGCCGGCATCATCGGCGGCGTGGCCGGATTTTCCGGCGGCGAGCTGCTGCTGGCGTTCTTCGCCAACGGCGCGCTTTTGAATTTTTACGGCTTTGTGCCGGTGGCGCTCGGCGGGCTCGGCAACAACCGTGGCGCCGTGATCGGCGGGCTGGCCTTGGGGCTGTTCCAGCAGGCCGCAAACTTCATGGTCGGCGGCATCTTCTCTTCCGTTGCCGTGTTCGCGCTCTTCATCATGGTGCTGCTGGCAAAGCCGCAAGGGTTGTTCGGTCTTTCCACGGCGCGGAGGGTGTGATGACTGCGGTCGCCGCAACGCCGCCACGCGTCGAGACAGGGCGTCTGCGCGCCATATTGCCGAAGCTTGCGCCCTTTGCCGGTATTCTCGCCGCCGCGATGATCCTGCCCTTTGTCAGCAACGACTATTGGGCGCTGATCGGCACCCGCGCGGCGATCTACTGGGTGCTGGTCTCCGGCCTCAATCTGATCGTCGGCTTTGCCGGACACCTTGCCATCGGCTATGTCGCACTGCTGACGCTTGGCGCCTACACGACGAGCGTGCTCGCTGCCGGCAATGTCCTCACCGCAGTGGAGCCGTTCGCGGCGCTTGCGATTGCAGGCTGTGTCGGCGCGGTTTTCGGCGTCATCGTCGGCCTGCCCGCGCTTCGGCTGCGCACCTTTTATTTCGCGATGTCGACGCTCGGCTTTGCCACCATTGTCACCCAGATCGCGCTCGCCTGGCAGAGCGTCACCGGTGGCGGCATCGGAATTGCCGGCCCGGAATTCCCCTCTCCCTTCAATACCGCCTGGGGCTATTATTATCTTTGCGTCGCCTTTGCAGCCATTTGCACCTGGCTGAGCGCCAACGTCGCGCATAGCCGCTTTGGTCGTGCCCTGATCGCGATCCGCGATGCGGAGGTGGCGGCAGAGGCTACCGGCATCTCCAAGCCGCGCATGCTGGTTGCGATCTTCTTGCTCGCCGGCGGCCTTGCCGCCATTGCCGGGGGATTGTTCGCGTCCTTGCAGACCTATATCACGCCGGATGCCTTTACCTTCGATCTTTCGATCCTGTTCTTCATCGCGATCCTGATCGGCGGACGCGGTTCGATCCTCGGGCCGATGCTCGGCACGATCATCCTGACCATCCTTCCCGAGATCGCAGCCCCCCTGGCAGCATGGTCGACCTTCCTCTATGCGGTGCTCCTGCTCGTAATCGTGCTGGTGATGCCCGGCGGCATTGCGGCGCTGCTCGATTTTCAGAACCGCCGGCCACTGGCATCGAACCGGGCTATCGTGCCGCGGCCTGCAGCCCTTGCCGAATGCATGGGCAGGAACGCCGGCAACAGCACCTTGAGCCTGCGCGGCGTCACGCTCTCATTCGGCAATGTGCGCGCCATCGACAATCTCGATCTCGACGTGAGACCCGGCGAGATTCATGGACTGATCGGTCCCAATGGCAGCGGCAAGACTACAACGCTGAACGTGATCTCCGGCTATTATGTCGCGAAGGCCGGAGCGATCAGGCTTGGCGACAAGCTGCTGCCGCAGGGCCGGCCTACCTTGCGCGCCCGTCACGGCATCGCTCGCACCTTCCAGACCCCACGCCTGATCGGCGAAGCTTCCGTGCTGCAGAACATCATGATCGGCGGCACCATCGAGGGACGCGCAAGTTTCGTCGAGGCGCTTCTGGCACTGCCCCGCAACCGCCGCGACGAGCGGACACTCAACGAGAAGGCGCGCGCGCTGCTCGCCGTCGTGGGCCTGGAGACGCTGGCGGACATACGCACCGACCGACTGCAGCACAGTGAGCTGCGCTTCATCGAGATTGCACGCGCGCTCATGCTGGAGCCGGATTTCCTGTTGCTCGACGAACCGGCTGCGGGCCTCTCGGGCGACGAAATCGAGCGGCTCGCAGCCCTCATCATTGCGATCAGCCGCCGCGGCACCGGCCTTCTGCTGGTCGAGCATCACGCCGATCTCATCTTCGATATCTGCAATTCCGTCACGGTGCTTAACCTTGGCCGCGTCCTGGCAGCGGGAACGCCCGCGGAAATCCGCGTCCACAAGGAGGTGGTCAGTGCTTACCTCGGCGGCTGAACCCCTGTTTTCCGTCGATGGCCTGCAGTCCGGCTACGGCAAGATCCGGGTGCTTCACGGCATCGATCTCAAGGTTGCGGCCGGCGAGGTCGTGGCACTGCTCGGTCCCAACGGCGCCGGCAAGACCACGCTGCTGCGCGCCGTATCCGGGCTCCTGCCGGTCAGCGGAGGACACGTGCGCTTCGCCGAGCGTGACATGACAAACACCACGCCGCGCGAGGCGGCACGCCAGGGTCTGGTGCACGTGATTGAAGGACATCGTGTGTTCACGCAAATTTCGGTTGGCGACAATCTCCTGTTGGCGGGCTACGACCTGCCGCGCGGCGAACGCGCGGCACGCGTCGAGGAAGCCTTATCGTTCTTTCCGGAAATCGCGGAAAAACGCCACGAGCGCGGCGGCGCGCTTTCGGGCGGGCAACAGCAGATGCTCACCGTGGCGCAAGGATTGGTACGCCGCCCTCGCCTGCTGATGCTGGACGAGCCGTCAGCGGGTCTGTCGCCGGTGCTGGTCGATCGCGTGCTCAACGTCATCGCAAGCCTGCGCACGCAGGGCACCGCGGTGCTGCTGGTGGAGCAGCTCTTGGAGAAAGCCCTTGGCTGTGCCGACCGTGTCTATGCGCTGGTGCAGGGGCATATCGTGCTGGAAGCGCCGACCGGAGAAGCCAATTTGGCGCAACGGATCGCGCGCGCCTATTTCGGCCATGACGACGTTGGCGACAACAACCTCAGCGCGCTTCCGCAAGACACGCATTTGATGTAACGTCGTCGGGTTAGACAACGATAGAGCCGCCAGCGGAGCGTGCCGAAGTCCCGCGAATTACCGGCGGCGTCAGTGCCCACGGCGGGCGTAGCCTCTTTTTTGCTGCAGGCTGCTGCTTTCTTATCTCCATGCGAAGACCAACCCATTTCGACCAGGTCGAAAGCGGGCACGTAGAAGCGTTTGTCATCAGCGGCGTTTATTGCGTTCAGTTGAACCCATGCACTCGACAACGGGAGGAGATTGCCATGCTTTTCTGTCTAACCGGACAATACACGCCACGTGCGCTTAACAGCATCTTGGAAAACCCCACGACGAACCGCCAGGAAGCGGCCAGGAAATTGATCGAGGCGGCCGGCGGCAAATTGATTTCGATGTACAGCACCCAGGCCGATGGCCCGGGCGTCCTGACCATTATCGACGTGCCTGAGCCCAACTCGGCGCCAGCCATCGTCGGCGTGGCAGTCGCGGCCGGCACACTGCACAACGTGAAGCTCACGCGTCTGATGACGCAGGAAGAAGTGCTGCAAATTCGTCAAAAGGCAGTCAAGATCCGTTCTTCCTATAGTCCTCCCGGAAGCTGATGCTGTTTTCTGGCGGCAGCCACAGGCTGCCGCCAGTCATCAAGCCGGTGCGATCGCCATGGTTTCAAGCCTTGAATTTCGAGGCTTCAGGGCTTGGTGAGCTTCACGGCTCGAATGTGTCGGGCTTCAGGGCTTCGCCTTCGATGAAGCGAACGCATTCTTCACTGCGGTCGAGATTTTCGACCAGGTGCAGGCCAGCGAGTCATCTCCGCAATGCGGCGGTTTCGGCCGGTCGGCCAGGTGCTTTGCGGCCGGGGTATTGGTGGGCGTCAGTATCATCGGCGGTCCCACCGAAACACGCGTGCGCTCGATGTCCAGGCGGAGTTGTTCGTTCTGCCGCCTCGCCAATTCGGCTGAAACGGCTTCCTGCCGCTGGACGTCCAGGTAGCCGATATACTCGCGGTCGATCTGCTTGCGTTCCTCCGGTGTCGGGTTGGGACCGGTAATGTCGAATTTCCGGTCCTGCATGAAGTCATAATAGATATAACCGCCTTCCGCCTTCCGCCGCCCCGCAAAGCGCACGTTGCAGTCCGTCATCAGGACAGAGAGTTCGTCGTCCGAGGCCGATTTGGCCTGAACCCGCTCGACGCAATCTTCGAAATCCTGCGCGAGCTCGGGCGATGATTGGCGAAGGCCGAGCCACATGGCGACCAGCGCGCACAACAACCCCAAGAGCACCAGTAAATGGAGCTTGGTTACGCCTGCGTCCCACAAACGATACATGCACTCGGGTCCCCCATCCGATTCGTCCAGTACTAATGGCGATTGCGGGTTTTTGCGGGCAAGTAACCCTGTTGCCACGCCGCCACATCAAATGCGATTTTTATTCCCGGCGGATTCTCGCCATCTTTGGGCACAAGTCGTCAGACAAAATTGATTGAATTTCATGGTTAGCTTCAAGAGGTTTACGTCATGCCGACCGCAAGGACGATAGCGAAACTGGCTTCAGCCGCAGCCGCTGCGTGTTGCCTTTTTGCATTTAGCTGGGTCGGCTTGGCACTCTTGGGTTTCTGATCCTGCCTCAATCGCGTGTCTTGACTGCAACGCTACGTTGCCGATGTGAGCTTTCGCCAACAAAGGCTGCATTTCTCGGACCATTTCTCAGACATTGTCCATGAGTTGAGTTACCCCCATCCACTGTACCGGCTTGTTGCGCTTTTACTACACGAGTGAGCCGTCGTTTTCGTAATATCTGTTTTGCAGGATCCGGTCGGGGGCAAATAAGAATTCGGCGGCCCGATTGTTGCTCAATACTCAACCGCCGATATCGTCGACAAATTAAGCCCGGCACCGAGCCGGGCTTTTTTTGCGTGCAGGGTGTTGACCTTGCGGAACCTTGCCGGCCGCCGCCACCAAATCGTCACGTCGGCGGCGAATTGCGGACCCAATATTTGGAACCAAATATTTGCCCGGAGTTTGGTATCGCGGGATGGGGGCAGCCTCTCGTGCGCATCCGGCGAGCTGGCATGAGGCCGCACGAACATGAACAGGTCGAGCATTGCCCTCGTCAATTTACGGGCGGTTGTGATTTTGATCGTGCTGGCGTTCCATTCGGTCCTTCCTTACCTCGCTTCGTTGCCGCCTGCTCCGTATTCATTCGACAGCCCACCCTATCGGTGGCTCGCCATCCCGATCATTGACAGCCAGCGGTGGTTTGGCTTCGACTTGTTCTGCGCATGGCAGGACCTGGGTCTGATGACCCTGATGTTCTTCCTCTCAGGACTGTTCGTCCCGTCAAGCCTTGCGCGCAAGGGAAAGGTCAAATTCCTGTCGGACCGCCTGTTGCGGATTGGCGTGCCATTCGCATCGGCCACGGCCTTCCTCGCACCGCTTGCTTATTATGCCGCTTATCGAACCACGGCCGTCGATCCCGGTCTCGACGCCTATCTGCGACACCTGCTTGCCCTGCCGTTCTGGCCGTGCGGGCCGCAGTGGTTTCTGGGCGAGCTGCTGGCGTTCAATATCCTTGCCGTTGCGGCCTATCAATTGATGCCAGGATGGGACCATCGGCTCTCCCGCCTGCTGGCGTCGGCGGGCAGCGATCCGATGCGGCTCTTTATCGTCCTGGTGACGATCTCGGCGATCGCCTATGTTCCGATGACGCTCGTCTTTTCGCCCTTCGCCTGGATCAACGTCGGCCCGATCGGATTTCAGCTCAGCCGGCCGCTGCACTACCTCGCCTATTTCGTTGCCGGGATCGCGGTCGGAGCTCATGGGCTGGAGCGCGGACTGCTCGACTGCGATGGGCGCCTAGCGCGAGGCTGGCCGGCGTGGCTTGCGGCTGCCTTCGCAGGTTTCCTGCTTTGGGCCGCGCCCACTTCACTGACGATTGCCGATTGGGACAACGCTTCAGGAATCGCCAGATGCGCCACCGCCATCGGTTTCGTCATCGCCTGTGCGTCGCTTTGCCTTTGTGCGCTTTCGATCTGCCTGCGCTTTGCACATTGGCGACGACGGGAGCTGAACAGCCTGTCCGTCAACGCCTACCGGATGTACCTGATCCACTACCCGCTTGCCGTCTGGCTGCAGTATGCTCTGCTTTCCACCGCCCTGGTTGCGATTGCCAAGGCTGCGATTGTGTTCGGCTGCACCCTTGTCGCGAGCTGGGGCATCGCCGCCGCGATGGGGAGCGCGTGGCGGCTTCCGCATTTGGACGCGACGACAGGCGGAGCACGCCGCGCGTGAATCAGCATGGAAGGTAACCAGGTCGGCAACATGCCATTGGTCTTCACCCTCGCATTGCGAAACCTGTTTCACGACCGCTTGCGCTTCATCGCGACCGTCATCGGGATCGTGTTTTCGATCGTTCTGGTGATGGTCCAGATGGGCCTCTATCTGGGATTTGGGCGCATGGTGACGACCATGATCGATCACGCGTCTGCCGACCTCTGGATCATGCCGAAGGGAACCAAGTGTTTCGAAGACCCGTCGCTCCTGAACATGCGGGAACGCTACCGCGTGCTCGCGACCAGCGGCGTGGCGGAGGCGATTCCGCTCGTGATCGGATTTGCCGATTGGCGAATGGCGAGCGGAGAGATGACCCCAGTCTTTATTATTGGTTCGGATCTGCGCTCCGGCGGCCTTGAACCGTGGAACGTGGTGGAGGGCCGCATCGAGTCCCTGGCTGGCGCGAAAAACGTCGCCGTCGATCAGAGCTATTTCGATCGTCTCGGCGTTTCCGGCATCGGGTCTGCTGCCGAGATCCGACAACAGCCCGTCCGCGTGGCCGCCGTCACCAGCGGCATCCGCTCGTTCACGACGACGCCGTTCGTGTTCGTCGACCTCAATCGGGCGCGCTCCTATACCGGCGTTCCCTCGGCCAAGGCGAGCTATTTACTGGTTCGCCTGAGCGCCAATACCGATCGCGACCGGGAACGCCGCGAGCTGCTGTCGAATATCCCGGACGTCGAGGTTCTCACGCCTTCCGAGTTTCGCGAACGCAGCCGCAGATTCTGGCTGTTCGGTACGGGCGCCGGCGCGGCGCTGTTTGCCGGCGCATTGCTCGGCGTGATCGTCGGCACCGTGATCGTTGCCCAAACACTCTATGCGAGCACGAAAGAACACCTCAACGAGTTCGCTACGCTACGCGCAATCGGTTCGTCGAAGCGGTATATACATAAGGTAATCGTCTGCCAGGCGCTGCTCAGCGCCGTCATCGGCTTTTCCATCGCAGCGCTGATCGGCGACGTGATCGTGCGATTGACGGAGACGACGGCGTTGCCGATCCTCATCACACCCGCTCTTCTCGCCGGCCTGTTTCTGCTTACCATCGTCATGTGCGTCGGCTCGTCGATTGCGGCAATCGTTCAGGTTACGCGCATCGATCCAGCCATGGCGTTCACCCGATGATCGAACCATTGCTCGAGGCGGTGGATGTGGCCAAGGACCTTGGCAGCGGCGCGGCCAGGGTGGCGGCGCTCAAAGGAGTTACGCTGACGCTCAATGGCGGCGAATTGACCCTGCTCATGGGACCTTCCGGCAGCGGCAAGACCACGCTTCTGTCCATTCTCGGATGCATGTTGACGCCGACCGATGGCACGGTTCGGATCTGCGGACGGTCTACCGCAGGTCTCGGGCCGGAGGAGATGGCGCAGCTCAGGCGGCTGCATGTGGGATTTGTCTTCCAGTCGTTCCACCTGTTTCCGACCCTGTCGGCCACCGACAACGTCCGCCTGGCGCTTGACGTCCGAGGCGATCCCGCCAGGGCAGCGAGAGCGAAATCGAAAGAGGCGCTGGCCAGGGTCGGGCTCGCCGACAAGGCAAAGGCCTTGCCTCGCGTCCTCTCCGGCGGGGAGCAACAGCGCGTCGCGATTGCCCGTGCCATTGTCGGCAGCCCTTCCGTCATCCTTGCGGACGAGCCCACCGCGGCATTGGATGGCGAAAATGGCCGCGCGATCATGAAAATCCTTGCCGAAATTGCCAGCGAGCCGGCTCGGGCCGTACTTATTGTCACACACGACCCGAGGCTCTTGCCCTTCGCCGACCGGATCGTTCACATCGAGGACGGGCGGATCACGGGCGAGGAACGCGGTGGCGCGAGTTCGCCATGAAGGCTTGAGAATGGGGAAAGCGATGTCGAAGCGCGGGACAGCGTGGGTTGCGGTCCTGGGCCTGATCGTGGTTTGCGGAATCCTGGCGGCGATTCCGGGAACCGGCTTCATCAAGCCTGCCATCTGGGGCGTGTCGGCCGATGAACCCAGGGAGAAACAGTGGCAGGCGGTGGCGCCGGGACGCATCGAGCCTTGCGCGGGTCAGATCAAGGTCGCCTCGTCGGCAACGGGGGTCGTCGACAAGGTGATGGTGAAGACGCGGGACAAGGTATTTGCCGGCGAACCGCTGATTCACCTCGCCGACGATGAGCTGAAGGCGCGGCTGGCCGCGGCCGACGCCCAGGTCTCCATGCGCGAACGCGCTCGGGACGACAGGTCGGCGACAGGCAACGCCAAAACGCGACGCAAGGCCGAAGATGCCGTGGCCGATGCCGAACGGGCGGTATATGACGCGCGAACCGCGGTCGATCGGGCTGCCTCGAAACTGCGCACCTCGGGCGGGTCGGATGGCGACGTGACCGCTGCACGCCTCGCGCTGACGCGGGTACAAAACGAGCTCTCCTCGCGCCAGGAGCAGCTTCGCACCATCGAGGACGACGGTCCCTTGCCCACTGCGCTCGAGGGCCAGCTCAGCGTCGCCCGGGCGGAATATGCCGCGGCGCGCGCGGCCCTCGACAAGATGACCATACGCGCGCCGACCGACGGCACCGTGCTCGAGGTCAACGTGCGCCTGGGTGAACTGGTGTCGCCCGCTTCACCCCTTGCGCCGCTGCAGCTAGCCGATCTGTCCTCGCTCTGCGTGCGCGCTGAACTGGACGAGCGCGACATCGGTTCGATCAAGGCCGGACAGGCGGTGACCGTGCGGGCGGCGGCGTTTCCCGGCCGCGAGTTCGGCGGAATGGTTTCCTCAATCGCGCCGCTGGTCGAGCCGGGGCGCCTGGAGCCATCCGGAACGCACGATCAGACCAGCGTGGATGTGGTTCGGGTCACGGTCGGATTGTCGGGACCGGCAGAGCTCGCACCGGGAATGAAGGTCGACGTCTACTTCCGTCCTGAGAAATCCTGATCGATCAGAAGGCCACGCCGATGCGAATTCCCCGCCGCCAGACCACGCGGCTTTTCTTTTTCACGTTGCCGTGGAGAAGCTCGAACCGCTCCGGCACCGGCACCATCGGGAAAATTTCCAGGCAAGCGCCGCCGGGCGAATAGTCCACCAGACGGCAGGCAAGCACGGGCAGCTTCGGGCCAACGATGATCTGGGCTTTGGCTGCCTCGGCACTTGGTGGCCTGACGCGCTGATATAATCGCGGTGACTTGCTTTGCGACATGGTGAGCGGATGGTGCTTGATGGCGGTTACGGCATCCTTAAAAGACTATGGTTAAGCAGAGACCGAGCGAGGGAAAGCAAGGGAAAGTGAACGACCACCCGTTCGCGTCGCGCCGGCCGGTCGCTCAATTCGAATCTGGCCTCCTCGCAAAATTTTATTTTGAATCAGTTATTTGCCGCCGCGTCGAGTGAGGCTGATGGTGCCGCCGGATTGCCGTCAAGCCGTGCACCGAACCTCACACGATGCCGTCTCTCGTTCACGGGCTTCGGCCGGGAAAACGAAGCGCACGAGACTTCGCAGCGACGCGTCGTGATCGATGTCGTTGGGCGAGGACACCGCGGACGAACGGCGCGACGACCGTTGAACAGAACCTGCGGCGGAACAGTCAATGGCATTGCGTAAAGGAGCATCGGTGACGGCGCGAGCCTCGCTTTGCGCGTGTCGGAAGACCGCAACGACACGTTTCGATCGGCGCAACGATGCTTGCTGTAAAATTTTCGGAGCGGAAGAACAACGTCGTCGAACGATCGCGCGACCGTCGTTTACCTTCTTCACAGCCCGCAGTATCAAATTTTTAATTATAGTGTAATGTGGACTCATGCATGTCGATCATGACTTGCATTTGACTCAACACAAGGGACTACGGAGGGCACTATGGCTAAGAAGGCAAAGAAGGCTAAGAAGGCGAAGAAGACAGGCAAGAAGAAGAAGAAGTAACGCGTAAAAGCTCATGCACGGGTAGCGTCCCGAGAATCTTGACGCCGCCGCCATGACGATGTGTGGCAGCTCTCTCCGACAGAATACCCGCGCATCAAATGTCAGGCCGGACCCTTATGCAGACAGCTGCTGCATAACGGTCCGGTTTTTTATGGGCACTCGAGCCCTTCGCCCAAAAACGATCTGGCGAACGATCCGGCCGATCCCGGCGTCCACGCGAGAGCAGCCTCGCCTTTTTCGGCGAAGCCACATCAAGGCCGAGTTGGCCCAGTACATCGCTCAACCGATCGGCCAAAGGGAGACGCGCGTAAAACGGTGCGCGCCTTGGAGCGTTTTGGAGCAAAGCGGATAGCGGTTCGCGTCGAGAAAACGCGTCATGACAAGAGAGCTTGCCTGACCTTTTGAGACGCGCGCGAGGATGGCGAGAGGCAGACGGGCCGCACACGAACAATCCAGACCTGTCAACAGCCTTTTCAAACCTTTCAACAGGAGTGTAGACTGCGGCCATGCGAATATCTGACTTTACCTGCGCCTCCTGCGCCTCGGTATACGAAGTCGCGGAATCCTCCTCGGCTGCGGGAAGCGCGGGGCGGGCCGAGTGCGCCGTGTGCGGCAAGCTTCTGGAATCGTGGGAGAACACGCGGCTAAGGGCCTATCGGCTGGTTATTCCGCTGGAGCATCGCGGCAGGCCGAACCCGGCGGCACCGCTGCCGGTCTGGTTGTCTCCGACCGCGTCACCTTCTACCATTGTCTGAATAAGGAACACCTTGCCGCGTTTTTTTAGCTTTGAGTACAAGATTGCTTTCGATCGCTGAAAGCCCCTTCCGCCGTCACGTCAAGCCTTAAAAGAATACCAAGCTGCCAAAAGGCCCGTGCCGCGGTTTGTTGTTTGTGATAGTTTTGTGACTGTCGTCGCGGGGCCGACGACATGGGGATTACATCTACTTTTCGATCGGTCATTCGTTATGGTCGGCAGGCCAGCGGAAGTTGAGCTTAAGCTTGGGGTGACGCCCGAAGATATTGCCGCGCTGCGAAGTTATCGGCCCTTTACGAACGCGCTTCACAACCCCACCCGCGAAGTCCTTGATTCCGTTTATTTTGATTCGGACGAACGGTTCCTGCGCGACCACGGATTGACCTTGCGGGTGCGTCATATGGATGACAAGCGCATCCAGACCATCAAGTCCGCCGACCACGGTGTTGGCTTGTTCGAGCGATCGGAGTGGGAACAGGCAATCGAGGGCGACCAACCGGACCTGTCGCATGTAAAGGATACGGCTCTCGGCGAGATACTTACCGACGATGTGCGCAAGACCCTGAAGCCGGTCTTCGAGACCAGGATCGAGCGAACGGCCTATCATCTCAATGGAGAAGGCACCGACATCGTGATGGCGATCGACGAAGGGCAAATTCTCTCCCCCAACTCCTCGCGTCCGGTTTCGGAGATCGAACTTGAACTCAGGCACGGCAACCCCGCCGACCTGTTCAAGGTTGCCCGTGACATCCTCAACATCGTGCCGGCCCACCTCGAATTCAAAACCAAGCCCGAACGCGGCTATGAACTGGTCGAGAAGGCAGCCGTCGCCGCCGAAACCGCGAGCGATCCTGAACTGATGGCGGGAATGGGCGCTGGCCGCGCCTTCACGCTGGTCGGCCGAGCCTGTCTGCGTCACCTGGTTGCAAACGTGCCTGCGACGCTGGTCCGGGACGGCACGGCACTGCATCAAATGCGAGTCGCCTTGCGCCGGCTGCGCGCCGCCATGTCGTTGTTTTTGCCAATCGCAAGCGACGATCGGATCGAGGCGATCAAGGTCGAGCTGAAATGGCTCGCGCAGGAATTGGGCCCGGCGCGTGACCTCGATACGCTCATCCTCGAGGTCATCAAGCCGCTGCAACAGCAGCATAAAAAAGAACCAGGGCTTGCCAGCATCGGCAAGATGTTCGCCCGCAAGCGCCTGAAATGTTATTCAAGGGCGCAGGCGGCGGTACAGTCGGCCCGATTCCGCACACTTGTCCTTGATACCGCCGAGTGGCTCGAGGCTGGTCCCTGGAGCACTACCGAGGAGGCACTCAAGCGCGCTTACCGCGAAATGCCGGTCGAGATCTACGCCGCCGAACAGCTTTCCTATCGCCGCAAGCGGATCCGGCGACGTGGCAGGAAGATTGCCGAGCTGGGTCCGGAGCAACTGCACCGACTGCGCATTCAGGTCAAGAAGGCCCGTTATGCGACCGACTTTTTTTCCAGCCTCTATCAGGGGAGAAAATCCGCAAAGCAGTGCAAGAAGGCCAGGTCATCCCTGATGCAACTGCAGAATTCCCTGGGGAAGCTGAACGACATCGTGACCCACAAGGCCCTGTTCTCCGACATCATCAACGATCGCGGCAAAGGGCTTACCGAAGAGCAAAGCCGCCACCGCGCATTCGCGGCGGGCCTCGTCATTGGCGATCAGCAGGCGCAGACCCAAAAATTGCTCGATCGTGCCCGCAAGGCCTATTCGCGTTTCGACACCGCCAGGGCATTCTGGAAAACGACGGTCCGAAGCCACGCGAGCGAGCGGGCGGCGACACCCGAAGCTGCAACCTGAAATGCTAGGCGCGCGCTCGGGCCCTGCTCTTTTGCGGTGACGCGGGCTTTGAGATAGACCGCCTCGCCTTGCGCGCTTGAGGCCATCTGTGCCTTCGAACAGCATGACGGCCGACATTGGTGAGGAACAGCTTTTCCAGGGGAAAGCTGAGGCGCTTGACCGCGGCACCGAGCGAGAGCCACTTGACCGCGACGATGTCCTTCATCACCTCGAAGCTCGGCTGCGGCTCCGCTCGCATCAGCCAGAACTGCACCACTTTCGGCCGGCCACGTGACTGATAGGCGATGATGCCGAGAAATTCGCATATCTCGACGCGAAAACCGGTCTCTTCCACGACCTCGCGCCGGGCGCCCGCGACGGGACGTTCGTCCCGTCTGAGCTTGCCGCGCGGCAACACCCAACGCTTGTCCTTGCTGCGCTGAACGACGGCTACTTTCGGGTTTGCGCCCCTGCGTACCGCTATTCCACCGACCGCGTGTATCGTCCTGCTCACGAAACGACCCAGCCTTCTCTGGGGCAACAGAAACATGGTGCGTGCCAAAGCGCAAACGATGCGTCGGTTGTTGTTGTGAACAACGCGTCCAGGCGGAGCCGTTCAATCCGGATCCTGCCGAGCTGAATGCCGCGCCTTTGGCGTGATCCGTCTGAGCCGAAGTGCGTTGATTGAGCTCAGGATTGTTTGTATCTTCCTCAAGGACAGGATCGAATCTTTCCTGGCTTGCGCAGTTGCGACAGGCAACTGCAACCGAACGAAGGAACGCGTAATGAAACTTCAGGTTATGGGCGCCGCGATGGCTCTTGCACTGGCTGCCGGACCCGCAATGGCACGACACGTCTATGCGCATCCGGGCCACCCGGCGATAAGCACCTATTGCGCGACGATCCAGCCGGGAAATCCCTTCAGCCCGGCGTATGATTACGTGGCCTGGAGCAAATGGCGACAGCGAGGTGGCTGGGACAGCCGCGGCGACGACGCCTGCTTTCACAACCCTCTTTATTCACCGCCGGGCAGTCCGACATTTGTACCGGTGCCATTCGGCTATTTTTAGCCCGCGCCCGCTGACCGGGCCGGCCGTCTCGCTATGAACCGCGCCGTGTCCCTCGCCGGCATCGAACAGGCGGTGATCTGCTCCCCTCAGGCCTCTAAAGTGTGACCAATAGGAAACACCTCGGCCGAAACGCAGCCTTCCTCCCCGTCTTGCCTCAGTTTGGCCTCTAAGTTTGACGGAGCTTGGATGGCTATGTTCCTGTTAGGGGGATGCCATGGTCGAACGCATTTTTTCCAGGCTGTCCGACAACGCATATGAAGCCGCTTTAGCCGTTTGCGGCGTTTGCTGCCTCGGGTCGCTCATTCTGGCGGCTACTGTCTAAACCTGCCCGGACCGTCACGACGGTCCGCCGCCAAAGCGGCAGCGCGAACCGATTGCGCAAGGCGACCAATTCCATTTCCGGGCGACGGCCAGTTTCGCCGAAAATATTCAAATATTCGATGATGTTGTTCGCTCCGCCTCTGCCCGCGCGGGCAGCGTGCGCGGCAGCGTGACGATGAATTCGGTGAATGCGCCGGGCTCGGTTGCAACCTCGATCGTGCCGCCATGCTGCTTCACCACGATGTCATGGCTGATCGACAGGCCGAGACCCGTACCTTCGCCCGTCGGCTTTGTCGTGAAGAACGGGGTGAATATCTTTTCCCTTACCTCAGGCGGTATCCCCGCGCCGTTGTCACGGATGCGGATCTCGACTTTGTCGCCGAGGTCTCTGGTGATGGCTTTCAGCCTGGGTTCGAAGCCGTTGCCGGCCTCGGCAACCCGCCTGGTCGCGGCGTAAAATCCGTTTGAGATCAGGTTCAGAAACACCCTTGTGATCTCCTGCGGGTAGACGTCAGCGATGCCGACACCGGGACCAAAATCGCGCTCCAGCGTGATGTTGAAGCCCTGCCGTTCGGCGCGCGCGCCGTGATAGGCCAGGCTGAGACTTTCATCGACGATCGCGTTGATCTCCACGGCACGATGGTCGACCGAGCCCGAGCGGGAGTGAAGCAACATGTTCTTCACGATGGTGTCGGCGCGCTTGCCGTGCTGCACGACTTTTTGGAGATTGCTTTTGAGCAGCTCGCGAATCTCGTCGAGTCCCTCCCGCTTCTTCTCGTCGAGACCCGCCTCCTCGAGCGCCCCGTTCATCTCGTCAACCAGTTCGGCGGAAAGCGCGGCGAAGTTATTGACGAAATTGAGCGGGTTCTTGATTTCATGCGCGATGCCCGCCGTCAGCTGTCCGAGGGAGGCAAGTTTCTCGGTCTGCACCAGGCGATCCTGAGCGGTCCGCAAATCTTCGAGCGATCGTGTGAGTTCGCGTGTACGCGCTTCCAATTCGTCGAACAGGCGCACGTTATGGATAGCGATGGCGGCCTGGTCTGCGAAAGTGATGGCCAGCTCGATCTGCTTGTTGGTGAAAGGTCGCGGCTCGGTCCGCGTCAGCGTGATGACGCCCATCGGCACGCCCTCGCGAAGCATCGGCACGCCGAGCAGCGAACGAAATTCGCCGAGCCGCTGGCCTTCGCGAAACGTATAATCCCGATCCGTTTCAACATCCGGAATGTGGACGACAACGCCCTCGAGCAGCGCTCGGCCGGTCGCCGAATGCCGGTCGACGACGACCGGGACACCGCGAACAAAATTCATGAAATCTTCGGAGAAACCGTAAGACTCTGCGCGATAGAACTCACCATCCCTTTGCCGGGTGATGGTGCCCTTGTCTGCATCGCAGAGCTGTGCTGCCGTCTCGACCAGTGCCTGCAGAACGGCGGGCAGATCGAAGGTGGAGCGGCTGATGGCTTTCAGCACCTCGGCGGTTGCGGTCTGCTGCTGCAGCAATTCGGTAAGATCGCTGGTCCTCGACTGCACCTCATCGAACAGGCGTGCGTTCTCGATAGCGATGACGGCTTGGTCCGCGAATGTCTGTACCAGTTCGATCTGTTTTGCGGCGAACGGCCGCACCTCCGAACGCGTCAACGACAGCACCCCCATGGTCGCGCCATCCCTCAGCATCGGGATCCCGAGCATCGTTCGAAAATGGCCAAGTCTCTGAGCCTCGCGGAATTCATATTCAGGGTCGGCGAGCGCATCCGGAAGGTGGACGACCCTGCCCTCCTGCAAAGTGCGCCCGACCAGCGTTCCGCGCCCAGGTGTCAAAGGGGTTCGCCGCAGCAGATTCTCGTACTCCCGCGAGAAGCCGCTGCATGCGGCCAACCTCGAGACATCGCCGTCGACCAGGTAGATGTGCGAGCTTTTCGCATCACAAAGCCGGGCAGCGGATTCAGTCAATGTCTCGAGCACCGTCTGCAGATCGAACGTCGAGCGACTGATCACCTTCAGTACATCGGCCGTCGCAGTCTGCTGCTGCAGCGATTCCTGCAATTCGAGGGTGCGGGACTGCACTTCGTTGAACAGGCGAGCGCTCTCGAGCGCAAGCACCGCCTGATTGGCGAATGTCGTCACCAGCCGGATCTGGCTTTCGGTGAACGGCTCGACGTAATTGCGCGCAAGGGAAAATACCCCGATTGGTTTCCCGTTCCGCAGTAAAGGTACTCCGAGCATCGTGCGAAGATTGTCGGCTCGCGCTGCAGCCTTGTCCTCGTATTCGGCATCTTCGAGCGCGTCTATAATCTGCACAACCTCACCCTTCATTGCGACGCGACCCACCATCGTCCCGGGCCCCGGCTGGATCGCAGCCATCTTCTCGTGCTCCTGATAGGCGTTCGTTATGCTTTGACCGGTCCGATATCTGTAGGTGTCGCCTTCGAGGAGAAAAATGACAGCCGGGCCGGTTTTGCAGAGCCGCGCCGCCGTCTTGACCATCATTTGGAGAATACTGTCGAGGTTGAAGGCCGAGCGGTTGAGGGCCTCAAGCACCGCTGCAGTCGCCGATTGCTGCTCCGCGGCCTCCTCAAGCTCGCGACTGAGCCTGGCGATTTCCCATTCCAAGCCGGTTGCGGACGCGCTATGGTCGGCGGCACGTTTCGTCGTTTTGCGCGTCTTTCGCGCACCCGATTTTCGACTCTGCGTTTTCCTCGACTTGGCGCTTTTCTTCACGGAGCGTCGATTTATTGCCTACCCCCCCGCCTGACTAGGCATGTTCTCGCAACGGCCATTGTAGGTGGGCCAATTCCGAAGAGAAAGAGGCCAACATGCCGACTGAGAGCAGAAATGCGGAAACCATCGTCTTGCACGCAGGTAGCTATCGGGCGGACCCCGCGACCAATGCGGTAGCCGTTCCGATCTACCAGACCACATCCTACCAGTTCAGCTCCACCGAGCACGCCGCGAACCTGTTCGCGCTCAAGGAGCTGGGTAATATCTATACCCGCATCATGAATCCGACCCAGTCGGTGTTTGAAGAGCGCGTTGCGGCGCTCGAGGGCGGCGTTGCCGCACTTGCGCTCGCCTCGGGCCAGGCCGCCTCGCTGTTTTCGGTGCAGAACATCTGTCACGCAGGCGACAATTTCGTCTGTTCGACCGACATCTATGGCGGCACCTGGAATCTCTTCCAGAACACGTTTGCCACGATGGGCATCGAATGCCGCTTCGTCGATCCGGCGGAACCCGAGAATTTTCGGCGCGCCACCGACGCCAAGACGCGCTGCTACTACGGCGAGACGCTGCCCAACCCGAAACTCGCGGTATTTCCGATCGGCGAAGTCGCAAAGATCGGCCGCGAGCTCGGCGTTCCGCTGATCATGGACAATACGGCATGTCCGGTGTTGTGCCAGCCGATCAAACATGGCGCGGCGGTGACGATGCACTCGACGACAAAATATATCGGCGGTCACGGCACCTCGATCGGCGGCGTTATCGTCGACGGCGGCAACTTCGACTGGGAGAAGCACGCCGACCGCTTCCCGATGCTCAACAAGCCGGACCCGAGCTATCACGGCGCGATATGGACCCAGGCCGTAAAGCCGCTCGGGCCGATCGCCTACATCCTCAAGGCGCGCACCACGCTGTTGCGCGATATCGGCGCGGCCATTTCGCCGTTCAACGCTTTTCTGTTCATCCAGGGGCTTGAGACAGTGGCGCTGCGGATGCGACAGCATTGCGCCAACGCCAACGCGGTTTCGGCTTATCTGTCGAAGCATCCGAAGGTGACACGCGTGATCTTCCCCGGCGTTATGGAGGGAGAGGCCAGGCGCCGCGCGGATGCCTATCTCAAGGGTGGTTACGGCGGCCTGGTGGGCTTCGAACTCAAGGGTGGGCGTGAAGCTGGGCAAAAATTCATAGATGCACTGAAGATGTTCTATCACGTCGCCAATATCGGAGACGCCAGGTCGCTTGCGATCCACCCGGCAACGACGACCCATTCGCAACTGACGCCGGAAGAACAACTGAGGACGGGTGTCACCGACAACTATGTTCGATTGTCGATCGGGATCGAACATCCCGATGACATCATTGCCGATCTCAATCAGGCGCTGGCGGCGGCATAGCAAATCCGGCGCTTGCGGCCCCGGTCAGGACTTGTTCCAAGGGTTGCCGCGAGGGTTTTCGCAAGTGTCGTTGGCGGGCATGGCGAAGGTTCGCCAATGTCCGCTTCGATCCACAAGCGACATTCGCGGGTGACGAAGCCAATCGAATATTCGATCAAGGATTGCTACGTCACCTGCCAATACCGGAAACGGGAGGTACTCATGTCGGAGGAAATCAACCACCGCCGCCGCCACTTTTTGGAGATCGCAGCCCTGACCGTCGCCGCCGCCCAATTCACCCTGGAGAATCCCGCCGCGGCGCAAACGGCCGGGCAAACGACCCTGGACACTCTCAAGACCGGAGCGAACACGTCGTTCGCTTCGTTAAAACAAATCGACGCCGGGCTGCTCAACGTCGGTTATGCCGAAGCCGGACCTGCCGACGGCAAGCCCGTCATCCTGCTGCACGGCTGGCCCTATGATATCTACAGCTTTGTCGATGTGGCACCGATGCTGGCGTCGGCCGGTTACCGCGTCGTCGTGCCGTACCTGAGGGGTTATGGCTCGACCAGATTTATCTCCGATGCGACGTTTCGAAACGGCCAGCCTTCAGCTATCGCCGTTGACATCATCGAATTGATGAACGCGCTCAAGATCGACGAGGCGACGCTGGCCGGTTTCGACTGGGGAGCACGGACGGCCGACATCATTGCTGCGCTTTGGCCCGAGCGCTGCAAGGCGCTGGTCTCCGTCAGCGGCTACCTGATCGGCAGCCAGGCGGCCGGCGAAATGCCGCTGCCGCCGAAAGCCGAGTTGCAATGGTGGTATCAATTTTACTTCGCGACCGAACGCGGTCGCGAGGGCTACGAGAAGTACCGGCGCGATTTTTCGAAACTGATCTGGCAGCTCGCTTCGCCGAAATGGAATTTTGACGACGCAACTTTCGATCGCAGCGCAAAAGCCTTTGACAACCCCGATCATGTCGCGATCGTGATTCACAATTATCGTTGGCGGCTTGGTCTCGCCGAAGGCGAAGCGAAATACGACGAACTCGAAAAGAAGCTCGCTCGAAACCCGGTCATCAGCGTACCGACCATTACGATGGAGGGCGACGCCAATGGCGCCCCGCATCCGGAGCCCGCGGCCTACGCAAGAATGTTTTCGGGTAAATATGCGCACCGGAACATCGATGGCGGCATTGGACACAATTTGCCGCAGGAGGCCCCCCAGGCGTTCGCGCAGGCGGTTGTCGACGTCACGGCAGGAAGCTGATCTGCGCCAGGCACAGCGGTCTGGCCGAGCTTTGCCGGCGGGTTATGGTGCCTCGCCGAGGAGAACGAACAATGCGCAAACTTCTCATCTTTGCCGTGCTCGCGGTCGTCGTGCTTCTCGCCATCGTGCAATTCGGTCCCGCCATATTTCTCGGCGGATAGGGGGCCGAAAAGTTTCGCCGTGTTCTCTCTGCGACTTTTCGCCATGGAACGTTCACGGGCGCCCGACGACGGGCGCCCGCAAGCAGTTTGGCCAGCGGCTACTGACCCGCGTGTGCCCTCACCCTTTCCTCGATTTCCTTTTTGACCGCATCAAGGTTGAAGCTCGCCGGTGCCTGCATCGGCGGGTATTCGATAGCCGTTGAAGCCAATGCCGCCACGTCCTGCTGCGCCAGGACGAAGCGCCAGAACTCTCTGGCCATGAAATCATTCATGTAACCGCCACCCATATCGTTCAGGCTCTGACCGCGGATTGACGGTGTGCGTTCAAACGGATCCTGGCGGATGTTGACCATGGTGGGCATGTCGGTCGTGATTTTTTCGCCCGGCCAGCCATAGGGCTGCTGCAAGAATTGGAATTTGAAGTCATCGTGGCGAAGAGCGCCAAGGTGGGGACCGGCAAAATAGAAGATTTCATGCCGGGCGGATGGCCCCTTGCCTGTCAGAAGGTCCATCTGGTTGTAACCGTCGAGATGGTTCTTGTAGTTGCGGCCATCCAGCGTGACGCCTTTGAGAAGTTGGTCCGTGATACTCGGATTGCCTGCCGCAGCCACCAGAGTTGGGAACCAGTCGAGACCCGAGATGATGCCGTTCTCCACCGAACCCGGCTTGATGTGCCCCGGCCAGCGAATGATCGCGGGTACGCGGAAGCCGCCTTCAAAGCTCGTGCCCTTGGTGGCCTTGAAGGGTGTCATGCCGCCGTCCGGCCAGGTGAAGACCTCCGCGCCATTGTCGGTCGTAAAGATGACGATGGTGTTGTTGGTCTCGCCGATGTCGTCGATGTGCTTGAGCAAGGCGCCGATGCTGTCGTCCATTTGCGCCATGCCGGCCTCCTCGAGACCGTAGTTGGTCTGGTTGTTTTGCATCGCCCTGTATTTCGGCGACAGGAACGTCCAGACGTGCATGCGGGTGGTGTTGTGCCAAACGAAGAACGGCTTGCCGTCCTTCTTGGCCTTGTCCATGAAGTCGTTGGACGCTTTCACCAGCACTTCGTCGAAGGTCGTCATGTCGTACTTGGCTTTGATGAACGGCAGATCGTGCATGTTTGCCACGTTGGACATGTCGGGAAATGGTGGCAGCGGTCCTTCATCCACGATCCGCTGTTTGCCGATCTTTCCCCAGCGCGGCATTTCGGTGGGATCGTCGCGATCGGTGGCGTAAGTGTGCAAGACGTCGCGAGGACCGTAGGTTTCGAAATACTTCTGATCGGTCGGGAACGAATACCAGTAGGGATCGGACATTGCGTCGAGGTGATACAGGTAGCCGAAGAATTCATCGAAGCCGTGCAGCGTCGGAAGATACTTGTTCAGATCGCCGAGATGATTCTTTCCGAATTGGCCGGTCGCGTATCCGAGCGATTTGAGCGCCGTTGCGAGCGTCACCGCCTGATCCGGGATGCCGACGTCGGCGCCTGCCTGGCCGACGGTCGTCAGTCCCGTGCGTATCGGCAACTCGCCGGTGATGAAGTTGGCCCGGCCCGCCGTGCAACTCGCCTCGGCGTAATAGTCGGTGAACCGCATCCCTTCGGATGCGAGCTTGTCGAGATTCGGTGTCTTGCCGCTCATGATGCCCTGATGATACGCGCCGATATTGAACCAGCCCACATCGTCACCCATGATGACCAGGATATTGGGTTTCGATTGCTGTTGCGCCAAAACGGGCGCGCTTGCGCCGTACGCCGCGATCAATGCCGCAAATAGATTTAAAGATATTTTTTTGATGATGCTCATGCTTATCTCCAGTGACGCCTTACAAAGGATCGTTGACCCCAGGGCCTGGTTAACCAAGTCCTGGCTCTCCCAGGTCCGGATTGCTCCAAGCACCTGGCTGTCCCCTATTCGTGCTGTCGAGATTTTTTGAGCGAGCGCCCAATCGCTACTTTATTGGCGCGAACCATCAGGCCACTCGCGCGCTCGAAGTTTCACACGAAGATTATTATCTCCTGATAACAAACACGTGATCAAACCCTTTATAAAATGGCTGGCCGCCAGCATCGCATTTTACCTTCCGTCAGAGGGCCGCGTGAAATTGAATATTTTCAATCCAGGTCGCTGGCGTTAGCCTGCAGGCGATCGGCGGGCTCGATTTTGCTGCTTCAACGCGATCCTTACCGGCGTCGCACAGACGCGGGCTCACTTGTGTTTTCCCCGCTGCCCCGCGTCGATGACCTGAGCGACTGGAGCCAGTGCTGGACTTTGATGAAGGACGCCGACTGGCGACATCCATATGGCCCCAAGAGCAACATCAACGTGCTCGACAATCACCCTGTCGTCGATGTCTCGTTCGCCGACGCGCTCGCTTATGCAGTGTGGGCGGGCAAGGAGCTGCCGACAGAAGCGGAATGGGAATTTGCCGCTCGCGGCAAGAGTAGGGCAATGCCGTGCCGACTGCGTCAAATGTCGTCGAGGCTGCGACGGGTACCGGAAGCGATGAGCTGAAAGCTACCGCTCGCAAACGAGGGAAAGGGAGAAACAGCCGTGATTGCAAAACTCCGAATGGCCGCCCTCGTGCTGCTGATCGCGCTCCCTGGTGCAGCTATGGCGCAGACCTCGTCGCCACCTCCCGCGCAGCCCGCGGCCTCCTCCCCGCAACAACTGCTGAACAACCAGCAGCTTGACGCGCTGGTCGCGCCGATTGCCCTCTACCCCGATACCCTGCTGTCAGAAGTGCTGATGGCTTCAACCTATCCGCTGGAAGTCGTGGAAGCGGCGCGCTGGGCCGACGCCAACAAGACTCTCAAGGGCGACGCACTCAAGGCGAGCATCGACAAGCAAAGCTGGGACGACAGCGTGAAATCGCTCGCGGCCACGCCCTCGGTGCTTGCCACGATGAGTGACAAGCTCGATTGGACCCAGAGGCTCGGAGACGCCGTGCTGGCGCAGCAGCCCAACGTCATGGACGCGATCCAGAGGCTGCGGCAGAAGGCGCAGGCAAACAACAAGCTTTCTTCCACAAAACAGCAGACGGTGTCGACATTGCAGGAGGGCGGCAGGCAGATCATCGCCATCGCGCCGGCCGAGCCGGACACGCTCTACGTACCCTACTACGATCCGGCCGTGGTTTACGGACCGTGGCCCTACGCGGATTACCCGCCATATTACTGGCCCGCGCCAGGCTATATCGCTGGCGGAGTAATCGCGACCGGTATCGCCTTCGGCGCCGGCTATGCGCTCGGGCGCTGGGTGTCAAACGGTTATCGCTGGGGTGGCGGCATCAACTGGGGCGGCAACAACATCCTCGTCAACCGCTCGGTCAACATCAACAACATCAACACCAACAACTGGACCCACAATCCGGCGCATCGGCAGGGTGTACGCTACAACAACGCCAACGTCGCGGCGAAGTTCGGCAATCGCTCCAACATCGCCGGCGGTGCGCAAAACCGGATGGATTTCCGCGGCCGCAGTGGTGAACAGGTGTTGCGGCCTGGCGGCGGCGACGCACGTCCCGGTAACCTCACGCCGGGCAACCGCCCGGGTGCCGGTGGCGCCGGCACTCGGCAAACCGGCAATCGCGCCGGGGCTGGCGGCAACAAGGCTGGCCAGAAGGTCAACAGGCCTGGCGGCGGTGGCGGCGGCGCTGGCGGTGGTGGACGTCAGGCCGTCCAGCAAGGCGGCGGCCGTGGTGCGGGCGCATATGGCAACATCAGCTCGGGACGGGTAGCGAGCATCGAGGCCAGCCGCGGACGCGCGAGCGTTGGTGTTGGCGGCGGTGGCGGTGCCCGGGTTGGTGGCGGAGGTGGCGGTGGCTTCCGCGGCGGTGGTGGGGGTGGCGGCGGCTCCCGAGGCGGCGGTGGCGGCCGGCGCTCCGACGCACAACTCAAGCACGACATCGTTTTTCTCGATCGCCTTGACAACGGCATTGGTCTTTATCGCTTCGTCTACGATGGCGACGACAAGGCCTTTGTCGGGGTCCTGGCGCAGGAGGTGCAAAGCGTCATGCCCGAAGCCGTGCGGCGCGCCCGCGACGGCTATTTGCGGGTTTCCTACGACAAGCTCGGTCTGAAATTCGAGAGCTACGACGAATGGGTCGCGTCGGGCGCGCGGCTGCCGATCATCGGCAAGCGCCGAGCCGTTTCGGATTGCAAAGGGCAACGCCGGACAAGAGGATCGCAATGAACACAAAACCCCATCTGCTTCATTTCCGCACGGCACCGCATCTCTTGCTGTTGCTTTTGCTGACGGCGACAGTTCTGTTTTTGCCGGGGTCCACCGCGCTTGCGCAGAAGAGCTACAAGACGCCGCAGGATGCGGTCGATGCGCTTGTCGCATCGGCCAAAACCGACGATCCGAAGGCCGCGCTCGTCGTGTTGGGGCGCGATGGCGAGGACATCATCTCTTCGGGCGACAAGGTTTCCGACGCGGCGGTCCGGCAGCGCTTTGTCGCCTCTTACGAGGCCAAGCATCAGATCGCGATGGATGGCGACAACAAGGCGACGCTGGTGATCGGCGACAACGACTACCCCTTCCCGATCCCGCTGACAAGGAAGAGCGGCCTTTGGTCATTCGACACCGACACTGGCCGCCGCGAGATCTTGTTCCGCCGCATCGGGCACAACGAGCTCGACGCCATCCAGACCTCTCTGGCCTACGTCGACGCGCAGAACGAATACGCGGACAAGGATCGCACCGGCGCCGGCCCTGGTGTCTACGCGCAGCGCTTCGTCAGCGAGGCCGGCAAGAAAGATGGCCTGTACTGGCCGACCGCGCCGGGCGAAGAAGAGAGTCCGCTCGGCGAGCTGTTCGCCAAGGCGTCCCGTCAAGGTTATCGCGCCGGCCAAGGCCGTTCGCCGTATCACGGTTACTACTACAGGATCCTGACCCGGCAGGGACCGGCGGCCGCAGGCGGTGCACTCGATTACGTCGTCAAGGGCAAGATGATCGGCGGTTTCGCCCTCATCGCCTATCCGGACGAGTATCGAAACTCCGGCGTGATGACATTCATGGTCAATCACGACGGCGCGGTGTTTCAGAAGGACCTTGGGCCTGACACGGAAGATATCGCCGAGGCTATGACGGCATTCAATCCTGACAAGAGCTGGACCAAGGTTGATGTAACCGAAGGAAAATGAGCGACCAAGTTTACCTGGAGGAGGATCGCCAGGACTTAATCTTGTAAAGTAGGAGTGTCGAATGAGCTGCGACGTCAAACACAGAAAAGAGACCGGAACCAATGGATCAAGCCGCAGCCGCGGCAAGCTGCTGGGTACTTTGTTCGCGCAAGATACGAGGCCGGCCTGCCGCCATTCTTTGCCGGGACACACTGGACGTTTCCGGCGCCTCCTGAATTAATCAAGGCAGCCAGCGAGAACTTTGACGATCCGAACAGCTACCCCGTAGATGCGTGCGGGCTTGCCTGTCACTATGCCTACATCGGCATCAAACGACTGGGTGCCGGTCAGTTCTATCTCATCAAGGACAAGGACGGCGAGAATTACGATGGCGGCGAGATCTATCGTCTGCACGTTCCCCCGAATGTGCCGATCGAGCAGTATTGGTCGCTGACCGTCTATGATCGGCACGCCCACGCGCTCGTCAAGAACGTCGATCGCGCCAGCCGCGCCTCGAACAGCGCCGAGGTCAAGAAGGACGCGGACGGGTCTGTCGATATCTATTTGGGCCCCAAGGCACCTGCCGGCGAGTCGAACTGGATTCCGACCGACCCGGCTCGCAAGTTCGAGCTAATGTTCCGCCTGTACGGGCCGAAGAAGGAGTTCTTCGACAAGGTGTGGGCGCTCCCGGACCTCGAGAAGGCCGGCGACGAAACCACAGGAGCAAAGCAATGAAATAAGCTGATCATCACCGGACTAGCGAGATACTGCGAGGTTTCACATGAGCGGCTACGACATCTTTGCCTGGATCGTACTCATCATCCTGGTGGCGAGCGCGATCGGCGTGTTCTGCATCGCCGGCTGGCTCCCGGGTCACATCGCGAAATCCCGCAATCACCCCTACGCGCAGGCGGTGACGGTGGCGGGCTGGATCACCCTCTTCTTTGGCCTGGCGTTGTGGCCGATAGCCCTGATCTGGGCCCATGTCGACATACCCCGGCGCGAGACGGGAGACACATGATGGGCATCGCAATCATCAATACCTATCTGGTGCTGCTCTTCCTTCTGGTGCACTTCAAGATCGTGCCCTTCAACCTGTTCTGGAAACTGTCTCCGTTCCTCGTCTTGCTGCTGACGCTGTTCGGCCTCCTGGTCCCGATGGGCTGGGGCGCGCCGCAAGGCTCGACGATCGTCGTACGCAACGCAGTCTCGATCGTTCCCAATGTTGCCGGCGAAGTGATCGATATCCCGGTGACTGCGAACACGCCGCTGAAAGCCGGAGACGTTCTGTTCAAGATTGATCCGACGCCGTATGAGGCGCAGGTCAAGACGATCGAGGCGCAACTGAAGCTGTCGAGCACGCGCCTTTCCCAGATGACGACGCTATACGAACGCGATGCGGGACGCGGCTTCGATGTCGAGCAGCGGCAATCGGAAGTCGACCAGCTCGAGGGGCAACTGCAGGCCGCGCAGTGGAACCTCGACAAGACCGTCGTGCGTGCGCCGGCCGACGGCTATGTCACCAACCTCGCGCTGCGCAAGGGCGCGCGTGTCGCCAATTTGCCGCTCTCGCCGGTGATGGCCTTCATCGATACGTCCGACACGATTATTGGCGTCGAGATCAACCAGATCCATGCCCGTTACATCGAGCCGGGTCAGGAGGTCGAAGTCACATTCAAGTTTGCGCCCGGCAAGATCTACAAGGGCGAAGTCGAGAGCGTACTGCAGGCGATCGCGACCGGTCAGACCAAGGTATCCGGCGTGGCCGTCGCGCCGGAGGGGATCGAAGCAGCACCCTTTATCGTGCGCGTCAAACTTGATAATCTGGACTTCGTCAACCGCCTGCCAGCAGGCAGCACCGGCACCGCGGCGATCTACACCGGGCATTTAAAGCCGACCCACGTGGTCCGTCGCGTGATCCTGCGCCAGATCGCGATCCTCAATTATATCAATCCCTTTTGACGGAAACGCAAACTGAACAATGAAAAGCCATTGGAACGGAGGATGCCATGCCAAGTAGCCTCACCATCGCGTTTTTCACTTTTGCATTGTTTGTTGCAACGGCCCTCGCTGTCGGCGTGAATTCGACCGCTGTCTTTGCTCAGGGCAAAGACGCCGGCACGGCGGTGATCCGTCTTGCCTATACTCAGGTTTTCACTGATCCCCAGGACTCGACCTGTCCAAATCCGAGGCATCGCAAAGTCAAGACGTCGAAAGGATACAGGTGGCGCTGGGTGTGCTAAGCGGGATGATTCGAAGTTAAATCGCCTCGCTTAGCGGAACGTCTCGTTACACCTCCCCGCAAGCGGTCGCAGCGGGAGAGGGAGCAGGCTACGCGGCCACCTTCGGCAACTCGGCGAGCGCCTTGTCGAGAGCGCCCTGATCGTACGGCTCGTCCTTGAGCTGGCCGGCAAAATAGGCGATGTAGGCGCCCATGTCGAAGTGCCCGTGACCGGACAGATTGAACAGGATGGTCTCGGCCTTGCCCTCTTTCTTGCACCGTACCGCTTCGTCGATCGCGGCCTTGATCGCGTGCGAGGATTCCGGCGCCGGCACGATGCCTTCGGAGCGCGCAAACTGCACCGCCGCGGCGAAGCATTCGAGCTGGGCGTAGGCACGCGCCTCGATCAGGTTAAGCTCCTTGAGGTGACTGATCATCGGCGCCATGCCGTGATAGCGCAAGCCACCGGCGTGAATCGGAGATGGCACGAAAGTGGACCCCAGCGTATGCATCTTCACCAGCGGCGTGAGATGGCCAGTATCGCCGAAGTCGTAGGCGTAACGACCACGCGTCAGCGTCGGGCAGGACGCCGGCTCGACCGCCATGATCCGCGCCTTGCTCTTGCCCGCGATCTTGTCACGCACGTAGGGCAGAGCAATCCCGCCGAAATTGCTGCCCCCGCCGGCGCAGCCGATGACGATGTCCGGCGCGAAGCCGGCCATCGCCATCTGTTCCTGGGCTTCAAGGCCGATCACGGTCTGGTGCAGCAGCACATGATTGAGCACAGAGCCCAGCGAATATTTGGTGTCTTCCCGCCCCGCCGCCAATTCCACTGCTTCGGAGATCGCGATGCCGAGCGAGCCCGTTGAGTTTGGATTCTTCTCCAGGATGGCGCGGCCCGATGCGGTCACATTCGAAGGACTCGGAACACATTTCGCGCCGTAGGTCTCCATCAGCGCGCGTCGGTACGGCTTCTGGTCATAACTCACCCGCACCATGTAAACCTCGATCTCGAGGCCGAAAAGGCTGCCAGCGAATGCGAGCGAGGAGCCCCACTGGCCGGCACCGGTCTCGGTGGTGAGGCGTTTGACGCCTTCCTGCTTGTTGTAGAACGCCTGCGCCACCGCAGTGTTCGGCTTATGGCTGCCTGCGGGGCTGACACCTTCATATTTGAAAAAAATCCGCGCCGGCGTATCGAGCACCTTCTCCAGTCGTTCGGCCCTGATCAGGGGCGATGGACGCCACATGCGATAGATGTCGCGGACGGGTTCGGGAATTTCGATCCAGCGCTCGGTCGAAACCTCCTGCATGATCACCGCCATCGGAAACAGCGGCGCCAGGTCGGCAGGCCCGATCGGCTGTCCGGTTCCCGGGTGCAGCACCGCCGGCAGCGGCGACGGAAGGTCGGCGGCGATATTGTACCAGGCCCTGGGAATCCGATCCTCGCCGAGAACATATTTCTTTGCGTCCGTCATGGCGTCTCGCTCCCTCGTTGTCCGTTGATGCAGGATACGGCAGGCCTTCGCACCGGCCGGGATTTTGAAAAATTCAAACGCAATCAAAAAAATTCATGGTGCCATCCGCTTTGACACCAATGTCAGAACCGGGACACCGCAAGAGCCTAGCCTAGCCAAAAAGCCCCAAGGTACCAAATCATTCCACCGTTGCGATGCAGCGGTCGCTTGCGCGCATCCGCCTTCGACGCCCTGCCGAACCCGCCGGAGCGGAAATTTTCATCCATCAGGGCGATTAGCAAACCGCGCAATAGGCTTGTACTATCTTCCGGCGGCATGACGGATCAGCCGATCACGCCGCAACGGGGCCAAAAGGTGTCAACCACCGAGCGAGTTGCCGCACCGCCACTACCTGCATCGACCGGCGGATCAGATCGCGCAAGCGAAGCGCCGGGCATCGTCGCGAAGCCCGTGGTCTCTTTTTCGACCTTCGAACGGGAATTGCGGATTGATCTGTTTCGCGGTCTGGCGCTGTGGCTGATCTTCATCGACCACATGTCGCCCGATCTTTTGACCTGGTTCACGATCCGCTCCTACGGATTCAGCGACGCGGCCGAGATTTTCATTTTTATTTCGGGCTATACGGCCGCCATGGTTTATGGCCGCGCCATGCGCGAGAGAGGTTTTGTCATCGCAACGGCACGCATCCTGCGTCGGGTCTGGCAGATTTACCTGGCCAACGTGTTCCTGTTCACGATCTTCTTTGCGGAGATCGTCTACGCCGCGAGAAGTTTCAACAACCCGCTGTACACAGAGGAAATGGGCGTCAACGATTTCGTCAAGCAACCCAATGTCGCGATCGTCCAGGCGCTGCTGTTGCGATTTCGCCTGCTGAACATGGACGTGCTGCCGCTCTATGTCGTGCTGATGTTCTTCCTGCCCTATGTCCTTTGGCTGATGAAATGGCGGGCCGACGTGACACTGGCGCTGTCGGTTGTGCTCTATGTGCTGGCAGGCAGATACGATCTGCACCTGACCTCATATCCGAACGGCTTCTGGGCCTTCAATCCGTTCTTCTGGCAACTCCTGTTCGTGTTTGGCGCCTGGTGCGCGCTCGGCGGCGCGCAGCGTGCCTCGCGCATCATCCTGTCGCCGGTCACGCAGGCAATCGCGATCGCCTATATCGTGGCGGCGTTCTGCGTCACCATGACCTGGTATTTCCCTCAACTCGGTTTTCTGATGCCACATCGGCTGGAGCGATGGATCTATCCGATCAGCAAGACCGATCTTGACATACTTCGCTTCGCGCATTTCCTGGCGCTGGCGGCGATCACCGTAAAACTGGTGCCGAATGGCTGGAAGGGATTGAAGTCGCCCTGGTTGTGGCCGCTGATCCTGTGCGGGCAGCATTCGCTTGAGATTTTCTGCGTGGGCGTATTCCTGGCTTTCGTCGGCTATTTCGTGCTGACCGAAATATCCGCCGGCCTTGTCCTGCATTTCGTCGCCGCTTTCATCGAAATCCTCCTGATGACCGCCGTGGCATGGCTGAACTCCTGGTACAAGCGTTCCGACGTCGCGTTCCGTTCTTTTACCAGTGCGACCGGCGGCAACGCCGACATTGTCGGAGGGGGATGACGACCCCGAGCCGAGCCGCGCTCACCGCGCCGCTGTGGTGGTGGCGGCGAGCAGTGCGCGGCGGTCCTTGACATAGGCGATTGCGACGCCAAGCCGCTCGACCGCGCCGACGATCTTGCCGTCGAGGTCGCCGTCGCAATTCATGTGGGTCGGTGCGATGAAAAATTCGGACTGGTTCCACTCCGATTTGAAGTCCCAGTGCAGTTGCGGCAGGGTGACTACTTTTTCGAAGGGCAAGCGCTCGCCACAGACCGCCACGGAATAGACCTGCGGGGGCTTTCCGGCCTCCAGCGGCTCGGATCGCAAATAGCTTTCGAGTTGTCTTACGGCCTCAGGCATGCTGCCGAACCAATAGTCGAGGTCGTATCGTCGCGATGCGCCTTCAAGGCCCCCGACCAGGCGATTGTAAAACAGGTATTCGTACGGATGCAGCCGCACCAGAGTGATCGCATCGGCCAGAAAACACGCGGCCACGATCGCAAGCCCGCCATAAGCAAAAAGGCGGCCTCGCGTCGAAAGCGCCGTGACCGCCGCGTCGAGGCCGACGCCGGCGAGAATTGCAAGCGCTGGAACCACGAACAGGAAGTGACGCAATCCGGCGAACGCCGGGCCGTGCCAGATCGCCTCGCACGCCAGTGGAAACATCACCGTCAGCGACACCAGCGCGACGTCCCTGCGCTTCGGCCGCGTCGGGCCGGCGGCAAGACATGGCCACGGCACGGCTATCATGGCCAGCAGCGCGCCGAACAGCGCCAGCAGCGGCATGCGGATCAGGATGTAGATCGGGACATATAATCGCGGCACCTGCGCCATTACGTAAATCCTGCCGGCGACGGCGGTGTGGACGCTGTAGTGAAATTCGGAGAAGGCGAGCAGGCCCCGTACCGGATTGAGCGGGGCAAGCGCCGCCCATGGCCAGGCCAGGATCATGATCACATAGGCGAGCACGAACGCTGGCAACAGATGCAACGTCGAGGCCAGCACAAAACCCGGCCGCTTCTCGCGCTCGCTTGGCAGGTAAAGAAGGATTGCAGCAGCGGCGTAAATCATCAGCAGCAAGCCAAGGACACGGATACCGAGTGCGCTGCCTGCGAGAAGAGAGAACGCAAGAAGATCGATCGCGCGGGGCGCCGGCAGCCGGTGCGAGATGCGGATCAGGAAAAAGGTTGCACCCGTCATGGCAGCCGCGAACGGAATGTCCTTGGTATGGTTGAACATGGCGCCGTACCAGGCGCCACAGGCGCCGAGTGCAAATACCGATATCAGGGCGGCGCGCGGGCTTGCGATCAGGCGCGTTATGGCCGCCGCAGCGCAAATCCCGCCGATGCCGGTCAGCGCGCACAAGATGTGGCGCAGGTCGAAAGGATCGATCGGGATCAGATGACTGAGCAGGATGGCGAGAACGTCGAACAGGCCGCCATAGAGATAGAGATTCTCGAAGCTGAAAAGGCCCTGATCCTTAAAGCCGCTGGCGTAATAAGCGATGATCAGTTCGCCGTAGCGATGCTGAACGCCCTCGTCGTTGGAGATCGCATAATCCTTGACTGTGCACAGGGCGATGACGGCAAGTGCCGCGATCAGGACGACGCTCGCCAGATCATATGCGTCGAAACGCGTCAGCCATTGTGTGGACCGGACCCACGTCGAAGAACCGCCAGCAATTCCGGGAGCCCCCTCCCCGGTCAGCCCTTCCTCGGTCATGGTGTCGGCTATCTCACTCGATAAAAGCTACCGCTTCTGCGAAAACCATACCGCGGCTCTGCCCAATATAGCAGGTTTCGATATCCGGCCCAGCCAACCAGAGTCGCGAAATCAGAACTGCCGTACCAGGCCTGTCAGCGGTGGTGCCGAAGACGCATTTTACTCGCGCGATCAGGACTTCGCAGCAGGTTTGTTGCGTCGCATCAACGGTGCGGGTCGGGCCCGTGCGTACAGCCCAGCGCGCCTTCGTCGCTCTTCAGCCCGCCCCGGTATTGGAAGCCACCTGAGGCGCAGGCACAAGCCTTGGCTGCTGCACGGACCGGCCGATGTTCCTGAGCATCGTGCGGGCGCGGCGGACGCCATGGTCAATCAGCCAGGGTGCAAATTCGACTGGCGACAGCGGCGGCGCATACAAAAATCCCTGGATGACCTCGCATCCAATCTCGGCGAGCAGATTGCGCTGTCCGTCGGTCTCGACGCCTTCGGCGACGACCGTGAGCTTGAGGTTCTGGCCGACGCCAACCACCGTGGAGACGATCGCCCGCGCGTTCGGATCGTTCTCGATATCGCGCATGAAGCTGCGATCGATCTTGAGTTCGCGAATCGGCAACTGCGTCAGGCGGCTCAAGCTTGAATAACCGGTACCGAAATCGTCCAGCGACAGGCCTACCCCCAGCCTGCGCACGGAGTTCATCGTTTCGATCGCAACCGAGCGCTCGTTCAGGATCACGCCCTCGGTGATCTCCAGCATCAACTCTTCCGGTCGCAACCCGTGTTCGGCAAGCGTCTCGGCGACCGCCGACGCCAGGTTGACGTTCTGGAAATTGATCGGCGAGAGATTGACCGACACGCAGGGAATATCGAGTCCCGATGCGCGCCATGCCGCCATCTGCCGGCACGCCTCGCGAATCGACCACAGGCCGATCTGCTCGATCAGTCCGCTTTCCTCGGCGAGCGGAATGAACTTCGCCGGCGAAACATTCCCAAGCGCCGGGTCATGCCAGCGCGCCAGCGCCTCGACGCCATGGATGGCACCATCATCGGTGCGGATCTGCGGCTGATAATGCAATCGCAGACTATCGCTTGCGATGGCACCGCGCAGCGCCGCGCTCAGCACCAGCCGTTGCTCGGCAAGTCCGTTCATGTCGGCGGTGAAGAAGCGGAAGGTGGAACGGCCCGCACGCTTGGCATGATACATCGCGGCGTCGGCCTGTTGTATCAGCGCGTCGATTTCGGTCGCGTTGTCAGGATAGATGCTCAAGCCCATGCTGGCGGACATCGGCACCTGCCGGGTTCCGATCTTGAGCGGCATCATCATGGCGTCCGTGATCCTGGACGCAGCCAACGCTGCTTCGGTCACGTCGCGATCCGGCAGTATGACAACGAATTCATCGCCGCCGAGGCGTCCCAGCATGTCGCCCGGCTGTATCTGGGCACGCAGGCGCTCGGCCAGTTGGACCAGCAATTCGTCGCCCGCTGAATGACCCAGCGTATCGTTGACGTCCTTAAAATTGTCTACGTCGAGAAATGCCAAAGCGACCTGCTTGCCGTCGGGACAATTCCTGATTGCCTCGGAGATCAGGTTGCGCAGATGCGAGCGGTTAGGCAATCCGGTCAGCACGTCATAATAGGCAAGCCTGGCGATCTCGGCACGCGCCTCCTGGCGTTCGATAGCAAGTGCCCCGAGATGCACGCACGCATCGACGATGCACTGATGCCAGCGGCTGGGCGCACGACGCTCCCTGAAATAGAAAGCAAAGGTTCCGATCACGCGGCCGTCTTTGGCCTTGATCGGCGTGGACCAGCAGGCCCGTAGACCGAATTCGAGCGGGCGGCTCTTGTAAGGCTGCCAGCGCGGATCGGTGTCGATATCCATCGCCAGCACTGGACGACCGTAATATGCGGCCGATCCGCAACTGCCGACCTCGGGCCCGATCGCGATTCCCTCCAACCCACTCGAGAAATCGACAGGCAAGCTCGGGGCGCCGAGCGGATGAATGAGCCCGTTGGCGTCGATGTGAAGCAAGGAGCAAATAACGTCGGGCGCGAGCTGCTCGACGCGCCTGCAAACCCGCTCCGCGATATCCGTGATCGGAAGTTCGTCGGCCAGACCCATCATGATCAGCTGCTGCAGCGAGCGCAATTGCCTCGTCTCAGTGATATCGCTCAGCAGCGCGCACATATATTTGAGCTGCCCGCGGTCGTTGCGAAACGCCCTGACATTGGCCGAGATCCAGATCTCCTCGCCGTTCTTGTCATAGCTGAGGATTTCTTCCTCGCCACCGCGTTTGTCATCGATCAGAAAGCGTAACCTGACCAGTGCGCGGCGGTCGGTATGGCGGCCCACCAGCAGTTCGTAGGCCTGCCGCCCCTTTGCTTCCTCCAGCGAGTACCCGAACATCTCCGAAAAGGCGGCGTTGGTGTAGACGACCCGCAAGTGCTGATCGGTTATGACGACCGAACGGTTGGTGCCGTCGGCGATCAAGGAGACGAGCGCCAGTCTTTCCCGAAGCTCGACCTCCGCGGTGATGTCGCGGACGAGCGCGATGATTTGGCCTTGGCCGTCCGCCTCGACGCGCGAAACCGAGATCGAGGCATGGATGCGGCTGCCGTCCCTGCGCTGGATCCTCGTGCGCAGGCTGCCGCGTCGGATGCCATCGCCGTTGCCATCCTTATCATCGTCGTCCGACTGCGGCGGAGTTGCCTCCGCGGCCTCGAGTTCCGCAACTCCGAGACAACTGACGTGACGACCGAGCACCTCGGTACGGTCAAGCCTCCAGATCGCTTCGGCGGCGGCATTGAAATGCCGCACGCGAAGATCGCCGTCCAGAACCACGACGGCATCATTCGCCCGCTCAAGCGCCGCCAGCAGGATATCGGGGGCTTTGGCTACCGCTTCACCATGTACGCGCATCATCAGATCCCGATGCCGTCAGGAAAGCCATCGAGGCTCGACCCCGGTGGACGGGCACCATGTTGACGGTACCATATCCATCCAATGATTTTAAATTGGTAGTCCGATTGCGAGAGCCGTGCCGCTGATGGCTTTCATTCTTAAAAATCCTCTACCGGCGAAGCAACTCGCGATGCGCGGCGCCCGACGCTGGCGTTCACCGTCATTAGAGTTTTAGGCAATGCTCGAACCGGTCCTTAAGCGTTGCAATCGCAGACTGCAGCTTTCCGTCAAAGGCATTTTCATTCAGAGGGATTCATGATCGACGAAAAGATCAAAATCAAATGCTCAAAATGCTCGCAGGTTTTTCGCGAACGCGCCGGCAAGGTCCGCGACGGATTTCAAACCAATTGCCAGCATTGCAACCGGTTGATCACCTTCGACGTGAGCGCCGAGGACAAGAATATTCGCAAGGCGCTGGCGAGCGCCAGGGAAGTGCGGCGGGCGATCGAAGCGGCGCAACTGGCCGCAAGATTGGCGCAGGAGGCGGCGCCGGTTCCGGTGATGGATCGCAGCCAGTACTGATATCGTCCAACTCAGCCGAAGTCTTTTTAAGTCCGGCTTCGGCGGACGACCTCCACCGATCCGGTCTTTTACAGCGCGATAGACGATTCGCGTTTCAGGATCGCTTCATCGGGACTTGAGAACGATTTCGCCGGGGTTCACGAGGTGGACCCCGGGTGCAGCGTTTGGCGCCTCAAGACTGTTCGCAGCCTGCACACTATTTGAGCTTTTTGAAGCGACAATTCCATCGTCATATGCGGCGTGCGTTGGCCTGACGCACAAGGTGTACGATCCCGGCCCGGTCCCCCCAAGGCCACGAGCCGGGATCGATCTTCCGATCGCTGCCGAATCGGACAGCCGGCCGCGCCGCGCGCGATGGTGAATTCGACCTTAGCTTCGAAGGCGGATTCCAACAGCATTAACCAAGTCATGCGGCTGCAGCGCGCCTGTAACCGCGACTTAAGCGCGCCAGGCGATAAGGCCGGCTTGAATATCGACCCTCCTTTCGGACCATTCGATGACCCGGCCGACGACCTGGCACGGCAAATTCCTGACAGCCCTGCGGGCCTCGCTGCATCCAGCCAGCTTTGCGGGACTGATTCTGATTGCGGCAAGCTGGTTCGTCGTCGCGTTCGTGTCTTCGCTCGAGCGCGACAAGGCGATCGAAGCAGCGGCCAAGCAGTCCGACAGCCTGGTGCGGCTATTCGAGCAAAGCACCGTCGACATATTCGATCAATTCGATCGGACCCTGCTTCTGCTGCGCAAGAGCTTCGAAGACGATCCCGCCCACTTCGACTTGCGCGGCTGGGCCGAGCGAAGCGCGCTCGTCGGCGACTCGACGCTTCAGATCACCCTGATCGGCGCCGACGGCTTCCAGAAGGCCACGACCAGCGACTATTCCGGTCCCGCGATCTATCTCGGCGATCGCGAGCACTTCCGCAGCCATCTTCACCCGCAACATGACAGCCTCTTCATCAGCGAGCCGGTGCTCGGACGCACGTCCGGAAAATTATCGCTGCAGTTTTCGCGTCGCTTGAATGATGCTGATGGAGGTTTCGGCGGCGTCATCGTCATCTCGATCGACCCGAATTTCGTCGAGCGGTTCTACCGGACAGTCGATCTCGGCCCAAAGGGCAGCATCGTCTTGCGCAACCTCGATGGTGTAATACTCGCAGCCCAGGGACTTTCGGAAAACGTCATCGGCCGGAAGATCACGCAGCCCGCTCTCGCCGAAGCGCTTGCGCGCGCGCCCTCCGGTCACTACTGGGGCGGCGGCGCCGTCGACGGCACCAACCGGCTCGTCGCCTACCGTACCTCGCAGAAGTTCCCCTTGACCTTCGCGGTCGGCCTGCCCGAGAGAAATATCCTGAGCGACTACGAAAGGCATCTATCGGCTTACCAGTTGCTGGCTTCGGCCATTACGCTCGTGGTCCTGATCGCCATGGCATTCACCACCCGCTACCAGGTAAGGCTCGACCGCAGTCAGCAGGACCTCAAGCGGCTCAACGAGGAAATCTCGCGACAGAACCTGCGGTTCGATGCTGCGCTGAGCAACATGTCGAATGGGCTGTCGATGTTCGATGCAAACGGCAGGCTCGTGATCTGGAACGAGCGCTACGTACGGCTGTATGGAAGCCCGAGGGAACTGGTGCGCCAGGGCGCCAACGTCTACGAGATCCTCGAATACCGCTGGCGAACGGGAAACCTGGACGTCGACCCTGCGACCTATGTCGAGAGGTTTCGGCGGGGGTTGGTCAATAAGGGCAAGAGTGCATCGACCACCCTGCTCAAGGACGGACGGACGATCGCCGTCGTCAACACCGCGATTGCCGGTGGAGGCTGGGTCGGCATCCACGAGGACGTCACGGCCCAACGATCACAGGAGAAATTGGTGGCGGAAAAGGCCGCCGAGCTCGAGCTCATCAATGCGCGTTTCAACGCGGCGATGCGCAACATGTCGCAGGGTCTCTGCCTTTTCGATCCCGATCAGCGTGTCGTGATCGCCAACACCCGTTATGCGGAAATCTACCGCCTGCGCGAAGACCAGGTGAAACCGGGGACGACGTTGCGGCAAATTCTCGAGCTTCGCCGTCAGAACGGCACCAATTTCGCGACCGATCCGGAAAGCTATGTCAACGTCAACGTGAAGCTTTCGAGCGAGGCACAGGAACTTGCCGACGGGCGCGTCATTTCGATCAAGCGCCAGGCGATGGCAAACGGCGGCTGGCTGACGACGCACGAAGACGTAACTGCGGAGAAGCAGAACGAGAAGCTTCTGGCCGAGAAGGCGGCCGAACTCGAGGTGATGAATACCCGCTTCAGCGCGGCGCTGAGCAACATGGCGCAGGGCCTCTGCATGTTCGACAAGCAGAAGCGGCTGGTGGTCTGGAACGAGCGCTTTGCGGAACTGCACAACGTACCAAGGCACTTACTGAAAGTCGGGACCACTTACGAAGAGATCGTCTCAAGCCGTCTCGCACGTACGCTGAAGAAAGCCGAAAGCGACCCCGAGGTCAGGACCGCCGTCGCCGAGCTTGCGCGGCAACCCTCCAACGCCAACCGGGTCGACGAATTGCCCGATGGCAGGTTCGTGCAGCTTACCCGCCAGCCGATGCCGGGTGGCGGATGGGTCGCCATCATCGAGGATATCACCGAGCGGCGGCGCGCGGAAGCCGAGATCGTTCATTTGGCCCGGCATGACGTGCTGACGGGACTGGCCAACCGCGCCGAGTTCAACGCGCGGCTCGATGAAGCCAGCAAGCGGATGAAGCGGAACGGCGGTACCGTCACAGTGATGATGATCGACCTCGATAAATTCAAGGCAGTCAACGACACGCTCGGCCACCCCGCGGGCGATCAGCTTTTGATCGAGGTAGGCCGGCGGCTGCAAGCCACGATCCGTGAGACCGACGTGCTGGCGCGGCTGGGCGGCGACGAGTTTGCCATCATCCAGGAAGACGGCGCGGACCAGCACGAGGGCGCGATCGCGCTTGCGCTCCGCATCATTGCCACCATATCGCAGCCGTTCGATCTCAACGGCCAGGAGGCGCGAATCGGCACCAGCATCGGGATCGCGATGGCGCCGGAAAACGGCGTGGAGCCCGAGGAGCTTCTGAAGCGCGCAGACCTTGCGCTCTACAGCGTCAAGGCCAACGGACGAAATGATTTTCGCTTGTTCAGACCTGAAATGATCGAGGTCGCCAATACCCAGCAATCCGCCGAGAATGAACTGCGCGCGGCAATCGAGCGCGAGGAATTCGAACTGCACTACCAGCCGGTGGTGGATGTCGGGACGCGGCAGCTTTGCGCGGTCGAGGCGCTGATCCGCTGGCGTCATCCGACCCGTGGCCTGATCGCGCCGGATAATTTCATTCCGCTTGCGGAATCGACGGGCCTGATCGTGCCGCTTGGCGAATGGATCCTGCAGCAGGCCTGCAGGGACGCCGCATCATGGCCGGCCAATATCAAGGTCGCGATCAATATATCGGCGGTTCAGTTCCAGAAGAGCAATTTGTTCGACGTAATTTTGTGCACCCTGGTGGAAACCGCACTTCCTCCCGAGCGACTGGAACTGGAGATCACCGAGACCTCGCTGCTCGAGAACCAGGAAGCGCATCTGACGACGATAAGGCAGCTGAAGAATCTGGGTCTCTCGATCGCGCTTGACGATTTCGGTACGGGATTCTCGTCGATCAACTATCTGACGATTTTTCCTTTCGACAAGATCAAGATCGACAAATCGTTCATCAAGGACGTGCTCGAGCGAAGCGACTGCAAGGCGGTGGTGGCTTCCACGCTCGCGCTGGCCCAGGGCCTTGGCATCGTCACTGCGGCCGAGGGCGTGGAGACCGAACAACAGTTCGAATATATGCGCTCGGCCGGCGTGGATCTCGCGCAAGGCTATCTGTTCGGGCGGCCGCTGCCGATTTCCGAATTCGGCCGGCAGGCTGCGGCCTTCCTGACCGATCTGGTGGCCTGACGGACTTCTGAACCGCCACACTGAAGCGTGAAATTTTAGTTGAATCGTCGTCGCGCTTTAGCTCCCTGATTGAGCATGATCTTTTCGGAAAAACCGCTGTGCCACCTTTCCGGATCATGCTTTAGATCGCCGTCACCTCGCCCTTGGTCCAAGAATCCCGCAGCTTGAATTTCTGGATCTTGCCCGATCCCGTCAGCGGGAATGCCTCGACGACGATCCAGTGTTTCGGCGTCTTGTGTGGCGCGAGGCGACTGCGCATGTAGTCCGTCAGTTCGTCCTTGTCGATAACCGCGCCGGAAACCGGTCGAATGAAGGCAGCAACCTCCTCGCCCCATTTCTCGTGGGGAACGCCGATGACGGCGACTTCGCCGACCTTGGGATGCTGGAACAGGAGTTCCTCGAGTTCGCGCGGATAGATGTTCTCACCGCCCCGGATGATCATGTCTTTGAGGCGGCCTTCGACCGTGCAGTATCCGCGCGCGTCCATCGCACAGAGATCGCCCGTATGCAGCCAGCCGTCGGCATCGATCGCGGCGCTGGTTGCCTCCGGCATTTCGAAATAACCGAGCATCACGTGATAGCCGCGGGTGCAGAATTCGCCGATCATGCCGATCGGAACCGTCTCGCCGGTGCTGGGATCGACGATCCTGGTTTCCATATTGGGAAGCGGCAGGCCGATCGTACCGGCCTTGTCCTCGACGCTGTCGTCGGTGCGGGTTTGCGCCGCAACCGGCGAGCATTCGGTCTGACCAAACACAATGGTGAAGGGGGCGCCAAGTTTTTCCTCGAGCCGCTTGACCAGCGGCGCCGGCACCGTTGAGCCGCCGGAACATATCGCCTTGACCGACGAGAGATCCGTCGTCGGGAATGTCGGGTACTCCAGCATCGCGATCAGCATCGTTGGTACGCCCACCATCGCATTGCCGCGATAGGTGGCGAACATCTCAAGCACGATCGCGGGATCGAACGCCTCGATCAGCACCTGGGTCGCCGCCCTGGAGACCGAACCGAGCACGCAGCAGACGCAGCCACCGGTGTGAAACAGCGGCATGGTGGTGACAAAGATGTCGCCCGGATCGACCCCCATCCGCTCGGCGGTGTCGGCGCCGTTGTTGAGGAGCCCACGATGACAAAGCAGCGCGCCTTTCGGAAAGCCGGTCGTGCCGGAGGTATACTGGATCATCACGGGATCGCAGGGGCTCACTGACGGCAGCTCGATGTTTGGATCGTCGCCCGCGGCGATGAACGCGTTCCAGTCGTCGAAGCAGATAATTTCCCGCAGTTCCGGGCAGTTTGGCGCAACGGCGTGAACCGTCTCAAGCATCGGATTGCCACGAAAGCCCGAGACCGCGAAAACACCGGCCGCACGTGACTGCTTCAGCACATACTCGACCTCCTTGGCGCGAAAGGCGGGGTTCACGGTGACAAGCACCATGCCTGCCATGCCGGCGCCGAACTCGAGCATCACCCATTCCGGAATGTTCTGGGCCCAGACCGCGATGCGCTCCCCCGGCATGAAGCGGGTAAGCAGTGCGCGAGCGGTGCGCTGTGCCTGGTGGTATAACTGGGCGTAGGTCCATTGGCGCCGCAGCGCCGGATCGGCAACGCCCGCAATCAGCGCCAGCCGGTCGGGCGCGGCTTCGGCTGCCTGACGCAGGAGGTCGCCGAACGTCATCTCGCGGACCGCAGGCGTGGATGGTCCCGCCACATGGGATTTCGTGAGAGCCAAGGTTACCTCCCCTGTAACGAGGCGCACGGGATACGGTGCCGCTCTCTTTGCGGGCGTTTCACCTTCCTGCCTCGCTCGTGACCAAAAATGCCGCGGGTCTGCCTCCAAGGCAAGCCGATCGTCGGTCCCTTCGGGCCCGGATCTGGCCAAGGATCGGGCCAAGGATAGGGCCAAGTATAGCGCCAAGGATCGCCATCAATTCCCGACCGCCCGCCCGGTCTCGTCGCCCCGGCGCGTCCATGACTTCCCGTTACGCGATATCGCCATTTTTCAAAACACGATCTGCGAGCGCGCCGCGATCCAGTCGATCGTGGCGCCGCGATAGTTCGGACCGCCGAAGAATTGCGGATTGTCGACCACCACGTGCTCGTAATCGAGCATGAACTTCATGTTGTAGTTCGGATACCAGTTGAGGCCGACGCCATACGACGTCTGTTTGCCGCCGCCGTAGGTCGTGGTGCCCCCGGTGAAAACGCCCGGCGCGGAGAACGCAGGTCCGAGCGTTGCCGTCGTCAGATAGGGGCTGTTGAGGTCGACGAAAGTGAAGCGTCCGGCAAATTCGAGCGCGCCCCAGCCGGAGCTTCCCGGTGTCATCGGGTTTTCCGGAATGACGCCGGTATAGGCGCCGCGGGTCGCATCGTAGTGCCTGGTCCCGCCGATGCTGTAGCTTGCCTGCACATAGCCGCCATCGAAATTGAGCGCAGGCCCGGGAACGCCGCCCTGCAGATTGCCGGGCACTGTCGGTACGCCGGCGCGGGTATCGACGACATAGTGATAGTATTCGCCTTGCGCGAAGAGGTTCTTGTACGACGCCGCGACCTCGACGCCGTAGACCTGCCCGCCGCTGGCGGGGATGTTGCCGGTTGCGAGGAAAGAGGTCGGGTCCACGCGAAGCTCCGGGCGGTCGGCAAGCAGGATTCCTTGCGCGTTCGCGCCGATGCGCGGAGCGAACAGATTGGCGTAGTTGAATCCGAGGTGGAATGTTGCATCCTTCTCTTGCACGAGCTGGTAGGCGCCGCGCGCAAGGAACGACAATTGCGGACCAAGCCCGGTCATCTGCGCGCTGGTGACGCAAGGCGTACCCGGGGTCACCGCCACGGTGCCGGTGTTGCACGAGGCACCGGCCGTATGCAGCGCGCCCGCATTGGGCCCGGTCAGGAACAGGCCCAGCCAGTAACGATCGTTGTTGGAGCGCAGGTCCAGCGACGAGCGGAAGTCGCCGCCACCGAAACTTGTCGCGATGACCTGCGCGGTCGAGCGCTCCAGGAACATCAGGTCGTTGGAGCTCGTGGCTTCTTCCAGCGTCCACGGCACGTCCATGATGCCGAAATCGAACGCGACGGGAAATGGCCTGCCTTGATTGTAGAAGCCGTTATAGGTCAGGAACGCGTTCTCGACACCTGAGAGGAACGTGTTGCTCGTCGTCGGGCTGGTACTCGAGTTGGCGCTGGCGAGCGCGTTGTTGATGGTGCTGCTGTCGGACGAATTGCCGAAGTCGTAGACGAAGGCGTAGTGCCAGTCGGTCATAAACGTGCCGATCACGCCGATGCGGGCGCGGCGAAGATCGGCGCCGTCGGAAAGACCCTTGCGGTCCAGTGTCATCGGCGCGGGATTGTAACCGGTATATCCGCCGGCATCGAGCTGGAGACGGCCGAACAGTTCAACTGTGTTGTCGCCGGTGGCATCCGAAAAGCCGAAATGATAGCCGCGGTCGTAAGTCATCAGGCTTTCGCCGGCAGAGCGGGAACTGGAATGCCCAATGGCGGCGCGGAAGATGGCTGTGGCGGCTGTGCCGGCGGTGGCTGCGTGGCAGCCGTCCCCACCGGCTTTTCCCGGCGCAACCGCCGGATCTCGGCCTGCAGGGCCTTGATCTCGGTTTCGTGCCGCGTTTCCAGTTGCTGGATTTTCGCCTCCAGCCTCTGAAATGCCGCGGTGTCGTCCGCGGCCGCGCTCGTCGCGCTCAAGATCACCATGCCGGTTGAAGCGACAAGAGTGTATCGAACAACAGACGCGAACGCCTTCTTCGAAAGGTTGTCGTCCAAATTTCCTGCACGCATCGAGATCTCCTGAAGCTCGTTCAGTTTCTCGATGAGTAGAGGGCTGCGTGGAAAGTGCTGTCAAATCGGGGGCAAAGCCCATCGCGATATGAAATCCGGCAACAACGGAATCCTCTGACCGTCGCTTGAGGCAGAATCGTTTTCTCGCGAACCGATCCGACCTTGCGGGCCGCGCTCGAGGCGGCGCAGCGCCTCGCCGGTTCGAAACGCGTCCGCGAGCGGTACTCGAATATATTTCAATATTTCGCCCGGGCGAGCCGTTACTGCCGTGACCGCGGAAAAATCACTGTTCTTCGAGACTTGCCAATGCGACGGGGGGCAAGAGGCGAACTCGCCGCAATTCCTGTCTATCCGAGCCGCCTCGAGCGCTTGAGGCCGAACCAGTTAAACCTCGGCGGTTTGACGATCTCGTCCAGGACCCGGGTTCCGGCATCTTGAAAGTCGACCAGTGTGCGTCTTCCGGCATTGCCGCAGGCGATCATCGCATCTGCAATCCGTTTACGAATTTCGTAGCCGTCCCTGTCGGGCGGAATCCTCTTGCAGACCTGTTCGAGAGCCGCCGTCATATTGGCGATGGTGTTCTGATCAAATTCCGTCAGCAATTTTCTTCGTGTCCCAGTTAAATCAATGATCTATCGAAAACTTCGTAAGGTTTAATATCAATAGCCGCGGCGTTATCAGGATTACCGTTTCATGTTCGATTTATTAATAATTTGTGGAGTAACCTTCGATGCTGCGATCTGGCTGTGCATGGGCGTCCCCATACCGGAATTCTGCAAACCGGCCAGTATTAAAATACCAGGGGTGCCGGACGGAACTGCAGAATGACTTACGGCGATCGGAAAAGCGAGCGCGTCAATTTCGACCACGGCATTCCCGTCTACATAATGGGGATTGACGGCACCTGGCGCCGGGAATGCACGATGATCGACGTGTCGCAGACCGGCGCGCGCCTGCGTATCGAAGGTTCGCTCGAAGGATTGGACCTGAAGGAATTTTTCTTGCTCCTGTCGTCAACGGGTTTGGCCTATCGCAGATGCCAGCTCGTACGCGTTGCCGGCGATCAGATCGGTATCGAATTTCTCGCGCGAGAGAAGAAACCCAAAAGAAAATAGCCGCAACGCCGACACCCGCTGCAACTTCATCCAGGACGCGCGCGCTCCAAGCGCGCGGCTCAAGACATGACGATGAGACGGCTATCCTGTATCAAAACTCGTCGGCCGAGAGAATACCGTCCGGCTTGAACAGCATGCCTGCGATCCCCGCGCCGATCAGCGGCGCTATGATGAACAGCCACACCTGTCCCAGCGCCGCCGGCTTGGTGCCCACGCCGACGATCGCCGGCCCGAGCGAACGCGCCGGGTTGACCGATACGCCCGTCACATTGATGCCGACGATATGGATCGCAACCAGCGTCAGCCCGATCGCAAGGCCCGCGAATTGCGTTGCGCCGGTCTTTTGCGTCACGCCGAGAATGCAGACCAGGAAGAGAAAGGTCGCAACGACCTCGAAGATGAACGCGGACAGCAGATTGTACTGGCCGAGGTAGCCTCGCCCCCAGCCGTTCTGTCCAAGATCCCCGTTCCAGCCCTCCGCTTTTCCGGAGAGAATAATATAGAGCACGATCGCCGCGGCAAGCGCTCCCAGTACCTGCGCAATGACATAAGATATGAAATCGCCCATGGTCATGCGGCCCGCCATCAGCACGCCGAAACTCACCGCCGGATTGACGTGACAGCCGGAAATCGGTCCAATTCCATAGGCCATCGCGACAATGGACAGCCCGAAGGCGAACGCAATTCCAAGGACGTTGATCGAGGTCGGGCCGGATCCCATTCCGGCGATGACCGCCGCTCCGCATCCGAAGAACACCAGCGTAAATGTCCCGACAAATTCCGCGACAGGTTTTTTCATTACCGTCTCCCCAATATTAAATAGCTTTGCGACCCTACAGCATATTGGCTTCCCCCACACCCGGGAAACCGCGCGCTCAACTGCATTGGATTGATGAGACGACACTTGCGTTGTATCGCGATCGATCAGTGGGATGCCTACGTCGTTACCTCATCTCGCCACCCGAATCGTTCCGGCCGGACGCGAGTTCGGAATCAAGACGCTGGATCATGATGCGATTAAGTGGAATCGCATCATGATCTCATCGCTCTGTCTGAGCATGATCTCCGCGCAAACGCGTTTCGCGTTTGTCGCGAGGGAAAACCAGTTTCCACTTTTCCGGATCACGCTTTAGTTGAGCGGTAGCCAGACGACTTCGCAAGGACCGTTGCAGCCGTTGCAATGAGCCGGCTGGGCGAAGGTGTTGGCAAGCTCCCATTCCTGCTTCTCGTTGCTCCACTGGGCGGTGGCGTGGGAGATGATGTCGTCGGAGCGGCAGTTGGAGCAGACAGGCGTCGACCGGGTGGAGGGCAGGGATCGCCGGTCGGCCTTCTGCGCCGGCTCTTGCCGGGCGTGAAACGGATTGAGAAGTAAAGGGTGTGTCATGGCGCGCCCCGAAGCTACCCCGGGGCGGACTCTAGCGAGTTCGATCGGCTTTGTCTGTACCTGAGGCGCATGGCCGTTTCGAATATTGTGGATTACCGCAGGTATCCGACGCCGGCGCGCGGTCAGGGTCCCTTCCTGACGCTCACGATCTGGATCTGCTGGTTGACCGGAGCCTTCGGATGGTCGGCGTCTACAAGTTGCTCCTCGCCGAGCCCGACCGCCTGAAGCCGCTTTGGCGAGATCTTGAAAGTCGTCACCAGAACATCGCGGAACGACTCGGCCCGCCTCTGGCTGAGCGTGAGATTATCCTCGCGTCTGCCTGACACCTCGGTATGGCCGACGATCAGAAAGCCGAACGACAGCAGCCTGGGATCGCTCAAGGCATCGGCGACCCGCCCGAGCAACCGATAGGAATCGGGCCTGATGATCGGAGAACCGGGATTGAACTGGATGTCGAGGTCGAGATGCGGTAGCTTGTTCAATTGCGGTGCAATCGGCGGCCGCCTGAACGCCTCGGAGTTCGCCTTCGACTTGATCCGGGCCAGAGCATCCTGACGAAGGGATGGAATATCCACCTCAGTGGTGGCCTCAAGGCCCGCGAGCTGGTTGACGATATCATCTGACGTGGCCGGTTGCCCAGGCGCCGGCACAGCAGGCATCGCAAGCGCGATGCAAACCGTCAACAGGGCAACGTGGATAACGTGCTGCCCGCCTTGCCGCCCCTGACCCATCAGTGATACCCCGCCTCGCTGATGGCCTGCTTGCAGCCGAAGGTCACCCCGCGCGGAACCTTCGACAGGCATCCAAGAATGTCGCCGAGGTCGTTTTGCGCGCTGGCGCAGAATTTCTGTTTGTCGCGGTCGCAGATCCTGCGCACCGCCGCGCGCGCCGCCACACGCTTCTGGATCGCATCGAACGCCTTGATGTAGTCGGCGCGGCATTGCGCCGAGACACTGTCCTGGTTGCGCGAGAGGCATTCCTTCAGGCGCGACGCATCGAGGTTCACGCCGAAGCAGTTGGCATCGATATCCTTGCCGCAGCTCTCGCCAAGTATGGCTGCGCTGCTCTCGAAATTGACAGTCTCAGCCAATACCGGAGATGCAGCGGCAATCAAAAGAACAAGCGCGATGGAGCGGCCCCGAACCATGGCTTCATCTCAACTGATGTAGTCCTCAACCGTCAAGGCCTGAATTGGGGGAAAGACGGGCCTTGAAGTTCGGCGCGACCGGACGTTTAGCCGCACCGGGGCGTGTATCTGCTTGCCAGCGGCTTCACGCAGGCCTGCCGCGGACGAAGTCCGAAAGTCCTGCCGCGAGTTGATCGAACAAGAGCCGGACACGGGTGGTGGAGCGCATGTCCTCATGCATCGCCAACCAGACTTCGAGGTCGAAGCGGACCGTCTTCGCGAGCACGCCCAGCAATTCCGGATAGCGGCGGGCGATATTGTGCTGACAGCCGCCGATGCCGACGGCTGCCTTGAGTGCCGCAAATTGCGCAAGATCGCTGTCGCAGCGAAAGCCGAACAGGTCACGGCTCAGCGGTCGTGGCAGCGGCCTGAGGCTGCGAAGCGGCAGGTCGTCGCGGTCGAAGCCAATAATACAGTGCCTCGACAACTCGGCGATATCCCTGGGCGCGCCGTACTTCTCCGCGTAGCTGCGATGCGCGTACAATCCCACCGGGCTCTTGCCGATATGGCGGGCGAGGAGCGATTTCTGTCGCGGACGCACCATGCGGACGGCGATGTCGGCGTCCCGCCGCAACAAATCCTCGTTGCGGTTGTTGAGGGCCAATTCGATCGTGATGCCCGGGTGACTGTCGCGAAAGCGCGAGATGATCGGCGGCAGCACCTCGCAGCCGATCATTTCGCTCGCGGTGATGCGCACGGTGCCCCGATCGGCCTTCGCGCCGCCGGAGGCGGTTCGGCGCAGCGCAGCCGAGGCGGCCGCCATGGTCTCGGCATGGCCGACAAGTTCAAGGGCCGCAGGCGTCGCCTTCAACCCTTGCGGCGAACGGGAAAACAGCCTCACGCCAAGTGCCGCTTCGAGCGCATCGATATGCCGCCCGGCGGTCGGCTGCGTCAGGGAAAGTCTTCGCGCCGCACCCGACAGGCTGCCGTCGCGGATCACTTCGAGAAAAGTGCGGTAAAGCTCCCAGCCCGGCTCAACCTGAGTCATACATAAATGTATAACATTGATACATATTAATGCAATTTTCTTTAGTCGGCCGTGCCGCCATACTGCCTCGCAGCCAATCAAGTTCGAGGAGAGCCGCGATGGCCGAGACCTACCGCGCGATGATGATCGAAAAGCCCGGCGGACCGGAGGTGCTGGCGGGGGTAGACCTGCCGGTCTCCGAACCCGGTCCCGGCGAATTGCGCGTGCGCGTTCGCGCCTGCGGCGTCGGTGCGACCGACCTGATCATGCTCGGGGGAAAATACGCCTTCGCGCCCAAATTGCCCGTGGTCGGCGGCTACGAGATCGCCGGTCGCATCGAGGCGCTTGGCGATGGCGTGCAAGGTTTTCGCGTCGGCCAACGTGTGGCCGCGCTGACCGTTTATGGCGGCTTTGCCGAGCGGCTGGTTCGCGGCGCGGAGCATTTCGTGCCGGTGCCCGACGAAGTCTCCGACGTGGAAGCCGCTGCCGTTATCCTCAACTACGTCAGTGCGTGGCAGATGATCCATCGGATCGCAAAGGCGCAACCAGGCGCGAGCGCGCTCGTCACCGGCGCCGGCGGCGGCGTCGGGACCGCGCTACTACAGCTTCTGCGGCTTGCGGGGGCAAGGACCTACGGCGCCGCCTCGCTGCGAAAGCACGCACTCGTCGCTGGCCTCGGGGCAACGCCGATCGATCATCGAAGCGGATCGGTCGACCGGCAGGTGCGCGCGCTGGAGGCGGCAGGCGTTGACCTTGCCTTCGATGCGCTGGGTGGAGAAAACATCGTGAGATGCGTCCGCGCGGTCCGGCGAGGAGGCACGGTCACAGGTTACGGCTTCATGGCGGCTAAAAGCAGATTTGCGCAGGCGCGGACGTTCTTCGAAGTCTTCGTCGGTTCGCGTCTGCGCGGGCGACGCGGCCACTTTTACGGTATCTCGCTCTGGTACCGAAGGGACAACAGACCTTTTATGGAGGACCTGCCGAAAATCTTCGGGCTGGTCGCGCAGCGAAATATCAAGCCCGTGATTGCTGCAACCTTTCCATTGGATCAGGCGCGGACGGCGCTCGAACTTCTCGCAACCGGCACGGTAGAGGGCAAGATCGTGCTGACCTGCGATTAGTTCACCAAACACCGGGGACCAGGCGATAACGCACCTCGGCCTTGTATTCGGGATAGCCGGGCAAATTTCGGCTTAGAAATTCTTCCTCGTCGAACACGCGCCAGATCAGCGCTGGCGTCATCAGGGCAAGGACAATCAGGCCCCACCAGGACCCAAGCGCGACCGGTATGCCAAGCAGCAAGACAAGCGCTCCGGCATACATCGGATGCCGCACCCGCGCATAGGGGCCGCTCGAAATCACCTTCTGGTCGTCGGCAATCTCAATTGTGGAAGACGTGAAGCTGTTTTCGCGGAACACGAAGAACACGGCGATGCAGCCGATCGCCACCATCGCATCTCCGGCCAGCGCCACCGCTCCCGGCACACGCGACCAGCCGAAACGGTGATCGAGCGCGGGAACGACGAGCAGGCCGATGAAACAGGCCGACACAATCCACATGATGATTTTCTGCGCGGTCACCTTCTCGGCCGTCGGCCCTCCCCGCATTCGCCTGGCCAAAAGCTTCGGATCGTTCACCATGAGCCAGGCGGTGAGCGTGAGCGAGGCGACAAAATAAACCGCAAGGAACGTCCACGCCTGCCAATAATGAAGTGTGCCCGCCGGGACGAACAACAGCGCCATCATCGCCACGATCACGACGATGTTTGCAGCAAGGGCCCGCTGGTTCAACGACATATTCACGGGACAAACTTTGATGATTGCACACCGGCAATTGCGCGCGCGATCACGGCGCCAAAAGGCGCCATGCGATCGAGCAAAATATAAGACCGAATGTATCGTTCTAAAGTCTAGTGCGGCGGCCTCAGCCGTTTCGGAACCGGGTTCAAGGTTCCGCGTTCTCACCATTGTTCCTAATTATGGACACAGATTTGCCCTGGCCGCGCCGGGACGGATTTCAAGGAGGTGCCGCATGCGGAAGTGGCGCGCTGAATCGGTCCTCGATCTTTACAATCTCCTGCTTGCAATGGTGCTGTTCGCTGCGCCCTGGTTCTTCGCGCATGCTGGTCAAACCGCGGTGGTCGATCTGCGACTGAGCAGCGCAGCGATCATCATCCTGTCGCTCGCAGCCATCATTGCATTCTCCACCTGGGAGGAATGGGTGAACCTGCTCTTGGGCCTCTGGCTCGTCGTCTCGCCCTGGCCTCTCGGCTTTGCCCATACGAGAGCGATGCACTACAGCATCGCCATCGGGGCAACCATTGCCTTTCTCGCCGCCCTCGATCTTTGGCTGAGCTACGAGGCGGCAGACCGGAAAACGACGCAATCCGGCGAGGTAGGGAAAACCTGATCGCACGGCGATGAGAACTCCCGGGGCAAGACCCCGCGGGCATCAGCGCCATGCGCCGTTCCGATTGTCCGTCCGGCAGCCACAGTCTATTTCAGCGACGTGTTGATCGAATTGAACTGGGTGTTGAGGTTCGAACCCAGGCCGTTTACCACAGCGATGATCGCCAGCGCGATGCCGGCCGCAATCAGACCATATTCAATCGCGGTTGCCCCCGATTGATCAGAAAGGAACTCAACTAAGCAGCGCCGCATATTCGCCTCCTCTGCAAGGATTAAACCCAAGCCGTTCAGGGCGAATGCAATAGGCGTTACGTGCTAAGGTTGTGTGATTTCGCAACGGGCAATTTCATTTAACTTCGCCAGCAAGTTGAGTTTCAAACGATGTTATATTTATGATCGCGCGCCTGCAGCCACCCCGGGCACCGCTTGCGGGGGAACCGCAAAGCGGCTCGAAGGGCTTCGCTGGCCCGGTACCACGCCTGTTGCGAGGCGTGGATTTCCGACGGCGTGGATTCAGAAAATCCCGGATCCCGAAACCTGGGAAGCGATCAAAAACGCCGCCAAAACGGCCGGAACGCTGATGAATCGCAGGAATTGATCTACCGAAAGCATGTTTGTCGTCCCCCCAGACGATGAATAGCCCACGCGATTGCTAGTTGGTTACCTGCGCCGGACGCTCCTGGCTGGTCAGAATCTGGTCCGATATCACGGCGCCGGATATCGTCAGCAGCGCCAGGATGGTTATGACCGTAATGGTTCTCATGCCGTCACGGTCGCTGCGGATTGTGGCCGAAAATGTCAAAGCTTGGCGCATTTTCGGGCCCAGGCTGGGAAACTATCGTGGCCAGTGTGGCAGGTCTGACATTCGCTGCGGCATATCGGCGAGTCCTGGTAGCGAATGTCAGTTTCAGCGGAGTTCGCAGTTCCACCTGAGATGGCGGTCGAGCGCGGCTGCGTAGCCATCCCCGCACGATGGCCTGGTCTGGAACAGCCAGAAGACAAAGAGGACGGCGATCAGCGCTACGCTCAACGACAACCGCGTTTTCAAATCGAGCCTGCTCCTCTTTCTTGCGTCGACGACATCGCCGTCGGCGATGATATCAATGGCCGCCCCGCGCGACATAGATCTGATAGAAGGTGACGACGATTTCAAACGCGATCAGCAGCACCACGATGATTTCCAGCCGCAACGAACGCCGCGTGTCGATGATGTCGGCGAGCGTATTGGCGGTTTCCGCCACCACGGAAAGCTTGCGGTTGAGCGCATCGACGCGCTGCTCGAGTTCATATTCGTCCTCCAGACGCGCGTAGAGCCGTTCCAGATCCCAGCGGTCCCACAGTGCGTCGGGCTTTTCCGCGATCGCGACCCGGCCGGAAACATTGTGCTGCACCAGGAGCGCATCGCCGATCAGCTTCAGGATGCCTCGCCGGTTGCGGAAGATCTTTCCGGAAACCGCCAATTCGCGCACGAAGGGTTCGATGATCTCGAACACCTTCGCCACTTCGCGCTCGTCATGGGCAAGAACGACGCTCTTGGCCAGCACGTCGGAAACCACGAGCAGCCTTGCCAGCGACATGTCGCGAACCTGGATCGGACCGCCGGCCGCCACCTGGTCTTCGCCCTCGTCCACGAGTTCGATGACAGCCGCTTCCTCCTCGGCAAGCGTCAGTCTGCCGCCGATGCGCGGTGAAAGTCTTTCCAGGAAGGCGGCCTCTTCCTCTGCAGTCATTCCGAAAAACACCACGGCGCCGTATCGAAACAGCACCGCCACGCCGTCCTTGCCGACCCGCAGCGCGAGCGGAAGGGGCGAAAGCGCATCCTTCTCGAAGCCGCCCGTATTGATCCGGTCGCCCACATTGAGCGCGTGGGCGGTGACGCGCTTCGCCGGCTGGTCGCTGCGAAAGACCGAATTCTTCATTCTCTGGCCGCCCTCAAACCACCCAAAGCCCGGTGTGGCGGTTCGGAAGTCCGCATCATTGTGTGCAGCACTCCGTTTTGCGAACTTCGGAATCGATGAGGACACTAGCACGATCTTTAACCCGCGAAGGTCGCGTCGGCGCCGCGGTCCCCGGCCGATCCGGTTTACCCTATCAAATCGCTCGTTTTCGTCGTTAAGATGAGCTCTCGCGAGGTTTTGGAGATCGAGGTATGTGGCGCCGCGATTTCATCACGCTTCTCGGCGGCGCAGCTGCAGCGGGCGCGATGCCGGTTGATGCGCGCGCTCAACGGTCGGCAATGCCGGTGATTGGTTATCTTAGCAACGAGTCTCCACAAGCTGACACCGACCGAGCCGCCGGTTTTCGCAAAGGTCTGAGCGAAACCGGCTTCCTCGAAGGCCAAAACGTCGCGGTCGAATACCGTTGGGCCGAGGGAGACTACGCCCGCCTACCCGAGCTTGCAGCCGATCTCGTTCGTCGCCAGGTGACCGTAATTGCGGCCATCGGTGGCAGCGCTACGGCGGTGGCCGCCAAGCGTGCAACCTCGACCATCCCGGTCGTTTTCAATATGGGCGCTGATCCGATCAAGTTGGGATTGGTTAGCAGTTTCAACCGCCCCGGTACCAATATGACCGGGATCCTTACTCTAAGCACCGAACTTGCAGGCAAGCGTCTTCAGCTACTAAAAGAGCTGTTGCCGTCAGCAACCGTATTCACTCTTCTCGTCAATCCGAGCAATCCGGCGCATGAGCCCGAAGCCCGTGTTGCGCAGGAGGCGGCTCAATCTCTTGGGGTGCATCTCGATGTGTTGCGGGCCAGTACCGCAAGCGAAATCGAGATCGCCTTCGATCTGCTTGAGGGGTTGAAAGCGAGCGGTCTTGTCGTCGCGGTCGACGCGTTTCTTACCGCCCAAAACTCCCAAATCGTGAAGCTGGCGGCCGAGCACGCGATGCCTGCGGTCTACGGATGGCGCGCCTTCACGAACGTCGGCGGTCTCATGAGCTACGCTCCCGACATTGCCGAAGGGTATCGCAGCGCAGGCATTCTTGTTGGAAAGATCCTCAAGGGTGATAAGCCCGCCGACCTCCCGGTAGAGCAGGTCTCCAAAGTCGAGTTCATCATAAATCTCAAGACCGCCAAGGCGCTCGGTCTTACCTTCCCGTTGCCGCTGGTCGGCCGGGCCAACGAAGTGATCGAGTGAGTCGGTGGCGCCGATCCTGCGCGCGGGCGCTTTTTTCAACTCTTGCTCAAATCGAAGGTGCTTTGCCTTTATTTGACGGGCGCGCTTTCGCTCGGCGTTTAAAAATACGGATAACCGGAGGCTGTGCAGCTTGCCCGCAGCAAACGGAACGCCGGGACGGTCACGCGGATTTTGCCAGGGAATCGCGGATCAAAAAGCTCAACGCCGCCCGGCGGAGTATATTCGCGGGCGGCGTTGGCTTTGTACCGGGGCGCTGAAATTACCCCCAGCGGCTTTTTATAGCATTTAATTTCCTAAGGTTCGATGAAAACAACCCTGGGTTAACAAAAAAAGCGAGCTTTTAATCTCGCTCAACCCCCGCCTGTGCCGCTCAAATTGCGCCATTTTTTCTACCACAGGTAGTACCCACGCCGGGCGCGGAGGCTACAAGGCGCCGCAGGGGCCCGGCGGCGGCATTTCCGGCCAATCAATCCCGCCTGGCGCTCCGACCGGCCGGCGGATTCCCCCCTTCAAACAGGACAGACGAGGCGAAAGCTCGCGCGAAGGGAATTTCGCTACTGGTCATTTGCATTGACGGCAACCAGCCCAGCCTTCACTTGCGAGAGAGGGGCGGTCGTGGCGATAGCGCCCTTCTTGATCTTTTGATCCGCTTTCTTAAAGGTTCCGCCTGGAATGGCTCGGCTTTTCGGTTTCGCTGGTCCGCGGATTGCGGCGGCTGGCGAAGTCCTTCAACAGGCGGCGATCGGCACATACCGATCGATTCAGGGAGTGCCCATGTGCGAGGTCTGCAGGCGTAGTTTCATCCGCGGCGCGGCCGCGTTCGGAGCGGCCGGTGCGGCCGGACTGTTCTCGTCGCCGTTGATGGCGCAGGTCGAGCGTGGCGCGGCAAGCCCGACGGGGCTTCCTCCGCGCGGCGAATTCACCATCGCCAATGCCTATGTGATGACGATGGACGGCGCGCTCGGCGATATCGCAGGCGGCTCGGTGCATGTCAGGAACGGCGAGATCGCAGCCATCGGCAAGGACGTTACGGGCGGCGGCGAAAGCATCGACGGCACGGGCATGATCGTGATGCCCGGCCTCGTCGAGACGCACTGGCACATGTGGAACACGATCTTCCGCAGCTTTGCCGGAGACAAGCCGGAGGACGGCTACTTTCCAACGGTGGCACGCTTCGGCCAGCAGATGAGCCCCGAGGATATCTTTTGCAGCACGCGGCTTTCCGCGGCCGAGGCGATCAATTCGGGAATGACCTTCGTGCATTCGTGGTGCCACAATGTGCGAAGCCAGGCCCATGCCGAGGCCGATATCCGCGCCCTCGCCGAGGTCGGTATCCGCGCGCGGCATTCCTGCGGCTGGCCGCAGGGCCTGCCCGACACCCGATCGGCCGATCAGGTGCCGATCGAGAGCCTTGCAAATGACTGGAAGAGCTGGTCCAACGAGGGTCTCATCTCGCTCGGCATGGGATGGCGCGGCCAGTTTCGCGCAGGCCCGATCAAGCCCGAGGTCTACCAGGGCGAGTTCGACAATGCCCGCAGGCTCGGTCTGCCGATCACGGTGCATGTGGGGGCGGCCGCCCACCGGGCGGTGAACCAGATCGAGCTGCTCCACAATTCAAAGCTGATGGGCAGGGATGTTCAGATCGTTCACGCGATCGCCGCAACCCCAGCGGAGCTGGACATGATCAAGGAATCGGGCGCCTCAGTCTCGGTTTCGCCCGGCTCGGAACTGCGCATCGGCTACGGCTATCCGCAAATCAGCGAGATGACCGCAAGAGGCATCCCGCTCGGAATCTCGGTAGACACCTCTGCGCTGACCGGAAGTTCGAACCTGTTCGGCGTGCTCAAGCTTGCGCGCGATTCGGAGAACGCGAGAGCAGAAAGCGAATTCAAGATGACGGCGCGCGGGGCGCTTGAGCTCGGCACCATCGAGGGCGCGCGCTCGATGGGGATCGATGACATAACGGGATCGCTCAAGCCGGGCAAGCGCGCCGACCTGATCGCGATCAGCCCCAATGCACTCAACATGGCTGTCGTGACCGACGCGGCGCACCTGGTGCTGGAAGCAACCGCGCCCGAGAATGTAGACACGGTCGTAGTCGACGGCCGTATCCTCAAGGCGCGCGGCAAGCTGACCGCGCTCGATACGCCGAAGGTGGTTGCGGACGCGCGCGCAGCACTTGCCGGTGTTCGCCAGCGCACGAAATGGCGATGAACACGCGTTTTAGGAACCATCGGCGGAAGCTACACCGGTCGCTGCCGGTCGGCGTTGGCTACATCCGACCATAACGGCAATCCGCCCGGGGTCGGCGGCAGAGAATTCGGAGAGTCCGCCGGCCGATCGGGCACGGACATGCCGGTAGCGTCATGCTAACCTCCTGGGCATTTAGGGCGGTTCAGCGGTATCCGGCCACAGCAATATTTTGGTTTTTCGAGGCACCGGTTTTTTGGGAACAGAGTTATGCGCGCACTTTTTGTGTTTCTTGTCACGATGGCTTTCGCGGGCAGCGCTCTGGCGCAAGGCGCGGAAGGACGGCTGAAGCAGATCGGCGAAACCAAATCCGTCAGGCTCGCCTACCGTTCCGACGCAAATCCGTTTTCCTTCGTCAATGCCAACGGAGAGCCGGACGGCTACACCGTCGACCTCTGCAAATCGATCGTACAGTCTCTCGAGCGGCAGCTGAACACGAAGCTCGCGGTCAAATGGGTGCCCGTCGACACGCAAAACCGCTTCGATACGGTTGCCGACGGCTCTGCCGACATGGAATGCGGCTCGACCACCGTGTCCTTCGAACGGATGGCGAAGGTGGATTTTTCGAGCTTCATCTTCATGGAAAACACCGGTCTCATCGTTCGAACCAATTCCGGGATCTTCAGCGTCGGAGATCTCTCGGGCAAGAAGGTCGCCGTGATCGCCGGCACGACAAACGAGAGCGCGTTGGTTAGAGAACTGCAGCGGCGTAAGCTCCAGACCTTGCTGGTCCGCGTCAAGGACCGGCGTGAAGGAATGGCGGGACTGGAGAGCGGCGCGTTCGATGGCTTTGCCAGCGACAAGCTGCTTTTGATCGGCGCGCAGACGGCGGATGCGTCAGCCTACAAGATGTTGCCGGAGAATCTCTCCTACGAACCCTATGCCATCGTCCTGCCGCGCGGCGACTGGGCCTTTCGCCTGGCTGTCAACAAGGGACTCTCGCAACTCTACTCGAGCCCACAGATTCTCGAAATCTATCTCAAGTGGTTTGCCGCCATAGGCCAGCGTCCCGATCTCCTGCGCGCGGCGGTCTACATCTTCGGTACATTTCCCGACTAGAGCACGTCTTCAGGAACGCGGCGTGATCTGCAGCTCGACGAGGGCGATCCGCTTCAGCACGGCAACATCCCGCTCGCCGGCATTGGCGGTGCGCAGGATGGACTCGGCAAGCAGGTTGACATGGGCGGTACTGACCGGGTGAGGCAGGGTGTTGATCAATTCCTCCAGCGCAACCGTCATTATCTCGATGACTTCAGGGGAAAACGCTGCATCCGAAAAGTTCTTCATGGTCCTGCCGGACGCAAATGGCGAGAAATTCTGCTGAAGAAAAATCCCGCCCGCTGTGATTTGCGTCAACTCGTTGGACGATGCGGAGTTCCGGAAATCGGCCGGGAGGCGGTCGGATTGCACGAGGCGCCACCAAGGTTCCCGGCCAGGTTGCCGAACTGAAAGAGGCAATGTTGGCCTGCTAGGCCTTGACGAAGGCCGCGATATCCTCATTGAGGCGGTCCTTGTGGGTCAGAAAAAGTCCATGGGCCGCGCCTTCATAGACCTTGAGCTCCGCCTTCGGAATCATCGCCGCGGTGGGCCGGCCGTTGAAATCGATCGGTGCGGAAGCATCATTGTTGCCGTGGATGATCAGGGTCGGCACCGATACACCGGGCAATTCCTTGCGGAAGTCGGTCGAGGTGACCTGCCGGTTGCTCTCGATCGCGACCGGCAAGGGCGTCGTCAGCATCAACTCCTTGATCCAGTCCTGCAGGCCAAGCGAGATGTCGGCGGCGAAAAAGGCCTGCTTGCCTTCTTCCAGCCATCTTGGAAAATCCCCCTGCAAGACCTTGGTGCGGAAGAATTCGAGCTGCGCCTGAGGGATGCCGCCGGGGTTATCCTGCGTCTTCATCACGAAGGGCAGTGCTGCCGGCGCGATCATCACGATCCGCTTGATCCGGCCCGCGCCATGACGTGTCAGATAGCGCACCACCTCGGCACTGCCGAAGGAATGGCTGACCAGCGCCACCTCGTTCAGATCAAGTTGCGTCAGCAACGCTGCCAAATCGTCGGCGAGCGTGTCGCAGTCGTAGCCCGATCCCGGCTTGTCCGAGCGGCCGTGGCCGCGGCGGTCATAGGCAACGCAGCGCAGTCCTTGATGCGAAAGTGCGGCGATCTGATAGTCCCACATCGGCGAAGGCAGCGCCCAGGCGTGGATGAACACGACAGCGGGCCCACTCCCCCAATCGCTATAGGCGATCCTCACGCGGTCGGCAGTCTCGATGAAACCGCCCGTGCGCGCCTGTGTGGCTGCCGACCCGCCTGGCCTGGCGCCGCCATGGGCGCCGTTCGCTTCGGGAGTACCGCCCGCGAGCAGGCCGAGGCTCACGGCGCTTGATGCGGCCGATTTCAGAAGTATGCGTCGATCCATGGCTTTCGATCCCTGATCATGTTGGCGATGACCAGATCTTGGGCCGGCGCATGAGGCCTTGCGATTACCTTGGGGGTAAAAGTTTTGCAGCTACCGTCGCGGCGTCGCAGCGCTGCGAGATCGGTACCAGCCGATCGAGGCATTCATCTGGCCCGTCGCGCATGGGGCGGCGGTCTGCTATGAAGCCACACACATGCCGCAGCTCAGCGCCGAGGCCCCCATGACCGACCCGATCGACCGCGCACCCTTCTATCACGACGGCATGCGCGAGCTGCAGGACCGCTTCGACGGACGCCGTGTCGCCGACGGCCTCGAGAAGCATCGCCTCCACTTCGAGTTCTGGGAGCAGGACCGCAAGCTCATCGAAGAGGCGCGATTCTTTTTCATCGCGACGAGCTATCAGGACAACGTCGATTGTTCCATCCGTTCGGGCGATCCCGGCTTCGTCAGGATCACGGGGCCCGAAACGCTCGAGTACCCCGAATACGACGGCAATAACATGTATCGCACACTCGGCAATATTCACCGTAACCCGAACGTCGGGCTACTGTTCGTGCGCTTCGACGGCAAGACGTTTCGAACGCGCATCCGAGGCAAAGCAACGATCCACGACAGCGCGGAAACCCTCGCCGGGCATCATGGCGCCAAAGTCGTCGTGCGCGTCAAATGCGAGATATTCCCAAACTGCCCGCGCTACGTTCCAGACCTGATGGGCGCTTCCGCGGCTGTACCGGCGAATCCGTTCGTTCCTCGACCCGGGTACGAGCCCCCGGCACCCGAATGGAAAAGCCGGGATTACCTCAAAGACGCGCTCTCGAAGTACGATCCGCATCGGAAACGCGACGCATAGCGGGCGGCGCCTGAGCAAGTCGCGTTCATCCTCCCACCTCGTCAACAATCTGATCAACGCCCGGCGGGTCTGCTAGCGTCGCGGCGTCGCAAAGCCATAGATCAGCGCCAACCGGTCGAGGCACTCGCGCAATCGCTTCGCGAAATAGTCCATCCAGCGCTGACCCCTCAGGGCGCGACGCTCGCCGATCTGCTCCATGGTCATCCCGAGGATCAGAACCTCACGCACCAGCATCGAGCCATCGGCACCGAGTTCGCGTTCGACGCGATTGAGCCGCAGCACCGCCTTGCGCTGGCGATCGGTGATCGGCTCACGCGAGGGCGCGGCATCGACATAGTCCCGCGCCGGATCGAGGGCTCGCGGCCCGCGTTCGGCCTTCTCCCAATCGTCCTGAAATGCCCGCCCGCCCTGATATTGCGCCTCGTCGATCTGGTGATGGCTGTGCAGCCGTCCCAGGGGATCGTTGCGGATCGAACGCAGCGTGACGATCTTTTCTCCCGCCTCGAGCGCAAGCGGATCGTCGACCTCGACCTCGGCAACCTCTGCGTTGCGCGGCAGGTCCTGTGCCCTGCGGTCGTGAACTTTTGCGGATCTGTGCGCCCTTGAGCGTTTGGCCCGTGGCATGATGGAAGCCTTTCCTGCAAGCGTTGAAGATCGAAATTCCGAGAATTGCTGCCGTTCAAGTTGACGGTGTTCGCCGTGCGACGTACGCCGCAGGCTCGGCGCTGACCGCAATTGCGGTCTTTTCCGCCGACCCGCTCGAAGAAAGAGGCATCCAGGCTCGTTTCATGTGGCGCGGTTTTCGTTTGCTTTCGCAGCCGTCAGTTGTTCCTGCAACAACCCTGCAAGCTCGCGCGCCCGCCCCGACCCGCGGGGCTCATTCCGGATCAGGGCCTGCAAATGCGCCAGGCGCAGCCGCGGCGCAAGCAGCCCCATCCGTTCGATCTTGGCCAATTTCCCGCGCTTCATGCCGCTTCCACCAGCCGCAGGCGTGCCCTGGGCGCATGCTCAGGCACCTCGGTGCCAACGCCTGCAGGAAGGCCGCTCGTCAGGTGGAAATGCGAGGTGCAGTAGCTCGAACCCTCGCGACGCGGATGACCGCAAAAGGTGATCGCCTCGCCCTCTCGGTCGCCGCCATAAGGGTAACGGCAGTCGCCGTCCTCGAGTTCGATCAGCGACAGATGGCGCGGAACGATGGCAACGCAGCGAAGTCTGAGCTCCGCCGCTCGCTTGAAAACCTCCCGCCGCGGCCGAAAGTCGCCGAACAGCCTGGCGCGCAGCTTGTTCAGCCGCGCGAGGCTGAGCTTGGGCGGAGTTTTCGCCCGCGCTGGAGAGACGGGCGGCCGCGGAGTGGATAGTCCCATGCGCCTGGCACGGCCGATCGCGGCGTTGCGGGTATAGGCGGTATTGAACCGTTCGTTGATTGCGTTCGCGATCTCGGAGAAGGACAGGCCCTTTTCGAAATATTCGCGCAATGCCTGTGAATGTTCCTCCGCCCAGCTTGATTGCATTCTTTCTTCCTGACATTCTTAGGTTGTATCGACTATTTCTGATATTCCGAAATCAAAGTCAAGCTTGATTTCGGATTTTCGGAACTGCTATGCTTTCAACATTCGGAGCCATGTTTTCAACATTCAGAGAGAGAATCGCCATGCTGGACGTCAGGATGATCGAGCGAGGCCTCCAGAAACCCGGAAGGACCAAGGGCGGTCTCGCGGCGGCGATGGGCGTTCGCCCCGGCGCGGTTTCGGAAATTCTCTCGGGTGCCCGCCTGATCAAGGCGTCCGAAATCCAGCCCATCATCGACTACCTCGAATTGAATGCCGTTCCGATCATGGGCCGGGTCGGCGCCGGCGCTTCCATCGGGCCTGAGCTCGAGCAGGTGCCGCCCGAAGGGCTCGGCGAAGTTGAACTGCCATTTCCGATCGCGGAAGGAACCATCGCCTTCGAGGTGGTTGGCGATTCCATGCTGCCGAAATACGAAAGCGGCGATATTATTGTGGTATACCGCGATCAGCGGCACCCGCTTTCGAGCTTCTTCGGCGAGGAAGCCGCGGTTCGCCTGAAAACCGGTGAGCGCTATCTGAAAACCATCGAGCGCGGCAATGCCGCCAACGTGGTCAATCTCACGAGCTTCAACGCCAAGCCGATCATGGCGGTGAAGCTGGAATGGATCGGGGAGATCTGCGTGACGCTGCCCAGGGGCCAGATCGAACGGCTGCGGGCAAGGGCAACGTCACGGTCGCGCAATGGGATGCGGAGTCATTCCGGCGGGAAGGACGGCAAAGCGCCGGCCAGGTAGTCGAAACAGGCCGGCGTTTCGCTCAACCGCAGGAATTGCGTAGCTCGTCGCAACTCTTGACGACCGAACATCATGATTCGGTTATTCCGAAATTGTGATTTGACGTATTTCTGATTTTCAGAAATAAGCCGTACTGATCGGCTCGACCGTTTGTGAGCATCGAACCGATCAGCAGGAGAATTGATCGAAGACATGCAGTATTTCGTAGTGATGATCGATTACGGCCGCCGCGGGCGCGAGGCCGTCGTCGATCCGGAAGTAACAAGGCGCGAGGTCGTTTCCCGCGTGGCCTCCGGCGAGTACGCCAATATCAGCTTCATTCACGAGATCGCCGATTCAAGCGTGGAGGATGTCACTGAGGAAATCCTCGCCGAGGCCGCAATTCCCGAAATCGGCAGTTCCGGCGCCGACCTTCAGGCCGACCGCTTCGACCACCTTCGCGATCTGCGCAAGCACGAAGTGGCGTGAGGGGGATGTTGAGTTGGCGCGTTGCCAAGCGTTCGTCCTGTCTCCCTCTTTCCGCCGGCATGAGGTAGCGGTCGCGGCGAGCGGCGCGAATTCGTGACGTTCGACATGGCCGTTTGCAGTGTGAACGCAAGGTGTTAGTGGAGCCGATCGCCGGAGAAGTCCCACAGGCGTTGCATGACGATGTGGTGAGTTGCGGGAGTGTCGGATGAAAGCCTACGTTATAGCTATAGAGAGGGTTCATGATGAAGCGATGTTCGCGGAATATCGAAAGCAAGTCGCTGGCACACTCGCGCTGTTCGGTGGTCAATTCATCGCTCGCGGTGGCAAGCTGACCGAGCTTGAAGGTCACTGGCAGCACCCCGCACCGTGATCATCGAGTTCCCGACACGAGAAGCTGCCGAAGGCTGGTACAAGTCGGTCGACTACCAAAAAAATAATAGGGCTAAGACGCAAGAGCTCGACCGGAAATCTGGCTATCATGGATGGAATTTAGGATTCCTCTGAGGGTCCTCCTTGGCGTCGCGCCTCACCCTTCCCGGATTCACTCCCTCGTAATGAATAATTTCAGCGACATCGAGGCCGCTGTCGCTGCGAGCATGATGGCGGCCACCGCGAGTAGTCCTGCGACGTAGGAGCCTGAAAATTCCTTCAGCCAACCCATCATCGAAGGGCCGACAAAGCCGCCGACGGTGGCAATTGAGTTGATGAAGGCGAGCCCTCCCGCCGCGGCGATGCCGGTGAGGAATCGCGTCGGGATGGTCCAGAAGATCGCGCGTGCCGCGGTTACTCCGACGAGGGCGACGCTGAACCCGATGACGGCGACCGCAACAGAGCCGGAAGCGATCGGCGCGAGCAGCCCGATGCCGCCAAGCAGGCATGCGAGCGCAAGATTGACGATGCGGCTCCCCTTGCGGTCGACGTGGTGCGCCCACAGGATCATGCCGAGCGAAGCAAACAGATAAGGGATCGCCGCGATCCAGCCGATGGCGAGATTCGAAAGATGATATTCCTTCAGCATCAGCGGCAGCCAGATGCCGATCCCGTACGACCCGAGCGTGAAACCGAACTGGATCGCGGTGCAGATCAAGACCCGCGAGTCCTTCAGCGCAGCCAGCAGCGATGAGTGCGGCCGCTCTCGCACCTCCGAAGCCAGCACATCGACCAGCGCATCGCACTCCGCGGCCGTGAGCCATTCCGCCACTTGCGGACGATCGGCGAGCAATTTCAGCGTCAGTAGCCCCAAGGGAATGCAGGGAAGGCTCACCAGGAGGAACAGCCATTGCCAACCGGCGAGGCCCCAGATGCCGTCCATCTGCAGCAACATCCCGCAAACCGGCGCCCCGACCAGCGAAGACAGGGGAATGCCGATCAGAAACCATGCCAGCATCCGCGTGCGGTATTGCGCCGGAAACCAGGCAGCGAGGAAGAATGTCACGCCAGGAAAGAACCCTGCCTCAGTGATCCCGAGCAAAAGGCGCAGAGTATAAAAACTGTTCGGCCCGACGACGAAGGCGGTCGCCGCCGACACGAGGCCCCAGCTGATCATGATGCGCGCGATCCAGCGCCGCGCGCCAAAACGATAGAGCAGAAGATTGCTTGGTATCTCGAATACGGAATAGCCGAGAAAGAAAACGCCGGCGGCGAACCCGAACTGGCTCGCCGTCAGACCCAGCTGCTGGTTCATGGTCAGCGCGGCAAAGCCCAGGCTCGTGCGGTCGAGATAATTGAAAAGATAAGCAATCGTCAGCAGCGGCACGAATTTGAGGGCGGCCTTGTGAACGGCGGTTTGCAGCAGCGCTTCCGCCCCGGCCTGCTTCGAAATATCGAGATCGCCGGGGACGCCCTGCTGTGCGAGTGCCATCCCTGTTTCCTTTCCCGCCAAGCGCTTCTGTCGTCGCCAGATCGGCTTCGGCCTATAGCACGATACCGTCGCAGCTTGCGAAATGTTACAGGAATGCCACAGGCCTCCGGCATTGTGTGCTTGTTCTGCAAACGTTCGGCAGAGTTCATGATGGGCCTTTGATTCGCAGGCGTAGACTCGGTGCCGGGGTTGAGTTCACTTCGGTGTGCGAGGGAGAGCGACATGCCAGCCTACGTCCAGCATCACGCGATCGTTGAGACGCCCCCGGTCGTCTGCCCCGGCTGCGTTGGACTGCTTCCGATGTTCGTCAGAGACGTCGAGCCGCATTGGAGCCTTGCGACGATCGACTTCATCTATGAATGCTCAGACTGCGGTGCCGAAGTCCGGCAGACCGTGACCAAGCCGGAGCGGCATCACTGAAAACGGCACGATCGCATGTTGCCCGAGCGCGGGCAGCAACAAGGCTGCCCGCGGCCAAAGCTAGCTAACGCAACGTCAGGTTGGAAACGCCCCGTACCTAGTGAGTGGTTCGGGATGGATCCGGAGCAATCAGGTTACACTCCCTGAAGTGGTACGCGATTTCGTCGAGCGCACGCTGCTCCCACTCTTCGGCTTCCGCGAGCCAGAACACTCTACGCTCGGAATCATGTAACGCACGCTCACGGCAAAAATATTCCTGGCGGCGAATTTCAACGAGCTGCTTGTTCATGAACTCCACTCCTTTGTGAAGCCAATTCACGCGGTCAACATAGCAGAGCGCCAACTGCGAGTCCGTGGCCTTTTGTCGTGAGGCAAGAGGTTATCCTTCTGTTCCTGTGGACATCGCAGTGCAACATGTCAGAGGCGTTTGGCCAGACATCTGGAATACATAATGCACTCGCCGCTTACGCCGACTTCAATCAGAGTTTATTGTCGGCGATGCCGTCTTCGCTAAATCACGAATTTCGGCAGTCCGATCAAGAAAAGAAGTCCGGGAACGTCCGGCAGGGAGAGATTTAATGAAGAACCAGGTTGGCAAACCACGCCGGTCGCTCAAAGGTTGTATGTGCGGATGCGAAGCGACAGTCTCGCTCACAGGCTCGACCCTGAGCCGGCGCCAATTCGTGGCCGCAGTGGCGGGAGCCGCGGCATTTGCAGCGGCCGGTTTGAGCGGCGCGAAGAATGCACTGGCCCAAAGCACTGGCCCAAAGCCCTACCGCATCGACGTCCACCATCATTTGTCGCCGCCAAGCTATATCGCGGCCTCGGTGGGGGCCGGTTTCGGTGACGGTCCAATGCGGAAATGGACCCCCGAAAGCTCGCTCGCCGATATGGACAAGGCCGGCATCGCAGTCGCGATGCTCTCGGTGACGACACCCGGCGTCAATTTCACTTCCGGAGGAGCGGCGCGCAAGCTGGTGCGCGAGTGCAACGATTATGCCGCCAAGCTGATCGCCGACCATCCCGGCCGCTTCGGCGGCTTTGCCATGCTTCCGCTCACGGACATCGAGGGCAGCCTGAATGAGATCGCCTACGCGCTCGATACGCTCAAGCTCGACGGTATCGGCCTGTTGACAAGCTATCATGACAAGTGGCTTGGCGACCCTGCCTTCCTTCCAGTCATGGAAGAACTCAACAGGCGCAAGGTTGTTGTCTACACCCATCCGACTGCCGCCGATTGCTGCGTCAATCTGGTACGCACCGAACCGCAGGCGATGATCGAATACGGCACCGACACCACCCGCACCATCGCCGACATCATCTTCAGCGGCAACGCGCAGAAGTTCCGCGACATCCGCTGGATCTTCTCGCATGCCGGCGGCACCATGCCGTTCCTGATCGAGCGCCTTGCCCGCCATCCGCAGCTCGACCCGAAGGCGAAACCAACCGTACCGGACGGAACGCTCGCCGAACTGACACGCTTCTGGTACGACACCGCGCAGACCTCCAACAAAGCGGCTATGTCGGCGCTGGCAGCGATCATCCCGACGTCGCAGATCGTGTTCGGCACCGACTTTCCCTATCGCATCGGCATCGACCATGTGAACGGCCTGAGGAATTCAGGCGTCTTTACCGAGGCACAGATCGCCGATATCGAGCGCGGCAATGCGCTGAAGCTGTTGCCAAGGTTCAACGCCTGAAGCTTTCCGGCGTCCGGCTCCTGCTCGCCGCCGTGCGGCGGACCAGATCATGATGCGATTGAGTGGAATTGCATCATGATCTCATCCCTTCGTTTGAGCATGATCTCCGCGCAAACGCGTTTCGCGTTTGTCGCGAGGGAAACCGGTTTCCACTTTTCCGGATCATGCTTTAGTCTTACTAAGACCCTCATGGTGAGGAGGCGCCCTTGCGCCGTCTCGAAACATGAAGGCCATGTTGCCTATTTCCGGGCCTCGTCCTTCGAGACGCTTGCTCGCGCAAGCTCCTCGGGATGAGGAGATAAGTCGGTTAGGAGGCAGTAAGACTAGAGCCATTTCAGTTTTGATTGAATCAAAACCGGGCTCTACTCTTTTGTTTGGACGCGTTTTCTTCACGCGAACCGGTTTCCACTTCGCTCGAAAACGCTCTAGTACGGCCGGCGAGCCGGGCGAGTTCTGACCCGCCCTGATTTTTCAACCGTTTTTGCGATAACGCAAGGCGTCGCCGTGAACCTTGCTTCATGGCTGGGCGACGCATGGGACATGCGCGAGCAAACCGGAGGGGATAGAGCGGGACGCTGACCCGCGCTGAGCCTCCGCTTCGTTATTCAATCGGTAAAAAAATAGGGGGATGGCAATGACAAGCGCCGCCGGAAGCCAGGAGCAATCTCACGTCAAGGTAGCCACCGCCAGCCTGATCGGCACCGCGATCGAGTGGTACGATTTCTTCCTTTACGGCACCGCGGCAGCACTCATCTTCAACAAGCTGTTCTTTCCGACCTTCGACCCGATGGTCGGCACGCTGCTTGCCTTTGGCACCTACGCGCTCGGCTTCGTGGCGCGGCCCCTCGGCGGAGTGATCTTCGGGCATTACGGCGACAAGATCGGCCGCAAAACCATGCTCTATCTGACCTTGCTGATCATGGGTGTCGCGACGGCCGCGATCGGCCTGCTGCCGACCTACGACGCGGTCGGCGTGTGGGCGCCGATCCTGTTGATCGCCTGCCGCCTGATCCAGGGCTTTGGCCTCGGCGGAGAATGGGGTGGGGCCGTGCTAATGGCCGTCGAGCACGCGCCCGAAGACAAGAAGGGATTTTACGGAAGCTGGCCGCAGCTCGGTGCGCCGCTGGGCCTCGTACTCGGCACGCTGGTGTTCTCGGTCGTGTCTGCGTTTCTTACCGACGACCAGCTTTACGCGTGGGGCTGGCGTCTTCCGTTCCTGTTCAGCATCTTCCTCGTGATCGTGGGCTTGTGGATTCGCTTCACGCTGGCCGAATCGCCGGAGTTCCAAAAGGTCAAGGACAACAAGGAAGAGGTGAAGATGCCAATCGTCGACGCGATACGGCTTTATCCGAAGAACATCCTGCTCGCGATGGGCGCGCGTTTTGCCGAGAACGGCTTCTTCTACATCTACGCGACCTTTGTTCTCGCCTATGCCACACAGGCGCTCGGCATGAACCGGCAGGACATATTGAACGGCGTCTTGATCGCAGCCGCCATCGAGACCTTCACGATCCCGGCCTTCGGCGCCCTGTCCGATCGCGTGGGACGCCGGCCGGTCTATATTTTCGGGGCGATTTTTTCGGCCCTGATGTCGTTCCCGTTGTTCATGCTGCTGGGAACGAAAAACCCGCAACTTGGCTGGATCGCCATCGTTCTCGGTCTTGCCGTCGGCCACGCCGCGATGTACGGCCCGCAGGCAAGCTTCCTCTCCGAATTGTTCGGCACCAAAGTGCGCTATAGCGGGGTTTCGCTCGGCTATAATCTCGCCTCCATCTTCGCTGGCGCGCTATCGCCGTTGATCGCCACCGGACTCATGACCGCCTACAAGCCCGAGACCTGGCCGATTTCGCTGTATATGATCGTGCTCGCGCTCATCACCATCGTCTCGGTCTATTATGCCACCGAAACGCGGCAGGAAATCCGAGGTCTGAGAGCTGCGACGTGAGGAGTATTCGAGTTGAGCCAGCACCCTGCACTGCCGTATCTGCGGTTGTCGGAAAAAGGCAAGGTGGTCACCGCGGCCGAAGCCGTGCGTCTCGTTCGCGACGGCGACACGGTGGCCACCGGCGGCTTTGTCGGAATCGGTTTTGCCGAGGAGATCGCAATCGCGCTCGAGGCGCTCTATCTCGAGAGCGAGGGTGATGCGCCCTATACGCAGGGCAAACCGAAGAACCTGACGCTCGTCTACGCCGCGGGCCAAGGCGACGGCAAGGACCGCGGCCTCAATCATTTTGCCCATGACGGATTGGTCAAGCGCGTGATCGGTGGCCATTGGGGCCTTGCGCCGAAACTGCAACAGATGGCCATTGCCGATCAGGTCGAGGCCTACAACCTTCCGCAAGGCGTGATCACGCACCTGTTCCGCGACATCGCCGCCCGCCGCCCCGCCCATATCACGCAGGTCGGAATCGGAACATTTGTCGATCCCCGCAATGGCGGTGGCAAGCTGAATGCGCGGACGACGGAGGATCTGGTTGAGCTGATCACGCTCGGCGGACAGGAGTGCCTGCTCTACAAGACGTTTCCCATCAACATCGGCATCATCCGCGCCACGACTGGCGATCCTGACGGCAATCTCACCATGGAGAAGGAAGCGCTGACGTTGGAGGCACTGGCAATCGCAATGGCCGCGCACAATTCCGGCGGCCTTGTCATTGCGCAGGTCGAACGTGTTGCCGAAAGCGGAACGCTCAACCCGCGCCAGGTCAAGATTCCGGGAATCCTGGTCGATTGCGTGGTGGTATCCAGGCCCGAAAACCATTGGCAGACTTTCGGCACGCAATACAACCCCGCCTTCGCCAGTGAAATCCGGGTACGCGCCACCTCGCTGCCGCCCCTGCAGATGAACGAACGCAAGATCATCTCGCGCCGCGCGGCGTTCGAGCTGAAGGCCAACAGCGTCGTCAATCTCGGCATCGGCATGCCCGAAGGCATTGCCGCCGTCGCCAACGAGGAAAAGATCATCGACCTGATCACGCTGACGGCGGAACCCGGCGTGATCGGCGGCATTCCGGCAAGCGGTATCGATTTTGGTGCCGCGATCAACACCCAGGCGGTGATCGACCAGCCCTATCAGTTTGATTTCTACGATGGCGGCGGACTCGACGCCGCGTTTCTGGGCCTTGCCCAGGTCGACCGCCTCGGCAATCTGAACGTCAGCAAGTTCGGGCCCAAGCTTGCCGGTGCGGGCGGCTTCATCAATATCAGCCAGAACGCCAAGAAGGTGATCTTCGTCGGCACCTTCGGCGCGGGCAAGCTGCGGATCGCGATTGCGGACGGCAAGCTTGCGATCCTCAACGAAGCCACGGCTCGCAAATTCGTTGAGGCGGTGGAACATGTGACGTTCAGCGGCGCCCACGCGACCGCACGCGGGCAGTCCGTACTCTATGTCACGGAGCGTTGCGTCTTCGTGCTCGCTGACAACGGGCTCGAGCTGATCGAGGTCGCGCCCGGTATCGATATCGAGCGCGACATTCTCGCCCTGATGGATTTCAAGCCGTCCATACCGCGCGATCCGGCATTGATGGATGCACGCATTTTCCGTGAAGGCGTGATGGACCTGCGCAACGATCTGGTGGACATTCCGCTTCCCCGGCGCTTTACCTATGACGAGCAGCAGAACCTGTTCTTCATCAACTTCGAGCGCCTGGCGCTGCGCACAAGCGCCGACATCAAGGCGATCGAAAAGGCCGTGGAAAGCCGGCTAACCTCGCTGGGCCGTCGCGTCTACGCCATCGTCAATTACGACAATTTCTCAATTCTACCCGAGCTGCTCGACGAATATTCGGCGATGGTGCGATCCCTCACCGACCGTTTCTACTCGGGCGTTTCGCGCTACACCACATCGGGCTTCCTTCGCATCAAGCTCGGCGAGGCGCTGGAAAAACGCGGGCTTGCCCCGCACATCTTCGAAAGCGCCGACGAGGCGAAGCGGCACAAGGAAAGAAGTTCGAGCTGACCGTCGTTCATATCGGCAGTTCATGCCGCCTCTCGCTCTGCCAAGAGGATCCGGCATTTGATTCACCAACCCGTCTTCCTGTCGCGCCGCTGTGACAAAAAATCGGGACAATCGTCTCAAGGTTCGGCCACACCGGGACAAGTCGCGTTGTCGGTGCCGCCGTAAATATTGCCGGCCAAGACTTGCCGAAAATACCCCGGGGATCGCCGCCTTCGGATGCACCCAAATTCATCCGACTGACTTCTGGATGTTTCTGACGCCCACTTCGGGAGCGTCCATTCGTGTATCGATTCTTCCGCGGCCGACCAACGGCTCGTTCAGATCGCGAGTGAGCCAGCGTGCGATATCGGGCCATGCGTGGCCGAGCACGTCGGCACCGAGGTAAAGGCTAAGATGCCCGCAAGGCTCCGTCATCTTCAGCAAATATTCGTCCCGGGTGCCGACCAGTCGTGCCACCGCAAACAACTGATCGACACAAACGACTTCGTCGTCGGTGCCCGCGAGCAGGCAGATCGGCGTCGTCAGCTTCGACAGATCGATGTTTTGTCCAAGCGCAACGAAGCGCCCTTCCGCGATTTGGTTCTGCTTGAACAGCCATTTGACGACCTGAAGAAAGAAGCTGCCGGGCAAGTCGACCGTCTCGGCATGCCACTGGCGAAACCGCTCGTTGAGCGCTTCGCGCTGCGTGGGGTCGATATTGCCGCTGGTTTGCAGCGTGGCGTCGGCCTCGTTTGGGCCGTGCGAGATTCCCCACAAGCCCAGCATCTGCTGGCCGTGCACGATCCCATCGCCGAGACGCACCAGTTCGTCGAACATCTTCAGCGGCACGTCGGCGGCAAAATGAGAAAGGGACGATCTGGCCGCGGCAATATCGATCGGCGCGCCAACCAGGACCAGCCGGCGCACCTTTTTCGGGAACCGTGCCGCATAAACCAGCGCGAGCCAGCCACCCTGGCATAGTCCGATCAGATCAACGGGTGGTCCAAGCTCGTCCACCGCGACGTTGAGATCGGCAAGATAGTTGTCGATCGTGAAATAGCGGGTCTCCGGCGTAGCCGAGCGCCAATCCGTGACGAAGACACGCGATACGCCGTTTTGCCAAAGCCGCTCGACGACGCTGTGACCGGGCGCGAAATCAGCGACTTGCGCCATGCAGCGCGTAGGGCGCGCAGATCAGCGTGGCAGGCGAGCCCGCGCCGTTCGAGAAATCTCGCAGGCGCATCGAGCCGAGTTCGAGCGCAATCGTATTCGGCGACGACCATGGGAATGTGGATTTGCGCCGGGCGGCCTGCTTGGCCGGCGGCAACAGGCTTTCAAACAACCGGACGTTCGCTTCCGCGATCTGCGCGGCTGCCACCAACGGCCACGCAAAAAAAGTCTCGAGTGCCGATGCCGGCTGCTGGGGAGCTGGTCCTTGCTCGTTTGTCTCAAGCATTGGACCACAATAGCCGAACGGCTCTGCGCGCCAAAAGCATAAGTGTCGGCAGACCCCTTCACTTCTGCAGTATCCGGGTTACCGCGGTTGCATCGCAAAACCGGATATATCCGCCGTCCGGCGCGCGAGCGGCCATCATCCATCGGCCAACCACCCCTCGTCGCCGATCAAGGGAACGAAGCGCACGTCGGCGATGTTTTCGCTGCGATATTCGGGCTGAAACCCTGGTGAGGCGAACCAATGCTTGCTGCGCTGCTCCGCGCCAACCGGCATCACCAGCCGGCCGCCGGTTTCGGTTGCTCCTTCAACGATTGCGGAACCTGCGGCCCGCCGGCCGCAACGACGATCGCGTCATAAGGGGCGTGCTCGGCCCAACCCTTCGTGCCGTCACCGCGCCGGACGTGAACATTGACGTAGCCGAGGTGGGCGAGCGTCGCTGCGGCCTGTTCGGCGAGCTGGCCGAGGCGTTCGACGGTGTAGACTTGGGCTGCGATCTGCGACAGCACCGCGGCGGCATAGCCGGAACCCGCGCCGATCTTGAGCACCTTCTCGCCGCCCTTGAGCATCAAGGCCTCCGCCATGAAGGCGACGATATAGGGCTGGGAAATCGTCTGTTCGCCGGCAATCGGTAGCGGCAAATCCTCGTAGGCGAATTCGCGAAGGTTTTTCGGCAGGAACAATTCGCGCGGCACCTTGCGCATCGCCGCAAGGACGAGTGCGTCCTGCACGCCGCGCGCAGCGATTTGATGCTCGACCATCCTTGCCCGCATCGAGGCAAACGCATCGTCTTTATTGAAACGATTGTCTTTCGACGCCCGCCAACCCATGACGAAACTCCCGTCCAGATCGGGGTGAGAGCCTGCAGAGGCAACACGTCTTGGAACCTGCGACGAATGCTCCTCTCTTAGCGGAGACGGAACCTTGCAGGCTTGCGCTGGATCAACCAATACCGCATCGCCCCGTTCGTTGTCTTCAAGGAACGTCCAGGGTCGGGCCGGGTTTGTTGTCGGGGCGGGCTGCGGCTCGGTCGGCATCCAAGCCCCCAAGGATGCCCCACCGCCGTTCCGTGCCGGCGGCCCGCCCCACTGTGCATCCTCGCTTGCGCGCGGGCTTGCACAAATTCAATCCGATTTGCTGCGGCGCTCCAGTATCGCCAGCGTTTTCACATCGCCCGTGGCGTGGGCGTCATCGATGAGGGCGATCAAAGTATCCGCCAACGTCGCGTAGTCCCATAGTTTCAGACGAGCCGGGTCGATCCAGCCGCTGAAGAATTCGTCGAGATAGCCGCGTTCCGCACTGTCGGCTTCCGTCCAGCTTGGTCCGGCGAGGCCGGCAGGTTCGGCATCCCAGCGACAAATGATGAAACCTGCAGGCGACTTCGCCAAAATCCAGCGCCCATCCCTGGGGGCTTCGCTCAGCGCGGGCTAGGACTGGCCAATCTGCTCCAGAACACGATCAACGCTGCCCGACATTCAACGCTTCCGACTTTTACGCGGGTGTAAACGGCAACGCGCCGGGTGGTCCGTTCCTGCAGCAATGCGGATGAACCGCCGCACCGGCAGGCGGTTCCGAAAGGTGGATCAAGTGTGGCGATACGAAGGAACCGCCCGCGTGAAGCTCGCGTTCGCATCAAAGCGTGGCGGCGCGGCCACAGACAGACCGTGGAACGTCGTTCTTCGGCTTGTTTGTGCGGAAAGGCGCGGGAACGGCGGGCCGCCCAGGACGTTTACACCCCATTCAAATCGGAGGAGAGTGAGATGAGGAAGATTTTGCTGATTGCCGCGACTGTCGGCAGCCTTGCGGCGCCGGCCCTGGCCGAGGATGTCGGCGTTCAGGTCGGTCCGGCGGGTCGGCGCCGGCGTGACGGTTGGCGAGAGCCACCGCGATTACGATCGCGACCGGGTCCGGGAGAAGACCGTGGTCAAGGAGCGTGAGCCCACTGATCGGACCACCGTAATCAAGAAGGAACGCGGCGACGGCGTCGTAAAGCAAGACCGTCATTCACAAGGATTACTGATTAGTTGGTAGCGTTGAGTAGCAATTCGCCCGCGCGTTCCCTTTCCAGGGAATGCGCGGGCGATTGAAACTATTCGCGCGTCTGAAACCTTGTGCGTCCTCCTCTAGACCAGCTTGACGTTCTTCAGCGGCAGGCTGCGAACCGGCTTGCCGGTCGCCGCATAGATGGCGTTGAGTACCGATGGCGCCACCACGCAGATGGTGGGCTCGCCGATGCCGCCCCAGAAATCGTAGGTCGGCACGATCGCCACCTCGACCTTCGGCATCTCGGCAAGACGCATGATCTCGTAGGTATCGAAGTTGAGAATGGTCATCCGCCCCTTGTCGATCGGCATTTCGCCGTAGAGCGTGGCGGTCAGACCATAGGCGACCGATCCCTGGACCTGCGCCTCGATCTGGCTGGTGTTGACCCGCATGGCCGGGATCTATCTCCGGCCAGCACCATGCGATGAACCCTGAGTTTGCCTTGCGGACTAACCGAAACCTCGGCCACCGCTGCCGAGTAGCTGCCGTAACCCATGAACTGCGCAAGA
>CAVRMY010000056.1:0-383611 GCA_963721935.1 uncultured Alphaproteobacteria bacterium
AGAGGTGAAGAATGGAGCTGTCTTCGAGCCTGATCTCGGTAAAACGGGCGTCGATGCGGGCACTCACTGCTTGTTCCCCCGCAATATATCCGCCACTTGCGGAATATCCTTGTCGCCACGCCCCGAAAGGTTGACCACCATCAGATGATTTTTCGGCCGCTTCGGCGCGAGCTCCATCACCTTGGCGATGGCATGCGCCGGCTCGAGCGCCGGAATGATGCCTTCCAGCCGCGACAGCAGATGAAATGCCGCAAGCGCCTCCTCGTCGGTGGCCGACAGATAAATCACCCGGCCGGTTTCGTGCAGCCAGGAATGCTCCGGCCCGATGCCGGGATAATCGAGACCCGCCGAAATCGAGTGCGCGTCCTGGATCTGGCCGTCATCGTCCATCAACAGATAAGTGCGATTGCCATGAAGCACACCCGGCCGACCACCGGCGATGGAAGCCGCGTGCAATTGCGTGAGGCCGTGGCCGGCCGCCTCGACGCCGAAAATTTCGACAGACGGATCGTCCAGGAAGGGGTGAAACAAACCCATTGCGTTGGAGCCGCCGCCGATGCAGGCGACGAGGGAATCCGGCAGGCGGCCTTCGGCCTCCTGCAATTGCGCACGCGTCTCTACCCCGATGACCGACTGGAAATCGCGTACCATCATCGGATAGGGATGCGGACCTGCGACAGTGCCAATGCAGTAAAACGTGTTGTGCACGTTGGTAACCCAGTCGCGCAGCGCCTCGTTCATCGCATCTTTCAGCGTGCGCGATCCCGATTGCACCGGGACTACGCTGGCACCCAGCATCTCCATCCGGATGACGTTCGGCTGTTGCCGCGCGACATCGACAGCTCCCATGTACACAACGCATTCAAGCCCAAACCGCGCGCACAGCGTTGCGGTGGCGACGCCGTGCTGGCCGGCGCCGGTTTCCGCGATGATGCGCTTCTTGCCCATGCGGCGGGCCATCATGATCTGGCCAAGCACGTTGTTCACCTTGTGCGAGCCGGTATGATTGAGCTCCTCGCGCTTGAAATAGATTTTGGCACCGCCAAGATGGGCGGTCAGGCGTTCGGCGTAATATAAAGGCGACGGCCGTCCGACATAGTGTTTGAGGTGGCCGTTCATTTCGGCCTGAAATGCCGGATCCGCCCTGGCTTCGGCGTAAGCCTTCTCCAGATCGAGAATCAGCGGCATCAATGTTTCGGCGACAAAACGGCCGCCGAAAATACCGAAATGCCCGTGCTCGTCGGGACCGCTCCGATAGGAATTGGGGATGAGCTTGTTCATCGAACCATCAGCGCTTCGCTTGCACGCGCCGCTTTGATGAAGGCGCGGATCATTTCGGGATCCTTCTTGCCCGGCGCACGCTCCACGCCGGAGGAAACATCCACGCCACCGGCGCGCGTCGCCCGGATGGCCTCGGCGACATTGCCCGCATGCAGGCCGCCGGAGACCATGAAGGGAATTTTCAGATCGATTTTTTCAAGGACGTGCCAGTCGAACACCGCGCCCAGGCCACCGGGACGGGTGGCCTCTTCCGGCGCGCGGGCATCGAACAGAATGCGATCGGCAACGCCGGCATAGGTGGGCAGGCTTGCGAGGTCGGCCGAGGTTTCGACCGCGATCGCCTTCATTACGGGGAGCGAGAATCTCCGTTTGATATCGCACAGCCGCGACACACTCTCGCGGCCGTGAAGCTGCAGGATATCGGGCTGCAAGGCCTCGACGATGCCCCCAAGCGTCGCGTCGTCGGCATCGACCGTCAGCGCGACCTTTGACGCGCGTTGCCGTGCGAGCCTGCCGAGATCGCGCGCCGCCTCAAGACCGAGATGGCGCGGCGACGGCGGGAAAAACACGAACCCCACCATGTCTGCACCTGCTTCCAACGCGACACCGAGCGTCTCGCGCGTGGACAGGCCGCAAATTTTGACGATCAGGGACATGTCTCAAAGGCAAACCGCTGGAAAAAGACCAAACGCTGGAGTATCGGCGACGGGCTGAAACCATCCCACGCCAGGCAGCGCCTTCTACAACGTCGCGCCGTGCTTGTCTCGCCTGTTGGTGTCCCATAGCGGGGCAGCCAGACGTGGCGGATTGCGCTGCTCGGGCCCGGTGATGCGGGAACGCAGGTCAGCCACTTGGGCGCGAAGCTGCTGCGCGTCGGCCTCGTGCTGCCGCGCGGCGCGCCGCCAGCGCCGCTGCCGAAACCAGGTCGCGAAACCGCCCGCCAGTACGCCGGCAACCGCAAATGCGATGATGACGGCGAAAAGCGGCATGGTGAACCCCAGCGACGGGTCGCTGGAGTTGAAGGGATCCAGAGATACCGTGACCAGATGACGGTTGGCGACCGCAAAGACCACAAAAATCAGGCCCAGCGGAACCCATACCAGAATATTGAGAAACTTGCGCATGACCCTCTCTCGCGTCGAAAGGACAACGGGATCGGCTTTAGTGTGGCGGTTTGGAAGTTCTCTTCATCGGGCGTCGAGTCCATCAACAGAACTTCCGAACCAAAACCACACTGGCGTCCTGATTCCGAAGTTCGCAAAAGCGGGTGCTGCAAGGGAGTACGAACTTCGCGTTCGGGACACTAGCCGCCGGCTTCCCGTCCCTCGGTGTCGCGGTTCAACCGTTCGCGCATTTCCTTGCCGGTCTTGAAAAACGGCACGCTCTTCTGATCCACCGGAACGTGGGCGCCGGTACGTGGATTGCGGCCGGCGCGAGCCGGGCGGTGTTTCACCGAGAATGCACCAAAACCGCGCAGCTCGACCCGATCGCCGCGCGCCAGGGCAGCGACGATCTCATCGAGGATCGCGTTCACAATGTTCTCGACATCCCGCTGGTAAAGGTGCGGGTTATGCTCGGCGATACGCTGGACGAGTTCGGATTTGATCATCGAGACCTGGGACCCGAGAAGGTACGGACATGCATTTCTGTGAAAATGCCTTGAACTGTCAAGACGCTAAATAAATGGCCGGGGGGCGAAAAAGCGTGACAAACGGCCGATTTAGGTATTCTTGCGGCTCCCTGACCCCGGGGGAAGGCCGGACCGAAACCGCCCTGGAGGTCCGCCTGGCGGTCAATTCGCCGCCACTCGAGGTTCGATGGCGCTCAATCGGTCCCTGCCGGATGCCACAGCGCCAGCATGCCGTCGAGGCCGAACCGATCGACCGCCTGTGCCATGCCGGATTGCTCGATCTGCCGCGCGACCGCACTCAAACCGAGCGCATCGAGGGTAACGGCTGCCGCCGTTCGCAGGAACGTCAGGTCGCCAAAGCGCGGAGATAATTTGTAATCGCGAACTGGCAGATCCGCCTTGATGCCTTTTTGCGCCACCAGCCACGCGATGGCGGTCTTTTCATCGCCGAGTTGATCGATCAACTTGAGCTCGACCGCCTGACGGCCGGTAAACACGCGCCCGTCGGCGACCTTTTCGAGCAGCGCGTCGTCCATGCCGCGACGCTCCTTCACCAAGCCGCGAAACCAGGCGTAGGAATCCTTCACCAGCGATTCCAGCGCCGCACGCGCTTCCGGACTGGTCGGCTCGAAGCCATTCGGCGCGGCTTTCAGCGGCGAAGATTTCACCTCCTCGACCTTGACGCCCACCGTCTTCATCAATTCGGTGAAATTGGGAATCTGAAACAGGACGCCGATCGAGCCGACCAGAGAGCTTTGCTGGGCGACAATATGATCGGCCGCAATTGCAGTGATGTAGCCGCCCGAAGCAGCCAATCCCTCGACCACTACGACGAGCGGTTTCTTCGCCTTCAAACGCAATAGAGCATCGTAGAGCTGCTCAGACCCCGCTGTCGTGCCCCCCGGCGAGTTGATATGCACGACCACCGCCGCCGCGCGCGAATTTTCCAGCCGCTCCAGCGCCTCGACGCGGTTCTGGTCGCTGCGGATCAGGCCTTCGATATTGATGCGGGCGATCGACCCCGCCGTCGTCAGCGTGCCTCGGCCGCCGGGCGTGGCGAGCAGGCCTACGGTGAGGATTGCGGCAATTGCGATCAAGGCTGCGGCCACCCGCCAGAACGTCAGCTTGCGCCGGATCCTGCGGCGATCGACGATGACATCTGAGTCAAGCGACATCGAAAGAATCTCCGATAAGTGCTGCCGAAAGGGGCCGCCGATATTTCGCGGCATACCCTGATATGCCATGTTCTGAATACATCAATTCCGGCCCAATATGAAGAAAACAAGGCTCGGACGTTAGTCCACGGCGCGCCCTTTGCTTACATGAAGGCAAGCAATACGCGCATGGCGGCGCCAAGCGCGGCCATGACGGAAAACGGGCTTGCCGACGCAAAAAAGGCCCCGGGGCGAGCGGGGCCTTTCTGGTCGAGGCAGAAAGCCTCATTTGTCGGTTCGCTGCTTGAGCGCGGTGCCGAGAATATCGCCCAGCGTCGCTCCCGAATCGGAGGAGCCATATTGCGCGATGGCCTCCTTTTCTTCGGCGACTTCCAGCGCCTTGATCGAGACCTGCACCTTGCGGGCCTTCTTGTCGAACTGGATCACGCGCGCGTCGACTTTTTCACCCACCGCAAAGCGATCGGCGCGCTGATCGTTGCGATCCCGGGCGAGTTCCGACCGCTTGATGAAGGTGGTGAAGTCGGTACCGGCGATCTTTACGTCGATGCCGCCCTCCTTGACATCGAGTACTTCGCAAGTCACGACCGCGCCCTTCTTGACGTCGCCGGGCTCTGCGAAGGGATCGCCTTCGAGCTGCTTGATGCCGAGCGAGATGCGCTCCTTCTCGACATCGACATCGAGCACCACGGCCTTGAGCATGTCACCCTTCTTGAAGTTGTCGATCACCTGCTCGCCGGGAAGCTTCCAGTCGAGATCGGAGAGGTGGACCATGCCATCAACGTCGCCCTCGAGCCCAAGGAACAGGCCGAATTCGGTCTTGTTCTTGACCTCGCCTTCGACGGTCGAGCCAACCGGGAACTTCTCGACGAACACCTCCCACGGATTGCGCATGGTCTGCTTGAGGCCAAGCGAGATCCTTCGCTTGACCGAATCGACCTCCAGCACCTGCACTTCGACTTCCTGCGAGGTCGACACGATCTTGCCGGGGTGCATGTTCTTCTTGGTCCACGACATTTCCGAGACGTGGATCAAGCCTTCGATGCCCGGCTCCAGTTCGACGAACGCACCGTAGTCGGTGATGTTGGTGACCCGGCCGGTGAAGCGGGCGCCAAGCGGATACTTCGCCTCGATGCCTTGCCACGGATCGTCCAGCAACTGTTTCATGCCGAGCGAAATGCGGTGGGTTTCGTGGTTGATCTTGATGATCTTGACCTTGACGGTCTGGCCGATGGTCAAAACCTCGGTCGGGTGATTGACCCGCCGCCAGGCAATATCGGTGACATGCAACAGGCCGTCGATGCCGCCGAGATCAACGAACGCACCGTAATCGGTGATGTTCTTGACGACACCGTCAATGACCTGTCCTTCTTCGAGATTCTGCACCAGTTCCTGGCGCTGTTCGGCGCGGGTCTCTTCCAGAACCGTACGGCGCGACACGACGATGTTGCCGCGACGGCGATCCATCTTGAGGATCTGGAACGGCTGGGAGTTGTTCATCAGCGGCGCAACGTCGCGAATCGGGCGTATGTCGACCTGCGAGCGCGGCAGGAAGGCTACGGCGCCGTCGAGGTCGACGGTAAAGCCGCCCTTGACCTGATTGAAGATGACGCCGTGCACCTTCTCATTGTTGTTGAACGCCTTCTCGAGCTTGCCCCAGCTTTCCTCACGCCTGGCCTTGTCACGCGACAGCACGGCTTCGCCGAGCGCATTCTCGATACGGTCGAGAAACACCTCGACTTCGTCGCCGACCTTGAGATCGCTTTCGCGGCCGGGCCCGGCGAACTCGCGCAGCGCCACGCGGCCTTCGGTTTTCAGGCCGACGTCTATGACGGCCATGTCCTTCTCAATCGCAACAACCTTGCCCTTGATGACGGAACTTTCCTGCAAATTGCCGCCGGCAAAGGACTCATCGAGCATGGCGGCGAAATCATCGCGGGTAGGATTATAACTACTGACAGTCGAAGCCATTTGTTCTCCAGATGCGGATTTCTTGCCGGCCATTCGGGTTAAAGGGCGCATCGGACACGCAGGGCTAGAGTTCCGCAAACTCTAACGACCGCCTCGCAGGCATTCGCGAGAGCGGGCCGGCAGCTGGCCTGCACGTTCGATACGTTGATGGCGCGCATTCCGCAAAAGCGGATACCGGTTTTGCGGAAGAATGCGCGTGACCTTGATGTCCGGGACCTTGAGTTTGTCGATCTCGAAGCCAAGAAGCGGGCTTTCCTCCAATGACGGCAGAGGCTCAAGCCTTTTGCCGGCCCGCTCGGACGGCCTCGACAATTTCGACGGCGGCCCGGACGCCGCCTTCTATATCCAAATGGGAGTTATCGAGCAAGTAAGCATCCGCCGCGGGTTTTAAAGGCGCAACGGCCCTATTCTGGTCGCGTTCGTCACGTCTCAGGATGTCCGCGAGCACAGCGGCCTCGTCGGCGTCCTCGCCCCGCGCCCGCGCCTCGAGGGTCCGGCGCCGGGCCCGCACCCTGGGGTCGGCGAGTACGAAGATTTTGACGTCGGCATGCGGGCAGATCACGGTACCGATGTCGCGGCCGTCCAGCACCGCGCCCGGCGGGTCGGCGGCGAATTGGCGCTGAAAGTTCAGCAAAACCTCGCGCACTTTGGGATATGCCGAGACCACCGAGGCGGCGTCGCCAACGATCTGGGTTTTGAGCGCGGGATCGCCGAATTTTTCCGGATCAAGCTCCAGCGCAGCCGAGACGGCGATCATTTCATTGCCCAGGTCGGCGCCGGCATCCAACAACGCCTTGGCGACCGCCCGATAGATCACACCGGTATCGAGATGGCGATAGCCGTAATGCTTGGCGAGCCGTTTGCCGAGCGTTCCCTTGCCCGAGGCCGCTGGTCCATCGATGGCGATGATCATGTCGGCCTATGTCTTGGCTGGATGAGGACCGCGGGCTCGCCGTAGCGGCCGCTCCTCCGTGAAGATGTTGCGCGACGCGAATTCGGCCGGGCTGCTGAAAGTCAAGTATTCGCGCATGGCGTCCGATGGCGAAACCATCGTAAACCACGGGCTGGTCAAACGGCGCGCTGGATTCGATACCCAAGGCGGAACGCGGCCGAGCCGGCGTTGCTTTGCCAGATATTCGGCGATCGCACCGACCAACGCATCAAGCCGATCATCGCCCGTCAATCCCGGCTCGCGCTCGATCGACGCATAGCGGTCATCATCGCATTTTGCCAAATCGAACGTATCGACGAATTCAGCAAGAGCGACGTCCTGCGCCGAACCACCCTGAATCCTTTCAACCGCTTCAGCGAGGGTATTTGGGCGCATCGATGCCTCCCTCGCGATTCATGTTCTTTAATAAAAACCGCTGCTTCTCGGAGGAAGCGGCACTTACCGGAAAATATCGGCCAAGCACGGCTATTGCTTCCTCGACAGTTGAGATGCCCACCACTCGCATCAAATTGAGAATATCGATCCGCTCCGTTTCGCCACGTAGCGGGTCCATGACTCGTGCAGCTTTTAGTTTCAACGCAAGTAAATATTCCGCCGATGGGACCGAAACTACAAGTCCCGGCGGGCCAGCGTCTCGCGGAAATGTGGCAAACTCCAAATGGTCGGCGGCCCGATCCGCGAGTGAACTGAGATGGAATGCGACCCCATCATTGAACCAGTCTTCTTGCCAATTATTCTGCCGGGCGATTTTACTTACGATCGCCGCCAGCCAATCGGGTAGAGGTTGTTCAAGTCTGGATACGTCGACATCTTCAGTCGAAAACCGGAAATTGCTCGCCAGCAAGAGCGCGGAGCCTCCATAAACCGCAATTTGCAGCTTGGTCCCCGCTGACGCCGCGGCACGACCGATCTGGTCGAATGCGTCAAGCAATGCCTCGCGGTCGAGCGCCTCCAGCGTCGGGCGGTTGGCCGGTTCCGCCGTCTCCACATGACCGAACCCAAGTGTCCGAAAGCGGCGCCTGGCCTCACTGTAGCGATCGGATGCCTCATGGGCCTTCCCCTCTGAAAGACCGCGCCAGTAGGCCTCCAGCTCGCGGTTCATGGCCTCGGCGATCTTCCCCGCCTTCAGGCCGTGCCGGTCCTTTTTGACCGCCACCTTGGTGGAATGTTTGACGATGCCGCGGGGGTCGAGCTCGGCATATTCGAGGGGAACCCGGCGGACGAATTGCCAGAATCCATTTCGCTTGGTGAGATAGTCCGACATGCGAACTCTGCGAACGGTTCGTGGGAAAAACACCGATTGTTGGACACCGTGTTGGACGTGAAACCAACCTGCACAGGCCAGAAATGTCAACCGGTCGACTACGTGATTGCTGCTGCTGTGGTTTTCTGCGCTGCGAGCGCTTAACTCATGAAAAATCTGCCCCAATACTGCGCATCATCGGGATGAAATCCGGGAAGCTGGTGGCGATGAAGCCGGTGTCGTCGACCCCGACCGGCTTGTCCGAGGCAAGCCCCATCACCAGCGCCGACATCGCGATGCGATGGTCCATGCGGGTGGCGACGAGACCGCCGCCGGGCACGTGACCCCTGCCCTCCACGATCAGATCATCGCCCGATATTTCAACTTTTACACCGTTGACGCGCAGCATGGCAGCGGTGGCCTCCAGCCGATCGGATTCCTTGACCCGCAATTCCTGCAAGCCGCGCATGATGGTGGTGCCTTCGGCGAAGCTCGCCGCCACTGCGAGCACCATATACTCGTCGATCATCGAGGGCGCTCGCTCGGGCGGCACCTCTATGCCCCGCAGTTTCGACGCGCGCACCCGAAGCCGTGCCATCGGCTCGCCGGCATCGCTCCGAACATCGCTCTCTTCGATTTTGCCGCCCATCTCGCGCAGCGTCGTGAACAATCCGGTGCGGAGGCGATTGGTCATGACGTCGGAAAGCACGAGGTCCGAGCCCTCGACGATCAACGCCGCCACGAGCGGAAACGCCGCCGATGATGGGTCGGCTGGTACCGCAACCTGCGCGCCGTGCAGTTCGGGCTGGCCGGTGAGTTCAATTCTGCGGCCATGGCTGCCCTCCCGGGAGGAAACGATGTCCGCCCCGAAATGCCTGAGCATCAGTTCGGTATGGTCGCGGCTGGCCTCGCTCTCGATCACGGTGGTGACGCCGGGCGCGGCAAGTCCCGCCAGCAGGACCGCGGATTTGATCTGCGCCGAGGCCACGGGCGTGCGGTAAACGAGCGGTAAAGGGTCACGCGCACCGGTCAGGGTCAGAGGCAGCCGACCACCCTGGCCGCCGGCATCGAGCCGAGCGCCCATCAGTTCCAGCGGATCGAGCACGCGGCGCATGGGCCTTAAGCGCAGCGAGGCGTCGCCGTCAAAGACAGCCGTTATCGGACAACCCGCCACCGCGCCCATCGCCAGCCGGCAGCCGGTTCCCGAATTGCCGAAATCGAGCGGCGCAGCCGGCTGTGCAAACCCGGATACCCCAACGCCCCGGACCGACCAGGCGAAATTGCCCGTCCTTTCCAGGGCGGCGCCCAGGGCCCGCATGGCCCTGGCGGTATTCAGGACGTCTTCGCCCTCCAGCAGGCCTGATATGCGGGTCTCGCCCACCGCCAGTGCGCCCAGAATCAGGGCGCGGTGCGAAATCGACTTGTCGCCGGGAACGCGAACCTTTCCGGTCAGGGCTTCGCTGGCGCGGGCTTCGAGCGGGGTCTTGAGATCGGCAGGGCGATCCGAATGGGTCAAGATTGTGTCCTCTTTCCGATTTTCTGCTTCTAACATTCGCGGCCAGACTGCGTCACGACGGCTGCCCGATCTTGCGCAAAGCACTATTGACAGCGGCGCGCCAACTAGCCAAGTGAAGCACCGCCTTTTCGAACTTTTCCCAGGATTCCACCGTGGCCAAATCCGATCTCGGAACCAAACGTATTTGCCCGACCACGGGCAAGAAGTTCTACGATCTCAACAAGAATCCGGTGATCTCGCCCTACACCGGCGAGGTGGTGCCGATCGCTCCAGTGGCGCCACCGCGTTCGCGCGGCGATGCCACGCGCGCGAACGCGGCCCCGGTTTCGACCGCCGAAGCCGCTCCTGAGCCGATGGCCGAGGAGTTGGTGTCGCTCGAGGAAGCCGACGCCGAGGAGAACACCGGCAAGGTCAAGGCAGTCGTTCCCGAATCCGAAGACGATATCGAGATCGACGAGACCATCGAAGACGATGATGATGACAATTCAACCTTCATCGCCGACGAAGAAGAAGGCGAGGAGGATGTGACCGACATCATCGGCAACGTCGGTGGCGACGAAGAGACTTGAGGCGAAGAGACTTGAGGTTCGCCAAAAACTGTGTTGAGAATTTTCGGCTGCGACGCGTCGCCCAAGGCGCGTAGGCACCGACCGGAAAACCCGGCATCGGTTTTTGCGACATATCATGCCGAAGATTGCATCATGCCGAAGATTGCAGTCTTGCTGAAGATTGCGCTAGAGCACGGTGGCGATTTGATCTAAAGCCATCGCATCTGGTCAGGGGCCATAGCTCAGCTGGGAGAGCGCTTGCATGGCATGCAAGAGGTCGGCGGTTCGATCCCGCCTGGCTCCACCACGCTTCGCCCTTCGGGCTTCGCGTGGCGCAGCGACGTGATGGCCGAACGGCAAAGCGTGCCCGGCATAGCGGCTGTGATGCTTAAACCTGCGTAGCTACCCAACTTCACAAGAAAAGCTGCCCATGACAAATTCAACGGACCAGGGAGCGATGGCCGGATTGCGCGTGATCGATCTCACGCGGGTACTTGGCGGGCCATACTGCACCCAAATTCTTGCCGACCATGGCGCTGATGTCATCAAGGTCGAGCCGCCGGCGGGCGATGAGGTACGCGACTGGGGCCCCCCGTTCCACGGCGATGACGCGGCCTACTACGTAGGCATCAACCGCAACAAGCGGTCGATCGGGCTCGACCTCTCCTCGGAAGGCGGCCGAGCCGTGCTCTTGAAACTGCTCGAGGGCGCCAACGTCTTGATCGAGAATTTCAAGCCGGGAACGCTCGACAAATGGGGCATCGGCAAGGAAGTCCTGCGGGCGAGATTTCCAAAACTCGTGCACTGCCGGATCTCTGGCTTCGGCGCAGACGGACCGCGCGGCGGCAACCCCGGCTATGACGCGATCATTCAGGCCATGACCGGAATGATTGCCGCAACCGGCTCGCCGCAGTCAGGGCCGATGCGGATCGGCGTTCCGCTGGTGGACATCACGACCGGACTTTACGCGGCGATCGGCATCTTGATGGCGTTGTCGGAGCGACAGAGATCCGGTCTCGGCCAATTTCTCGAAACCACGTTGTTTGAGACCGGCCTTGCCATCATGCATCCGCACACCGCGAATTATTTCATGCACGGCAAACCGCCGTCGCTGACCGGCAACGAGCATCCCAACCTCGTCCCTTACGCCATCTTCCCGACGCGAACCGACGACATTTTCATCGGCGTCGGCAATGACGGAACCTTTCGCAAGCTCTGCAAGGAAATCGGCAAGAGCGAGCTCGGCACCGATCCGCGCTTTGCGCGCAACAAGGATCGCATCAAGAATCGCGATGCCTTGCGTGCGGAGCTCGCGGCCGTCTTCAGCCAGCACGAAGCCGACCCCTTGTGCGACCGCTTGCTGGCCGCCGGCCTGCCGGCAGGACCGGTGCAGTCCATCGACCAGGCGTTGACGAGCCGGCATGCGGTCCATCGCGGCGATGTCATCGAGAAAGATTGGTACAAGGGCGTCGCCTCCCCGATCCGCCTGGCCCGCAGCAAGCCTAGCCTGCGCAGCGTGCCTCCCAAATTCAGCCAGCATGGCGTCGAGGTGCTCACCGAGTTCGGCTATTCGAAGGCTGAGATTGACGCCTTGATTGCCGAGGCAATCGTTTGCGGCGGCGAGCGCAGGCGCTGAGGCTTTGAGACCCGCCGGCAGGTCTTGTTTTACCATGAGCCAGCAAGGCGTTTTTGGGGGTGCTTGAACACCCCCAAATCATGCCCATATTCTTTATCGATCGGAGGGCCAATCCGCCTTCGGATCGCATAGGGGTGCCGCAAGGGCCCTGAACTTCAAAGTCGCTTCGAGAGGACTTTGCAAAATGTCTCGTGTTCCCTCGTTATCCAGTCCCTTTTTGCTGGGATTCGACGAAATCGAGCGCGTGCTCGATCGCGTCGTCAAGGGTGCCGACGGTTATCCTCCTTACAATATCGAGCGCTGCGACCGTAGCAACGGCCAGCCGGACCGCTTGCGGATCACGCTTGCGGTGGCGGGATTTACCCGCGATCAACTCGATGTAACCATTGAGGAAAATCAGTTGGTGATCCGCGGCCGCCAGCAAGAAGACAAGGCCCGGCAATACATCCATCGCGGCATTGCCGCACGTCACTTCCAGCGCACCTTCGTGCTGGCGGAGGGGATGCTGGTGCTGGGCGCGGACTTGAAAAACGGGTTGTTGTCGATCGATCTGGCCCGGCCGGAACCGGAGAAGATCGTTAAGACAATCGCCATCAATGAACACGAATAATGGAACTTGTAGCGGACTCGACCGCTTAGGCTCAGAAGGAGTCGAGACCATGACTGAAGGTAATGTTGCGTCGCAATCTCGCGTCTCCCTGGAGGCGCTGGCCCATCTCGGTGCGGGCCATATCGCTTATGTGAAGCAGATCAGGTCGGAAGACGTGCCGGGGCTGTTCCCCCAGGCGCCCAGCATTGCGCCCGGACTGAAACTGTTCGCGCTGCATGCTGCCGACGGTACGCCGATCATGCTGACCGATAGTCGGGAAGCGGCGATCGCAAATGCGTGGAGCAATGAGCTGCAGGCAGTGAGCGTGCACTGACGCGCCAATCGCGCCGGACGACGGCGCTTGATGAGGCCATACGCGGGTTTGCCCCGCGTGTGTCGGCTTCCGTGGGGCGGCTTCTTGAAATCAGCAAAGGGTCAAACGCGGGTGATCGTTATCGCTTGAGCAACGATCTCGGCGAGGACGGCGGCTGTCGCCCTTACGCGGCGCTGGCCGGCGGCAGCGCCAGCACGGAGTAGATCGCGGGCGCATCGCGTGAGGCGCGCAGCTTCTTGGCGACATCCTGGTCGCGCAACAGGCGCGCGATCCGTGCCAGCGCCTTGAGGTGGTCGGCGCCCGCTCCTTCCGGAGCCAGCAGCAGGAACACCAGGTCGACCGGCTGGCCGTCCATCGCCTCGAAATCGATCGGCCGTTCAAGACGCGCAAACAGACCGAACAGCTTTTCCAGCTTGGGAAGCTTGCCGTGCGGGATCGCCACGCCGTAGCCGACCGCGGTGGTTCCCAGCTTCTCGCGCTGGAGCAGGACCTCGAAGATCGCGCGCTCGTTCTGGCCTGTGAGGTGAGCTGCCCGCGCAGCCAATTCCTGAAGCGCCTGCTTCTTGTTGTTGACCTTTAATGCCGGGAGAATCGCCTCGGGTGCGACCAGATCGGTAATCGTCATGGGGCGTTCCGAGGTAAATTGACCGTCAGGTTGCGAAACAAACTTCAGCGGGCGACATCAGAAAGATGAGGCGGGAGAGGCGGCGGCCCACCAGAACCCGGACCCAAGTCCTAGTTGGGGGGCTTCTACTCCAACACAAGAGCGGTGCCAACATCTGCGGAGTTGCTTCCGGCCCCTATCGTTAAGGGCGCGGACCATAGGGAGGGTCTGGGTGGCCGTCAATGCCGAAAAGCACCCAAAATTGTCCATGCCCAATCTTTTGGAAATGCCGGTTCCTGCCGCGCGCAGAGGCACCGATTGCAGTCCCGCCATCACGTTTTTGCCTCCGAACTGACCGAAGGGGGATCAACCCAGCCGATATTGCCATCCGGTCGCCGGTAAATGATGTTTACCCGGCCGCTTGAGCCGTGCTGAAACACCAGACAGGCGGCTCCGGTCAGATCAAGCTCCATCACCGCTTCGCTGACCGAAAGCAGTTTCAGCGACGTCGTGGCCTCGGCGATGATGACGGGGCTGTACCCGGTCACCTCGTCGTCGCCTTCCGCCGGAGCCTCCAGAATATAGCTCGGCGCGTCCAGCCCCTGGATGGACATCCCGGGGAGCGCCCGGGAAGCTGCATGCGCCTTGCGTACCGAGCGATCCTTGAGCCGGCTCTTGTAGCGGCGCAGTCGCTTCTCGATCATCAGCAATGCCTGGTCGGCGCTGGCATAGGCGTCAGCCGCATTTGACTCCGCCTCCAGCATTATTCCCGAATCCAGATGCAGCGCGCAGTCGGTGCGGAAGCCGAAGCCGTCCTTGCCGATCGTAATGTGCCCGGAGTAATTGCCGTCGAAATATTTGCGCAGCACTTCGTCGGTGCGCTCGCTGACCCGTTGCCGCAGCGCCTCCCCGACACTGATGCTTTTTCCCGAAACGCGGACAGTCATTTGGGTGCCCTCGATCGTTGAGCGAAGGAAGACTAATCCGAAATCGGCGGGACGCAATCAGGCAGGCTGAGTATCCCGGGACCGATCGGCAGTCGCTGCTGATGTCGGATGCGCATTTCCGAGCATGCTTTGTTTGTCGCGCCGGCGTTGAACCGAGGAGGGGATTCGCATCGCTTCGCGATACTTGGCGACGGTGCGGCGGGCAATATCAATGCCCGACCCGCGCAATCGTTCCACGATCGTGTCGTCAGACAGTATTAGTGCAGGGTCTTCGGCGTCGATCAGTTGCTTGATGTGGTGACGGACCGCTTCCGCCGAGTGCGCCTCGCCGCCATCGGCCGAAGCAATCGAGGCCGTGAAGAAGTATTTCAGCTCGAAACTACCGCGGTTGGTCGCCATGTATTTGTTCGCCGTGACGCGCGACACTGTCGATTCGTGCATCTGGATCGCGTCCGCAACCGCCTTCAGGTTGAGCGGCCGCAAATGCGCCACGCCATGAGTGAAGAAGCCATCCTGCTGGCGGACGATCTCGGTTGCGACCTTGAGAATCGTGCGGGCGCGCTGATCGAGTGCGCGCACCAGCCAGGTCGCGTTCTGCAGGCAATCGCTGAAATAGGACTTGTCGCCGTCCTTGCGGATCGTCTTCGACAGCTCGGTATAGTAAGTCTGGTTGACCAGGACGCGCGGCAACGTGTCGCTGTTGAGTTCGACGTGCCAGCCGCCATCAGGGCCGGGCCGCACATAGACATCCGGCACCACGGTCTGCAGCCGCGATGAACCGAATTTCAGGCCCGGCTTCGGATCGAGACGGCGGATTTCGCCGATCATGTCGGTGATGTCTTCGTCATCGACACCGCATACTTTTCGCAATGCCGCGATGTCGCGTTTGGCCAGGAGATCGAGGTGCTCGACCAGCGCCTGCATCGCGGGGTCATAGCGATTGAGTTCACGAAGCTGGATCGCCAGGCACTCGCTCAAGGATCGCGCGCAGACGCCGGGCGGATCGAATTTCTGCAGCACCGAAAGTACCGCCTCGACATCGCCCTCGGAGGCGCCGAGCCGGTCGGCGGCCTGTCCGAGATCGGGTGGCAGGTAGCCGGCCTCATCGACCAGATCGATCAGGTATTGGCCGATCATACGCTGCGCCGGCGCGGTAAACACGACCGCTAGCTGCTCGGCGAGATGGCTGCCCAGCGTCACCTCGGCCGCGACGAAAGCTTCGAGGTTATATCCATCATCGTTGGAGGCACCGCCCCCCCATTCCGTGTAGGCCGTCGGCGCCGCATCCTGCGCGTTGCGCGCGGCAGCCTCCGCGGGCTCCTCCGAGAAGACGTTGTCGAGAGGCGCATCGAGGCTTTGCTCGATCTCGGCGCGGCTGCCGAGATCGCGGTTCAGCCACTCGTCCTGAACCGGTTCAAACGTCTCCGCCGCAGGACCGCCGGGCTCGCCGGTCGCTTCGTCGCCATAGCCGGGATCGGGGAGGTCGGCCTGATCGGGTGCGCCCTCGCCGGCCACGGGGGCCTCCGGGCTGTCGCTCGCCCGCTCAAGCAGCGGATTTCGTTCCAGTTCTTCCTCGACAAAGGCAGACAGATCGAGATTTGACAGCTGAAGCAGCTTGATCGCCTGCATCAGCTGGGGGGTCATCACCAGCGATTGGGACTGGCGGAACTCTAATCTCTGCGTCAGCGCCATGGAGGCAGGAACCGATCCCTAAAAGTTGGTCCGATTCTTGCTTAAACTAGTCCTGCGGCGATGTACACGCCTTGACGCGTAGGAAAAACAGACTATAGCGCCGCCCCCTTTTGAGGTTCCAGGCCCGCTTCCCGCCAAGGTAAATCTTAGCGAAGGTAAATCTTTGTTTGAGCTCTCCGTGCAATCGGCTTTGCGGCGCGTTGCGAGGGAGAGCCGCCTGCCATTTTCCGGAGCAAGCCTAGAGCCGGAATTCCTCGCCGAGGTAGAGCCTTCGAACATCCGGATCGTTGACGATGTCGTCCGGGCTGCCCTCGGTCAATATCTCCCCCGCGTAGACGATGTAGGCGCGGTCGGTCAGGCCAAGGGTTTCGCGCACGTTGTGGTCGGTGATCAAGACGCCAATACCACGGTTAGTGAGATGGCGAACGAGATCCTGGATGTCACCAACCGCGATCGGGTCGATGCCGGCGAAGGGCTCGTCCAGCAGCATGTAATTGGGCCGGGTTGCAAGCGCACGCGCGATTTCGACGCGGCGCCTTTCACCCCCGGAAAGTGCGATTGACGGCGTCTTCCGCAGCCGCGCGATGTTGAATTCGTCGAGCAGGGCATTGAGTTCGGCCTCGCGCTTTTTGCGCGAAGGTTCCACGACCTCGAGCACCGCGCGTATGTTCTGCTCCACCGTGAGACCGCGGAAGATCGATGCTTCCTGCGGCAGGTAGCCGATGCCAAGCCGCGCGCGCTGGTACATCGGCAGCTTCGTAACGTCGTGGCCATCGAGCTCGATGCTGCCCCGATCCGCCTTGATGAGACCGGTGATCATGTAGAAGACCGTCGTCTTGCCGGCGCCGTTGGGTCCCAGCAAACCCACGGCCTCGCCGCGGCGGACATGGATGCTCACGCCGCGTACGACCTGACGGCTGCCGAAACTCTTTTCCACACTATGCACAGCCAGATAGCCGGCCCGCGGGGCTGACCGCTGCGCCGCCGCACCGCCCGCCCTGGTTTGGGACATCAGCGGCGACTTGGACGGGGAGCTGGACGGGGACCTGGACGGGGACTTGGGCGGTGGCTTGGGGGAATAGAGGCTCGGCCTTTCGGCCCTTGGCAGGTCTCTCGGTAGATCCTGCGGCAATTCCCGTGGTAGGTCCCTTGGCAGGTCCTGTTTTGGCAGGTCCTGTTTTGGCATGGGCGTGCCGCGGGCGAGCGGCGGCGCGTCCCGCACCGGACTTGTCAGCATTTCACCCATGCTGTCGCCAGACCCGATGATATCTCCTCGCGGGCGCGCAAATCCACGCGAGGAGGGCTTCGCCGGGCGGCGACGGAACATGCCAAGTAAATCCACCATTCCCGCTTCGCTTACGCCTTTCACGAAGTTCCCAACCCGCAAGCCCTTGATTCGCGCAACATGAAGGAATGGAAGGCGCTTGCCCAGCAAAACACGCTTCGTCGAGGGCAAATTGCGCGGATGTCAGGTACGCCGTTGGTCCGAGCCTTCGACCCTGGCCGGCCGCGGCCAGTTTACAAGCCATTGTTATTGTTTTTGTTTACTTGAGTTCGCGGGCGGCGGAGGCGTCGGCGATGGTTGCGGAGAGCCGGGGAGGGCTGGGCCGCCCTGGGTGGAGGACTGAAACAGTCCCTGCACGCGGCCGGACTCGGATTCCACCCGCGATACACCCGTGGTCATGTCGACAAGCAGCCGATCGCCGCGGAGAACATTCTTGCCTTGGGTCAGCACGACCCCGCCCAGCATGGTGACGAGATTTGTCCTGGTATCGAAAACCGCGGTCTCTCCGGTCACGACCTGGTCCTTCTGCGTGACGACCACATTGCCGCGCGCCTCCAGCCGCTTGATCGACGAACTGCCGCCGGGGCCCGGTGTCGCGGACTGGATCGGCGCGGATTTGGCAGAATTCTTCGAACTGGCGGGAGGCGAGGCCGCAGGCGCGGCGCCGGACGAAGCTGATTCGTAAAACACCACGAGCGTCTTGGACGTCATGGTGGTGTCGCCCTGAACCACCTTCACATTTCCGGAGAAGGTGGCTTCCTTCTTCTTGTCCCGCATCTCCAGCGAGGCGGCCTCGATCTGGATCGGCTGGTCGCGGTTTTGCGAGAAACCCTGCATCGCATTCGGCACGCCGGTCACGGCACTTTGCGCCGCCGCATCGCCGGCAACGACGATCGCAAGCGCCGATGCGGCACTCAAGGCGCCAAATGCGATCCGTTCAAACAGAATTCTGCAACGCGTTTTCATCAGCTCATTTCAGATTGGACGACTTTCCGGAGGCTGCCCGCGTCCGGGGGGAACGCCCGGCGGGCTCTGGCGCCACAGGTTGTTCCGCTGTGTTTTCGACCTCCGGTAACTTGTCGATGTTCATCAAGACGTGGCCGTCAAACCGCACCACCTCGCCGCCGCCGGTAATCTTCATCTTGTCGGCGGACAGCGTCCCGTCAGCCCATTTCACGTCGACATGTTCGTCCAACGTCACCGTACCCTTGCCCATGTCGACGAAGGCCTGGCTGAGCCAGGCTTCATAACCGGTGGTGGTTTGCAAATAGATGTCCTTGTGCAGATCGAGCAGTTGCTGCTTGGTGTCCATCAGTCCGGTCAGCGCCTCCAGCGTGACGGTGGACTTATCTTCCATCAGCACCTTTCCATGCAACGTATTGAGTTCGACATGATCGGGGCTGGTCACATCCTGCGTCGCGGTTTTCGCCCAGACTTCATATGGCCGCCGATCCGGTGAATAACCAGACAAATGCGGCAATTCCATCGTGATCTTGGTTCCGGAAACCACGAGATTGCCCATCTCCAGCGGCAGCTTCGGCAACAGCATGCGGAACGGATTGAAAATCGACGCCAGGATGATGACGGCCATTGAAAGCATTACGGCTGCGGGAACCGCAACGCGCAATATCCGCACGATCCGGCTGTGACGCGCCGCGATGGCAAAGCGCGCCTCCATGCCGGCTTGATAGGCGGGATTTTGAACCGAATTCACTGCTGCTCCAGGCGAAACGACCCTCAACGCACACTTTCCGGAACATCATTCTACCCGGGATCGCCGCAGCGCGTCAGGTGGAACCTGCGCCCATGACTGTGACCGAACCGGGGCAGTGGCCATTTTTCAGCCGAGGCCTCTTTCGGCTCAGGTGTGCGCGAAAATGTCCTCGGTGTCCCAGCCTTCCAGGTCGAGCCTTGCCCGCGTCGGCAGGAATTCGAAACAGGCTTGCGCCAAACCAAGTCGCCCCTCGCGCGCGAGCATGACGTCGAGGCGTTCGCGCAGGGCATGCAGATAGAGCACATCGGAGGCCGCATAGGCCAGTTGCGCCTCGCTCAGGATCTGTGCGCCCCAGTCGCTCGACTGCTGCTGCTTCGACAGGTCGATGTTCAGCACCTCGCGCACCAGGTCCTTCAGGCCGTGGCGATCGGTGTAGGTTCGAGATAGCCGTGAGGCGATCTTGGTGCAGTAGACCGGTTGCGCCATCACGCCGAAGGCGCTGTAAAGCGCCGCGAGATCAAATCGTGCGAAATGGAATATCTTGGCGATCTTCGAATCGGCGAGGAGCGCTTTGAGGTTCGGCGCATCGGCCGGCCCCTTGCCGTGATCTTTCGGGATCTGGACGACATCGGCGCTGCCGTCGCCGTTCGATAACTGCACCACGCAGAGCCGGTCGCGGTGCGGGTGCAAGCCCATGGTTTCGGTATCGATCGCCACCGCGCCGCTATAGCGGGTGAGATCCGGCAGGTCGCCGCGATGCAGGCGTACGGTCATGGTTCGATCAACCTCGTCGAATCGATGCGGGGTCCAAACTACCGCCCAAATCTTAACGAGGCGAGCGTGCGGCGAGAGCTTTTGGCGGCACGACAGCGCAATCCGCACATTGGTGCCCAGGAAAGGACTCGAACCTTCACGGCTGTTAGGCCACTGGCACCTGAAGCCAGCGCGTCTACCAATTCCGCCACCTGGGCATGGGGGCGCTAGTTAAGGTTCGGCTGCGCGCTTGTCAAATTGAGAGCGCGCGGGCGAATGGGACTGTACAGCACCAAAGCGATGGCGTATCGGCAAACGGCTAACCATCCCCCCGACCGACCGAATTTGACCTGAGGAATTGACCCCCAATGGCATCGAATCTGGACACCCTGGTTACGGTTTTCGGAGGATCGGGCTTCCTGGGACGAAGCGTGGTCCGCGCGCTTTGCAAGCGCGACTACCGGATCAGGGTGGCGGTGCGGCGGCCGGAACTGGCCGGATACCTGCAGCCGATGGGCAGGGTCGGCCAGATCCACGCCGTGCAGGCCAATCTGCGCTATCCGGCTTCAGTCGAGGCCGCCATGCGCGACTCGCAAGTCGCCATCAACCTCGTCGGCATCCTTGCGCCCAGCGGGGCGCAGACGTTTGACGCCGTGCAGGGCGAAGGTGCGGCTGCCGTGGCGAAGGTAGCCGCCGCAAAAGGCGCGCGGATGGTGCATGTTTCGGCGATCGGCGCCGACGAGAATTCCGCCGCCCATTACGCGCGATCCAAGGCCGCGGGCGAGAAAGCGGTGCTCGCAGCCGCTCCATCCGCCACGATCTTTCGCCCCTCTGTCGTGTTCGGACCCGAGGATCAGTTCACCAACCGTTTTGCGGGGTTGGCCCGCCTGTCCCCTGCGCTGCCGCTGATTGGCGGCGGCCTGACAAAACTCCAGCCGGTCTATGTCGGCGATGTCGCCACGGCGATCGCGGACGCCGTCGATGGAAAGGCGAAGCAAGGCGCCATTTACGAACTCGGCGGCCCGGAAGTGCTGACGATGCGCGAAATCATGCAAATCATCCTTTCGATCATCGGACGCCACCGCATGCTGGTCTCGCTGCCGTTCGGGCTTGCGAAATTGCAGGCGCTGTTGCTTCAGTTCGCGCCCGGCCCGCTGCAACTGACGCCCGACCAGGTCGAACTTCTGCGCAGCGATAATATCGTGTCAGAGACGGCGAAGACGGCAGGGCGCACGCTCGAGGGATTGGGAGTTGTCCCGGATTCGCTGGAAGCGATCGCGCCGCAATATCTATGGCGGTTTCGCAGGAGCGGCCAGTTCGCGCACCGGGACGTTCTGATCTCGTCGAAAAGGTCCCGTCATTGCCGGGCTTGACCCGGCAATCTATCGAACTTCGAGAAAGATGCTTTCAAAGAGATCGATGCGCGGGTCAGGCCAGCGCACGACGGATTCGGCTTGAGGGCAAAAGCTTCACTCTACCTTCCCATCGCCAGTGCGACCAGGCCGAGCGTGCCGACAATGACGCGCCACCATGCAAACAACGCGAACCCATGGCGGGTCACGTAGCTGAGGAATGTCTTCACCACGACGATGGCGGTGATGAAGGACACCACAAATCCGATTGCGACAAGTCCCAAATGATCGGCCGTCATTTCGGCACGATTCTTGTAGAAATCGTAGACGAAGGCGCCGAGCATGGTGGGGATTGCCAGGAAGAACGAGAACTCGGCCGCCGCGCGCTTGTCGGCGCCGAGCAGCATCGCCGCGACGATGCTGGCGCCGGAACGCGAAACGCCGGGGATCATCGCAAGGCATTGCGCAAAGCCGATCCACAGGTAGGTGAGCAGGGGGAACTTTGTCGCATCGTGCAGGCGCGGTTTGTGATCGAGCTGATCAACCCAGAGCAGAACCGCGCCGCCGACAATCAACGAAAAACACACGACCCACGGGTTGAACAGAACCTCCTTGATGTACTTGCCGGCGATCAGGCCGATGACGACGGCGGGCAAGAACGCCACCAGCACGCCGATTACGAACCTGCGATCCTGTGGGTTGGAAAACATGCCGAGCGCAATGCGCGACAGTTTTGTGAAGTAGATGGCAAGGATCGCAAGGATGGCCCCGAGCTGGATCAGCACCGTAAAGCTGTTCCAGAAATTGCCCTGACCCAAATCGAAGAACCGCTCAGCAAGCAACAGATGGCCTGTCGAGGACACCGGCAGGAATTCCGTGACGCCTTCGACGACGCCAAGAATTACCGCCCTCAACGAATCGGACATCATGGTCTAGCGCCTCACTGTCCCGGATTGGCGACCCATCGGCGCCCTGGCTAACCGGATGGGCCGAAAAAAGCCCGGTTCTTCTCGCCTATTCGCGCCGACGCTGCAACGTAAAAAACACAAAAACGGAAGGCTTGCCTCGATCGAAACCTGCTGTAGTTTGGCGCCTTCGCGGCAAACGGTCGTTGGAATAATAAATTTTTTAGGATTGTAAATTTAACAAGGGCTTCATGTTTACGTTGTTCCACCACCCTTTCTGCCCGCATTCGCGGTTCATTCGCCTGGCGCTCGGCGAACTCGCCCTCGAAATGCGCCTGGTGGAAGAACGGGTCTGGGAACGGCGCGAGGCCTTTCTCATGCTCAATCCGGCAGCCACGACACCGGTGCTGGTTGCCGAGGGAGTGCCTGCGATTCCGGGCGCAGGCGTCATTGCCGAATATTTGGACGAAGCTCACGGCGGCGCAATGGCGCAGCGCCGGCTGTTGCCGTCCTCGATGATCGAGCGCATCGAGGTGCGCCGGCTGATGGCGTGGTTCAACGAAAAGTTTTTCGAAGAGGTCTCCCATCCGCTGGTCACCGAGCGTATCTACAAGCGGTTCATGAGCGAGGACGAGGGCGGCGGCCCGCCTGCATCGGACGTGATCCGCGCAGCGCGGGCGAATGTGCGCTATCATCTGGCCTATATCGGCTGGCTGGCGCGGACGCGGAACTTTCTCGCCGGCGAGCGGCTGACCTTTGCGGACCTCGCCGCCGCGGCACACCTTTCGGCGATCGATTATCTGGGCGACGTGCCATGGATCGAGGACGACGCGGCAAAGGCATGGTACGCGAGGGTAAAATCCCGGCCCTCGTTCCGTCCGCTGCTGAGCGACTGGCTGGCGGGAGTGCCGGCGTCGCGGACCTACGTGGACCTCGACTTCTGACCACCGAAAGCCGAATTGCTCCCGCAATCCTCAAGCGAGAACTCATACGTCAGGCGCACGCTCTCGGCTTCGACTGCATCGGCGTGACCGATCCGGGAGCGATCACAGAAGCTGGACGGCAATTCATTCAGTTCCTCGAGACCGGTGCCCATGGCGACATGGACTGGCTTGCCGCAAGGCCGGAACGCCGCACCGATCCGCGCGGGCTATGGAGCAACGTTCGTTCGGTGATCATGCTTGGGGTCAATTATGGACCCGACGAAGATCCGCTCGCCATCCTGCAGGAGCGCACGCGGGCTGCGATCTCGGTTTATGCGCAAGGCGACGACTATCATGACGTGATCAAGAAACGGCTGAAGGCGCTGGCGCGATGGCTGGTCGATGCGTGCGGTTGCAACGTCAAGGTGTTCGTCGACACCGCGGCCGTGATGGAGAAGCCTTTGTCTCAGGCCGCCGGCCTTGGCTGGCAGGGCAAGCACACCAACCTCGTCTCGCGCGAGTTCGGCTCCTGGCTGTTTCTCGGCGCCATCTTCACCGATTCCGAACTGCCCCGCGACGAGCCCGAGCGGGATCATTGCGGCTCGTGCCGGAACTGTCTCGACATCTGCCCGACATCGGCGTTTCCAGCGCCCTACCAGATCGACGCGCGACGCTGCATTTCCTATCTCACCATCGAGAACAAAGGACCGATCCCGCGCGAGTTTCGAAAAGCCATCGGCAATCGCATCTATGGCTGCGACGATTGCCTGGCGGTCTGTCCGTGGAACAAGTTTGCGCAGGCGAGCTACGAGGCAAGACTGTCGCCGCGCGACGAACTGCGTGCGCCCGACCTTGCCGCGCTTGCGCGACTGGACGATGCGGCGTTTCGCACCCTGTTTGCGAAATCCCCGGTCAAGCGCATCGGGCGCGATCGTTTCATCCGCAACGTATTGATCGCGATTGGCAACTCGAACGACCCAAAGCTGGCCGCAGAGGCCGATCGTTTGCTTGGCGACGAAAGTGCATTGGTGCGCGGTGCCGCGGTTTGGGCGCTGTCGCAATTGCTTGACGCGGAGGATTTTGCGGCCCTGACGTTGCGAACTGCGGATGCCGAACAGGACACGGCCGTGCAAGCGGAGTGGATCGGCGCGTAGAAATGCTTACCCAATCTCTGCAACCGCGGCGATGATGCGCGCGATGTCCTGCGGCCGTGACAGGCGATGATCGCCGTCCTGGATCATGGTCAGAACCACGTCATCGGCCGGCAGCCGATGTGCCAGGGCGAAGGCGTGCCGCCATGGCACGTCCGGGTCCTTGGCGCCTTGCAGGATGCGGACCGGACATCCAACCTCGATGGCCTTTCCGAGCATGAGATGGTTGCGGCCTTCCTCGATCAGATGGCGGGTGATCGGATAGGGATCGCCATATTCGGAAGGGCGCAACCACACCCCCTTGGCTACGATTTCCTGGCGAATTTCGGGCGAAAAACACTTCCACATCAGCTCTTCGGTAAAGTCGGGTGCCGGCGCGATCAGCACGAGGCCGGCGAGGGTAGCGTGGGTGAACTGGCGGCGGGCTATCTCGCGCGCGAGCAACAGCGCCATCCAGCCTCCCATCGAAGAGCCGATCACCACTTGCGTGCCGGCACAGAACTGCTCGAACACCGCGACACTCTCTTCCAGCCAGCGTCCGATGGTACCGTCGGCAAAATCACCGCCGGATTCGCCGTGTCCGGAATAGTCGAACCTGACAAGGGCACGATTCTGCTCTGCGGCCCAGGCGTCGAGCGCAAGTGCCTTGGTCCCCTGCATGTCCGATTTGAAGCCGCCAAGCCAGAAAAGCCCGGGCGAGCCGCCGCCGCGGGCGCGCACCGCGATGCGCCGCGCCTGGTTCGCCTTCCCGACCTCAAAAAAGTCAGGCGGCTGCTCACTTGCTGCGGAACCGGTCATGGACGATCACCTCGGTGCTCTGTTTGGGTGAGCGTGACCGATCCGTCAATGCGGGCCGTCAACGCGGGCTTCGGGTACCGCCGATCTGACGCTCCTCGCACCGTTTGCGAAGTGAGCCGGTACTCTCCATGTCGACCGGCCTGAACATTCCATGAGGATGGGCGTTGTCGGCGTGACCAAAATGCCTCGCATTTGATGCATTTTCGTTTCATGCGGTGTGAGTTCGCTTGCCCGCGAAGCCTTATTCCTTCAAACTGCAATCTTCGTTCACAACTTTGGAGAAATACCCATTCGCCGTCCCAATAGAGCCCCGCCCGCTGCCACTAAAGACGGGCCGCGCGTCAATGATGAAATCCGCAACGCACAGGTCCAGCTGATCGATCAGAACGGTACCAACCAGGGCACCGTCGAAACTATCGCTGCGATCAAGATGGCACTCGAAGCCGGCATGGACCTTGTGGAAATTTCGCCGAATACCACTCCTCCCGTTTGCAAGATCATGGACTACGGGAAGTTCAAATATTCGGCGCAGAAGAAGGCGGCGGAAGCCCGCAAAAAGCAGAAGATCGTCGAGATCAAGGAGATCAAACTCCGACCCATGATCGACGATCACGACTACGACGTGAAGATGCGCGCCATGCAGCGCTTCTTCGAGGAAGGCGACAAGGTCAAGGTCACCTTGCGCTATCGTGGTCGCGAAATGGCGCATCAGGAAATCGGCACCAAGCTTCTGGACAAGGTCAAAAGCGATGTCGCCGAGTTCGCCAAGGTCGAGCAGGATGCCCGCTTCGAGGGCCGCCAGGTCGTGATGGTTCTGGCACCGCGCTGATCAACCGACATGGCCGGAACGGACGGTTCGCCTCCCCCGCCAGGGCGGGGGCGGCCCCATCATGCTCATGCAATTTCGCGGTTCATCGTTGCCAAGGCGTGACAGTTCTGCCATAAGCGCGACCTTCATCGCCCGGCTGAAACCAGGGCTGCCGTGGCGATGTCTGTGCGGGTTATTTGTTTCTAGATAACCAAGCATTTTCAACGCTCTAACGAGCAGTTCAGCCGCAAAAGGCGCCCTGCGGGCGCGTTTTTCCTGCGGTTAAAAGGAGAGCCAAATGCCCAAGCTGAAGACCAAGTCGGGCGCCAAGAAACGCTTCAAGGTGACCGCCACCGGCAAAGTGATGCACGCCCAACGCGGCAAGCGTCACGGGATGATCAAGCGGACGAAGAAACAGATTCGCCAGCTTCGCGGCACCCGCGTGCTGTTCAAGACCGACGGCGACAACGTCAAGAAATACTTCCTGCCGAACGCCTGATCGCGCTGTCCGCGTCCGCACGGCAATCCGTCACCCATTTTTCACTCGAAGGAGACCCGTCATGTCTCGCGTCAAACGCGGTGTGACCTCTCACGCCAAGCACAAGAAAGTCTACAAGGCCGCCAAGGGCTATTATGGCCGCCGCAAGAACACGATCCGCGCCGCGAAGCCCGCAGTCGAAAAGGCGGCTCAATACGCCTTCCGCGACCGCAAGCGCAAGAAGCGCACCTTCCGCGCGCTGTGGATTCAGCGTCTCAACGCGGCGGTACGCCCGTTCGGCATGACCTACAGCGTATTTATCAACGGCCTTTCCAGGTCGGGCATCGTGGTGGATCGAAAAGTGCTTTCCGATCTTGCAATCAACGAGCCGGCGGCCTTCCAGGCCATCGCCGAAAAGGCCAAGGCGGCGCTGGCGGCCTGACGGCGGCGCTCGGTGCTCAGCGAGCCTGCGAAGGCGTTGCGATCCTCCGCGCCTTTTGCGCGTGACGTTGGGCGACACCTGCGCGGCAGAAGGCCGTGAACGAGCGGTACATGGTGCCTTCCTTATTGCGGTATTTGCGGTCGCAGGCCCGCATTTCGCTCTGATAGTGCTGCTTTTGCACCGCCGTGAGGCGGGGAAGGAAATCGCGCTCGCATTTCGTCTCGACCAGGGCGCCAAACCGGATATCGCCGCTCGTGCCGTATTCGCAGGCTTCGAAAACCTTCATCGCGCGCTCGCAACCGGGAGCCTCGTTCAGCGCGGCAATGACATCGTCCATCATGGTGCTCTTGGCCGGGCAATCTTCGGCCCGTGCGGAAAGAGCCGCCAGGCACAAACCGAGGGCCAGACTGGCCAGAGGGGGATTTAGACCCATCGCAGACTTCTCCACCCAACCTCAATCGAACGTATCCTGCGGCAACGTCGGTTCGTAAAGGGATCCGGTTCATAAAGGGTTCAAGAGCACCCGATTGCCGCTCTCCGCTTATGTTGCTTTTGGCTTGACGTTTCGGCCGCCGGACGGCCACAACCAGCGGCCTTCAGATCCAGAGATTCACCCGTGACCGACCTTGCAAACCTCGAACTATCCATCCTGGGCCAGATTTCAGCGGCTCCCGACGAAGCCGCCCTGGAAGCCGTGCGCGTCGCAGCGCTGGGCAAGAAGGGATCGATTTCGGCCCTTCTTTCCACGCTTGGCAAGATGTCCCCCGATGAGCGCAAGACGCAAGGGGCTGCCATCAACCTCGCCAAGGACAGGGTCACGGAGGCGCTGACCACACGCCGCGAAGTCCTGAAATCTGCCGCGCTCGATGCCCGCCTTGCCTCCGAAGCCATCAACGTCACGCTTCCGGTGCGCGAGGCCCCGGCCGAACAGGGCCGAATTCATCCGCTCAGCCAGGTGTTCGAAGAGGTCAATACGATCTTTGCCGACATGGGATTTTCAATCGCCGAGGGTCCGGATATCGAGACCGACGACTACAATTTCACGAAGCTGAATTTTCCCGAAGGCCATCCGGCGCGCGAGATGCACGACACGTTCTTCTTCAATCCGAAGGAAGACGGCTCGCGCATGCTGTTGCGCACCCATACCTCGCCGGTGCAGGTGCGTACGATGCTGACGCAAAAGCCGCCGATCCGCGTCATTTGCCCGGGCCGCACCTATCGCATCGATTCCGATGCCACGCACACGCCGCAGTTTCACCAGGTCGAGGGCCTCGTCATCGACAAGGGCTCGCATCTGGGCCACCTCAAGTGGATCCTGCACGAATTCTGCAAGGCGTTCTTCGAGGTCGATCACATCAACATGCGCTTTCGCCCGTCCTTCTTTCCCTTCACCGAGCCTTCGCTCGAAGTCGACATTCAGTGCCGTCGCGACAAGGGCGAAATCCGCTTTGGCGAGGGCGAGGATTGGCTGGAGATTCTCGGCTGCGGCATGGTGCATCCGAATGTGTTGCGCGCCTGCGGCATCGATCCCGACGTCTACCAGGGTTTTGCCTGGGGCATGGGCATCGATCGCATCGCGATGCTGAAATACGGCATGTCCGACCTGCGGCAACTGTTCGAGAGCGACGTGCGCTGGCTCACCCATTACGGCTTCAAGCCGCTCGATATCCCGACTTTGGCGGGAGGATTGAGCTCGTGATTCTTGACGGTCTGCGCGACGAGGCTTGGAACACTATCTCCGTTCCCTCCCCCTTGTGGCCCCCCACCCTAACCCTCCCCGCAAGCGGGGGAGGGGACAAGAGAAGCTGATATCATGAAATTCACTCTCTCCTGGCTGAAGGATCATCTCGACACCGACGAGCCCGTCGAGAAGCTTGCCGACAAGCTCACCATGATCGGGCTCGAGGTCGAGAATATCGAGGACAAGTCGCGGGCGCTGGCACCCTTCACCATCGCGCGGGTGATTTCCGCCGAGCAGCACCCCAATGCTGATCGCCTGCGAGTCTGCATGGTCGACCCCGGCAATGGCGCTGCGCCAGTGCAGGTGGTGTGCGGGGCGCCCAACGCTCGCGCGGGCCTCGTCAGCGTCTTCTCGCCACCTGGCACCTACATTCCAGGGAAGGACATCACGCTCGGCATCGGCACCATTCGCGGTGTCGAAAGCCGCGGCATGTTGTGCTCAGCCGCCGAGCTGCAGATTTCCGAAGACCATGACGGCATCATGGAATTGCCTCCCGACGCGCCGATCGGCGCGGCCTACGCGCAATGGGCCGGACTGGGCGATCCGGTGTTCGAAATCAACCTGACGCCGAACAGGCCGGATTGCACCGGCGTGCACGGCATCGCGCGCGATCTCTCGGCTGCGGACATGGGCAAGTTCAAAGACCCCGCGATTCGCCCGATCAAGGGCGAATTCCCATGCCCGGTAAAGGTCACCGTCGAGGACGAAGCCCTTTGCCCCGGCTTTGCGTTGCGGCTGGTGCGCGGCGTCAGGAATGGGCCCTCGCCCGAATGGCTGCAGCGGCGGTTGACCTCGATTGGCTTGCGGCCGATCAATGCGCTGGTCGATATCACCAACTTCATGACCTACGACCGCGCGCGCCCGCTGCATGTGTTCGACGCGGCAAAGGTAAACGGTAATCTCGTCGTGCGCCGCGCCCGCAATGGCGAGACGCTGCTCGCGCTCGATGGCCGTACCTACGCGCTCGACAGCAGCATGTGCGTGATTGCGGACGATCACGGCGTGGAATCGCTGGCCGGCATCATGGGCGGCGAGGCCTCCGGCTGTTCGCAGAGCACCACCGACGTGCTGGTCGAATCGGCGTTGTGGAACGAGATCAACATCGCCCACACCGGACGCAAGCTCGGCATCAACTCGGATGCGCGTTATCGCTTCGAGCGCGGTGTCGATCCGGCCTTCATGGTGGGCGGGCTGGAGATGGCGACACGTTTGGTGATGGAAATCTGCGGCGGCAGGCCCTCCGAGAACGTGGTCGTCGGCAATTCCTTCGGTGACGACCGCGTGATCGATTATCCGCTCTCGGAAGTGAAACGCCTCGCCGGCATCGAGGTGCCGTTCCCGGAGACGAGGCGCATCCTTGGTCATCTCGGCTTCATGGTGGCAGGAAGCGGCCCCACGGTGAAGATCGCGGTGCCTTCCTGGCGTTCGGATGTGCATGGCAAGGCCGACATCGTCGAGGAAATCGTGCGCATGGTCGGCGTCGACAAGGTGCCGATGACGCCGTTCGAGCGCGGCGATGCGCCCCGCAAGCCGATCCTCAAGCCGATCCAGCTGCGTACCCGCCGCGCCAAGCGCGCGCTCGCCGCGCGCGGCATGATCGAGGCGGTGACCTGGTCGTTCATCGCCAAGCCGCATGCTGAACTGTTCGGCGGCGGCGACAGCGATCTTGCGCTCGCCAATCCCATTGCCTCCGACTTGTCCGACATGCGGCCGAGCCTGCTGCCGGGTCTGATCGCCGCAGCGCAGGCCAATTCCGATCGCGGCTTCCCCGACGTCGCGCTGTTCGAGGTAGGCCAGGTGTTCAAGGGCGACCAGCCGGAAGATCAGCTGACGGCCGCATCGGGCCTGCGTCACGGATATTCGTCATCGCTGGGGCTCGGGCGACATTGGTCCGGCTCGGCGATCGGTAACGCGCTCGACGCCAAGGCCGACGCCTTTGCGGTGCTGTCGGCCGCCGGCGCGCCGATGCCCGCACTGCAAGTCGTTCCCGGAGGTGCAAGCTGGCTGCACCCCGGACGCTCCGGCACAATCCAGATCGGCCCGCAAAATGTGCTCGGTTATTTTGGCGAGCTGCATCCACGCGTGCTCGAGGCGCTCGGCGCCGACGGCCCCATGGTCGGTTTTGAAATCATTCTGGACCGTATCCCCGAAGCTAAACAGAAGCCGACCCGCGCCAGGCCGGCGCTCGAGCTTTCGCCCTTCCAGCCGGTATCGCGGGATTTTTCCTTCATCGTCGATCGCACCGTGAAGGCGGGCGATATCGTGCGCGCGGCACAAGGTGCGGACAGGAAGCTGATTACGGCTGTCACGGTATTCGACATCTACGAAGGCAAGGGCATCGATGACGGCAAGAAATCGATTGCGATTGCGGTGACGATCCAGCCGCGCGAGAAGACCATGACCGATCAGGAGATCGAAGGTGTCGCCGCCAGGATCGTGGCCGAGGTCAGCAAGAAGACCGGCGGCGTGTTGCGTTGAGAACGACCCCAAGGCCCCGTTTAGACCAGCAGATCAAGCGGCACATCCAGTACGTTCGCGATCAGCCTCAGTGCCGCCACCATGCCTACACGCCGGCCATTCTCGATATCCGAAATATATCCTTGGCTCAGATTTGTCTTGAAGGAAAGATGCATCTGAGTGATGTCAGCCATTCGCGCAATATGCGCACGGGGTTTTGCCCATTGGCCAGACGGTCCACAACAGCCTTCGGCAGCAGCGGTCCGCCGCCAGCAATTTCTTTTCGAGCGCCCGCGACAATACGTGCCGTGCCTGCATCCTCCTCGGCCTCTGAAGCCTCGGCCGCCAAAAGCTCGTATTCCCTTCTCGGAAGGACCGCGACCTCGCCCCGCGAGGTTTTTTGAAATCGAACGCTCATCACGACCTCCTGATCATAGCCTACGCGCCGCGGCGGCGCTGTTTCGGCGCACGCACAGGCGAAGGTTCGGCGAGTGCGCCGATTTTTCGCAACGCCGCTTCGGCCGCGCGTTCGCCGCTTTCCCAGGCACCGTCCACCGTACCCCACAGGGTTTCGTGGCTTGCTTCGCCCGCCAGAAACACGTTGCCAAACGGCTCGCCAAGAATCTTCCGCGACGGCTGCGCGCCGACGGCTGCAACCGACATCGCGCCCAGGATATAAGGCGAGGCGTTCCAGCGTGTGGCGCTCGACTTCTTCACGGCGGCGGCGATGTTGCTGCCGTAAAGCCTCGTCAGCCATTCCAAGGCGAAGGCAACCATCGCCTTTTCACCCTGGCCCGAGAGATCGCGGCCGAACGAGCCGCCGACATCGACCGCACACAACGTCGATCCATTGATATTGGCGGACAAAAGCGCCGTGGCAGCAGACTTGCTCTGCTCGATGACGGCGTCGTCGCGCGAGAGGCCCAACGGATTGCCGGTCATTTGCAGGACGATGCGGTCGTAGCTGCCGAGGTCCAGTCTCGCCGCCGCATCCTGATGGCGCTTGGGCATTTCGGGCGTGAACCTGATATTTCCGCCGGCAAGCACGTTGCTCGACACGGTGACAATTGCTGCACGCGCTGCGATCTTGCCCTTCGGCGTCTCGACCGAAACGTCGCGGCCGCTCCAGATGATCTGGCTGGCTGGCGTCGAGAGTGTCAAAGGGATTTGCTCGGCGAGCTTGGCGATCAAGGCGCCAAGGCCCTGGCGGCAACCGACCGCGGCACTGCGGTCCTGCGCGCGAGTCCTGTCCATCACCGATACATCCTTGAGATCCTTGCCGGTGCTGCTGGCGCCGAAGGCGAATTCCACGGCTCCCGCCCAGTCGGCGAGGTCCTTTGGCAATACCGAGGCGCAGGACACGTCTGCCTTGCCGCGCGAAGCGTCGTCGATGGCGCGGTTGGCCCGCACGAGGGCGGCAAGGAAATCCTCGGTCTCGCCGGCGCGCGCGTAACGCATGCCGATGCGGATCTTCTGGCTGAGCGAACGCTGCGCGATATCGAACCCGGCACTGCGCGCAAATTTGACCATGGGATTGATGTCGGGATTGTGCAGCCATCGCGCACCGCGATCGATTGGCACGTCGAAGGTTGCGGTATCGGTGAGGCATCGGCCGCCGATCTGCGCCGCCGCTTCCACCACGATCACCTTGCGATTGGCGGCCTGGATCCGTCGCGCTGCGGCAAGCCCGGCGGCTCCCGCGCCGACCACGACGATATCGGCATCGCGCGACACCGGCGGCGCGCTCCATGCGCGACGACAAATCCCCGGTACCAATGCGATCGCGGCCGCCGATGTCGACAGGAGATCGCGCCGGGTCATTGTCATGTCATGGTTTCCGGAACTTTGAGAACGAGGCGAACATCCGGCGAACCCGCCGCATCGGAGCGCTGCCGGTATGGATTGGACATTGCTATCTAGCGTATCCATCGCGGGCTCGAAAAGCGAATGTCAAATCCAAAACTACACTGGAAACCTGTATTTGCCGCGTCGCTTCAGGAGTCCGCGTTTTGCAAAAACACTGGCGGGAACGGCATGCGAACGCCGGAACCGCCCTGCCGGCGGCAACCATTATGGTGAATCAAACATGATTGATCTGCCTTCTGCATGAACCAAATTGCAACGGCTTTCGAGCATGATAATGATCGAAAAAAGCCGAGCCAATAAGGCCGGTGGGGGCATGTGTCATGGGCGTAATGCTCGATACCGTTGGCAAGTGGATCGCTTCCTATCTCCAGAAGGAAGTGCCGGGTTATGAGCCGTTCACACCCTCCGACCCCGGTCATCTGCGCGATATCATCGAGCCCGGCGACGTGCTGCTCGTCGAGGGCAACAATCGCGTTTCCGGTATCATCAAATATCTCACGCAATCGACCTGGTCGCACGCTGCGCTCTTCGTCGGTCCGATCGACGGAGCGTCCGAGCCCGATGGCGAGCCGCATGTGTTGATCGAGGCCAACATCGGGGAGGGCGTCACCTCGGCGCCATTGTCGAAATATTTCACCTATCACACGCGGCTGTGCCGGCCGGTCGGCCTGAGTTATGAAGACCGCAATACGGTCTGCCGCTATGCCATCAACCGGATCGGCTTCGGCTACGACACCAAGAACATTCTCGATCTGATGCGCTACCTGTTTCCGCTGCCGGTGCCGCAGCGCTGGCGGCGGCGATTGATAGCGTTCGGGTCCGGCGACCCCACCAAGATCATCTGTTCGGCGCTCATTGCGCAGGCGTTCGACGCCGTGCGCTATCCGATCCTGCCCAGGATCACGCTTGCCGGATCGAGGCAGGCTCGTCGCGAAATCCTGCACATTCGCAATTCATCCCTCTACATGCCGCGCGATTTCGACATCTCGCCCTATTTCGAAATCGTCAAACCCACTATCGTGCATGGATTCGATTACACCACCCTGCACTGGGCCGACAAACAGAAGCCGCTCCAGGAGGTAGCGGGCCAATTCGGTGTGTTTCCAGAAACGATCCGATCGCCGTCGCTCGTTCCTGAAGCGTTTGACGAGGAAGCGTCGTTTCCGCCTCGGGAAGTAGTACTGATCGATGAAGAAATGACACTGATCGACTGCCTCACCGTGACCGAAGTGATCGCCGTCCAGGAAGATAGCGACATCGAATATGTCGAAAGTTCGCCACCGCCGGCGTTGCGTGCCTGCAGGCCAACCTGACCGAGCGCGCGCACACCACGTAGTTCTGCTTCGCGTCGTTTAACTTGCACGTAGTCCCACTTGCCCATAGTTCCATTTGCCGCCGCCTGCGCGGTTGGGCCGCTCGGCCGACGCAAACGATGCGCTGGAACGACACGGCGGTACCTCCACGCGACTTTGCAACCTCACGGCTCTTGCCGAACCATCGACCCATGTCTACCTCTTTGCGGTGTTGCGAAAGAGGACAACAACGATGTTGGATGCGGCTGTCAGCGCGTTAACGCAAATCCTGTCACCGCCGATGCGTTCGATCCTTTGGCGATCGATCGGACTGGCGTTGGTGCTGGTCGTGGTGCTGGCGACCGGCCTGCAGCGGCTGTTGAGCTTTCTTGCTACCGCTGGCGAAGGTTGGCTCGAGGCGATGCTCGGCCCCGGCTTCCAGACCCCGCTCGACATCCTTGCCTGGATCGTTTCGATTGCAGCCGGTGTCGGTGTCCTGCTCGGCGCGATCTTTCTGATGCCGGCGATTACCTCGCTCGTTGCAAGCGTGTTCGTCGACGAAGTCGCCGAGCGCGTCGAGCGTGAGCACTATCCGTCGGAACGACCGGGCGTCGCATTGCCGCTTTCCCGCGCCATGACGGAAGGCGTCAAGACTGCGCTGCTGACCATCCTGGTTTATCTGATCGCGCTGCCCTTCGTATTTTTCGCAGGCCTGGGCTTCATCGCGTTCTTCATCGCGACCGCCTGGCTGTTGGGCCGGGAATATTTCGAACTCGCCGCGATGCGGTTTCGGCCGCCAGAGGAAGCAAAGGCGATGCGCCGGGACAATGCTGCGGCCATTTTCACGGCCGGGCTCATCATCGCCGCCTTCGTATCGATCCCGATCGTCAATCTGGCGACGCCGCTGTTCGGCATGGCGTTGATGGTTCACGTGCACAAGCGGCTGAGCGGATCGCGGCCGGAATTGATCGAACCGACGCGCCGGACCGGCCTGCCGGCGGCGTGAGTGCTTTGCGAAAGATCCGGCGCGCCGATTTCAGGCCAGATAGGGCGAGACTTCGGACGAGTTAGGTGTAAGATCGTCCGTCTGGAGCCTTTCGGTTCTGACTAATTCGGGACCGAGGCTCCATTCTCGTGTTTTGACGCGTTTTCTTCATGCGAACCGTCATATACTTCGCCCGAAAACGCTCTAAAACATCTGCAAAACAACATAGGGAGGAATATAGATGCGTTACACGGCTCATGCGGTGATGGTTATTCTCGGTATGTCGACTGCTTCCGCTTTCGCGCTGGACTCAAGCGTCACCATGACGTCGTCGCTATCGCCAGAGGCGCTGTGGAAAAAGGTAGGAGACTTTTGCGGCATCGCCTCCTGGCATCCGGCGATCGAGAAATGTGTCCTGAGTCCGGATGGCAAGCAGCGTACGCTCTCGCTGAAAGGCGGTGGAACGATCGTCGAAGCGCTGGAGAGCTGGGACGACGCCGGGCGCAGCTACACCTACACCATCCTGTCGGGCCCGCTGCCGGTCGCAAACTATCACTCGACCATGACCGTCGCCGCAGACCCCAAGGGTTCGGCGTTGAAATGGATGGGCACATTTGATGCCAAGGGCGTGTCGGACGCCGATGCAAAGAAAACGTTCGACGGCATCTACGAGGCTGGCGTCAAGGTGCTCACCGGCAACTGAATATCACGCGACCGTCGAATTCGACACTGCGAGAAAAGAGCACGGCCCCGCCATGGTGAAGGTCACGCGGGGAAATGACGGGACCGTGCATCGGGCCGCTTGGGGGCGCGGCCCGATCCGAAACGCCGGCGCGGGGCCGCGACCGCTCAGTCGACCGGCACGCGAGGTCCGTCCCACTGCGCCGCAAGGCGCTTGATCTCGTCGAAATTCAGGATTGCTGGATCGCCTTCCCGGACGATTGTCGCGAGTTTGCGCTGCTTGGGCAGCATCAGCATCGCCCTCGATACCGCCGAGCGAAGCTTCATCGAGCCATGATCCGTCAGGGTGACGAGCTCGTCCGGATCCAACTCTACAGAGTCCAAGGCCATTGTGGCACGCCTATGCTTTCGGCTGGCCCTTTAAAGCCAGCACACGCACCCCCGCTGCCCGATTTCACAGATTAAAACCGCCTGGTTAAAAGCCCGTTTATCCCGGGCATATTAAACTGGTGTTTTAATTCAGGTCGCGGCGAAGGCCACGCCTGCGGCGAGCCGGCAAACACCACCCGGCGAAGAACGAGGAAGGGAAATTAGTGGAAATCCATCCCGGCGTTTCCCCGGAACAAAAGCGGGGAAAGGCGATTGTAACGCGATGGCCGGGATGTCCACGAAGTTCCTATCCAGATTTGCCGCAACCGCGCTGGTGTTCTGTGCGGTGGCCGCACAAGCTGCTGTTTGCGCCGCTGCCGATCCGCAGCCGGTGAAAAAGCAATTGGGGAATCCGGCAGACTTCATGTCGATTCCGGACGCGGCGGATCGCTCTCGCGCAATCTTCGGCGAGATCGGCAAGTTACTGACGCATCCGCGGTGCATGAACTGCCATCCGGCCGGCGACCATCCCCTGCAAGGCGCCGACCATCACGAACACATGCCGCCGGTGTGGCGCGGCGATAGCGGACATCTCGCAACCAATTGCGCCGAATGTCATAGCGAACATAACGTCACGCTGCACGAAGGCGCATCTTACGGCAGCATCCCCGGTCATCCGCGTTGGGACGTGGCCCCTTTATCCATGGCCTGGCAAAATAAATCCTTGGGCGAAATTTGCCGCCAATTAAAGGACGTCAATCTCAATGGCGGTCGCGAGTTGGCGCAGTTGCAAGATCACGTCGCCAGCGATGACCTCGTCGGCTGGGCGTGGAGCCCCGGCAAAGGCCGTGAGCCCGCTCCGGGGACCCAGGAATTGGCTGGAAAACTGGTTCAGGCCTGGATCGATAGCGGCGCCGAGTGTCCTTAATAGACCGGACGCAAAAGATTCAATGCGCTACCAGGGGACAGCCGCCTTCCGCCAGCGGCCGGAAAGCCTGATCGCCGGGGATGGTGGCCAGTAGCTTGTAATAGTCCCAAGGCCCCTTCAATTCCGCAGGCGTCTTGGCTTGGGCAAAGTACATGTCGTGAACGAGACGGCCGTCCTCGCGCAGCCGTCCGTTCTTGACGTAAAAGTCGTTCACCGGCCGCTCGCGCATCTTCGCCATCACGGCCTTCGCCTCGTCGGTGCCGGCCGCCCCGATGGCGCCGAGATAATGGCGGATCGCCGAATAGACCGCGGCCTGGGGCATGGTCGGCATCCTGCCCTGCCGCTCGAAGAAACGCTTCGACCAAACGCGGGTCTCTTGGTCGCGATCCCAGTAGAACGCGGTAACGAACTTCAATCCCTGCGCCGCCTGCAATTCCATGCTGTGAACATCTGAAATGAACACCAGCAGCGAGACGATGGTCTGATTTTTCGTCAAGCCGAATTCGTTGGCCTGCTTGGTGGCATTGACCATGTCGCCGCCGCCATTGGCGAAGGCCACGACCTTCGCACCTGAAGCCTGCGCCTGAAGCAGATAGGAGGAAAAGTCCGCGGTGTTGAGGGGATGGCGCACGCTTCCCAGTATCTTTCCGCCGGCCGCCTTCACCGCGGCCGATGCATCAGCCTCCAGTGAATGGCCGAAGGCGTAATCGACCGTGATGAAGAACCACGTGTCGCGTCCCTCCGCCACGATCGCCTTCGCAAGGCTCGTGGTGAGCGCGTAGCTGTCGTAGATCCAGGACGCTTCCGTCGGCGTGCATGACTTGCCGGTAAATGCCGTGCTGCCGACCGCGCCCGCAATCGCGATGCGATTTTTCTCGGCAGCGAGCTGTTCCACCGCAAGCGCGACCGCCGAATGGTCGAAGCCGATGACCATGTCGACCTTGCCGACCTCGAACCATTCCCGCGCGATTGCCGCACCGACATCGGACTTGTTTTGATGGTCGGCGTAAACGATTTCGACCGGCTTGCCGAGCACGCTGCCGCCGAAGTCTTCAACCGCCATGCGCGCGGCCACCACCGATCCCGGGCCGCCCAGATCGGCATAGAGGCCCGACTGATCGTTGAGCACACCAATCCTGACAACGTCATCGGATATTTGCGCGCGTGCGCTCTGAGTCCCAAAGGTCACGGCAAGTAACGCAGACACGAGCACAAACCGAAATTGCATGACGCCTCTCCCGTCTGCGCGCGGCCCTTGATCCGGGCCTTGGCGCGTTCGCGAAGCCTAGGCGCGACCTCATCCGGGTACAAGGGTCTCGACTCTGCTCATGGTGAGGAGCGCGTCCGCGCGTCTTGAGCCATGACAGGGCGGCCAGCCTTCGAGGCGGCGTGCAGGCGCGGCTCCTCACAGGATGAGGGAGGAGCACGCGGTTGCACGCTCACACCGTCTTTTCCGGCCAGCGGCAGAGATCGTTGATCAGACATACTTCGCAGCGCGGCTTGCGCGCCAGACAGGTGTAGCGGCCGTGCAGGATCAGCCAGTGATGGGCGTGCAACATGAATTCGGCAGGGATCACTCGCTCCAGCTCAAGCTCCACCTCGAGCGGCGTCTTGCCCGGAGCAAGGCCGGTGCGATTGGCGACGCGGAACACGTGCGTATCTACCGCCATGGTGCGTTCGCCGAACGCCATGTTGAGCACGACGTTGGCGGTCTTGCGCCCCGCGCCCGGCAGCAATTCAATCTCGGCGCGGGTTTGCGGCACCTCGCCGCCGAACTCGTTGATCAACTTCTCCGACAGCGCGATGACGTTCCTGGCCTTGTTGCGGTAGAGCCCGATGGTCTTGATGTAGTCGCGCAGCCGCTCCTCGCCGAGCGCCAGCATCTTTTGCGGCGTGTCGGCGACCGCAAACAGCGCTCGGGTGGCGCGGTTGACACCGGCATCGGTCGCCTGCGCCGACAGCACGACTGCGACCAGCAACGTGAAGGGATTGAGGTGTTCAAGCTCGCCCTTCGGCTCGGGATTGGCTTTTTGAAAACGGCTGAAAGCCTCGCGAACTTCCGCTGCGGTCCAGCGTTTTGATTTCTTTGCCGCTGCTCGCACGCGTTTCGGTATGGAAATGGTTGGCCCGGAGTATTTATTGGAAGATTTTTTGGAAGATGCTTTGGCACGCGGGGTGGCCGCGGGTTTCGATCTGGGCTTTGGACGGCGCGTGATTTTCGGCATGTTCCGGGTATACTGATGTGCCATGACCGCAGGCAATGATTTTGAGCTTCACCCACAGGGTGAATTGTTCTCGGCGCTGCTGACGCCGCATCGCTCGCTCAGTCACACCGGCTTTCTGGTGGTGATGGCGTTTGTCAGCGTGGTCAGCTTTGCGGCGGGGCTGGCGTTTCTGCTGATGGGCGCCTGGCCGGTACTCGGCTTTTTCGGGCTCGACGTGTTGGCAATCTACTGGGCTTTTCGGATCAACTTCCGCCGCGCCAAGGCAAGCGAGGAAATCCGGGTGACGGCGTCGGAGCTGCGCCTGCGCCGGATCAGCCCGCGTGGCCATATGGTGGAATTCGTCTTCAATCCGCTTTGGGTGCAGCTCGACCGTCAGGTCCATCCCGAATATGGCGTCGAAAAATTATACCTGGCCTCCAAAGGCCGTCGCATCGCGGTTGGAAGCTTCTTGAGTCCTGACGAAAAGGCGAGTTTTGCCAATGCCTTGATGTCTGCGCTGCAGGCGGCGCGGCGTGGCCCGGGCTATAATTCGTTTGCATAGAGCATGATCCGCAAAAGTGGTAACCGGTTATCCCTCGCGACAAACGCGAAACGCGTTTGCGCCGAGATCACGCTCAAACAAGGGGATGAGACACTGGATACTGAGATCAGGAAACGGGTGGTTTGGACGCCACGGCCGACCTAAATCAGGTACATGATGAACCTTGCAATCAACGATCACCGCCTCGCCAAACCCGGCCCCCTGAACGCCGCCCTGCGCGACTATGATTCGGTCCGGCGCGCCATCGCCTTCATCTCGGAGCGCTGGCGCGACCAGCCCGGAATCGAGCAGGTAGCGGATGCGGCGGGTGTCACGCCCGACGAACTGCACCATTTGTTCCGCCGCTGGGCCGGCCTTACGCCAAAGGCCTTCATGCAGGCCCTGACGCTCGACCATGCCAAGGCTCTGTTGCGCGGCTCCGCGAGCGTGCTCGATGCGGCACTGGACTCCGGGCTCTCAGGCCCCGGGCGGCTGCATGACCTGTTCGTCACCCATGAAGCAATGTCGCCAGGCGAATGGAAGAATGGCGGCGCCGGAACGACGCTGCGCTTTGGTTTCCACGCTTCCCCGTTCGGCACCGCGATCGTGATCGCCAGCGAACGCGGACTGGCAGGGCTGGCTTTTGCCGATCCGCCCGAGGAGCAGGCAGCGCTCGCCGACATGAAGCGACGATGGCCGCGCGCGACCTATGTCGAGGACCATGCCGGTACCGCCGCGCTCGCGCGGCGGATCTTCGATCCGAAACTGTGGCGGCCCGAACAGCCGTTGCGTGTCACGCTGATCGGGACCGACTTCGAAGTCCGGGTGTGGGAGACGCTGTTGAAAATCCCGATGGGCCGCGCGGTCTCCTACTCCGACATCGCCAACAAGATCAGGGCGCCCAAGGCCTCGCGCGCGGTCGGCGCGGCGGTGGGCAAGAACCCGGTCTCATTCGTGGTTCCCTGTCACCGTGCGCTTGGGAAGAGCGGCGCGCTGACCGGTTACCACTGGGGCATCACCCGCAAGCAGGCCATGATCGGCTGGGAAGCCGGACAGGTGGGGATGCATTAAGCAAAAGCAGGACCTCTCAACGTCCTCAGCGCCCGCCATCAAATCGCCGGTCAGACGGTTACATCGACGGATCCGCCTGCAGCGGAAATGGGCCCGCCGCTCGACGGCGTCGAGGCAGGAGCAGTCTCGACCTGGCTAATGGCCTTCTCGATCGCCACGACTGAGGCATCGACCGTTTTCGCAAGCTGGTCCAACGCCGTCCCCGATTTGCCCCCGTGCTTTTCTCGCTCTTCTTCCGCAGCTTGTTTGACGATGCTTTGGATGGCGCCTACCGCATCCGCTGCCTGGGTCAGCAGGTCTCGATCGGCCGACGCTGCTTGAGTCTGCGCGGCATTCTGGCCTGCTTGGTCTTTGAGATGATCGAGCAACGCCTGTCGTTGGGCAGCACTTGCCGCGACCGCTCCCGGATCAGGAGAACCAGACGAGGTGGCTGGAGTGCGCGAGTCCGCAGTTTGTGAGCCGGGTGTGGCGGCGTGTTGCCCTTCGGGAGGCGGAGCGTCGGCCGACGCGCTTTGCGTCGGCGCAGCCGTTGTCCCTGTCGCCACTTGTGGCGCATTTGAGCTGGTGACTGCGGTGGACGAGGTTGCCGAAGCAGCTGATCCTTCGTCCCCCTGGGCGTTGGCGGGACCGTCAGGCGCTTGGTCCCCTGCGCCGGCGAACGATGTGTCGGTCGTTGGAGCGGCTCCGTTTCCGCCGCCCGCGCTCAGGTCTGCCGCTGCAGCGCTAATTTCTTTGGCGAGTGCGGCCAGCGCCCGGGCCGATGCCGTCCCGAACTGTTGCAGAGCGTGAAACTCTTGAAGCAAATGCTGCAGTCGCGCCGCGGCGGCATCGTGGTTGGAGGTCCGCAGTTGCTCGTTGACTTGCCGAAGCTGGTCGAGCGCCTGTTGCTGCCGGGCGATTGCCTGCTGCGCCGTGGCGGACAAGGTGATGGTGACGCTTTCGCTCGCGACGCCAAGGGCTTTGATCAGCGGATTGCCCGGCGGCGTCACAGCAGAGGCGCCGTCGCTGGTGGTGGATGAAATCTGATGAGCGACTTGTGAGCCGATCGCCTCCGACGGGAGTCGTGCCGAGGGAGGTGTCAGCGGGCCGATCGGGTAGGTCAACGCTGAGGCCGACATAAGACCCTCCCGAAAGAGACTTAAAGCTGGTGATCGCGAACTATCATTTTCTCAATCTTCACGGGAATTGTTAATTCCAAATTACCGAGCAGTCCGTTCTTCCCAGACCACTTCCGTTTAACAGAGGTGAGAGGTGCCTCAAGTCCGCCGAACCGGTTAACGTGAGATCATCGCGCGTCAGCTCTCCAGCCGCTTCCACATGATGGCGGTATCGCATAACCGGCCGTCCGGAAACAGCGCGTAATCCGGCACGATCCCGGTTTGCTGCCAACCGGCACGCAAATAGAGGCGGTGACCGTTCTCGCCCGGCACCGTATCGAGCACCAGCAGCCAGCGGCCGCGCTGTCGTGCTTCCTCTTCCACCCGCGCCATCAGGGCCGCGCCGATACCGCGGCCGCGCGCGGAACGATGCACGAGCATTTTTTTGATGTCGGCGCGGTGAGGCTGATTGGGCGGCATATCGAGGCCAAGTTGCACCGTGCCGACCACCCTGCCATCGAGCCTTGCCGCCAGCAGAACGGTGTCGCCTGCGGCGACGGAGGCAGCAACCTCGCGGAAGAACCCAATCGCCTGGTCGGGCGGCAACGGCGACAAGAAGCTGACGCTGGCGCCACCCTCGACACAATCGACCAGCACACCGGCGAGCTCGGCGAGTACGCCATCGGCGAGCGGTGCGGGGAGAGCAACGATCTCGACAGGTGCGCTCACGCCGCCAGATCAAGCTTGGACGCGACGGTTGAGTCCGCATTCAGCCGATAGATTACCGGAACGCCGGTCGCGAGTTCGCGCTTGAGGATGCCTTCGGGTGAAAGCTTCTCCAGCACCATGATCAACGCGCGCAGAGAATTGCCGTGGGCTGCGACCAGCGTGCGCTCACCGCGCAGCACGCAGGGGAGTATTTCCTGAACGTAGTAGGGCAGCGTGCGGGCCAGGGTGTCCTTGAGGCTTTCGCCGCCGGGCGGCGCCACATCATAGGAACGCCGCCACACATGCACCTGCTCCTCGCCCCATTTCTTGCGGGCGTCGTCCTTGTTGAGACCGGACAAATCGCCGTAGTCACGTTCATTGAGTGCCAGATCTCTGCGAACGGGAATGCCGGTCTGGCCAAGCTCGGCAAGCGTGAGGTCGAGCGTATGCTGCGCGCGCCTGAGCACGGAGGTGAACGCGATGTCGAAGAAAAGCCCCTGCCCCTTCAATTTGCGGCCCGCCTCCACGGCTTCCGCAATACCCTTCTCGGTCAGGTCGGGGTCCTTCCAGCCGGTGAACAGGTTCTTCAAATTCCATTCGCTCTGGCCGTGACGCACGAGCACGAGAAGACGATCGCCCATACCTGTTTCCGTTTGAATGAGGTTGGTCAGAAATCAGAAAGCCCCAGCACGTCCGCCATCGTGTAGAAGCCGGGCTCCTTGCCGCGGGCCCACAGCGCGGCCTTGACCGCGCCTTGCGCAAACATGGTGCGATCCTCCGCCCTGTGGGTGAGCTCGATGCGTTCCATGGAGCCGGCGAAGATCACGCTGTGATCGCCGGTGACGGACCCGCCGCGCAACGAGGCGAACCCGATGTCGCCTGGACGGCGCGGTCCGGTGAGGCCGTCGCGTCCCCGCGCCGAGTGCCTGTCGAGCGCAACCTTGCGGCCCGCTGCCGCCGCTTCCCCCAACATCAGCGCCGTGCCGGATGGTGCATCGACCTTCGCGCGGTGATGCATTTCCAGAACCTCGATGTCGAAACTCTGGTCCAGCGACTGCGCCACTCGCTTCACAAGCGCCGCCAGCAGATTGATGCCCAGGCTCATATTGCCCGACTTCACGACGGTGGCGCGCGAGGTGACGCTCTTGATCACGGCCTCATCGGACAGAGACAGCCCGGTGGTGCCGATGATGTGAACCATCCGCCGCTCGGCCGCGATGGCGACATTGGCAATGGTTGCTCCGGGCACCGTGAAGTCGACGATGGCATCGGCATTCGCCGACATCGTCCAAAGATCCGCCGACAGCAGCACACCGTTGGCAGGTAGCCCTGCGAGCATGCCGGCGTCCTTGCCGAGCAGATCGGAAGCAGGCGCCTCCAGCGCGCCGGCAAGCACCGCGCCCTTGGTCTCGGAGATCACGCGCGTCAGCGCTCGGCCCATCCGGCCGCCGGCCCCGGCAACGATCAAGCGCATTTCGGACATTTTCAGACCTCGCCAGTGCCGTATAGCCGGAGCGGCCAGTCGGAGCAACCGATCAGGAGATCAACAGGGCCGTCAAGCGCCCGGTTGCAGGCCGTCATAGCCTTCGACGATCACAAGATCGCTCTCGGCGTGCGGACTGCGGAGCGCAACCAGGCGGGCATATTCAGGGCAATTGTAGCAAGCGATCGCGGTCTCATAATCCTTGAATTCGAGCACCACGTTGCGCGAGCGCGAACTGCCCTCCTTGGCGACGTGCTGGCCGCCGCGCACCAGAAATTTGGCACCGTATTTCGCAAACACCGCGCCGTTCTGCGCGACATACTCCTTGTAGCCGTCCGGGTCATGCACATCGATACGCGCGATCCAGTAGCCTTTCGCCATCTTGCAACACTCCTTTTACGAAACTGCTCTCGTTCAACCCAAGGCCTGTGCGATCTCCGCCTGGATGGCCTCGGCTACAGCCTTAGGATCGGCGGCTTCCGTCACCGGCCGGCCGACCACCAGATAATCCGCGCCGGCGGAAATTGCGCGCGCTGGCGTCATGATGCGCTTCTGGTCGCCTGCAGCCGAACCTGCCGGACGTATGCCGGGCGTCACGAGGCTCATGTCGGCACCCACGATTCCGCGCAAGGCAGCGGCCTCTTCAGCCGAGCAGACAATCCCGTCGACACCGATCGCCTTGGCCTGCCGGGCACGCTCGGCGACCAGGTCAGGGACACGAACGCGGTAACCTGCGGCGTGAAGATCGGCATCGTCATAGGAGGTCAGCACCGTGACGGCGAGAATCTTCAGCGCGGATTGTCCGCGCGCCTCCACCGCCGCTTTCATGGTTTGCGGGTAGGCATGCACGGTCAGGAACGTGGCGCCCTGCGCTCTCAGGCTCTCGACGCCGCGCGCCACGGTGTTGCCTATGTCGTGCAGCTTCAGGTCCACAAAAACCTTCTTGCCGGCATCGCTGAGTTTACCGACCAGCGACAGGCCGCCGGCAAAGCCGAGTTGATAGCCGATCTTGTAGAACGTCACGCTGTCGCCAAGCCGTGCGATCATCGCTTCCGCGCGCTCGAGGTTCGGCAGGTCGAGCGCCACGATCAACCGGTCGGCGCTGGTGGGCGCTTTCCGAAGATCGTGTTCCGTTGCAGCGACACTGCTGGCGATGGCGGACGGCTGCATGTCACCTCACATCATGCGTTGGGAAACGTCGATCAATTGCCGCACCAAAGCGCCGAGCGCCTCGATATCGGGTGGCTGCTTCAATTTGTCCATATCGTCGTAGGCCTCGCCTGCGAACGACAACGCGAGCTGGTTGGGAATTACCAGTGCGCGGCAGGCGGTGAGGATCACGCGCAGCGCCGCCAGCGATCGTGCGCCGCCAAGCCGGCTCTGTGAGGCCGCGGCAATCGCGAACGGGCGCCCAAAAAATACCTGCCCGCGCACCTCGTGCGGATCCTGGACACGCGTCAGCCAGTCGATGGTGTTCTTGATCAGCGGGGGGATCGAGGCATTATACTCCGGCGTCACGATCAGAACGCCATGATGGGAGCCGATCATGCGCTTGAGATTGATCGCGTTCTTCGGCACTCCCGATTTGGCCTGCAGGTCGCCGTCGTAGATCGGCAGCGAAAAATCCGAAAGCGAAATCCTGGTGACCTCGGCGCCAGCCTGCGCCAGCTCATGCGCGGCGACAGCCGCAAGCCTCGCGTTGAGCGAGCCGGTGCGGAGCGAACCGGGGATCACCAGGATTTTCACCGCGGCCATGGTCTGTTCGACAATAGCGTTTTCACGCGAGGTGTCTAACGGTTCGCGCGGAGAAAACGCGCTCTGGAACAGCCGTCCGCGGAAAGCGGACGGCTTCAGCCTTTCCGATACACCCAGACGCGAGCCGGTGGAAGGTTCATCCAGATGCGCTCGGAGGCTTGCGTGGAAACGCCCGGCAACGATTTCGGAATCGGTGGCGCGACCGAATAGGTGAACTGCACAAAAGGTGCACCCGGCGCGAGCGCCACAAAGGCTTCGCGAATCAATTTCAGGCGCGTCTGCATGGGCTTGGTCACGAGGGGAAGGCCGGAGACCACAGCCGAGGCCGGGGCGCTCAGCACGTTGCGCAAGGAGTCCCGCAGCTTATAAGCATCGCCCTGCACCACCCTGGCGTGCGGATAGCGGTCGCGCAGGAGCGCACAGAATCCCGGATTGTATTCGACCAGAACGAGACGCTTCTGATCGATGCCACGCTCGATCAGTGCGCTTGTGATTGCGCCGGTACCGGGGCCGAGTTCCACCACCGCGCCTGTCGAATGACCGTCGACATATTCCGCCATGGTGCGCGCCAGCAACCGCCCCGAGGGCATCACAGCGCCGACGTGAAGCGGCTTCTCGATCCAGGAACGAAGAAAACGAACCTCGTCGTCGAGACGGAGGGGCTTTTTCAACGCACGCGCGGTCGATTGCAGGGGCATGTCGCTACCAGGCGGGACCGCATTTCGCGGCAGTGTCAGAAAATAGTCATAAAGACGTATAGGCAGCAGGCGTGATGGTCAAGAACGCGCTTTTCGCGGTTTCCGGAATAATGGTTGGTCTGGCGCCAAAGTCACACAGCCGGTTTCGCGCGGGGCTGGGCTATCCTTTACCAACCCCTTTTGCAGGCTGGGATTTAAGTATTTGCGCGGTTGCCGAAGAAATCTTTAACCTTGGCGAAGAAGCCATCCGCTTCCGGCTGGGTGGCGCCGGACGACAGTTTTTCGAACTCCGCCAGCAGTTCCTGCTGCTTCCTGGTCAAATTCTGCGGCGTTTCGACCGCGACCTGGACGTACATGTCGCCGGTCTGGCGCGAGCGCAACACGGGCATTCCCCTTGACGTGATGCGGAACCGCCGGCCCGACTGGGTTCCAGCAGGTATTTTCACCTTGGTCTTGCCCTTGTCGATGGTCGGCACCTCGAATTCACCGCCGAGTGCCGCGGCCACCATCGAGATTGGCACCCTGCAATGCAGGTCGGCGCCGTCGCGCTGAAAAAATTCGTGCGCAGCCAGCGACAGGAAAATGTAGAGATCCCCGGAGGGGCCGCCGCGGATGCCGGCCTCGCCTTCTCCGGCGAGCCGAATGCGCGTGCCGTCCTCAACGCCTTGCGGAATATTGACCGCAAGCGTGCGCTCGCGCGTCACGCGCCCGGAGCCCGAGCACGAAGGACAGGGATCTTCGATCATCTGGCCACGGCCCTGGCAGGCGGGACAGGTTCGCTCCAGCGTGAAGAAGCCCTGTGCATGCCGCACCCGCCCCGCACCGCCGCACATCGAGCAGGTCTTCGGCTTGGTGCCCGCCTTTGCGCCGGTGCCCGAACATGATTCGCAGGTGACCGAAACGGGAATCTCGATCTGCGCCGTCTTGCCCTGGAAAGCTTCCTCGAGCGTAATTTCCATATTGTAGCGCAAATCGGCGCCGCGTTCGCGGCCGCTGCGCGAACGCTGCCCGGCCATGCCGAACAGATCTTCAAAGATGTCGGAGAATGATGAAGCAAAACCGGCTCCGAAGCCGGGACCACCGCCGCCGCTGCCGTGTTCGAACGCCGCATGACCAAACCGGTCATAGGCTGCGCGCTTCTCGCCGTCTTTCAGGACTTCGTAGGCCTCGTTGATTTCCTTGAAGCGCATCTCGCTCGCGACGTCGCCCGGATTCCTGTCCGGGTGCCATCTCATCGCCAGCTTCCGGAAAGCCGCCTTAAGTTTGGATTCGTCCGCGTTTCGGTCGACTTCAAGGGTTTCGTAGTAACAGCGCTTGATGGACATCCTTCAACCCGCCCGAAGTTCATCCTTGTCCCGAAGGAGTGCGGTCACACACAATGCCGCCTTCGGCTTAACGAAGAATGACCCCCATCCTTCGAGTCGCGTGCTCGCTGGAATGGGGGCCATGATTACCGCCGCCTAGGCAGATTTCTTGTTGTTCTTGTCGTCGTCGACCTCGGTAAATTCCGCGTCGACCACGTCGTCCTTTGCAGCATCCTTTGCGGCGTCCCTGGCCGCATCGCTTTCAGCCTGTTGCTTGTACATCGCCTCGCCCAGCTTCATCGAGGCCTGCGCCAGCGTGTTGGTCTTGGCCTTGATGGCTTCGGCATCGTCACCCTTCAGCGCTTCCTTCAAATCGCTGACCGCGTCTTCGATGGCGCGGCGCTCGGTGTCGGCGATCTTCGAGCCATGCTCGGCGAGAGCCTTTTCGGTGGAATGCACGAGCGCATCGGCGTGGTTCTTGGCGTCGACCGCTTCGCGGCGCTTCTTGTCCTCGGCCGCGTTGGCCTCGGCATCCTTGACCATCTTCTCGATGTCGGCCTCGGACAGACCGCCCGACGCCTGGATCCGGATCTGCTGTTCCTTGCCGGTCGCCTTGTCCTTCGCGGAGACGTTGACGATGCCGTTGGCGTCGATGTCGAAGGTGACCTCGATCTGCGGCATGCCGCGCGGCGCCGGAGGAATGCCCATCAGGTCGAATTGGCCGAGCATCTTGTTGTCGGCCGCCATTTCACGTTCGCCCTGGAAGACGCGAATGGTGACGGCGTTCTGGTTGTCCTCGGCAGTGGAGAACACCTGGCTCTTCTTGGTCGGGATCGTGGTGTTGCGGTCGATGATCCGGGTGAACACGCCACCCAGCGTCTCGATGCCGAGCGACAACGGGGTCACGTCGAGCAACAGCACGTCCTTGACGTCGCCCTGCAGCACGCCGGCCTGGATCGCCGCACCGATGGCCACGACTTCGTCCGGGTTGACGCCCTTGTGGGGCTCCTTGCCGAACAATTGCTTGACGACCTCCTGGACCTTCGGCATCCGGGTCATGCCGCCGACCAGCACCACTTCGCCGATCTCGCCGGCCGTAAGTCCTGCGTCCTTCAGCGCCTTGCGGCACGGCTCGATGGTCTTCTGGACCAGATCATCGACCAGCGCCTCGAACTTGGCGCGCGTCAGCTTCATCGTCAGATGCTTCGGGCCGGACTGGTCAGCCGTGATGAACGGCAGATTGATTTCGGTCTGCGTGGTCGAGGACAATTCGATCTTGGCCTTTTCTGCGGCCTCTTTCAGGCGCTGCAAGGCAAGCTTGTCGTTGCGCAGGTTGATGCCCTGCTCTTTCTGGAATTCGTCGGCCAGGTAGTTGACGAGCCGCATGTCGAAGTCTTCGCCGCCGAGGAAGGTGTCGCCGTTGGTCGATTTCACCTCGAACACGCCGTCGCCGATTTCGAGAATCGAAATATCGAAGGTGCCGCCGCCGAGGTCATACACCGCGATGGTGCCGGACTTCGTCTTGTCGAGGCCGTAGGCGAGCGCGGCTGCCGTCGGTTCATTGATGATGCGCAGCACCTCAAGCCCGGCAATCTTGCCGGCGTCCTTGGTGGCCTGGCGTTGCGCGTCGTTGAAATAGGCAGGAACGGTGATGACGGCCTGATCGACTTTCTGGCCGAGATGGGCCTCGGCGGTTTCCTTCATCTTTTGCAGGATGAAAGCGGAGATCTGGGAGGGCGAGTAGGTCTTCCCGTCGGCTTCGACCCAGGCATCGCCGTTGGAAGCCTTGACGATCTTGTAGGGGACGAGCTTCTTGTCCTTCTCCACCATCGGATCGTCGTAGCGGCGGCCGATGAGGCGCTTGACCGCGAAGAAGGTGCGCTCGGGATTGGTCACCGCCTGCCGCTTGGCAGGCTGGCCGACGAGGCGCTCGCCATCATCGGTAAAGGCCACGATCGAGGGGGTCGTCCGCATGCCCTCGGCGTTCTCGATGACTTTCGCAGTCTTGCCATCCATTACGGCGACGCACGAATTCGTGGTGCCGAGATCGATCCCTATGACCTTTCCCATGGTCCTCATATCCTTCTTTTTGCGGCAGGTCGGCTGGGCCCTGACGGCGCACCAATCCAAAACCCCCAACGATCAAATACTCGCGATATCGCGACGGTGTGCCTCATATAGGAGGGGGTGCAAGGCCTGCAAGGAGGCGGACGCAACCTTAATCCACAGGGAGCCCCAAGCTTTAAAGATAGTTTCCGAGCCAGAACGTCAAGGGCAGCCGCCGGCGGACAAGACGAGGGGGTCGTCTGAAGCCCATCGCCACGGCGCTGTTGCCGGAGCGGCAAAACCGTTAAAAGCGGGCAGGGCGAGAGACGGTCCGGCAACGACCCGCCTCGACGCAAACCCCAGTGGATCAACTTGCCGATGAAGCTCATCCGACCCGTCGCCCTGGTTTCCGCCCCGGTTTTTGCCTCGGTTTTTGCCTTGCTTTCCGCCTTGGCGTTGCTCGTCCTCATGGGGGCCGCCCGCGCCGAGGACCCGGTTTTTCCGCCCGGCATCCGGATCGGAATCGTCCCCCTTGTGGGCCTTGTTCCGGCAAAGAAATTCACCGGATTCGAGAGCCAGGACGAAAGCGTCAAGGTGCTGATGGCCGAACTTCCGGCCGATGCCTATGGCGAGGTCATGAATGCTCTGAAGACCAATCCGGCCGTTGCCAGCGGCGCCAGGCCCGAAGGCATCGAGACCGCCGCGGGCATGGCCTATTACACGGTGGAAACCGCACGCAACGGCGGAAGCGTCGTGCACCGTTATTCAATGATCCTCTCAGGCGGGACCTTCTCCGGCTATGTCGCCGTGCAGGTCCCGGAGAACGCCAGCAAGATCTACAGCGACGAAGCCGTGCGACGGATGTTTGCGACCGCGACCGTCCGCAAGGAAGTTCCGACCCAGGAGCTGCTTGAACTGATGCCCTTCAGGGTCGGCGATCTCGGCGACTTCAAGACCGTCCGCGCCTTGGCGACGGGTGGCGCAATTCTTCTTGCGGACGGCGACGAAAAGACCGGCTTTGAGGCGGCGCCGTTCATGGTGGTGGGTCTGATGGGCTCCTCGCCGGCGCTGCCAGAGGATCGCGGGCGCTTTGCGGAGCAGGCGGTAGCTTCAATCCCCGGAGTGCACAGCTCGCGGATCACGATGTCCGAGCCGCTCCGTATCGACGGCATGGCCGGATACGAAACGCGGATCGATGCGATCAGCGGGAGGGACAATACACCGGTCACCGTCGTGCAATGGTTGCGGTTCGGCGGTCAGAACGCGTTGCGAATCATCGGCAGCGCTCCGCGCGACCAATGGACGAGTGCTTTTCCGCGTTTCCGCGCCGTCCGCGATGGAATTCATCCGCGCTAGTATCTTGATTCCGAAGTTCGCCATCGGGACACCGGCTGGTATTCGGGTCCGCCCCCTGAACGCTGTCTTTACGATTGATCGCTGACCTGATTTGCTGGCTTTTCCTAGCCAGGGAGGTACGACATGCGTGACCGACGGCAGATTTTTGCGGGCTTGGGTGCGATAGCCATCGCGACGGTTACCTCGAGATCGCTCAGGGCAGCAGAAACGATCAAGGTCGATGACGCTTCGGCGCTTCTCGTCATCGACGTTCAAAATTGTTTCCTGCCCGGCGGCAGCCTGGCTGTGAAGGATGGCGACCAGGTCATTCCGGTGATCAACCGCCTGGCCAAGGGATTCGCCAATGTGGTTCTGACGCAGGACTGGCACACGGCGGGCCACATATCGTTCGCCTCCAGCCACGCCGGCAAGCAGCCGTTCGAAGTGATCGATCTGACCTACGGCAAGCAGGTGTTGTGGCCCGACCACTGCGTGCAGGGCACCGACGGCGCGGCGCTGTCGAAGGAGCTTTCGATTCCGCAGGCGGAACTCGTGATCCGGAAGGGCTACCACAAGGACGTCGACAGCTACTCGGCCTTCACCGAAGCCGATGGCAAGACGACGACGGGCCTTGCCGCCTATCTCAAGGCACGCAATCTGCAGCGCCTCTTCATCGCCGGGCTCGCCACCGATTTCTGCGTCGCGTGGACGGCACTGGATGCACGCAAGGCGGGGTTCGACGCCTATGTCGTTGAAGATGCCTGCCGTGGCATCGACACCCAGGGCTCGCTCGCCAAGGCGTGGGCGGACATGGACAAGGCCGGCGTCAAGCGCATCAAATCGAGCGATATCGCGGTGTAACGCAGGTCATTCCCGCGAATTCGCGGGCATGAAGCCTGCGCTCGAGCCTGAGCGCCTCAGCCCTGTTCGGAAGCGGAAGCCCTCGCACCGCCTTTGGCGACAGCTACCAGCGCCGGCCGCAACACGCGATCGCCGATCATGTAGCCGGCCTGAACGACCTGCACGACGGTGCCGGGGGGAACTGACGCGTCCGGCACCTCATACATCGCCTGCTGGAAATTGGGATCGAATTTCCCGCCCGATGGATCGAATTTCTTGACGCCATTTTTTTCGAGCGCATTGAGAAGCGATCGCTCGGTCAGCTCGACGCCCTCGATCAGCGCCTTGAGCACTGGATCGGCCGATTCCCGCGTTTCGGATGGAACCGCATCCAGTGCCCGTTGCAGATTGTCGGCGATGTCGAGCACATCGCGCGCAAATCCCGTAATGCCGTAGGCGCGCGCATCGGCGACTTCCCTTGCCGTGCGCTTGCGCAGGTTTTCCATCTCCGCAAGCGTGCGCAGCATCTTGTCGCGCATATCAGCGGCTTCCTTGACCAGCGCCTCCATCGATCCTTCCTCGGGATCGTCAGGCATGATGTAGGGCTTGGAAACCAGGGGCTCGCCGCCTTGCGATGGATTGGCCGGATTGTCCTTTTGCCCGTTGGGATCGGTCATCACACTGCCTTCTCGGAAAGTCGGGGTTTGATTGGAAACGTCAGCGAATGCTGGGGCCGATATCGTGCTTCATGCGAGGAAAATCAAGCGCCGAGGCATTCTCCGATTCCGCAAGTGAGGCCTGATGCGCCTGCCGGTACCGCGATCGGTGTCAACAAAACGATTGAAAAACCCGATCATCCGCTGAGCATGCGGCTGACGATGCGCGCCGCATAGTCCACGGTCGGGATCACCCGGGCATAATTCAGCCTGGTCGGCCCGATCACGCCGAGAACACCGATGATATGACCCGCCGCGTCCCGATAGGGGGCGACGATGGTGGAGGAACCGGACAGCGAAAACAGCTTGTTCTCCGAACCGATGAAAATCCGCACGCCCTCCGCACGCTCGGCCCGGCCCAGAAGATCGATCACGCCGCGCTTGGTCTCGAGATCGTCGAACAGCAGCCTGACGCGCTCGAGATCTTCCAGCGCGTGCAAATCTTCCAGCAGATTGGCATGCCCACGCACGATCAGCTGCCGATCGTCGCTCTCGCCGCCGGACCAGCTCGCGATGCCAGCGGCGATCACCTTCTGCGTCAACTGATCCAGTTCGGCGCGGCTTTGCGTCAGTGCGGTTTCAAGTTCGAGCCGCGCTTCTGCCAACGTCCGGCCTCTGATCCGCGAGTTCAGGAAGTTGGTCGCTTCCGTCAGGGCCGAGGAGGGAACGCCCAGCGGCAGCGTGAGCACTCGGTTCTCAACCTGACCGTCCTCGCCGACCAGCACGACCAGCGCGCGCTCCGGCTCGAGCCGCACAAACTCGATGTGTTTCAGGCGTGAATTGGATTTACCCGTCAACACCACGGCCGCTGCGCGGGTCAGGCCGGATAGCCGCGTCAGCGCCTCGCCAAGGGCCGCTTCCACCGACTGCGCCTTGCCGACGGCGGCGAGCTGAGTCTGGATCGACTGCCGTTCAGCTTCGGTGAGATCGCCAAGCTGCATCAATGCGTCGACGAAAAATCGCAAGCCGATTTCGGTCGGCAACCGACCCGCCGATGTATGCGGCGCGTAGATCAGCCCCAACGCCTCGAGATCGGCCATCACGTTGCGCACCGACGCCGGCGATAGCGGCAAGGCAATCAGGCGCGAAATATTGCGCGAGCCGACCGGTTCGCCGGTTGCCAGATAGCTTTCCACGATTTGGCGAAAGATGTCCCGCGAGCGCTCGTTGAGCTGGGCGAGCCCTGCATGCGAGGTGATCAGGCCAATTGGTTCGTGTTGGGCCAAATTAGAACTCCAGGCGACGACCACCTGATTTTGTCCCTCCCTGGCGCTGGTGACAAGCAGGCAATGATCGCCAAAGATGGCCAAAGGCCCTTGCCGCTGACCGTTGGCACACCTACAAGCACGGCCAGCCCGTTATGCCCCTGCCCAATTCGGAGGATTTCCCATGCGGCCAAGCCGCCGTGCGCCGGATGAACTGCGCGCCGTGTCGCTGGAACGCGGCGTGGTCAAATATGCCGAGGGTTCCTGCATGGTAAAATTCGGCGACACCCATGTCCTGGTGACGGCGACGCTGGAAGAGCGGCTGCCGCCGTGGCTCAAGGGCCAGGGTCGCGGCTGGGTTACGGCCGAATACGGCATGTTGCCGCGCGCCACTCTGGAGCGCACCCGTCGCGAAGCCGCCGCCGGCAAGCAGGGTGGCCGCACCGTCGAGATCCAGCGCTTGATCGGCCGCTCGCTGCGCGCCGCCGTCGATCTGGAAGCGCTCGGCGAGCGCCAGATCACCGTCGACTGCGACGTGCTGCAGGCCGATGGCGGCACACGAACGGCTTCCATCACCGGCGCCTGGGTCGCGCTCGCCGATTGCATCGGCTGGATGAAAGCGCGCAACATGATCCGGAGCAACGTGCTGCGCGACAATGTCGCCGCGATCTCGTGCGGCATTTATGGCGGCACCGCGGTGCTTGACCTCGATTATGCCGAGGATTCGGAGGCCGAGACCGACGCCAATTTCGTCATGACCGGCGACGGGCGGATCATCGAGGTGCAGGGCACCGCCGAGAAGACGCCGTTCACGCAGGATGAATTCCTGTCGCTGATGGCGCTGGCGCGCAAGGGCGTCGCCAAGCTTGTCGACCTGCAGAAATTGGCCGTGGCGTGATTTCAAGCCGCAAGCGCACCGACGAGACAGTGACCATGCACCGTCGAATCTTCGGCCAGCTCGTGATCGCGACCCATAATCCCGGCAAGCTTGCCGAGATGCGCGAGTTGCTGGCGCCGCATGGCGTCGAGGCGATATCGGCCGCCGACCTCGGCCTTGCCGAGCCCAAGGAGACCGGCGACACCTTCGCTGCCAATGCCCGCATCAAGGCGCTTGCTGCGGCAAACGCGGCCCGGCTTCCGGCGTTTGCCGACGATTCAGGATTGGCAGTCGACGCGCTCGGCGGCGCGCCCGGAATTTATTCGGCGCGCTGGGCGGGCGAGAACAAGGACTTCGCCGCCGCGATGGCTCAAATCGAGAGGTTGCTGCGGGAGCGCGGCGTCACGCAGCCCTCGACGCGAGCCGCGCATTTCGTCTCCGCACTTTGCGTTGCCTGGCCGGATGGTCACACCGAGGAGGTCGAGGCGCGCGTCGATGGAACATTGGTATGGCCGCCGCGCGGCACGGCGGGCTTCGGCTATGATCCGATGTTCCTCCCCGATGGACACAGCCGCACCTTCGGGGAAATGACCTCGGTCGAGAAGCACGGCCTGCCGCCTTTGGGAAAGGGCCTCTCGCACCGCGCCCGCGCCTTCGTCAAACTCGCGGAGATCTGCCTTGAGTAGTACGCGCGACGATGGGCGGGCTTTTGGCGTCTACGTGCATTGGCCGTTTTGCCTGTCGAAATGCCCATATTGCGATTTCAACAGCCACGTTCGCCATGCCGCCGTCGATGAGGATCGGTTTGCCCGCGCGTTCGCGCGCGAAATCGAGACCACCGCTGCGCGCCTGCCCCAGCGCGAGGTGACATCGATCTTTCTGGGCGGCGGCACGCCATCGCTGATGCGACCGCAGACCGTGGGCGCGATCCTGGATGCGATTGGCAGGAACTGGCCGGTGGCTTCCGACGTGGAAGTCACGCTCGAAGCCAATCCCACCAGCGTCGAAGCCACACGCTTCGCCGCCTATCGCTCGGCCGGCGTCAACCGCGTCTCGCTGGGCGTACAGGCGCTGGACGACGCCTCTCTTAGCACGCTCGGACGCCTGCACAGCGCGCGCGAGGCGCTCGATGCGGTAGCCATCGCGCGCCGCTGTTTCGACCGCTATTCGTTCGACCTGATTTACGCACGTCCCGACCAGACGCGGCGGATGTGGGCGGACGAGCTGAAACTCGCGATCTCGGAGGCGGCGGAACATCTTTCGCTCTATCAGCTGACGATCGAGGAAGGCACGCCGTTCTTCGGCCTGCATGCCGCCGGCAAATTGAAAACGCCGGACGAGGCGACAGCGCGCGCGCTTTATGACGTGACGCAGGAGATCTGCGACAAAGAGGGTCTGCCGGCCTATGAAATATCCAACCACGCCCAGCCCGGCGCGGAATGCCGGCACAATCTGGTCTACTGGCGTGGCCACGAATATGCCGGCATCGGCCCCGGTGCTCATGGCCGGCTCGACATCGGCGGTGTCCGCCACGCGACATCGACAGAGAAGCGGCCCGAGGCCTGGCTGATGCGGGTGGAGGGTAGCGGCCACGGCGTTGTCGCCGACGAGTGCCTCAACAGCGAAGAACGCGCCGACGAATTCCTGCTGATGGGCCTGCGCCTTGCGGAGGGCATCGATCCGCAGCGCTATGCGGCCTTGGCGGGCCGCACCCTCGATCCGCGTCGTGTCGCCATCCTGCGTGAAGAAGGCGCCATCTGCGTCGATGAGAGCGGCCGGCTGCGGGTCACGAGGGCCGGCTTCCCCCTGCTCGATGCGGTGGTCGCTGATTTGGCCGCGTAACCCTTACGCACCAAAACTCTTCGGGGAGCCTGCCACCAGGGTGGGGCCACCCGACCCGACCCGCATCACGGCGAGGCCGCGCTCGTTGCTGCCGTCGGCGCGGAAGCGGAACAGGCCATCGATGCCGGCAAAGCCTGATGGATTGAGCAGGACGTCCGATGTGAAGCGTTGCCCGCCTTGCGTTCGCGACAAGGCTGCGGCCAGCGCCACCGCGTCGTAGGCCAGCGTCGCGGTGCGCACCGGCTCGTTGCTCGTTCTGGCGCGATAGCGTTTTGCGAAACTCTTGAAACCGGAAGGGTCCGGCGCCGCATAAAGCCCGCCCTGCAATTTCGCGCTCGCGAACACGCGCGGATTATCCCACAAGCCGGTGCCGAGCAGCTGGACGCTCTGGAGATTGGCCCCTGCTGCGGAGAGCGCATCGGCCACCGTCACGACCGCATCGCCATCGTCGGCAAGCAGCAGTGCATCGGCCTGACCAAGCGCCTGCGCGACATTGCGCGCCGCCGAGGCCCGATCCGCCCCGTATTTTTCGAACGCCACGATGCGGCCGCCCCGCTTGGGAACGGCCTGCTTGAAGGCGGCTTCCACCACGTTGCCATAAGCATTCTCCGGCAACATGGCCGCAAACGATCGCTTACCCTGGCTCGCGGCATATTCGATGATCCGGTTCACATCGGATTCGGGGAGGAAGCTGAGCAGATATACGCCACGGTTGGCCACACTCGAATCGGTCGAGAACGCAATGACCGAGATGCCTTTTCCACGGGCCACCTGCGCCACGGCCGGAACCGAGGATGCAAACAGCGGCCCCAGGATGATCTCCGCACCCTCGTCGATCGCCTGTTGGGCCGCCTGCTGCGCCCCTTGCGCGCCGCCGCCGTCGTCCTTGATGAGAAGCTGAAGGTTGGGGTTGAGGAATTCCGAAAGCGCCATCTCGGATGCGGCCTTCATCGATTGCGCGGCGACGCCGGCATTGCCAGCCGCCGACAGCGGCAGGATCATGCCGACCTTGACCTGCCCGTTGCCGACGGCAACCGGCTGTTGTGGCGTACCTGGCTGACCGCCCGCAGACGGCGACGAACTGGAAAACTGGCTCAGACTTTGCTGAATGCTCGAGCAGGCGCCGAGCAACGGCGCGCCGAGAATCAGGCCAAGCGCACTCCGTCGGGTCGCTTTTGCACCCGAAGCCGCGGATTTGCTGGTTCCAGACCTGGCAGGTTTTGAATTGGGATCGAACGGACCCACCATCGCTTCTCTTCTCGCGGCCGACCAGGATGGCCAGGACCTCGCCCTCCGTGGGGGATCAGGAGGGGTGGATTCAGGCATAATGTCGGCGAATAGTTAACTAAAACAAAAGGATTATGGCTTGCGGGCATCACAACCGGTTGCAGATACCCCTTGTCATCGCGCGAAAGGAAGCCCGCCTGATTTGCGCATCCCCTTCGTCAGCCTCCGCGCACGGCCCCTCCCTGGGCCTGTGGAAATGTAGCGGTATCCACTTCGGCCGAAAACGTCTTAAGTTGGCATTATGCGCGCAAAAACCGCTTCCACAAACACCCCTGATGGGCCGGCAAGACCAAGTTCGCGGACTTTTTCCATAAACGGGCAGGTCTTGACTGCCCCCAAGCCGCCTGGCGGCCTCCACCTGGTGGCGACCCCGATCGGCAATCTCGGCGACATCACGTTGCGCGCCCTGGAAACCCTTGCCGGCGTCGATATCATCGCCTGCGAGGATACGAGGATTACCCGGCGGCTGACCGAGCGCTACGCGATTGCGGCGCAGCTGACGCCCTATCACGAGCACAACGCGGCGCTGGCGCGGCCAAAGATCCTCGAACGGCTGGCGCAGGGGGCTGCAATCGCACTCGTTTCCGATGCCGGAACCCCGCTGATCTCCGATCCCGGCTTCAAGCTGGTGCGGGAGGCGTGCGCGGCGGGCCATCAGGTGACCGCATTGCCTGGACCCTCCTCGGTGCTGGCGGCGCTGTCGGTCGCGGCGCTGCCGACGGATCGCTTCTACTTCGAGGGATTTCTGCCGCCGAAGCCGACCGCGCGCCGCGCGCGGCTGGCTGAGCTTTCCCGCATCGACGCCACGCTCGTCATGTTCGAATCGGGGAACCGCGTGCAGGATACGCTTGCCGATCTCGCCGCGATCATGGGCGAGCGTGATGCCGCAATCTGCCGCGAGTTGACCAAGATGCATGAGGACATCCGCCGCGCGCCGCTTTCGGAACTGGCCAAATCGGCAAATTCGCTGGAGACGCGCGGCGAGTTCGTACTGGTAATAGCTCCGCCAAAGGCGGCGCCGGCCATGACTGCGGATGCGCTCGATGATCTCCTGCGCAAGCGTCTGGCGCTCGAGAGCGTCAAGGACGCGGTTGCGCACGCCACAGAGCTTTCCGGACGGTCGCGCCGCGAAATCTATGCCCGCGCGCTCGAACTCGCGAGGGATTGCACCGAACGGGCGACGGACCGGCAGACGACCTCGAAAGGCGCGCATGGGCAAGACTGATGGGCAAGACTGATGGCCAAGACTGACGCAAGCGCCGATGGCGCCGCGGCGCCAGACAGCCGAACGAAATCCGCGTCGGCCGAACGGGTCGCCGCATTTCAAACCGGGCTTTCGGCTGAGTCGCGCGCCGCCGCCTGGCTTCTCGCAAAAGGCTATCGCATCCTGGCACGGCGATTTCGCACCCCCTATGGCGAGATCGACATCGTGGCGCGCCGACGAAGTCTTTTGGCCTTCATCGAGGTCAAGGCGCGCGCCAGTCTCGATGAGGCGGCCTATGCAGTCACCGCTCGCCAGCAGGCGCGCATCGTCGCCGCAGCGCAAGTCTGGCTGATGGCGCATCCCGAACATGCCGATTTTGAGCTTCGTTTCGACGCCATGCTGATTGCGCCGCGACGCCTGCCGCGCCATGTATTGGCGGCGTTCGACGCGAGCCCTTGAACCCGACCTGAGAGTTGACGGATCAGCCCATGAAACTAAACGTCGCCGTCCAGATGGACCCGATCTCGCGCATCAACATCCGCGGCGATTCGACCTTCGCGCTGCTTCTGGAAGCGCAGAAACGCGGCCACGGCCTGTCCTACTACACGCCAGACAAGCTTTCGCTACGCGGCGATGAGCTGGTCGCACCGGTGCAGTTACTGACCGTGCGCGACGAGGCGGGCGACCATTTCACCCTGGGCGAGCCGCGCCGGGAATCGCTCGCCGCGTTCGACGTCGTTCTGTTGCGGCAGGACCCGCCGTTCGATCTCGCCTACATCACCTCGACCCATCTGCTCGAACGACTGCAGCCGAAGACGCTCGTCGTGAACGATCCGGCCAGCGTGCGCAACGCACCCGAAAAGCTGTTCGTGATGGATTTCCCGCAACTGATGCCGCCGACACTGATCTCCCGCGATCTCGACGAGATCAACGCCTTCCGCGACGAACACGGGGCAGTCGTCATGAAACCGTTGCATGGCCATGGCGGCGCCGCGGTATTCCGCATCATGCCGCAGGACATGAATTTCGGCTCGCTGTTCGACATGTTCTCCGTCACTTTCCGCGAGCCCTGGGTGATCCAGCGTTTCATCCCCGAGGTCAAACATGGCGACAAGCGCATCATCCTGGTCGAGGGCGAATTTGCCGGCGCTGTCAACCGCGTGCCGGCGGTCGACGATCTGCGCTCCAACATGGTCCGCGGGGGTGCCGCGCAGGCGACCGACCTGACCGAGCGCGAGCGCGAGATCTGCACTACGCTGGGACCAGCCCTGCGCAAGCGCGGGTTGTTGTTCGTTGGTATCGACGTGATCGACGGCAATCTTACCGAGATCAACGTGACCTCGCCGACGGGCATCCGCGCCATCGCCCGGCTCGGCGGACCTGACATCGCAGCAAAAATCTGGGATGTGATTGAGAAGAAGCGAGTTCCGGGCTAGTCTCGCTGCGAGGTTGTGCCGCCTTCCAAATGTCAAAAAGCGGTCGCAGCTTTCGAATAACTATCGACAATGTCCGTTCGGGCAATGATCCCAATCTTGAAAACGGTGGAGGAAGACGCATGACATCGAATGTTTCGCGAAGGTCCCTGCTTGCGCTCGGCGCTGGCCTCGGCACAACCGCCATGCTTGGCGGCGACGCACTGGCGAAGGCCCCGAAGGTCGGGACGCAATCACCCGGTTTCTACCGCTTCAATCTCGGCGGCGCCGAGGTGACGGTCGTGTCCGACGGAGCATTGTCGCTCGGCGACCCCAAGGGGACCTTCACCGGCGTGCCGGACGACGAGATCCGGAAAATGCTGAGCGACAATTTCCTGCCCACCACCAACGTCGCGCTCGAGCAGAATTCGCCGATCGTGAACATGGGCGACAAGCTCGTACTGTTTGATACCGGTTTGGGCTCGACGAAAGGCTTCGGCCCAAACACCGGACGCCAGCAGAAGAGCATGAAGGAAGCCGGCATCAAGCCGGAAAGCGTCGACGCGGTGGTGTTCTCGCACGCCCATCCCGACCATGTCGGCGGCGTGATCGACGATAATGGCAAGCCGCTATTTCCCAACGCGCAGTATTACATCGCCCAGAGCGATCTCGAGTTTTGGACCGACGAAGGCAAAATGAGCGGTCCCTTGAAGGATTTCATCGCGATTGCCCGCAAGAACCTGCTGCCGGTGCGCGACCGCATCGTGTTCTACAAGGATGGCCAGGAGTTCCTGCCCGGCATTCAAGCCATGGCCGCGCCGGGGCACACGGTGGGCCACACCATCTTCATGATCACGTCCGAGGGCAAATCCTTCGCCTACTTGGCCGACCTCACCCACCATCCGATCCTGTTGTTGGAAAAGCCGCGGATGGAGTTTTCCTACGACACCGATCCGAAGCAGGCGGCCGCAAGCCGCGTGAAGATGCTGGACATGCTGGCGACCAACAAGGTCGCCGTGTTGGCCTACCACTACCCGTGGCCGGGCATCGGTCACGTCGCCAAAACCGCAGAGGGATTCCATTATTATCCCGAGGCGATGAGTCTGAACTGAGCGGACGAGAACGACCCCCGGGGCGGGCTGGTGCCACGCCCCCGGGCTTCTCGCGCCCGACCCCACCGTGTTCACTAATTGTTCTTGCGTTCCGCGCCGGTTGCCGCTATCCTTTTCACAACTATAAATTGTCTCGTTGCGGTTTTAGCGACCGCGGCTGGCGCGGGACCTCAAGCTCGAAACGCAGACGGCGCTTTCAGCGGCGGACATGCGTCGCGACCACTTGGCAAACCTCGCACCTGGTCGCTCGCGTGAGTTACCAAGGGGGAAAGGGTGAGGTGGATCTTGGCCCTGCTCTTCATCATCATCGTCGTCGTCATGATCGCGCTGACGCCAAGCACGCACTGCGAGACGCTGACGGCCGACGGGACATACGAACGCAGGGGATGCAAGTGATCCCCCTGAGCTTCAACGGCATGTTCGCTTAATGTTCTTGCCCTTGCCGCAATCCTGCTCTACCTTGGATTGCAACAGGGGGATGGCATGGTCCAACGCGTTTCAACTGTCGCTTTTGAAGGGATCGAGGCGCGGGCCGTCGATGTTCAGGTGCAGGTCGCCCCGGGCTTGCCGGCCTTTGCCATTGTTGGGCTACCCGACAAGGCGGTGTCTGAGGCGCGCGAGCGCGTGCGCTCGGCATTGATCGCTTCGGGGCTGGCGCTGCCCGCGCGCCGCATCACCGTCAACCTGGCGCCCGCCGATCTGCCAAAGGAAGGCAGCCATTATGATCTTCCGATCGCGCTTGGCTTGATGGCCGCGATCGGCGCGATCCCGACCGATACGCTGAGCGGCTTCACCGTGCTGGGCGAACTCGGGCTCGATGGCTCGATTGCAGCGGTCGCAGGCGTCTTGCCGGCCGCGATTGGCGCCAATTCACGGGATGAAGGATTGATCTGTCCTGCGGCATGCGGTGCCGAAGCGGCCTGGGCCAGCCCGGACATCCAGATCATTGCCGCCAATTCGCTGATCCAGATCGCCAACCACTTCAAGGGCGCGCAGGTGCTGTCGCGCCCATCACCGAAAGTCCATGCGCAGGAAGCGAGCCAGCTCGATCTGCGGGACATCAAGGGCCAGGAGAGCGCCAAGCGCGCGCTCGAGATCGCGGCGGCCGGCGGGCATCACCTCTTGATGATGGGCTCGCCCGGGGCCGGAAAATCGATGCTGGCGGCCCGCCTGCCCTCGATTCTGCCGCCGCTGTCGCCTTCGGAATTGCTGGAAGTATCGATGATTGCCTCGGTTGCCGGCGAAATCCGCGATGGCGCGTTGACCGCGCGGCGGCCATTCCGCAGCCCGCACCATTCCGCGAGCATGGCGGCGCTGACCGGCGGCGGCCTTCGCGCCCGGCCCGGCGAGATTTCGCTCGCCCACCAGGGCGTGCTGTTCCTCGACGAACTGCCCGAGTTCGATCCGCGCGTGCTCGATTCGTTGCGCCAGCCGCTCGAGAACGGCGAGGTCGCGGTCTCCCGCGCCAACCACCGCGTCACCTATCCTGCACGTTTCATGCTGATTGCGGCGATGAACCCCTGCCGCTGCGGTCACGCCTATGAGCCCGGCTTTTCCTGCAAGCGCGGGCCGGTCGATCGCTGCACCTCGGATTATCAGTCGCGCATTTCCGGTCCCCTGATGGACCGCATCGATCTGCGCATCGAGGTTCCGGCCGTGACCGCCGCCGATCTGATCCTGCCGCCGCCGACGGAGGGATCGGCGGAGGTGGCGGCGCGCGTCGCAGCAGCCCGGGCGCTGCAGAATGCCCGTTACGCCGCCGTCGGCCTGCCTCACATCCGCACCAATGCCGAGGCGCCGGCGTCGGTGCTCGAAACAATCGCCCAGCCGGACGCGCAGGGGCTGAAGCTCTTGCGCGATGCTTCCGAGACCATGCGACTGTCGGCGCGCGGCTATCACCGTGTGCTGCGCGTCGCCCGCACGCTCGCCGACCTCGATGCTACGGACAAGATCAGCCGGGTACATCTTGCCGAAGCGCTGTCCTATCGTGCGCTGGCCGACGATGTCCGGCGTGCGGCTTAAGCCCAAAAACGCCAGGCGTTTCAACGTGATTCTACCTGTCCAGTCGGTACCCAAAAAATATTCCGCTTTTCGAACAGGTAGAAACAGCAATAGAGCAAGCTCATCCCATGCCCGATAAAGAGGGGCGTTTCGCGATCGTCACGACACGTTGGGCGCGGGATGCGATGGACGCGATGACGCACGAGACGAGAGCGTTGATCGCGGACGGTGAAGCCGTGTGGTCCTGATTCCTCGACGCCGGAATCAAGTTGGCGGAAATGACCTTCCGCCAATGACGGTGACAAAAAAGCCCGATCGCCGGGGAGAGTACGGAATAAGCCGTTAAAACCATTCGCGCGGGGAATGCCGGGTGAAACCGGTGTGACCGTGGTGACTATGCTCGTGTGCTTGTTTCCCTTTGCGCACGAGGCTGCGGGTGCATCGAGCACCCGGCATTCCCTGCGCCCTCTATCCACGAGGGGCACGGTTTTGCAAGACCCGGGCGCAAAGGCGCCGCGGGAACGCGACGGCGTGCCCCACGCCGTCATTGCGAGCGCAAGCGAAGCAATCCATGGCCGCTAGAGAGCAAACTGGATCGCTTCGTCGCATTCGCTCCTCGCGATGACGGGCGTCCGAAAGTCGATGCAACGGAAATGGCCAAAGCGCTATGCCAGTTCAGCTCGCGGCCCCGTCAACCCGGCGGTAACGAGTTTTGTTTACGCTCCGCCAACCATAAGCCCAGCGCACCTTTGCCGCGGTTTTGGGCTCGTCTTGAGTGAGTGGCGTGTCATGTTGCGTTTTGTTCTGGTCTTCACGGTTTCCCTGATTGCCGCGTCCCTCCTGCTGCACGGCAACCTTCTGGACGGCTCCCATCCCTGCATCGCGGTTGCCGATACTTCGCTGGAGGTCTCAGACCTGCCCTGGCACGCCGATCTCCATGTCGCATTCACTGACGACCCTGCGGCGGCGACCGTGCGGGTCGGATTGTCCGACGGCCCCGAGGGGGCCGACTTCGCTGTCGTGGACGATGCCGACGATGCGGAGCCCACCGCCTGCGAGGTCAATCCACGGACGCGCTTCGTCACGATCTGGCCAAACCCGGCTGCTGGGGGGCCCATCATCTACCTCGCAGGCGACGGGCCGGCCGACTTCCGAATCTTCGTCAGGTCGAACCGGTTTTCGGTGCGCGATGCGGCAGCCCTCGTCGTCAGCGCGGGCGGCGGAAACATAAGCGCGCAATCGGCAGCGCTGTAGCTCTCCTTCAATTCTCTCTTCCAGGGCCAACCGGTATCCATTTCGCTGCAGACCGCCATGGGCTTAACGCTTTATCAACCCCGTTCTCACCCCAACGCGTAAAGCCATGCGCCCGCAAGCACTTTGCAAGGCCGTCCCTCGTATTCTCGCTGCCAAAACAACGACGCGCGCGGCCAGTGGTTGCCGCTCGCGCAAGTCAGCGGCGATGTAACTTCAGTTGGGGGTGGTGATGGGGCGCTTTCTCCGGGTCAAATTGCGATTACGCCGCCTTTCGCGGCGCTACCCCCGGATCATCTCCACCATCCGTTCCTTCATGATTTTTTCCGCCACCTTTGGCGGTGCCTACGGTTTCATCATTGGCAGCCGATCCGAGAATTCCGGCTATGACCCCAACAATTTCGCGATCGGCGCAAGTTTTTTGTTTGCGCTCGCCTGCGTCGGGCTCGCCACGCTGAGCATGCGGCTGCGCTTTCTGCGCAAGAAACTTCGCAAGATCGCACTCCACAACGAGGCGCTGGCCGATCGCAATTGGGAATTGAAGGAAGCCGAGGAGCGCGCCCGCGGCCTGTTCGAGTCGCAAGGCGATCTGATCGTGCTGCGCGACGCCGAAGGCGTCATTTCTTTCGTCAATGACGCTTTTTGCGAGCTTGCCCGGCAACCGCGGCAGGCGCTGGTCGGCAGTCGCTTTGAGCTGCCCGTGCTCGAGCAGGGCGACGGCGCGCTGGAACCGAACGGCACCCGGATTCACGATCAGAAAATTGCGACCGCGCTTGGACCGCGATGGATCGCCTGGCGCGAGGCACTGGTCCGCTTCGACGCCGGCGCGCCGGCGGAAACGCAATGCGTCGGTCGAGACGTCACCGACCGCACCGAGACCGAACGCGCGCTCGCCGAAGCACGCGACCAGGCCGATGCGGCCAATCGCGCCAAGTCACGTTTCCTGGCGATGGCGAGCCATGAAATCCGCACGCCGCTGAACGGCATCATCGGCATGAGCGGATTGCTGCTGGATACACCGCTGACGCCCGAGCAGATGACCTATGCCAGGGCGGTGAAGACGTTTGGCGACGCCTTGCTCGCGCTGATCGAGGAGCTGCTGGATTATTCCAAGATCGAGGCAGGAAAGGTCGATCTGGAACATCGCCCATTTGGCCTTGCGGCGCTGGTCGAGGGCGTCACCGAACTGCTGGCACCGCGAGCACAGGGGCGAAAGCTCGAGATCGCCGCCTATGTAGATGAACGCCTGCCGGCGGAAGTGGTCGGCGATGCCGCGCGGCTGCGGCAGGTACTGCTCAACCTCGCCGGCAATGCGATCAAGTTCACGGAAAGCGGTGGGGTGGCGCTGATCGTCGAGCCCGGCATCTGGCCCAATGAAATCAGCTTCCTGGTCCGCGATACCGGCATCGGCATTGCGCCAGAAGCCAAACAGCGAATTTTCCGCGAATTCGAACAGGCCGACGACAAGATCGCCAGGAGTTATGGCGGTACCGGACTCGGATTGAGCATTTCCGAGCGCATCGTCAAGCGCATGGGTGGCCGCATCACGCTGGACAGCAAGGTGGGTGTCGGCTCCACATTTGAAGTGTCGATTCCGCTTGTCGCAGCCGACCACAGCGGGCAACCGGCCCTTGCCGCTCCTGATCTCTCCGGCCAGTCGATCATGCTGATGGCGCCGCAAAGCATCGAGGCGTCGCTGGTCGCCCGACGGTTGGAACGCTGGGGTGGCCAGACCTGTGTGGTATCGGATGTCGCGGTGGCGCGCGCCTTGCTGCCGGAGCGAACCTGGCGCGCAATTCTGCTCGATCAATCGATCGGCGCGGAGGAAGTCGAGTTGCTGGCCGAGGCCGCAATACCATTCGCTGCCGAACGGATCGTGATGTTCACGCCCGCAGCGCGGCACGAACTGCACCGCGCCGCGACCTCTTCGGCCCTGACCGGTTATCTGGTCAAGCCGTTGCGCGCAGCATCGCTCGCGGCACGCCTGACGACGGCAGCGGAGGCTTCTGCGCCGGATCTTGCTGCCGATGCCCTGGCAGAGGAGAAAGCCCGGGCCGAGACGGCGCCGGCCGCCGTGCCGCACGGCCTCTCGGTACTGGTTGCAGAAGACAACGAGATCAATGCGCTATTGATGCGGTCGCTCCTGGGCAGGCTCGGGCATCAGGCCGTCATCGCCACCAATGGCGAGGCCGCGCTGGAATCCTGGCTCTCGGCGAAATCCGCCGGCACACCCTATGATCTCGTGTTGATGGATATCCAGATGCCCACGCTCGACGGCATCGAAACCACCCGGCGCATCCGCGCTTGCGAGGCCGCTCAAGGCTTGCGCAAAACGCCAATTCTTGCGTTGACGGCCAATACGCTGGTGGAAGATCGCTATGCCTGCTTCGAAGCGGGAATGGACGGCTTTCTGATCAAGCCGCTCGATCGGGACAAGCTCGCCGACGCGTTGGCCGGCCTGTCCGCCGCGCGGCATGTCGCTGCGTGAACGCTGCACACGCATGCGCGAGACGCGTCTTGACGTTCAAGCCGATTCCCCGGAGCATACGGCCAACCAGAAATGTCAGCGGGGAGAAAATTCATGCGCAGGCTTTTGCGGCTTTCGGTCTTTGACCTGTCGTTCTTGAACCTGTCGCTGTCGCACCTGTTCTTGTCGAACCTGTTCCTGGCCTGTCTCGTGGCGAGCATTTTTCCGGGCACCAGCGTGGCCGCAAAACAGCCGAAGCTTCAAATGTCCGAAATCATGATCCCGTCGGGGGATGAGGGCGTCCAATTATTCGTTCGCAACAAACATCCCGCCGGTCGGGAGACCTCGCCGGACAAGATCCTGTTGTTCGTGCATGGGGCGACTTATCCCGCGGAGACGGCGTTCGATCTGCCGATCGAGGGTGTGTCGATGATGGATTTGATCGCCGCGCGCGGGTACGACGTTTATCTCGTCGATGTCAGAGGTTACGGCCGCTCGACGCGGCCCGCCGAAATGAACCAGCCACCGGAAGCCAACAAGCCGATTGTCTCGACGAAAGTCGCCGCTCGCGACCTGGGTGCAGCCGTCGATTACATCCTCAACAAGCGCAGGGTTGCAAGGATCAATCTGATGGGCTGGTCGTGGGGAACCTCCATCGCCGGACTTTACACCAGCGAGCACAACGACAAGGTAAGCCGCCTGGTTCTCTATGCTCCGCAATGGATTCGCAGCGAACCGCCGGCTATCGCGCCCACCAATGCGACCCTCGGCGCTTACCGGCTGGTTTCCAAGGACCAGGCCAAGGCGCGCTGGTTGAAGGGCGTTCCCGAAGACAAGCAGGCGGACTTGATTCCTCCGGGCGTGTTCGACGCCTGGGCCACTGCAACCTGGGCTACCGACCCCGAATCGTCGAAGCAAAATCCGCCGACATTGCGGGCACCGAATGGCGTGGTCGAGGACAGCGCCAACACCTGGAGCGCCGGCAAGGCGCTGTACGACCCGGGCAAGATAACGGTGCCGACCCTGTTGCTGCATGCGGAATGGGATGCCGACCTGCCGAGCTACCTGGCGCAGGGTTATTTCGCGCAGCTGAAAAACGCACCCTACAAGCGGCTGGTCGAATTGAGCGAGGGAACCCACACGGTCATGCTGGAAAAGAACCGTTTGCAATTCTTTCACGAGCTGATGGGCTTCCTTGATGAGGAGAAGCCGCTGGCCCTGAAATAGACCGTATGGTTGCGAGGATCACAGCCGCCGCAGCGCCACTGTTTCGACCACATGGTCTGCACCCTTTTTGAGGATCAGCGTGGCGCGCGGCCGCGTCGGCAGAATATTGTCCTCGAGATTGGCGAGGTTGGTGCGTTCCCAGATCGCAAGCCCGGTTGCGGCGGCTTCTTCATCCGAGAGCAACGCGTAGCGGTGAAAATAGGATCGCGGATCGTGGAAGGCGGTGTCGCGAAGGGTAAGGAAGCGACGGACATACCAGTCGCGCAACACCAATTCCTCGGCATCGATATAGACCGAGAAATCGAAGAAATCGGACACCACGGCCACCGCCTTGCCGTCCCGCGGCAGCCGGCCTGTCTGCAGAACGTTGACGCCCTCGACGATCAGAATATCGGGCCGGTCGACCTCGATCCATTCGTTGGGAATGATGTCGTAGGTCAGGTGCGAGTACACCGGTGCCCGCACGTTGCCCCGTCCCGCCTTGATGTCGCTCAGGAACGCCAGCAGCGTCGGCAGGTCGTAACTCTCCGGAAAGCCCTTCTTCTGCATCAGGCCCTGCCGTTCGAGCACGGCATTTGGAAACAGGAAGCCGTCGGTCGTCACAAGATCGACTTTGGGCCGCGGCGACCAGCGCGCCAGCAGCGCCTGCAGCACGCGCGCGGTGGTGGATTTTCCGACCGCAACCGACCCGGCCACTCCGATGATGTAAGGCATCTTGCGGTCCTGGATGCCGAGGAAGCGGCGCTGCGCGAAATAAAGCCGATGGGTGGCGTCGACATAGATCGACAGCAGCCGCGACAGCGGCAAATAGATGTCCTCGACCTCCCTGAGATCAAGCCGGTCGTGCATCGAGCGGAGCCTTGCGATCTCGCCGGCCTCGAGCGTCATCGGCGTGTCGTCGCGAAGGCGTGCCCAATGCTCTCGGGAAAAAATCCGATAGGGATTGTATTGCTGCTCCGGTGCCCGAATGTCCATGACGCCGTATCTTCCCTCTCGCGTTGGGAACGCCGCTCAATCGCGCTTGCGCGCCGCCTTTTCCTCAATTCCGGACCTGCCTGTCCGCTGCGCCAGCGTTGCTTCGACCTCGTCAAGCTCCACACCGCGCGATTTCAGAAGCACCAGCAGATGAAACAAAAGGTCCGCGCTCTCGGCGATCAAATGATCGCGGTTATGTCCGACCCCGGCGATCACGGTTTCCACCGCCTCTTCGCCGAACTTCCTGGCGCAATGCTCGGGTCCCCCGTCCAAAAGCTTGCGGGTATAGGACGCCTCCCCGCCCGACGCCGCACGGGCATCGATAATCCTGGCAAGGTCATGGATCGTGAAACGCGACATCAACTCAACTCGACATGCGCTCCCCCGGAGCGGCACCACCACCGACGGGATGTAGCACTTCTGTCACAAAGAGTCGTCAGGGATCGAGCCGCATCGGCAGGCCGGCGCGAGCCATATGGGCCTTGGCCTCGCGTATGGTAAATTCGCCAAAATGGAAGATGGAAGCCGCCAGCACGGCCGTGGCATGCCCCTGTCGGATGCCCTCGACCAGATGATCGAGATTTCCCACGCCGCCGGACGCAATTACCGGGACCGGCACACTATCGGCTATCATTCGGGTCAGCGGCAGATCGAAACCCTGCTTCGTGCCGTCCCGATCCATCGAGGTCAGAAGGATTTCGCCGGCGCCGAGCGACACCACCTCCTGGGCATATTCGGTGGCGTCGATCCCGGTGGAATTGCGGCCGCCATGGGTGAAGATTTCCCAGCGGTCCGAACCGCCGCCGCGCTGCACCCGCTTGGCGTCGATCGCAACGACGATGCATTGGTCGCCGAACTTTTCCGCCGCCTCCCTGACGAATTCGCGACGGTTGACCGCGGCGGAGTTGATCGAAACCTTGTCGGCACCCGACCGCAGCAGCGTCCTGATGTCGTCGATGGTGCGCACGCCGCCACCGACGGTCAGAGGCATGAAGCAGGCCTGGGCGGTGCGCCGCACGACGTCCAGCATGATGCCACGATTTTCATGGGTTGCCGTGATATCGAGAAAGCAGAGTTCGTCGGCGCCGGCGGCGTCATACGCGATCGCCGCTTCCACGGGATCGCCGGCGTCGCGCAGGTCGACGAAGTTGACGCCCTTGACCACCCGACCGTCCTTGACGTCGAGACAGGGGATGACGCGGACCTTGAACATTCGAACCCCCTAGACGACGGCACGCGCGCTGCGGATCAGCGCCAGTGCGGCCTTTGTATCGAGACGGCCGTCGTAGAGGGCCCGGCCCGCAATCGCGCCGGCGAGTTTACTGGCGCGTGGCGCCAGCAGCGCCTTCACATCGTCGATCGACGCAAGGCCGCCAGAGGCGATCACCGGGATAGAAATACGTTCGGCCAGCGCAACGGTGGCATCCCAATTGAGGCCTTTCAAGAGGCCGTCGCGCGCGATATCGGTGAAGACGATGGCTGCGACGCCAGCATCCTCGAATCGCCTGGCGATATCGAGGGCGGCTACCTCGGAGGTCTCGGCCCAGCCTTGAACGGCAACCCTTCCGTCGCGCGCATCGAGTCCTACCGCAATGCGCGCAGGAAATTCTCTCGCGGCACTCTTGACCAGCTCGGGATCGCGCACGGCCGCAGTACCGATGATGATGCGCGCGACGCCCTTGCCGAGCCAGGCCTCAACCGTATTCAGGTCCCGGATGCCGCCGCCGAGCTGCACCGGAATGGTAACCGCCGCCAGCATCGCCTCGACCGCATCCGCGTTCATCGGCTTGCCGGCAAAGGCGCCATCGAGATCGACAACGTGCAGATATTCGAATCCTTGCGCGGCAAAACTCGCAGCCTGCGCCGCCGGATCAAGGTTGAACACGGTCGCGCGCGTCATGTCGCCCTGCTCCAGGCGCACACACTGGCCGTTTTTCAGGTCGATCGCAGGAAACAGGATCATGGCGGCGAGCCTGCTCCCTCCCCGCATTCCGGGGACGACATCAGCGAGACCGACGCGGAGGCGATCGTCACGGCTTCCACCTCAGGAAGTTCGATATCAGCGCCAGACCGAAACGTTGGCTCTTCTCCGGATGAAATTGCGTACCGATGGCAGTGTCCCGGCCGACGATCGCCGTCACGGGTCCGCCGTAGTCGGCTCGCGCCAGCACGTCGGCCTGATTGGTTGCGTTGAAGTGGTAGGAGTGGACGAAATAGGCGTGGCGGCCTTTTGGCCCCAGTTCCAAACGTTCGAGCACCGGGTGCTCACCGACCGGATCGAGCGTGTTCCAGCCCATATGCGGGATCTTCAGATCCGCCTCCCGCGGCGAAATCTTTTCCACGTCGCCCGCGATCCAGTTCAACCCTTCGGTCGTAACATGCTCCTTTCCGCGAGTAGCCATCAGTTGCATGCCTACGCAGATGCCGAAGAACGGCCGCGCCTTCTGTCGCACAACTTCCGTCATCGCCTCGATCATGCCGTCAAGCGAATCAAGACCACGTCGACAATCGGCAAACGCTCCGACCCCGGGGAGTACAATGCGGTCGGCGCGAAATACCGTTTCGGGATCGCGGGTCACGACGACATTTTCCGGCACCTCCATACTCCGGCTTGCGCGCTCGAATGCTTTCGCTGCGGAGTGCAGGTTGCCGGAGCCGTAATCAATAATGGCAACACTCAACGCGACGCTCCCGGTTCCGGAAACAATCCAATAATGTCCTCGCGAGGCAGCGGCGGGGGCTTCGAGAAGGCCTGGCCCGGAACATCCCGCGTCGGTGGCGGCGCACCGCGATCGACCGAGCGCGGGTCGTCAGGCTGGCCGCGCTGCCTGGTCGTCCAGCGATCGAAAAAGCGCCGCTCTGCGGCCTCCTCGTCATCGGCAACGACGATATCGAGCTGCCGCCAGTTTCGTCGCGACAATGTCCAGCGCTCGAGGCTCGCCGCCTCAAATCCGAGCAGCAGCGCAAGCAGGCAGTCGACGAGAAAAACCGCCGGCGCTCCGACGGAGAGGCGGATCATCGCCACGTCCACGACGATCATCAAGACGATCCAGCCGACCAGCGCCAGCCATAGACGGTGCCAGGCGAGCCACAGCACGCCGAACAGTGCCGCCCAGACATGAAAACCGTCGCGAACGAAGGTAAAGCGATCCGTGGCGCGCAGATCAACGTCGTTGGTCAGAGGGGCATGAACTGTATAAACCGGCATCATTACTCTCCGCCGACACACGAAGTCAGCCGCCGAGCTGACCCTTGGTTGAAGGCACCTCGCCCGCGGCCCTCGGATCGATCGCAACCGCCGCCCGCAGTGCCCTCGCCAGCCCCTTGAAACAGGATTCGGCGATATGATGGCTATTCTCGCCATATAGGGTTTCGAGATGCAAAGTCACGCCTGCGTTGACGGCGAATGCGTTGAACCACTCCCGCACCAGTTCAGTATCGAACTGGCCGACCTTGTCGCGCGGAAATTCGACCTTGAAAACCAGCACGGGGCGGCCGGATATGTCGATGACGACCCGCGACAGGGTCTCGTCCATCGGCATGTGGACGCTGGCATAACGGGTGATGCCGGCCATGGTCCCGAGCGCCTGCTTCACGGCCTGTCCGAACGCGATCCCGACATCCTCGGTGGTGTGGTGGTGGTCGATGTGAAGATCGCCGACCGCCTTGACGGAGATGTCGATGCGCGAATGGCGCGCCAAAAGATCGAGCATGTGGTCGAAGAAGCCGATGCCGGTCGCGACGTTGGCCACGCCGGTTCCGTCGAGGTTCACGGTAACCTCGATATCGGTCTCCTTGGTCTTGCGCTTGATAGTGGCGCTGCGCATGAAAAATGCTTCCCTAGTGTCCTGACTCCGAAGTTCGCATTATTGTGGCAGCAACCCCGTTTGCCTGATCCTGACCCGAAACGCGGCTCTTGTAACAGGCTGCGGCCGCCTTCGCCACTCCAGGATGGCACCTGGCGAACGGACTTCGGCTCATGGTGACTGAAATCCGTTCCCGCAGACGGCACGCCCAAAAGCGGCCGTGTTGTAACCCTGCCTGCCAGTTCCTAAATCTGGCCGGAAACGAGGTACACCATGCAAGCATCACCCAATGCGACGTCGGTCTGGCACGGCACCACCATTTTGACGGTCCGCAAGGGCGGCAAGGTGGTGATCGGCGGCGACGGACAGGTTTCGATCGGCCAGACCGTCATCAAATCCAATGCCAAAAAGGTCCGCAAGCTCGGCAAGGGCGACGTCATCGGCGGCTTTGCCGGTGCGACCGCGGACGCCTTCACGCTGTTCGAGCGGCTTGAGAGCAAGCTCGAGCAATATCCCGGCCAACTCACGCGCGCCGCGGTCGAGCTTGCCAAGGATTGGCGTACCGATCGCTATTTGAGGCGACTGGAAGCGATGATGATCGTCGCCGACAAGGACGTTTCGCTGGTTTTGACCGGCACGGGCGACGTACTGGAACCGGAAGCCGGCGTGATGGCGATCGGATCCGGCGGAAACTACGCCCTGGCAGCTGCTCGCGCATTGGTCGACACCGACAAGGACGCCGAGACGATCGTACGTCGCGCGCTGGATATCGCCGCCGACATCTGCGTCTACACCAACCGCAATGTCACGATCGAGACGCTGGGCGGCTGAACATGACGGCCCACACGTTTCGTCCGATGACAGCAGCCGACCTGCCAACGATCAAACGCTGGCTTGCAGCACCGCATGTTCGCCGATGGTGGCATGACCCTTGCGAACAATTCGAGCTCGTGAGTGGCGACCTCGAGTATCCGGACATGGCGCAATTCATCGTCGCCGCAGATAAACGGGAGTTCGCTTATTTGCAGTGCTATAACCTTAGCGCCTGGCATACCGGCTTCGGCGCCCAGCCCGAAGGCGCGCGCGGACTTGACCAGTTCATCGGCGAAGTCGACATGCTCGATCGCGGCCACGGCTCAGCCTTCATCCGGGTTTTCACTGACCGGCTACTCACCTGCGGTACGCCGCGCGTCGTCATGGATCCCGAGCCTGCCAACACACGGGCGATCCGGGCCTATGAGAAGGCAGGATTTTTCCGCGACCGCATCGTCGACACACCGGATGGTTTGGCGCTGCTGATGATTCGCGATCGGTGACGCAACATTTGACCGATTACCGGTTCTTAATGAGATACGGCTTGTTCCCGCGGTTTTTTCAACCTACCTAGGGCGTCATGACTGACTTTTCTCCCCGTGAAATCGTATCCGAACTTGACCGCTTCATCGTCGGCCAGGCCGACGCCAAGCGCGCGGTGTCGATTGCCTTGCGCAACCGTTGGCGGCGTCAGCAACTCACCGGCACCTTGCGCGAGGAAGTGCTGCCGAAGAATATCCTGATGATCGGACCGACCGGTGTCGGCAAGACCGAGATTGCGCGGCGATTGGCTAAACTCGCGGGCGCGCCGTTCATCAAGGTCGAAGCCACCAAATTCACCGAGGTCGGCTACGTCGGCCGCGATGTCGAGCAGATCGTGCGCGACCTTGTCGAAGTCGCGATCGCTCAAACCCGTGAGAGAAAGCGCAAGGATGTGCAGGCTCGCGCGCAATTGGCCGCTGAAGAGCGCGTGCTCGATGCGCTGGTGGGGGCCAATTCCAGCGCTGCAACGCGTGATTCGTTTCGCAGGAAACTGCGCGCCGGCGAATTGAACGACAAAGAGATCGAGATCGAGACCCAATCCTCGGGCGGAATGCCGATGTTCGAAATTCCGGGAATGCCCGGCGCGCAGATGGGCGCGATCTCGATTGGCGATATATTCGGCAAGCTCGGCGGCCGCACCAAGACCCGCCGGCTGACCGTTGCGAGTTCGCACGAGATTCTCGTCAACGAAGAATCCGACAAGCTTCTGGACAATGAGCAACTCGTACAGGAAGCGATCGCGGCGGTCGAGAACAACGGCATCGTCTTTCTCGACGAGATCGACAAAATCTGCGTTCGCGACGGCCGGGTCGGCGGCGACGTCTCGCGCGAGGGTGTGCAGCGCGACCTGTTGCCGTTGATCGAGGGTACGACGGTATCGACCAAGCACGGTGCCGTCAAAACCGATCATATCCTGTTCATTGCATCCGGCGCGTTCCACATCGCCAAACCATCGGACCTGTTGCCTGAGCTGCAGGGGCGCCTGCCGATCCGCGTCGAGCTGGCAGCACTTACCCGCGACGACATGCGGCGCATCTTGACAGAGCCCGAGGCATCGCTGATCAAGCAATATGTCGCGCTGATGCAAACCGAGGGTGTCACGCTCGATGTCACCGATAGCGCCATCGATGCGCTTGCCGACATTGCGGTCGCAGTCAATTCCACGGTAGAGAATATCGGCGCGCGACGGCTTCAGACGGTAATGGAGCGCGTGCTCGACGAGATTTCCTTTGCCGCTCCCGACCGCAACGGCGAGACCATCCGGATCGACGCGGATTATGTGCAGAAACACGTCGGCGATCTCGCCAGGAATGCCGATCTCAGCCGGTTTATCTTGTAGCCCCGCCATCCTGGCTCAGATGGGACAAACGGCCCCGCAAGCGCGATCGGCTGATACTCCGGCACGTTGCGCGCTCAGCGCCCGTCATGATAGTTGGCATCTGAATTGGCTGCTGGTTCAGGGGACCGGATGAATCTGCATGTGCGGGAAGACCCCTGGCGGTGGATGCTCGTCGTTAACGCCGCCGTGCTGACCGGGGTGCTGCTCCATAAAATAACGCTTCCGCCTTACGTCCCCTATATCCACCTTCTGGTCGACTATCATTTCGGCTTCACCAAGCGCGCGCTGATCGGTGCCGCTGTCGCACTTTTTTCGCACCCGGTTCCGGTGTGGTTGGTGTTTGCGCTAAGCGGCGCGGTCTGGCTCGTCACCGCCCTGCTGTTCGCAAGATTGTTCCGCCGGACCTTCGGGTTCGGCAAGGCGCACATGCCGCTGTTCGTATTCATGGCCGGCTCGCCGTTCTTTCTGAAAAACTTCATGCATACGCTGGGGCATTTCGATATTTACGGCTGCGCTTTCGCGATTGGTTTGCTGATGCTGCCGGCAGGCTCGATTTTTTTCGTGCTGCTGGCAGCGGCCGCGTCGATGATCCTCATTCTGATTCATCACATTCATCTTCTGATGTATGTGCCGACCATCGCCGTTATCGTCTTGTTGCGTCACTACCTGGCGCGCGGTTTTGACCGGCAAAATGTGACGCTCGGCGTCTCTGCCCTGCTTTGTGTCGGCCTCCTGTTTTTCGCAGCCCAGTTTCTCGGAACGATGGCAGTGTCCGAGCCGGAATTGGTCCGCTATCTCGAAGGCCGAATGGCCGATCCCAGCCGCACCGACCTTCTGAGATTCAGTTACATCTGGTATCAGCCGCTTGCCAAGGAAATCTCCGATACCTGGCAACGCATGCCGTCGAACATTCTCGGGGTGCCCGTGTTCGTGTTTCTGGCCTGGCTGCATTCGCCGCTTTGGCGATATTTCGCCGACCTGATCCGTTCGCTTGCCGACGATTCGCATCGGCGTATCGTCGTCGGAGCAATCGCGGCCGTGAGCGCGGCCTATCTGCTCATGTTTGTGATCGTATTCGACTATTCACGATGGGTTTCGAATTGGGCGGTGTGCCTGTTCCTGATACTGCATGCAGTCAAGGCGCTCCCGGCCTCGCAAGAAGTGCCGCCGCCCTCGGGCAACGATCGAAAGACGGTTATTCTCGGCTGGATCGTAACGTTGATCCCCCGCGTCGGCATCGTCCGGCCTTTTTGAAAGCCTGGACCGGTTTCCGCTTGTCCGGATCATGCTCTAAAACCTCGCTCGCCGAATGCGAACGTAAAGCGCGCCTTCCCCACCATGGCCGATATGCGCTTCCTCAAATCCGACCACCAGCGCGCGGAATTCCGGTTGGCCGAGCCATTGCGGCACTTGGCGGCGCAGTACGCCTCGCTCGGTCCCCGAGCCCATCTTGCCCTTGCCGGTGATGACGAGGACAAAGGTGAGGCCATCGAGATGCGCGCGCTGCAGGAAAACGGAGAGTGCGCGGTGCGCGTGCGCCTGCGTCATCCCGTGCAGATCGAGCCTTGCTTCGATATCGTTGCGTCCGCGCAGGAGTTTCGAACGTTCGCGGCGGCCAAGCGGCATAAGAGGCGGTGGTGCGGGCCTTGCAGCTCTGGGTACAGCGACCTTCTTCGAAGCCGGGGATTTCGCGGCACCAACCGCCTCATGACCGGGCGACGCGGTTTCCGGCGTTTTGACACGAGACTTCTTTTTGAGTGGTTTTATCTGTTTGGCGACGCTTTCCCACAAGACGCGCTCTTCTTCGGACAAAGCGCGGCTATCGCGTTGCGACGCCCGCAATTCCGGGATCAGAAGTCGGGGCGGTCGTTTCATGGTTCGTGTTGGTGGGGATGGGAGCGGCCGCCTCGATGCCCGCCGCGGCCAGGCTTGACGCCGGGCCGCGCCTCCGGCAACGGCACCTTGCCGTTTACGGACGGCGCAAGGTTGCGTGCAGATTCAGCGGCGCCGGCCGCCGGTTTGGGGGTGGACGCGGCAGAACCTTCCGTGGGTTTTGCGCCGCTTGTCAGGTCTTTGGACCGATCCTTCAAGGGATCGACCTGCGGAAACAGCTTTGCAATCTTTTCCGATGGCCGCGGGTCCGGCACAGGCATTTTGCGCCCGCGGGCAACGGGATCGAGGCTCTTGGGCACGAGCATCACGAAGTGCATGTTGTGGCGAAAGCGGCCGGACACCCGGCCGGCATCGGAGCCTGTGCCATAGTAGATATCGGCGCGCGCCGGTCCCGTAATTGCCGACCCCGTGTCCTGTGCCACCATCAGGCGGTGGAACGGCGTCCTTGATTGCTCGGATTCGATGGGCAGTTCACCTTCGATGAAAAACGGCGTGCCGTAAACATGCAGCGACCGATCGACTGCAATCGACCGGCCCGGCGTCAGCGGCACACCCTGTGCGCCTACCGGCTCATCCTTATCCGAAAGCGCTACCTCGCGGAAGAATACGTAGGACCTGTTCTGGCGCCGCAACTTCTGGGCGCCATCGGGATTCTGATCCATCCATTCCCTGATCTTCTGCATCGACATCTGATCCTTCGGGATGATGCCGCGGTCAATAAGGATCCGGCCAACGGGGGTGTAGGGATAGCCGTTGTGGGCGTCGTAATTAATGCGGATGGTCGAGCCGTCCTGCAGACGAACCCGCGCCGAGCCCTGGATTTGCGCGAACAGAAGATCGGTCTGATCCTTGAGCCAGCAAATCTCGAGGCCGCGGCCTGCGATCGCGCCGTCCTCGATCTCGGCCCGATCGTAATAGGGCACGAGCTTGCGTCGCCCGATCTTGCGAAACACCTGCCCTTTGTTGGGCAGGCCAACTGCAGCCTGATTGAATCCGCGCACGAACAAGTTCGAGGGGCGGCGATAGACGGGGACGTTATAGACGTTGGTCTGGGTCTGCGACCCGTCGATGACCGGCTCATAGTAACCCGTGACGAAGCCCGCTTCTTCCCCAAGTCGCGAGATTCGCAACGGCAGAAAATGTTCCTCGAAAAACGCCCGCGCCCTCGCACCGTCGGTGATATCGAGGGCCTTGGCAGCCCGGCAGGGCTCGCGCAGCGACGTGCCGAGCGCCCTGCCGTCGGCGGAAGACGACTGCTGTTGCGAAATCGACTTGCAGCTGAAGCGGAAGGCCTTGTAGGCCTGCAAATGATCGTCCGCGCTCCAGCCGGCAATATCCTTCCAGACAACCGGCTGATATTGGCCGCCGCTGATCTCGAGCGGCCACTCAAGTGGTGGATAAGGGATGGCGCGAACCGGACGCGGTCTTGCACGATGCGACAGTGCGGGCGGAATTTGCGCTTTTTGCGCGGCCTCCGCCGGAGGCCCAGATGAGCATGCCATCGCGAACGTGCAGAGCGCGGCTACCCATCGCCGCGAGCGGCATGTGCAACTGGGGTAAGTTCGATATTCGCAACCGTCCCTGCCGCAGACTGGCAATCCGAATCTTCGAAACGGGCCGCTAGTGCGCGCTACCGGTGCCAACCAGCTTCCAGTTCGGGTCGCGTGATGTCGTGTCGCGGGCAAATGTCCAAACATCGGTGATATCGGCGACCTTGTCCGGATTGCCGTCGACAATGGTACCGGCCTTGTCGCGGGTGACCGAGATCATCTGCGACACAAAACGAACGGTGAGTTGGGCTGCCCGGTCACGGGTTTCAGCGCCGACGATTTCGGCCTTGTCGATCGAGACAAAACGTGTCTCGGTCTTTTGTTCTTGCCTTTCACGCTCCTTGATCGCTGCCTCGAAGCTCTCATAGACCTCTGATGACAAGAGATCTTTCAGCGCGCGGCGATCACCGTTGGCGAAGGCCAACACGATCATTTCATAGGCGCTGCGGGCGCCGCTCAGGAAATGGCGCGGATCGAACGAGGAATCCTGGGCGGCAATCCCATCGAGACCATGCGCCAGGGGGGTTCCCGATTCGGCGATGCCCTTCCACCGATCGATGGGCGGCGTCGCATCGGCCGACGGCGCCAGCGGTGCCTGGTCGATCACCGTTCCGGGCATCGGAACAACCTTGTTGTCCTGCGCACCCTGCACGACGTTGCGGGCCGCGCGATCATATGGCGGCCGCTCGTTCCCGGTACGCTGTCCAAGGACATTGCGCAGCCGCAGGAATATAAAGACGGCCAGCGCCAGGAAAATGATGGTGTAGATATCCACGTCGCGTTCGCTTTCTGATTCTCACGCCGGCAGTGAATCCGGCGGTAGAGCGCTCCCCTTGAGGGCCGGTAGAGACTACATCATGGATGGGTTCAAGAGCATGTAGGCACGAAACCTGGGCTGGCCAATGGCGCATACCGATTTCATGTGCCACGCCGTTGGAAAGAGGCCATCCGCTGCACTCACCCATTTTCAATTGTAGCGCGTTTTCACCGCGGGGGGAAACCCCGATGATGGCCAGAAATTGCGCGTAATCAATTATTTAGAATACACGCCGGGTATCCCGCTGGCCCTGATCGGCACCGCCTCCGCCGCCTGCGATGCTCGGATCGGCCTCACGGCATCCCATCGCAATCGTCGTCCTTGTGGAACGTGGTGAGGCTATGATAGCCACTCGCCCCGATCAGGCATTTTTGTACCTTAAGGCGAATTCGGACTAAACCGGCCCGCTCGCTCAAAATCCTCCAGGAGAGTTCTGATGACCAACGGCAACGGCTCGCCCCCGGAGGCGGCCCCTCCTCCCCAGTTGAACGTGCTGGCGCAATACACCAAGGACCTTTCGTTCGAAAATCCGAATGCACCCGGCTCGCTGGCACCGCAACAGCAGCAGCCGGCGATCAATATCCAGATCAACGTGAGTGCCAACAACATCGCCGAGAATGAATTCGAAGTGACCCTCTCGGTCGAGGGCAAGGCGGAAGGCGGCGGCAAGCTTATGTTCAGCTTCGACCTCGCCTATGCCGGCGTGTTCCGGATCCTCAATGTGCCCAAGGAGAATCTCCATCCCCTGGTCATGATCGAGTGCCCCAGGCTTTTGTTCCCGTTTGCGCGTGAGATCATTGCCACTGCGGTACGCGATGGCGGGTTCCCACCGCTGATGCTCGACCCGGTCGATTTTGTCGGCCTTTATCGCCAGAACATGGAACGTCAGGCTGCTCAGGTGGCCGCTCAGGTCAAACCGAGCTGAGCGGCACCGCCAAGAAATCGTTCCAGATTACCCTGTCCCCCAGCGTCAGGATAAATTCGCGGTGCGCGGCCCGATCAGCCTCGCTCACGCGGGGTGCAAGCGGTACTTCGCGTTGCCGCCGCGGCATTTCACCATGAACTGCCGAGCGGGTGTCACGGGATTCGGCTGCGAGGATCAGCTGCGATTGCCGCGCTCCGATCAGGTCGATGTAGACTTCGGCCAGAAGCTCGGCGTCGAGCAGGGCGCCATGCTTGGTGCGGCGTGAGTTGTCGATCGAATAGCGCGAGCAGAGGTCATCGAGCTTGTTGGACACACCGGGATGCTTGCGGCGTGCAAGCAACAGCGTGTCGACAAGCCGCTCCCGGGGAATCGCCGTCCGCTGCAGACGGTCGAGTTCGGAGTTGATGAAGGCGATGTCGAACGACGCATTATGGATCACCAGCGGCGCGTCACCGATGAATTCCAGGAACTCATCGACGACCTCGGCAAACAGTGGTTTGTCGGCGAGGAACTCCGTGGAAAGGCCGTGCACGGCGAAAGCCTCCTCCGACATTGCGCGTTCGGGATTGATATGCCGATGAAAGGTCTGGCCGGTCGCCATCCGGTTGAAAATCTCGACGCAGCCGATTTCAACCAGTCGGTCGCCGCGCAGCGGGTCGAGGCCGGTTGTTTCGGTATCGAGAACGATTTCACGCATAAGTGGGCTGCCAAGAATCGAATCAGGCTCGTTGCGGCGTCATTTTAGCAGCCACTTCCAGAATGTCCCGGATCCGCATTCGAACGGGATCGAGGCCGTGCGACGTATCCACCACGAAATTCGCGCGTCTGCGCTTTTCGGCGTCCGGTATTTGCCGCGCAAGGATCGCCTCGAGCTTCTCGTCGGTCATGTTGGGCCGAGCAAGAATGCGTTCGCGCTGGATTTCCGGAGTTGTGGTGACCACCACGACCGCATCGACCCGCCCTTCTCCCCCGGTCTCGAACAACAACGGCACGTCGACCACGGCAACCGGCGCCCCGGATCGTTCGGCCTCAGCGAGGAATTTTTGACGAGAAGCCCCAAGCATGGGGTGAACTATTTGCTCAAGCCTTCGCATGGCGGAGGGATCGTGTACTACGCGAGCCGAAAGCTTGTTGCGATCGACCTTGCCATTTGCTGTGGTGCCGGGAAATGCGGCCTCGATCGGCGGCACAGCTTCGCCCTCATACAACAAGTGCACGGCCGCATCGGCATCGTAGACGGGAACTCCGGCTTCCGCGAACAGTCCCGCGGTAGTCGATTTCCCCATGCCGATCGAACCGGTCAGACCAAGAACTATCATCCAAGTCCCGCCATCAACCTATACCCATCGCGCTGTCCAATTCGCTTTCAGATGGCGAGCAGCCCCTCGCTGCGAAGAAAATCGAGCAACGGCAGGAGCGGCAGTCCGAGGATGGTGAAGTGATCGCCCTGGATTCGCTCGAACAGGTGAACGCCAAGCCCTTCGAGCTGATAGGCGCCAACGCTGGATGTGACCGCCTTGCCTGCTTCATGGAGGTAGGCTTCGATTTCGGTCTCGCTCAACCGCCGCATCGTCATGCGCGCAATCATGACCTCTTCGAACATTATCTTGCCGTCACGTGCCACCGCAACGGCAGAATGGAGCTCATGGCTGGCGCCGGCGAGCTCGCGCAATTGCTCTGCGGCCATCTGGCGGCTGGCCGGCTTGCTGAAAAGCCTGGTGCCGAGTGCCAAAGTCTGATCTGCGCCGACGACATAGTGGGCTGGTCGCCGGGCCGAAACAAACAGCGATTTTTGCCGAGCCAGAAGCGCCGCAATCTCGCGCGGTGAGGAGAGTCCAGAGGCTTGCGCGATCGCCCTTTCATCAATCGCGGCCGCGATGCTTTCGAAACCTATGCCCGCGTTGGCGAGCAGCATTTGCCGTGCCCTGCTCTGCGAGGCCAGAATCAACGGAAGTTCTCCGTGCCAAAGCGTCATTCGGAAAGCCGGTGCCGCTGCCGGTCGGTGAAAAGCTTCAACACGGCTGCCGCGGTTTCTTCAATCGATCGTCGCGTAACATCGAGTTGCGCCCAATTGAATTTGGCGCTCAACCGCCGCGCGAAGGCAACCTCGTCGGTGACGGCCTGCCTGTCGATGTAGGTATCGTTGTCCCTGTCGCCCATGCTCAAGAGCCGGTTCTGGCGCACCTGGATCAAGCGCTCGGGCGTCGCGTGCAGGCTGACGACCAGCGGCTTTTTCAGAGATTCCAGCTGATGCGGGATCGGAATGCCCGGCACGAGTGGAACATTGGCGGTGCGGATACCGCGGTTGGCGAGATAGATCGAGGTTGGCGTTTTCGATGTGCGGGAAACACCAACCAGAACAACGTCAGCCTCCTCCAATCCTTCGACATGCTGGCCGTCGTCATGCATCATCGTGTAGTTCAGGGCATCGATCCGCTTGAAATATTCCGCGTTCAGTGTGTGTTGAGCGCCCACCCGCCCTGTCGTCGGCGCACCGAGATAGGCGTGAAACAGTTGGATGACCGGTCCGATGATCGAGAGACTCGGTACATTGATCTCCTGGCACTTGGCTTCCAGCCGGCCAACGAGATCTTTTTCCAGCAGTGTAAAAAGGACAATCCCAGGCGCTTCCTCGATCTCGCTCAACACGCGGTCGAGCTGCTTCTGACTGCGCACCAGCGGATAGACGTGTTCTACCGGCGTCACGTTGGCATACTGCGCAGCCACTGCGCGCGCCACCGTGATCAGCGTTTCGCCGGTCGAATCGGAGACCAGATGAAGGTGGAAATAGTTGCTGGTGGTAGGCACCCAAAACCCTGTCTAATCTGTGAATCGCTGTGGAGCTTACCCCAGAGAAACGCAAGCACGTCGGCTGACCAGGGATAACCCGGTTTTTTCTCCACAGGCCCCGAAACCAGGATAAGTCCTTTCGGCTGGGGGGACGATAGTGAGGTTTTGTGGATTTGTCTCTTTATAAGCTGGCGATCCGGCCGCTCAACTCCTTGAGCTGGATGATTTAACCGCAATCACTGGACTCAACGGCTTGATTGTAGATGGATGTGAGGAAGCGTTGGGGAGTGGCCGGACAAATTTGCGCAGATGCAATCCACCGCCAAGCAGACTCAAACCTAAGATTCTATAATTTTGATTTTAGATAAGGGTTGCTTGCGGATATGTCTCGGCTATTGGAAAGAGAACCCTGTCCGGTGACGCTGACTTTGCCGGAATTGTTTTCTGGTGAACCTGCCCAAGCACAAACGAGGCGCGATGTACGAATGGATCAAGGCGCTGCATATTGTTGCGGTGATCGCCTGGATGGCAGGAATGCTGTATTTGCCGCGTCTCTTTGTTTATCATTGCGACGCGGAGCCGGGCTCAAAGCAATCCGAGACGTTCAAGGTGATGGAACGGCGGTTACTGAAAGCCATCATCAACCCGGCGATGATCGTAACCTGGGTGGCCGGACTTTATCTCGCCTGGGCCGGGCATTGGCTGTCGGCTGGCTGGCTTCACGCAAAGCTGTTGCTGGTGCTTGTCTTGTCGGGTGTCCACGGCTTTTTTTCCCGCTGCGTGAAGGATTTCGGCGCCGATCGCAATGTGCGAAGCCAGAGATTTTACCGCATTATCAATGAGGTACCAACTTTACTGATGATCGTGATCGTGATCCTCGTGGTGATCAAGCCATTTTGAGGAGATTAGTGGTCGTCGCCACGACCCGTCACATCTTGCGGGAGACGGGCTGATTTTCTATATTGTAAACATCCCACCCTACGCAGGCGGATGTGGTCGCGTTCCGGTTTCTCCATTGGACCGGCCGTCGCATCAGGTTTGAAGCCTCTCCGGCGCTTTCCTTGCTCAGACCTGCGGACCTTCCAGATTTTTCGTCCGCATTTTCTACGAAGCCACCTTGCAGCCCCTCCCCCAGTTACTCCACAGGACCATCCCAATGCGGGAAATAAAACTTCAAGACCTCAAGGCCCAGACTCCAGCCGAGCTCGTCTCGTTTGCGGAGGAAAAAGGGGTCGAAAACGCCAGCACGATGCGCAAGCAGGAGCTGATGTTTGCCATTCTCAAACAGCTCGCGATTCAGGAAACCGATATTATCGGTGAAGGGGTCGTGGAGGTGCTCTCCGACGGCTTCGGATTTTTGCGTTCGCCGGACGCCAATTACCTGCCTGGCCCGGACGATATCTATGTTTCGCCCTCGCAGATCAGGCGATTCGGGCTTCGCACCGGTGACACGATCGAAGGTCACATTCGCAGCCCGAAGGAGGGTGAACGCTATTTTGCGTTGTTGAAAGTCAACACACTGAATTTTGAGGACCCCGAGAAATCCAAGCACAAGGTCAATTTCGACAACCTGACACCGCTGTTTCCCGATCAGCGCTTTCGGCTCGAGCTCGACGACCCCACCAGGAAGGACCTTTCTGCAAGGGTTATCGATATCGTTGCGCCGATCGGCAAGGGCCAGCGCGCCTTGATCGTTGCGCCGCCCCGTACCGGCAAGACCGTGCTGATGCAGAATATCGCCCACTCGATTACGGCCAATCATCCGGAGTGCTATTTGATCGTGCTGCTGATCGACGAACGGCCCGAAGAAGTCACCGACATGCAGCGCTCGGTGAAGGGTGAGGTCGTTTCATCAACCTTCGACGAGCCTGCCGTGCGTCATGTTCAGGTCGCTGAAATGGTGATCGAGAAGGCCAAGCGCCTGGTCGAGCATGGCCGGGACGTGGTGATTCTCCTGGATTCGATTACCCGGCTCGGACGCGCCTACAACACGGTGGTGCCTTCCTCCGGCAAGGTGTTGACCGGAGGTGTCGATGCCAATGCGTTGCAGCGGCCGAAGCGCTTCTTCGGAGCCGCGCGCAACATCGAGGAGGGCGGATCATTGACGATCATCGCCACCGCGCTCGTCGATACCGGCAGCCGCATGGACGAAGTGATCTTCGAAGAGTTCAAGGGCACCGGCAATTCCGAATTGATTCTCGATCGCAAGGTTTCCGACAAGCGTACGTTCCCGGCGATCGACATTTCTCGCTCCGGCACCCGCAAGGAGGAGCTGATCACCGATCCGCAGGTGCTGAAGAAAATGTATGTGCTGCGGCGGATCCTCAATCCGATGGGAACGATGGACGCAATCGACTTCCTGCTCGACAAGCTCCGCAATACCAAGAACAACTCGGAATTTTTCGAATCGATGAATACCTGAGCTGGGCCATTGGCCGAGCCAAGCGATCCGCTACCCGCCTCGCTCGAAATCACCACGGCGGGCGTCTTTGCGAACGCGCGGCGCCCTTGACGGGCGCCGCGAATTGCGTTGCATTTTCAATGGCTCGCGCACAAATAGGGCATGCACCCCCGCGACCAGACCATCTTTGCTTTGTCATCGGGCAGGCCGCCGAGTGCGATCGCTATTGTCCGCCTTTCGGGACCGCAGGCCAGCGCAGCGCTTTCGAACCTGGCCGGCAAGATGCCAAAACCACGATCGGCGATGCGGGTCTGGTTGCGCGACCTTAGCGGGCAACCGATCGATGATGCTGTGGTGCTTTGGTTTCCCGGTCCGGGGAGCGCTACGGGAGAGGATGTCGCCGAATTTCACGTCCATGGCGGGCGCGCCATCCTGGCAGCGCTGTTCGCAGTTCTTTCGACGTTCGAAAATGTTCGTCCTGCCGAGCCCGGCGAGTTCACGCGTAGGGCATTCGAGAACGGCAAGCTGGATCTCACCGCGGCGGAGGCTCTTGACGATCTGATTCATGCCGATACCGATCGGCAGCGCCGTCAGGCTTTGCGCCAGCTTAAGGGTTTGCTTGGCGAAAAAGCGGTCGACTGGCGCGCGCGCATTATCGACGCATCGGCGCTGATCGAGGCCGGAATCGATTTCTCCGACGAGGGCGATGTCCCTGTGGAATTGATCGCGCCGGCGCTGGCGAAGATAACATCGTTGCTTGGCGAGATTGAGGAAACCCTGGCGGCACAGCGGCGAAGCGAGCGTTTGCGCGAAGGATTGGTAGTCGCGATCTCGGGGCCGCCGAATGTCGGGAAATCGACGTTGATCAATCTTTTGGCGCGGCGCGAGGTCGCAATTGTTTCACCGCACGCCGGCACCACGCGTGACATCATTGAAGTGCAGCTCGACCTTGATGGCTATCCAGTGACCGTGATCGACACCGCCGGGATTCGCGAGACCGATGACCCGGTGGAGCAGGAGGGCGTGCGCCGCGCGCGGATGCGTGCCGCAGACGCCGACCTGGTGCTGTGGATGACGGATGCCCGACAGGCGCAACATGGCATCGATGCAAGGGTGTCGGCCAAGAACGCACCGGTTTGGCTGGTGCGCAACAAGATCGATCTTGGCGAAGATTATGGAGCGGGAAGCTTCCCGGCAACCGCGGGCGGGATCGTGTTCGGTATTTCTGCCAGCCGCGGCGATGGCGTTGGCGATCTGATTGCTGCGCTGGTGGATTTCGCAAAGGATTATCTTGGATCGGGGGAGGGGGGGCTGATCGGGCGCGAGAGGCAGCGGAAGTTGCTGGAGCAGACCGCGAGTTCGCTGGAGCGCAGTATTGCGGTCCTGGAGCAGGGCGAGGAACTAGCGGCAGAGGAGCTTCGGGCGGCTTCAAATTCGCTTGGGCGTTTGGTGGGGCGGGTTAACGTCGAGGACATCCTTGATGCGATTTTCCGGGATTTTTGCATCGGGAAGTAATGATTACCAATTCATTTCTTTATGCTTCGTTTGGCACGGGCAAGGGGGATCGTTTCACGTGAAACAACGCCTGTACTAACTTGCCACTTCCGGCTTCGTCAGCGCCGGTATACAAGGCCTGCGCATGATTTTCGCCCCCGAATCATTCGACGTTATTGTCATTGGAGGCGGCCACGCGGGATGCGAGGCCGCGAGCGGGGCCGCGCGGATGGGCGCAAAGACAGCGCTGGTTACCCATCGTTTTGCGACCATCGGCGCGATGTCCTGTAATCCGGCAATCGGCGGCCTGGGTAAGGGTCATCTCGTACGTGAGGTCGATGCACTGGATGGCCTGATGGGTCGGGTCGCCGACGCCGCAGGCATTCAGTTTCGGATGCTCAACCGTCGCAAGGGTCCGGCCGTACGCGGGCCAAGGGCACAGGCGGACCGCAAGCTTTACGCGGCCGCCATGCAGGCCGCAGTCCAAGACACTGCCAATCTGAGTGTGATTGAAGGCGAGGCGGATGAGCTCCTGGTCTCAAATGGACGAGCCACCGGGGTTCGGCTTGCGGGTGGTCGCGCGATACATGCGGGAGCGGTTGTCATTACCACGGGGACCTTCCTTCGCGGGCTGATACATCTTGGCGAACGGAACTGGCCCGCTGGCCGAGTCGGCGAGGCGCCGGCAATGGGGCTGTCGGGCTCTTTCGAGCGCGCGGGTTTTACCCTGGGGCGGCTGAAGACGGGCACGCCCCCGCGGCTCGACGGCACGACCATCAACTGGTCGGCGGTGGAAATGCAGCCGGGCGACGACCCGCCTGAACCGTTTTCGGTAATGACCGATCGTATCGCGACCCCACAAATTCAATGCGGCATTACCCGAACGACTGCATCCACGCACGAGGTCATACGAGCGAACGTGCACCGCTCGCCGATGTATTCCGGGCAAATCAAGAGTACAGGGCCGCGCTACTGCCCGTCGATTGAGGACAAGATCGTTCGCTTTGGGGACCGGGACGGGCATCAGATCTTCCTTGAGCCGGAAGGCCTCGATGACAGCACCGTTTATCCGAATGGCATTTCCACCTCGCTGCCGGAAGAAGTGCAGCTCGCCATTCTTGCCTCTATCCCCGGGCTCGAGCGGGTACGGATGGTCCGTCCCGGCTATGCCATCGAATACGACCATGTCGATCCGCGCGAACTTGACCCGAGCTTGCAGGCCAGGCGACTCCCGAGGCTTTTCCTGGCCGGACAGATCAACGGCACGACCGGTTATGAAGAGGCCGCCGCGCAGGGGCTCGTGGCCGGCCTTAACGCGGCATTGGTTGCCAGCGGCGCTGCGCCAGCCATCTTTGATCGCGCTGACGGCTATCTCGGGGTCATGATCGATGATCTCGTCACGCGAGGGATCACTGAACCCTATCGGATGTTCACTTCCCGAGCCGAATATCGCCTGACCCTTCGAGCCGACAATGCCGACCAGCGCCTGACCGACAAGGGCATCGCATTGGGCTGTGTGGGGCAGGGGCGTTCGCTCCGGCACCGTGCCAAGATGGCAGCCCTGCAGGCCGCGAAAGCTCTGGCCAAATCGCTCAGCCTGACGCCGAACCAGGCCGAGAGGCACGGCCTGGCGCTCAACAGGGACGGCCAGCGCCGCTCCGCATTCGAGCTTCTCGCCTATCCGGAAGTCGGCTGGTCCAATGTCCGGTGCATCTGGTCGGAGCTGTCGTCCATTGACCCAGGCATCGCGGTCCATCTTGAGATCGACGCCAAATACGATGTCTACCTGAAGCGCCAGGTGGCCGATATCAACTCATTCCGTCGGGACGAAAGCGTTGGACTTGGTGAAATCGACTACGCCGCCGTACCAGGACTCTCGAACGAGGCGCGTAGCAAGCTCGAAGCCGCGCGGCCCCGCACGGTCGGGCAGGCGAGCCGGCTCGATGGCGTGACGCCTGCCGCGCTTGGGATCCTGACGTTCCTATCTGCGGCGGGAAGCGCGGCGCAAAACGTCGACGGGGGCTTTCGCTTCCGGCGCCTAATGTCGCGGTTCAGTCGGCATCGTTGTTGCCTTGTCTGGCATGCGGGTTTTCCGAAGTGCGCAAACGAGGGTGCTGCATATGATGCGAAATTCGAAATCGGGACATTTGAGGTGTTTCACGTGAAACGGGACGCCGTCATGAGCGCAGCGCATGCAGGGAACGGTTTTTCGGACAAGGCCAAAGCGCTGGCGCTGACGCCCGTTTCACGTGAAACGGAGGCACGCCTTGATCGTTTCGTCGAACTTCTCCGCGATTGGCAGTCCAAGACCAATCTCGTCTCGCCGTCCACAATGCCGGCTCTTTGGACGCGCCACATTTCCGATTCCCTGCAGCTACTGGCCCTGGCTCCTTCTGCGCGGGTATGGGTCGATTTGGGAAGCGGTGCCGGCTTCCCTGGCGTAGTGATTGCGTGCGCCCTTGGAGAGACACCAGGTGCGCTCGTCCATTTGATCGAGCGAAACGCCAAAAAGGCAGCCTTCCTGCGCGAAGCGCTGCGGGTGACCGGCGCTCCGGGCGAAGTCCATCTCGCGGACATCGAAAATAGTGTGGATAGATTTGCGGGACCGGCCGATTGCGTCACCGCGCGAGCATTGGCCCCGCTACATCAGCTTATCGGCCTTGCGGAGCCTTGGATAAGAGGCGGCGCGAAAGCACTATTTCCAAAAGGTCAAGATGTAGAGGCTGAATTGACCGAATCCACTAAATATTGGAATATCAATCCCCAGCTTCATGCCAGCCGCACCGGTGGCCACGGCTGGATTGTCGAACTTGACCACGTCGAGCGGCGCAACCGCATCGTCCAAACCCATGGTTCTCGCGCATGACCGTAATAGATGAGGTTTATCAAGAGGATAATGCCAAACCTCCACTCGGACATCCGCGCATCCTGGCGCTCGCCAACCAGAAGGGCGGTGTCGGCAAGACCACGACCGCAATCAATCTCGGTACGGCGCTGGCGGCGATCGGCGAGCGGGTGCTGATTGTCGATCTCGATCCTCAGGGAAACGCCTCGACCGGGCTCGGCATCGACCGCCGCAACCGCAACTGTTCAACCTATGACGTGCTGATTGGCGAAGCGGCGTTGCGCGAATCGGTGGTGCCGACGGCAGTGCCCCGGCTTCAAATTGCCCCTTCGACAATGGACCTTTCAGGGCTCGAGCTCGAATTGGGGGCGACGCCGGGACGCGCCTTCAGGTTGCGCGACGCAATTGCCGCACTCAACGCGAATGCTGCGCCGGACGCCGACTACACCTATGTCCTGATCGATTGTCCGCCGTCGCTCAACCTTCTCACCGTCAACGCCATGGCCGCATCGGACGCGATCCTCGTGCCGCTGCAGTGCGAGTTCTTCGCGCTCGAGGGTCTGTCGCAATTGTTGCAGACGGTGGAGCAGGTGCGCACCACGCTCAACCCGAATCTGTCGATTTACGGCATCGTGCTGACGATGTTCGATTCGCGCAATAATCTGTCCAACCAGGTCGTGGCCGACGTTCGGCAATTCATGGGGAGCAAGGTGTACAACACCATGATCCCGCGTAACGTGCGTATTTCCGAGGCGCCGTCCTACGGCAAGCCGGTGCTTGTGTACGACCTCAAATGCGTCGGCAGCGAAGCGTATCTCAAACTTGCAACGGAAGTGATCCAGCGTGAGCGCGAGCTTCGCCCGCACTAGAGCAGGCCGCAAGCCGCATTTCGCGATCTTCCGAAAAATGAAATCGAACAGGAGCGCTCGAGTTGAATCCAAGGGAGCTGGCGATGGCCGAGGAAGCGCGTTCGCGATTGGGACGCGGTCTTGCAAGTTTGATCGGGGATGTCGGCGGCGAGGCCGCGCATCTGGAGAGACCGCGCGCGCAGCGCAAGGTTCCGATCGAATTTCTCAAACCCAATCCGCGCAATCCACGCCGCGAGTTCGCAGATAACGAACTTCGCGAGCTGGCCGATTCGATCAGGCAGCACGGCGTGATCCAGCCGATAGTGGTGCGGCCCGTGCGCGGTGCGCAGGATCGCTACGAGATCGTTGCCGGCGAGCGCCGATGGCGCGCGTCACAAATAGCAGGCCTCCACGACGTGCCGATCGTGCCGGTCAACGTCAGCGACCAGGATGCGCTCGAGATCGCAATCATCGAAAACGTGCAGCGCACCGATCTCAATCCGATGGAGGAGGCCCAAGGCTATCACGCGCTGGCAGGTGAGTTCAAACGCAGTCATGACGACATCGCGAAAATCGTCGGCAAGAGCCGAAGCCACGTCGCCAACATGATGCGCTTGACGAAATTGCCGGCCGAGGTGCAGGCGTTCATCGCGCTTGGCCAGCTGTCGGCTGGCCACGCTCGAGCGCTGATCGGCGTCGGTGATCCCGTCGCCGCCGCCAGGCGCATCATCGAAGAAGGCCTCAACGTTCGCCAGGCCGAAGCGCTGGCGCATGTCGAGGGAGTGCCGCAGCGCAAGCCACAGAAGGCTCGCAGCGGGAAGGTCAAGGATGCCGATACAGCCGCGCTGGAGAAACGGATTAGCGATGCCCTTGGCCTTGCGGTCAGTATCGATCATCGCGATTCCGCAGGCACCGTGCATATCCGCTATCGCGATCTCGATCAGCTCGACGAGATCGTGCGGAGGCTGGGTGGGAAAGCCTGATGCGCCGCGGCGGGCCGCTGCCGGCGAACGAAACGGAGCCGCTTATCCCCGCCGTTTGGCGTTTACCGCAATCGACATCAGCGCGCGCTGCGCGAGGGCCGCGGCGAGTGGCGCCTGCTTGCGAATTTCAAGGGCTGTCGTCGCGAGCTGGTCGATGATCTGGGCCAGTCGTGCCGCGCTGAAGTTGCGCAATGCGGCCTCCACGCCTGCTCTTCGGGAAAAATGCAGACGCGGAAAGCCGCTCTCGAGCACGGCCGATATCGGCGTGCCATCGGCCACCGCAAGCGCCGACTTGTGTAGCCAGGCCGCCTGGCGCTGGGCTGCCGAAATGATCACACCGGGATAGGTGCCGGCCACCATCGCCTTGGCGAATTCGGTTTCGACCGCCGCGGCATCGCCGGCAAAGGCGCCGTCAATGATCGGATCAATCTTCAACTCGGAGGCGTCGGCGGTGACCGCCATCACGTCCTCGAGCGTGACCTCGCCCTTGTCGTGCGCGTAGAGCGTCAGCTTGCGCAACTCGTTGCGTGAGGCCTGGCGGTCGCCGCCAAGCAGCGTCATCAGCACCGCGCGCGCATCCGCCGCGATGCGCAAATCAGCTCCGCGAAACTCGTCGTCGATCAGTTTCGCAAGGTCGCGCTCGGTGTCGGGATAGCAGGCGATCGCAACAGCCGTCCTGGCGCGCTCGCAGGCCTTGCGCAACGGCAATTCGGGCCGCAGTTCACCGGCCTCGATTACGATGCGGCAATCCTTCAGAGGCGTATCCGCCAGCGCATCGACGCCGCTCGCAAAGTTGCGCGACCCCGCGCGAACACGAATCGCACGACGCCCGCCGAACAGCGGGATGGTCAGCGCCTCGTCAACCAGACGCGACGGCTCGGCCGACAGCTCATCGCCATCGAGCCTCACCAGTGAAAATGGATCATTGGGGTCATCGACTGCAGAGGCCAGCAACGCGTCGGCGCGCTCGCGCACGAGGCCCGCATCCGGGCCGTAAAGCAGAACGATCGGTCGTGCCGGATCGGGCCGGGCGAGGTAGGCGTCGATCTCTCTTCCCCGCAGGGCCACCATGACCGCTCAGATCAGGTGCCGGCGTAGAAATACGATGCCACCCGGGTCTGGATGTGTTCGGCTATTTCCTGGCAGGCGCGGTCCTCGGCGTCGCGGAAGGCACGAGCTCGGGCAAAGCGCTGATAGCTGCCCGGAATGTCGTAGGTGACCCGGGAGAAGGTTGTGCCCGTCATTACCGATTTGTTGGTGGCAATCTCGACCAGATTGTACTGCGCATCGATGCCGTAATTTTCGCTGGTGGGCAGCGCGGTAAGGGGATCGGTCATCAGCGACGAGCGATTGGTCGTAAACCTGATCACCAGCCGATGCGTAGGCGGCGAGCCTGTGGCGTTGCCGTAAAGTTTGAACGCCAGCGCATTGCGGATTTCCACCCCGAGCCGCGCGTCACGTGAAGAATTCGGCTTGTCGATCGGCGGCAGCTCCACGCCCATCAATTTTTCCCGCAGCGCCGGCGTGCCGTCGGCGTGTTCTGCATACATCGGCTGAAAGCAGCCGGCCGTCAGCGCCGCCATGGCGGCCACGGCCAGGAGCCGAGCGGCGATACGCATGCTAGCCAACGACATTCACGATCCTCATGGGAACCACGATCACTTTCCGGACGTCCTTGGCGCCCAGTGCGTATTTTACCGCATCGAGCGCCAGAACGGCAGCCTGAATTTCCGATTCCCGTGCCGTGCGGGCGACGGTTACCTCACCCCGCTTCTTGCCATTGACCTGGACCACCAACGTCACGGTGTCTTCAACCAGTAAATCTCGTTCGATTTGCGGCCAATTCGCCTCCGAAACCAGCCCTGGCTGTCCGAGCACAGCCCAGCATTCCTCGGCCAGGTGCGGCATCATGGGCGCGAACAGTTGAACAAGAATGACTGCGGCCTCCCGAACCGCCCAGGCAAGATCCGGCTGAGCTTGCCCTGGACGGGCCAGGACCTCGCCAAGCGAGTTGGAAAATTCCCGGATATAGGCGAGGCAGACGTTGAAATGCAGTCTTTCGATACCCGTCGAAACCTTATCCAACGCGCCATGGGCGGCTTTACGCAGGGCTTGCGCCTCGGGACTGAAAGCTGCCGGTCTCCGCTCAGGAGCCGACGCGCCAATGCCGGCCAATTCGTTGATCAGCCGCCAGAGCCGCTGCACGAAACGGGCTGCGCCCTGCACGCGCTCGTCGCTCCAGATCACATCGCGATCGGGCGGGGAGTCCGACAGCATGAACCAGCGTGCGACATCGGCACCATAGGTCGCGATGATGTCGTCGGGATCGACAGTGTTGCGTTTCGACTTCGACATCTTCTCGATGCCGCCGATCATGACCTCCTCGCCGCTCGCCAGAAGGATGGCGCGGCGGCCGTCGGGCCCTGACTCGATCCTGACCTCGGCCGGCGTGACGTAGCTGCCATCGGCCTTCTGATAGGTCTCGTGCACCACCATTCCCTGGGTGAACATGCCGGCAAAGGGTTCCTCCATGCCGATATGGCCGGTCGCCTTCATGGCGCGAACGAAGAAGCGGCTGTACAACAGATGCAGGATCGCGTGCTCGACCCCTCCGATATACTGGTCGACCGGCATCAGGCGATCCACTACCGCGCGCGTGGTCGGTTCGTTCTCATTCCATGGATCGGTGAAGCGCGCGAAGTACCAGGACGAATCGACGAAGGTGTCCATGGTGTCGGTTTCGCGCACCGCCTTGCTTCCACACTGCGGGCAGGTAACGTGCTTCCACGTCGGATGATGGTCGAGCGCGTTGCCGGGCTTGTCGAAGCTCACATCTTCGGGAAGCACGACCGGCAAATCCTTGTCCGGCACCGGCACGACATCGCATTTCGGACAGTGAATGACCGGGATCGGGCAGCCCCAATAGCGCTGACGCGAGATACCCCAGTCGCGAAGGCGGAAATTGATCTGGCGCTCGCCGACCGGTGTGTTGCCGCGCAGCTCCGTTTCCAGCCGTTTTGCCACCTCTTCCTTGGCCTGCTCGATGGTCATGCCGTCGAGAAAACGCGAATTGATCATTCGTCCGTCGCCGTCATAGGCGACATCCGTGATCACGAAACTTTTGGGGTCCTGGCCGTCCGGGCAGACGACCGGTGTGTTGCCGAGCCCATATTTGTTGACGAAATCAAGGTCGCGCTGGTCATGCGCCGGACAGCCGAAAATCGCGCCGGTCCCGTATTCCATCAGCACAAAATTGGCGACGTAGACCGGCAGCTTCCAGTTCGGATCAAACGGGTGGATCGCACGGATGCCGGTGTCAAAACCCTGCTTCTCCGCGGTGTCGATGATTTCCTGCGCGGTTCCGATGCGCTTGGTTTCGGCGATGAATTCCGCAAGGGCGGTATTTTTCGCCGCAGCCGCCAGCGCCAGCGGATGATCCGCCGATATTGCCATGAATTTGGCGCCGAACAACGTGTCAGGCCGGGTCGTGAAAATCCTCAGTTCGGTTTCGCCCTCAGGCGTCGTGCCCGGATCGAGCGCGAAGCGGATCAAGAGGCCGTCGCTTCGGCCAATCCAGTTCCGCTGCATCAGCCGAACCTTGTCGGGCCAGCGATGCAGGGTGTCGAGCGCGTCGAGCAGTTCCTGCGCATAGTTCGTGATCTTGAAGACCCACTGATTCATCTCGCGCTGTTCGACGACGGCGCCGGAACGCCAGCCGCGGCCGTCGATGACCTGTTCATTGGCGAGCACGGTCATGTCGACCGGGTCCCAATTCACCTTGCGCTTTTCGCGCTCGGCGAGCCCGACCCGCAGGAAATCGAGAAACAGCTTTTGCTGATGCTTGTAGTAGGCGGGATCGCAGGTAGCGAATTCGCGTGACCAATCGAGCGACAGTCCGATCGACCGGAGCTGCTTTTTCATCGCCGCGATGTTGTCGTAGGTCCATGCCTTGGGCGCCACCTTGCGCTCGATCGCTGCATTTTCCGCCGGAAGCCCGAACGCGTCCCAGCCCATCGGGTGGATTACATTGAACCCCTTGGCCCGCATGAAGCGCGCCAGCACGTCGCCAAGGGTGTAGTTACGAACGTGCCCGATGTGGATGCGCCCGGAGGGGTAGGGGAACATCTCAAGCACATAATATTTCGGGCGCGGATCGTCGTTCTCAGCGGCAAAGATCGCTTTCTCGTCCCACCGGCGCTGCCAGCGCGGCTCTGATTCTCTTGCATTATAGCGTTCGGAGGTCATGGAATCTGACGGCCTTTTAAGGACGGCGGAATAGGCCACAAAAGCGGCTTTCGGGTCAACCGGTCGTCAAGACGACTTTCCCGAATCCGGCAAAACTGGAACTATCCTGCAAAACGGGGTGACCGAATGCGATGTTGAAATGAGCTACCAATCTGCGAATTCACCGCGAGGGCTTTCCGCCGTGGAAGAAGACATCGCGCGGGCCTGCAGGGAGGCCCGCCGTGATCGCTCGTCGGTCACGTTGGTTGCCGTTTCCAAGACGTACAATGCGGATGCGATCGGGCCTGTGATCGAAGCTGGACAGCGAACGTTTGGCGAAAATCGCGTTCAGGAGGCCAAAGCGAAATGGCCTGCATTACTCTCGACATATCCAGGCATCGGATTGCATCTGATCGGTCCGCTGCAATCCAACAAGGCGAGGGAAGCCGTGGCGCTGTTCGACGCAATCCACTCGGTCGACCGTCCGAGCCTTTGCGAGGCGCTCGCCAGGGAGTTCAAGTCTCAACAGCGACGCCCCCAATTGTTCGTCCAGCTCAATACCGGAGAGGAGCCGCAAAAGGCCGGCGTCGCGCCGGCGGAGGCGGACGATTTCATCGCCGGCTGCCGAGAGAAATATGGGCTGCCGATTTCCGGTCTGATGTGCATTCCGCCGGTTCACGATGCGCCGGCGCCGCATTTTGCGCTGACGGCCAAGATCGCCGCTCGCAACGGGCTGAAAAACCTGTCGATGGGCATGAGCGCCGATTTTGCGATCGCGATCTCCCTTGGCGCTACCCATGTGCGGATCGGCTCGGCGATCTTCGGAAACCGTTGAGTCAAGGGGCTGAGTCAAAAAACAAAAAAAACTCGGTGCGCACTCCGCTTCATCCAATCAGAATCCTGGTATCCGGTCCGAGCCGGCGCAGCAGGTTGAGCATCGCTGACCGGGTCATCGAAACGCATCCAGCGGTCGGGGCAAAATTTTTGCGCGCCAGATGGAGAAACACCGCGCTGCCGAGGCCGGCCACACGCGGGAAGGTGTTGTGATCAATCTCGACAATGAAATCGTAGAGGTGGTCGGCCCGTTCGAGCCGGTCGCCGCGGGCGTCGGGGGCAAGTCTCAGCGGCCGATTGTAATGGCGGCTGGCGGGATCTTCGCACCAGCCGTCGTCGGGGCGGATGGCGCGAACCGGCAGGAAGGTCTTTGGCCGCAGATGACGGTCGGCGCGCCACCACAATCGCCGCGGCCGGAAAATTCCTCTGGGCGTGCCGCCGTCGCCCTCGCGCTTGTTCGCCCGGATACCTCCGCGCCCGAGCGCAACCGGGAAAACAAGATGGCCCGCGATCAGCCAGCCGCGCCGCGAATCACCGGCCGCAGCGCGGATTCGAATCGCGGTCAGAGGTTGCCCAAAGATTTTCTTTTGATAAGTACCTGAAGTAGTGGAATAATCCATGCAGCGCCGCGGTCTAGAGAACGTAAGTCTAAAAAAGCCGCCCAGGGCGGCATTACAGGACATTCATCTAAATACGTGCCAAACCTGGAGTAGACTGGGTTTCGGCTTGTGAAACCGTAACAGCCCCTTACCTCAAGACGAACAAGTCCACGAGCCCATATTTCACCGAAAACGACCCGACCCAAGCCTTGGCTTGAGTCGTGCCGCCGCCCCCCAGAGGATTTAACCCATGGCCAATGCCCGCAAGATCTTGATCGTGGATGACGACACCGATCTGCGTGACACGCTTGTGGAGCAATTATCGCTGCACGACGAATTCGAAGCCTGCGCTGTCGACACTGGCGCAAAAGGCGCAAACGCCGCGAAAACCGACGCCCCTGATCTCGTGCTGATGGATGTGGGGTTGCCTGATACCGATGGCCGCGAAGTGGTACGTTCATTGCGCAAGGGAGGCTTCAAGGCGCCCATCATCATGCTGACGGGCCATGATACGGATTCGGACACCATTCTGGGGCTTGAATCCGGAGCCAACGATTACGTCGCCAAACCCTTCCGCTTTGCGGTGCTGCTGGCTCGGATTCGGGCCCAGCTCCGTCAGCATGAGGCCAGTGAAGATGCGGTGTTCTCGGTCGGCCCCTACAGTTTCAGGCCGGGTTCCAAAATGCTCACTGGTGCCAACGCCAGAAAGGTACGTCTGACCGAAAAGGAAACCGCGATCCTTCGCTTTCTGTATCGCGCCGGCCAGCTTCCGGTATCGCGGGAGACACTGCTGCAGGAGGTCTGGGGCTACAACTCCGGCGTTACGACGCATACCCTGGAAACCCACATTTATCGTCTGCGCCAGAAGATCGAAAAAGACGCGGCCAATCCCGAGATATTGGTTACCGAAGCCGGTGGCTACAAGCTGGTGCCGTGATACGGTTCGATCGACGATTCGGGTCCGTGTTGCCGGCTTTTCATGACGATCGAGGATGATGTTGCGCTGCTGGAACGTGTCCCGACCCTTCGCTTGTTGGGAACAGCAGCGTTGCGCATGCTGGCGATCGGCTCCGAGCAGCGTAATTTCGCGCGCGGCGGCGTCCTGTTCCGGGCCGGTGAGGAGGCTGATGCCGGATTCGTCGTCCAGCGTGGCGCGTTTCGCGTCGAGGACGGCGGAGCTGCTGTTGTCGCCGGGCCTGGCGCGTTGATCGGCGAGCTTGCCCTGATCGTCGCGATGCGGCGCCCTTCGAGTGCAACCGCATTGGAAAACGCATCGGTGATCCGAATCGCGCGCAGCCTGTTTCAGCGTGTGCTGGAAAGCGATCCCATCGCGGCACGACGGCTGCGCGATGAAATGGCACACCGCACCAGCCAGATCGCCGGCGATATCCTGATGGCGGGCGCAAAACTCGGTTTCTGACCCGAGCGCCCTTGCTCAGCACAAATCGCAAGTCACGAACCGCACAAGATGCGGAGGCGAGGGGTAGACGAAACCTCACACCTCGAGCGTCACGGTCACAGGCACGTGGTCGGATGGCCGGTCCCAACCGCGTGCGTCGCGCGCAACGCGGAAATCGCTCACCCGGTCCCTGAGTGCGCGCGAAATCCAGATGTGGTCGAGCCTTCGGCCGCGATCACCCACGGTCCAGTCGGCGGCACGGTAGCTCCACCAGGTGTAGAGCTTTTCAGACAGCGGGATGCGCTCGCGCGCCACGTCCACCCACTCTCCCTCGCTCTGCGCCGCAAGCAGCTTTTCGCATTCGACTGGAGTATGCGACACCACCTTCAATAATTGCTTGTGCGACCAGACGTCGTTCTCATGCGGCGCGACGTTGAGATCGCCGACCAGGACATGGTGATCCTCGCCGCGTGGATGCAACGGTTCGCACGTCTTCATCTCGTCAAGAAAACGAAGCTTGTGGTCGAATTTGGGATTGAGCACGGGATCGGGAATATCGCCGCCGGCCGGAACATAGAAATTGTGCAGCACAAGCGGCTTTGACAGCCGGGCCTTGGCGCCAAACTCGACCGAGATATGCCGCGAATCGATCTTGTCGCAGAAGGTGCGTATGTCGGTCCTATCGAACGGCAATTTCGAAATGACGGCAACGCCGTGATAGCCCTTCTGGCCGTTGAGGGCGATGTGCTCATAGCCGAGGCGTCTGAAACGCTTCAGCGGAAAGGCGTCGTCGATGCATTTGGTTTCCTGCAGGCACAAGACGTCCGGTCGCACCGACTTGATGAATTTGGCGACGAGATTGATACGGAGCCGTACCGAATTGATGTTCCAGGTTGTCAGGGAGAGGCGCATGGAGACCGGAAATGCTGAAGACGTGCGGAGAGGATGCACGTCTTCGTGCCCGCAAACGAATATCTAAAGCATGATCCGGAAAAGGGGGAGCCGGTTTTCGCAGGCTACGAACGCGAAACCGCATTTGCGCCGAGATCAAGGAGAGACGGCTTTTTCCGAAATCCGGCTCAACCCGGCGGCTGCGAATGGTCGGTGAATTCGATCTTGAAGAGGCCGGGATCGACCTTCTTGGACGTATCGAGATTGTAGACCGCGACCGTGGTGTCGTACCCTTGCGGATCGGTCACCGTCCACTGCTTGAGCTGGCCATCCTTGGCACCAACCATCAGCAGCAGTCGGCTGGTGCCAAGCAACAGCTGCCTCTCCTCGATGGTGACGCTGATGAAGAGATCATCGGCCGTCACACTGACGACGTTGGTATCCTTCATCAGGTCGATGCGGTCCGACAGCAGATATCGCAGCGGCGTCTGCGACAATGGGTAAATGTCCTGGGTTGCCAACCTGCGGTCGCGCACCGCCAACACCGATCCGTCTGCGATAATCGCGATCGGGTTCGGTGGCTCGTATTCGAAACGTACCTTGCCGGGCTTCTGGATGTAGAATTCGCCCTTGGTCTTGGTGCCGTCGGGCCCGACTTGCACGAAGTTGCCGACCACCGTCTGCAGCGACGACAGGTAGTTGCTGACCTTGGCGGCCTGCGCCTTTTGCCTGTCGTCGAAGGTGGCAAACAGAGTCGTCGGAACGTTACGGCGCGGGTCGGGGATAATCGGATTCGGTATCTGCGTTGCCCCGGTCGTCGTCGGACCTCTTTGCCCTTCCGAGGCGCTCATCTGCACGTCGCGGCCCTTGGGGGCGGGCTTGGGGATTGGAACGGTCTGCGCCCGGGATAGCGTCATCGTACCGCCGATCGATACGGCGATCAGGAGTGCCAGCGCACCCCGCGCGGCGGGAATCGAGGCGGTCGGCCTGGCGGGAAAAGAGAATCGTCTGGCCATTCGAGGTTTCTGTGTTCCAGTCAACGGATCGTCCTGTCCGGTGCGCGCCTCGCTGCACTTCTATCAGGCCTCGTGCAAGGAAGGTAACGCATCTTTCCGCAGAGGATAATGGCAATTCATGGACGTTCCAAGGCGCGATTGAGTCAATCAGAATCCGCCCTCTTCCTCCTCGACCAGAATTTCGCGTTTTCCGGCATGATTGGCCTGGCCAACGATGCCTTCGAGTTCCATCCGCTCCATGAGAGACGCGGCGCGGTTATATCCGATTTGAAGCCGGCGCTGAATGTAGCTGGTGGAGGCCTTGCGGTCCCGCTTGACGATTGCGACCGCCTGCGCAAACAGGTCTCCGCCGCCGTCGCTGCCCATCCCGGTGGAATCGAATACCGCGCCGTCTTCGTCGGTCGGCTCCTCGGCCGTTACCGCCTCGAGATATTCCGGCGAACCTTGCGTCTTGAGGTGACGCACCACCTTCTCGACCTCCTCATCGGAGACGAACGGACCGTGCACGCGACTGATACGTCCGCCGCCGGCCATGTAGAGCATGTCGCCCTGCCCGAGCAGTTGCTCGGCACCCATCTCGCCGAGGATGGTTCGGCTGTCGATCTTGGATGTGACCTGAAACGAAATGCGGGTCGGGAAGTTCGCCTTGATGGTGCCGGTAATGACGTCGACCGACGGCCGCTGCGTCGCGAGAATCACATGCAGGCCGGCCGCGCGCGCCATCTGCGCCAGCCGCTGCACTGCGCCTTCAATGTCCTTGCCGGCAACCATCATCAGGTCGGCCATTTCGTCGACGATGATCACGATGTAGGGAAGCGGATCGAGATCCAGCTTCTCCTCCTCATAGATGGCCTTCCCGGTTTCCTTGTCGAAGCCGGTGTGCACGGTTCGCGACAGTTCCTCGCCCCTGGAATTTGCTTCCGCCACGCGCTGATTGTAGCCGTCGATATTGCGGACGCCGAGCTTCGACATCTTCTTGTAGCGTTCTTCCATTTCCCGCACCGCCCATTTGAGCGCGACCACGGCTTTTTTGGGATCGGTCACCACCGGTGTCAGCAGATGGGGAATGCCGTCATAGACCGAGAGTTCGAGCATCTTGGGATCAACCATGATCAACCGGCACTGATCGGGCCGCAGCCGGTATACGAGGCTGAGAATCATGGTGTTGATGGCGACCGATTTGCCCGAGCCGGTCGTGCCGGCGATCAACAGATGCGGCATTCGCGCAAGATCGACGATGATCAACTCGCCGCCGATATTCTTGCCGAGGCAAAGCGGAAGCTTCGCAACCGAATCGCTGCCGTCCCTCACCGAGAGCAATTCGCGCAGGTAGACCTTTTCGCGGTGGGCATTCGGCAATTCGATGCCGATGGCGTTGCGGCCGGGGACAACCGCCACGCGCGCCGAGAGCGCGCTCATCGAACGCGCGATATCGTCGGCCAATCCGATCACACGCGAGGATTTGATTCCGGGAGCGGGTTCGAGTTCGTACAGAGTCACCACCGGGCCGGGATGGGCCTTGACGATTTCACCGCGGACGCCGAAATCGCCAAGCACGCCTTCCAGCGCGCGTGAATTGGTGTCGAGCTCGGATTTGCTGAGCGGCTGACGATCCGAGGCTCGCGGCGCCGTCAGGAACGACACGGCCGGCAGTTCGAACCGTTCGGAAGATTTGCGCGAAGGTGCTCGCGCGGGCTTCCTGCGGGCAGCTCGCGAGGTCGCTTCTTCTTCCTCTTCCTGGTCCTCCTCCTCTTCGTCATCGAAATCTTCCTTGCCCCGGGATGCGAGTGAGGGAGCCGTCCGCCCGCTGAGGCTTGGTTCCTGACGTTCGAACGAAAGCGAGCGCTGCCGCGGCGCGCTTGAGACCAGGGAACGGTAAGCCGCGGCCATCAGCCAGGACAGGCGGGCCTTCGTGCTCATCAGAGCATGAACGAGCCATCCCAGCGAAATCGATCCGCTGTCGTTCTCATCCGCCGAAATCTCCTCGTCGTCATCGGCCGGCGTAAAATCCTCTTCTTGCGGCTCGGAGCCCATTCCGCCCGCGAACAAGAGGGCCGCGATCATGCCGGCTCCCAGCAAGGTCCCAAGTGTCAGGCAATAGAAAAAGCCCGGAGGTCCGAACACCACGGCCGGTGCACGCACCAGCGCATCGCCGACGACGCCGCCAAGCCCGGTCGGCAATGGCCATGCTCCGCCATGCGGCCAGCAGGAGGCAAAGCCCGCAGCCAGCACCGTGCTCAAAATCCAGCAGCCAAGGCGCAGGACCTCGCGATCAAGGCCGCGATGGGTCAGCATGCGCCAACCCCATACCGCGATGGGCAGGATCAGCATGATCGCGCCGAGACCCAGAATCTGCATCAGGAGGTCGGCGCCGATGGCGCCCGGATAACCGAGAGCGTTGCGAATTGGACGTGACGTAGCGTGGCTTAGACTGGGGTCCTGCACCGACCATGTCATCAGCGAAATTGCCATGGCGACGGTCAGCGTCAGCAACCCAAGCCCACCGAGTTCGCGCAAGCGCCGTAGCAGCGCCTCGCGGATTGCCGCCGGCAGGTGACCGACGATTGGAATCACACGTTCAATTGCGGACATGCTCATCGGGGCCTTCGCGACTGGATTGCGATCCGGTTCGAACGCATCATGCTTCAGTCCAGAATTTCGACCAGCCGATGCAATGCCTCGGCCGTTGTTTCACTGTCTGCGACCAGCGCCAGACGAATATAGCCGGCACCGGGATTGCTGCCGTCGGGTTGCTGCCGCGCAAGGTAGCTTCCTGGAATAACGCGGACGCCTGCGTCCCTGTAGAGCTTTATGGTCGCGGCTTCATCGCCACCCCTGGCGGAAACGTCGAGCCACACGCAGAAGCCGCCGGCGGGACGGATGTAGCCGTAGCGATTGCCCAGTATCTGATCGGCAAGATCGAACTTGATCCGGTACAGCCTCCGGTTCTCCTCGACATGCGCCTCGTCGCTGTAAGCCGCGACCGCGACATGCTGCAGGGGCACTGGTACCTGCGGCGCCGCGACGTTGCGCAGCTCGTGAAACATGCCGAGAAATCTCTTGTCGCCGGCGGCGAAACCCACGCGCATCCCGGGCAGGTTCGATCGCTTGGAGAGCGATTGAAAGGCGACGACGTTGGTGAAGTCCGCCCCTGCGCATTCCAGCATGCTGCCGGGAGCATCCTTTGTGTAGATTTCCGAGTAGCATTCGTCGCTCAGAATCATGAAGCCGAAACGATCGGCCAGTCTTTTCAGCCGGCCGAAATATTGCCGGGAGGCGACCGCGCCTTGCGGATTTGCCGGCGAGGCGATGTATATCGCCACGGTTCTTGCCAATGTCGTTTCATCGAGCGCATCGAGGTCGGGCAGAAACCCGTTCGCAATCGTGGTCGGCAAGTAGATCGGCTCGCAACCGGCCGCGCGGGTACCTGCGGCGTAAGCGGGGTAGAACGGGTTGGGCATCAGGATGGCGGGCCTGCCCCTGCGTTCTCCAATATAGCGGGCGGCGATTAGGGCAGCGAAAAACAGGCCCTCCCGGCTGCCATTGAGCACCAGAAGCTCGGTCTCGGGGTCGATTTCGCGCGGCAGGTCAAACCGCCGGGACAACCAGGTTGCTGCTGCGCGCCGGAAGGGCTCGATCCCCCTGGCGATGGGATAGCGTCCGAAATCGGCGATGTGCCTTGCCAGCACCGGGCCGACGAAATCGGGAACGGGGTGCTGCGGTTCGCCCAATGACAGTGCTATCAATGGCTTACCCGGCTGATAGGGGGCCAGCAGTTCGGCAACGCGCAAGAACGGCGAGCGCTCGCTCTCCTGAGCTTTGCCGTCCAGCGGCGCGCGGGATGAAGCGATCATGGCCATGACTGTCGCGCCAGCACTCTTGAGGCCGCCGATCGCGTTTGAAGACCGGCAGGCTGCGGATGAGATCACCATAGATACGGCGAGGTTAAGACGCGATTAACCATCGACGGCCCGTTCGGTCCAGTCACTGGATTGGGGAAGAAAAAGAAAGGGGCTCCAACTTGCGCTGGAGCCCCTCGACGGTCGGGGCATTGCCGGGTATGTGCCCAAACCGTAGTTCTGGCGTGATCCGCAAGCAGACCGCGCCCTCGGGAGAACTCACATGTTGTAGGCGCGCTCGGTGTGTTCCGTCAGGTCGAGACCCTCGCGCTCGCTTTCGACATTGGCGCGCAGGCCAACGATGACGTCGACGACCTTGTAGATGATCGCAGACCCGACGCCCGACCACACAAGCGTGGTGCATACCCCCCAGATCTGGGAAATCATCTGAGCGCCGAACTGGTAATCGGCGATCTTGCCGGTCGTGTAGTCCATGATGCCGGCGCCGCCGAGCGCCGGATTGACGAGGATGCCGGTGCCGAGAGCGCCGATGATTCCACCGATGCAATGAACCCCGAAGACGTTGAGCGAGTCGTCATAGCCGAGCGAATTCTTGACCACGGTCACGAAGAACAGGCATACCACCCCGACGACGAGTCCGAGCACGATCGCTCCCATCGGGCCGGAGTACCCGGCCGCGGGAGTGACCGCCACAAGCCCTGCAACCGCACCCGAAATGGCGCCGAGCACCGAGGGGTGACCCTTGAGAATCCATTCGGCGAACATCCAGGACAGCGCGGCTGCCGCCGTTGCGACGAAGGAGTTCGTCATGGCGAGCGCGGCCCCGCCGGTGGCTTCGAGATTCGATCCGGCGTTGAATCCGAACCAGCCCACCCAGAGCAGCGAAGCGCCGATCATCGACATGGTCAGCGAATGCGGGGCCATCAGATCCTTGCCGTAGCCGATGCGCTTGCCGACGATCAGCGCACCGACGAGGCCTGCGATGCCGGCATTGATGTGCACCACGGTGCCGCCCGCAAAATCGATCGCGCCCTTCTTGAACACCCAACCGGCGTCGGCGTTGACTTCAGCAAGCCTGGCTTCGGCCGCTGCCTTTGCCGCTGCGTCGCTGCCGGCCGCCGCAAGCGCCTTGACCGCGTCCGCGATCGCATCGGGACCCGCCCAGTACCACACCATATGCGCGATCGGAAAATAGACCAGCGTCGACCACAAGGGAATGAACAGGGCGACGGCCGAGAATTTCATGCGCTCGGCAAAGGCTCCGACGATGAGGGCGGGCGTGATGGCCGCGAATGTCATCTGGAAGCACACATAGACGAGCTCCGAGATGTTGGCGTCGACGCTGAACGTCGATGCCTTGGAATCCGGAGTGACGCCCATCAGGAAGGCCTTCGAGAAACCGCCGATGAAGTCGGAGCCGCCGGTAAAAGCCAGGCTGTAGCCGTAAAGCGCCCAGATGATGACTACGATGCAAACGGTATAGAACACCTGCATCAGCACCGAGAGCATGTTCTTGGAACGCACGAGGCCGCCATAAAACAGCGCCAGCCCCGGAATCGTCATCAACAGCACCAGCACAGTCAACGTCAGCATCCAGGCGTTGTCGCCCTTGTTGATGGTTGGCTCGGCGAAGGCGGCGGTCGTGGCAAACATGCCGAACGCGAAGGCCGCTAATCCCGCGCTATTGGGATGCTTGAACGTCATTTTGGTCTACTCCTGCTTGTAAGGTTGAGCGCGAGATCAGAGTGCAGCGGCATCCGCCTCGCCGGTCCGGATGCGGACCGCATGGTCGAGGTTGATGACGAAAATCTTGCCGTCGCCGATTTGACCGGTTTTTGCAGCCGAAGTGATTGCCTCGATGGTCTTGTCGACCTGATCCGACGCGACGGCGACCTCAATCTTGATCTTGGGCAGGAAGCTCACCGCATATTCAGCACCGCGATAGATTTCGGTGTGGCCCTTCTGTCGGCCGTACCCTTTGACTTCCGTGACTGTTAGGCCATGAACGCCGATCATTGTGAGGGCGTCACGCACTTCCTCGAGTTTGAATGGCTTGATGATCGCCATGACAATTTTCATGGGTAACAATCCCCGCTTGGGCTCGATCCAGGTCTGGCCGAGCGATCTCGACTGAGGTTCACCACGCGGAGAAGCTCACAACGCGGGCACAGCCGATGGGGGTAGAATCAAATGCCGTGCCAGACCGTTGGCACCGGCTAACGAGCCGTTAACGTGGGCCTTTTCCGAGTTCGACGGGCTCGCTTGGAACCGCGCACTCTGGTCACGCTTAAAGACTAGGCAGAGCGGCCCATTGGCTAGGCAAGCCGCGCCGATGGCGCCGCACCTGCCCAGGATGAAGGCAGCAAAACGGTATTTAGGTAGCCCTGTGCCGCTACCATGAAGCCTTGCCGTGTCGCGAGATGTCGAGGCCCTCGAGTTCCTGCCGCAACGAAAGCCGTAGCGCAGCGGAAAATCGCATCCGATCTGCCGCCAGGCTTTGAGCCATCGTGGCCAGCAGGTTCTTCTTTCGTACCATACTGGAATAGAACAGTGCCGGTAAACCTAGAGTGCGTCGCTGTCGGTTTCGCCAGTCCGGATCCGCAACGCATGGTCAATCGGCGTCACGAAGATCTTGCCGTCGCCGATCTGCCCGGTGCGCGCGCTGGAGGTGATGACCTCGACGGCCTTGTCCGCGATGTCGGACGAAACGGCGATTTCAATTCGAAGCTTTGGCAGGAAATTCACGACATACTCTGCGCCGCGATAAATCTCGGTATGGCCCTTCTGGCGTCCGTAACCCTTGACCTCGGTCACGGTCATCCCGTGCACCCCGATGGCCGTCAGCGCCTGACGGACCTCGTCAAGCTTGAAGGGTTTGATGATGGCGACGACGAGCTTCATGTTCAGGCCTTCATTTCCAGGGATTCCAATGGTCGGTCAAGCCTCGATTTGCGCACGCCCCGAGTCTGGCATCTTTCGATGCAAATGGCACAAAAAAATTGCGGGTTTAAGAGGAAACATTCGAAACGGGCGAACTCTCTGACTGTACCTGAGCAAGATCGTCCGCCAGAATGCCTCTTCCTGTTCTTCCGCCAGCGTCCGCTGGTCCTCCCCACATTCGACACGATAGGCAAATGCCATGGCCGATCGATCCTGGTTTTACCCGATCGATGGCCAACGGCGCGGGCCATTTTCGGACGCCCAACTCGCGAATTGATCGCGAGAGGGATGGTAGGGTCGGATACTCTGGTCTGGAGTGACAGAATGCCTGAAAATGGCGCTCACCAAGAAATATCGCGATTTTCGCATCGTCCTTGTGCCGCGTGAGGCCGAGGCAACCAGGCGGTAAAGTCAATGGCCGTGCGGCGCGTTTTCCAACGCGCGAATCACACTACTTGCGCTCGCGAAGCGAACCTTCCTGCGCAACTGACGCGACCAGCGTGCCGTCCTTTTTGAATATCATGCCGCGGGTCAGGCCGCGTCCGCCCTGTGCGCTTGGTAAATCCTGGGCGTAAAGCAGCCATTCGTCGGCGCGGAACGGCCGGTGAAACCACATCGCGTGATCGAGGCTCGCCGGCATCATGCGTTTGTCGAACAACGTCCGGCCGTAGCGCGCCATCGCCGCATCGAGCAGCGAGAAATCCGACGCATAGGCGAGCGCGCACATGTGGAGCGCGGGGTCGTCGGGCAGTTTCGAAGCGGTGCGGATCCAGACGTGGATGCGGCCGTCCTCGATTTTCTGACCGAAGTAGCGGCCGAGCTCGACCGGCCGCAGCTCGATCGGACGATCGGATTCGTAATAGCGGCGGATGAAGTCCGGCATATCGCGGAACATCGGTTGCTTGGAGACTTCCTCGGCGGTGAGTTTTTCCGGGGGTGGAACATCCGGCATCCTGTCCTGGTGGTCGAAGTTGGTCGGTTCGTCGATATGAAACGACACCATGATCGAGAAAATGGCATTACCGTGCTGGATGGCAGTCACTCGTCGCGTCGAATAACTCTTGCCGTCGCGCAATCTCTCGACTTCGTAGACGATCGGGATCTGCGGATCACCCGGCAGTATGAAATAGCAGTGAAGCGAATGCGGCAGCCGGCCTTCGACGGTCCGGCAGGCCGCGACCATCGCTTGTCCGATCACCTGGCCGCCGAACACCCTTTGCCAGCTGGTCTTCGGGCTGTTGCCGCGGAACATGTTCACCTCGAGCGCTTCGAGGTCGAGAATGGAAATCAGGTCGATCAGGCTTTTGGACATGGAAGCGCTTTCGTTTTTCCCGTCGTTTCGGGGTTCAAAGCTCCCGAACTCAAATCCGGGGCGAAACCGCTGAGATTTGGCGCGGAAATGATGACGGAAGAATAAAATACCTGGTTTCGTCTATCCGTTTCACAGAGCTATAATCCACCGGCAATAGTCAAGAGTAAGCAGGTCCAGTATGTCGGCACAGCAAGGCATTGTCATCGGCGGTGGCGCATTTGCGGGCCTTGCCCTGGCGCTGGCATTGCGCCAGGGGCTTGGCGCCGATGTTCCCATTATTGTTGCGGATCCTGCGCTTGCGGTCAGGCCGAGCCGCGATCCGCGCGCGACCGCGATTGTCGCCGCTTGTCGCCGCCTGTTCGACGCCATCGGAATCTGGGACCAGGTCGCTTCGGAGGCGCAGCCGATTCTGGATATGGTGGTCACCGATTCCAAACTCGAGGACGCGACCCGCCCGGTGTTCCTGACTTTTGCAGGCCATGTCGAACCGGGCGAACCGTTCGCGCACATGGTCGAGAACCGTCATCTGATCGACGCGCTGGTCGAGCGCGCCGCGAGCGAAGGGGTCGATCTGCGGAGCCTTCCGGTTACGGATTTTGTATCGCGCGGCGATCGTATCGACGTGACGCTTGCCGATGGCAGTACGATCGCGGCGAGCCTGCTGGTGGCTGCCGATGGTGCGCGCTCGAAATTGCGCGAGCGCGCCGCCATCGCCACCCATGGCTGGGAATATGATCAATCCGGCATTGTCGTCACTGTCGGCCACGAACGCGATCATCACGGCCGCGCCGAGGAACATTTTCTTCCCTCGGGTCCGTTTGCGATCCTGCCGCTGACGGGAAACCGCTCCTCGCTGGTCTGGACCGAGAAGCGCACCGAGGCCGCACGGATCGTGGCGCTCGACGCGGAGCAATTTCACGGCGAGCTCGAGCGGCGCTTTGGCCTCCATCTCGGCGAGATCAAGGTCCTGGACAAGGCACGCGCGTTTCCGCTCGGCTATTTCGTCGCGCGTTCGTTCATAAGCAAGCGACTCGCATTGATCGGTGACGCCGCGCACGTGATTCATCCGATCGCGGGGCAGGGGCTCAATTTGGGCCTGAAGGACGTTGCAGCCTTGGCCGAAGTGGTGGTCGACGCCGCGCGTCTTGGCATCGACATCGGGCAGGCCGACGTTCTCGAGCGCTATCAGCGCTGGCGGCGGTTCGATACCATGGCGATGGGGCTTGCCACCAACTCGCTCAATTTTCTGTTCTCCAATGAATCAACGCTGCTTCGCACGGTACGCGATATCGGGCTCGGGCTCGTCGACCGCATGCCGCCGCTGAAAGGCATGTTCATCCGCCAGGCCGCCGGGCTTGCAGGCGAGGTGCCACGGCTTCTCAAGGGCGAGGCGCTTTGAAGCATGATCCGGAAAAGTGTGCAGCGGTTTTCCCTCACGACAAACGCGAAACGCGCTTGCGCGGATATCATGCTCGATCAAGGAGCTGAAGCGCGATGACGATTCAACCAAATCTCATCGCGCTTTAGGCAGCGCCAACCAGCCGATGGAGGCGAGCCGCTACTCTATCTTTCTTGCCTCTTCGGGCAGCATGATCGGGATGCCATCGCGGATCGGATAGGCGAGCTTGGCTGCGCGCGAGATCAACTCCTGCCGCACGGCGTCGAATTCAAGCGGACCCTTGGTAAGCGGGCAAACGAGGATTTCCAGCAGTTTAGGGTCGACGGTGCCTTCGAGGCGTTCGGGCTGGGTGGCCATGCTCTGGTCTCCACGATTCGATGGGATTCTTCCGGGATCGCGACCCCATACCATACTTGATCGAAACCTGCAGGTGGGTGAGAAGGTGGCCTCGACCGGGGCGATCCGCAAAACCCGCAAAAAAGGCCAATCGTCTGAAAAGGCCGGCTCAGAAATCCGGACCCCGCGCGTAATCCAGCGTTAAAGTTTGCGGGTAAAAAAGCATTTCCATGTTCGCAATAGTTGCGAAAGCGGGTCCAGAAGTGTCGTTTTCCCACTCTCTTGGTGGTCATCCCCGGCCGTTTTCGGCAGTTGCCGGGAACTCGGTAAAGGGAATTCAAAGCGAACGGTTAGATTGCGAGAATTTCCGCTAGGCCGATCCCAATACTTCTTCTTTAAGACCGCAATTGAGCCAGATGAGTTTCAATCTGAGCGGTGAAGGATCGAAATGCTGACGCTAGTGAATCGACGTAAGAGCGAACGCCGCCTGTGCAGGAGCTTTGCCAAGATCCAATTTGGAACCGGCACATTGCCGCGCGACTGCACGATCACCGACATATCCGACGGCGGGGTGAAAGTTATCGCCGAACATTTCGATGTTCCTTCCGAGTTCACCATCATCATGTCGGAGGGTCGTCCTCGCCAATGCCGCCTGGCATGGCGGATCGGCTACGAATTCGGCGCCCAGTTCGTCGACTAATTCCGCGGACGCTGGCTTGGCTTAGCGGCCCCCCCGATCGCCGGCTTAACCGGAATTTAGGGTTAACCTGTGAGCATTCCGGGCCAGTCGCCGACGACAGGTCCCGAAATGCCCCCGCAACGCGGTCTCGCCAGATTTCTTAAATCAAAAGCCCCATCGGCGCTTCTCCTTCTCGGGCTCTGCAGCTGCCAGACCGACAGCCTCTCGGATATTACGGGGGCGCTGGGCGATAAGACGGAAAAACGCCAGCCCCTCGAGCCCGCGCATGGGTTGGACTATTATCGCGACCGCGCGCGCGCCAATCCGCAAGACGCCGAGGCGGCTTTGAACTACGCAAAGGCGCTCCGCGCAACCGGACAGCGCGCCCAGGCGGTTGCCGTGCTGGAGCAGGCCACGATCGCTCACCCCAACGATAAGGCCTTGCTCGCGGGTTATGGGCGGGCGCTGGCGGATAACGGCAATTTCCAGCAGGCTTTCGATGTCCTCAGCCGTGCGCATTCCCCCGACGATCCCGATTGGCGCATTCTTTCCGTTCAAGGCGCGACGCTCGACCAGCTCGGTCGGGGGGAGGAAGCCAGGCAATACTATGCAAGCGCGTTGAGGATCGCGCCAGACGAGCCATCAGTGTTGTCCAACCTTGGGCTCTCGTACATGCTCTCGAAAGATCTGCCGAAGGCAGAGGAGACCTTGCGCCGCGCATACGGTCATCCCGGCGCTGATCGCCGTGTGCGGCTGAATCTGGCTTTGGTGGTTGGCCTGCGCGGCCGTATTGCCGAAGCGGAAAGCATCGCGAGGGAAGGCCGCCCGGCGGAAGAAGCGGCGGCCAATGTCGCCGATCTCAGGCGAATGCTGGCCAAGCGCGCCAACGCCAAGTCTGACGGCGAAACCACCGCGTCGATAGGCGTCGCTCGACGCGACTAAATCTCATCGCGTTTTAGGGTGCAATGTGGATAGAAGCGGCGAGGGCGCTGCCTTTACCTGCCTTTGACGCGCAGCTTCCTGAAGATCGGCGCCAGTAGCGAGCCGCGGGGCTTTTTGGCGTCGCCGCGGCCGGTCAGTTGCTGCGCAATCTGCACGAAAGTCTTGCTGATGCGATGATTGGCGGAGATTTCCGCGATCATCTGACCGTTGTTGGCCGCCGTACCGAACATCCGCGGATCGAACGGGATCGAAGCGATCGGCTGGTTCTCCATGGCTTTGGCGAATTCACGCGGGCTGATCTCCGGCCGTTTGGACATGCCGACCTGGCTGAGGCAATAGAGCGGCGGGCGGTCGTTGGGCCGTGCTGCCTTCAGCATGCTCAGCATGTTCTTGGCATTGCGCAGATTGGCAAGGTCAGGCTCGGCGACGATGAGAATGTCGTCCGCGCCGACCAGCGCGCGGCGGGTCCATCCCGACCATTGATGCGGAATGTCGAGAACGATGCATGGCGTCGTCAGCCGCAGCGTGTCGAAGATCGCATCGAAAGCGTCGGCGCCGAAGTCGTAGACGCGATCGAGCGCCGCGGGCGCAGCAAGCAGGCTGAGATGGTCGTTGCATTTCGCCAGCAAGCGCTCGATGAACGCGCTATCCGGCCGATCCGAGGAGAACACCGCGTTGGCAATTCCCTGCAATGGATCCTTGTTGTAGTCGAGGCTGGCCGTGCCGAACGCCATATCAAGATCGATGACGACCGAATCAAGCGCGAGATCGTGCGCGATGGCCCATGCCACATTGTGGGCGACGGTAGAGGCTCCGACGCCGCCCTTGGCGCCGACGATGGCGATGATGCGGCCGACAGCAACCGTCTCGGATGCAGAAAACAGGCCGCAGATCGTGCGAACCACATCCAGGGTGTCGACCGGTCCGATCACATAGTCGCTGACGCCGCGGCGCACCAATTCGCGGTAAGGCGCGACATCGTGCTCATTGCCGATGACGACGACGCGCGTTCCGGCGTCGCAGACGGTTGCAAGCTCATCGAGGCCTTCGAGGATATCGTTGCTGCCCGCGGTCTCGAGAATGATCACGTTCGGAGTGGGCACGCTGTGATAGGTTTCGATGGCCGCTTCCATGCCCCCCATCTTGATCGTGAGATGGGCTTTCGCCAGACGTCGATCGAGGCCCGCAGACTGCACGGCGTCCGCGGTCGCTGCCGTTTCGCAGAAGGCTTGCACCGAAACGCGCGGAGCCGGCGCGATGTAATCGTCGGCCGGTGCCGGCGGAACATCCATCTGTTCGGAATCGTCAGGCACGTAGCTCATTTTCCGGTATCGCTGAGTTTGGCCTTCTCGGCTTCGGGGTAATCGGTCGCGGTCGTTGTGCCCTTGCGATATTTCTCGAAAGCTTCCGTCCGCCGCATGGTGTAGGCGGGAGTTTCAGGACGCGGCTGCACGAGGTCCGATGGATTCTCCACCATCGCCGCCATGTTGCGCTGATAGGCGCAGCCGAAATTGTAGTAGGACTTGTTGTCGTAATAGCCTTTGTCCCTCACGGAGGGTCCAAGATCTTCAGGCCACAGTCCGCAGGGGCCGACCACGGCCGTCATCTTCGGATAACTCAGGCGGATCGTCGCCAGAGTTCGAGGGTCGTCGGGCGTATAGTGACGCACTCTGATCGCATTGGCCGGCACGCCACCGGCCGCAAGCAGGGCCCTGATCTCGGAAAGCGCACTTTCCGCCGCGCGGGCATTGGGCGTATTGGCGGGAACGTCGGCATCGATTGCGCCGGTGCCTTCGCCGACCCATACCCGCGCCAGCCCTGCAACGTCGGCTCGCTGGGTCGCGGACAACCCGCCGCGCGCATGACCGACGAAGACCACTACGGAGCGCTCGGCTTCCTGGACCGCTATGGGATGACGCAAGCGATAATCTTCCGGAATGCGAGAGGTCGTTGCGATTTCGCCAGTGGTGTCCGTACACGCACCGAGTGTGACCGAGAGGCCGAACAAGCCGCCCATCAGACGCAGCATCCGGAGGCGGTCGAGCGATGGTTTATCTGTGATCATGCTTGCCTCGTCCCGCCGGTTCAGTCGATGATGAAGCCGAAATTGGCTTGATGGTTTCCAACCAATTCGACGCGAGCCGGAACGCCATAAATCCGGCTGATCTGGGCCAGCAGCGTCGACTGGGAATCGGAAGCAGGCGCAAAGCCGTCATCGGGACGCGACAGCTCTTTCTGCGCAACCGCGCGGACGATGTAGGGCGTCACGATGACCATCAGCTCGGTCTGATTGTTGATGAAGTCCTGGCTCCTGAAGAGCTGACCAAGCAGTGGGATCTGATCCACGCCGGGCAATCCGTTGACGGCCTGCTTGGTTTGTTGCTGGATCAGGCCTGCCATCGCTATCGAGCCGCCGGATGGAATTTCCAGCGTGGTTTCCGCCCGGCGCGTTTTCACCGAGGGAATCGTTGTTCCGCCCGCGCCGCCCTGCAGTGCGTTTTCCTGCGAGACTTCCGACACCTCTGTCATGACCCGCAGGCTGATCCGGCCCTCGGTCAGCACCACCGGCGTGAAATTCAGCGAGATACCGAATTTCTTGAAGCTGACGGTCTGAACGCATTGTCCAATCACGCCGCTCGTCGTGGTTTGGCAGGTGACACCCGTCGGAATTGGAAATTCGCCGCCCGAGATGAACGTCGCAGACTCGCCGGAGATGGCCGTCAGGTTGGGTTCGGCCAGCGTGCGCACCACGCCGGCGCTTTCCATGGCGCGCAGCGTGGCGGTGACCGACGGCAGGCCTTTCGATAGCGCCGAGGCGGCCAGGCCGTTGCCCGGGACGAGCGGACCATTATTTGCGGTGAACGGATTGGTGTTGTTGAAATTCACCACGGCGGTACCGTAGTTCATCGAGGCGCTGAGATCGATGCCCAATTGCTTGATGATGTCGCGCTGTACCTCCGCGACGCTGACCTTGAGCATCACCTGATCGCGGCCGCGGACGACGATGGAGTTGACGACCTTGTCGGCACCGCCCACCAGCCGTGCGGCCACATCGCCCGCCTGCTGCGCCTCGACGGGCGTTGCTACCGAGCCCGTCAGCATGACGCCCTCGCCGACACCGTCGACCTGGACGGCTGCCCCGGGCAGCATTTGTTTCAGCGCCGCGCGCACTCCGTTGAGGTCGCGTTTGACGGCAATATCATAGGCGGCAATCTGATTGCCCTCGCCATCAAAGAACACGACGTTGGTCTGGCCGACCCCCGAACCAATGATGTAGGCACGCTGCGGCGAGCGGATCACGGCATTTGCGATTTTCGGATCGGCTACCAGCACGTCCTTGACGTCGCGCGGCAGGTCGAGGATCACGGATTTGCCGATTCCGAGCGAGAGAAAACGGACCTTCACGGGAATGCTCGAAACAACGGACGGCGCGTCGTCCGTCTCGGCCGCAACCGCCGGGCCAAGCGTGAGCGCGGCGACGAATAACGACAGGGCTCCGATCAGAAGGTTTCGGATCAACAGCCGGCTTTCCCTGCACTTCATGTCTTGCGTCCTTCTGGTCACGTAGCGGCCTTCTGGTCACTTCAGGCTGGTCGTTTGATTTGTGACGCCGTAGCGAACCACGTTGATGCTGACGCTTTGCCTCGGCTGATCATCGGAGCCGGTCTCGGCCTGATGCACGTCGGCAATGCTGCGCAACGCCAGCGACAGCGTGCCACCCTGGCGCGCGGCGGCGAGAAGGGGTGCTTGAGCGGGCTTCAACTCGAGTGTGACGGTCCTGCCGACGACAGCGTTGGTGCCCTCTTTTTCCTTCGGCGCCTGGTCGATGGCGAGAACGCGGATATTCGTCAGGAGGATTTCCGAGACCACGATATCGCCGGAAGCGCGAGGATCCGGATTCTTCTCGCGCCAGGACCGAATGACGTCGACGCGGTCGTTGGGCAGAATGAAGCCGCCGGCGCCGGTCTCTGGTGAGATTTCCGCCGAGACGGCGCGCATGCCGGTGGGCAGGATCGCCGCCATGAAGCCCGAGCCGTCGGCCTTGACGAGCTTCGCCTCACGGATCGGCTCGCCGGCCACGAACGGAGCGCGCGCGATCGAGCCGGCGATCTGGTTCATCGCGTCTGCGCGCTCGTTGCGGCGAATGAAATTGCTGCTTGCCGTGGAAGCCGGCCAGGTCTGCCACAGCACGTCGTTTGTGGTGAGCGTCTGGCCAAGGCCGATGTCGGCTTTTGCCACGAGAACGTCGACGGTCTGCAGTTGCGCGACCGGCTCGGCGGGAGCAGGTTTGTTGTCTGATCCGCTGGCCAGATAGGCGGCAACGCCGCCTGCACTGAGAGCGATGGCGAGGACGACGATGCGGGCGATATTCATACGCTTATCTACGCTGACGCAGGGATACTGAACTATGTCTCGGCCGCAGCCTCGCTTCTAAGCATGACTAAGCGGTAAAGGTATAAGCGAGCTTGAGAGCCAAATTGTTTGTCGAAAGCGATCGTGGCATTTGTCCTCATGGTGAACGTATCGTTATCGATTAAATTCGTGCGGATCGGTCGGCTCCAGGGATGCGCAATCGCCGAATTTTTGCACGAACAGGCGCGGAGGGGACGCGAATGCTCGCGCTGTCCTCGCTCGCCGGGCGTTTTACCGCCGCGGCCGTTTGAAGAGATGTCGTTCACCATGCGGAAGAAAAGACGCGAAGCGGTGGCTCGGCGATTGCCGCCGTTGCTTTTCATAGCGACGGACATTTTTGCGAAAGTTGGAATCAAAGGCTAAGGCGATGCGATCCGGAGCATCTCCTCGAGCACCGACTGCTGTTGAGCCCGCGGCAGGGGTTTGTCGGAAAGCGCAAAGCCGAGAAACGCCCAGTACAGGATTTGCGCGCGGGCCCGGGCCACGTCAGCAGGGAGTCCGGACGCCCTGAGCAGGCTTTCAACGTAACTCAGCCGACGACGGTCGATGGCCTGCACGGCCGATTTTGCTGCGCGGTCGACGGCAGCCCAGCTGCGGACCGCGCTTTCCAGCGCCAGCCTCTCGCCGAATACCCGGCGCAGCAGAAGCTGCAACGGATCCCCCTCGCCTGCGGAAGCTTCGACGTCGGCGATGATGCGTTCCGCCGCGACATCGCGCCAATGCCCGAGGATCGCCCTGTGGAAAGCTTCGACATCGGCGAAATGCCAATAAAAGCTGCCGCGCGAAACGCCCATGATCTTCGCAAGCGGCTCGGCCTTCAAGGCGGTGAATCCGCCTTCGGCGAGCGCCTTGAGCCCCTGATCGAGCCAATCCTTTGCGGAGAGTTGATCGGCCATTTGCGGTCCTGCCCCGGCCCAACATACACTACTGTATTGACAGGCGCCAGCATACACGGCAAAGTAACCATACAGTGATGTATGGAGGTTTGCCCGATGCGCGATCTTTTCCTGCAATGCTCGGGCGTGGCTGCGATCATTGTGGCGCTGGTCCACGGCACACTTGGCGAGACCAGGGTGTTCGCCCGCGCCAGCATCGAGCCGCCGCGGCTGCGCAGTCTGATCCGGTTCTGTTGGCAAACCGGCACGGTCGGCTGGATCTGCGGCGGGGTGCTCCTGATTGCGGCACCCTCGATAGCGTCTGCACCGGCGCGGCACTGGATCGTGATAACGGTGTCCGCGATGTACGCCTTTGCCATGATCGGCAATGCCGTGATTCTGCGCGGCCGACATTTTGGCTGGGCTGCGCTCGGCGCGGTGATCGCGATGGCCATCATCGGCTATTAGTGTTGACGGCGGGCCGCCGCCTCCCGATCCATCACAGGACATTGGAACGGCTCTAATCCGAGGAGGCGTTTTCGAGGTGGCCTCCGTCCGTTCTCCGGCGACAAGCACCCTCGCCGATTTAAAATTGCTCTAAGGTCAATGTGTTGTGAGGCCGGCGCGCTTGACCTATCTGCCTGCGGTTGGAAATACACACCATGTCCATCAGCACCACCACGCCGACCGATGTGCCATCGCAGCTCCCGCTGGGATTAGCCAAACGCGGCTACTGCGGAACTATCCATCACCTCGCCGCAGATGAGGCCAACTCCGCGCTTTCCGCCGAAGAATTGGAGAGCCGCCTGATCGAACTCGGCTTCGTCGAAGGAGCCAGGGTCGAGGTGCTCCACGAGGGCGTTGTTGGGCGTGACCCGATTGCGGTCCGCATCGAGAATGTCACGGTCGCGGTGCGTCGGCGTGAGGCGATGGCCGTCATTGTCGTTTGACGAAGCGGTTCAGCGCCATGGAAGCCCCATTGATGCATCTGGCCCTGGTGGGCACGCCCAATAGCGGCAAGACGGCGCTGTTCAACGCGTTGACCGGCAGCCGTCAAAAGGTTGCAAACTACCCGGGTGTCACTGTTGAGCGCAAAGAAGGTTTCTTCGTCACTCCGCTGGGACGCCAGGTTTCGGTGGTCGATTTGCCGGGCACCTATTCGCTGCGCGGCCGTAGTCCCGATGAAGAAATCACCCGCGATTTCGTGCTCGGGCGCGCCACCGGCGAAGTGTTGCCCGACCTCGTGCTTTGCGTGGCCGATTCCACCAACCTGCGTCTGACCATACGGTTGGTGCTCGAGCTGAAGCGAACGGGCCGGCCACTACTGCTGGTCCTCAATATGTACGACATCGCCACGAGACGCGGCGTCACCGTCGAGGTTGCCCGCCTGTCGGAGCTATTGGGAATACCCGTGGTGACGTCGATTGCCGTGCGCAAGGGCGGCACGTCCGAGCTGTTGCAAAAAACCGACGAGATCGCCGCGCAAAATCCCATTGTCCCGCAGGAAAATCGCTGGCACCCGCTTTCCGTGGCCGAACTGCGTGCCACTCAGCGCGAGGCCGACCGTATCATTGCAGCTACCGTCAGCCTGCCGGCAAGACCCGACACATGGACGGCGCGGATCGACGCCGTCGTGCTGCATCCGGTGGCGGGGTTGGCGATCCTTGGCCTGATTCTCTTCGTCATGTTCCAGGCGGTGTTTGCGTGGGCGCAGCCACTGATGGAACTGCTATCGCACGCCTTCGCTGCGCTTGGCCAATTGGTGCACGACACCCTGCCCGCCGGTCTCCTGCAAAGCTTCATCCAGAACGGCGTGATCTCCGGTGTAGGCTCCGTGATCGTGTTCCTGCCGCAGATCGTCATTATCTTCCTCTTCATTCTGCTTCTGGAAGATTTCGGCTACATGGCGCGTGCGGCGTTCCTGATGGACCGCATCATGGGCGGTGCCGGCCTGCATGGCCGCGCCTTCATCCCGCTGCTCTCAAGCTTCGCCTGCGCCATTCCGGGCATCATGGCGACGCGTGTGATCGATAACCGGCGCGACCGGCTGACAACGATCCTGATCGCGCCGTTAATGACCTGCTCGGCGCGTATCCCGGTCTATACGCTGATCATTTCCGCATTCATTCCCGCCGAACAGCTTTGGGGCTGGGTGGATCTGCGCGGCCTGGTGATGTTCGGTCTCTATGCGGCAGGCATCACCAGTGCATTGGGCGTGTCGTTTGTGATCAAGTTCTTCATGCTGCGGGATTACGCGCCCGCGCCCTTCATGCTGGAATTGCCCGACTACAAGATGCCTCGTGCCCGCAGCATCGCCATCGGCGTCTATACCCGGGCGAAGATGTTTCTGCAGCGAGCCGGCACCACGATATTTTCGATGATGGTGCTGATCTGGTTCCTGGCGTCGTTTCCAACGCCACCCGCGGGCGCCGAAGACCCCGCCATCAACTATAGCCTGGCCGCCATGATCGGCACGGCGCTGGCCCCGCTGTTCGCTCCGCTCGGCTTCAACTGGCAGATCGTGGTTGCCCTGATCCCCGGCATGGCGGCACGCGAGGTCGCAGTCGCGGCGCTCGGCACCGTTTATGCGATCGAGGGGGGAAAGGAAGCCGCCGAGCAAATCGGCGAGGTGCTTTCGACGAAATGGAGCCTGGCGACGGCGCTCTCGCTGCTCGCCTGGTATATCTTCGCGCCGCAATGCGCCTCTACGCTCGCGGTGATCCGCCGCGAGACCGGCAGCTCGAAATGGATGGCCCTCACCTTCGCCTATATGTTCGCGCTCGCTTACGCCGCGAGTTTGGTGACCTACAATATCGCCATTGTTCTCGGCGCCGGTTAGGCGTGCCGCAGAATTTGCGCCGGGTCGAGATCGGGGCTCGCGTCGATCCGAGCCTGGTCAGATTGGAATCATTCCAGCCTGCAGCATCCACCTTGGTTTTGTTCTAATTCTAATGTGGAGGGATTCCAATCGCGCCATGCCCATTCCAAATTCCCAAAATGATTTACAGCGCTAATAGGTGTCCACGAAATCGCGGAGCTTTTGATCTCCGCGGATTGGGGGCCCCATGTCATTGCAAAATCATCTCGCCTTTCCATCGTCACGATTTCATAACCGGCCGCGACGCAAGGCATTGCTGCTCATAACCGCGATATCGGTCGTCGGCAGCGGCAGCGCCTTCGCGGAAGGCGACGTCAATGAAGCCCTGCTGAAGAAGATGGAAGCAATGGAGCAGCGCATTCAGTCGCTCGAGGCCGAGCTCAGGCAGAAGCGGACGCCTGCTTCGGAAAAGCGGGCGACTGAGGAAAAAACCACGCCTGCCGAAAAGCAGCCGGCTTCGTCCGAGAAGATCTCGAGGAAAGCGCCTGCGGCGGACCAGAACAGGAGCGCCAATACCACGCCCGCAACAGATGCCGCGCCGGATGGGCAAAGCAAGCCTTCCGCCAACAAGTCAGCTTCCAAGGCGAAGCCCTTCGATATTTCGACGCCGCCGTCCGATCTGCCGATCCTTGGCCTGGCGCCCTCGCCCGTGGCGGGACTGAGCATCGGCGCCTATGGCGAGGTCAAGTTCGGTACGATGCAAAATCCTGCCGCCAACGGCCAATGGCAGAACGGTTTCGATGCCGCACGCATGGTGCTGTTGCCGACCTATGCGATAACCGACAACATCATCTTCAACGCCGAAATAGAATGGGAACATGCCGGTTCGGGTTTCGACAACGACGACAAGCTGCACGGGACATCCGAAATCGAGCAGCTCTGGATCGATTTCAAAATCGTCGATCAGTTCAATTGGCGCGCACCTGGCATCGATCTGGTGCCGATTGGATACATCAACCAACATCACGAGCCGACGCAGTTCTACAGCGTCAACCGGCCCGAACTCTACAACGGCCTAATTCCGTCGACCTGGAAGGTGCCGGGCACCAGCGTCTATGGCACGATCAGCGAGGACCTGAAGTATCAGGTCATGCTTTCGGCCAGCAACGAGGATTTCGGCGATACGTTTGACGCCCGCACGGCGGCCAAGACCGTGCCTCCGCCTCCCATTCCCTATTTTCCGGGCATTGACGGGCTCAATGCCCTGACGTTCTCCAATCCGCCCCTCGGCGACTTCCAGCAGCTCACCAACAGCCTGGCCGTGTCCGGCCGGCTCGACGTGACGCCCACCATCCTGCCAGGCTTCGGCGGCAGCATCAGCGCCTACTACTCGCCCAATGTGGTGCCACGCGGCGCGCATGGTGATCTGGGCAACTTTCTCGGCAGCTCGAGTCTCGCCATGTTCGACGCCGAGTTCCGCTATCGCGTGCCGAACACCGGGTTCGAATTTCGCGGTGAGTACGTCTTCGTCGAATTTGGTCATCCCGAAAACCTGCGCGCCAACAACGACAGTGACCCGACCGACAATGTCGGCAAGTCGATGTACGGCTATTACGGGGAGATCGCCTACCATGTGCCGATGGGTACTATCCTGAACAGCGAATGGGAGGCGGTACCGTTCTATAACTACACCTACGAAAACTTTCAGACCCTCGGATTTGCCGGAACCGACGCGAACACGCCGACCGGCCACGGCCAGCTCCAATTCCACACCATGGGCGTTGCGATCTTTCCGTCGCCTAAGCTGGTGCTGAAGGCAACCTATCAAAGGGTGATCGACAAGAGCCTCGTCGGCGCGCTTTCGGATTCGTTTCTGGGCGGCGTCGGATTTTTCTTCTAGGGGCAACAGCGGACGAAACGGACGACGCCAGGAGCACGGTCAAATCATGACACAATGGATTCGCTACACCCTGCCCGCAGCGGCGATCGTTTCAGCGGCTTCGCCGGCTTACGCGGTAAGGTATCTTTCGATTGAGGAAGCACAAAAGCAGGCCTTCCCGTCGGCCACGCATTTCACCGAGGTGCAGGCCGGCCGGGTCTGGAAAGCCGAGGCCGGCGGTCGTGTCGCCGGGTTTCTCATCTTCGACCGCGTGATCGGAAAACATCTCTACATCGATTACGCGGTAGCGCTCAATACGGCCGGCGCTGTCCAGCGCGTCGAGATCCTGGAATATCGTGAGTCCTACGGCGGCGAAATCAGGAGCCCGAGCTGGCTTGCGCAATTCGTCGGCAAGACGTTCCGGCAGTTCGCTCAGGATCAATGGCGATATCAGAAACATCGCAGGCGCTACGCTGTCGTCGGCGCATGTCACCGAAGGCGTGAAAAGAGTGTTGGCAGCCTATGGCAATCGCCTCAGATAGGATTCGCCGCGCCAGACCGTTGCTTGGGACCTTCGTGGAGATCGAGGCAACGGGGCCGGACAAATCCCGCATCAATCAAGCCATCGATGACGCGTTCGAGGCGGTTGCGCATGTCCACCGGCTGATGAGCTTTCATGAGCCGGCAAGCGACGTCAGCCGCCTCAATCGGGAAGCGATGGATCGGCCGGTCGGCGTACACGCCTGGACATTCCGCGTGCTGGAAGCCGCCGTTGACATGCATCGCCGGTCGAATGGTATTTTCGATATTTCGGTAGCGCCGATCCTGCAGGACATGGGTTTACTGCCCCCGACAAGCAAAGACCGGCAGCCCGGCAACGAATGTCCAGCCGTCGATGCGATCGAGCTGCTCGACGGGCAAATGATCCGCTTCGGACACCCCGGTGTCCGGATCGATCTCGGTGGTATCGCGAAGGGCTTTGCGGTCGATCAGGCGCTGGATGTCCTGCGCAAATCGGGCGTGGCGAGCAGCGCTTTGGTGAACGCCGGCGGCGACCTCGCCGCTTTCGGAGAAGAAGCCCGGCTGATCCATGTTCGCAATCCGCGCGATCCCCGCAGTACAATCTGCGCGGTCAACGTGAAGGACGAGGCGCTGGCATCGTCGGCGCGTCGCTTCGATCTCTTCCACTCCACAGAGGTGGAAAGTTCGGCGATCATCGACCCCGCTACCGAAAAACCGGCTAATACCATCGACGGGGTTACCGTTCGCGCACCCTCCTGCATGACGGCCGATGCGCTGACCAAGATCGGGATGATTGTGGGAACCGACGCAATCGGCCTGCTTGAGCTTTACAACGCAAGTGCGCTACTGATCTCGGCCGACGGCGACGTTCAAATCTCTCCTGATTTCAGACACGCAGTGCACCTTGCGGCTTAGCCCCTCATTCCGATATGCGATCTATGCGGCTTTCACGGTCCTGGCGCTGACCGGCGCGGGCTGGCTGGTGGCGGATTGGCAGAAAGACGTTTCCGGCGACGAAATCTGGCAGCAAGGCATCGCCTATCTGCTGATGGTGCATGGCGGCACAGCCATGATCACGCTGCTTTTGCTCGGCGCCCTCATGCCGGTGCACCTGATACGCAGCTGGCGGAGCCGGAAAAATCGTATCTCGGGGTCTTTCATGGCGACCTTCAATGCGGTGCTGATCGCGACCGCATTCGGTCTCTATTATCTCGGATCGGAAACGTTGCGGCCCTGGATGAGCTGGATCCATATCGCTGCCGGGTTTTTACTCGCCGCATTGTTTCCCCTGCACATTTATTGGGGCAGGCGCCAATTGCGCTAGTCCTGGCTGGTAACGAACTCACTGCAGGCCGGTGTCACCGCTGGTACGCTTCTTGGCAAGATCCATTTCGGTGACCGCGATCAGGATCTCAGCCCGGGTCTTGAGATCGGGCGCTTCAAGCATGGCCTGTTTTTCCGGCGGACCATAAGGGGACATCATCGCCAGCGCGTTGACCAGCGCTTCATTGGGAGCCGCTTCGATGCCTTCCCAGTCAACCTTCAGATTGTTGGCCTTGAGGAAATCCGTCAGCACCCGAAGCAACCCCTCGCGGTCGACCGCTTCTTCGCCCTTGCGGGCCGTGAAATCGTCGATGTAGGGGAAATAGTCTACCTTGCATTGCCTGTACGGGGTCAACACGGTGACTTCCTCGGTCACCCTGAAACGGGCAATCCCTGTAAGCTCCAGAATGTAGCGGCCGTCACCGGATTCGGCGAACTGCGTGATGCGCCCGACGCAGCCGACGCGGAACAGTTTTGGATGAGTTTCGTCGGGCGAGTGGGAAACATCCGGCTGAATCATCCCGATCAGGCGATGGCCGTCGCGGAATGCGTCATCCACCATTGCCAGATAGCGCTGCTCGAAAATGTTGAGCGGCATTTGCCCGCGCGGCAACAGCAGCGCACCCGGCAACGGAAACACCGGGATCACCTCGGGGAGGTCACCGGGTCCGCGGTATTCGGCATTGATTGGCATTTGCAGTCCAGGTAGCTGGCCGCCGGTGTCCCGGTCCTGACATTCGTATCTCATTGCGGCGGGCTTGCTTACGAATGTCAGAACCAAAGGGACATCAGCAGATACATCGATACGGCGCGTAGGGTCACCGATCGGCCCGACAAGTTGCGTCAATCCGATCGTGCGACAGGTCCCGCGGCCACCCTCGCACGTAATAAAGCCTATGCGAACAGAATCGTCGACAACCGCTTTCTTCCTTCAATCGTCGCCTCATCGTTCGGGCCCCAGGCGTCAAAGAACTGCACCAATTGCTTGCGGGCACCGTCCTCGTTCCATTTGCGGTCACGCTTGACGATTTCCAGCAATTGATTGGTAGCTTCGTTGCGCTTACCGCCGGCGTTGAGCGCGGTCGCAAGATCAAATCTCGCCTGATGATCGAGCGGGTTTGCGGCGACTTTCTGTTCGAGTTCGGTCAGCGGACCAAGTGCCTTGGCTTGCTCGGCGAGATCGATCGATGCCTGGACGGCCTTGACCGCGGCTTCGCCGCGCTTGGATTCCGGCACCATGGCAAGTGTATTCTTGGCTTGCTCGATGGCGCCGGTCGTCGCGTAGGTTTTCGCAAGGCCGGCAAGCGCTGCGATATTGGTCGGATCCTGTCCCAGCACCTCGGCATAAATCGATGCGGCGGTGGCAGGATCGCCCTCGGCCAAAGCCGCCTCGGCCTCTCTAAGGATTTCGGCGATGTTGGATCCGCCCGGCATGCCGGCCGTCAGCTTGTTGATGAACGCGTTGACCTGGCTTTCCGGCACCGCACCCATGAAACCATCGGCCGGCTGGCCATTGACGAACGCGATCACGGCCGGAATCGACTGGATACCCATCTGGCCCGGGATCGCCGGATGTTCGTCGATATTCATTTTTACCAGCTTGACCTTGCCCTTGGCGGCGCGAACCGCCTTTTCAAGGATTGGCGTGAGCTGGCGGCAGGGGCCGCACCATGGCGCCCAGAAGTCGATCAATACCGGCTGACGTTTCGACTCTTCGATGACGTCCTTGACGAACGTCTGGGTGGTCGTCTCCTTGATCAGATCGGGCGTTGCTTTTGGCGCCGCCGCGCTGCCCTGCTCTAGTATCGTCACGGAAATCCTCGTCTGATGTCTTCGGATCGCGCCTCTTCTAGCACGGTCCAGCGTCGGGGTTCAGAAGTCCTCTTTACCCAAATGGCGGTTTGCCGGGAAATTTCAATCGGTTCCCCAAATCGCCGCATCGGGTTGGGAGGGCTTGCGTTTTATTTCCGCCGCTTGGTCTTGAGAAGCGGTTTGACCGGCGATTTGCCTGTCATTCGGTCGTTTTCGTCCGAATTAGCCATGAAAGCCGGCCATGGCTCTAATCTCATGTTTTGACGCGCTTTCTTCACGCCAACCGTCATACACTTCGCTGGAAAACGCTATAGTTGAAGGAAGGCTGAGCGGCCTGTTGCATTCGACGCCCGCATTTGGCATAGCTCTGCCGGTCGTCGGTGCAGCCGCGCCGGCCTCTCGGATGCGGGTGTAGCTCAGGGGTAGAGCACGACCTTGCCAAGGTCGGGGTCGAGGGTTCGAATCCCTTCGCCCGCTCCAGATTTTCTCGGGGTCCGTTCCGGAGACATGGGTAACAGAACGCACCTAAGACACGGGTGACAACCGCGTGCCGGACGAGTTGTCCGCGGGTCGCAGGATTTTCTGCTCCAGGTCGAAATATTCGAGCGTGCGGTGAGCCAGATTCCGCGGTCCTCCCTGCCGCGGTTCGCCGCTAATCTTTCCTTCGGGTTCGACTTGCCAGCGTCGATGTCGGAATGCCCGGCTCTTATCAAGCGATATCTGACACGACGTTTCCGCAAATGTTGAGCCCGTCTGCGACTAACTGTCTCGCCGGCAATCGTAATATCCCATTAAATATAACGATTTTGTGCCGGGTTTGCCGCGTCGGCGCGGTCCGAAACCGGCCCGGTCGCCCTGCCCGACAAGAGCTTTCAGATGCGTGCCTTCGGCAACAGCCTCCTGGTGATCGAGGGCGCCGGAAGGCTCGGCAAGGTTACCGCCAAGGGAGACGAGGCGCAGATCGAGACCATCCAGGATGGCCTTGGCGAACCGGTTTCGGTTACTCAGGTGGGCAAAACAGGCTGGGTCGCCGAAGGAAAGCTTTCCTACATCATCGGCGACAACAAGACAAAGGATCCTGGGCCCTTCACGCTCAAACCGGTGACGTTGCCAAAATAGTCTGGACGAATTGGCCATCGCCAGCTAATTCTTGGGAAAAAATACTGACGTTTTTGGCGCGCTAAATAAACAACAATGGCAGCCTTTTGGTTGCATAGGGAGAGTGACGCGATGAAATCGGCTTTCAATCGATCTGTGTTTGCGTTCGCAGCAATCCTCGTCGTCGCGGGGGTGAGTCAGGCTGGTGCGCAGGATAAACCGCTGAAGAAATACGAGTCCGGCACCAAGGAGTTCTGGACCAATCCGCCGCCGGACTGGTTTCTAGGTGACGAGACCGAGGCTCAGAAAGGCCTGACCCCGATAGCAGGGCCGCCGACCGGCGCATCCGATGCAGAACTCGCCACGTTGATCAAGAAGATCAAGCTGCCGGAGGGCTTCAAGATCGAAGTCTACGCCTCGGGTGTGCTGGCAGCGCGACAGATGGCCTGGGGCGACAAGGGCACGCTCTTTGTGGGTTCTTTCGGTCTCGGCAACGTCTACGCCATCAAGGACAATGGCGGCAAGAAGGAAGTCAAAACCATCCTCAAAGGGCTGAACATGCCGACCGGGTTGGCCTTCCGGGACGGTGCGCTCTACGTCATCGCGGTCGACAAGCTGATCCGTTATGACAACGCCGAAGCCAATCTCGATAACCTCGGCACCGGCAAGGTGGTCTATGACGACATGCCCTCCTTCGCGGCCCATGGCTGGAAGTATCTGGCCGCGGACAAGGATGGCTGGTTCTACGTGCCGTTCGGACCTCCCTTCAACATCGGGATTCCGCCGACCAGCGTATCGCAGATCCGCCGCGTCGATCCCAAGACGGGCAACGCCGAACTGGTGGCGCTCGGCGTCCGCAACAGCGTCGGTGGCGACGTTCGATCCGCGCTCGGGCCGATACTGGTTCACCGAAAACGCCCGCGACTGGATGAGCGACGACACCCCGAGCGACAAGCTCAACGTGATATCGAAGCTCGGCGAGCACTTCGGCTATCCCTATTGCCATCAGGGCAATCTGCCGGACCCGAAATTCGCCATGGGTCACAAATGCTCCGAATTCAGCCCCCCGGCATACAATCTCGGTGCGCACGTGGCCCCGCTCGGCATGAAGTTCTATACCGGCAGCCAATTCCCTGCCGAGTACAAGAACGCGATCCTGATCGCCGAGCACGGTTCGTGGAATCGACATAAATACCAGGGAGCGAGGATCGTTCGCATCAACGTCGATCCGGACGGCAAGAACGCCAAGGAAACGGTGTTCGCATCCGGCTGGATTGAAGGCGACCGCGGCTATCTGGGCAGGCCCGACGACATCATCCTGGACAAGGACGGATCGATCCTCGTTGCGGATGATTGGGCTGGCGCGATCTATCGCATCAGCTACAAGAAATAGCGCCTGAAAAATCGGCGGGCTGCGGTCACTCCGGAACGAGTGACCGCAGCTTGCGCGTTTTTGAAATCGGGACGAATCGGGACGAAAGGGTATCGGTCATGCTTCGCCGATCTGTTCTCGATACCTTGTGCGGGATGGCGTTGTCGGCGTTCATCGCCGTCACGGCTCATTCTGCCGATCTTGCCGCCGGCAAGGAGAAGGCCGAACTCTGCACCGGCTGTCACGGCGAGAACGGCATTTCGCAAATCGAGAATATTCCCTCGCTTGCAGGACAACCCGATCCGTTCGTTCAATGGCAGCTGGTGTTCTTCCGCAGTGGCACGCGCAAGAATGAACAGATGCAGCCGATTGTCGAACAGATCGACAACAACGATATCCGCAACCTTGGCGCTTATTTTGCCTCGCTGGCGCCGCCGAAAGCGTTGCCCGACGACAATCCCGATTTGTCGCGGAAAGGCGCGCAGTCGGCTGCAGGCCGGCGCTGCGCGTCATGTCACGGCGACACCTATGCCGGCACGAACGCGGTGGCGCGACTTGCAGGCCAGCGCGAGGAGTATCTCCTGAAGGCGTTGCACGACTACAAGTCGGGCGCGCGATCCGGCGGCGGCATGGCAGCGATGGCGGAAGTTGCCTATCCCCTGAGCGATGAGGAAATCACCGCGCTGGCGCACTATATTGCGCATCTCAACGTGCCACCCTCTTGAGCCAGGCTTCGAGAGCTATTGGCGCTGCGCCTCGTATGCCTTCAGATGCGTGTAGGCGCTGCGCAGCCTTGCTACGGGAACCTTCGCGGCGTCACCCCGCGCAATCATGTCGCCCACGATATGATCGGCCTCAACGGGCGCCCCCGCCTTGATGTCCCGGAACATCGATGCTGTGAGCGGTGACCCCTCGGTCGTCAGCATCCCGGTGATGCGGGTCAGAAATGCTTCTCGCGGGGCGTGATCCGCTGCCTTCGCAACGGCACTGCACTCGTCGCGAACGCCTAGGATGAAATCCCTCCCACCCGGCGCAGCGAGTATATGGCCAATCGCGGCGCGCATGAGGCAGGTGGAGCTGGCAAGTGTCGTCAGCAACACCCACTTCTCCCACATCTCCTGCATGATGTTCTCGCTCGCTTGCGAACCGATATTGCCCGCCGCAAAATTCTCCGCAATGGCACGGACGCGATCCGACATCCTGCCGTCTCGTTCGCCGAAGCTCAGCAATTGAAACACAGGCGGAAGGTGCACGACGTGACGATGCTCATCCAGCGTCACGGCGATCCCGCACTGCCCGCCGAGCACCCGCTCATTGCCGAAATGGCTATCGAGAATATCAATATGGCGCATGCCGTTGAGCAGCGGAACGATTGCGGTTCGCGGTCCGACTGCGGGCGTGAACGACTTGATGGCATCCTCAAGGTCGAATGCCTTGCAGCTCAACAGGACAACGTCGAACTTTTCATCAAGCCGGTCGGCCTGAACGGTCGGCGGGTTCTTCAGCGTGACGTCACCGTTCGGGCTCTTGATGACAAGACCATCGCGGGCCAGTTCCGCCGCGCGCTTCGGCCGCACCAGGAAGGTCACATCGCGGCCCGCCTGAAGCAACCTGCCGCCGAAATACCCGCCGATGGCGCCGGCGCCGACCACGAGAACGCGCATTCGCAACTCCCTTTTTCATTGCTTTTGAAGCGCTGACTATAGCGGGTGATTGGCGAAACGCGGGATCCATTCGCCGGTTTTTGTCTACCACTTTTCTCCGAATGGGCGGACTTCCATCTCGAAGGTCCAGGCGCTGCGCGGCTGTTGGTAGAGCTGCCAGTAGGAGGCCGCGACCGAGGCCGGCGGCATCAGCAAATCCGGATTGTCCAGCGCCTCCTTGCCCCAAAGCTGCTCCCGGCGCTCACGTACCCAGGCGGTATCGACGCCGGCATCGATGATCAGGTGAGCGACATGAATATTCCTCGGGCCAAGTTCGCGCGCCATCGCTTGCGCCACCGCGCGCAGCCCGAATTTGGCGCTGGCGAATGCCGCAAACCCACTGCCGCCGCGCAACGAGGCGGTCGCGCCGGTAAAGAAGATATTGCCCTTGCCGCGCGGCAGCATCAGTCGCGCCAACTCCCGACCCGCCAGAAAGCCGGCCCAGCAGGCCATCTCCCAAACTTTACGGAAAACCCGATCGGTGGTCTCGAGGATCGGAAAGTTGACGTTGGCGCCGACGTTGAAAATGGTCACATCAAGGGGGGCATGCCTGTCGGCGTCGCCGAGGAATGCGGCAACCTCCTCCTCCTTGCGCGCATCGAGTGTGCGCGCTGACGACCGATCCGCCGGCCGCCTCGATTTCGCGTACAAGGGGTTCGAGCTTGGCGCCATCGCGCCGTCCGGCAAAAACGGTGAAGCCTTCGGAGGCGAACTTCTTTGCGATCTCGGCCCCGATATAATCGCCGGCGCCTATCACGGCAACCGTAGCGTTGCGTTTTTCCATGGTCTCTCTCCTTCCCCTCCTCGTGAGGAGCGGTGTCTACGCCGCGTCTCGACGGGGGTGAACCTGTGTCCTGGCCTCACGGTTTCGAGGCGGCGTCGACGCGCCTCCTGTGTACCGGGAATCGTTATTTGCCCGACACCATTTCCTCGACTTCGCGCAACTGTTCCTTGCCGAAAAACATCTCCTTGCCTACGAAGAAGGTCGGGGAGCCGAATGCGCCGCGCTCGACTGCCGATTGGGTGTTCTGGATCAGCTTCGCCTTGACCTCGGGCTCCTGTGCGCGGGCGAACAGTTTTGCTGCATCCAGCCCCAACGTCGTCAATGCCCTCATCGCCACGTCAGGATCGTCCATCTTCTTTGGCTCCACCCACATATGGTGAAATACCGCATCGACGTATTCTTCGAAGACGCCCTCCGATCTGGCGGCGACGGCGGCGCGCATCAGATTGAGCGTGTTGACCGGGAAGAATGGATTCCAGGTATACGGCCTGACGTCGAAGCGCCTGAGGAAACGCTCGGTTTCCAGCGCATGAAACTCGGGCTTGTTCTTGATGCCGGCAAGGGTTTCGGCGGGGGACCTGTTGTTGGTGGCCTTGAAGATGCCCCCCAGCAGGATCGGAAAATATTCGAACTTGACGCCAATTCGCTTTTCGATCGCCGGTATCGCCTCGTGACTGAGGAAAGCATTGGGGCTGCCGAAATCAAACAGGAACTGCGGGGCAGTGCTCACGGCGATCTCCTGGGATGGAGGGCTTATATGATATACATCATCCCAAAGCCTAGCGGTTCAGGTCTTTCAGATCAACTGGAACCGACCCTCGGTTGCTGATGAAAGGCATTCCCGGCGAGCATCAGCGTGCAATCGCGCACGTCCACCGGCCAGCCGGCGATCAGTTCATTGAAACGGGCCGCTTCGTTCGCAAACAGCGCCCGTATCGCCTCTTCATAGTTCGGCCTGTCGCCGGCCATCGCCGTCATGAACCGGTAGGATGCGTCCCTCGCCCGGCGAACGGCGTCGCCGTCTTCGCCGCCTCGGCGAGCCTCCTCGACCAGTCGACGGAGCGCAACCGAAGCGCCGCCCGGCTGTTGGGACAGCCATTCCCAATGCCGCGGCAGCAGGGTGACCTCACGGGCGACCACGCCAAGCTTTGGGCGGCCGGGACCGCGCGGTAATGGGGTCCCAGCACGCTCGGCGGTCCCCGACGGGCCAGCGCTCCCTGCAAGGTGCGCCAGGACGTCATCGACACCGCCGTGAAGATCGACATCGATATGCGCCCCGGTCGTTGCATCGAAAATAAGGATGGAGGCATCCTTTCGCCGATCTAGCCGCTCTTTCAGCGCGCGCACGACCTCGGCCGGATTTCCCGCAGCAATCCGACGGTCACCCTCGAAGGCCACGTAGCTGGCCAAAGGTAGCTCGCCCATACTTCGCTCGCCAACTTTTCCGAATATTGCCCGGGTAATTTCCTTCGTCAATAACATCCAGATATTACCAACCCGGCCTGACGGCTCGACATTCCCTGACATTGCTGGCACCACCGGTACCACCGCTGGGATCAACGCATGCTGACCGTCCATCACCTCAACAATTCCCGTTCCCAGCGAGTGCTGTGGCTGCTGGAAGAACTCAACGTCGCCTACGATATCGTTCGATATCAACGTCAGGGCGACATGCGCGCTCCCATCGAGCTGCGCGCGATCCACCCGCTCGGTAAATCGCCCGTCATCACCGACAACGCCAACACGATCGCCGAATCAGGCGCGATCGCGGAATACATCCTCGACACTTACGGGAACGGACGCCTGATCCCGCCGCCGGGAACCGCCGAGCGGCTTCGCTACACTTACTGGCTCCATTACGCGGAGGGCTCCGCCATGCCGCCGCTGCTTTTGAAGCTGCTGTTCACGTTGATGCCAAAACGGGCACCGGCACTGCTGCGTCCTTTGGTGCGCAAGGTGTCCAATCAGGCGCTCACGACACTGGTCAATCCGCAACTGAAGCAGCACATGGCATTCTGGGAAAGCGAGCTGGCAAAGAGCGACTGGTTCGCCGGCAGCGAGTTCACCGCGGCAGACATCCAGATGAGTTTTCCGTTGGAGGCCGCAGCCGCCCGTGGCGGATTGGAGCAGGGACATCCAAAAGCGATCGACTTTCTCGAACGCATTCACGCTCGCCCCGCCTATCAGCGCGCCCTGGAAAAAGGTGGACCATATATCGTCGGACGCTGAGAAGCGTTGGGCTAGCTCGACTTCTGGACCCCGCCCACGGACGGCAACGGCTTTACGGTAACGCCGGGAGGCGGGACGTCGTCGTCGGGTACGAAGAAATCCGATGCCAGCGGCACGCTCGGATCGACGCGATAGGGCTCGAAATCGCGCACGCCGCTTGCGTAGAGAACCTTGTCGTCGATGCAAAACTGTCCAGTGAATTCCCGCGATGATCTGGTGAGAATCGCGTGGGCCGCATCGCCCATGATTTCGGGCTTGCGGCTGGCGCGCATCATGGCCTCGCCACCGAGCAAGTTGCCGACCGCGGCCGTGGCAATCGTTGTGCGCGGCCACAGCGCGTTGACGGCTATGCCTGACGATTTCAGTTCGGCCGACAGACCAAGCACGCACATGCTCATGCCGAATTTCGCAATTGTATAGGCGGTCGAATGCTCGAACCATTTGGCCTTCATGTCGAGTGGCGGCGACAGCATCAAAATGTGCGGGTTGGCCGCCTTCTTCAAATGCGGGATGCAATATTTGGAAACCATGAAGGTACCGCGGGTGTTGATGCCCATCATCAGGTCGAACCGCTTCATATCGGTCATCTGCGAATTGGTAAGGCTGATGGCGCTCGCATTGTTCACGCAAATATCGATGCCGCCGAATTCGCCGACCGTCTTGTCGATGGCTGCAATGACCTGGGCTTCATCCCTGATATCGCAGAGGATGGGCAAAGCCCCGCCGCCGGCGGCGCGAACCTCGTCGGCGGCCGTATAGACGGTGCCCTTGAGCTTCGGATGCGGCTCAGCGGTTTTTGCGGCGATCGCGATATTGGCGCCGTCGCGCGCGGCGCGAAGTGCTATGGCGAGCCCGATGCCGCGGCTCGCGCCGGAAATGAATAGCGTCTTGCCCTCGAGGGATGTCATTGGGCGATCTCCGCGTGACCGGTCTTGCGTGCTCAGATGAGCGCGAGCTTACAACTACCGCGCCCACAAGCGAGAAGTAATTCTCGCCATTATTGCCCCGCCGCCTCCGCGCCGCGAGTCCGCGGGTCGGGGGCGCCAAGCAATCCGCCCGGCGTCACTGCGATAGAATTGGCCGATGTCTGGCCCATCGGTTCGACGATGCGATGGCCCTTGGCACGAAGTTCCGAAAGCGCTTCTTGCGCAAAGCCGCGCTCGATCCGCACCTCATCCGGTAGCCATTGATGGTGCAAACGCGGCGCAGCCACCGCCGCAGCAACGTCCATGTGATAGTCGATCACATTGACCATCACCTGCAATACGGTCGAGATGATACGGCTTCCGCCGGGCGATCCCGTCACCAGTTCCACCTTGCCGTCTTTCAGCACGATCGTGGGCGACATTGACGATAGCGGCCGCTTGCCCGGCCCCGGCAAATTGGCTTCAAATCCGACCAGGCCATAGGCGTTGGAGGCGCCGGGCGCTGCAGTGAAATCGTCGAGTTCATTGTTGAGAAGCACCCCGGTTCCCTCCGCGACGAGCCCCACGCCATAACTGAAATTGAGGGTGTAGGTATTGCTGACCGCATTGCCGAAGCGATCGACCACGGAGAAATGCGTCGTGTTGCTGCCCTCGCGCGACGGTACCGCGGACAGCGCATCGGTCGAAGGCGTTGCACGGTCAGGATCGATTCCCGCACGCTGCTTCGCCGCGTATTCCTTGGTAACGAGTGTCGCAACCGGGGCGCTGACGAAAGCAGGATCGCCGAGGTAGCGCGCGCGGTCGGCGTAGGCGCGCTTCATTGCCTCGATCATGACGTGAAGCGAAGGCGCGGTGCCCTGCTTCATGTCCCGCATTGGAAACCCTTCCAGTATGTTCAGCGTCTCCAGCAGTACTATCCCACCGGAAGATGGCTGGGGCATCGAGACAATGTCGTAGCCCCGATAGGAGCCGCGCACGGGAGCCCTGATGACAGGCTGATAGGATTTCAGGTCATCCAGTGTGATGATGCCGCCGGCTTCGCGGATCGCCTTCACCAGTTTTTCCGCCACCGCTCCCTGGTAGAAACCACGTGGGCCCTCGGCCGCAATCGCCGAGAGACTTTCCGCCAGATCGGTCTGGACCAGGGTATCGCCCTCGCGCAGCGATGAGCCGTCGGGGCGCAAGAAAATTTTCGCCGTAGACGGCCATCTTTCCAGCCGCCGACGCAAATCCGGCAGCGTGTCGGCACTATCGTCGGTAATGAGCACGCCGTTGCGCGCCAGATCGATAGCCGGTTGCAACAGTTCCGCCAGCGAGAATTTTCCCGTGCCATATTTTTGCAACGCGAGTGCCAGACCAGCCGGCGTGCCGGGCACTCCGATGCCCAGCGCCGAATCGCGCGATTTGACGGTGTCGGGCTTGCCATCGGCGCCAAGGAAAATATCGGGCGTCGTAGCTGCGGGCGCCGTCTCGCGATAATCGATTGCGATGTCCTCGTGGCGCTCGGCGGAATGAATGACCATGAATCCGCCGCCGCCGATATTCCCCGCCCGCGGATAAGTGACCGCCATCGTGAAGGCGGTTGCGACCGCGGCATCGATCGCATTGCCGCCACGCTTCAATATGTCGGCGCCAATTCTTGCCGCCGTTTTTTCCTGGGCGACCACCATGCCGCTTTTGGCGAACACGGGATGAACGGTATCGGCCGCGGGAGGTGCGTAGAGACCGCGGCGCTGCTCCTGGGCTGCCGCTGGAATGCAGCACGCAACCAGAAAGAGGATTGTCGCAAAAATCCTGTGTTGCCTCGTTCTCACCGGGGCCATCATCATTCCTCCTTCGCGTCGGCAAAAAGCATCGGGCTAACCGCCGCCTCGAATGCTATATGGCTTTTGAGACCAAGCGCAAAACGCCTCCTCGTGAAGGCGGAGGGACATATCGGCAATGGCGGCAACGGCTCCGGTGCGCGCTGCGGATTCGCAGAAGAATTATCCGCCGCGCGTCGCCGTCGTCGGCTGGATTATGTTCGCCTGGGCGGCAGAGCCGTTTTTCACCCTGATCACCACCTTCGTTTTTGCGCCTTATTTCGCGGCCCATGTGGCTGCCGATCCCACGAAGGGGCAGTCGTTGTGGGGATTTGCCACGGCGGGCTCCGGGTTGGTCATCGCATCGATGTCGCCGGTCCTCGGCGCGATCGCCGATGCAAGCGGCCGCCGCAAACCGTGGATTGCCGCGTTTGGCACGTTGCTGGTGATTGGGGCGGGCTTGTTGTGGTTTGCAAGGCCTGGCGATGTCAGAGCAATTGCGCCGCTGCTTATCGCCTATGGGCTGGCGAGCGTCGGCGTCGAATTCGCAATCGTGTTCAATAACTCGATGATGCCGACGCTGGTGCCGTCGGACCGGATGGGGCGGCTGTCCGGCACCAGCTGGGCAACCGGCTATGTCGGCGGCATCCTCAGTCTCGTTCTGGTCCTCGGCTTTCTCGCAGCAAACCCCGAGACCGGACGCACGCTGTTCGGCCTTGTCCCGCTGTTCGGGCTCGATCCCGCCTCCCATCAGGGCGATCGCATCACCGGGCCGTTGACGGGTGTCTGGTTCATCATCTTCGCCTTGCCGATGTTTCTGTTGACGCCCGATCATCCCGCGAAGCGGCCAATCGACGAGGCGCTGCGCGAGGGACTGACCGAATTGAGGTATACACTTCGGGAATTGCCCACGCGACCGTCGATAGCGGCATTTCTGCTCGCCAATATGATCTACACCGACGGACTGGTTTCGTTGTTTGCATTCGGTGGCATCTATGCCGCCGGCACCTTCGGCTGGAACACCATTCAGATCGGCACCTTCGGGATCATCCTCGCAATCGCCGGTACCTTCGGCGCGTTTCTTGGTGGCAAGTTGGATGACAAGTTCGGTCCCAGACGCGTGATTGCCGGCAGCTTGGTCATCCTGCTGCTTTCGATCGCAGCGATCCTGATGGTGGACAAGGATTCGATCCTGCTCATCAGGGTTGCTCCACCCCGTTCGGATGAAGGATTGTTTGCCTCTGCCGCCGAACGCGCCTACCTCCTGCTTGGATGCCTGATCGGCGCGGCTGGTGGTCCGCTGCAAGCTGCGTCACGGACACTATTGATCCGCCTCGCGCCGAGAGATCGCATCGCGCAATATTTCGGGCTGTTTGCGCTGACCGGAAAAATCACCTCATTTATCGGGCCGCTGCTCATCGGCATCGTCACCGCGGTAACCGAAAGCCAGAAGGCCGGTATGGCGGTGCTTGTGCTGTTTTTCATCGCAGGATTGGCGCTGCTGCGACGGGTACGGGATAGAGAAGTCATTCCAGGTCATTCGACGCGGTGAACCGCGAAGCCGGATGGGGTTGCACGGAAACTAATGCCGGAAGTGGCGCACACCGGTGAAAACCATGGCGATGCCATGCTCATCGGCGGCCTTGATCACTTCCTCGTCGCGCACCGAGCCGCCGGGCTGAATAACGGCGGTGGCCCCAGCCTCGACGCAGGCCAGCATCCCGTCTGCGAAGGGGAAGAACGCGTCCGATGCCACAACAGAACCCTTAGTCAACGGCACGGCAAGCTTTAATTCGCGCGCAGCGTCCAGTGCCTTGCGAGCGGCGATGCGTGCGGCGTCCACCCGGCTCATCTGCCCCGCGCCGATGCCGACGGTCGCGAGATCCCTGGCGTACACGATGGTATTGGATTTGACGTGCTTGGCGACCCGGAACGCGAATTTCAGATCGCGAAGTTCTGAAGGGTCGGGCGCGCGCCTGGTCACAACCGTCAACGCCATGTCGTCGACCACGGCGTTGTCGCGGCTCTGTACCAGCAAGCCCCCGGCAACCGTCTTTGCGGTCAGCCCGGGCGCGCGCGGATCGGGCAGCGCTCCGGCCAGGAGCAGCCGCAGGTTTCGCCTTGCAGCGACGATGGCGATGGCTTCCTCCGTGGCGCCGGGTGCGATGATCACCTCGGTGAAGATCTCGGTGATGGCGCGCGCGGCTTCGCCGTCCAGCGTCCGGTTCAGAGCCACGATGCCGCCGTAGGCAGAAGTCTGGTCGCAAGCAAACGCTTTTCGGTAGGCTGACAGAGGGTCGGAATCTTCCGCAACGCCGCAGGGGTTGGCATGCTTGACGATGACGCAGGCCGCACTGCGCGCGGCATCGAACTCTGCGATGCATTCATAGGCCGCGTCGGTGTCATTGATATTATTGTAGGACAGCTCCCTGCCTTGCAATTGCCGCGCAGTGGCGACCCCCGGGCGTCTTTCCGCCGTGCGATAGAACGCCGCACTCTGGTGCGGATTTTCCCCGTAACGCAGCGATTGAATGATCCGTCCGCCGAAGGTGCGGAAGTCCGGCGCCTCGGTCCCGGTTTCGCGTGCGAACCAGTTCGAAATGGCCGCGTCATACGCGGCGGTGCGAGCGTAGGCCTTGGCGGCGAGACGTTGACGAAGCGAAAGCGTAGTTGCACCCTTGTTGGCCGAAAGCTCGTCGAGCACAGCCTGATAGTCCTGCGGTTCCACCACCACAGTGACGTCATCGTGGTTCTTCGCCGCCGCGCGAATCATCGCAGGTCCGCCAATATCGATATTCTCGATGCATTCTGCGAAGCTTGCGCCGTTGTCGACCGTTGATTCGAACGGATAGAGGTTGACCACCAGCAGATCAATCGGAGCGATGCCGTGGGCTTTCAGTGCTGTGGCGTGTTCGGCATTGTCTCGGATCGCCAGCAGACCGCCGTGTACATTCGGATGCAGGGTCTTGACCCTGCCATCCATCATTTCCGGAAAACCTGTCAGTTCGGATACGTCCCTGACCTTCAATCCAGCCGCCGCGATTGCCTTCGCAGTACCGCCGGTGGAAACAAGTTCGATGCCATGGCCGACAAGTCCGCGGGCGAATTCGATCAGGGCGGATTTGTCGGAAACAGACAGCAAGGCGCGGGTCACGCGGCGCGGTTGGTCGGTCATGCCTCAATCCCTGATGACTAAAGCTCGGATCGTCGCGGTCGAATGGTCGGTACGCTTCGGATTCCTGCCGGGGCATGACCATTCGAAAAACCGGTTCCCGCTTTTTCGGATCATGCGGGTTTGCCGGGTAGCACGGTTTTCTCATTCAGGAAACCGGCGCCTGCAACCGCAAATCTCCTGGCTACAAATATCACAACGGCAACTCCGGTTCGCGGCGCACGCTGCGTCTGGCCGACGTTGTCGAGGCCGACGCGCTCGAACGAACGAAGCTCCAGCGGATCGACGGCGTGTGGCGCAGATCCTGCCGAATCACGATCTGAGCAGTGCGGCGGGGGCCATCGTTGCCTGCCAGGAACACGCTCTCTTCCAGTTCGACCTTGTCCTCGAGCGCCTCAAAGGTCCAGACGTCGCGGTTGGGCAATACCAGCATGACACCGCGGGCATCGCTGAGACGACTGGCCTTCACGGAAGGATGCAGATGAAACCGCAGTGCATAGTCAGCTTCGTTGCCTCTGACCCGGCTACCCGGCGCGGGCGATATCGTGTCCTCGCCCTCGAGCCTTGTGCCGTCCTGGGAGAGCATCACCACCCGGCGAAGCACGATGCCGAACCGGTCAAGGTAACCGTCATGCGATGTGGTCAAGAGCTGACCGCTGCCCACCACCTCGCGGAGGCATTCGACATGGACCGGCCCGCTGACGATCGGTGCACCTTGAAGCAACCGCTTCATCGCCGACAGCTCGACGAACTGGCAGGACGACGCGCCGTGGTAGGCCAGCGTCGAATGTGCCGGCGTGCTGCGGGCAAAGCTCCGCCAGTTGTCGCGGCCGGTAGACGGCATACCGCAATTGATGACGATCCTGCTCGGGCCTGAGGATAATTCAAAGGAGAGGCAACCGGCATGGGCGTCTTGGCTGACGCTGGGCGCTGGCGCCGGGCCCGTGTCCATGATGATGGTCGTATTGCCGGCATCGAGCCGCTGAAAGCCGGTGTGGGGCATGCTCGTCATTGGTGCGCCATGCGTGTCGTCGTAAGCGAGCAAAGTCGCCAATATATCGGAAGGCGCGCTGCTCATGCCGTTGAACAAGGCGAAACTGCCGTCGCCGTGACGGAAAAACCGCAGCATCGGCATCATGCGGTCGATGGCGTTCAAAAGCGCAGGCGGCGGCGCGATGTTGCGCGCCGCGAAGGTTTGCCGCAGCGGCAACAGGTCGATCAAGAGCTCGATGAGCGCGCCGGGATTGCGCGAGATGTGCCCGCCATCGGGGAGGATCTGTCGCTGCAACTCGTCCGAAAGCTTGCGGGCAGCGGGGCGAATGTGCCGCGCCTGGTTGGCAAGGCAAAGTGAAGCGTAGCAAAGCGCAACGAGCACCTGCAGGCGTGGCACGCCGTCGGCGATATCGAGCATGGTGTAGCGGAGGTAGCGGATTTCGCGAGCCAGCCCGCGCAAATAGCGCCGATAGAATTTGCCGTCGGTATCGCCGAGCACGAGCGGGGCCTGCGACAACAGCGAAATCACGCGGCGAGCCAGCACATCGGCCCGCCGGGCCACCGGGCGCCTGTAGCCCTGGTTCGAAAGCCAGTCGTCGACCAGCGCGCGGGCATTGGCGCGGGTGAGCGCGGTATCGGCCGCCCGCAGATGGCGAAGCCATCCGAAACCAAGAAGCGCGACTTCCCAATCTTCCGACGGAGGTTCGAGATCGAAAATCGACCGTCCATGGCAGGTCACGATCTTGCCGGCGAATACAAAGCGCCCCGCGTAGATTTCGGCCGCCCGGGTGGCATCGGCGGTACGCAGATCATGCGGGGCAATGATGAGGCGATCGTTGCGGCCCGGCCAAAGCGAGGAAAGCGTCACCGAAACGCCGCTTGCACGCGCCATCATGGTGCGTGCGAAGCTGCTTACAATCAGTGCCGAGATGCGTCTGCTTTGAGCGACCGACACGCCTTGCCTTGGTTGGGAGGATTTTGTGTCGAATCCTTTCTAATCCGGAATTGCGGCCAAGACACCCTCTTGAATCTGCGCGAATCAGCGCCGTGGGACGAAAAACGGTGCAAAATCAGGATTTAACCAGCCGCGCAGCATAAAAACCGTCGAGGCCGCCGAGCCTTGGGTCCGGCTGCGGCAAATGGCAGGGCAAGGTGCGCAGATCTCCCTCCGCAGTAATGATCTCGGAAAGACCCGCGACTTCGCTCGCCTCGATCGGCACGCGCTGCATCGCCGTTTCGGATGACAGAAGTGCCGATATCGCCAGCTCTCCCTCCTCCGGCTCCAGCGAACAGGCGCAATAGACCAGCGTCCCGCCAGGCCTGAGGGATGCGACCGCTCTTTGAAGAAGCCGTTTTTGAACCGCCGCCAACGGGCCGATATCCGATTCCTGTCGCAGCCAACCAATGTCGGGATGGCGACGGATTGTGCCGGTTGAGGTGCAGGGCGCGTCGACCAAAACGTGGTCGAAGCCCCTGTTGTGGTTTTGATCCAGCCACTCCGCGCCTTCGGACACAACCATCTCCGCGTCAAGCGCAAGTCGTCCGAGATTGTCGCGCAGCCGCGCCATGCGGCCAGGCGATCGGTCGATCGCAATCACGCGCGCGCCGGCATGGGCAAGCTGCGCGGTCTTGCCGCCGGGAGCGGCGCAGAGGTCGACGATGGTCTTGCCGGCGACGTTACCGAACAGGCGTGCCGGCAAGGCTGCCGCGGCATCCTGTACCCACCAATTGCCCTCGGAGAAGCCCGGCAGCATCGTCACGGAGCCCTGCAACAGGGTGCGCACGGAGCCCGTTGGCAGTTCCTCTCCGTGCAATCTCGTCGCCCAATGCTCGGGATCGGATTTCACGGTGATATCGAGCGACGGGTCCCGGCCGATCGCGACCGCGATATCGTGCGCGACAGCCTCACCGTAATTGGCGATCCAGCGCGCCATCAGCCACTGCGGCACATCGAGCGGCTGGTTCTTCACTTCGTCGATCAGCGGCTGTCCCTCGCGAGCACAACGCCGTAGCACCGCGTTGACAAGTCCGGCATATTTCGCGGCGCGCCGATCCGACTGCACCAGCCGCACCGACAGGTCGACGGCTGCATGGTCCGGTACATCCATCCACAGAATCTGGGCCGCGCCGATCAAGAGCGCGCTTTGCGCGCGGGGCGCGTCGGTCGGAACGCCGCGGTCCAACAGCCGCGACAGAACGTGACCGAGCGTCCCTAAACGGCGTAAAATGGTCGCGACCAGGCGGCGCATCAAGGCGCGATCGCGATCGGAAAGGCCTTTCAGTGCGGGATGTGCGGCAGCACCGTCGAGCTGTTCGTCGAGTGTGCGGTGCTTGTGCAAGACGCCATCGAGGATGTCCGCCGCGATCCTCCGCGCCGCGAGACCGGGCACTTCGGTTGGCTGGGCGAATCGTTGAGAGGGCATGGAGCCTTACATCTTGCGAAATCAGACAGCAGTTCGCATTTCAGCTCTTGCCATCGGGGCAAATCCTTTGGCAGCAGATTATGCCAAATGTAAGAATCGTTGTTATGACTTCACACCCCCGATTTTGACGCGTGCGCCGAGAAGTTGATGAGAGCTGTTGCGCTCAGTGGCAGGAATTTTTCGATGACAGAACACCCTTCACGCCCCGCAACACCGGCCTCTGTCCCGGAACGCAAACCACTTTCGCCCGCGGCGCGACGCGCGCTTGCCGAAGCCGAAGCGCGAAGGTTGGCGGCCGCGGCGGACGCCAAGCCGGTCCCCAAGGAGCTTCAAGGGCCCAAGGGCCCGGAACCGACCCGATATGGCGATTGGGAAAACAAAGGCATCGCCTCGGACTTTTGAGCCGGCCACAGCGGATCAGCGAGTGACGACCACCGTCGTGCCGACGGAGACGCGGTGATAGAGGTCGGTGATGTCGCCGTTGAGCATGCGAATGCAACCATAGGAGACGAATCCGCCGACCGAGCCCGGCACGTTCGTGCCATGGATGGCGTATTCTCCGCCCGCCAGCGTCATCGCCGCAACCCCCATGGGATTGCGTGGCGAGCCGCCGGGAATCACGTCCGGAATTTGCGGCTTGTCGCGTTTGACTTCCGCAGGCGGAGACCAGGCTGGATGAAGGTATTTGCCGTCGATCCGGGTGGTGCCGGCCCATTGCTTGCCGTATCTGCCGACACCCACGGGATAACGAACCGCGTGCCCGTCATCGAGGATGTAGTAGAGCCTGCGCTCATTGGTCTTTACGACGATGGTTCCCGGCGAATAGTCACCCCGGAAGTCGACCACGTCCCGCGCCTGCGCGCATGTCGTTCCCAATAGTCCCGCCGCGATGGTGGCCGCCAGCGCCACCGTGATCCTCAACGACATTTTTCTCTCCAATGCTTCCACCGATCCCCTTCCTCCGGGGCTTTCAGATTTTCGACCCGGACGCGCAAACATCCCCGGGGTTCCCCATCGATTTTTAACCGCGCGCGTTAACCGATCGTTTTCCACGGCGGTCGCGGGACTGGGTTGGCGGCGGCAAGAGAAGAAATGTTCGAAACAAAGTAAATGACCTGGAAACAACACTGCGGAGGAAACATGCGGGAACGGCTGCCCGGGAGCGACAATGGCATGGGGTGCTGCGGTTGCATCATCGTTGCGACGAAGGTTTTTCTCCCTCGCCCCGCTTCATATCAGCAGCATCCGAAGATAATTGCAGCGAAAAGTCATCGCTGGCCCGTACTACTGCACCGACTTTATCCCTGTCAGTATTAGTTCGATCTGTTTGCGCAGTGCCTTCGCGTACCAATGATTGTTCTCCTCGTAGAATTTTCGGATCGTCTGACTCTTTTTCACACGTTCGATTGCATACGGTTGCCAACAATTCTTCCAGGAATCGCCGGGCAAATTGGCGTGCTGAACGATGGCATGTTCAATGAGTCCCAGGATCGTTTCGCTCATGGCGTCAATTTCGCCGCTTAACGAAGGGTGGTCGGGAGGACATGAGCCGGGCTTCGGCTCGTTGTCGTAGAAATACGGTCTCAAATACGGCCTATCCAGGAAAAGCTTACATATCTCGGTATATTGCGCATATAGCCTATCTTGGGTGGAGCCCTGAACGTTCCGGCGCAGAACAACCAACTGCCAAATGACGAGTCCAAATCCGACCAAGGAAACCGTCCCCTGGACGACAGGAGACCAAGTTACAAGATCATGAAGCTCCATGGGGGCACCGGGGCGTTATTCAGACTCCGTTGAAATTAGGCACGGGTTGTTGTCCTATCCAGATGCATCCAAAAGATGTGACCCAATTGCCGGATAAATCTGCCCTTACGCCGGCGCGTCCTTTTTGTTCTGGCGATGTTTTACCAGATCATCCACGACCGCCGGGTCCGCCAGCGTCGAGGTATCGCCAAGGCTTGCCGGTTCGTCCTCGGCGATCTTGCGCAAGATGCGCCGCATGATCTTGCCGGAACGGGTTTTCGGCAAACCCGGGGCGAACTGGATCTGGTCGGGCGAAGCGATCGGACCGATATCCTTGCGCACCCACGCCACCAGTTCCTTGCGAAGCTCCTCGCTCGGCTCGATGCCGGCCATCAAGGTGACGTAGGCATAGATGCCCTGGCCCTTGATATCGTGCGGATAGCCGACGACGGCGGCTTCCGATACCAGCGCGTGCGCCACCAGCGAACTTTCGACCTCCGCGGTCCCCATGCGATGGCCGGAGACGTTGATGACGTCATCGACGCGGCCGGTGATCCAGTAGTAGCCGTCCTCATCCCTGCGGCATCCGTCGCCGGTGAAATATTTGCCCTTGTAGGTCGAGAAATAGGTCTGCTCGAAACGCGCGTGATCGCCATAGACGGTGCGCATTTGTCCCGGCCAGGATTTGGCAATGCAGAGATTGCCCTGACACACGCCTTCCAGGGTTTTTCCATCGGCATCGACGATCTCGGGCACAATTCCGAAGAACGGCCGGGTCGCCGAGCCGGGCTTCAGCCTGGTCGCGCCGGGCAGCGGCGTGATCAGGATGCCGCCGGTTTCGGTCTGCCACCAGGTATCGACGATCGGGCAGCGGTTATCGCCGACCACGCGATAATACCATTCCCATGCTTCGGGGTTGATCGGCTCGCCGACGCTGCCAAGCAAGCGCAGCGATTGGCGCGAAGTCTTCTTCACCGGCTCATCGCCGCCTTGCATCAGCGCGCGGATCGCGGTCGGCGCGGTGTAGAAGATGTTGACCTTGTGCTTGTCGATGACGTTCCAGAAACGCGAATTGTCGGGGTAATTGGGCACGCCTTCGAACATCAGCGTGGTCGCGCCGTTGGCGAGCGGCCCGTAAAGGATATAGCTGTGACCGGTGACCCAGCCAACGTCGGCCGTGCACCAGTAGATATCGCCGTCGTGGTAGTCGAACACATATTGATGCGTCATCGCCGCAAATACCAGATAGCCGCCCGAGGTGTGCAGCACGCCCTTGGGCTGGCCGGTCGATCCCGAGGTGTAGAGGATGAAGAGCGGATCTTCCGCATGCATGTGCTCGCACGGGCATTCCGTCGTCACCATCCTGGCGGCTTCGTGATACCAGAGATCGCGCGAGGGATTCATGTCGACTTTGGCGCCGGTCCGCTTGACCACGACGACCCAGTCAACGCCGTCGGTTTTGCTGAGGGCTGCATCGACATTGGCCTTCAGCGGGACCTTCTTCCCGCCGCGCAGGCCCTCATCGGCGGTGATGATGATCTTGGACTGACAGTCGTTGATGCGCTGGGCGAGGCTGTCGGGCGAGAAGCCGGCGAACACCACCGAATGGATTGCCCCGATCCGCGCGCAGGCAAGCATCGCATAGGCTGCTTCCGGAATCATCGGCAGATAGATCGTGACGCGGTCGCCTTTCTTGACGTTGCGGGTACGCAGGATGTTGGCGAATTTGCATACCTCGTCGTGAAGCTGACGATAGGTGATGTGCTTTGATTCGGAAGGGCTGTCGCCCTCCCAGATGATGGCCGTCTGGTTGCCGCGCTTCTCCAGATGCCGGTCGATGCAATTCCAGGCGACGTTGAGGACGCCATCCTCAAACCATTTGATCGAAATCTTGCCTGGCGCGAATGACGCGTTCTCGACCTTGGTGAAGGGCTTGATCCAGCCGACGCGCCTGGCATGATCGGCCCAGAAGCCATTGGGATCGTTGACCGAGCGCGCATACATTTCGCGGTACTTGGCGTCGTCGACCCAGGCGCGCTTGGCCCAATCGGCGGGTACGTCGTAAATTTTCTCGGACATTTTCATCCTCCACCGATGCGGCCAGTGAACGCTGGGCACTGCGAGCCGTCTTGATTGTTGCAACAATTATGCGCCACCCCTCGCGGCGCCGACAAGCGGAACAACCACGCCGAACAACTACAACCTTCGGCGGGGCGACAGGTCTTGCGCAAGGTCAACCCGCAGACTTCCGCCGACGGCTGACGGTAGTCGGGCGCGTTGCCGACCGGTTTTCGCACACCAGGGAGATCGCAAGGCGGCCCTGCGACATCTCCAACGGTAATTTGAAACCGTGCGACGATGGAGTGGGGGCTAGCGCTGGCAGCGATAATTCCCTAAATGGCCCGACTGGGCGAAAAGCCGCGGCCGGAACAATCGGAAAAAGCCGGCATTAGCACGGGTAGACCAGGAGCCAGGCGTCTAAACTCATGACGGATCAGCAGAATTTCGGGCAAGCCGCGCCAGCTTTGGCCGATCCTGCCGTGGCCTTGGCCAAATCTCTCGGACAGTGGCCTCCGGCGAGGGCCAAAAAGCTCTCCCTCCGCGCGGGCGCGAATACGGTCCCCTCGGTGGAATCCCTTGCCAGCGAGCTTGGTCTCACGCTCGGCGACCAGAACCAGCTGACCATTCGGCGCGTCAAGCGCGGCAAAAGCTATTCCTTCGTTCGCGCCAACGGTTCGCACATCCGCGACCCCCGCACGATACGTCGCCTGCACGCCATGGCGGTGCCTCCGGCCTACGCGGAAGTGCGCTATTCGCCCGACCCGAATTCGCATTTGCAGGCGGTGGGCCGCGACGCCGCTGGCCGGCTGCAATACCGCTATCACACGGACTGGGAGAAAATCCGCGAGCACCGCAAGGCCCACCGGCTGGCGCGGCTGGTAGCAGCGCTGCCGAAAATCCGCCGCAACGTTTCGATGCACCTGTCGGGCGAGGCGCCAACGCGCGAATTTGCGCTTTCGGCGGTGATCGAATTGATCGCGCGCACCGCGATCCGGCCGGGCAACGAATCCTATGCCCGCCTCAACGGCACCCGTGGCGCGACCACGCTCTTGAAATCGAACGTCACGCTGGAAGACGATTGCGTGGTGTTGACCTTCAAGGCCAAGGGCGGCAAGGCGGTGAAGAAGGAATGCGACGCGGCCAAGCTCGTGCGCGCGATCGGAATCCTGCGCACTCTTCCGGGCAGGCGGATGTTCCAGTACCGCGACAATTCCGGCAATGTCCGGACAGTTTCGACCGTGCAGGTCAATGCATTCCTGCGCGAGATTGCCGGCATCAAGATATCGCTGAAGGATTTCCGCACCCTGATGGCATCGGCCGTGGTGCTGGAATCGCTGTCGCGGATTTCGCCGGCGGCGAGCGCGCGCGGCCGCAAGCGCCAGGTTCTGGAGGCGATCCGTGCCGCTGCGGACCGGCTCTCCAACACGCCCGCGATCTGCCGCAAGAGCTATGTCCACGACACCATCGTCACCGCCTTCGAGGACGGGATACTCGAGCGTTTCGCGGCGACCATGACGGGATATCGCTCGCAGAAGAAGCGCGAGCAGCTGCTGGCGCAAGTGGTGATGGCTGCCGCGGCCTAGGTGCTTTGCGTATTTTCCGATTTGAATTTCAAGCAACTGCCATCCCTTCAACGGCCTCATGGTTCGAGACGGCGCGACGCGCCTCCTCACCATGAGGGTCTGACTTCGCGCCGCGTATGACGACCTCATCCTGAGGTGCGGCCGGAAGGCCGCGTCTCGAAGGATGGGCCGCAAAAAGGCTGGCGACACGAGTTCGCTCTCCCGCGACGCAAGCGCGCCCGAGTTGATGACAGCCACCCTCGAACAACGAGGGCGCAGGGAATGCCGGGCGCACGATGCGCCCGCAGCCTCGCATGCAAAATAAAATGAGCATACGAGTGTAGTCACCACGGTCACACCGGTTTCACCCGGCATTCCCCGCGCAATGGTTTTAACGGTTTCCTTCGTACTCTCCCCGGTGACCGGGCTTTCTTGCCACCGTCGCTTACGGATCATCATCCGGCAAGCTTGATATCAGCGTCGGGATATCAGGACCACACGACTTCGCCGTCCGCGTGAATGTCGCTCGTCATGCGACGCTCTTGCGTCCACCGCATCCCCCACCCAACGTTCGTGACGATCGCGAAACGCCCCTCTTTATCGGGCACGGGACGGCTGGAGAATTGCCGCTGATTTGGGGGTGGGATCAACGTCAGGCGCATGCGGCAAATTGGCACGACGGGCAAATCGGACTTCGTCGCCAAACCGTGTCAACCACTCATTTCACCTTTGCGCTATTCGACGACAGTCAATCCGTCGTTGCGAGCGGCAATGCGACGAAGCAATCAGGATTATTTCCTATGCTGCATTTTCTGAATTGCTTCGCTTGCACAGCAATGACGATGGGACCTGCCGTATCCGTCATCGCGAGGAGCCAACGGGTCCGGCCTTCGGCCGGCCCGATGACAGGCTCCGCGACGAAGCGATCCAATTGCTGTCGCGCCAAGCCGCTGGGCTTCGCCAACGCTCGCAATTATGACATGCACAGCAATGACGGCGGTCTACACCCCGCCCATCTTGCAGACGATCTTCCACTCTTCCGCCGTCACCGGCTGCACTGAGAGGCGCGAATATTTCACCAGCGCCATGGCAGCGAGCTTCTTTTCCGCCTTGATCGCAACCATCGTCACGGGCGTCTTCAGCGGCTTGTCGGCCTTGATGTCGACGCAGACGAATTTGCCGGTCTTGTCGGTCGGATCGGGGTAGGCCTCTTTGGTGACTTCGGCGATGCCGACGATCTCCTTGCCTTCATTGGAGTGATAGAAGAAGGCCTTGTCGCCCTTCTTCATGTTCACAAGATTTTGCCGGGCGGTGAAATTGCGCACGCCGGTCCAGGCCTCGCCCTTGGCGCCCTTGGCGACCTGCTGCTCCCACGACCACGAGGAAGGTTCGGATTTGACCAGCCAGTAGTTCATGTCGGGCCATCTCGCGCTTGTTACACGCGCAATACCAAGACGGAGATACAAGCGCCGTCAAGGGCAAAGCCGCGCCGCCATTTGCCCTCGCGCAGGTCTCCAACGGCATCCTGAAGCTGCGCTCAAATCGGGTCTGTCTTCTCAACAAGCAGCTCGGAGAGCTTTGGTACCGCCAGCCTTGCCATGGCGAGGTAGTGAGGGTCCTTTTCGATTCCAATGCTGGCGTAGCCTGTTGCGTTCGCCGCGGCGAGGGTCGAGCCGGAACCGGCAAAGGGATCAAGAATAACCCCCTCACCGAGCGGCAGAGCTGCGCGCACGAGCGCGCGCAGAAACGCCTGGGGCTTTAGTGACGGGTGCGCCGCAATCTGGCGTTCGGCCCTCGGGGTCGGGCTGGATTTGATCACGTCGCCAAACGGCCGTTGATGGGATGGCCGGCGAAACCCGCCGGTCTTCCATTTTCGCAGATTGTCCTGGACGCGACCATCAAGCGGGTGGCGTAGCACGATCCACGGCTCGAACATTGATCTCGGCATGACGCTGACGTCGGTAAACTCCTTGTGTGCGTTTTTCGGCCGATCGCCGCCTCGCATGGTCATAACCAGCCGAATAATGCTGCCGCGCATTTCGAGGCCGGCGCTGCTCATCGCTGAAGCGACAACGTGATAGAGCAGGGGATTGCTCGCAACAATCACATTCGCGCCGGGAACCGTTGCGCGAAGGACAAGCTGGCCGAACTCAAGGAAAAAGTCGTGCATCACCTCCAGATCGCCTTCATCAAGTACGGTGAAGCGGGGCAGCGGCTTGCGCCGATGTCCGTCAAACGACGGCGGGATACGCCAGATACCCCCGCGCCCCCTTCGCAGTTTGCTTTGCTCGGTGTGGCTGTATTCAACAAGGCCGTAAGGCGGATCGGTTACGACGGCCTCGATCGTGTGCGCCTCGCGCGCGCGGAGCCATTCGAAACAATTGGCTTGTACCAGCGTTGCCCGATCAAGCTCGTGGCTGACAAAGGGTCTGGCCCTGGCCGCCTGGTCCCCTGCGCCGCGCAAGCGATAGCGACCCCGCGACGTCCTCTGGAACGGATCGGGAGTATTCAAATTGAGATAGGAGCGCACGGACGATGCCGGGACGTAGCCAATGCGAGAGGCGACCGCCTGCGTAATCTCGGCGACAGACGCGCTCTCGGCCGCAGATAGATAACCAATGATCGAATCCCGGACGATACCCGGCGCCGCTCTGGGTTTCATGGCCAACGCCCCCCGTTGGAAACAACAGCGCCCAAACGTCCAGACGTCAATGTTCGGCCACGGCCGTCGCACCGCCATTTTCCCTGTTGCTTCATCCCTCCGCCCTGAACGGGCGCGCCAGCAGGCTTTCGATCGCCTCATTGACTGTCTTGGCGCCTCGCAGGATGTCGGCGACTGCAGTTGAAACCGGCATATCGATGTTCTGCGAAGCCGCAAGTTCGATCAGCACGGGTGCAGTGAATTCACCTTCGGCGAGCCGGCCCTGCGGCCGCGCTTGACCGCGGCCGAGCGCAAGCCCAAGCGCAAAATTGCGCGATTGCGCCGTCGAACAGGTGAGGATCAGATCGCCGAGGCCGGACAGGCCGACAAGCGTCTCCGCACGCGCTCCGAACGCGCGACCAAAACGCGCCAGCTCGGAAAAGCCACGCGTGGTGAGGGCCGCTTGCGCAGACGCACCGAGGTTCTTGCCGACCGCAATGCCGACCGCGATCGCAAGAACGTTTTTGGCGGCGCCTCCGATCTCGACGCCGCGGACGTTGGACGTGTGGTAGGGGCGGAAGGTTGCCGATCCCAGTGCCTGCGCGAGATGACTTGCAAGGGTGGCATCCTTTGCCGCCAGCGTCACCGCAGTCGGCAGGCCGCGTGCCACGTCTTCGGCAAAACTTGGTCCCGACAGGATCGCGCCTCGCGCATCGGGGGCTGCTTCGGCAATCGCCTCGGTCATGAATTTGCGGGTGCCGCGTTCGAAGCCCTTGGCGCACGCAATGAGCGGCGTTGCGGGGAGAAGATACGGTGCAAGAGAGCTGACAGCAGCGCGCAAATTCTGCGCCGGCGTCGCAACGAGAATCACGTCCGCGCGCGCGGCAACCGCGATATCGCTGGTGACTTCAACCTTGCCGTCGAGCTTTGCCCCGGGCAGCCTCGGATTGATGCGGGTGGTGGCGATTTCAGCGGCACTGGCAGCACTGCGGGCGCAGAGCACGACGTGGCGGCCCGCGCGCGCGGCAACGCCGGCGAGCGCCGTTCCCCATGCGCCCGCACCGATCACGGCTACCGACTTGAATGAGGCCATCGTCGATCCTTAACCTCAAAACCCCGCGCGCGTATTGGCATAGCCGGCCGGTGCAGTGGCGCTCTCGTCGAGCCGCCAACGCGCGCGAGGCGCGGTATCCATCGCATCGGTCAGCCCGATAGCCAACCGTTCCGCACCCGCCCACGCAATCATCGCGCCATTGTCGGTGCATAGCGAGGGCGGCGGGATAATCAAGGTGGTCTGCGCCTTCGCGGCGACAGCCTGCAGCGCAACACGTATCGCCTGATTGGCGGCGACGCCGCCGGCAGCAACCAGCGCACGGGGCGGACCGAACTGCTCGTGAAACAGTTTCAGGCCGACGCTCAAGCGGTCCGCGGTCGATTCCAGCACCGCCGCCTGAAAGCTGGCGCAGAGATCGCTTATGTCCTGTGCCTCCAGCGTCGTCAGCCGGCCGACTTCGTTACGCACCGCGGTCTTCAGTCCCGACAGCGAGAAATTGGCATCAGCGCGGCCGATCATCGGGCGCGGCAATTCGAAACGCTGCGCATTGCCGCCGCGGGCAGCGCGCTCGACTTCCGGGCCGCCCGGATAAGGCAGCCCGAGCATTTTCGCCACCTTGTCGAAGGCTTCGCCCATGGCGTCATCCACGGTAGTGCCTAGCCGCACATAGCTTCCGACGCCGATCACGGCCACGATCTGGGTGTGACCGCCGGAGGCGAGGAACAGGCAGTAGGGAAAGGCAAGCGCGCAGGTCAATCGCGGTGTCAGTGCATGGGCCTCGAGGTGGTTGACTGCGATCAGCGGGGTGTCGTGCACCATCGCGATCGCTTTGGCTGTCGTCAGTCCGACGATGACGCCGCCGATCAGGCCGGGGCCGGCGGCGGCGGCCACGGCGGAGAGGTCCGCAAAGCCCCTGCCCGCTTCCTTCATCGCGCGATCCACAATGCCGTCGAGAAGTTCGGCATGGGCGCGCGCCGCGATCTCGGGAACCACGCCGCCAAAGACGGCATGTTCGGCGGTTTGCGAATGGACGATGTTGGACAGGATCCGCCCGGTGCCGTCGCCCTCGCGCTCGACCACGGCAGCTGCGGTTTCATCGCAGGTGGTCTCGATTCCCAGCACCAATGTTGGCGTATTGTCGGTCAATCCGGACTCTGTGCATTCGGGCAATCCAGCGTCTCAACTCGGTAGCATTCCGGGGATGCAAGGTGCAATGTCCGTTGCCACGGAATTCGGGGCTTCAAGAGTCTGACGCATGGCCATTCTAGTTACACGCCCGCTTCCGGACGGCGAAGCCACTGCGGCCGCTCTGCGGACCAGGGGATTTGAGGCGCTGCTCGCACCGATGCTGCGGTTCGAGCCGCAGCTTTTCCATGACGACGCCGAGGCGCATTACGGCGGGGTGATCGTCACCAGTGCCAACGCGTTGCGCGGCATCGCATCGCAACTCGAGGGCAATCCGTTGCTCAAACTGCCGCTGTTTGCGGTCGGGGAGCACACGGCTACCGTCGCCCGCGACGCGGGGTTTGAGCACGTCATTTCGGCCCAGGGCGACGCCGCTGCCTTGCGAGACCGCGTCCTTGAAAGCGTCAAGGCGAAAGTCCTGAAGAAGGCAAGCCCGCTGCTTTACCTGGCGGGAGCCGATATTGCCCGCGACCTTGCCGGGGAGCTCGGCGAACGCGGTTTTACCGTCGTCACGCAGACGACCTACCGGATGATTCCACTTTCAAGCTTGCCGCGCGAGGCGTGCGACGCCTTTGCCGCCAGTCGGATCGAGGCGGTGTTGCATTACTCGAGGCGCAGCGTGCGAGCGTTCCTTGAGTCGGTTCGCGCCGCCGGCGTCGAGATATCGGCGCTTTCGGTTCCGCAATGTTGCATTTCGGCCGCCGTAGCGACCGTGGTCCGGGATGCCGGTGCGACCCGGGTCCTGGTCGCGGCATCGCCGGATGAAAATGCTTTATTTGCCCTGCTGGATCGTGCTTTGCGGCCCTGATCGCGCTAAAACGCCTCCGACGAGGCCTTCCCGCGCGGTAGCGGGGTGAACGTTGTCTTGCGCGGGAATGTAGTAAGCCGTCATTGATTGCGCCGAAGGCAAAAGAGGAATCGTGGGATGGACGAAGACAGGCCCGAAGACCCCTCGCAGCCGCCAGCCGGTGACCGGCCCCGGCGCGACCCGCCTACCATCGACCTCGAGGCCTCGGAGGTTTCGGAGGTCTCGGAGCCGGCCAAGGGCGAGCAGGAGAGCGTGCAGCCCAGGCGGCCCTTCGGGCGAACTTCCGCAATACTGGTGTCGGCGGCTACAGGCGCCCTCGCGGCAGCCCTGGTAATTGCGTTTGCCTGGGGTGTCGGATGGCCCGGCGAGACGGCCGCGCCGCCCGTCAACCCGCAAGCCACTGCCAACCCCCAAGCCAATGCCGGCGCCATCGACACGCTCGCTTCCCGCGTCGCAGATCTCGAAACGCGGACGGCGAAACCGCAGGCCCCACCCACCGACCCGGTGCTGGCGGCGCGACTCGAAGCTGTCGAGAAATCCCTTGCATCGCTGCGCGCCGAAGTCGCCGCCATCCGCTCGCAAGCGGAGAAATTGACCGCCGATCTCAATGCCGTGAAATCGGCGCCGCGCGAGGTCGCCGCTTCGCCGGACATAGCCGCGATCAACGAGCGGCTCGGTGAGATCGAACGCGCCACACGTGCCGAGAGCGCGCGGATTGCGCAAGCCGCGAACAAACCGGCCGACGATATCGCGCTCCGCCGCGTCGTCGCGGCTTCCATGCTTGACGCTTCAGTCCGCCAGGGCGAACCTTTCCCCGCAGCACTTGCCGCGGCGAAGGCGCTCGCACCCGATTCCCAGGTGCTGAAGCCCCTCGACGGCTTTGCCGCCACCGGCGTGCCGAACCCGGCAAGTCTCAGTCGCGAACTCCTGACGCTTGTGCCGAAGCTTTCGCCGCCGCCTCCGCAAAATTCCACCACCGGAACCGGCATCATCGATCGCCTGCAGGCGGGCGCTGCAAAGCTGGTCCGAATCGAGCGGACGGATGCGGTCGGCAACGATCGCGGCGCCATCGTCGCACGGGTGACGGCGGCGGCCCTGCGTAATGACCTGCCCGATGCGCGGCGCGAGTTGAATTCGCTCGCACCCGGCGATCGCGCCGCTGCGCAAGCCTGGCTCGACAAGGCCAATGAGCGCGACGCGGCGCTCGCAGCCTCCCGTCAATTCGCTGCCGAAGCAATGGCGGCGCTCGCCAGCCCGTCGCAGTAGAATCTCGATGTACCGCATCATCCTATTCCTGTTGCTGATCGCGCTCGCAGCCTCGGGCGCGGCCTGGGTGGCCGACCAGACCGGCGATGTCGCGTTGTCATGGGGCGGTTGGCGCCTGCATACCTCGCTGCCGGTGTTCGCTCTCGTGCTCGGTGTCGCGATGGCCCTGGCCGTGTTTGCCTGGAACCTGTTGGGTGGGCTGTGGCGTTTGCCGGAACGCCTGCGGCGCAAGCGGCGGGAACGACGTCATGCCCGTGGCCGGCACGCCATCACGCACGGCTTGCTGGCGATCGGTCACGGCGATTCCGACGCCGCCCGCATGCATGCCGATGCCGCGCGCCGTCATGCCGCCGATGATCCGCTGGCGCTGTTGCTGCATGCGCAAGCGGCGCAACTGGAGGGAAATCGCCAGGCCGCCCGCGAAGCGTTTCAAGCCATGGCCGAGCGCAAGGATACAAGGCTGTTGGGCCTGCGCGGACTGTTCATCGAGGCACAGCGCGCCGACGATCCGGTCGCCGCGGTCGGCATCGCGCAGGAGGCGCTGCGCCTCTCGCCATCCTCGACATGGGCCTCGCATGCCGTGCTCGGATTCCGCTGCGCCAGCGGCGACTGGAGCGGCGCGCTGGCCATCCTCGACAACAATCTGGCTGCCGGCCTGATCGACAAGGCGACATACCGGCGTCAACGCGCCGTGCTGTTGACGGCGCGCGCCCAGGAACTGGAAAAGGTCGATCGCGACCTGTCGCGCGACAGCGTGATGGAAGCCGTCAAGCTCGCGCCGACGCTGGTGCCGGCCGCGGTGCTCGCCGCCAAGTATCAAAGCGAGGCGCATCAAATCCGCCGCGCGATGCGTATAGTGGAAGCGGCGTGGCTCGAGCAGCCGCATCCCGATCTTGCGGATGCCTATGCGCATGTGAGATTGGGTGAATCCGCAAGGCAACGGCTGGTGCGGGCGGAGACCCTGGCGGCGAAAGCGCCGGGTCATCTCGAAAGCGCGCTTGCGGTAGCGCGCGCGGCCGTCGACGCATCCGAATTTGCGCGCGCGCGCGAGGCGCTCGCGCCCTTCGTCGCGTCGCCGACGCAGCGCGTGGCAATGCTGATGGCCGAAATCGAACGCACCGAGCACGGCGACAGTGGAAGGGCGCGCGCCTGGACCCTGCGCGCAGTCCGCGCGCTGCACGATCCGGTCTGGACCGCGGACGGTTACGTCTCCGATCGCTGGCGGCCGGTGTCGCCGGTGACCGGCCGGCTCGATGCCTTCCGCTGGCAGACGCCGCTTGCCGCGCTGCCATCCGACAAGAACGGCGAAATGGAATCCTCGCCGTTCGAGGAAGCGATGCTGGCAGCGCCGCCGCGCGCCCAACTGCCGCCGCAAGCCCAGACGCCGCAAGTCCAGACGCCGCAAGTCCAAACCTCGCAAGCCCCAACCTCGCAAGTCGAAACCTCGCTCGCTGAAGCGCCGCAGGCGCAGGCACAGCAGATCGAGGCCTCGCCGCCGGCTATGCAGGACAATTCTCCTGTCCAGCCGGCGATCGAAGCCGCGCCAGCGTCCGCTCCCCTTTCGGCTTCCGTCTCAACTCTTGCCCCCGCCCCGCCGCCTCCCGCCGCCGAACCGGTTGGCGCAACGCCGCCTCCCCTGTTTCGCACCCGCGCCGACATTCCGAAGACCGACAAGGGCGCAGCGCCTGCCGTTCCTCCGGTAATTCCGATCGTGCGGGCGCCCGACGACCCCGGTGTCGATGACGAACCGGATACGGACGAATTTGCCGGGCGGCTGCCTGTGCAGGGCCAGGCCGGCGGATGGCGCGGATTCCTGGCCCGCTGGGGCGGTTGAATTCGGCTCCCGCCCGGCGGCGACAGGGCCAGCGCCTTCATCTTGCAAAACCAGGCATTGCCCGATATCAGGTGGCACGCGCCTTTGAGGCGCGGTACCGGCACGCCGCTCACGGCGTTTTCGGAAGATGACGACTTTGGTCCGCCGCAATAGCTCAGTTGGTAGAGCACGTCATTCGTAATGACGGGGTCACAGGTTCGAGTCCTGTTTGCGGCACCAGTTTTCCCACTTGCGGTGCATAAACACAGATTGACCTGGTAAGCATCAGGCAAGCAGCCAAGATTTTGTCCGCGTCGGGATATCCTGGTTTTTTCTGGCCAAAATAACGATGCCCGACATTGTGCGGGCGCAGGCAAACCGGCGAAGCGGCTGGCGATGATCCGTCGTGCCGGCCCGGGATGAAATATCGCAGTCAGATCGGTTCAGTCGGGTCTTCCTGGCCAAGAAGCTTGCCTGTTTTTCGATTGATCAAATGTACCTTGGCGCAGGCTTTGCACGTCACCGCCTCGTACTCCGTATCCGAGACATCGTCTTTTTTAACATCGTCCAGGCAGTATCGAATGTCCAGCTTGGTCAAGGGACACGTGCACACAAAGGCAGGCATACGACTTCCGTTCTTCATATCTCTGATGATTTGCGAAGGAGCGAGACCACCAGAACTCAGGAAGTCTGGAAACAGCAGCGCTATCTCTCGCGTGAACAAGGAATGCCGGGATCAGAAACGCAGAACAGCATTCTTCCGATCCCGGCATTCGCGTGGCGGAGCCCCATCCGTCGGCGCCTTTATAGGGGAGGATTGGAGGTCGCTCTTGCGAACTCATGCCAAAGATTTGTTGTTTGCGGCCAGAACCGACGAATACCCGGTCTGGGCAGGGGACTATGTCAATCGGCGTCCAAAAAATGCACGCCGAATGACACGCGCCAATCTGCGACGCTTCGCCCATTGATTTGAATCCAGTGTGGTTTGGACGCCGAACGACCCTGTCAGGCTGCGATCTCTTCGACTTGCTCCTGTGGATCGTCGGACGGAGGCGATTATGGCGGCTCCAAGCTTTAGTCTAGCTCCCGGATTGAGCATGATCTCCGCGCAAACGCCTTCGCGTTTGTCGCGAGGGAATACCGCTGCACACTTTTCCCGATCATGCTTTAGTCTTGCTGCGTCGTAAGACCCTCATGGTGAGGAGGCGCCCTTGCGCCGTCTCGAACCATGAAGGCCACGTTGCCTGTTTCCGGGCCTCGTCCTTCGAGACGCTTGCTCGCGCAAGCTCCTCAGGATGAGGGGACAAGTCGGTTATGACGCAGTAAGATCAGGATGGCGCCTCTTCCGATCGATATTGTCTTGGCGTCTTGCCAGTCCAGCGTTTGAAGGCGTGGGTGAAAGAGCTGACCTCGCAGTATCCCAATAGCCAGCTGATTTCAGAGATAGGCAACTCGCGTTCCGAAAGATAACGCTGCGCCAGCGCGGACCGCAATTGGTCCAGGATGTCCGCGAACGCCACGCCCTCGGCATTGAGCTTGCGCGCCAGTGTTCGCGTGCTCATGCCAAGGTGCTGCGCCACATTGGAAGCGCTGGCTTTGCCGTGGGGGAGCAGTCGCGGGAGTGTGTCCTCGACGGCTGAACGGAAGCGCCCAAGATGTCGAGGCCGACCAGTAAGCGCCTCGTCTGCATATCGCCGGAGCAGATCGTTCAGAAAATTGTCACGCCTGGCAAGTGGCAACGAAGCCATGGGCGCGGGAAAGACGATCTCGTCGGAAGCCGCGCCGAACTCTACATCTGTCCCGAAGAATTTTCTGAACTCGGCAGGTATCGCGTCGCGATTGTGTCTGACCCTCAAATGGCGCGGCGCCAGGCGGATGTCCGTAATCTGCCGGCAAATTCGGATCACCGTCACCAGCCAGAACTCGATTTGATGGCGGTCCGATTGCCGGTCGACGTTGACGTAATCAAGAGCAATCGCGGCCGCACGATCGTCCTGGCGGAAATGCAGGCGGACGCCATCGTTCATGATGCCGCTATATCTCTCGGCGTTGCGAATCGCATCCGCAAGAAGCTCGGACGATGCGATCACATAGTAGACCAGCCCAATTTCGCGCAAATCGAAATCGCGGCCCAGGTGAAATCCAAGGAGCTCGTCCCCGAGTTCCTGGGCAACGAGGTCCAGGATCCGGATTTGCTTGGACACCTCGAGACGTATGGAGTCATTGTAAGCCTGCTCGGCGGTCGCCCCCGCCTGGGCGAGAATGGGCCCAGCATCCTTGCCGAACTCGCGCAGCCGCACACAGGCGAGCCGAGCAATTCCGCCGGTAGCGGTCGGTATGGAGCTAAGCCCGCCAGCTTGGTTGTAACTCATGAGAGTCAATCCGGCCTGTTCCAGTCTTTGCAACGCTTCCGGCCGCGAAAGCAGCCGGAGCAATAGGGCGCGGGCACGGTACTTTTCTCTTGCCTCTTATAAGCACACCACCCTTGGGGTCGGATTTAGGATAATTCGCGGGCCTGATGCTTTGGTATTGACATGGATCAAGAGCATCTCCACTCGCGTTCCAGTCGCTGCTCACTGCACAGGGTGTGCCAAGCCAAGCCCAGCAGCGCTATCAGCTGGTTTTACAGGCGGGCAATCACATCAGGGCATCGTGCGCGCGGTTGGAAACGTCCCCGCTTCGGCATGTCGCGCCAGCTTGGTCCATCTTTCCGCCAGGTCCAGCCAATCCTGTGAGAAACGCTCCGACGCCTGCTGCGCCGTCTGATAGCACGCCTCGGCCTGGGCGCGGTAGTACGCTGCCAAAAACTGGAGGCGGGCTGAATCCGTCATCGTGCTGCCGCGGAGAATCAATGCGCTGTACGCGCAAACGGTGCGGCCGACGACCGCCTGAAGGCAATCGACTGAGACAATTCTCCGACGTTTCGCTGACGACATACATGGCGCATGGAACTCGCCCTCTTGATGGTCAAGCGGCTACTGCCAACGGCAAGAAAAAGGCCCGGCATTTTGCGCTGGGCCAGAGGTCTGGTGGTCTTGGGGGTTCCTTGTGGGTCAGGAGCGAGTCGGCGTCAACGAAAGATACTTGTGATCTTGCGCCAAACAATTGTGCAGCAACGTCATCGCGGTTTGCGGCACCAATTAACGCCGGCCGCCGAGCGAGCCCTACACCACCCGCAGCTTGACCTCGATGTTGCCGCGCGTGGCACGGGAGTAGGGGCAGACTTGCTCGTGGGCGATCTTCACCATTTGCTCGATCTCGGCCTTGTCGCGGCCCGGCACCGAGACTTCGAGCTCGACCGCAAGTTCGAAGAAGCCCTGTTCGTTGCGGCCGATCGCGACATGAGCAGTGACGCTGGATTCCCCAATCGGTTGCTTGCGCTCGCGCGCGACGCGCAACAGCGCGTTCTCAAAGCATGCGGCGTAGCCGGCGGCGAACAGCTGCTCGGGGTTGGTCGCCGCTCCCCCCGGCCCTCCCAGTTCCCTGGGGTAGGCGAGTTTGTGGTCCAGCACGCCGTCGGAGGATTTGATGGTTCCATTGCGGCCGCCTATTGCGGTCGCGATCGCGGTGTAGAGCGCTTGCATGAGACCTGGCCCCTCAGAAGGAAAAATTAACCACAATAAGGTTAGCTCCCGATTAAGCCGCGCAAGGATCGAGATGGCAAGTCGAGATCGCAAATCGAGACAGCAAGGTCGAAACGGCAAGTTCGAAACAGCAAGTCCGAAGTAGCAAGTCCGAAATAGCAAGTTCGAAATAGCAAGTCCTGGCCATGAGCAGACGATTGGTATTTGTGTTCGCGGCGGGAATGGCTCTCGGCGGCTGCTGTCTGGGAAGCGGCTGCTACATCCAGCCTCCGACCGGCGCCCTGGCGAGCTGGGACGGGCTTGGTTCCCCTCCGGGACGCTTCCCGGCCAAAGTGGTCAGGGTCAAGGCTCAGCCGCCGAGCCCGGCGGTCGCCTCGGCGCAAAACTCTCCCGGCGAAGCGGAACTGGCGACGCTCAAGCCGTATTCGAAGGAGTGGACCACGATGCTCAACGCCATCAACCGCGCTGCCGATGATGAATTGAGAAAGAGGCTGATCATCTGCCGTGGTTGCATGCCGCCCGAGCAGGAAGACCGAACGGGCACGGTAGCAGACGGCGGCTATCTGCCAGCCAGGCAATGAGCGGTCCGATCCGGCGGCAGGGGCGAATTGGGCCCGTTATGGCGTTTTCGAGTGAAGGTATGACGGTTTCCGCACAGCCTCGGTTGTGGTTCAACCAGAACCGTAGAAGGCTCTACGCGAATTAATCGCCGGATTTGTGAAGCGCTTCACAAACGAATTATTCAGCCCAGCGGTAAAAGGATGCAGGCTCCTCTATCGGGAGGCATCCGTGCCGCCACCAGCCGACTATCGTGCAGCCAGTCGCCGCAGCTTCTGGGCGTCAGTTGCCCGCATCTTTGTGGTCGAAATTCTTGTTCTGCTCGCGCTATCGGCCGCGGCCGTCACTTATGTGAATTGGTCGTCGCGGCTTGCCTGGGCCGAGTTTCTCGCAGCCGACAAGTTGGCCGCGCCCGCACCCAACTCGCCGTTTCAGGAGGTCGGCGGCAAAATTCGCTGCGAGTGGCGTGCGTGACCGCGGACCTGACGGCTACTGCGCGACCGTCTGGACCACGCTGCCGACCGGGCGCGTGGCTGCCGCCGGCAACTTCATGTCCTTGACCAGCGCCTCGTCATATTCGCCCAGGGTCTGCAGCGGCGCCTTGGCCTTCATCTGCACGACCTTGTAGCCGCCGGCCTTCAGGCGGCGCAGCAGCGTGGGTAGCGCTTCGGCCGTGTGCTTCTGGAAATCGTGCATCAGGATGATGCCCTTGCCCTGCTTGTCGAGCTTGGTCATCACCGTTGTAACGATCTGGTCGGCGCTCTTTGCCCTGTAATCGAAGGAATCGAGGTCGCATGAAAAGATCGCAATATCGCGCGAGCCGAGATAGGCCATCGCCGCCGGGCTATGCTGCAGTTCAGGAAAGCGGAAGAACGGCGATGGCGGCGCACCCAGCGCGAATTTGACGGCGCTGTAGCCCTTTTCGATCTCGTCTTTGGCCATCTGCTCGGTCATCTTCTTTGAATTCAGGTTGGCGTGAGACCAGGTGTGAGCGCCGATGGTATGGCCGGCTGCCGCCACCTGCTTGAGAATCTCGGGATGGTAGGTCGCGTGTTTTCCGATCGGAAAGAACACGGCCTTGGTGCATTCTTCGGCGAGGGCTTTGAGAACGGCAGGCGTATTGGCCGGCCACGGGCCATCATCGAATGTCAGCACCACTTCCTTGTCGGCGAGAAAATCGAATTGCTTGAAATGTTCGAAGCCAAAGCCGGGGCCGCCGGTGGTGTCGATCTCCACCACGCGGACCACGCCAAGCGCATCGGCGTTGGCGCAAGCCGATTTCGGTTGCACCACCGGCGCAGCCGGCACGGCAATGGTGCCGGTGACTTCAACCTCGTCGCGGGGAACGGCGGATCCGGCTTCCCTCGCGGCTAAATACGGCGTGGCCTGTGCGGCAGCGATGGTCTGCGGAGAAGGAGCAGGCCCGTGCGCCCAGAACCAAACGCCCGTGATCGCGACAGCGGCCACAAAGCTCGCCAGCATAAGACCCAACGCGTTGCGCATGGCTACTCTTTCTCAGAAACCGAAAAGCCAGATCATCGTCGGATCATTTATGGAAAATAGTCGTTAACGCCTCACCAACGCAGGCATCGTGCGGCTGCCGCGCCTCGAGGCTTCGGGTATCCTGTTGCCGAAAAAAGCGGGATTGGCGCTCGAAGTCGAAAATGTCGCATCCATGCAGCCGAGCCCGACACGCCGGCCGCTTCGCTCCGCGCGCCTTTTCGCGCATTGACAGCGCCTGCTTCTTTGGAATTTGATCGCGCCCTTCTTCGACATGAGGCGCGGTCAGATGAATAGAATCTTCCTGGTTTTGCCGCTCATTCTGTGGACGGCAGCGGCGTCGGCACAGCAGGGGCACGACGCCTGCGCGCGCGATGTCACGCGTTTCTGCCGAGCTGTCATCAACGACGGCGACGCGGTCGTTCTGGGGTGTCTGAAACAGCATCGCGGCCGGCTCAGCCGGGCCTGCGAGAAGGTGCTGACCGATAACGGGCAGTAACATTTGGTCTGTCATTCCGGGACGGTCCCGACGGGTCCGCGCAAAGCGCGGCCCGATGACAGGCTCCAGACCGGACCCGGAATCTCGCGTTTCCCCGATGTGCAATTGCGCATCTGAGGTTCGCCCGTTTCACTCGCGCACCACGGCCGATGAAGGTAAGCACTACGGCCTTGCCGTGGTGCTCCGAGCGTCCACCCGGATTTGCGAATGAGCCTGCGGAATTGTCCGCGACTTGTCGCAGACACTACGCCGAAAGTCCCAATTCAGATCGGGCGGCAGCCTGTTTGGTCGGACGCTTTCTTCAGCGGTGGCAGAGCGTTCCCTTCTATGACTTCCGGGCAGGCCGGCGACTGAACGGATCAAGGACGGCGACCCCGGTAGGCTCGAAATCCGATACATTGCGCGTCACTACGGTGAGCCCGTGTTCGAGCGCCGTGGCCGCGATCATGAGATCGGCGCTCTCATTTCCGAGAGAAGCGCTCAAGGCGCCCCAACGCCGGGCCGTTCGCAGGTCGAATGGCACGACGCGCTCGCCGTAGAGGGTCAGTACCCTGTCCAGCCAGTCCGCAAGCGCGGCGGCAAAACCGGGATCAGTCGCGCGCCGTCGCGCGATGCCGCGCTCTACTTCGCCAATGCTGATGACACTGAGGAAAAGATCGCTCGTTCGCTGCCGTTCGAACCACTTGACGACCGTCGGATCGCGCTCCCGCCTGCGCAGTTCGGAAAGCGTGACGGTATCGATCAGGAACATCAGAGCTCGATATCGCGCATCCGCACATTGCGGGGCGGAAATTCACCGTTATCCTGGGGCATGGCGAGTAGCGCATCGGCAAAGGATGGTGCCCGCGCACGTTCGAGATGCCGCAGGCGCTCGTACTCCACCACGTCCATCACAACTACCGTGGGCTTGCCGTGCTTGGTGACCGTTTGCGGCGTGCGTTGCGCCGCCTCGACGACTTCGCTGAAGCGGTTCTTCGCATCCTGCACCGACCAACTGCGCTGGGCCATGCCCAATTCCTTCTAGCTAGATTTTCTAGCTAGAATATGATAACGCCCCGCCCGCCGTCAACCCCTTCGAGTCCAATGGGCCGGCTCCGGTTCGCTTGCGCGCATTGCCGCCCGGAAACGATTGTTGATGGATCGCCCAACACGACGTGTGAGCGCCAGAGGAGCCTGCGCGAGCAAGCGTCTCGAAGGACGAGGCCCGGAAAATAGGTAACGTGGCGCCCCGGAAGGACAACTTCCAACTTACGTGCTTCCGCCCGTCGCCGTCGAGGCGACCGGCAGCACTTCGCTGGCCGCCCGGTCGGGCGTATCTTCCTTCCACCGCACCGAGCCGAAAGGCCGTTCCAGCATGCGGCGGACACGAACCGGATCGGGGCCGAGATGGAAGTCCATGGCGCGCTGATGCAGCGCGCGCTCAGATTGCGTCGGGCGGTTGCGCTGACGAAGATAGTCGAGCCAGGTCGGGCAGTGGTAGCGCTCGGTCCACAGTTCGGGGTCGGCGATGTCGCGCGCAATGGACCAGCCATAGGCGCCGTTGCGCTGACGGCTGAGCTGCACCTCCTGCATGACGCTGTGGAAGGCGCGGGCATTGTCCTGAGCGACCCGATATTCGATTTCGACCACCAGCGGCCCGCTGCGCGCGGTGAGCGACAGCTGCACTTCGGGATCGGCGAGCACTTCGGCATCCTCGTTGCGCGCGCCCACCCGCGGCATCCGCAGCCACCGGCCGAGCAGTGGGGATGCCAGCATCAGGGCCGCCGAAACCAGTAGCGCCGTCTCCACGCCGGCTGCGTCCGTCAATCGTCCCCAGACCCAGCTTCCGATCGCGATGCCTCCGGCAATCGAGGCCTGAAAAGCCGCCAGCGAACGGCCCGCCACCCAGCGAGGTGCTGAAAGCTGCACGCCGATGTTGAAGAGGGCGACCGCGAGCATCCAGACCGCGCCCGCAACGACCAGAGCCGCAGCCGTAAGGACCGGCTCATGGCTCAGCGCAACGGCGGCGATGGCACCTCCCATCGACAGGGCGCAGGCGCGGATCGCCGCTTCCCCGCTCAGGCGCTTGCGCACCTCGGCGATGTTGAGTGCGCCGATCACCGCGCCCATGCCGAAGGCACCAAGCATGATGCCATAGGTCTGGGCACCGCCATGCAACAGGTCTCGCGCAACCAGCGGCATCAATGCCGACAGCGAACCGCCGATCAAACCCGTCACCAGGGTGCGCACCAGCACGATCTTGATTGAAGGCGAATTGGCGATGTAGCGCACGCCCGACACGATGGCGCGATTGAGGCGCTCGCGCGGCAGCCGCGACGGCACGTTGGTACGGCGCCAGAGGAACAGCACGACCAGAAGCGGAACATACAGCACCGCATTGGCGGCAAAGGCCGCAACGGCGCCGGCCGCGGCGACCACGATGCCGCCGATCGCGGGGCCAAAGCTGCGCGCGATGTTGTAGCTGATGCCGTTCAGCGCGACCGCGGAAGGAAGCGTTTCCGCGGGCACCTGCTCGCTGACCGAGGATTGCCACGCAGGACCAAACAGCGCCATGCCGCTGCCGACGACGAAACAGAACACCAGCAGGGTTTCCGGCGTCACCAAAGCGAGCCAGGCGAGCACGGTAAGCGCCGTCGCGCCTGCCAGCGCGATCGACAGCGAGACCAGCGCCACGATGCGCCGGTCATACATGTCCGCGATCGCGCCGGCCGGCATCGAGATCAGCATCACCGGAAGCATCAATGCGGTCTGCACCAATGCGACCTTGTCGGCCGACGATGTCATCTGGGTCATTGCCCAGGCTGCGCCGACGGCCTGGATCAAGAGCCCAAGATTGGACAGAAGGCTCGCCAGCCAGATACGCCGGAACGTGGTATGCCGCAGCGGAGCGGCGACACCGTCGGAGGCGAATATCGAGGGCTTTGGCTGCGTCATGGCCTGTTCCGTTGGAGAGGGGGGCGATTTCCCGCACCGGGCGCAGTGATGCCCGGTTAAGTCCTTCCCTGTCCAGTAGTCAGGGTGCGGCCGGCGCGATTTGCCGCGCCAAATTACCGGGAATGCCGAGCGGGTCACAAACCGGCGCAATCGTGCCGGCTCGGCCGGCCCGGTACCGTCTGCTTGGCGTCTGGATTTTGCGACTGATATGCTTAGATAAGCCGCCGGCTACAGCTTTTTTGCGAGGGCGTCCGTGAGCATTGCCGAAGTCTGGGATATTCCGGCCAAACGTCGGCCGCTCGTTCCCCCCAGCCCGCCACGCGCTTCCGACGACATGACGGCGTGGCGGCGGTTGACGGCGATGCGCGAGAGCGCGATCGGTACCTGGGGCCAGCGCGCTTACGAGGATGACATCGTCCAGGGACGGTTCTTCCTGCGTTCGAGTTTCATTCTCAACACCCCGGACGCGATCCGCCACGTGCTGGTCGACAACTACGAGAATTATTCGCGCACGCCCGCCGGCCTTCGCGTGCTCCGTCCGGTACTTGGACAAGGCGTGCTGATCGCCGAAGGTCGCGCCTGGAAACACCAGCGGCGCACGCTTTCGCCGGCCTTCACGCCGCGCGCGGTCTCGACCCTCATTCCTCACATGATTGCCGTGACGGACGAAACGATTGCCAAGCTGAAAAGCAACAGCGACGCAGCCGTCGATCTGCGCGAAGCGATGCAGCGGATGACGCTCGAGATAGCCGGGCGCACCATGTTCTCGTTCGGGATGGACCGCCACGGCGCAACCTTGCGCGACTTCGTGATGGAATATGGCGATACGCTGGCACGGCCGTACCTGCTGGACATGATCCTGCCGCTCGCCTGGCCGAGCCCGCGGGATTTTTCCCGGGCGCGCTTCCGCAGGCGCTGGACGCAGTTCGTCGGCATGTTGATGGAGGAACGTCGCGCCGCAGGAAAGAAGGCGGGCGCGCCGGCGCGCGATTTGTTCGACCTGATGGATGCGGCACGCGATCCCGAGACGGGACAGGCGTTCACCGACGAACAACTCGGCGACGAGGTCGCGACCATGATTCTGGCCGGTCACGAGACCACCGCCACGGCGCTGTTCTGGTCGCTCTATCTGCTGGCGCTCGACCCCGTGACGCAGGAGCGTCTGGCCGAAGAAGCGCGACAGGCGATGACGGCTGACGGAATTGAGCTTGATCGGTTGAAGTTCACCCGCGCCGTGGTCGACGAAACCATGCGCCTCTATCCGCCGGCGTTCCTGATTGCACGCGCAGCCGCCGGCGCCGATGTAATCGCAGGCATACCGATCCGCAAACACGACGTGATACTGATTGCACCCTGGCTGCTGCATCGGCATGAGAAACTGTGGCGCGACCCGAACGCGTTCATCCCCGAGCGCTTCATGCCTGCCGCACCCGCGCCCGATCGTTTCGCTTATCTGCCGTTCGGCGCAGGCCCGCGCATCTGCATCGGCGCGCATTTCGCGCTGGTGGAGGCCACGCTTGCGCTGGCCAGAATCATCGCCGCATTCCGCGTCACGCTTTTGGACAGGGAGCCGGTCATGCCGGTCGGCGTCGTGACCATCCAGCCGGATCGTTCGCCGATTTTCCGCATTGCCGCGCGATGACGGGGGTTGCCGCAGGGCGCCAGCAATCCCATCTAGTTCAGGGCCATGAGCGAGATCCAAGCCCAGTTTTCCGTTCTGAAGCAGACTGCCGATCCCGTAGTCGTGGACGCCATAGCCGGCCTCATCGACAAGGGCGAGGACCACGAACTCAATCGAATCAACGTGCTGGACTTCTCCCGCCGTGGCGGCCACGACGAAGAGCAGGTGATTACCGCTTTTCTTCATGCCTCACGGCTCGGCCTGTTCGATCTGACCTGGAACGTGCTTTGCCCCGGCTGCAGCGGGGTGCTCGACGCCCACGACACGCTGAAATCGCTTCGCCACGACGACTACCATTGCGGATTGTGTTCGTGCGGCTATGAACCCTCGGTTGACGAGCAGGTCGAGGTGGCCTTCACCGTCAGTCCCAAGATCAGGCGGATTGCCGCGCACGATCCCAACACGCTGCCGCTGTGGGAATATTACAAGCAGGTGTTCTGGAGTTCAGGCATCGATATCAACTGGGATTCTTTCGCTTCGCTCAGCGAGCAAGTGACGCTCGACGCGCTGGAACTGGCTGCCGGCGAAAGGGCGGTGCTTTCGCTGCAGCTCCCGGCTCAATTCGTGATCGCTTTCGAGCCGGTAACGCATTCGGCGCATTTTATCGACGTACAGGGCGAACCGACCAAGGAGCGGCAGCAGCTTGCCCTGGTTTACGACAAGGCACACCCGCCGACGGGGTCGATTGTCATGCGCCCGGGCCCGTTGCGGCTTTCGCTCGACAATCAGTCGGGCCTGCGCACGTTGCCGACGGTGTTTATCGCCGGCGACGCGCTGCACGATCTTCTGGGCAAGCGCCGGCCGTTCCTCACCGCCAAGCGCATGCTGTCGAACCAGACCTTCCGCAACGTCTTCAAGGCCGACAATCTCAACATCGATCAGCGGCTGAAAATCACGTCTCTTACCTTCCTGTTCACCGATCTGAAGGGTTCGACCGCGCTCTATGAGCGAGTTGGCGATCTGGTCGCATTCGATCTGGTGCGTGCGCATTTTCATGCGCTTTTGGAAATCATCTCCGCGGAAAAGGGCGCCGTCGTGAAGACGATCGGCGACGCGGTGATGGCAACCTTCATCAAGCCGGAACACGCGATCGTCGCGGGCCTTAGAATGCGCGCCGCCATGGACGCGCTCAACGCCAAGCGCGGGATCGACGATCTGGTGGTAAAGATCGGCATTCACGAGGGCCCGTGTCTGGCGGTCATGCTCAACGAGCGGCAGGATTATTTTGGTCAGACCGTCAATATCGCGGCGCGGGTCCAGGGCCTGGCGACATCGCAAGCGATCTATGCCACGGGACCCGTGATCGATGCGCCGGCCGTAGCCTCCGTGCTGGAGAGGGAAGCGATCAGCCCGATCCAGAAGCAGGCGGCTCTGCGCGGCATTGCCGACAAGCTCCTGGTGTACGAGATACCGTAAAACTCGGCCCAGAATTGCCGAAACGTAATGTCACATGCCGGCTTTTCCGCATTGTGCGGCATGGCAATTCGCCTCATATAGTGTGACAGGCCACTCCCGGCCGACCAGAACAACTCCCCTCCGATTGCGGCGAGGATCATGCTCCACGGACTACGCCAGTTCATCGCCAACGTCATTTCTCCGATCTCACCTGACCAGCGGTCGTTTGACGACGACGGATATCGCCTGGCGGCGACGGCCTTGCTCGTTCACGTCGTTTCGCTCGACGGCGAGCCAACCGAGACCGAGAAGCGCAAACTTCACAGCCTGATCGAAAGCCGCTTTGGGCTTGATGCTGGAACGGCCGATCAGCTGATTGCGTCCGCGATGCTGGTCGAGGGTGAGGCGGTCGATCTTTATCATTTTACAAGCGTCATCATGCGCTCGGTTGACGAGGCAGGCCGCTTGCGCATCGTCGAGATGATGTGGGAGCTGGTCTACGCTGACGGTCAGGTCAGCGAGTTCGAGGACAACGTCGTGTGGCGCGCCGCCGATCTTTTGGGGGTGTCTTCACGCGACCGGATCGAACTCAAGCATCGCGTCGCGGCCCTGCAGGCTGCGCCTGCACCGGGCAATTGAGCGCCCTCTTCCGTGGCATCGCAGGCAAGCCCCTGCATGACTTGATGCAGAGCGGCAAGGCCGGTACATAACCAAATTGTAATGTTAGGCGGTGCGTTGCAGTGGAGGCTTGGCGCCCGGAAGCTGTTATGCAATTGCTCCTGTTTGGGGCGCCAAAGTGCCGAAATACTTGCGGATGGCTATCATCCCGCCTGGGCACAGGCTCGCTCGAAAGAGGTGGTGCAATTTTTCGAAGAGCATTGAAACGTGACTGAGCGAGTGACGCTGATTACCGGTGCCTCGGCCGGGATAGGCGCCGAACTGGCGCGTGTTTTCGCATCCAAAGGCCATCGCGTCGTTCTGGTGGCACGGCGCGCAGATCGACTGGCGGCGCTGGCTGCACAAATCTCGGCCGCCGGAGGCCGCAGCCCGATCACCATCGCCTGTGATCTTTCCCAGGCTGATGCCGGCGAAAAGATTGCCGGTGCCTTGGCCGCCGAAGCGGCCGAGGTCGAATTCATGGTCAACAATGCCGGCTTCGGCTTGTTCGGCAGTGCCATTGAACTCGATCGTGCCGAGCAACTTGGCATTGTCGATGTCAACGTCCGTGCGATGACCGACTTATCGTTGCGGTTTTCCGAGCAATTGATCCGAAATCGCGGTGGCATCCTCAATGTGGCCTCCATCGCCGGTTTCCTGCCGGGGCCCGGCATGGCCGTCTACTACGCCTCCAAGGCCTACGTGCTGTCATTCACCGAGGCTCTGCGCGCCGAACTTGCTCCTCGTGGCGTGCGCGTCACGGTGGTTTGTCCCGGTCCAGTGCCCTCGGAATTTCAACAACGCGCCGGGATCAAGCCGGGGTTTGATTCTGTGGTCCTCAATGTTTCAGCCGCCGAGGTCGCCCGCACCGCCTACGCCGGGTTGATGGCGAACAAGCGAGCCGTACTGCCCGGGATCGGCATCAAGATCGTGCCGTTCATGCTTAGGCTGTTCCCGCGGGGTTTTATCCTGGCGGCGGTTGCTCGCTTTCAGATGCGAAAACGCTGAGGGCAACGCAGGACTACTCCCGGGGGAAATAAACCAAACCAGCTCGGCAGCCCGTCTTCGCCCTTCGGGCTACGACGCGGCAGCCTTCGCTGCGAGAGGGCTTGCCGAGCCGAAGCCGGCGCAGCCTGCGAAGGCTGGTGGAGCCAGGCGGGATCGAACCGCCGACCTCGTCATTGCGAACGACGCGCTCTCCCAGCTGAGCTATGGCCCCGGCGCGGCAGCCTTTCACGTCACGGCGGCCGCCAATCGCCGCCATTTACAATCCGTGCCAAGGTCAAGTCAAGAACCGCGAAATCGCTGATTTTCAGGGCTTTGTCGGCCAGGTTCCCTTGTTTGGCTGGGAGGGAACCGATATCTAGCTCATGGTCCAATCCGCGACCGATCCTTGCGAGCAAGTCCCGCCATGCGAGCCGTTCTCGACATCGTTCTCATCGTTCTTGACCTCTATGTCTGGCTGCTGATCGCCGCCGCCATTCTGTCGTGGCTGATCGCCTTCAATGTCGTGAACACGCGCAACCAGTTCGTATCCGCGGTGGGTGAATTCCTGTATCGGATCACCGAACCGTTGCTTGCGCCCATCCGCTCGTTCCTGCCAAATCTGGGCGGGCTCGATATCTCACCGATCATCCTGATCCTGATCATCATGTTCATTCAGCGGGTAATCAGTTATTACATCTACCCGAGCGTCTTCTGACCGCCGAAGGGACATGACGGGGCGCGTCATCGATGGAAAGCTGATCGCCGCCGAGCTTCGCGGGCGCGTCGCCGGGGAGGTCGCGCGGGTGCAGCGCGAAAACGGGCTGACGCCGGGTCTCGCGGTGGTGTTGGTCGGCGACGATCCCGCAAGCCACGTCTATGTCCGCAGCAAGCACAGGCTTACCCAAGATGCGGGCATGGCCTCGTTCGAGCATGTGTTGCCGGCCGACGTTGCGCAGGATGATCTGCTGACCCTGATCGCGCGGCTCAACCGCGATTCACTGGTGCATGGCATCCTGGTGCAGTTGCCGCTGCCGAAATCGCTCGATACGGAAGCCGTCATCAATGCCATCGATCCGGCCAAGGATGTCGACGGGTTGCATCCGATCAATGCCGGACGGCTGGCTGCCGGATTCGACGCGCTTGCGCCATGCACGCCGCTCGGCTGCATCATCCTGACCAGGACGGTGCATGCTTCCCTCGAAGGCATGAACGCGATCGTGATCGGCCGGTCCAATCTGGTCGGGCGTCCGCTCCTGCAATTGCTGCTCAATGAAAACGCCACGGTGACGATCGCGCATTCGCGCTCGCGCCAATTGGCAAAACTGTGCGCGCGCGCCGATCTGGTCTATGCCGCCGTCGGCAAGGCGGAGATGGTGCGCGGTGACTGGATCAAGCGTGGGGCCACCGTGATCAACGTCGGAATCAACCGCCTGCCCAGCGGTGCCGATGGCAAAACCCGTCTGGTCGGCGATGTGGCCTTTGCCGAGGCCGTACAGGTCGCGGGCGCAATCACGCCGGTGCCCGGTGGCGTCGGCCCGATGACGGTGGCCTGTCTTCTGGTCAACACGTTGCGCGCGGCGTGTGCGATCCACGGCTTGCCAAAGCCAGCGGTGTAGAGCCAGGCGCTCTCAGGCAACGCGGAGTTCTGCGCGCCTTTTAGACCTTCAGCCTCTCTATTTATTTCTTCCCGCGCGCGATGCCTTCCGCAATCAATTGGTGCGCGTCCTCGGCGCCGCCCCAGCGCAATACCTTCACCCACTTTTTGGGTTCGAGATCCTTGTAGTGCTCGAAGAAATGCTGGATCTGCTGCAGCGTGATGTCCGGCAGGTCGCTGTAGGTCCTGATCTTGTCGTATCGCTGGGTCAGTTTCGAGGCGGGCACCGCGATGATCTTCTCGTCGCCGCCGGCTTCGTCTTCCATCAGCAGCACGCCGACCGGCCTTACGCTCATTACCGCGCCCGGGACGATCGCGCGGGTGTTGGCAACCAATACGTCACAGGGATCGCCATCATTGGAGAGCGTATGGGGAATGAAGCCGTAATTACCGGGGTAGCGCATGGCGGTGTACAGGAACCTGTCGACGACCAGCGTACCGGCTTCCTTGTCCAGTTCGTACTTGATGGGCTCGCCGCCGACCGGCACCTCGATAATGACATTGACCTCACGCGGCGGGTCGATCCCGATCGAAACAGCGTCAACGCGCATGGACTGCTCCGCAAGGTTATGGGACTCAATTTCCGGATGCGTGCTCTGAAACCTCTGATGTGCGTAGCCGGCGCAAGCCGGCCGGCACCTTGCTCGAAAAATGCGCCGTTCGAATCAGGTGCTTCGAATATCCGAAGCTCGATCGGTCCAGCTCAGTCGGTCCAGCTCGATCGGTCCAGCTCAGTTGGTCCAGGCGAAGGCAACCTTGTCGAGCGACTTGGGGCCGAACTTTTCCGAGGAACGCGCCACCATGCGGCCGCCCAGCGCGCGGTAAAATTCGGTCGCGGCGTCGTTATCGGACAGGGCCCAGATCACCATGCTCTTCAGGCCGCTCTGCATCAGGTCGCGCCTCGCGGCGCTAAACAGCCGACGGCCAAAACCGAGACCCTGGAATTCAGGCCGCAGATAAAGCTCGTAAATCTCGCCTTCGAAATGCAGACTTCGCGCGCGGTTGCGGCCGTAATTGGCGTAGCCGGCGATCTTGTCGCCGAACACCAGCACGCTGACGCGACTGCCCTTTCGGATCGCGCTATCCCACCACTGCGGTCCGCGGCGGTTGATCAACTTTTCCAGCTCTGCACCCGGGATGATGCCCTGATAGGCCGAGCGCCAGGCTTCGTCGTGGGTAGAAGCGACCGCTCCCGCGTCTGCTGGCTTGGCCGGTCGAACCTCGATCAGGGTTGTGCTCATGGTTCTGATCAAAGCAAGTCGGCGCGCCGGCTTCAAGGTCTATCGTTAATTATCGGTTAACCTGTGGATTTTCTGCATCAGTTTTCATGCCTGACTGTACCGAAAATGGACAGCGGATGCCTTCGGTGGGCGTCTGGCCGGCTCCTCGGCGGCGTCCGGCGGGATTGGAAGCCTGGGCCTCAAGGTATTTCCGGGGGCCGTGGATCGCCTGCTTTCAAGAATATGCTGGTTTCACAAAAGAGTGCGCGCCGATTGATTCGCAGCGGAGGTAGAGATCATCCGGTTGCCGGAACGGAAGCGGAAGCGATGAACCGCTGGCCCGACGATGATGTGATTCTCTACGACGGCGTATGCGTGTTCTGCTCGCGCTGGATCCGCTTCGTCGCGGCGCGCGACGAGGACAGGCGTTTTCGTTTCACGGCGATTCAAACGCCCTACGGCACGCGTCTCGCGCAGGCGTTCCGCATCGACCCGCAAGACCCCGACACCAATGCGGTGATCCACGGCGGCGCCGCCTTCTTCAAATCCGACGCGGCTTTGACGGTGCTGGGGCATCTGCCGGGCTGGAGATGGACGCGGGTGCTGCGCGCGATTCCCCGACTGCCGCGCGACGCCGTCTACAATCTCTTCGCGCGCAACCGCTACCGGATTTTCGGGAAGTATGATGAATGCTTCGTGCCGGACGCTGGGTTCAGGGACAGGGTGCTGGAGTAGTGGGCCATCATTCCGGGGCGATGCATAGCATCGAACCCGGAAATCTCGAGATTCCGGGTCTGGTCCTTCGAACCAGACCGGAATGACAAGTTCAGCCAACAAGAACCTCCCGCGCGGCCCGCTCGCCGGAATCCCTCGCGCCATGGGCGGTCGAGAAAAAATTCGGCGAGGTTGCTTCGCCCGCGAAGAACAGGCGGCCGTCGACGGGCGCGGCGAGCGCGGCGCGCGCGCCGGCGTAGCCGGGCAGTGCGTGCGAATAGGAGCCGCGTGCGAACGGATCGTGCGCCCAGCGCAATTCGGCCAGCGGCTTCAACCGTCGCCGATAATCCGAGCCGAGCATCGCCACGATCTCGTCGATGGCTTGCGCCGCGAGCGCGCCATCGCCGGCAGCTTCCAGTTCGTGGGCAAAGCGGCCGCCGAAAAAACCCTCGATGCAGGCTTGAGCGAAGGGACGCAGATGGTAGGCGCCCATGGCGGTCCGCATCGTTGCGCCGCGCAGGCTGCCGTCGGCGGGCAAGGCTTCCGCCTGCTCCAGCGCAAGCGTCACCTTGTTGGCAAGCCCAAGCGGCAGACCGCGTGCGGCGTCCAATTTTGCCGGGAGCGCGGGATGAAAGCGGATTACTTCGTCCGCGATCAAATTGGTCGGAACCGTGACGATCGCCTTGGCTGCGGAAAGTGTGCCCCTCGAAGTCTCGATCCGCAGGCGCGGCGTCGAATGATCGATCAATCGGACCTGGGTGTCGAGCGCTAGCGGGCAGGGGGCGCCATAGGCCGCCATCAGCGCGCCATAGCCGCGCCGCACCCGCCAGTTGATCCCGGTGTCTTCATAAGCGTCCATGTCGAGAATGGATACGCGGTCCAGTTCGCTGCCGTTGACGTAGGTGGAGATCGCATCGATCATCGGGTTCCAGCGGTTGCCGGGTTCGAGAAAGGTGCTTGCCGGCCTGTCGGGCCCGCGTTTCGCGGCTTCCTCGGCGCGGTCATGGAAGGCGTCGAGCGCGTTGATGAAATCGAGCCGCTCTTGCCGCGGAAAAACCGTGTCGAAACCCTGTTCGCGCCATGGCGGCCGGGTCTTGTCGACGTGGAAATTCAGTTGTTCGGCAATGCCGACGAAGGAATTCCTGTCCGCCGAGTGCAGCCAGCCGCATCCGACGTCGAACGTGATGCCGGGCGCCGCCATGATGGTGTGGCCGCGTCCGCCGACGCGGTTGCGCGCTTCCAGCACAATCATCGAAAGGCCGGAATTTATGCAGTGCGCGCGCCGCTCCGAGGCCCGCGGCGCCCGCGCCGACGATGGCGATATCGACTTCGGAAGGGAAGGGCATGAACTATCTCACCATCGTCATTCCGGGATGCGCGCAGCGCAGACCCGGAATCCATACTCTCGATGGTGGTTATGGATTCCGGGTTCTCGTCTTCGACGCGCCGCGGAATGACCACCAATATTGAAGGGACGCGGCCAAGCCAATGGGCGGCCTACGCCACCGCCTGCCTGGCCTTCTCCGCGCGCTTGCGGTCGTTGGCGTCGAGAAATTTCTTGCGAAGCCGGATCGATTTCGGGGTCACCTCGACCAGCTCGTCATCCTCGATATAGGCCAGCGCCTTCTCCAGCGTCATCTTGATCGGCGGCGTCAGCCGTACTGCCTCGTCCTTGGCCGTGGTGCGGATATTGGTGAGTTGCTTGCCCTTGAGCACATTGATCTCGAGATCGTTGTCGCGGGTGTGTTCGCCGACGATCATGCCCTTGTAGACCTTCCAGCCGGGCTCGATCATCATCGGGCCGCGATCTTCCAGCTTGAACATCGCATACGCCACGGCTTCGCCCTGGTCGTTGGAGATCAAGACGCCGTTGCGTCGGCCCTGGATTTCACCCTTGAAGGGTGCATAGCCGTGAAACAGCCGGTTCATGATCGCGGTGCCGCGGGTGTCGGTGAGCAATTCTCCCTGATAACCGATCAGGCCGCGGGTCGGCGCGTAGAACACCAGCCGCAGGCGATGGCCTCCGGAAGGACGCATCTCGATCATCTCGGCCTTGCGTTCGCTCATTTTCTGCACGACGACGCCGGAATGCTCCTCGTCGACGTCGATCACGACTTCCTCGATCGGCTCCTGCCACAGGCCGGTAGTCTCGTCCTGCTTCAAGACGACGCGCGGGCGCGACACGCTGAGTTCAAAACCCTCGCGGCGCATGGTCTCGATCAGGATCGCAAGCTGCAACTCGCCGCGGCCCGAAACTTCCATCGCATCCTTGTCGGCAGCTTCGGTGACGCGCAGCGCGACATTGCCCTCGGCTTCGCGCAGCAACCGGTCGCGGATCATGCGGCTCGTCACCTTGTCGCCTTCGGTGCCTGCAAGTGGCGAGTTGTTGACGATGAAGGACATCGACACCGTGGGCGGGTCGATCGGTTGGGCTTTCAGCGGCGTGTCGACGCCGGGGTCGCAGAAGGTATCGGCCACGGTGCCCTTGGTGAGCCCGGCAATGGCGATGATGTCGCCGGCCCCGGCCTCTTCCAGCGGAGTGCGCTCGATGCCGCGGAAGGCGAGTATCTTGGTGAGGCGCCCCTGCTCGATCAGCCTGCCGTCGGCGGCGAGCACCTTGACCTGCTGGTTGGGCTTGATCGATCCGGAAGTGATGCGTCCGGTGATGATGCGGCCGAGATAGGGATTGGCTTCCAGAATCGTGCCGATCATGCGGAACGGTCCTTCCTCGACGGAAGGCGGCGCGACATGGCGCAGGATCAGATCGAACAGGGGCTGCATGCCCTTGTCCTTCGGACCCTCAGGGTTTTGCGCCATCCAGCCTTGCTTGGCCGATCCGTAAAGAATCGGAAAATCGAGCTGCTCCTCGCTGGCGTCGAGCGCGGCGAACAAGTCGAACACCTCGTTGATGACCTCGGTCGGCCGCGCGTCCGGCCGGTCGACCTTGTTGATCACGACGATCGGCTTGAGCCCGACCTTGAGCGCCTTCGAGACCACGAATTTGGTTTGCGGCAGCGGGCCTTCGGCGGCGTCCACCAGTACCAGCGCGCCGTCCACCATGTTCAGGATACGCTCGACCTCACCGCCGAAATCGGCGTGGCCCGGCGTATCGACGATGTTGATCCGGGTGTCCTTCCACTGCACGGAGGCGGCCTTGGCCAGAATGGTGATGCCGCGCTCGCGCTCCAGATCATTGGAATCCATCGCGCGCTCGACTACCCGCTGGTTTTCGCGCCAGGTGCCGGATTGCTGCAGCAGGCGGTCGACCAGCGTGGTCTTGCCGTGGTCGACGTGGGCGATGATGGCGACGTTGCGAAGCTTCATTTTGTTTCTTCTGCGTCAGATAGAATTCAGTCGGGGTCTTCCCTTTCGACAAACGCGGAAAGCGTTTGCGCCGGGATCGCGTTCGATTGCCCCCTGGAGCATGATCCGGAAAAGTGTGCAGCGGTCTTCCGAAAAGAGCATGCTCAATCAAGGAGCTAAAGCGCGATGACGATTCAACCAAATCTTATCGCGCTTTAGGGATTTCACGGCGCGAGAGGCGCCAAAAAGGAAGCCCGGCCGTTAGCGACCGGGCACGCCTTTACTCGTTGCGCTGCAATATAGTCAGAAATCGTCGAAAAACAATGTGTTGTTTATAATTTGGTTAGCCGATTTCGGCGAGAACAAACGCCGTGTCAGGCGCGATTTGGCGGCTCGACGGGATAGACCCCGCGCAATACTTCCTCGAAGTGATTTTTGACGCTTTCGTTACATAGGCAGGCCCGGTTTTGCAGTGCTTCGCGTTGACGGACCAGGATCGAACCGCGGCGGGTCTCCAAAATCCCTTCAGCCTTGAAGATCTGGATCACGCGGCTGGCATAGCTGCGCCCAACCCCGAGAAGGGTCGCCAATTGCTCGTGGGTCAGCGGCACGACGTTGTCGCCATTCGCGCGCTCCATCGCGGAGATGATCCACTTTGCGGTGCGCTGTTCGATCGAGTGGATCGCATTGCAGGCGGTCGATTGGAACATCTGGGCCAGCATGCAGTCGGCATATCGCGCAAACACATTGCGAAGCGTGGCGGAGGCCGTTTTCGCCGCGTCGAGCTTTGCCACGGGCAGCCGCGCAAATGGTCCACCGAATTTGACGGTGATGCGCGTGTAGGCCGGCAGGTATCCAAGACTGACGATGCCGCCAACGGCGCCTTCCCGGCCGACGAGGATGGTTTCGACATCGCGGCCATCCTCGTTGCCGACCAGATATGAAGCAAGGCTCGCGCCACAGGGAAAGTGCACGGTATCAACGTCGTCTCCGGGGTTATAGAGCAGCGTACTGGCAGGCGCCTCCTCATGCGTGAGGTGTGGAGCAATCAGCGCAAAGTCGCCCGGGCTTAGCCGCCGCAACAGATTATTGTTCGGCCGATCGATGTTGCTGGCAGCGACTGGGTTCGAAATCATCCCGCATTTCCTTGTCTCGTGTTCGTCACAATAACCTCTTACCGTCGGCGGTTCCGTGCACTAGTGCACAGACAGAACGAGCAGACGATGTGATGGTTGCACGGCAGGAACTAACTGGCGCGTGTCCCATGCGCTCAAGGAAGGCCCGATCAGAGTCTGGCTCATGCTCAATACTGGAACCCTCCCTGCCGCCATGACGAATGTTTCGAGCGATCGCATGCCCGACGACGTTCTGGTTGTCGAGGATGATCCGATCATCGCACTCGATTTCGAAGATACGATCCTCGGCTTCGGGGTGAAGACGGTGCGGGTCGCCGGAAGCGTCAGTCGGGCGCTTAAAATGATCGACGAGCGGGCGCCGGACTTCGTGCTGCTCGATGTCGGATTGGTGCGAGAGAAGAGCTTTGCGGTCGCAGAACGACTGGACGCGCTCGGCATACCCTTTGCCTTCGTCACCGGCTACGGCGCCGAGGTCAAACTTCCCGCCGCGTTCATGCACAAGCCGCGGTTGCCAAAGCCGTGTGCCGCCGACGCGTTGGCGGCGGTATTGAAAAGCTGTCGCGAGGGCTAGCGCTGCTTCGGATCGAGTGTCGTCGACCACAGCGCGGCGTCGGCGCGATCGCGCAAAATCACGGTCATTTGCCCGGTCGCGCCGTCGATTTTGACATCACCGAAGAACTGCATGCCGGCAGAAGGCGGCAGGTTCGGTCGGTCCGCACCGGCTGACCTGGCAAACTTCACTTCCGGTCCAAAGGTATTGTCGAGTTCGTTTGGTCCGAATGTTCCCGCGTGCAAGGGTCCTGCGACGAATTCCCAGAACGGATCGAATTCCTGGAATTGTGCCTTGTCCGGGTTGTAGTAGTGCGCAGCCGCATAGTGCACATCCGCCGTCAGCCACACCGTGTTGGTGACGCCAGAATCCCTCATGAAGCGCAACAGGTCGGCGATCTCCAGCTCGCGGCCGCGCGGCGGACCGTCCCCTTGGGCGAACGCCTCCGAACCCTTCCTGTTCGTTGCATCGTCGTACACGATCAGGCTGAGCGGCATGTCGGAGGCGATCACCTTCCATGTGGCGCGCGAGTTCAAAAGACCGCGTTTGAGCCAGCGCAACTGATCGGGCCCGAGGAAATAGCTGTCCGGTCCGTAAACGGTCTGCAGATTGGGGCCGTTGGGGCCGCGATAACTGCGCTCATCCAGCATGAAGACGTCAAGATGCGGCCCGTAGCCGAGCACGCGGTAAACCCGCCCCGGCTCGACGATGCTCTCGCGCATCGGATACATTTCGTGGAAAGCCCGCGCCGCCCGCGCGGCAAGCAGGTTGATGTCGCGCACCTTGTAGGCGGCCGGAAGTTCCTTCGATGCCGACCAGTTGTTGGTCACTTCGTGATCGTCCCATTGCACGAAGATAGGGACCTCGGCGTTGAAGGCACGCAAATTCTCATCAAGGAAATTGTATTTGTGCGCGGCGCGGAATTCCGCCAGCGTCTCGGCGACCTTTGCTTTCTCGGGAATGGTGACGTTTTTCCAGAGCTTGCCGTCGGGCAGCCGCACCTCCGAGGCGATGATGCCGTCGGCATAGACGGTGTCGCCCGAATGCAAGAAGAAGTCCGGACGGTGCTTGCGCATGGTGGCGAAGGTGACCATGCCGCCGTCGTCGGGGTTGATGCCCCAGCCTTGCCCGGCGACATCGCCGCCCCACACGAAACTGACGTCGCGGCGGTCGGCGGGGGCGGTACGGAAACGGCCGGTTACTGCTTCGCTGGAAATTTCGGGGTAGGAGAGGTCGCGGAATTTGACGCGGTAGAAAATATCCTGTCCGGCGGGCAGGTTTTCCAGCAGCATTTTCGCGGTGAAGTCGCTCTCCGGCAGTGCCGCGATCGGCGGCAACATCCGGGCATCGCGATACAATTCGGTAGTCGCGACCTCGACCATCATTTGCGAGGGCCGATCGGCACGCGCCCACACCACGCCACCGTCGGTGCCGACATCGCCGGACTGCACCCCGTGCGTGATGATCGGCCGGTCGGCGGCATGGCTGAGATAGGGCATTGCGATTGTGCCAAACGCAGCGGAGCCAAAAGCGCTCACCGAGCCAGAAAGGAAACTTCGGCGCGAAGGCCGCCGGGGAATCATCATACAGCCTTCCGATCGTTTACCGGCGAAGAGAACCAGGCAAACACAGATCTAGGCAAAAGATGTGACGGCCCGATTGCAGCGGACGGTCTCAGGGAACCCATGGAACTACAAGGTTCCGGCAGCCCGCAACTGCGCGCTCGCCCGCTGCAAATTCTGCGGTATCTGCAACAGGAGCGCTTTGCGGTCGGCTACCGCGTGGTGGAATTGCTCGAGCGCGATATTGAAGGAGGTCAACGCGCCTTCTTCGATGGCGCCATCCTCGAAGCAGTGCAACGTGTCGCGCAAAATCTCATCCGCTTCCGATTGCATCCGGTCGAGTTCCTCAAGCGAGTCGCTGCGGCGGGCAGCTGCGATCAATTCGAGCAGCCGTTCACGAAGGGTCGAGTTGTTGTTGCGCTCGTCCTTCTTGAGGTAACCGGCGAACCACGCGCCGACCGAGCCCATCGCGGACAAGGCCATCAGGCCCCACCAGATATAATCGCTGTAACGATCGAGGAATGTCTTCTCCTCGCCATCGACAAAGGCGGCAGCGCCCGGATGAACCGGGATGAACGCGTCCTTGTCGGTATCCGGGGTCTCGATCTTGGCGGCGAGCGGGAATTCGGCCAGCACCGTCTGGCGGACAGCGAACAGCTGCCGGGCCAGCGCCGCGACCGTGGTTTCAGAAAGATCTTTGCGGGCCACGACGTGATGCGAGAAGCTGATGGTCTTGACTTCGTCCTCCGGACGATCGGGCGAGCCGCCAAAGGCGCCGGCCGGAATTTCGGAGGCCTCATACATCGGGTGATTTTGCGCTATCGCCTCCGCCGAATCGATCGAAAGGAAGGTGGGCGCGTGGCCATCGCGCGTTGATGCCGCGATGGCTTCCGTGGTGATTTTGCTGTTGACGGGGCCGGCGGCAAGCCAGGCGTCGGCCTTCTGGCTGCGAATCGCATCCGCAGCTTCGCTGGCCGGGAATTGCGCCACCTCGACCTTGCCGGGATCGACGCCATATTGCTGCAGGATCACCTTGAGCAAAGCGACGTTGGCCGGGGTCCGGCCGATCACGCCGACGCGTTTGCCTGCGAGCTGAGCGATCTTGCTGATCTTCGCTCCGCCCTTCTTGCCCTTGACGGCGGGCGGCACCCACAGCACCGCGACGTTCTTGCGCAGCGTCGCCACGGCTTGCGCATTTTTCGGCACGTTGAGGTCGCCGCGAATGATGGCAAGATCAGCCTTGCCATCGGCAAGCATCTGGGCGCTGGCGGTGGCGCCCTCGGTCGGAATCGGCCGCAAACGGATTTGGCTGTGGGTCTGGGCGAAGGCCTGGGTCAGTGCCTGAACGAGCCGCAGGTCATCGCTATTGCCGGGACCGACCGCGATCCGCAGCGTCACCGGCCGCATCGCAAAGTAATAGCCAGCAACCAGGGTACCGATGATTGCGAGTATTCCGGCTGCAACGACAAACACCATGCTCCGCCGCGCCGGACGGGAAGACGGCGTCTTCGGCACATCTTCAGGGCTCGGCGCCTCGGCAAGGTCGAGGCCGCTTGTCATCGATCTGGAAAACAATCGCTTCAGGTCCAATGGCGTTCGCCGCGGGGTTGGCTGTATATATTAGCAAATTTGCAGCCGCCGCGTAGTGACAACGGCGTCATGGTTACCGGGCGGCTTCGAAAACTGCCCTTTGGATCATGATGCGATTGAGTGAAATCGCATCATGATCTCATCCCCTTGTTTGAGCATGATCTTTTCGGAAAACCGGTTCCACTTTTCCGGATCATGCTCTGGGGCCGGTCTGACGCTGTTTTGGCATGCACCGGCCAGGGACCTTCACAATTATGGTAAGTATAGGGTCAAACAGGAGGTTATTGTGGCAGAACAGTTGTCGGCAGAGGCCAGAAAATCGGCCCTGAAGGGCTTGTCCGGTTGGGCCGAGGTGAAGGGCCGCGAGGCGATTGCGAAAACCTTCGTGTTCAAGGATTTCAACGAGGCGTTCGGCTTCATGTGCCGCGCGGCGCTGGTTGCCGAAAAGCGCGATCATCATCCCGAATGGCGCAACGTCTACAAGACGGTCGAGGTGGTTCTTTCGACCCACGACGCTGGTGGCGTGACCGCGCTCAACGTCGAGCTCGCCAGGACCATGAATGCGATCGCAGGCAAGCACGGGTAGCCTGATCCACTCCCGTCTCTCATCTTGCGCCTCCGGTGCGGCATACCCAGCTATCCGAGAGGTGTGCAATCAAGATTGCGATCGGGATCGCGGGTGGAGAACAGCGATGATGAGCGAATCAACCGTTGGCTTCGAGCCCGCAGACAAGCTGGCGCAGAATCGCGAAAGCGTGCGCCGCCGCTTCTGGATCAAGTTCAAGCGGGTGGTTGCGAAGCTGCCGTTCGCCGAGGATCTGCTCAGCGCCTATTACTGCGCGTTCGACAAGGAGACGCCGCGCCACGTCCAGGCGGCGTTGCTGGGAGCGATCGCCTATTTCATCCTGCCGTTCGACTTCATTCCCGACATGATGCCGGTGCTCGGCTTCACCGACGATGCCGCCGTGCTCGCTACTGCGATTCGCATGGTCGCGGGCCACATCAAACCGGAGCATCGCGACGCCGCCCGCGCCGCATTGAAGCGGGGAATCGAGCAAGCGGTCTAGGCCCGACGCGCAGAAGCCGGCATAGCGGGATGCAGCGAGCGTCTGTTGCCTGAAAGCAATAGATCCTAACCGAAATGCGATTGCACCATGCGGAATTTTCCCTCCTGCTTGACTTTCGCAGCATGATCAACTCTAGGTTGGGCGTGTTTTAGGCAACCTTGAGCTGTAGAGTTGCGCGCTGCAGCGTCAGCAGCCGCGAAGCCGTTGCTGCACCAAATTGGGGGCCCGCATGAATTTTCGCTCGGTTGGACCGCGCGGCACAACTCGCGCGGTTTTGTTGTGCGCCAGCGCGCTCACTGGCGTGTTGGTCTTCAGCGCGCTCTCTGCCACACGAGCCTCGGCCGACGGCGGCGCGGGGGGAGCCGACAGCACCGGCAATTCAGGCGGTGCCGGCGGCACAGGTTTCACCGGCGACGCGGGGGGTGCGGTGCCCAGTGGAAGTGGTGGCGGTGGCGGGGGAGCCGCCGGGGGTGGCTTCGGAGGCGGCGGTAACGGCGACGGTACTGGCGGCGCCGGCGGCACGATGATCAGCCCAAATGGCCAGAATGGCGCGGATGCGACCAGCGGCGGCGGTGGCGGCGGCGGTGGCGGTTTCAACGGCAACGGCGCTGGTATGTCCACGATCAACGTCGGAGCGGAGCCGGAAACGGCCCGTGGCCGGAGGCATGGGCGGTAACGGTGGCACAGCGGATGGGTGGCGGCGGCGGTGATGGCGGCGCTGGCGGCGTACGGGCTGTTGCCACCCAGTTAACAGCGGAACACAGTCGGGGAAATTGGCGACGCAATTGCGGCAATGGCGGCGCTGGCCGTAACGGCGGCAATGGCGGCGCTGGGGGCAACGGCGGCAATGGCGGCGATGGCGGCGTCGGTGTTCAGTTCACGAACAAGGCGGTGTTCACCAATTCCGGCACCGTCGCCGGCGGCAATGGCGGCGCCGGGATTGTCGGTTCAAATCTCTTCATCACCAACAGCGGCATGATCACCGGCGGCATGTCGGGCGATGGCATGACGCAGGCGAATGCCATCACATTCACCGGCGGGATCAACCAACTCACGCTGCAGGCCGGCTCGGGCATCAGCGGCAAGGTCGTCGCATTCAGCAACATCAATTCCCTCGTGCTCGCCGGCGCCAGCAATGCGAGTTTCAACGTCGCGACGATCGGCACGCAATATTCGAACTTCGGAATGTTCGTAAAAGGAGGCGCGAGCACCTGGACGCTGACCGGCACGAACTCCGCGGTGACGCCGTGGTGCATCGAGGGCGGTACGCTCGCCATCTCTTCCGACGGTGCGCTCGGCGCGGCCTCGGGCGCGCTGTCATTCACTGCCACTCCCCTCCTGAGCTCCACGCTGCGGTTCCTGTCGCCATTTTCTCTCAACCGAAGCGTGGTGATCGGCCCCGGCGGCGCCACCTTCGACACCAACAACAACAACGCCACGGTGGCCGGCGTCATCAGCGACACTCTCGGCAGCAATACGTTGACCAAGATCGGGGCCGGCACGCTGACGCTTTCCGCCAACAACCTCTATAATGGAGCCACCTTCATCGACGCCGGCACGCTCGCGGTCACCGGTTCGATCGGCAACTCGGCCACGACGGTGAATATGGGCGGCACGCTCCTGGGCACCGGCATGGTCGGCACCACCACCGTGATGAATGGCGGCATCTTGATGCCGGGCTCGGGCACCGCCGGCACCAGCATGACCGTGAATGGCAATCTCTCCTTTGCCGGGACCAGCGCGACCTACATGGTGCAGATCAGTCCCACGACCGCGTCGGTGGCCAACGTGATAGGCACCGCGTCGCTCAACAACGCGACCGTGCAGGCGGTGTTTGCAGCGGGCAGCTATATGGCGAACAGCTACGTCATCCTGCACACCACCGGCGGCCTCGGCGGCACCATGTTCGCCGGCGTGAACAGCACGAGCCTGCCGGCCGGCTTCACCGAGACGGTGACCAATGCCGGCAACGACGTGAAGCTGAATCTCACCGCGTCGGTTGGCGGCGGCGGCAACGGCAGCTCGATTCCGGGCAACGGGCTCAATGTCAACCAGCAAAACGTCGCCAATGCGCTGAACAATTTCTTCAACAATGGCGGCGCGCTGCCGCCGGGCTTCGTCAACGTGTTCGGCCTGACCGGCAGCAATCTCGGCAATGCGCTGTCGCAATTGTCGGGCGAGGGTGCGACCGGCGCGCAGCAGGGCGCGAACGAGGTGATGACCGAATTCCTCAACCTGGTGCTCGATCGCTTCGTCTATGGCGGCGGCCAAGTCCAGGTCGGTGCCGGCAGCGGCGGAGCGCTCGGCTTTGCGCCGGGGCGGCAAGCCTTGCCGGACGATGTGGCGCTGGCCGTCTATGGCGCGACGCGCTCGGGGCCGGCCTATCTGGCGGGCACGCTGGCCTTTGCCAATCACTGGGTGTCGCCTTCGACGCGCCCGCCAAAGCTCAGCGCGTCGAATTTTGCGGTGAGCTGATCGCCGAGCGCGGTGCCATTGGCTTCGCGCAAAAGGGTTCGAAAAGGCCCATTAGGCCGCGTTAAATCAGCCCGGCGTCGAACATGCGAAAGCCGGGGTGTGGTTCACCCCGGCTTGAAGTCTCAGGCTCGAAAGCCTATCGCGGCTGTTTTGCGCACACCTGGGCGCGGGCATTTTGCTCGGCTTCCCAAGCCTTGTATTGGCGGAACAGCGCTTCCTTGTCGGTGTCGGCGGGCAGCCTTCCTCCGGCCGAACTCTGTTTCAGGAATTCATCGAACCTGTTCTTTGCCACCGGCTCGATTCCATGCTGTTCAAGCCATATCCTGGCGGCGGGCAGCCGCTGCCAATCGGCGAGCGGAGCCGACAGCGAAACCTCCTTCCATTTCGGGTGGAAGGGCGGATTCTGGAGCTGGGGGAATTTCGTGAAAAATGCATCCACGAACAGCGCAAGTTTCCGATAGCGGTCGGTGTTCGGTGCCCAGTTGTAGGCTGCGAGCACGGCCGGCACCGCGATCGTGTCCACCTTCTCGCCCTCGGCGATCAGGTTCGGATAGTCCTTCGAGGTCAAGGTCGCCGGCAGGTAATCGCCCTGCAGCGGCTTGGAGTAGTCGACGGTTACAAGGTGGAATCGATCGTCCTTGAAGTTCGAGACGGATTTGTAAGGTTTGCCGCCGCAGACGATCACGGCATCGATTTCTCCGCTCTTCAACTTCTCCATCGCGATCCGCTGCTCGATATAAACCACGTTCGGTTTCATTCCGAGCCGCTCGAACACGGTCAGCGCCGTCACGAAGGTGCCGCCATTGGGTAGATCGACGCTGATGGTCTTGCCATCAAGGTCCTTCAAACTCTGCACCGACTTTGAGGCCATCACATGCAGCTCTTCGTTGTAGAGCTTGGTCACGTAGGTGAATTGCTTCTTGATATCCTTGGCGAAGCCTTTTCTTTCGAGATAGTCGAGAGTATCGGCGCGCACGATTCCGATATCGACACCCTGCAGGAACAGGATGTCGGCGACGCTCTGCACCGAGCCGCGCCCGACAATGGAAAGGATCCGTAACTTGTTTCCGTCATCGAGCACGGAGGCGAGGTCGGCACCGAACTGCACATAGGTGCCGCCGATCGTGCCGGAGATCAGCCCGACCGTGTTCGCGTTCAGCGCCTGCTTGGTCGCAGCCGATCCGAATTGGAAGATCGCTCTCAGACTGTCCGAGACCTTGGCCGGATCGTAGACGCCTTCCTCGGCTCGCGCCGCGAAGCCGCAAACCATCATCGTGGCAACCAGTGCCAATCTAATCAAACGTCGCATTTTGCTGGTCCCTGGGTTTAAAAACTTACTGCAATTGGCTGAGCCGCCGCTGTGCGTCCGCCGAGCCGAGCTGGGCGGCCCGCTGGTACCAGGTGCGCGCCAGTTCCGGATCGGTGAGGGTGTTGCGAGTGTCTTGCGTCCCCATGATCAGCGGATCGTAGGTTCGCGCCAGCAACAGTGCTGCGTTTGCATCCTGTCCCTCGGCAGCGCGTTCCAGCAACAGCCGGGCGGACGGCAGATCGCCGGCCGCGAGCAGGGTCCTGGCGCGCGACATCAGCGTGGCGAGCTCGTCAGGGCTGATCTTTCTTGCCGCCGGTGCGGCAACAACCGGCGGCGCCGCAACTGCCGGAGGAGGTGCGGCCACCGGCGAAGCCGTGGCTACAACCTGCGCCGCCGCGGCAACCGGCGGGGCCATGGCAGCAGGCGGAGCAACGGCGGCAGGAGCAGCGGCAGCAGGCGCAGCAGGTGGGGCAGCCGCAACCACCGGTGCAACCGCCGCGAGCGGAGCGGCCGTCTCTGCCGGAGCGACGTTCTGATGAGCTGTCCTCAAAGCAACGGCAATTTCGTCACGCGACGGCGATTGGGATGACGTCGGCGGAACGGTTCGGGTGCCGACGATCGGCTGGACCGCCGCGGTCGTCGTGGCCGGCGCCGATCGAACGTCCGAAATGCCGATGAGGGATGCGGTCGCATTCGCAAAAACCGTGAACGGATTTTTGACGGCGACAACGGTGAATGCGGCAGCGGACGCCGCGATCGCGAGTATCCCGGTTTTCAGAAGTCGCGACCTGTTTCGACGCAGCCTGCCAAACCGCTGCGCCGAATCCTCGTCGGAACCAGACAGGAAGAGGGGGACGGAATCGTCAGGCAGGAACTCCTCCCTCGTCACGATGGAGCGCGAGGGGTGATAGGACCTCAACTGTGAACCGAACTCATCGAGGTCGACGGGCTCGGCATACTGGTCGTCGTAAGAAGCGTATCTCGGTTCGTACGCGCCGTCGTGCGAACTGTATCTCGGTTCTTGCGCCATGGTGATGCCTCCCGCGCCAAGCACACGCAACATCGGGCATTACCGGCTACAGTTTCGTGATGTTCTTGGTGGCCGAGTGCCCGTTACTCAAACCTTAACTCGCATTTCGAATCCGTCCAAATAGCGACCATCACCGGGTCGATTTGGGAGATTCTTTGATATCATTAAGGCATTTCAGTGTGAGGTGTCCCAGATCAACGACAAATCAGTGACAATAAGGCAACTGTGCGCAACCAAGTCGGCTCCGCCACGAGCTGCGGTTCCCTCAAGGATGCAAAATCACTTTGCCCATTGCCTTGCGGGCCGCCAGCACTTTCAGAGCGTCGGCAGTCTGCGCCAGCGGGAACGTGCGGTCGACATGGGAGGAGATTTTACCGGCCGAGGCCCACTTCACGAGCTTTTCAAGATTGACGCGGTTCTTGTCCGGATTGAGCCGTGCCCACGCGCCCCAGAATACGCCGCGAATATCGCAGCCTTTCAGAAGTGCCAAATTCAAGGGCATTTTTGGAATTTCGCCCGCGGCAAATCCAATCACCAGAAAGCGACCTTCCCACGCGATCGAACGCAATGCGGCTTCGGCGAAGCTGCCGCCGACCGGGTCAAAAACGATGTCCACTCCCTTGCCGCCGGTAAGCCTGCGCAGTCCTTCCTTGAGATCTTCGCTCGCGTAGTTCAGTCCGAGCTCAGCGCCATGGGCCTTGGCGAATCCCAATTTCTCATCCGAGGATGCGCACGCGATTACCTTCAACCCCATCAGCTTGCCGAGTTCGCAGGCCGCGAGACCGGTACCGCCCGCCGCTCCCAAAACCGCCATTGTTTCGCCTGCTTTCAGGCTGGCTCGATCTTCCAGCGCATGTAGCGCGGTACCGTAGATGATGATGATGCCGGCGGCGCGATCGAAGTCCAGATTGTCCGGAATCTTGACGATGGCACCTTCCGGCAGCGCGATCTTTTCACGCGCCCCGTTGTGGCCGCACGAGGCGACGACGCGATCGCCGGGCTTCAGATCGGACACGCCGGCGCCGACGCTTTCGATCACGCCCGCGACCTCCGCCGCCGGCGAAAACGGGAACGGCGGCTTGATCTGGTATTTGCCCTGGATCATCAGGAGATCGAAGAAATTCAGCGCCGCGGCCTTGATCGCGATCACGGCCTCGCCGGGGCCGGCGACCGGATCGGCTACATCGGTCAGCACGAGATCGTCGGGGCCGCAATATTGCGAACAGAGAATTGCTTTCATGGCCACACCTTTCGAACGCGCCAGCAGGCTATGCTTCATGCCGGATTTGAGGCTGCTCTACAATAGAAGGCCGCAGTTGCCGGCTCGGGCGACACAACCCAGGAAATGAAATCATGTTTGAAAAGGGCCTGCTGGCGAAAAAGCGGATCTTGGTCACCGGCGGCGGCTCCGGCCTTGGGGCTGCGATGAGCCGCCGCTTCGCCGAACTGGGCGCCGATCTCGTCATCTGCGGCCGCCGCTTCGATGTGCTGCAGGCCACCGCGGCCAAAATTCGCGACGATCTCGGCGGCAAGGTCGATGCGATCAGATGTGACATTCGCGAGGGTGCCAACGTCGAGGCGATGATGGAGGCGATCTGGCGGCACGCGCCGCTTGACGTCCTCGTCAACAATGCGGGCGCGACCTTTATCGCGCGGACCGAGCGGCTGTCGTTTCGCGCCGCCGACGCGATCCTCGCACCGACACTGCACGGCACGATGTATTGCACGCTCGCAGCCGCAAGACGATGGATCGAGGCAAGTCACCGCGGCGTTGTGCTTAGCATCCTCTCGACGTCGACCATCACCGGTCGCGCCTTCACGGTACCGTCGGCGATGGCCAAGTCGGCGGTCCTTGCCATGACGAAAAGCCTGGCGGTGGAATGGGGACCCAAAGGCATCCGCACGGTGGCGATCGCGCCTGGAGCGTTTCCGACCGCCGGCGCAACGGGCCAGCTCAGGCCCGAAGGCCGTGAGCAGAATTGGGCCCTGCGAAATCCGCTGCTCCGCTTCGGCGAACATCGTGAGCTTGCCGATCTGGCAAGCTTTCTGGTTTCCGATTCGGCAGGCTACATCAACGGCGAGATGGTGGTGCAGGATGGCGGCGCACATTTGCGCAGCTCCGGCGCCGAGGATCTGTTGGACTGGAGCGAGGCGCAATGGGAAAGTCACCGTCGGACGCGATCGAAGGACTGAACAGCCCGAGGCAACCCGCCCGCTCCGAAGGCGCCGGCTAGGCGCGTAAACCACCTTCACAATCAGGTATTTACCATTTATCCATGGGCATCGTGACCATTCGGTGTCGGGCCATCTTCCAGTCACAATGATAAGGGACCAGATTCGACGATGTCCGTGCGGCGAATCCTCACAATATTGATGGCGGGTGCGCTGGCGTGCGGGGTCGCAGGCCTCGCGCGAGCCCAGACCGCGCCGCCGAAAGCTGCCGCCAAGCCGCCGGCGACCAAGCCGGAGCCGGCCATCGCAGGCGGCGCCGAGCCGACGTTGATAGGTCAATTCGGCACCTGGGGCGCCTATATGGCAACCCCGAACGGAAAGAAGGTTTGTTTTGCGCTGGCAAAACCTTCGTCGTCGAAAACCAACCCGCCCAACCGGCCGCGCGACCCGGCCTACGCGTTCGTCTCCACCCGTCCCTCCGAGAAGGTGGTCAACGAAGTCTCGATCATGATCGGCTACACGCTGAAGCCGGGTTCGGAATCGACACTTGAGGTCGGCGGTGCGTCCTATGCGCTGTACACCCAGGGCGACGGTCTCTGGATCAAGAACGCCGCGGAAGAGGAGCGCATGGTCGACGCCATGCGCAAGGCCGCCGATGCGACCGTCAGGGGCGTATCGGCAAAGGGCACCGAGACCACCAACGTCTTCTCGCTGAAGGGGCTTTCCCAGGCGCTCGACCGGCTGGCGCAGGACTGCCGGCGCTGACTCGATCGAGCGGCATCTTCGTTTCACCTCTCCCACCACACCTCCATTGTCGCGATAATGAAGTATTCAGCGCCCTTTCCAGCGGGGCGTGAAAGGCCTATTTGATGCGCCATGAACCAGACCATGACCGGCATTTCCAGCCAGGCCGATGGCGGCGCCAACCCGCCGCTGGAAAAGGTTGCGCTTGAAACCTATGTGCCGCCGGCAAAGCCGTCCCTGATCGGGCTCTCTCGCGCCGAGCTCGCGCTGCGCCTCGGCGAGATCGGCGTGGCGGCGCCGCAGCGCAAGATGCGCGTGCAGCAGCTTTGGCACTGGATTTACTTCCGCGGGGCGCAGCAATTCGAGGAGATGACGAGCATTTCCCGGGAAATGCGCCAAGAGCTCGATCGGCATTTCACGGTCGCTCGCCCGCAAGTCGCAGCCGAACAGATTTCCAGCGACGGCACCCGCAAATGGCTGCTGCGCCTGCCGAGTGGCGACAAGCTCGAGAGGGCGCACGAGGTCGAGTGCGTCTATATTCCGGAAACCGATCGCGGCACGCTGTGCGTTTCCTCACAGGTCGGCTGCACGCTGAATTGCTCGTTTTGCCACACCGGCACGCAGCGGCTGGTGCGCAATCTCACCGCGGGCGAAATCGCCGGCCAGGTCATGGTGGCGCGCGATCGCCTCGGCGATTGGGCCGACCGCGATACGCCAGGCGGCGGCCGCCTTGTCACCAATGTGGTGATGATGGGGATGGGCGAGCCGCTGTACAATTTCGAGGCGGTGCGCGATGCGCTCCTGATCGTATCGGACAACGAGGGTATCGGCATTTCGCGCCGGCGCATCACGCTGTCGACTTCGGGCGTGGTGCCCAACATCGTCCGCACCGGCGAAGAGATCGGCGTCATGTTGGCGATTTCGCTGCATGCCGTGCGCGACGAGTTGCGCGATGAGCTGGTGCCGCTCAATCGCAAATACCCGATCGCGGAGCTGTTGCAGGCCTGCCGCGATTATCCCGGCTCTTCCAACGCGCGACGTATCACCTTCGAGTATGTGATGCTCAGGGGCGTCAACGATTCTCTCGATGATGCCAAACACCTGGTCAAGCTCCTGACGGGAATTCCGGCGAAGATCAACCTCATCCCGTTCAATCCCTGGCCCGGCACGCGGTACGAATGTTCCGACTGGGAACAGATCGAAAAGTTCTCCGAATATATTTTCAACGCCGGTTACTCCTCGCCGGTGCGAACGCCGCGCGGCCGCGATATCCTGGCCGCATGCGGCCAGTTGAAATCGGAGACCGAGAAATTGTCGGCGCGCGAGCGGCAGGCGCTGCGGGCGATGGCGATGACGGATTGATAGTTATGATGCGGGGTCTCGCTGTTTTCGTCTTTGCGAGCCAACGGGTCGCGCAAGCGCGCGCCCGATGACAGCCTCCGCGAAGCAATCCGGAGTGAGGGACGTGGCTGCGGATTGCTTCGTCGCGTGCGCTCCTCGCAAAGACGGCGGGTGACCCATGGCGCTGATCGGCCGGCTTTTTGTGATTTTCTTTGCCTTTCTCTGCGCGTGCCTTGTCGCTGGCCTTATCGTGATCGGCGCGATCATGTTTCCCGAATTCAGCGACCTTGGCGCCGGCCCGGTGGACCCCGGTGCCCTGAATATCCTGTTCGGTTTCGGCTTCATCTTTGTCAGCGGCTTTGCGCTGGTGCCGGCAATGATCGTGGTTCTGATCACGGAAGCCTTCAATATCCGCAGTGCACTGACTTATGCGGTCGGTGGCGGTCTCGTCGGTCTGGCCTGCTACCTCGGCCTCGTGCCGTTCGATCCCGATACGCTCAGCTTCGAAGGCATCGTGCGCCGTCATCTCGAAATCATGACCGGGGCCGGCATCGTCGCCGGCGTTGTCTATTGGATGATCGCCGGCCGCAATGCCGGTGCATGGCGCGAGCCGCCGCCGGTGCTGCGGCAGCCGCCGCCGTTGCCGTCCAACTCGCCAAAGCTGCCCGGCCCGTAAAAAGGCGAATCCCACTACCTTTTCATCGCAAACCGCCTCGGCTAAACCCCGCGCCATGAACCGGACCGGACTGATCATCGCGCTCGCGCTGGCACTGGCAGTTGGATTGCTGTTTGGAATCTATCCCGAACTCGATCTGAAGCTTGCCGCGTGGTTCTACGACCCGCCGAGCAAGACCTTCCCGCTCAAGCTCAACGCACTGGCGGCGATCGCACGCGACGGCGCGATGTGGATTGCCTGGGGCTTGGCACTGCCCGCCATCATCGCACTGCTGGTGAAACTGGCGCGGCCGGATCGGCCGTTGCCGATGTCCGGGCGGGCAATCGTCTTTCTGTTGCTCACCCTCATTCTTTGCGCCGGAGTGCTCACCAACCTCACTTTCAAGAGCTATTGGGGCCGGCCGCGTCCGGTCGTGGTGACGCAATTCAACGGCGACCAGACGTTCGTGCCGTGGTGGGACCCGCGCGGAAGCTGTGCACGCAATTGCTCGTTTTTCTCCGGTGAGGGCGCCACCGCGTTTTGGACCTACGCCCCCGCCGCGCTGACGCCGCCGGCCTGGCGGCCGCTGGCTTATGCCGCGGCAACGCTATTTGGCGTAACGACCAGCCTGCTCCGCATGGCGTTTGGCGGGCATTTCTTCACCAACGTCGCCGCCGCCGGCCTCGTGACGTTTCTGGTGATCTGGCTCGTACACGGCTATATCTACCGTTGGCCGTCGACCCGGTTTACCGACGAGAGCGTCGATGCGGCGCTGACAAGGCTGGCATGGCCGCTCTACCGGGCGACCCAGCGCTGGCGCCGGCTGGGGTAATCCGATCCCCGCCAACTGCCACCTTTTCGCTGGGATTGATTCGCGCCGGCAAGCCGCATACCACATCAGCAATTCGACCGATTGGAAGCTCTATGAGTACGATCCTGAAAAGTCTGCCCAAAGGGGAAAACGTCGGCATCGCTTTTTCCGGCGGTCTCGACACCTGCGCGGCGCTGGTGTGGATGAAGCAAAAGGGCGCGCGCGTCTTCGCCTATACAGCGAACCTCGGCCAACCCGATGAGTCCGACTACGATGAAATTCCGCGCAAGGCGACGAGCTTTGGCGCCGAAAAGGCCCGGCTCGTCGATTGCCGAACGCAGTTGGTCCACGAAGGTATTGCCGCCATCCAATCCGGTGCCTTCCACGTCTCTACCGGCGGCATCTCGTACTTCAACACCACGCCCCTTGGTCGCGCGGTGACTGGCACGATGCTGGTATCGGCAATGAAGCAAGACGGCGTCAACATCTGGGGCGACGGCTCTACGTTCAAAGGCAACGATATCGAGCGGTTCTATCGCTACGGGTTGCTGACCAATCCGAGCCTCAAGATCTACAAGCCGTGGCTTGACCAGCAATTCATCGACGAACTGGGCGGCCGGGCGGAAATGTCGGCGTTTCTTGCCGCCCATGGCTTCGCCTACAAGATGAGCGCCGAAAAGGCCTATTCGACCGACAGCAATATCCTCGGTGCGACCCACGAGGCCAAGGATCTCGAGCGGCTGGACAGCGGCATCAAGATCGTCAATCCCATCATGGGCAAGCCGTTCTGGCGCGACGACTGTATCGTCAAGGCGGAAAAGGTAACGGTGCGATTGATGGAGGGCCAGCCCGTCGCGCTGAACGGCCAGACCTTTGCCGATCCGGTCGCGCTGTTCCTCGAGGCCAACGCCATCGGCGGCCGACATGGCCTTGGCATGAGCGACCAGATCGAAAACCGGATCATCGAGGCGAAGAGCCGCGGCATTTACGAAGCTCCCGGCATGGCGCTCTTGCACATCGCCTACGAACGCCTGATCACCGGCATCCACAACGAAGATACCATCGAGCAGTACCGGATCGGCGGCCTGCGGCTTGGCCGATTGCTCTACCAGGGGCGGTGGTTCGATTCTCAGGCTCTGATGTTGCGCGAAACCGCGCAGCGTTGGGTGGCCCGCGCCATCACCGGTGAGGTGACGCTCGAGCTGCGCCGTGGCAATGACTACTCGATCCTGAACACCGAGAGCCCCAACCTGACCTATCAGCCGGAGCGGCTGAGCATGGAGAAAGTGGGCGATGCGGCGTTCACGCCGGCGGACCGCATCGGCCAGCTGACGATGCGCAACCTCGATATTGCCGATTCCCGAGCCAAGCTCTCGCTCTACGCAGAGACGGGCTTGCTGTCGATCGGGGAAGGCTCCGATATCTTCAAGCTGGATAGCGACAAGAGCTGAACCGCGCGGACGAGCATTCGACGTTCCCGTCGTCCCGGACAAGCGAGCGTCAGCAAGCGCGATCCGGGACCCATAACCACCGGCCGAGGTTTTTTGGCGACCTGGAAGTTCCAGCGTGCCAAACAAGGTCTGCCTGTGGCTATGGGTCCCCGCCTTCGCGTGTTTCGCCTTCACCGCGGCGGCGCGATGCCCGGCGGTGGAGGTGGCAGCGACGCCACGCCGCCGTTGAGCAGCGGTGTGATCCGGCGGACGGTGACGCGTCGGTTGATGCGGCTGGGCCCGTCGGTTTGCTCCTTGAGATATTGCGCCCCGTAGCCCTGCGAGGTCAGGTTTTCCGGCGGCACTGCGAATTGCTGGGTGAGCAACTCGGCCGCGGCTTCGGCGCGCCGGTCCGAGAGCGAAAGATTGTCGACCGGGTTGCCCACCGCGTCGGTGTGGCCTTCGATCAAAAACACCTCGCGCGGGTTGCGCGCGATCGCCCGGTTGAGACCTTCGGCGATCACCTGCAGACGCCCCGCCTGGTCGGGCGGGACGTCCCAGGAACCGGTTTCGAAGGTGATGGTGTTGAGATCGATGCTCGGCATCAACTGGCGCACGGTCGGGCTGTAGCGGATTTCGTCGAGCGAATAGCGCCGCTCGATCCGGTCTATCGGCGGCGCCTCCAGCGTCTCGTAAATCAGTTCCGGAGGCGCGACATCGGCTTCCACGATGTAGCGGTCGAATGGAATCCGGATCACCGGCGGAGGCAGGTCGACATAGAAACCGCCGATGGCGCGAGGATCGCGGAAGCTGTTGTCGATGATGATGATCTCGCGACCTTCGCGATCCCTGCGAATCCGGCGCAGCAACTGCCCGTCAGTGCCGACTACCGTGATGATTTCCGAGCCGTCCGGCCGGATCACGACAGTACGGGTTTCGCCGCCAAGTCGCTGGGTCTGGATATCGCGTGCGCCAAAACGGAACCGGTCTTCCTCGTTGTGACGGATGAACGATTGGCCGCTCGGGTCCACCACGATGACGCGCCCCGGTTCGGTGAAGATCTTGCGACCGCCCTGATCTGTTTCCTGCCGCTGGCCGCGGAAATCTTCCAGCCGGCGCGGACCCTGCGGTGCCGCGCCTTGCGGGATCGGAGTCATTGCCTGCGCGGGCGGCGGCGGTGGCGGGATCGGCGCGGTGACGGTTGGCGGTGGCGGTCGGCGCGCCGCTGCGGCGCCTCCGGGCGGCAACGCCGTTTGCCCTCCGGGTGGCGTGGCAGGTGCCGGAGCCGTGCCAGGCGCAGCAGGGGGCGGCGCGGCGTTCGGAGCGGGGGTAGTCGGAGCTGGCGTTGGCCGAGCGGGGGCCGGCGCGCCCGGTGCCGCGGCAGGCGGTGTTGGGGCCGCCGGAGCCGGGCCGGTGTGCGGCGGCGCGGATGGAGGTGGAGTTGGCGTTGTACCCGCAGGCGGCCGTTGCGGCGGGGCCATCTTCTCCCGCTCGCGCTCCATTTCCTTTTCCCGCTCCTGCTGCACGGCGGGTCCTGCCGGAGGCTTGGGGGCAGCGGGTGGCGTTGCAGCCGGGGGCGGCGGCGGTGTTGGATGTGACGGCGCGGCCGAAGGCGGCGGCGCATGAGGTGGGGCGGCGGCAGGTGGCGGAGAAGGCGGTGGCGGCGCAGTGGGTTTCTGCGCTGGCGGCGTTGCCGGCGGCGCTGGTCGCGCAGGTGGCGGAGGTGCGGCGGCTGGCGGCGCCGGACGCGCCGGCGGGGCCGCCTTTGGTGCTTCCTTGGGGGGCTGCTTCGGCTTGCCGTCGGGACCCAGCTCCTCCTTTGCCTGAGCGACGACGAGCGGCGCGGTCTGCGCGTGTGAACTGGCAGACGCAAACTGCGAAGCCGAGAGAGCTGTCGTGGCAAGCAGCAAGAGGCGAAGCTTTGTCATGATGGTTTCGGTCCCCGGAAGGTTCTTGTGGAAGGTCTTGGAAGCTGGAGGGTCTGGCGCTTGGAAGGTCTTGGCAGGATCGGTCGTCGACTCTGACGATCAACAAATCAAGCGTTAGGCCGGATTGTGGCGGCCTTCAAATGACAATCGGTATTTATTTCCGTCGATGCGACGCCATGATGCACCCCTGTTCACGACCCATTCAGAGGCTCGCGCTAGGTGCAGTCCCTTCAATTGAGAGCTTCGCGTGGTCGCTTTGCGGCTATTTGCTGCGATCAGACCAAAGCCGCCTCGACGATTCGCGCGTCGGTCGCAGGCGGAGGCGCATTCGGTGGTTCCGGTCCGCGTATCGGCGCCTCGTCGGGTGGTTGGCCGGGCAGTTCATCGGGCCGCGCGGGTTCGCCGGGCTCAGGCAGAGGAGGTGGAACCTCGGGGCTCGGGTTCCCGGGTGGACTTTCCACGGGCGGTTCCGTCGGTTGCCCCGGCTTGATCGGCGGATCTTCGGGCGGGTCGATCGGCATTTTTATAACATCACCCTGCGGCTTCCTCCGAGATCGGGCGCGTGCCGGTCAACGCGGCCGCATGTGCAGCCCGATAGGTGGAGCGATAACGGCGCCGGCAAATCGATGTTCCGTGCAACCTGTTCAGCCGGGGGTGTGGCACACCGCTTCGATATTGTGGCCGTCGGGATCGAGCACAAACGCACCGTAGTAATCGGGATGATAATGCGAGCGAATGCCGGGCGCGCCATTGTCGCGCCCACCCGCGGCGAGCGCGGCGCGGTAGAAGGCATCTACGGTGCTGCGATCGCCGGCAAGGATCGCCACATGCAGCGGTTTGTTCATTCCACCTTCGCCACCGATCCAGAAATCCGGTTTGTCGCCGGCGCCGAAGCCTGCGGCAGCAGCGTGGCCCTGTTCCTGCGTCACTTCCATGATGAGCGTGTAGCCAAGCGGCGCGAGTGCTTTCGCGTAGAAGTCCTTGGCGCGCTGATAATCCGAAACCGGAAATCCGATGTGGTCAATCATCAAAGCCTCCTCGAGGTCAGGTTTCAGTCTTTGCGGTTCAACAGGCTGATGAGGCCTGGCGCGGAGATTTAGCTGCGCACCAGCATCGTATTGCTGCGCGTCTTGCCGGCTTCGCCATAGCCGCGCCTGCGCATGTCTGCGATGCAGTCCTCATGCCATTCGTTCCGCGACAGATGTTCGATGACGACCGCACGGGGCCAAAGCTGTTCCGGCGCATCCCTGAAGAAGCCGGTTAGCACGCGATCCTCGAATCCCTCGACGTCGATCTTCAGCGCGTCGACATGATCGACGCTCGCGCCCTCAAGGATGCGTTGCAGCCGCAACGAGGGCACCCTGATTGCGTTGCCGCGCGGTTCACCCGTTACGATGTGGCTGGCGCCGAGATTGTCGCCATCGGTTTCGATCATCAACTCGCCGTCCGAAGGCCCAGCCGCTGCGGCGACCAGGTGAACCTGCGTCAAATCGGAAGCCGCGCGGTTGAACGCCAGCCGGGCGTGGGTGACAGGATGCGGTTCGATCGCGATCACCTTTCCCGATGTTCCGACGTGGCGACCCAGCACCATGGCATAGGTGCCGACGTTGGCGCCCACATCGACGAAGACGCCGCCGGAGGGCGTATGCTTCCGCAGAAATTGCAGCTCTTCGAGATTGTATTCGGGATTGAACAGCGCGCCACGCTCGGTGGCGCTGGCCTGGTGATGGAAACGGAATGCGGCGCCCTGGTAGAGCACGTCAACTGGACCCGCGCGCAAGTGGTCGATCAGGCGCGACAGCATGGGGCGGAACGCGCCTCGCTTCAGCCGGGAGCGGTGGGCGGCTGCGATGATGGCGGCCTGCGCCCGCGTAGGCGCAAACGCGCCGAAGGGTGGCGAGGATGGATCGTTGGCCGGAGCGATGCCTGGGGGCAGGATTGATGAGGTCACCGACGTGCTCGACGTAAAGATGCGCCATCCTTCATAGTGGACTTTTTGCCGCCTGCTCCAAGAACGCGAACAGGATAGCCAATGGCTCTTCGCTCGAAAACGCTCTGGCTGCGCCAGCCTAGAGCATGATCCGGAAAAGTGGAAACCGGTTTTCCGAAAAGATCATGCTCAAACAAATGGATCTAAGTCTGCGGTCTAATTCCCGTTCGTTGAGCACAGGCGCTCCCGATGAGACCATACGTCATCGTCGGCGCACCGGTACCGTTCGAATCCTCGACCTTGAATTGCGTGACGATTCCTTCCGGCGAGGTGGTAACGCTGATCTTGCAAAATCGAGGGTCGTCAGTCATCAAGCCCGGAGTCCGCCCGTCCCCGTACAGTCCTCCCTGACCGGTCGCGGCCTTCTGATCACCTGACGAATCCGTCGCGGCCAGTTCCCACACATAGCTCATCTGGTCGTTTTCCAGCTTCTTGCGGCCCGCAGGCTTTCCGAACCGGGCAACGACCGCATCGACATTTTGTCCGACGAATTGGTCGCTGGGCCGAGCTGCCGTTGCCGCATCCTGACCCGATGCCCAGCAACCGCCCAGAACGGCGCAAATGACGGCGCAAAGGACCACGATCGCCAGATTTCGCATCTTGTTATCCTCGGACGGTGCGACGATAATTTCCCAACCGAAGGGCGGTAGCAAGGATTTTTCGCGAGGCGGCCTTTCCGCGTACGCGAGGATTTCGCGCTTCACGCAGGAAGAACGAGAAAGCCGGCGCGTGGAAAGTGCACGACGATATCGCCGGCGCGCGGATCGTGTCTGCGAATGGCAATGTGCTGCGACGAAAGCGCGACAATTTCGCCGGCGACTTTGACCCTGCCGTAGTCGTCCGGCACGACCTCGACCCGCTCGCCGGGTTTGCGGCCGTTGGGATCGTCGGGATCGGAAATTTCAGCGGTCTGCGGCGTGGCATTGGCTGCAATGTCGAGCGCAGCCGAGGTCGATATATCGTTGCGGCGGCCGTGACCGATCGCGCGAATCCGCAATTCCCATGCACGAGTCGCAGCGAACTCGGTCATCATTCCGTCCGCATCTGGAAGATTTGCGCGAACGTACCAGATATTCATGTAGGCGTTGACATCGCACAGGCTTGCCGCGCTGCCGCCCATCCAGTTTCGCCCGTCCGCAAGCTGGGTTTCGATCCAATGCACATGCGCGCGAAACTGGTCGCGCATTTGCGGAATCGCGGCCGTCATCGCCGTCACATCGAATTTGGCACCGCGCAGCCGCTCGCGATCGGCAATGAAATCCTCCGGGACCTTGTCGGCAAGCGAGCCGAACACCAGGTTTACGGTGTTCTGGAAGAACGACCGGTCCGTCCACATTGCGCTCGCCGGGCCGAGGCCTTGATAGCCTTTCGGGAACAGCGAGGGGTCGGGAAATCGCCGTTCCACTTCGCCGATGATGCACTGTGTGTCGCAATAGATGTCGGCACCGATCTGCATGACCGGCGTGCGCCGATAGCCTCCCGTCAGCGGCATCAAGTCGGGACGCGGCATTATCCGGGAGATGAGAACGGAGGTCCAATCGAGGTTCTTCAGTCCGAAGACGACGCGAATCTTCTCGGAGAACGGCGACTGCTCAAAATGATGCAGGATGATCGGATATGGCGTCGTCATCGGTGTCCTTCGGCGCAGGCTTTGCGCAGGCGCGGTCCGCCAAACGTCATCCCAAAGAGCCCCGCGCTCACATCTGCCGTTCGACCATCTTCAGTTTGAGTTCGGCGATCGCCTGGGATGGATTGAGTCCCTTGGGGCAGGCCTTGGCGCAGTTCATGATGGTATGGCAGCGATACAGGCGGAACGGGTCCTCGAGATTGTCGAGCCGCTCGCCGATAGCCTCGTCGCGGCTGTCGCTGACCCATCGCGTCGCCTGCAGCAATGCGGCCGGACCCAGGAAGCGCTCGCTGTTCCACCAATAGCTCGGGCACGAGGTCGAGCAGCAGGCGCAGAGAATGCACTCATAGAGGCCGTCGAGCTTCTCGCGATCTTCGTGGCTCTGACGCCATTCCTTCTGCGGCGTCGGGGTCGTCGTCTTCAGCCATGGCTCGATCGAGGCATATTGCGCGTAGAAGTTGGTGAGATCAGGCACCAGGTCCTTGACGACCGGCTGGTGCGGCAACGGATTGATCTTTACCGCGCCGTCCTTCACGTCGTGCATCGACATGGTGCAGGCGAGCGTATTCTGGCCGTCGATATTCATCGCGCACGAGCCGCATACGCCCTCGCGGCACGAGCGGCGGAATGTCAGCGTCGGATCGATGTTGTTCTTGATCCAGATCAGGCCGTCGAGCACCATCGGGCCGCAATCATGGGTGTCGATGAAATAGGTGTCGATGCTGGGATTCTTGCCGTCGTCCGGGTTCCAGCGATAGACCTTGAATTCGCGCGTCGCGGTGGCGCCCGGTGGTTTCGGCCAGACCTTGCCGCCCGAAATTCTCGAGTTCTTCGGCAGTGCGAATTCAACCATAAGTCTCGCCCTTGCGGTTCATCTCGTCATTGCCGGGCTTGACCCGGCAATCTATCATCTAGCGAAATCCATCCTCTTCGAAGGAGAATGGACGCGGGTCAAGCCCGCATGACAAGCTCGCCTAGTACACCCGCGCCTTCGGCGGAATGTACTGAACGTCGTTGGTCATGGTGTAGTCGTGCACCGGCCGATAGTCGATCGTGGTGCTGCCGGAATCGTCGATCCAGGCCAGGGTGTGCTTCATCCAGTTCTTGTCGTCGCGCGTGGGAAAATCCTCCCGGGCATGGGCGCCACGGCTTTCGGTGCGGTTTGCCGCAGAATCCATCGTCACGATGGCCTGCACGATCAGATTGTCGAACTCCAGCGTTTCGACCAGGTCGGAATTCCAGGTCAGCGAACGATCGGTGACCGAAATATCGGTGATGCCGCCGTGAACCTTGTGAATGAGGTTCTGCCCCTCCTGCAGCACCTCACCAGTTCTAAACACCGCGCAATTGTTCTGCATCACGTGTTGCATGCTGTCGCGCAGCTTCGCCGTCGGAGTGCCGCCGGAAGCGTAGCGATAATGATCGAGGCGGCCAACCGCCTTGTCCGCCGAGCCTGCGGGCAATTCCGGCTGCTTGCCGTTCGCAGTCAGCTTCTCCGCACAGCGAAGTGCCGCCGCACGGCCGAACACCACGAGATCGATCAGCGAATTGGAGCCGAGACGGTTGGCGCCGTGCACGGAAACGCAAGCGGCCTCGCCGAGCGCCATCAGGCCGGGCACGACCGAATTGTCGTCGCCGTCCTTCTTGGTCAATACCTCGGCGTGATAATTGGTCGGGATGCCGCCCATGTTGTAGTGCACGGTCGGCAGGATCGGGATCGGCTCGCGCGTGACGTCGACATTGGCGAAGATCTTCGCCGATTCGGAAATGCCGGGCAGCCGTTCGTGCAACACCTGCGGATCGAGATGATCGAGGTGAAGGTAGATGTGATCCTTCTTCTTGCCGACGCCGCGGCCTTCGCGGATTTCGATGGTCATCGCGCGCGACACGACATCGCGCGACGCCAGGTCCTTGGCGGAGGGCGCATAGCGCTCCATGAAGCGCTCGCCTTCCGAGTTGACGAGATAGCCGCCTTCGCCGCGTGCGCCTTCAGTGACGAGGCAGCCCGAACCGTAGATGCCGGTCGGGTGGAATTGCACGAATTCCATATCCTGCAGCGGCAGGCCGGCACGCAGCGCCATGGCGCCGCCGTCGCCGGTGCAGGTGTGGGCGGAAGTGCAGGAGGCATAGGCGCGGCCGTAGCCGCCGGTCGCCAGGATGGTGGTCTGAGCGCGAAAGCGATGCAGTGTGCCGTCGTCGAGTTTTAGCGCAACCACGCCGCGGCAGGCGCCCTGGTCGTCCATGATCAGGTCGATGGCGAAGAACTCGATATAGAACTCCGCCGAATGGCGCAGGGCCTGGCCGTACATGGTGTGAAGCATGGCATGGCCGGTGCGATCGGCCGCAGCACAGGTGCGCTGCGCCTGCCCCTTGCCGTAGTCCAGCGTCATGCCGCCGAACGGCCGCTGATAGATCTTTCCATCCTCGGTGCGCGAGAACGGCACGCCCCAATGCTCGAGTTCGTAGACGGCTTCGGGCGCGTTGCGCACCATGTACTCGATGGCGTCCTGGTCTCCCAGCCAGTCCGACCCCTTGACGGTGTCGTACATATGCCAGCGCCAGTCGTCGGGATGCATGTTGCCGAGTGCCGCCGAGATGCCGCCTTGGGCAGCCACCGTATGCGAGCGGGTCGGAAAAACCTTGGTGATGCAGGCGGTGCGCAGTCCGGCTTCGCCGCAGCCGACCACTGCGCGAAGGCCGGCGCCGCCGGCCCCGACCACCACGACATCGTAGGTGTGGTCTTCGATCGGATAAATGCGGCCGTTGATGGCGGGGCCACCACTGCCATTCGCGGCGTTGCCATTTCCGCCTGCGGCCATGACCTACACTCCGGATGACAGTTTGAGGATGGCGTAAATCGACGCCAGCGCCACCGCAATCGAGAAGAAATTATTGGCCATGATCGCCGCAAGCTTCACCGCCTCATGGTGCACATAGTCCTCGATCACCACCTGCATGCCGATTTTCATGTGCCAGCAGCTTGCGATGATGAACAACAGCAGGATGATTGCGATCACCGGGGAACCGAGAATTTGCGCGGCGCCGGCCTGGTTGCGGCCCAGCAGCATCATCACCACGACGATGACAGGCACCATCAACAACACCATGGCTACAGCGGTCAGGCGCTGACGCCAGAAGTCCGAGGTGCCTGAATGCGAGGGGCCCAGGCTGCGAACGCGGGAAAGCGGCGTTCGCATCGATCCTGTCGCATCCCCGTTTTGCGCGGTCATCGCCCGCCTCCGATCACATAGGCGGCGATCCAGAGCAGCAGCGTCAGTGAAATGCCGGCGATCAGCGCTCCCCAGGTCATGGCTTCGCGTTCGCTTGCCTTGAAGCCGTAACCAAGGTCCCAGACAAAATGCCGGATGCCGCTGAAAAGATGATGCAACAGTGCCCAAGTGTAGCCGAACACGATCAGACGGCCGGGAAAGCTCGAGGTAAAGGCCTGCACGTGGGCATAGGCGGTCGGTCCCGAAGCCGCCGCGATCAGCCACCATGCCAGCAGCAGGGTGCCGAAATACAGCGCAATGCCGGTGGCGCGGTGGACGATGGACAGTGCCATCGTCAGGGTCCAGCGATAGGTCTGCAGGTGCGGTGAAAGCGGTCTTTCGATCCTGGCGGTCATTTGTCACTTGGACGGTTTGCGGCCCTCCGCGAGCGGCCCTTCAGGGATCGCGGTAGACGAATCCTATTTACGTAGTCGAAACAGTCAGTGCAATGCCGAAATCGGCTGTCCGCGAACTATGGTTCACGGCTTCAGATGAGCCTTGCATTCCGGGGGATTGACAAACTGCCGGCGCGATAGTGGCTGGTATACCTGAAGCACGATTCATGAACACCGATCCAGCTACCGCGAGAAGAGAGGAATTGGGGATGGCAATCGCAGGGCTCGAACGTCTCCGAATTTGTCCAACTGGCGCTCTTGCTCGTGGCGGTGGGAGCGCTGGCGGGATTTCTTGCCGGCGTGTTCGGCATTGGCGGCGGGGCCATACTGGTGCCCGTGTTTTACGAGTGCTTTCGGCTGGCCGGCGTGCCGCTAGAAGTGAGGATGCCGCTATGCGTCGGCACCTCGCTTGCCATCATCATTCCGACCTCCATCCGCTCCTACCGCGCCCACCACGCCCGCGGCGCCGTCGACACCGAAATCCTGGGTGCGTGGTGGTTGCCGGTGCTGGTCGGCGTTCTCGCCGGCAGCGTGATCGCGCGCTACGCGCCGGAGCGGCTGTTCAAGGTCGTGTTCGTGATGGTGGCCTGGTTCGCCGCAGCAAGGCTGTTGTCGGCGAAGGAGACCTGGAAGTTCGGCGACGACCTGCCGAAGGGACCGCTGATGCGAGTCTTCGGCTTCCTTGTCGGTCTGTTCGCCACGCTGATGGGCGTCGGTGGCGGTCTGTTCGCCAATTTGCTGATGACCTTCTACGGCCGTCCGATTCATCAGGGTGTTGCGACATCGTCGGCGCTGGCGCCGCTGGTCTCGATTCCCGGCGCGCTGGGTTATATCTATGCCGGCTGGCCGGTGGCTGCACGCTATCCCGATGTGCTGGCGCTACAATCGCCGTTTGCACTTGGTTACGTGTCGCTGATCGGCGCACTGCTGGTGATTCCGACGAGCCTCGTCACCGCGCCGCTCGGGGTCAGGGCGGCACATGCGATGTCGAAGAAAACGCTGGAGCGCGCCTATGGCAGCTATCTCTTCATCGTCGGCGCGCGGTTTGCGATCAGTTTGCTGTAGCCGACGAGGTGTGATCGAATGAAGGTTCTCGTCGTCCCTGCGAAAACGCAGGGACCCAGCCACAGGCGGACGTGGTTGGGCGAGAAGCCCTCGAACAGCGCCTCCCAACATGAACGATACGGCGTATGGGTCCCCGCGTGCGCGGGGACGACACAGGCGCGCGCTATCTACTTCTTCTTCGTGTAAATATCCGCATAGGCATCGCGCAAGATATTCTTCTGCACCTTGCCCATGGCGTTGCGCGGCAGTTCGTCGACGACGATCACGCGCTTGGGCATCTTGAACTTTGCCAATCTTCCGTCCAGCGCTTTCAGCACCGCGGCCTCGCTGACCCCGGCATTCTTGTCGCACACCACGACGGCAGTGACGCCCTCGCCGAAATCGGCGTGTGGCACGCCGATCACGGCGGATTCGATCACGCCGGGCATGGCGTCGATCTCGCTCTCGATTTCCTTCGGATAGACATTGAAGCCGCCGGATATCACCAGATCCTTGCCGCGGCCGAGGATGTGGACATAGCCCTTGGCGTCGATCTTGCCGAGATCGCCGGTGATGAAGAAGCCGTCGTCGCGGAATTCGGCCTTGGTTTTCTCCGGCATCCGCCAGTAGCCCTTGAAGACGTTGGGTCCCTTGACCTCGATCATGCCGATCTCTTCGCGCGCGAGCTCCTTGCCGGTCTCGGGATCGGTGACGCGTACCGAAACGCCGGGCAGGGGATGACCGACCGCACCGGCGACGCGCTCGCCGTCATAGGGATTTGACGTATTCATGTTGGTCTCGGTCATGCCGTAGCGTTCGAGCACGGCGTGGCCGGTGCGGGCAAACCATTCGCGATGGGTTTCCGCCAGCAGCGGCGCCGAACCCGACACGAACAGCCGCATATGTTTGGTGGTTTCCCTGTTCAGCGCCGGGTTTTGCAGCAGCCGCGTATAGAAAGTCGGCACACCCATCAAGACGGTTGCGCGCGCCATCAGCTTGATGATCGCTTCGGGGTCGAATTTCGGCAGGAAGATCATCGCACCGCGGGCGAACAGCGTGACGTTGCTCGCCACGAACAGGCCGTGGGTGTGGTAGATGGGCAGCGCGTGGATCAGCACGTCCTTGTCGCTGAACCGCCAATAGTCCACCAGCGTCAGCGAATTCGACGCGAGATTGTCGTGCGTCAGCATCGCGCCCTTGGAACGCCCCGTCGTTCCCGAGGTATAGAGAATAGCCGCGAGGTCGTCATCGGCGCGCGGTACGGTGGCAAAATCCGACCGTGCTTTTTCGGCGGCTTCCGATAGCGATCCCTTGCCGTCGGGACCGAGCGTCTCGACCCTGGCGCCGACCTTCGCCGCGATCGCGCCGATGCCTTGCGCCTTCGACGGATCGCATACCACCACCTTGGGCTCGGCGTCGGTGATGAAATATTCGAGCTCGTTGAGCGTGTAGGCGGTGTTGAGCGGCAGATAGACGGCGCCCGCGCGCACGGCTGCGAGATACAGCACCAGAGCGGTCACCGATTTTTCGGTTTGGGCCGCGACGCGATCGCCGGGCTTGACGCCCCGGTCGACCAGCACATTGGCGATCTGGCCGGCGCGCAGGATCAATTCGCCATAGCCGATGCGCCGCCCGTCGAGGGTTTCGATCGCAAGGCGTTTCGAATCGTCAAGTCCGTCGAACAGGCGGGAAAAAAGATTGGCGTTCATGATGATTTTTTCTCTCGCATTCATGCATCATTTCACGCAGGCGGCTTGCGGCCGCATCATCCCACATTCCTTGCAGTTTCACTAGCAAAGACGCCCTCCACAAGGCAACGGAGACTGGCCGGCAATTCAAGCAATGGAAAAACGCCCGGCCGGCCGATCGGTGGTGAAAAGGCATCGGCAGAGGTCACCCTCAAGCGGTTGCGACACGATCGCGGCTTTAAAAAGTTTCAAGCACGTGAAAATTTATTCCCTGAAACCGACCCGAAAAAACTCCCGTAGCTCGGGTCAACAGCGGCGCGGTCAACCCCATGGCTCGCCAGGCCTGGTTCCCTGAAGCGCCGATGTTGCCCCTCTTCACCCGGCGGATGTCCGCCGACAACCCAATCAACGGGAGACGATTTCATGTCCAAGCGCATTGCACTTCTTTCCGCCGCCGCTTTCGGCGCACTTGCCCTGACCGCCACGATCATTGCGCCCGTCAGTGCGCAGGAGAAGACCGTGATGGTCGGCGGCGCCGCGATGTTCCCCTCCAAGAACATCATCCAGAATGCCGTGCATTCCAAGGATCACACGACGCTGGTTGCGGCTGTCAAAGCTGCCGGTCTCGTCGACACGCTGGAAGGCACGGGCCCGTTCACGGTCTTCGCGCCGACCAATGCCGCATTCGGCAAGCTGCCGGCCGGGACGGTCGATACCCTGGTGAAGCCCGAGAACAAGGCGACGTTGACCAGGATCCTCACCTATCACGTCGTCCCCGGCAGGCTCGAGGCCTCCGACCTCAGCGACGGCAAGAAGCTCAAGACCGTTGAAGGTGAAGAACTGACCGTCAGGAAGGCGGATGGCAAGGTAATGATCGTCGATGCCAAGGGTGGCAGCGCGACTGTCACGATCCCCAACGTCAACCAGTCGAACGGCGTGATCCACGTGGTTGACACTGTGCTGATGCCGGCGTCCTGATCCGCCGTGGGTACGTTCCCGGTCTTGTCCCCATCGGGATGCGTCAAAGCGAGCCGGGGAACCCGGCTCGCTTTTTCGTGACCACAGGCCGGCTCGCGAACCAAGCATTCGTGATCGGGAGTAACGCAGTTCGGATTTTGGGCGTATGATATCGGGTATACGCCTTCAGCGACGGAAGCTCTCAGCGACGGATTTACGTCATGTCCAGCCTTGCAGCCACCGACGAACGTGCATCGGCGTCTCCGATCAAGGTCCTTCAACCGGCCTGGGTCAGGACGATGCACTGGATCAATGCGGTCGCGATGATCCTGATGATCATGTCGGGCTTGCAAGTCTACAACGCCTCGCCCTTGTTCGATTCCTTGAGTTTTTCACATTCGATCACGCTCGGCGGCTGGCTCGGCGGCGCGCTGCTTTGGCACTTTGCGGCGATGTGGCTGTTGATGGTTAACGGCCTCATGTATCTCATCGTGGGCCTTGCCACCGGGCGCTTCAAAAAGAAGTTGTTGCCGATCACACCCGGCGGCGTGATTTCGGATGCGAGAGCGGCCCTCACCGGCAAGCTGTCGCACGAGGATTTGAGCAGATACAATCAAGTGCAGAAACTGCTCTATGCCGGCATCATTGTCGTCGGCGTCGTCATCGTGCTTTCCGGGCTGTCGATCTGGAAGCCGGTTCAGTTGCAGTGGCTGACGGCGTTGTTCGGCGGTTACGACGTGGCGCGTTACGTTCATTTCTTCTGCATGTCGGCGATTGTCGCGTTCCTGGTGATTCATATTGCACTTGCTCTGCTGGTGCCGAAAAGCCTGCGCGCGATGATCGTCGGCCGCTAAAGGATAGTGGGAGAATGGTCATGGGCAGAATTCGCAAATTTCTGATCCCAGGCGTCGACAAGCGATTGCTGGTGAGAGACGCAACCAGGATCATGCCCGATCCGGTACGTCGGCGCTTCATTGCCGGCGGTGCCAGCTTCGGCGCTTTGACGCTCCTGACCGGCTGCGACGTACTGGACAGTTCTTCCGCCGAGGACATGCTGAGGCAAATCTCGAAGTTCAACGACGCCGTGCAGGCGTGGATGTTCAATCCCGACGTGCTGGCGCCGACCTATCCGGAGAGCGCGATCACCAAGCCGTTCCCGTTCAATGGGTATTACGAACTCGACGATGCGCCCGAGGTCGATGGCAAGGACTGGAAGTTCGAGGTGAAGGGTCTCGTCGAGAACAGGAAATCCTGGACGCTGGAGGAACTCTACAAGCTGCCGCAGGTCAAACAGGTGACGCGTCATATCTGCGTCGAGGGCTGGAGCGCGATCGGGAGCTGGAGCGGAACTCCGTTGCGCGATTTCCTCAAGCTGGTCGGCGCCGACACGCGCGCCAAATATTGCTGGTTCCAGTGCGCGGACAAGGAGGGCTACAACTCTCCGCTCGACATGCGCACCGCGCTGCACCCGCAGACACAAATGACGTTCAAATTCGGCGACGAAATCCTCCCCAGAGCCTATGGCTACCCGATGAAGATCAGGGTGCCGACCAAGCTCGGTTTCAAGAGTCCGAAATATGTGATTTCGATGGAAGTCACCAACGACTACAAGGGCGGCTATTGGGAAGATCAGGGCTATAATTCATTCAGCGGAAGCTGAGGGCGCGATCTGCCCCGAATGACGGGATGCGGGACCGCGCCGCAAGGGCCATATAGCAAAGCCCACGTTGCAAAGCCCAGGTTGCCAAGCCCAGCGTTGCAAAGCCCACCACGACATTGGTGGCTTGCCATCGGCGCAACGCCGCATTAGAGCCTCGGTTCTGCGTGAATCAGAACCGAGGCTCTAATTTCGTGTCTTGACGCGTTTTCCTTACGCGAACCGTTTCGCACCCCCGGATCAAGTCCGAGGGCATGCTTCGCTCGAAAAGCGCTATGGCACTCCGCGCGAATTGGCTGGTCTTCAAAAAAGGCATTCGATCATGGCGACCCATAAATTGCTGCTCCTTCCCGGCGACGGGATCGGCCCCGAAGTGATGGCCGAGGTCAAGCGCCTGATCGATTGGCTCAACGCGCAGGGCATTGCGCATTTTGCCACCGAACAGGGTCTCGTCGGCGGTGCCGCCTATGAGGCAAGCAGGCAGAGCATCACCGATGCGACCATGGCGCAGGCGGCAGTGCTGCTGACGCGGTGATCTTCGGCGCGGTCGGTGGGCCGAAGTGGGACGGCGTCCCCTATGAGGCGCGGCCGGAGGCCGGGCTGTTACGCCTGCGCAAGGACCTCGGTCTGTTTGCCAATCTCCGTCCGGCGGTCTGCTACCCCGCGCTTGCCGAAGCCTCGAGCCTGAAGCGCGAGGTGGTGGAAGGTCTCGACATCATGATCGTGCGCGAGCTTACCGGGGGAGTGTATTTCGGCGAGCCGAAGACCATCACCGATCTCGGCAACGGCCAGAAACGCGCCGTCGACACGCAGGTCTACGACACCTACGAGATCGAGCGCATCGGCCGTGTCGCCTTCGACCTGGCGCGCAAGCGCCGCAACAAGGTGACCTCGATGGAAAAGCGCAACGTGATGAAAAGCGGGGTGCTCTGGAACGAGGTCATGTCGCAGCTACATGCGCGCGAATATGGCGATGTGCAGCTCGAGCACCAGCTCGCCGATTCCGGGGGCATGAATCTGGTAAAATCGCCGAAGCAGTTCAACGTCATCGTTACCGACAATCTTTTCGGCGATATGCTGTCCGATATCGCGGCGATGCTGACCGGCTCGCTTGGCATGCTGCCGTCGGCCTCGCTGGGAGAAGTTGACGCCAGGAGCAGGAAGCGAAAGTCGCTGTTCGAGCCGGTGCACGGTTCGGCGCCCGACATCGCGGGCAAGGGGCTCGCCAATCCGATTGCGATGATCGCGTCGTTTGCAATGGCGTTGCGCTATTCCTTCGACATGGGTGCGCTTGCGGACAACGTCGATGCCGCGATCGCCGCGGTGCTCGCAAGCGGCCTGCGCACCGCCGACATCAAATCGGAAGGCACCACGGCAGTATCGACCGCGCAGATGGGCGAGGCGATCTTGAAGGAATTGCAGAAGCTGCACGCCTGAGCAGACACCCGCATTTTCGTCGCCACGCTCGCGGAGACGATGGTCTCCCGCGCTTTTAGGGTAGCGGGAATTTGGTCGGGAATCTCGCCCAGATCCGACGGCGGGTTGAGCGGCTGGCGGTCGATCGGGCGATTGTTGTTCTCGCGGGCGAACGTGGGGTAGCCGATTTCCGGCGGAAATGCGTAATCGGTAAACTTTCGGTCCCCAGGGAGGACCTCGACGCCGGCGTCGAGCCACGAGCGCTTGGTGATGTAAATGCGGGTGTTCGGCCCTTGCTGATACGACACGTTCGGTCCGTTCGGCCCGTAATAGGGACGTCCGCGATCATCGAGCTGTCGTTTGGGCGGTTTCTGGGCAGTGGTCGGCGTCTGCGTCTGGGCACCGGCGGTGTCGAAGCCGATCGCGATCATGGCGACGGCGGCAAGCAATACCGCAACCTTGTGCGAAGCAGGAATTTTCGCAGCAGGAATTTTCCAAGTCATCAGGTCCTCACAGGGCAGGCGGGCGCCAAAACCAGTTTCACGGGCATTCTAGCGGCCGGGCAAGCCGTCACAAGGTCAATTGAGCCACACTGAGAGACAATAACGCTGCGGCGGGAGAAAAATCCGCATGAACACCAACCTCTTGGCTGCAGCGTCGATCGATCGACGCCCGTTGTCTGGGGCCCGCGAAATCATGATAGCGGCCAAGGCACGCGAAAATGAACTAAGTATCTGATTTCAAATTGCATTTACAGCTGCGGCAGCCCTGCCGGTAATTTTGCCTTGCGCGTTCGCGGCAATTCCACCGAGAAATGCGGGGCCGAGGGTGCCAGGCAAGCGGAGAGCGCCCACATGGCAATCGGTTGCGGCGCTCAAAACATCGGTGGCTGGCGGCACAGCCAAGGTCTCACCGTTGTCTAAACGGCGTTTCTCGCTTAGAAGCGCTGCCTCTTGCCTTTCCATCCCCGGGTGGAGGGCAGGTGTTTTCTGCGGAGATTGGACCATGGGCTACAAAGTCGCGCTGGTCGGGGCGACCGGCAATGTCGGGCGGGAAATGCTCAGCATTCTCGACGAGCGGAAATTCCCGGCTGACGAGGTGGTGGCGCTTGCGTCACGCCGCAGCACGGGCGTCGAAGTCTCGTATGGCAACCGCACCCTCAAAGTCAAAGCGCTCGAACATTACGATTTCAGCAACGTCGATATCTGCCTGATGTCGGCGGGCGGTGCAGTGTCGAAGGAATGGTCGCCGAAGATCGGCGCTGCCGGCGCGGTCGTGATCGACAATTCGTCGGCGTGGCGGATGGATCCGGACGTGCCGCTGATCGTGCCCGAGGTCAACGCAGACGCCATCAAGGCCTTCGCCAACAAGAATATCATCGCCAATCCCAACTGCTCGACGGCGCAGCTCGTGGTCGCACTGAAGCCGCTGCACGACAAGGCGGTGATCAGGCGCGTCGTGGTCTCGACCTATCAATCGGTCTCGGGCGCCGGCAAAGAGGCGATGGATGAACTGTTTTCGCAGACCAAGGCGGTCTACACCAACAGCGAACTGGTCAACAAGAAATTCCCCAAGCGCATCGCCTTCAACGTCATTCCCGAAATCAACGTCTTCATGGAAGACGGCTACACCAAGGAAGAGTGGAAGATGATGATGGAGACCAAGAAGATTCTTGATCCCAAAATCAGGCTTACCGCCACTTGCGTTCGGGTGCCGGTGTTCGTCGGCCATTCCGAGGCCGTCAGCATCGAATTCGAAAATCCGATCTCGCCGGACGAGGCGCGCGAGGTGTTGCGCAAGGCGCCGGGCTGCCTGGTGATCGACAAGCACGAGCCGGGCGGCTACGTCACGCCATACGAGGCGGCGGGCGAGGACGCGACCTATATCAGCCGCATCCGCACCGATCCGACCGTGGAGAATGGTCTGGTTCTGTGGTGCGTCTCGGACAATCTGCGCAAGGGCGCCGCACTGAACGCAGTGCAGATCGCCGAGTGCCTGGTCAACCGCAAGCTGATCAGCGCCAAGAAAAAGGCGGCGTAGAGGACAATGACCGAGCAGTCGGCTCCCTATCGGCCGAATCCGGCGCTGAAACGCGTGGAAGGGGGCGTCGAGAGCTTGATTTTCAACAGCCGCTGGCTGATGGCCCCTTTCTACATCGGGCTTGCCGTCAGCCTGGCGGTGCTGTTGCTGAAATTCTGCATGATGCTGTGGGAGTTCATGGTTCATGCTCCCGGCTCCAAGGAGACGGACATCATTCTGGGCGTGCTGTCGCTGATCAACGTCTCGCTGACCGGCAATCTGGTCCTGCTGGTGATGTTTTCGGGCTATGAGAATTTCGTTTCCAAGATCGATGCCGGCGGCCATCCGGATTGGCCGGAATGGATGAGCAAGATCGATTTCACCAGTTTGAAACAGAAGCTGCTCGGGTCCATCGTGGCGATCTCGGCGGTTCAGGTGCTGAAGGCGTTCATGAACATCGACACCGCCATCGACCCGGTCAAACTGGGTTGGCTGGTTGGCGTGCATCTGGCGTTCGTGGTCTCGACGCTGATGCTGGCATTGTCCGACCGCTGGACAGCCGGCCGCGGCGAATAATCGGAAAACTCGTCCGGCTACTCGCCTGCCTGCGACATCTGCCTGACGCTGCGGAATTCCTTCGTTTGCTGGTCGAGTACGAATAGCGAGCCTTCGGCGACGCCGAAATAGGCGCCGTGCAGGCTGAGTTCGCCGCAGCCGACGCGCGTTCGCACGAACGGAAACGTCATCAGGTTTTCCAGGCTTCGGAAGATCGCGGCCTTCTCAATTCGTACGGTAAACTGCCCCATCGTCTCGTGGTCGCGCTGCTCGACCTTCTCGCCCGGCTTGACGAACATCGACATCCAGCGGCCGATGAAGTCGCCCGGTGACAGCGGCTCGATCTTGTCGATAAACGCGCGGATGCCGCCGCACTGCGCGTGCCCCAGCACCACCACGTGTTTGACCCGAAGCGCATTGACCGCATATTCGAGCGCCGCCGAAACGCCATGTGCGCCGCTGTCGGGCGCATACACCGGCACCAGGTTGGCCACGTTGCGCATCACGAAAAGTTCGCCCGGACCCGCGTCGAAAATCACCTCCGGTGAAACCCGTAAATCGCAGCAACCGATCACCATCACCTCCGGTGACTGCCCGCGCACCGACAATTCGCGGTAGCGCGATTGTTCCGTCGGCAGCCGCTGCGAGGCGAAGCTCCTGTAGCCGTCAATCAATTGTTGCGGGAAAGGTGACATGCGGATGGCTAACCCCGGCTTCAAACTGGATCGAGGCTTTCGGACGAAAGCGCGGAATGTTAAAGCATGAAGTGGAAAAGCGGGCACTGGTTTTCAAGGGAAAATCCTGCCCAAACAATAAGCTGCCGCGAAGGCACTTCGACGAAGATCGAGCCCCGCTCAACCCGCAATTTGCGCGTCAGCCCCGCATTGAAAGGGAACAGCAGATGACCCGTCCGCGCCGCAGCCTCCTGTTCATGCCCGGGTCCAACGCACGCGCGCTGGAAAAGGCTCGCATCCTGCACGCCGACGGCATCATCCTCGATCTCGAGGATTCGGTGGCGCCGGAGGCCAAGGGGCTGGCACGCGAGCAGATCGCGCGGGCGATCGCCGCAGGAGGCTTCGGCAAACGCGAGGTCCTGATCCGGACCAATGCACTGGATACGCCGTGGTGGAGCGACGATGTGCAGATGGCGGCCGAGGCCAGGCCCGACGGAATTCTGGTTCCGAAGGTGTCGAGCGTTGAGGACCTTGCCACCATTGCCCGCTGCCTTGGAGAGAAGAATGCGCCGCCGTCCATCCGGGTCTGGACCATGATCGAAACCGCGCTTGCCGTGCTGCACGCCGAGCAACTTGCCGCCGCCTCTGGCAATGTCGAACCCCGTCTGGCCGGCTTCGTATTCGGTCCCAACGATATTTCGCGCGAAACGCGCATCAGGATGCAGCCAGGGCGCGCCACGATGCTGCCAATGATTACGCACTGTGTCCTCGCTGCCCGGGCCTACGGGTTGGAGATACTCGACGGGCCGTACAGCGATTTCAGCAATGTCAACGGCTTCAGCCAGGAATGCAGCCAGGCGCGCGATCTCGGCTTCGATGGCAAGACGCTGATCCATCCGTCCCAGATCGAGGCCTGCAATGCGATTTTTACGCCGCCGGCAGAGGAGGTGGCCCGGGCCCGCAAGATCATCGCGGCATTCGAGCTTCCAGAGAATGCCTCGCGCGGGGCGATTTCGCTCGACGGTCAAATGGTGGAGCGGCTGCATGCCGACATGGCAAGGCGCACGATAGGGATCGCGGACCAGATCGCGGACCTTGCGCGGCCATAGCGCTACGATCCGCTGCTCGAGGTAAAGCCAACTGGCGCGTCGGATCGCCACCACACCGCGCCCGCAAATTTGAGTGGTCGATCAGGCGCCAAACCGCTTCACGGCCCAGGCGTGGAGGCTGCCTGGCAGGGCTACTGAATTGCCGCGGCCCTTGGGCGAAATATGAAACCCGATAATTTCGGGATCGTCGATCAGCGAGGAAATGTCGTGAGGCTGGAAGAACAGCTCCGGCCTGGCGTGGACGGCATAGAATGTTTTCCTCGGCAGGGCGTAGCCCAACTCGCCGGCGCGGCGGGCAAGCGCGGTCAGCGCCGCCGGCCCAAAGATCGCAACGCGGATGTCGGCGACCCGACTTGAGCCACGCAATCGGCGGAGCGCAAACGTCAGGCGATGTCGCAGCGCCAGCCAGTCCGGCGTCAGCTCGTCCTGCTGCATCAGGGAGGCGAAGGCGGCGACGATCGGATCGTTCGGGGGCAGATACAGCACGGAATTGCCGAGCTGGCGCCGCCGCTCCCAGGCGAAATAAGGTTTTGCAGGATCGATTTCGATCGGCTTGAGCAGCATCACATCGGCGTCAAGCCAAAGACCGGCATTCTCCGCCATCAGCCGCATGCGGAAGAAGTCGCTGAATTGCAAGGTCGTCCAGTCACGCCATACACCATCATGGCCGGCCGGGCGCAGCCGCTCGGCGAAGGTGTGGGGCAAAATCGCTTCGGCCTCGGCATTGCCGACCCTGTCGGGCAATTGCGCCAGCGGCTCGAAACTATAGACAGTTACCTTGTGGCCCGCCGCCACCTGCGATCGCAGACATAGCCGTCTCAACGCATCGAGCGGGCCATGCCAGAAGGTGACGATCTCGGGGCGCAAGCGCGCGATCAGGCCCAGCTGCGCTCGGCTTTTGCCTTGGTCTCGTAGGCGTCGATCGCGGTCTTCTTCTCCATGGTGAGGCCGATATCGTCGAGGCCGTTGATCAGGCAATGCTTGCGGAACGGATCGATCTCGAATTTCACCATGCCGCCGTCGGGGCCGCGAATCTCCTGATTGACAAGGTCGACGGTCAGGGTCGCATTGGCGCCGCGTTCGGCATCGTCGAACAATTTATCGAGGTCTTCCTGGGTGACGCGGATCGGCAGAATGCCGTTCTTGAAACAATTATTGTAGAAGATGTCGCCAAACGAGGTCGAGATCACGCAACGGATGCCGAAATCCAGCAGCGCCCACGGCGCGTGCTCGCGGCTCGAGCCGCAACCGAAATTGTCGCCGGCGACCAAAACCCTCGCCTTGCGATAAGCCGACTTGTTGAGGACGAAATCGGGATTTTCGCTGCCGTCGTCGTTGTAGCGCTGTTCGGCGAACAGTCCCTTGCCAAGACCGGTGCGCTTGATGGTCTTCAGATACTGCTTGGGGATAATCATGTCGGTATCGACATTGATGATCTTCAGCGGCGCTGCGACGCCTTCCAGCGTGGTGAATTTGTCCATCGGTCGCACTTCCTGGTTGGAATTGACGGAACCATCTCGCCATGTGGTTTATCGCGAATGCCGCAGGCGTCAAAGGGCAAAAACCCGGGAATCATGGTCCGGTTGGATCAATCGGACGATCCATTCATCGCTTGCTAATCGGCATCTGCCTCGATTGTCGCCATGTCGTCGTCGGAAAGGCCAAAATGATGGCCGATCTCGTGGATCAGAACATGACGGATGATCCGGCCCAGCGTCTCGTCGTGCTCGGCCCAGTAATCCAGGATCGGCCGCCGGTAGAGCCAGATCATATTTGGCAGGCGGGCAATATCCTGCTGGCTTTGATGCGGCAAGCCTACGCCGTGGAACAGGCCGAGCAGGTCGAATTCGCTTTGCGCCTCCATCTCGTCGAGAACTTCTTCGGTCGGAAAATCATCGACACGGATGATCACGCCCTCGCAGAGCTTGCGGAAAGCCCGCGGCAGCCGCTCGAAGATTTCGTGCGCCATGGCCTCGATTTCGGCAAGTGACGGTGCTTTTGCGGATTTCCACATCACGCCTGTTTAAGGCATGGCCCGAAAAACTGGGACCGGTTTCCGAAAAAATTCTCGTGCCGACCGCCTCGGCCGGTCCGGCAACCTGCCTGGCCGGAAATCGAGCCGCCTGCCAGTTGACGTTGCCGCCCCAATCGGAGACCGTGGGTCTGGCAAAGGGGTTTGGGCGGACGCCAAAATGCGCATACGAACAGCGGTAATGTCGGGGGCTTTTGCGGGCTTGCTCACTCTTGCGACCGGGGCGCAGGCGCAGACCGCGTTGCAGGAGGTCCAGGTCGCCCAGGCGTCGCAGCCTCCGGCCGATGACCTGTACTCGCAGCCAGTTCGACGGCCGCCGCGGCGCGTACCGATCTATCCCCGTTACCAGGCAGAGCCTGAGGACGTCTATCCGCGCTACTACCCGGGACCCAACGCGGTGCGGGTTTGCACTGCGACCTACGTGCAGGAATTCAGGCCGAGCGGCACGGTGATCGTGCCCCACATGACCTGCGTCTGGCGCCGCGGCTAGGCCTCGGTTCCGATTGCAGAACGATCAGGCTCAGAGTGGCCTCGACTAGAACGGGCTCCTTGGCAATCGCCACCCTAATCTCACACAGGCACTGATGCTACTGGCCGAACCCGCATAGACGATTGAATGATCATGTTGCACTTCAATGCGCTTGAACGGGCTGTTCTTGAGGACATTTGCGGGCAGCAGGTCGACGAGAGAGAGGTCTTAGAAGGTCAGCTCGCGACGGCAACGGTCACTCTTCGAAAGAATACAGGGGACGGATTTTTTACCTATTTCGCCGTAGATCGAAGCGGCTCTCCCCTTAAGAGTCGCAGGCGCGTCTTGGGAAACGTCGCCGCCACAATCGTGGGCTTCGAGCGGCCGGTCCTCCTTGCGCTGTTCCAGGATAAAGACGGTTACGCCCACATGCTTGAGGCAACCGCAGCGGGGGACAGCACGGTCGGGATCGATCTCTCAACTCTTCAATTCACGATCAATCCGGCCTGGTAGGGCGAGCTTCAACATCCCTCGACCGGCTCAACGTCTTCGCAAGGCGCCGACAAGTGCGGCGCCGGCGGCGAGCGCCGATGCGCCATAAACGATAATAGCCATGACGTGTTGGGTGAACGGACTTGCCGTGCCGGGACCGCCGCCCGGACCCTGAGAGGCAAATATCGCTTCAGACGATAGCAACGCCGCGGCCAATATCGCCGCGACTGCGAAGGGCGCTATCCGCCGTCGCTTTCGCGGTGAGATCATGGTCATCTCCTGTATCGGCGGTGTGAAAGAAGATACGGCTGGAAGTCGGGCCGGTTTGCGGTTGCCGCAGGAAGATTTGCATCAGGGTGCGACTGAAGTGCATTGGCATCGCGGATGGCATGGTGGCTGGCGCCGCCGTCACCGGTGAGTGCGTGAACTCAACCAGGCCCGCGAGCCGCGGGCCTGATTTCTATCCGACGATCCTCCCACGATCCTCATAGAGGCCGCGGTCAACCGATATGATAACGATCATATATAATCCGAGCGTGCGTGCGAACTCTCAATCTGTTGATATCGCGGCGCGCACATTCATGGCACGTTCAGGTTGTCATCTCTAATCTCATCCTCGGCACGATCACACATCGAAAGAACGACGAAGGCGGGCCGTTGCGCGGTCAACGCTCGCTGTCGCCTGCAACCAGGGGGATGACACGATGAAAAGGTTTCCGTATCTCTCGCGCTATCCAATTCGATATCTTCTCAGCCATTCCCTGCAATTGCTTGCGCTTGCGGCTGTGGCGCTTTTGTCGTTATCGGCAATAACCGGCGAGCGCGCGGAAGCACTCTCCCTGATCAATCCCGGTGCTGTCGCCGCGAAAAAAGCCGCGGCCAACGATGCCGTGATCGAGGTTCGCGGCGGACACGGTGGAGGACATGGCGGGTTCGGTGGTGGCGGGCACGGCGGTGGCACGGCGTTTCACGGCGGTGCGTTCCATGCCGGTCCAGCGTTTGTCGGTGGCGGCTGGCGTGGCGGACGTGGGTTCGCGCACCGGCATCACGTCAGGCGCGTCTTCATCGCAGGCGTCTGGTACGACTATCCGTATTATGACGACTATCCCTACTATTACGAATATCCCGGCTATTACCCGCCTCCCGGCTGCCGCATCGTCGTAACCGGCCATGGTCCGCAGCAGATCTGCAATTATCGCCCCGGGCGCCATCACGCCCATCGGGCTCATCATCACCGCAGGCATCATCACGTCAATCGTTGAGGTTCGAGACGGTAGGCGAGGTGAGTCAGGCGCCCGAGAGGGCGCCTGATCCGTCGTCTGGATGATGCGCCTGTCGATACGCTTGCCAGAACCGACACCGCGATGGATCGGGTTATGGCGGCGATCGAACGCCTCAAATCCAATCCTTGATCTTCCAGGGCTTGATCTTCCACGGCGTCAGCGTTTCCAATCGCCACTGCTCCCAGCGCTCGGGCGGCCAGTGGCTGAGACGGGAGGTCTCCTTGACGACTCGCTTGATCACGCGCGGCATGGCGCGGCGCCGTCGCTGCTGCGTCGCTTCGCTGATCATATCGACGAATTCTGGTTTGTCGGCCATGGATGGCTTCCCCCGCGAAACGCTGCTCGCTCGAAAACGCTACAGCCGACGAGTTTGCCCCCAAACGCTTAACGAATTCCCTCGACAAAGCATCGACCTTGAGACAGGCAGCCGCCATCAAGGCGTCACGGCGGCCCTGCGCAGCCGGATGACGCCTAGATCATGATGCGATCAAGTGGAATCGCATCATGGTCTCATCCCTCTGTTAGAGCATGATCTTCGCGCAAACGCGTTCCGGCGAGGAAAACCGGTTTCCACTTTTCCGGATCATGCTCCTAGCGCCACTGCCTGATGTCGACAAAGTGACCGGCGATCGCCGCGGCCGCCGCCATCGCTGGCGAAACCAGGTGGGTGCGGCCCTTGAAGCCCTGGCGTCCCTCGAAATTGCGGTTCGAGGTCGAGGCACAGCGCTCTTCCGGGTTCAGCTTGTCGGGGTTCATCGCCAGACACATCGAGCAGCCGGGCTCGCGCCAGTCGAATCCGGCCTTGATGAAGATCTTGTCGAGGCCTTCGGCTTCGGCCTGTTCCTTCACAAGTCCCGAGCCCGGCACGATCATCGCGTTGACATTGGCATTGACGGTTTTGCCGTCGGCGATTCTTGCAGCCGCACGCAAGTCTTCGATCCGGCCGTTGGTGCAGGAACCGATGAAGACACGGTCAAGTCTGATGTCGGTTATTTTTGTCCCCGGCGTCAGGCCCATATATTTCAGTGCGCGATGCTTGGAGAGTTGCTTGGCCTCGTCCTCGATCTTGTCGGGATCGGGCACGAAGCCCGTGATCGACACCACGTCCTCGGGCGAGGTGCCCCAGGTCACGATCGGCGGCAGCTTGGCCGCGTCGAGCCTGATTTCGTGGTCGAAATGCGCACCCTCGTCGCTGCGTAGCGTTTCCCAGTACCGAATCGCAGCGTCCCAGTCGGCGCCCTTCGGAGATTTCGGGCGACCTTTGAGGAATTCAAACGCCTTCTCGTCCGGTGCGACCAGGCCAGCCCGGGCGCCGCCTTCGATCGACATGTTGCAGACGGTCATGCGGCCTTCCATCGACAGCGCTCGGATGGCATCGCCGGCATATTCCAGCACGAAGCCGGTGCCGCCGGCGGTGCCGATCTCGCCGATGATCGAGAGGATGATGTCCTTGCCCGTGACGCCATGGGGCAATTTGCCATCGACGACGGCGCGCATGTTCCTGGCCTTCTTCTGGATCAGGGTTTGCGTCGCCAGCACATGCTCGACCTCGGAGGTGCCAATGCCGTGCGCCAACGCGCCGAACGCGCCGTGGGTGGAGGTATGGCTGTCGCCGCAGACGATGGTGGTGCCGGGCAGGGTAAAACCCTGCTCGGGCCCGATGACGTGCACGATGCCCTGACGCTTGTCGAATTCATCGTAATATTCGATGCCGAATTCCTTGGCGTTCTCGGCCATCACCCGTATCTGCTCGGCGCTTTCCGGATCGGGATTGGGTTTGGAGCGGTCGGTCGTCGGAATGTTGTGGTCGACCACGGCGAGGGTTTTTTCCGGCGCGCGAACCTTTCTCCCCGTAGCGCGCAGACCCTCGAAGGCCTGCGGCGAGGTCACCTCATGAACCAGATGGCGGTCGATATAGATCAGGCAGGTTCCGTCATCGGCTTCGTGAACCAGGTGATCGTTCCAGATTTTGTCATACAGGGTTGTCGGGTTTTTGTCGGACATGATGTCAGGCCTTGAACAGGGATTTTGAATCGGAAAATGCAGACGCGCTCACAATGGGGCGCTGCGGGCGTCAAGCCGTGAGGGCAGCCGTCGTCAGCCGACCGAAGAAGCGCCAGGGCAAACGACTGCGGTCGTCGAGAACGACGCGGCATGCAATTGTTTGGCGATCTCTGAACATTAGAGTCGTATAGCACATGAGCTATCGGAGCGCGATATGCCGCATGTTTCCAGAGCATGATCCGGAAAAGTGGAAACCGGTTTTCCGAAAAGATCATGCTCAAACAAAGGGATGAGATCATGATGCGATTCCACTTAATCGCATCATGATCTAGTAGTGACGGTTTCGATAACAAAAAAACGCGGGGAAAGCCCGCGCTTTTATCAAACCCGTTCGCGCCTGGCTTACTCGCCGACGGCGGCTGCGCGCTCGGACTTCTCGACGATACGGGCCGACTTGCCGCGCAGATTGCGCAGGTAATACAGCTTGGCGCGGCGCACCTTGCCGCGGCGCACCACCTTGATCGAGTCGATCATCGGCGACATCACCGGGAATACGCGTTCCACGCCCTCGCCGTAGGAGATCTTGCGCACCGTGAAGCTCTCGTTGAGGCCTGCCCCGGAGCGACCGATGCAAACACCTTCATAAGCCTGTACACGCGAGCGGTCGCCTTCGACCACCTTCACGTTGACGATCACGGTGTCGCCCGGCCCGAATTCCGGAATTTCCTTGCCGGCGGACAATTTTTCGAATTGCTCTTTTTCGAGCTGTTGAATGAGGTTCATTGCAAATCTCCATCGGCGCGCCCCAGCTGCGAAATGCGCGCGGGCTGCGGAGTGCTCGTTTATCCCTTGGATTTGGCGCCCGTATACGGCAAAGCAGCGCACTTGTCACCCTTTCGTCGTGTTTTTTGGCGGCTTTCGATCGTGGTTTTTGGCGGCCCAGAGGTCGGGACGCCGTGCCCTGGTCAGGGCTTCCGCTTCGGCCAGGCGCCAGGCCTTGATCCTGGCGTGGTCGCCCGAGGTCAAGATTTGCGGGATTGGCATTCCTTCGAATTCCTGCGGGCGGGTGTACTGGGGGTATTCCAATAGGCCGTCCGCAAAGCTTTCCTCGGCAGAGGAACCGGCAGCTCCCATCACGCCCGGCAGCAGCCGCACACAGGCGTCGATCAGGGCCATGGCGGCGATATCACCGCCTGAAAGTACGTAATCGCCGATTGAAACCTCCTGAAGTCCGCGCGCCGCGATGACCCGTTCATCGACCCCCTCGAACCGGCCGCAAACGATCAGCACTCCCGGACCAACCGCCAGTTCCTTCACGCGGGACTGGGTCAATGGCCTACCGCGCGGGCTCATCAACAGGCGCGGCAGGTTCGCTCCAGGCATCGCGGCGTCGATTGCGGCCGCGAGCACATCGGCGCGCAGCACCATGCCGGGGCCGCCACCGGCCGGAGTGTCGTCGACGCTGCGGTGGCGGTCGGTGGCCGAATCCCGGATATCACGCGTTTCAAGCGCCCAGATGCCTGACGTCAGCGCCCTCCCCGCCAGGCTGGCGCCAAGCGGTCCGGGGAACATCTCGGGAAACAGGGTCAGCACGGTGGCGCGCCAGGTCATTCGAGAACCGCCAGATTTTTGAAACCGTCATACGCGGGCTTGACCCGCGTATCCATCGTCTTTGCGAAGGGATGGATCGCCGGATCAAATCCGGCGATGACGATGGGAGCTAGAGACCGTCGCCCTCGATCTCGTCGGGCAATTCGATCACCACGCGTCCACCGGCAAGATCAACCGTCGGCACAACCGCATTGGAGAATGGCAGCAGCATGGAGGCCCCATGTGGCGGTGCAATCTCGATGATGTCGCCTGCGCCGAAATTGTGGATCGCAATGACGGAGCCGAGCGGCTGACCGGCGGTTGTCACCGCGGCAAGCCCGACCAGGTCGGCGTGGTAATATTCATTCTCCTCGGTGGGTGGAAGCTTTTCCCTCGGAACAAAGAGCTCGATTCCGTTGAGGCGTTCAGCCTCCTGGCGCGTCGTGACACCCTTGAGTGTCGCGACCAGATGGCCCCTGGCCTCGCGCGCGACAGTTACCTCGAATTGACGCGCGCCATCCCCGGTCGAGAGCGGCCCGTAGCGCTGCACGGCCAGGGGGTCTTCCGTGAAAGTCCACAGCCTCACCGCGCCGCCCACGCCATGCGCGGCACCGATCCGGGCGACGCAAATTTGCGCCTTCATCAGCCCGCCCCATCCTTCGAGACCTGCGCTCGCGCGCACTCCTCATCAGGATGAGGGAGAAGGCCCTCATGCCGAGGGGCACGGCGCAAGCCGTGCGTCTCGAAGCACGAGGCGCGGATCATATCGGAAGCCTTACGCCGACTTGGCGGCGGCTTCGGCCTGCGCCTTGCGCTCCTTGCGCGGCACCGCCTTGTGCGGATTGTTGCGCGCGGTACGCTTGACGAGGCCGGCCGCATCGAGGAAACGCGTGACACGATCCGAGGGCTGCGCGCCCTTGGCAAGCCACGCCTTGACCTTGTCCATGTCGAGCTTCAGCCGGTCGGTCGAGTCCTTGGGCAGCAGCGGATTGAAATGGCCGAGGCGCTCGATGAAGCGGCCATCGCGTGGAAAGCGCGAATCGGCGACGACGACGTGATAGACCGGGCGCTTCTTGGTGCCTGCGCGGGCGAGGCGGATGACGACTGACATTTAGTTCTCCTTTTGAATTCTGGACTTGATGAATGGACCTGTGGGTTGCCGTCATTGCGAGCGCAGCGAAGCAATCCAGACCGATAGAAAAGACTGGATTGCTTCGTCGCTCTGCTCCTCGCAATGACAGTTACGGTCATTTCTTTTTTCCTGGCGGACCGCCGAGCCCGGGCAGGGTCGGCTTGCTGCTGAGGCCAGTGAGTCCCGGCAGATTCGGCAGGCCCGAGCGAAGGCCGGCGGGAAGCTCTTTCGGCAGTGCAGGCATGCCGCCGGGTGCCGCGCCTGCGGGCATTTTTTCTGCCAAAGCCTTCATCTGTTCAGCCGTCGGCATGCCGCCGCCAAAGCCCATTGCCTGCGCGATGCCGGCCAGGGGGCCGCGCTTACCCGAACCCATGGCCTTCATCATGTCGGCCATGTTCCGATGCATCTTGAGCAGCTTGTTGAGGTCCTCGACCTTGCCACCGGCGCCAGCGGCGACACGCTTCTTGCGGCTGGCCTTGAGGATGTCGGGGCTTTTTCGTTCCTGCCGCGTCATCGAATCGATCAGCGCGATCTGACGTTTCAGGATCTTGTCGTCGATGCCCGCATTGGCGATCTGGTTTTTCATCCTGGCGATGCCCGGCATCATCCCCATCAAGCCGGAGATACCGCCCATATTGGCCATTTGCAGCAATTGCTCGCGCATATCGGAGAGATCGAACTGGCCCTTGCGCATCCGCTCAGCGGTGCGCGCGGCCTTTTCGGCGTCGATGCTGGCGGCGGCCCTCTCCACCAGCGACACCACGTCGCCCATGCCGAGAATGCGGCCGGCGATCCGGCTGGGATGAAAATCCTCCAACGCGTCGGTCTTTTCGCCGGTGCCGATCAGCTTGATCGGCTTGCCCGTGACCGCACGCATCGACAACGCCGCACCGCCGCGGCCATCGCCGTCGACCCGCGTCAGCACGATGCCGGTCAGGCCAACCCGCTGATCAAAGGATCGCGCCAGATTGACCGCGTCCTGGCCGGTCAGCGAATCGGCAACCAGCAGCACTTCCTGGGGATTGGCGGCCGCCTTGATCTCCGCCGCCTCCGCCATCATCTCTTCGTCGAGCGTGGTGCGGCCGGCGGTGTCGAGCAGGACCACGTCGTAGCCGCCGAGCTTGCCGGCGTCGAGCGCGCGGCGGGCAATCTGCGCCGGCTTCTGCCCGGCAACGATCGGCAAGGTCTGAATGTCGAGGTCGCGCCCGAGGACCGCGAGTTGCTCCATCGCGGCCGGACGATAGATGTCCAGCGAAGCCATCAGCACCTTGCGCCGGTCGCGCTGGGTCAGGCGGCGGGCAAGTTTTGCGGTCGTGGTGGTTTTGCCGGAGCCCTGCAGGCCGACCATCATGATCGCGACCGGTGGCACCGCGTTGAGGTCGATGCTCTGGCCGTCTGAACCGAGTGTGGCAATCAGCTCGTCATGGACGATCTTCACCACCATCTGGCCTGGGGTGACCGACTTGACCACCGTGGCGCCGACCGCCTGTTGGCGGACCTTTTCAGTGAAGCTTCGAACCACATCGAGCGAGACGTCGGCCTCCAGCAGCGCGCGGCGCACCTCGCGCATCGCGGCGTCGACATCGGCCTCCGTCAGCGAGCCGCGACGGGTCAGTCGGTCCAGAATGCCACCAAGCTTTTCCGACAGATTGTCGAACACGAATGTTTTCCTTCCTTACCTCTCCCCACGAAACGCGGGAGAGGGAGCAGCGATCATCGTCTATGCCGCGACGGCGGTATCCCAAACAACTTTGCGCCCGAGGGCGCACAGCGCTGTCGGGCGTTGACCTCCGGTCTCACAGGCCGGGCGGCGGGTCGAAAAGAAAGTCTTTCCGATGAATTGCGCGGGGTTAAACGCCGCCAGGCGCGAAAAGTCAAGGAAGTTGCAGCCAAAATGTCTTTTTCGTGACCCAAGGGGGTCAGCCACCCCCTTGCAGAAACGGACGATTTTGTTGCCAATCCGCGCCCATGCGCTCTTCCAGCAACCCCCATGCCGGCCCGCCATCGGATCACTTCGACGGCGAGCGGTTCTTCGACCCCGACGGTGTGCCGCCGAAATCGTTCCGGGACTTGTTCCGCTGGAAGTTTGGCCGCGACCAGCAGCGTCAGACCTGGCCCAAATGGGCACCGAGCCCGCATGCCGACACGCCACCGCAACGCGTCGACGGCGACAAGGTGCGCTTGTCGTTCGTCGGCCACGTCAGCTGGCTGATCCAGACCTCCAACCTGAACATCCTGATCGACCCGGTCTGGTCGGCGCGGGCCTCGCCATTGCGCTGGGCCGGGCCGAAGCGTGTCAACGACCCTGGCATCGCTTTCGACGCGCTGCCGCCGATCGACGTAGCACTGGTGTCGCATGGCCACTACGATCATCTCGACGTTGCGACACTGTCGAAACTCGCGGCGAAATTCTCCCCGCGGGTCATCGCTCCGCTCGGCAATGATGTGGCCGCGCACCGCGCCGACCCTGCGATTCGTGCGGAGACGTTCGACTGGCATCACCGTGTTGAGCTGGGCAATGGACTTGCGGCGACGCTGGTGCCGACCCGGCATTGGTCGGCGCGCGGATTGTTCGATCGCAACAGGGCCTTATGGGCGAGCTTCGTGCTGGAGACGCCGGCGGGAAAAATCTACATCGTCTGCGATTCCGGATACGGCGAAGGAAAGCATTTCCGCCGCGTCGCAGAGGCTCATGGACCCTTGAGGCTCGCGATCCTGCCGATCGGTGCCTATGAGCCGCGCTGGTTCATGCAAGATCAGCACATGAATCCTGCGGACGCTGTCAAGGCGCTTGCCGATTGCGGCGCCGAGCGGGCGCTTGCCCATCATCACGGCACTTTTCAATTGACCGACGAGGCCATCGACGCGCCGGTAAGGGATCTGCATATTGCGCTTGATCGGGCGAACATTCCGCATGAGCGCTTTGTCGCGCTCAAGCCGGGCCAGGTGTTTGAAATCTGAAACGGGTGGTTTGAAATCTGAAATGCGTCATTGCCCTGCGGGCTTGATCGCCCAGGAAACGCTCACCGTCACCTGGAGCATTTCCTCGCCCAGCGCAATCGGCGTGGCTTCGGCAGCGCCAGTTGCCATTCTGCGGAACGCGATCGGGGCGGGCGTACCCGCCTCCGCAATGCTCAGCGGAGCGCCAAGGGTGACACCGGCCGCCTTGGCATAGATCTCCGCCTTGCGGCGCGCATCGGCGATCGCCTGTTCGCGGGCCTCGTCGAGCAGCTTCGAGGTCTGCGATACCACAAAATTGATGCCTCCGATGTCGTTCGCGCCGGCCCCGACCAGCGTGTCGATCACGTTCGCGAGCTTGCCGACCTCATGCAGGCTGATCGTCACCCGGTTGCTGGCGCGATAACCGACGATCATGGGCGGCACGCCGGGCCGGCTCGGCGAGTTCTGCGGCTGCAACGACAGCCGCGAGGTCTGGTAATCCTTCTCATCGATGCCCGCACCCTTCAGCGCCAGCAGCACCTTGCCCATTGCGGCGTTGTTGGCATCCGACGCCTCGCGTGCCGTCCGTGCTTCCGAGATCACACCGGCCTCGATCCGCGCCATATCGGGGGGCACGGAAATTCGTGCCTCGCCGGTGACCGAAATCGTTGCCGGCGGCTCCGCCTGGGCTGGCGCGGGCGCACCTAGCAGCGTCCCCACGGTAACCACTGCGGAGATCACCACTGCGGCAAGGCTGGTTCCCCTGGCAGCGCGATTACTCATGCGCCCTCACTTCAACGGCACATAGACATTGATGACCAGTTTGTCTTCCGGCGTTTTCAAGGGGTCGGTGATGTATTCCTCTATAAAAGTGTCCTTGGCTTCCAGCTTCTTGTCGTCGAGATGGTTCGTGATGGCCTCGTAGGTGTTGTCCATATTCTCGTAGGACCCGCGGTGGACGAATTTCAAGGCCTTGCCTTCGGGCGATTTGCCCATGCTCATGCTCTTTGTCAGATTTTTCGGTTCCTGCTCGACCGGGATCTCCGCCAGATAGGTGAATCCCGCATCGTCCGTCGAGGTATAAACGATCATCGAATTGCCCGATGGCGTGATGCCTTGCTTTTCGAGCAGCGATGTCAGCGTCTTGAGCGACTCGAGCAGGGCATCGAACGCGGTATCCCAATTGGCACTGCCCTTTGTCATGATCACCATATTGGGGGACAGGGTAATTTCCTCGCCGAATGGGTCGGCTGTCTGGGTGGGCGTGGGCGACGCGGTCGAGGGTGGTGCTGGCGATGCCGCGGCCGGCGGAGGATTGGCGGGCTGTGTGCTGGACGGCGCGGGGTTACCCGATGGAGCCGGGGAAGGCGTTGAAGCAGAACTTGATGGCGCAGAACTTGAGGGCGCAGGAATTGCCGGCGTAGGGCTTGCGGGCGCAGGCGTGCCGGCTGCGGGAGGAGCCGGAGCCGGCGATTGCGCCGGGGCGCCGGCGATGCCCAAAGCGATTACGGCCACCGGGACCAACGCGAGGGCAAGGCGGAAGGGTCGGCGGCGGTTCATCGGGCATTCTCCGCGGTCTTGTTCATGGTCTTGTTCTTGGCGTCTTGTTCACGGTCGTCTTGTTTACGGTCGTCTCATTCATCGTCGTCTGGTTCATCGTCCTGTTCGCGACGCTCGCCCCGCTCTGAATTGGGACAAGGTTGCAAAAAGCGCGTCGCGAAAGCGCGATATGCTAACATGTTCCCTTGCCCTTCGTCCCATAACAGATATTTCATGGGCCTTCCCGCTCGGCAAAGGCCTCCGACACGGATTCTCCACACTGCGCCGCCTGTGGGCGCAGCGACTTCGGGTCGGTGGCACTAGAGCCATTTTGGTTTTGATTGAATCAAAACCGGGCTCTATTCTTTTGTTTTGACGCGTTTTCTTCACGCGAACCGGTTTCCACTTCGCTCGAAAACGCTCTGGCCAATCCGCGGTTACTGGCCATATAACGCGAAAGACCACCTGGAACGTCCATGAGCACGCTCGCCAACCACACGTTTGCCAAGATGAACGGCATCGGCAACGAGATCGTCGTGGTCGATCTGCGCGACAAGCCCGGCGCGGTTACTCCGGAAGAGGCCCGCGCGGTGGCCTCGCCCAAGGGCATCCACTATGACCAGCTGATGGTGCTGCAGCCGCCACGCCTGGCGGGCACCGAGGCTTTCATTCGCATCTACAACAACGATGGCTCGGAAGCCGCCGCCTGCGGCAACGGCATGCGCTGCGTGGCGCGCCGCCTGTTCGAGGCGAGCGGGCAGACACAAGGCACATTCGAGACCACGGCGGGCCTGTTGAATTGCTGGCGATCGGGCGATCTCTACACCGTGGACATGGGAGCCCCGAAATTCGGCTGGAAGGACATTCCACTCGCCGAGGAGTTTCGCGATACACGCTATATCGAGCTCCAGATCGGCCCGATCGATGCGCCGGTGCTGCACTCACCCTCGGCGGTCAGCATGGGCAATCCGCACGCGATCTTCTGGGTCGAAAACGTCGACGCCTACGATCTCACGCGCTTCGGGCCGCTGCTTGAAAATCACCCGATCTTTCCCGAGCGCGCCAACATCACGCTCGCCCATATCGTGGACCGCGACCGCATCACGATCAGGACCTGGGAACGTGGTGCCGGATTGACCAAAGCCTGCGGCTCGGCGGCCTGCGCCACCGCGGTAGCTGCCGCGCGGTTGAAGCGAACCAATCGCACTGTGCAGATAACGCTGCCGGGCGGCGAACTCGAAATCGAGTGGCGCGAACGCGACGATCACGTCCTGATGACGGGCACCGCGACCTTCGAATATGAAGGCCGCTTTGATCCGGCCTTGTTTGCCTCTGTCGCGTAGCGGTGGAAACGGGACATCGACCATGAGTGTTGAAGTCGTCACCTTCGGCTGCCGCCTCAACGCCTTCGAATCGGAGGTGATGCGCGTCGAGGCTGAGCGGGCAGGCCTTGCCGATACCATTGTCATCAACAGTTGCGCCGTTACCAACGAGGCCGTCGCGCAGGCGCGTCAATCGATTCGGCGGTTGAAGCGCGAGCGTCCCGATCTGCGCATCGTCGTCACCGGCTGCGCGGCGCAGACGCAGGCCGAAATGTTTGCTCGCATGGATGAGGTCGACCGCGTCGTCGGCAATGACGACAAGGTGCGCACGGAGACCTGGGCCAGGACGCGGGCGGCATTCGATGCGGCCGGCAGGTCTGGTATCGACACGAGCGCAAAGATCGCGGTGGCCGATATCATGACGGTCCGCGAGATGGCGCCGCATCTGCTCGAAGGCTTTCACAAGGGTCTGCCGCGGGTGTTCGTTCAGGTGCAGAACGGGTGCGATCACCGCTGCACGTTCTGCATCATCCCCTATGGCCGCGGCAATTCGCGCTCGGTCCCGATGGGTGCGGTGGTCGATCAGGTTCGCGCGCTGGTCCACAACGGCCATGTCGAGATCGTGCTCACGGGCGTCGATCTGACCAGCTACGGTGCCGATCTGCCGGGCAGGCCGAAACTCGGTCAATTGACCAGGCAGGTCTTGCGCCACGTGCCCGAGTTGAAACGGCTGCGGATTTCGTCGGTGGATTCGATCGAGGTCGATCCCGACCTGCTCGACGTGCTCGCCGGAGATGATCGGTTGATGCCGCATCTGCATCTTTCGCTGCAGGCTGGCGACGATTTGATCCTGAAACGGATGAAGCGCCGGCATTCCCGCCAGCAGGCAATCGATTTCTGTGCAAAGGTCCGCCGCCTGCGGCCGGATATTGTTCTTGGCGCCGACATCATCGCGGGCTTTCCGACCGAAAGCGAGGAGATGTTTTCGCGCTCTCTGGATTTGATCGACGAATGCCACCTGACATTCCTGCACGTGTTTCCCTATTCGCCGCGGCCGGGCACGCCGGCGGCGCGGATGCCGCAGGTTGCGGGAAGGGAAATTCGCGAACGGGCCGGTCGCTTGCGAGCCGCGGGCGAGGCCGCGCTGCGGCGGCGGCTCGCGTCCGAAATCGGACTGACACGACAGGTTTTGATCGAAAGCCCGACGCAGGGCCGTACCGAACATTTTCTTCCCGTTGCGATCGGCGGTGAGAGGCCGGGGGCCGTGCGCAGCCTCGTCATCAAGGGAAGCGATGGCCCGCGGCTGACGGTGTGAGAAAGGGCAGACGTTCGCTTGCCGCCTCATCGCTCGCCCGGATTATCCGGCTTTCGCGGATGATGACGCCGCGACGCGGAGCAGCCTCGTCATTCGCCCGTCCATCCGCACAACCTCAACCGTTCCTGCATGTGAGGAGGAACCGGGGCCGTCACGCGCACCGGGTCCTTGTTTCTGGAAATCGGGATCACGATCTCGCGGGAATGCAGGTGCAGGCGCGGCTCGCCGGAACGCGGGCCGTTGCCATAAATGTTGTCACCGACGATCGGCCAGCTCATCGCCGCGGCGTGGACGCGCAATTGATGCGTGCGCCCCGTGACCGGCTCGAGCGCCAGCCAGGTGAGGCCGCGCCCGCGTCCCATCACCTTCCAGTTGGTGATGGCCGACTGTCCTTCAGGGTCCACTTTCTGCCACCAGCCGCGTTCAGCGTTGCGGCGGCCGAGCGGCATGTCGATAGTGCCTTCATCCTCGGCCGGGGCGCCTTCGACGATGGCCCAGTAGGTCTTCGAAATTTTGCCATGTTTGAACAAAAGGCCGAGCGACGCCGTTGCCTTGCGATGGCGGCCGAGCACCAGGCAACCGGACGTATCGCGGTCAAGCCGATGAGCAAGTACCGGTGGGCGGGGCAGTCCGAATCGCAGCGACTCGAACGAGGATTCAAGATTGGGCCCACCTTTGGGACCGCGATGCACCGGCAGGCCAGCCGGCTTGTCGATCACGAGCATAAGGCCGTCGCGATGGAGTACCCGGGCCTGGATTTCTTCCGCGGCCAGTTCAGGAACTTCGGTCAGCCCGTCAAGACTTTCACTCATCGCCCGAAACCGCTAACACACCTCTTGCATTGGGCACCAGATTGATATGAGCGATACCACTCCCGAAAAATCCAGAATGAGCTGGTGGCGCAAGCTGTCCAGCGGCCTGAAGCGCACCTCGAGCTCGATTGGCGCGGCCGTCGCCGACCTCGTCATCAAGCGTAAGCTCGACCGCGCGATGCTCGAGGATATCGAGGACGTGCTGCTTCGCGCCGATCTCGGCACGGACGTTGCCGCGCGCATCGCGGCGGCGGTTGGCGTTGGCCGCTACGACAAGTCGATCTCCGCGGACGAGGTAAAAAGCGTGGTCGCCACGGAAGTCGAGAAGGTGCTTGCGCCGGTTGCGACGCCGCTCGTCATCGATGAGCTGAAAAAGCCCTTCGTCATCCTCGTGGTCGGCGTCAACGGGTCCGGCAAAACCACCACCATCGGCAAGCTGGCGGCAAGATTTTCCGCCGAAGGTCGCAAGGTGATGCTGGCGGCGGGAGACACCTTTCGCGCGGCCGCCATTGAGCAATTGAAGGTCTGGGGCGAGCGCACCGGATCGCCCGTCGTCGCCGGCGCGCAAGGGTCGGATTCCGCAAGCCTCGCCTTCAACGCGCTGTCTGCGGCGCGGGATGGCAGGTTCGACGTTCTCCTGGTCGACACGGCAGGCCGCCTGCAGAACAAGGCAGAATTGATGAAAGAGCTGGAAAAGGTCGTTCGCGTCATCCGCAAGGTCGATGACACGGCGCCACACGCGGTGCTTCTGGTGCTGGACGCCACGGTGGGACAAAACGCGCTCTCCCAGGTCGAGGCATTTCACCGTACGGCTGGCGTCACCGGCCTTGTGATGACCAAACTCGACGGCACCGCGCGGGGCGGCATCCTGGTGGCACTGGCAGAGAAGCACAGGCTGCCGGTGCATTTCATCGGTGTCGGCGAGAGCATCGACGATCTTGCACCGTTTACGGCGCGCGATTTCGCACAGGCAATCGCCGGGATCGGGGCCTAGGTCCAACCGCCTGCAGGCTGTAATCAGCCTTCTGAACAATCAGACCAAAGGAAAAAGAGCGAAGTTAATGGACAAGACCCAGCCGCATCCGCTTTTCAAGCTGGCGACCGAACTCGGGCCGCTCCTGGTGTTCTTTGTTGCGAACGCCCGCTATCACCTGTTCGTCGCCACCGGCGCTTTCATGATAGCGATCGTCGCCGCAATGATCGCTTCTTATCTGATGACACGACACGTACCCCTGACGGCGCTTGTCACGGGCGTGGTCGTGATCGTGTTCGGTACGCTTACGCTCGTGTTGCACGACGAAACCTTCATCAAGGTCAAGCCGACCATCATCTATGGTCTGTTCGCGCTCATCCTTGGCGGCGGGCTGTTGTTCGGGCGTTCCTTCATCGCGATCCTGTTCGACCAGATGTTCAACCTCACGCCGCGGGGATGGCGCATCCTCACCCTGCGCTGGGCGCTGTTCTTTCTGGCGATGGCGATTTTGAACGAAATCGTCTGGCGCACTCAGACCACCGATTTCTGGGTCGCTTTCAAGGCGTTTGGCGTGATCCCGCTGACCATGGTGTTCGCGGTGACGCAAATGCCCCTGATCAAGCGCTATCATCTGGAGCCGGTGTCGCTGGAGGCGAGCGATGCTGCCGAGGGCGACGTGAGCAAGGGGTGACGCATGCTCTTTCTCAGTAGTGTCATTGCGAGGAGCCCACGGGTCCGGCCTTCGGGCGCGCGTTCGCGCGACCCGTTGGCTCGCAAAGATGGCCAGGTCAACTGCCCGCCTTCAGCGCCTTGTCGATCTCCGCTTTCAGCACGGTGTTCATGTTCTCCGGCGTCACCGGACCGACCAGCTTGTACATGATGGTGCCATCGCGCCCGACAACGAAGGTCTCAGGCACGCCGTAAACGCCCCATTCGATCGAAGCACGGCCATTGGCATCGACGCCGACAATACCGAACGGATTGCCATAGCGGCCCAGGAAGCGCCGGGCATTGGCAGGGGAATCCTTGTAGTTGATGCCCACGACCTGCAGCCGGCTGTCATGACCAAGCTCGGTCAGAAGCGGCGCCTCGTCGTGGCATGGCACGCACCACGAGGCCCAGACGTTGACGATGCTGACCTTGCCCTTGAAAACGGAGGGGTCGAGGCCGGGCACCTGTCCGCCGTTGGCAACGAGTCCCTCAAGTGCCGGCAGCGTAGTTTGTGGCGCCGGACGGCCGATCAGGGCGGATGGTATTCGCGACGGATCGCCGCTGCCGAGCCGAAACCAGAGAATCGCGGCGAGGCACGCGAAGATGGCCAGCGGCAGCACCATCAGCCATCGCAAGGTCCGCGGCGCAGCATCGGTGGTAGCGGGTTCGCTCATTTGTCTGATATCGCGGGTTGGTTCATTTGATGTCCGTCGCGCTGCGGCCGGATCGCCTGATCGTGCCTCCGGCTTCAAGCTCCCTCAGCCGTCGCTGCTGCCTTCGATAATCGACTGCGATCCAGCCGATCAGCAGCACCACGACCGCTGCCACCAGTAAATAGGAGGTTACGATGAAGCTCGCATAGGGGCCAAGTGACATCGGGTTCATGCTGACATTGCGTTCAAGCTGACATCGCGTTCACGCCGGGCGCCGACCTGATTTCGTCACCTGGATCATCTGCAGCGTGCGTACCCGGCGACGCAGGATCTCGTTGCGCATCGCCGCCAATTGCAGGGTCAGGAACAGCATCGAAAACGCCGACGCCATCACCAGAAGCGGCATCAGGAACGCGTGGTCGAGAGCAGGCCCACCCATCCGCATCACCGATGCCCCCTGATGCAACGTATTCCACCAATCCACCGAGAATTTGATGATCGGAAGATTGATGGCGCCCACCAGCGTCAGGATGGCAGCGGCGCGTGCGGCGCGTGAGGGGTCCTCCACCGCGCGCCAAAGCGCGATCAATCCGAGATACATCAAAAACAGGATCAGCACCGACGTGAGCCGTGCGTCCCATTCCCAGTAAGTCCCCCACATCGGCCGACCCCACAAGGCGCCGGTCACCAACGCAAGGAAGGTGAAGGCGGCGCCGATCGGGGCCGCGGCTTTTGCAGCGACATCCGCCAGCGGATGCCGCCAGACCAGGGTGCCAAGGGCCGCGACACTCATCACGCCCCACACGAACATCGACAGCCAAGCGTTGGGAACATGAATGAACATGATCTTGACCGTGGCGCCCTGCTGATAATCGTCCGGGGCCATCGCCGATTGATAGAGGCCGATCGCGAGCAGGACAGCGGTTGCCGCCGCAAGCCATGGCAACGCGCGCGTGGCCAGCGACAGGAACCTGGTGGGATTGGCAAGATCGATCAGCGTCATGGCATCCTGTTAATGCTCGCGGCCGTGGCAGGCAATCAGCACGAATGTTTTCAGCAACAGTTGATCGGCATCAAGTTGGGCATGCTCTTGTTCCGGCTTGGCCATCGGGGTTGGGTGATGCCTCATCAGTCCAAACCCTGCCGCAGGCTTGCCGCCGCGGCGAAAGGCCCAAGCACGAGGCTGAACAGCGACAGGGCGCAAAGAATCGAAAATGGCGCGCCAAACGACAGTGGTTCCAGGATCGCGGCTTGCGAGGCGGCCACGCCAAAGATCAGCACGGGAATCGACAGCGGCAGAACCAGCACCGCGAGCAGAAGCCCGCCGCGGCGCAGCGTCACGGCGAGCGCCGCCCCGATCATGCCGGTGAACGTCAGTGCCGGCGTGCCGACCAGCAGCGTCAATGCCACGGCCGACGTTGCCGTAACATCGAGATTGAGCAACAGACCGAGCACCGGGGTTGCAATGACAAGCGGCAGTCCCGCCGCGAGCCAGTGGGCCAGCGCCTTTGCCGCGCAGGCCAGTTCCAGCGCCGTCCGGCTCATCACGATCAGGTCGAGCGAGCCGTCTTCGTGGTCGGCCGTGAACAGCCGATCGAGCGTCAAAAGGGTCGCAAGCAGGGCGCCGAGCCAGAGTATTGCCGGCCCCAATCTGGTCAACAGCGCAAGATCGGGCCCCACCGCGAACGGCATCAAAACCACGACGGTCAGATAGAAAAGCACGCCGATCAGCGCGCCGCCGCCGACGCGAAGTGCGATCCTGGCGTCCCTTCGGATCATGGCGGCAAGGGCGGTCAAGAGGCGTCTCCGATTCGGAGCGTGTGTGCCGGGACCCCGAGAGGCGCGTGGGTTGCAGCGATGATCAACCCGCCGCGTGACAGATGATCTGCCATCAGCGTGGTGAACAGGATCTGTCCGCTGGCGTCGAGCGCGTTGGTCGGCTCGTCGAGCAGCCAGACCGGGCGTTCCACCGAAAGCAGCCGGGCGATCGAGAGCCTTCGCCGCTGCCCGGCTGACAAGAACGCCGCCGGAAGGTGGGCGGCATGATCAAGTTCCACCACGGCAAGACTTTCCATCGGATCGGACGGCGCGCCGCCCAGGAAATCGCGCCAGAAGGTGAGGTTTTCGCTCACGCTCAATGCCGGTTTGATGGCGTCGCGATGGCCGAGATAGTGCGACTGTTCCGGCAGGGTCAGTTCCGCCGAGCCGCCCTCCAAACGAATCGATCCGCCGGTCGGTATCAAGAGGCCCGCGACCAGTCGCAACAACGATGTTTTTCCCGATCCGTTGGGGCCGACCACGGCGAGTGCTTCGCCTGAGGCTGCCTCGAAGCCAAGCCCGGAAAACACTTCCCGGCCGCCCCGTGCACAGCTTACTTCGCGTCCCAAGAGCCGCATCTTGCCCCTCTACAGCCTCCTGGAAGTCCAGGGGGATGACTGATCAGAATTTATGGCTGGTGCATTGCTGCGAAACGCTTACCGGTGTGGCGGGGATTGTTGAAAGATTCTATAAGGCGGAACTCGGTGCAGCACACAATCCGGGGGCTGCACACTGATCGGCTGCCTCTGCGCCGGTGCCAAAATACCCCCGCCGGGTATAACTGACAATCTGGGATTGCCTCACATGACCTCTCTCGACAGCTTCAAATGCCAAAAAACCCTGAAGGTTGGCGGCAAGACCTTCGTCTATTACAGCCTGCCCGCCGCCGAGAAAAATGGTCTGAAGGGTATCTCCAAACTTCCCTATTCGATGAAGGTGCTGCTGGAGAACCTTCTGCGCAACGAGGACGGACGCACCGTCAAGAAGGACGACATCCTCGCAGTCTCGAAGTGGCTGAAGAAGCGCGCGCTGGAACATGAGATCGCCTTTCGCCCGGCGCGGGTGCTGATGCAGGATTTCACTGGCGTGCCCGCGGTCGTCGACCTCGCGGCGATGCGCAACGCGATGCAGGCGCTGGGCGGCGATGCCGAGAAGATCAACCCGCTGGTGCCGGTCGATCTCGTCATCGATCACTCGGTGATCGTGAACTTCTTTGGGGACAACAAGGCATTCGGCAAGAATGTCGTCGAGGAATACAAGCAGAACCAGGAGCGCTACGAATTCCTCAAATGGGGCCAGAAGGCGTTTTCCAACTTCTCCGTGGTGCCGCCAGGCACCGGCATCTGCCATCAGGTCAATCTCGAATATCTCGCGCAGACGGTGTGGACCAGGAAGCAGAAGATGACGGTCGGCAAGAAGACCGGCATGTTCGAGGTCGCCTATCCGGATTCGCTGGTCGGCACTGATTCGCACACCACCATGGTCAACGGCCTGGCCGTGCTCGGCTGGGGCGTCGGCGGTATCGAGGCGGAGGCCTGCATGCTGGGCCAGCCGTTGTCGATGCTGTTGCCTGAGGTGGTCGGCTTCAAGCTCAAGGGACAGCTCAAGGAAGGCGTTACTGCGACCGATCTGGTGCTGACAGTGACGCAGATGCTGCGCAAGCTGGGCGTGGTCGGAAAATTCGTGGAGTTCTTCGGCCCCGGTCTCGATCATCTGTCGGTCGCGGACAAGGCAACGATCGGCAACATGGCGCCGGAGTATGGCGCGACCTGCGGCTTCTTCCCGGTTGATGCGGCGACCATCGACTATCTGAAGACCTCGGGCCGCAAGGCGGATCGCGTTGCGCTGGTTTCGGCCTACGCCAAGGCGCAGGGCCTGTTCCGGACCGCAAAGTCGCCGGACCCGGTCTTCACGACGACACTGACGCTCGATCTCGGCGATGTCGTGCCGTCGCTGGCTGGACCGAAGCGCCCCGAGGGGCGGGTCGCGTTGCCCGCGGTGGCGGAAGGTTTCGCTACCGCGCTCGGCAACGAATACAAGAAGACCGACGCCACCAGTCGTTACGCGGTTGAAAATCGAAACTTCGACCTTGGACATGGCGACGTCGTCATCGCGGCCATCACCTCGTGCACCAACACCTCCAATCCAAGCGTGCTGATCGGTGCGGGGCTGCTCGCCCGCAACGCGGTCGCAAAGGGATTGAAGGCAAAGTCGTGGGTCAAGACGTCGTTGGCTCCGGGCAGCCAGGTGGTCGCCGAATATCTCGCCAATTCCGGATTGCAGAGCGATCTCGACAAGGTCGGCTTCAACCTGGTGGGCTTCGGCTGCACCACCTGCATCGGCAATTCGGGCCCGCTGCCGGAAGAGATTTCGAAATCGATCAACGATAACGGCATCGTCGCCGCTGCCGTGCTGTCCGGCAACCGTAACTTCGAAGGCCGGGTAAGCCCGGACGTACAGGCCAATTATCTCGCCTCGCCGCCATTGGTCGTCGCTTATGCGCTGGCGGGGACGGTCACCAGGGATCTGGCGGTCGAGCCGATCGCCACCGGCAAGGACGGCAAGCCCGTGTATCTGAAGGATATCTGGCCTACCGCAAAGCAGATCAACGAGTTCATGAGGAAATTCGTGACCGCGTCGATCTTCAAGAAGCGCTACGCCGACGTGTTCAAGGGCGACACCAACTGGCGCAAGATCAAGACGGTGGGGAGCGAAACCTATCGCTGGAACATGAGTTCGACATACGTGCAGAACCCGCCCTATTTCGAGGGCATGAAGAAGGATCCGGAACCGGTCATCGATATCGTCGATGCGCGTATCCTTGCAATGTTCGGTGACAAGATCACCACCGACCACATCTCGCCGGCCGGCTCGATCAAGCTGACGTTGCCTGCCGGAAAATATCTCAGCGAGCACCAGGTGCGGCCCGCGGATTTCAACCAATACGGTACACGGCGCGGTAACCATGAAGTCATGATGCGCGGTACCTTCGCCAATATCCGCATCAAGAACTTCATGCTGAAGGGTGCCGACGGCAATATTCCGGAAGGCGGCCTGACCAGGCATTGGCCGGATGGCGAGCAGATGTCGATCTACGACGCTGCGATGAAGTACCAGGCCGAGAAGGTTCCGCTCGTGGTTTTCGCCGGCGCCGAATATGGCAACGGCTCTTCACGCGACTGGGCTGCCAAGGGGACCCGACTGCTCGGCGTTCGCGCCGTGATCTGCCAGAGCTTCGAACGCATCCACCGTTCCAACCTCGTCGGCATGGGCGTATTGCCGCTTACCTTCGAAGAGGGCGCGTCCTGGCAGTCGATCGGGCTGAAGGGTGATGAGACCGTAACCATACGGGGGCTGCAAGGCGACCTGAAGCCGCGCCAAAAGCTTACCGCTGAAATCGTTTCTTCCAGCGGTTCGCTGCAACGCATCTCCCTGTTGTGCAGGATCGATACGCTCGATGAGCTCGATTACTATCGTAACGGCGGCATTCTGCACTATGTCTTGCGGAAGCTTGCCGCGTGATTGTGATCGGCGGCTCACTTCGAAGTGAGTAGCGAGTGATATGAAGGCGGCCTAAGAAAGGTCGCCTTCTCTTGTTCCAAGGCTGGCGGTGCGAGTGCCGGCGGTGGCGTTAACGGCGAGAAGCTGGCGGCGGCGGCGCGGATATTCTCGGCAAAACTTATGACAGCTATGATGGCCTATAATTCCATATCGCGGTGGTCCGGCGCCATCGGCGTCTGCGCGATTGTGGCAATTATCCGGCCCGCCACGGCAGAACCGCGCGCGGTGGTCGAGCTGTTCACCTCGCAGGGGTGTTCGTCGTGTCCGCCGGCCGACAAGGTCATCGGCGAGCTCGCCAAGGACCCCTCGGTGATCGCGCTGAGCATGCCGATCGACTATTGGGACTATCTTGGTTGGAAAGACACGCTGGCGGATGCGCGCTTCAGCGCTCGCCAGAAGGCCTATTCGCTGATGCGCGGCGATCGCGATGTCTACACCCCGCAAGTGGTCGTCAACGGTTCAGCCCATGTGGTCGGAAGCGATCGCGCCGGAATCGAACACGCGATCGGCATCACCCGGAAGACCGAAGGCGTGATGTCGCTGCCGGTTTCGATGAAGCTCACCGGCGACCAGATTACGGTATCGGTGGCGGCCTCCGGCAAGGGGCCGGCCGCGACGCATGGCGAAATATGGATCTGTTCGGTTTCCAAAGCGGTGCCGATATCCATCGCGCGAGGCGAGAACAGCGGCCGCGATCTGATCTATTACAACGTCGTGCGTAACGTGCTGAAGGTCGGCGACTGGAATGGCAGTGCCGGGAGCTGGACAGTGCCGCTGGAGAATATCTCGCGCGAAGGCATCGATGCCGCGGCGGTCTTCGTTCAGGATGGCAGCCGCGAAAAACCGGGCCCGATGCTGGGTGCCGCGTACACGTCCCTTCACTGAAGCGCGATGAGATTTGATCGAATCGTCATCGCGCTTTAGCTGCTTGATCGAGCATGATCTCCGCGCAAACGCGTTTCGCGTTTGTCGCGAGGAAAACCGCTGCACACTTTTCCGGATCATGCTTTGAATTTTGTTCAACGCGGCTGGTTCAAACAAATGCCGCGGCGAAACGCATGCGTTTGCCGCAAGGCAACTCCGAAATTTCGGATCATGCTTCGAGTCAGGCTGGTGCCGCTACTGCTTCGTCATCACGAACTTGCCGACGCCATCCACATAGGCCTGATAATTGCCACGGATGGTCTTGCTGTCTTTCCCCGCGGTCCCTTGCATTCGAATATCCCATTTCGGACATACGATCTGGATCGCCACATGCTGATTCGACGCGAGGAAGTTGCCGGTTACTGAACAGGACTCCTTGTCGTCATTTTCATAGGTGCCCGAGAGGCGTCCATTCCTGTTGGCGAGCGTCATCATGTTTTTCGAAGTGTTGGACCACGTGACGCTCCAGCGCCCGACGAGATCGTCGGCGTCGGCCCGAGCAACGCGCGGTGCTACGAAGAACGATAGAACGAGAGCGGTCAGAGCCGCCGCGAATTTCAGCATCCTCAACCCCCCGTGCTTCGGTGACGGATAGGATCAGGATAGCACTCATTTTCAAAAGGGCGATTGCAGGCAAGGCAGTCGGGGATGCCCTGGCACGGCCCCCGGCAGCGCAGTCGAGGCAGTCGAGCTTGCTACAGATTGTTTTTTAATGTCTGTGCCGGCGGCAGCCGCCGTGGCGAGGATCGAGCGCCGCGGCGTTTCGCCCGCCAAAAGAAAAGGACCAACTCGCGTTGGCCCAGTATGGGGATAAACTCTGCGCTAGGCCCGATCCCGACGACCCCGGGGGGCTGGGGGCTGAGGAATCCGGAATCGAAAGGACCGGGCCAACGCAGTGCTTTCTTCTCGCAATTCAGCAGGGCGTTCGGTGGGCAGAAGTGGGGCGGTATTATGATTCCGGCTAACGATCGCGTGACGGCAGCGCTTTCGCTGCAAATGGTTAGCGGCTGCTTTGGGAACTTTAGTCGCAGGCCATCCCGGCGTTCCCGGCAGAGGTACCTCTTGCGGCGGAGATCGGTCGGCGCAATCATGTCGTCCAGATGACAGGAGATGCGTTATGAGCTCCATGACGGAGGAAGCCGATCCAAGTGAAGCCCGCGCAGCGGCCCGCAATGCCGCTGCGACAGGCCTATCCAACCGGGTGACGTTCAGTCGGCACGAACTCAATCGCATCCTCAATCTCTACGGGCGCATGGTCGCCGACGGCGAATGGCGTGATTACGCGATCGACTTCCTGCGCGACCGCGCGGTGTTCTCGATATTTCGCCGTGCCGCCGAGGTTCCAATCTACCGGATCGAAAAAGACCCCCGTCTGGCCCGCAAGCAGGGCATTTACAGTGTGATCTCGGCAGGCGGGTTGATCCTGCGTCGCGGCCACGAGCTGGACCGGGTGCTGCTTGTCATCGATCGCAAGCCCGCGCTGGTGTAGCGCATTCCTGCTCGTCATTGCGGACCGGCTCGCGAGCGCCGGCTCCGGCCCGACGAGATTACCAGTGCGTTGCCGCTGCGCGATTTGCGAGTTCGGCTTTTGCGAGCCGAACAGGAACGACGTGTCGAGAGGCTACGATATTTCCGGCGCGGTCTTTCCGCCGTCGCCCAGCGCCAGCTGCATCATGACGGTGTCGAGCCAGCGGCCGAACTTGAACCCGACATCGGGATGGGTTCCGATCATCTGAAATCCGCATTTCGAATGGACACCGATCGATGCGGCGTTGGCGGAATCGCCGATCACCGCGATCATCTGGCGAAATCCGCGCGCCTGGCATTCGTCGATCAGCCGTTGCAGCAATTGCCGGCCGATGCCGCGGCGGTGGATCGAGGGGTGCAAATAGACCGAGTTCTCCACGGTGAAGCGGTAGGCCGGTCTTGGCCGGTACGCCCCCGCATAGGCGTATCCGATCACGCGGGCGTCCAGCGTCGCGACGATATGGGGAAAGCCTCCGTCGAGCAGCGCCTCGAAGCGTTGCGTCATCTCGGCGAGATCGGGGGGAATCAGCTCGAAGGTCGCCGTGCCGAAACGTACGGCATGCTCGTAGATGTCAGTGATCGCGGGCAGGTCGGCGGCGACAGTCGGCCTGATTTCAAGCGAGGACATGGGCTCGAGATTATTTTCGCCCGCCGCAAAAGAAAAGCCCCGGCTACGAGAGCCGGGGCTGGTCGGGATCTGTGTGCTCGGCAAGCGTGGTCAGTCGCGCTGACCCAGCAACTGCAACAGCAGGGTGAACAGGTTGATGAAGTTCAGATAGAGCGAAAGCGCACCGGTAATCGCCGCGCGTTCCGCCACGTCACCTCCCTGCCCGGCGTAGCCGTAGATGTAGTCATTCTTCAGCCGCTGGGTGTCCCAGGCCGTAAGGCCGGCGAATACCAGCACGCCGATGACCGAAACCACGAACTGCAGCATTGAACTGGCGAGGAAGAGATTGACCAGGCTCGCGATGATGACGCCGAACAGGCCCATGATCAGGAACGAGCCCATCCCGGTAAGGTCACGTCGCGTCGTGTAGCCATAAAGGCTCAGCGCGCCGAACGTGGCCGCGGTGATGAAGAAAACCCGCACGATCGAGGTGTGCGTATACACCAGGAAGATCGAGGAGAGCGAAATCCCCATCAGCGCCGAGAATACCCAGAACAGCATCTGGGCGGTCGCAGGCTGCAGGCGGTTGATCCCGGCGGAGATGACGAACACCATGGCAAGCGGCGCCAGGATGAACAGCCACTTCAGCGGGCTCACGAACATCGCGTAGCCGAACGCCGTCAGGTAGACATTACTGCCGATCTTGGCGGCAGCTCCGGACGGGTCGCCGGTAACGGCCGCCATATAGACGCCGAGCGCTGCGAGGCCGGTGATGGCCAGGCCGATGCTCATATAGTTGTAAACGCGCAGCATGTAGGCGCGCAGACCAGCGTCGACCGTCGCGGCGTCAACGCGCCCGGCGGCCCGGCCGAAGGGAGAGGCATAGTTACGGTCTAGGTCCGACATGGTCGAATTCCTGTTTGTTGTCTGGTGGAACGCCAAAACCTGCGTCGCCAGCTCGAAATTACCTCAGATAGCGCCGTTTGCGGACATTAATTTTGCGTCATGAAACGGCGTCTGGTGCAGCCCATATCTGGGAAACTACCACATCCGCCGCAAGCCGCCATGCGCGGCTGAATGTCGCTGCGCCGCAAAGATCGGATTCGCCGGCAAAGCCATTTATATCAAATTTATATTACAGGTTTCGCAGAACGGCTGCTGGCTTCTGGTTCAAGGCCAGCAGCGTCCCGGCGAGCCCCAACCCCACCGTGACTATCAGAGCTGTGCCTACCACGACGGCGGCGCTGCCGGCCTGCCAAACGAAGCTCAGGGTCATCAGCCGCGTCACGATCAGCCAGGCCGCAACCGAGCCCGCGATGACACCGAATACGGCGGTCGCAAAGCCAATCAGCAGATATTCGAGCGCATAGGCGCCCAGAAGCCGCCCGCGGGTCGCGCCGAGTGTCTTGAGAATGACGGCATCATAGACTCGATGGCGATGGCCGGCGGCCAGTGCACCACCCAGCACCAGGACCGCCGAGATCAGGGTCACGGCACTCGCGCCGCGGATCGCCAGCACCAGATTGGTAATCACCGTGCCGATGGTTTCCAGCGCCTCCCTTACCCGTACCGTGGTCACCATCGGGAATGCGTCGGCAACCTTCTTGACGATCGCCGCATCACCGGCCGCGCCGGGCTGATTCTCCGTCAAGGTCGCAATGTGGGTATGCGGTGCGCCTTTGAAGGCGTTGGGCGAAAACACAAGGACGAAATTGATGCCGAGGCCCTGCCAGTCGATCGCGCGCATATTGCCGATTCGTGCCGGAATATCGCGGCCGAGAACGTTGACGATGATTTCGTCGCCGAGCTTGAGCTTGAGCCCGTCGGCGATCTTCTTCTCGATCGATATCAGCGGCGGACCATTGTAGTCTGCACCCCACCATTGCCCTTCGACAATCTTCGATCCCTTGGGAATTTCGCCGGTTGAGGTGAGACCGCGGTCGCTCTGCAGCACCCATTCGCTGTCGGTAGAGGGATTGAGGTCTTCCGCCGGGACGCCGCGCGCCGCGACGATACGGCCGCGCAGCATCGGCACTTCCTCGACCGTTGCGCCCGGCGAGGTTTGCTTCAGGAAAGTCGCGAAGCGGTCGGCCTCGGTGGCGGGAATGTCGATAAAATAGAACGAAGGCGCGCGCTCGGGCAGGGCGGCGAGAAATTGCCTCCGCAAATTGCCATCGATCTGCGTTATGGTCACCAACACGGCCAGACCCAGACCCAGCGACATAACCACGGAGGGCGTCAAGGCGCCGGGCCGGTAAATATTGGCGATCGCCAGCCGCAACATGGTGAATTGCGTTCGAGGCAATCGGCGCGCCAGCGCCATCAGCCCGGCGGCGATGCCGCGCAACAGCGCAAAGACGGCGATCGAGGACAGGACGAATATGGTCGCTACCCGCTTGTCATAAGCAAGCCCGATGACCACGACGACAAGGAACGCAATCACCAGCGCCATCAAGGCGAGGTAACGCCAGCGCGGGCGTTGCCACAGGCTGGTCACGGCCTCGCGAAACAGCGTCGCCACCGGAACATCGTGCACGCGGCCAAGTGGCCAAAGTCCGAAGGCGAGCGCCGTCGCAAGGCCGTATACGAGCGACAGGGCCAGTTCATCGGCATGCACGGCCGGGACCACCGGCAATGGCAACACCCTGCCGAACACATCGACGATGATGAACGGCAGCGCAGCTCCCGCGGCAAGTCCGATCGCGGAACCGACGAGGGCCAGCACCACCACCTGCGTAAGATAGATCGCAAAGACGTCGCGGCCGGTGGCGCCCATCGCCTTGAAGGTGGCGATGACCTCGCGGCGGCGATCGATATGGCTCTTGACCGCGTTGGCGACGCCAACGCCGCCGACCAGCAGCGAGGCAAGGCCGACCAGCGTGAGGAATTGGGTGAAACGGCTGATCGTGCGTTCGAGTTGCGGCGAGGCACTGTTCCGGGTCCTGATTTCCCATCCGGCATGAGGCAGCGCGTTTCGGGCCTCGTCCACAAGCCGCGCCGCATTGCTCTCGCTGCTGGCGTAGTCGGGCAGCCTTACCCGATAGGTCCAGCGCACCAGGCTGCCGGGCTGCAACAGCTGGGTGGCGCGCAGCCCAGCTTCGCTTACCAGGAAGCGCGGACCAAAACCGAGCCCGCCGGCCAGCTTGTCCGGCTCGGTAACGTCGACGCTGCGTATCTGGAATGTCGCGCTGCCGACGCCGATGCGGTCGCCAAGCTTGAGATCCAGCCGGCTCAGCAGGGTCGAATCGGCCGCCGCGCCGAATATTCCGTCATGATCGGCGAGCAAATCCTTGATCGGCATTTTCGGCTCAAGCGTCAATTCGCCGAGCGTCGGGTACGCAGCGTCCACCGCCTTGATCTCGACCAGAGCAAGGCGGCCGTCGTCGGCGCGCGCCATGCCGCGCAGCGAGGCCGTAACGGAGACGCCGCCCCTCGTACGCAGGAAGGCGACTTCGTCAGGCTTGGCCTCGCGTTGAAACAGCGAAAAGGCAACGTCGCCGCCCAGCAGAGTGCGGCCCTCGCGCGCCAGCCCCTCCCTCAGGCTCGCCGCTACGGAGCCGACGCCGGCGATTGCCATCACGCCGAGCGAAATGCAGGCAATGAATACGTAGAAGCCGCGCAGGCCGCCGCGCAATTCGCGAAGCGCATAGCGCAGGGGGAGCGATGCCGGTCGGCCGGGAGCAATGGGTAAAGAGCCGGTCGTCATGATGCGCTATCTTGCTCCGCGAGCCGGCCATCGATCCGCCCCGAGCGCAAGCGCACTACGCGATCGCAGCGTTGCGCCAACGAAGTGTCGTGGGTGACCAACACCAATGTCATGCCGCGCTCGGCATGTTTGGTGAAGATGAGATCGACGATCTGTTTGCCCGTGGCCTCGTCAAGATTGCCGGTGGGCTCGTCGGCTACAAGGATGGCCGGGTCGGGCGCCAGCGCCCGGGCAAGCGCCACGCGCTGCTGTTCGCCACCCGATAGCTGCGTGGGATAGTGATGAAGCCGGTCGCCCAGTCCGACCAACGTCAATTCCTGCGCCGCGCGCCGCGACGCATCGCCGTTGCCGGCGAGTTCCAGGGGCACGGCCACGTTTTCCAGCGCCGTCATCGTCGGGATCAGATGAAACGACTGGAAGACGATACCAACCTGACGGCCACGAAAGCGCGCCAGCGCATCTTCGTCGAGGGCATTGAAAGGGGTGCCATTGACGACCACCTCTCCACTGTCGGGACGCTCCAATCCCGCCATCACCATCAGCAGAGTGGATTTTCCGGACCCTGACGGACCGACCAGGCCGATCGCCTCGCCCGAGCCAACGCGCAGGCTTATGTCCTTGAGAATGTGGACACGCGCTGCGCCCGAGCCGAGCGAGAGATTGACGTTGGAGATTGTGATGGTGTCCGGCGCGGTGCCGGTCAATGATGAGGGTTCGATGAGACTGTCCATGGCTCGGTCATATGGTACTTCCTGTGGCGTGGTCGAGAGGCTGTGACCGATGTTCGTGCGGATGCTCATTTTCTGTCTGGCTTTGATAGGGGCGCAACCGGCCCTTGCGCAGGCGTCCGCGGCGATCGGAGCAAAGCCGATCAAGATGGTCGTGCTCGGGGATTCGCTGAGTGCGGGGTTTGGTCTTGCTGGATCCGATGCGTTTCCAGCCAAGCTACAAAAGGCGTTGAAGGCCAAGGGGATACCGGTTGAGATGGTCAACGCCGGGGTGTCAGGCGACACCAGCTCCGGCGGCCGCGACCGGCTCGATTGGTCGGTGCCGGAAGGAACTCGGGCCGTAATCGTCGAACTTGGCGCCAATGATGCCTTGCGCGGTACCGATCCGGCCGTGACGCGCGCCGCATTGTCGGACATCGTGACACGGCTCAAAGCGCGCGGAATTGCGGTGCTCTTGTGCGGGATGCTCGCCCCGCCGAACTACGGCAATGATTTTGCAGCGCGTTTCAACGCGATCTATCCCGACATCGCCAAATCGTCCGGGGTCCCGCTCTATCCGTTTTTCCTCGAAGGCGTCGCCGCCGATGCCAGGCTCAATCAGGCCGATGGCATGCATCCGACGGCGGAAGGTGTCGAAATCATCGTGAACAACATCCTGCCTACCGTTGAGGCATTGCTTGGCGCGATATCGGGGCAGCCTAGTTGAGAAGCAGGCAGCAATAACCCTAACACAATGGATTTGCGGGAGGTTTCCGGTCTGTTAACGCCGAATGCTTCGCAGAGTCATATAACTACGGTAAAAACTGGTATCGGTGATTCGTTGCCGGACCTTGTTACAGGGCGCTTTCTCTCAGGGAGATGCCCCAGCATCGGGAGTTTAGCGATGCCGAGATTGTTCACGGGACTGGAAATTCCGGCCGAGATCGGCCAGACCCTTTCCTCATTGCGTGGCGGCCTGCCAGGCGCCCGCTGGATCGACCCCGAAAACTATCATGTTACCTTGCGCTTCATCGGCGATATCGATGGCGTGGCGGCCAACAACGTCGCCTCGATGCTGGTCCGCGTCAATCGCAAGCCATTCGAAGTCACCGTGCAGGGTCTCTCCAGCTTTGGCGGAAAAAAGCCGCGTGCGGTGGTCGCCAACATCGCCCCGAGCCGGCCGCTGATCGAGCTCCAGGCCGAACTCGAGCGATTGATGCAGCGTATCGGGCTTGATCCGGAGGGCCGCAAATTCACCCCGCATGTGACGCTGGCACGGCTTCGCGACGCTTCCACCCAGGATGTCGCCGACTATCTTTCGGTGCGGGGCTATTTTCCGACCCGGGTCTTTACGGCGCAGCGCTTTGTGCTGTTTTCCTCGCGCGCCTCGACCGGCGGCGGACCCTATGTGGTCGAGGATTCCTACGCGCTGAGCGCGTGAATTCTTACCTCGCCCCGCTCGCGGGGAGAGGTCGGATTGCAAAGCAATCCGGGTGAGGGGGAGCTACCGCGCCCCTCACCCCAACCCTCTCCCGTAAGAACGGGGCGAGGGAGAGGCATCTTGCATACCCCTCGCACCAATTCCCGGCTTGCAATTTTCTTAAAGCTAAGGCCGTAAGAAGGGCCATGCTGTCTCCCTCCTCCACTTCCTTCCGCTCCCACTATCGCGACCTTGTTTCCAGCGGCGCAATCGAGCTCGACCCCGCCCAGGAACGGGTCGCCGAAGCCTTTGCGAATCTGGAGCAGCGGCTGGCGGGCTACAAGCCGCTGCGCAAGCAGGGTCTGCTCGGCCGACTGTTTGCCGACAAGGACGATGCGCCGCCACGCGGCCTTTACGTTCACGGCGATGTCGGGCGCGGCAAGACCATGCTGATGGATCTTTTCTTTCAGCAGAGCCCGGTCGAGCACCAGCGACGTGCGCATTTCCACGAATTCATGGCCGACGTGCATGAGCGGATTTACGGCTATCGTCAGAGCATTGCGCGGGGGGACATTCCGGACGGCAACGTCATCGCGCTTACCGCCGCGTCGATCTTCGAACAGGCCTGGCTACTGTGTTTTGACGAATTCCATGTCACCGACATTGCCGATGCAATGATTCTGGGGCGATTGTTCGCCAGGCTGTTCGACCTCGGTACCGTTGTGGTTGCGACATCCAATGTCGCGCCCGAAGACCTCTACAAGGGCGGTCTGAACCGATCGCTGTTTGTGCCGTTCATCGCGCAGATATCGGAGCATATGGAGGTGCTGCGGCTGGATGCGCGCACCGATTTCCGGCTCGAAAAACTCGCGGGGGTGAAGATGTGGCTGGTGCCGGCGGATGCAGCCGCTGCGGCTGCGCTCGACAGGGCCTGGGTCAAGATGACCGGCAGCGCGCCCTGCAAGCCGCTCGACATTTCGATCAAGGGCCGCGTGCTGCAGGTGCCGTGCTCGGCGCATGGCGTGGCACGGTTTTCCTTCGCCGATATCTGCGAAGAGCCGCTCGCCGCATCGGACTACCTTCGGCTCGCGCGCGACTATCACACCATCATCATCGACCGCATTCCGGTCATGGACTATTCCGATCGCAATGCCGCCAAGCGTTTCATCACCCTGATCGATACGTTGTACGACAACGGCGTCAAGCTGATGGCCTCCGCGGCAGCCGATCCGCTCTCGTTGTATGTCGCAACGGAGGGCAACGAGGCGAGCGAATTCAAGCGAACCTCGTCGCGCCTGATCGAGATGAGCTCGGAATCCTATCTGGCGCGACCGCATGGACACAAGGATTCGGAGGCCAGCGGTGCCAGCACCGGGCTGGTGGAGACCTGAAATCGCCGTTTGCGGACCAGCGCGCCCGCGATCAATGCCTGACCGACAATTGAGCATGGTCCGGCTTGAACGGGCCGGGCGAAAGGGATAACCAAACTTCCTTCCTTCCCTGCGTACGTGCAAAGGACAGATTTCCCATGGCGCGCGACAAAATTGCTTTGATTGGCTCCGGCCAGATCGGCGGAACGCTGGCCCATCTCATCGGCCTGAAGGAACTGGGCAACGTCGTGCTGTTTGACATTGCCGAGGGGGTGCCACAGGGCAAGGCCCTCGACATTGCGCAATCCTCGCCGGTCGACGGGTTCGATGCGAATTTCACCGGCACAAACTCTTATGAGGCGCTCGACAATGCCAAGGTCTGCATCGTCACTGCCGGCGTGCCGCGCAAGCCCGGCATGAGCCGCGACGATCTGTTGAGCATCAACCTGAAGGTCATGGAACAGGTCGGCGCCGGCATCAAGAAATACTCCCCCGATGCGTTCGTGATCTGCATCACCAACCCGCTCGACGCCATGGTGTGGGCACTTCAAAAGGCTTCCGGCTTGCCGCACAAAAAGGTCGTAGGCATGGCGGGCGTGCTCAATTCGGCGCGATTCCGCTATTTCCTCGCCGACGAGTTCAATGTCTCGGTCGAAGACGTCACCGCTTTCGTGCTGGGTGGCCACGGCGACACCATGGTGCCGTTGGTGCGCTATTCCACGGTGGCCGGCATTCCGCTGCCCGATCTCGTCAAGATGGGCTGGACTTCGCAGGTACGGATCGACGAGATCGTCGATCGCACGCGCAATGGCGGGGCCGAGATCGTCAACCTTCTGAAGACGGGGTCGGCATTCTATGCACCGGCCGCTTCCGCGATCGCGATGGCCGAAAGCTATTTGAGGGACAAGAAGCGCGTGCTGCCCTGCGCCGCCTACCTCAATGGCGAATACAGCGTGCGGGACATGTATGTCGGAGTACCCGTCGTGATCGGATCGAAGGGCGTTGAGCGCATTGTCGAGATCGAGCTTGGGGGCAAGGACCGCGAGGCCTTCGATAAGTCGGTCGCTTCCGTGCAGGGACTGGTCGATGCCTGCAAGAAGATCGCGCCGGACCTGCTCGGCCGTTGATTGCGCGGGCGAAGGCTTGTGGATCGAGCGATCGATCCTCGAGCCTGCTGGAACTCGTTGATCAGCCGCCCGTTTCGGCGAAGCCGGAATGCCGGCCTGTTAATGCCATGGGATTCCACTGGTTTTGGATTTGCCCCAATCTGGCATATGGTATACCAAAAATTTCGACCGGCACGAATTTACTGATTGAGCCCATACGGGCGGGGGAGCGTCCAGATGAACATCCATGAATATCAGGCCAAGGCGTTGCTGCACGAATTCGGAGTCCCGATTTCGAAGGGGATGCCGGTACTGCGCGCCGCCAACTCCGACGTGGCTGCGAAGACCCTGCCCGGTCCGGTATGGGTGGTGAAGAGCCAGATCCATGCCGGAGGCCGCGGCAAGGGCAAGTTCAAGGAGGCTTCCGCCGGCGACAAGGGTGGCGTCCGCATCGCCAAATCGGTTGCGGAGGTCAACGAGTTTGCCAGGCAGATGTTGGGGGCGACCCTCGTTACGGTGCAGACCGGAGCGCACGGCAAGCAAGTCAACAGGCTGTACATCGAGGAAGGTTCGGACATCGACAAGGAGTTTTATCTCTCCATACTGGTCAATCGCGAAACCTCCGAAGTCTCGTTCGTGGTCTCCACCGAAGGCGGCGTCAACATCGAGGACGTTGCACACAATAATCCGGAAAAAATCGTCAGCTTCTCGGTCGACCCGGCAACCGGAATCATGCCCCATCATGGCCGTACGGTCGCAAGGGCGTTGAACTTGTCGGGCGATCTCGCCAGGCAGGCGGAAAAGCTGGTGACGCAGCTTTATGCGGCCTTTATCGCCAAGGACATGGCGATGCTCGAGATCAATCCGCTGGTCGTCACCAGGCAGGGCCAACTGCGCGTGCTCGACGCCAAAGTGTCGTTCGACGACAACGCGCTGTTCCGTCATCCCGAGGTCGCGGCGTTACGCGACGAGACCGAAGAAGACGCAAAGGAAATCGAGGCTTCCAAATACGACCTGAACTACGTCGCGCTCGAGGGCACCATCGGTTGCATGGTGAACGGCGCCGGTCTTGCCATGGCGACCATGGACATCATCAAGCTCTACGGCATGGAGCCGGCGAACTTTCTCGATGTCGGCGGCGGCGCCAGCAAGGAAAAGGTCGCGGCCGCGTTCAAGATCATCACCGCAGATCCCAGTGTGAAGGGCATTTTGGTCAACATCTTCGGCGGCATCATGAAATGCGACATCATCGCCGAAGGCGTGGTCGCAGCGGTCAAGGAAGTCGGCCTCAAGGTGCCGCTGGTGGTCCGGCTGGAGGGTACCAATGTCGAGGCTGGCAAAAAGATCATCCGTCAAAGCGGCCTCAACGTGCTGTCGGCGGATGATCTCGACGATGCCGCGCAAAAAATCGTCAAGGCCGTCAAGGGAGGGTGACCATGCCCGCAGACCGTCTCACCGCACCCCTACCGCTGGATGAGCATCGCAGGCTTGGGGCGCTCGCCGGCGAGTGGGCCGGTGAAGAAATAGTGTATCCCTCGCGCTGGACCGAGGGCGGCCCCGCCACCTCACATGTCGTGGCTCGCATCGATCTCAATGGCTTTTATCTGATTCAGGATACGCGGCAGTCGCGCGACGGCAAGGAGATCTTCGCAACGCATGGCTTGTTTACCTACGACCGCGAGGATCGGCTCTATAAATTATTCTGGCACGATTCACTCGGTTACTATCCGCCCTCGCCGGCCTCCGGCGGCTGGACGGGCAAGTCGCTGATCCTGGTGCGCGGCTCGCTGCGCGGCAACGCGCGGCATGTCTACGAAATCATCGACGACAACAGCTACGCCATGAAAATCCAGTTTTCGCCTGACGCGGAAGGGTGGGCCGACGTGCTTACCGGCGTTTACCGGCGGATTCATTGATCCCTGTCCCATCGTCTCGCGAAAGCAATCCCAGTCATGTCCATCCTGATCGACAAGAACACCAAGGTCATCTGCCAGGGCTTTACCGGCAAGAACGGTACGTTTCATTCGGAAGCAGCAATCGCTTACGGCACCAGGATGGTCGGCGGCACTTCGCCGGGCAAAGGGGGATCGAGCCATCTCGGGCTGCCGGTGTTCGACACCGTGGCTGAAGCACGCCAGAAGACCGGCGCCGACGCCTCCGTCATCTACGTGCCGCCGCCGGGCGCGGCTGACGCGATCTGCGAGGCGATCGACGCCGAAATTCCGCTGATCGTCTGCATCACAGAAGGTATTCCCGTGCTCGACATGGTGCGCGTCAAACGATCGTTGAGCGGATCGAAGTCCCGCCTGATCGGACCGAATTGTCCCGGGGTCATGACCGCGGGTGAATGCAAGATCGGCATCATGCCAGCGAACATTTTCAAGCCGGGCAACGTCGGCATCGTCTCGCGTTCGGGCACGCTGACCTATGAGGCCGTCTTTCAGACCTCCCAGGAGGGCCTCGGCCAGACCACGGCGGTCGGCATCGGCGGCGATCCGGTCAAGGGAACAGAGTTCATCGATGTGCTCGAGATGTTTCTGGCCGATCCCAAGACCACCTCGATTGTCATGATCGGCGAAATCGGCGGATCGGCCGAAGAGGATGCGGCTCAATTCCTCAAGGATGAAGCCAAACGCGGCCGCAAGAAACCGATGGTCGGTTTCATCGCCGGGGTGACCGCGCCGCCCGGACGCCGCATGGGCCACGCGGGCGCCATCATCTCGGGCGGCAAGGGCGATGCCCGGTCCAAGACAGAGGCGATGGAATCGGCAGGAATTACTGTCTCTCCGTCGCCGGCAAGGCTCGGAAAGACCCTTGTCGAAAAATTGAAATCCTAGTTCATTTTTTCGTTCTTTTCGGCGCGATATCTCATCTTAAATAGGGTAAGGGTTCTGTATCCCGCTGGTTCGGCCTTTTTGGACCGGCTGCCGCGCCGTTTTCCATGCGCGAAATAAAAATCACCAGGACGCTCCCATGTCTCGTCAGGACGCGAACGCCGCTTTTGCCCTTTCTTCTTTTTTGCAGGGCACCAATGCCACCTACATCGACGAAATCTACGCCCGATACGAGAATGATCCCTCCTCGGTCGACCCCGAATGGCAGGAATTCTTCAAGAGCCTGAAAGACACCCCGGCCGATGTCCGCAAAAACGCCGAGGGACCGTCCTGGGCGCGGAACAACTGGCCAGTGACACCTCGCGACGAGTTGACCTCGGCGCTCGACGGCGACTGGGTGGAGGTCGAAAAGGCCGTCGGCACCAAGCTGGCCGCCAAGGCTCAAGCCAGGGGCAGCGAACTCACGGCCGCCGACGTGCATCAGGCAACGCGGGACTCGGTCCGCGCCCTTATGCTGATCCGCGCCTATCGCATGCGCGGCCATTTCCACGCCAGGCTCGATCCGCTCGGCATCGAGGCGCCGCGCGACCGCGAAGAACTCGATCCGCGCTCCTATGGCTTCACCGAGGCTGATTTTGATCGAAAAATCTTCCTCGATCACGTGCTGGGCCTGGAATACGGCACTTTGCGTGAAATCGTCGCAATCTGCGAGCGCACCTACTGCCAGACGCTCGGCGTCGAATTCATGCACATCACCAATGCCGCGCAAAAGGCCTGGATTCAGGAGCGCATCGAGGGCCCGGACAAGGAAATCTCGTTCACCCGCGAGGGGCGTCGCGCGATCCTCAACAAGCTCGTGGAAGCCGAAGGCTTCGAGAAGTTCTGCGATCTCAAATTCACCGGAACCAAGCGCTTTGGCCTCGACGGCGCGGAATCGCTGATCCCGGCGCTCGAACAGATCATCAAGCGCGGCGGCAATCTCGGCGTGAAGGAAATTGTCGTCGGCATGCCGCATCGCGGCCGCCTCAATGTGCTGACCCAGGTGATGGGCAAGCCGCATCGCGCGCTGTTCCATGAATTCAAGGGCGGCTCGGTCAATCCAGACGCGGTCGAGGGTTCCGGCAACGTCAAATATCATCTGGGCGCGTCCTCGGATCGCGAGTTCGACAACAACAGGATCCATCTGTCGCTGACCGCCAATCCCTCCCATCTGGAAATCGTCGATCCGGTCGTACTCGGCAAGGTGCGCGCCAAGCAGGACCAGCACGGCGATCCGCCGGACATGCGAATTTCGGTGCTGCCGCTTTTGATGCATGGCGACGCCGCCTTCGCCGGTCAGGGCGTGGTGGCGGAGTGTTTCAGCCTGTCGGACCTGAAAGGCTATCGCACCGGCGGTTCGCTGCACTTCATCGTCAACAACCAGATCGGTTTCACCACCTATCCGCGCTATTCGCGCTCCTCGCCCTATCCGTCCGATGTGGCGAAGATGATCGATGCGCCGATTTTCCACGTCAACGGCGACGATCCGGAGGCGGTGGTGTTCGCGGCCAAGGTCGCGATCGAGTTCCGGCAGAAATTCCACAAGCCTGTCGTCATCGACATGTTCTGCTATCGCCGCCACGGCCACAACGAGGGCGACGAACCCGCCTTCACCCAGCCGGTGATGTACAAGAAGATCGCCTCGCATCCGAGCACGCTGGAGATTTACGCCAAACGGCTGATCGGCGAAGGCGTGGTAACCGAAGGCGAGGTGGAAAAGGCCAAGGCCGACTGGCGCGCGCGGCTCGACGCCGAACTGGAAGCGGGAGCCGGCTACAAGCCGAACAAGGCCGACTGGCTCGACGGCAAGTGGGCGGGCCTCAAGATCGCCGACCAGGAGGAAGATCCCCGCCGCGGCGTCACCGGCGTCGATATTGCCGTGCTCAAAGAGATCGGCCGCAAGATCACCAAGGTGCCGGACGGTTTCCGCGTCCATCGCACCATCCAGCGCTTCCTCGACAATCGGGCGAAAGCGATCGACAGCGGCATCGGCATCGATTGGGCGACCGGGGAAGCGCTGGCGTTTTGTTCGTTGTTGCAGGAAGGCCATCACGTTCGGTTGTCCGGGCAGGATTCCGAGCGCGGCACGTTCTCGCAGCGCCATTCGGTGCTGATCGACCAGGAAGACGAGAGCCGGTATACGCCCTTCAATCATCTGGGTGGCGAGCAGGGCCATTTCGAAGTCATCAATTCACTGTTGTCCGAAGAGGCGGTGCTGGGCTTCGAATACGGCTATTCACTGGCCGAGCCCAACGCGCTGGCGATGTGGGAAGCGCAGTTCGGCGATTTCGCCAACGGCGCGCAGGTCGTGTTCGACCAGTTCATCTCTTCCGGCGAGCGCAAATGGTTGCGCATGTCCGGGCTGGTTTGCCTGTTGCCCCACGGTTATGAGGGCCAGGGACCGGAACACTCTTCCGCACGGCTCGAGCGTTTCCTGCAAATGTGCGCCGAGGATAACATGCAGGTTGTCAATCCGACCACGCCTGCCAATTACTTCCACGTTCTGCGCCGCCAGCTGCATCGCGAGATCCGAAAACCGCTGATCGTGATGACGCCGAAGTCCTTGTTGCGGCACAAGCGCGCGGTCTCGCGGCTGGATGAACTCGGCAGCGGGACGACGTTTCACCGCATCCTCTACGACGACGCCCAGATGCTGGCGGGGGAACCGATCAAGCTCGTTCCGGACGACAAGATCCGCCGCATCGTGCTTTGCTCGGGCAAGGTCTATTACGACCTCTACGAGGAGCGTGAGAAGCGCGGTGTCGATGACATCTACCTGATGCGTATCGAGCAGCTTTATCCAGTGCCGCTGAAGGCGCTGGTTTTGGAGCTGGGTCGCTTCAGGAACGCCGAACTGGTCTGGTGCCAGGAAGAACCGCGCAACATGGGATCGTGGCACTTCATCGAGCCCTATCTCGAATGGGTGCTCAACCAGGTCAACGCTCCGAACAAGCGCCCGCGCTATGCCGGCCGCGCGGCATCGGCTGCAACCGCTACCGGCTTGATGTCGAAGCATCTGGCGCAGCTCAAGGCACTGCTGGACGACGCGCTGAGTTAGGTAACGATCGGTCATGCCCGGCGAAAGCGGGGTATCCGGTACATGCGCCGCTCGTTTCGACGACAATGGTCTCCGTCTGCATACTGGGGAAGCAAACTATGACTGACATTCGCGTGCCGACACTCGGCGAATCCGTGACGGAGGCCACCATCGGGCGTTGGTTCAAGAAGCCCGGCGAGCCGGTCGCGGTCGACGAGCCTCTGGTCGAACTCGAGACCGACAAGGTTACGATCGAAGTCCCGGCACCATCGGCGGGTACGCTAGGGGATATCGTCGCCAAGGATGGCGAGACGGTCGCCGTCGGCGCGCTGCTGGGTCAGATCAATGACGGCGCCGCGGCAGCCACCGTCAAGCCGGCGCCTTCGCCTGCGAAGCCAGCCGCACCAGCGCCTGCGGCGGCCCCCGCGCCCGCACCTACGGCAAGGGTGCCCCCTGCCGACGCTCCCCTGGCACCCTCGGTGCGCAAGCTCTCCGCCGAAAGCGGGATCGATGCGGCGACCGTCCCCGGTTCAGGCAAGGACGGCCGCGTTACAAAAGGCGACATGCTGGCGGCAATCGAAAAGGCCGCATCGGCTCCGACACCGGTCAACCAACCCGCTGCAGCCGTGCAGGTTCGTGCACCTTCGCCGGCCGATGACGCTGCCCGCGAGGAGCGGGTGAAAATGACGCGGCTGCGGCAAACCATCGCCCGGCGCCTGAAGGAAGTGCAAAACACCGCCGCGATGCTCACGACCTTCAATGAAGTCGACATGACCCACATCATGGCGATGCGAGGCCAGTACAAGGACGTCTTCGAAAGGAAGCACGGCATCAAGCTCGGCTTCATGGGCTTCTTCACGAAGGCCTGTGTGCAGGCGCTGAAGGACATCCCGGCAGTCAATGCCGAGATCGATGGCTCCGACCTGATCTACAAGAACTATTATCACATTGGCGTCGCCGTCGGCACGGACAAGGGGCTGGTGGTGCCCGTGGTGCGCGACTGCGACCAGAAATCGATTGCCGAGATCGAGAAGGCCATTGCCGATTTCGGCCGGCGTGCCCGCGACGGCCAGCTCAAGATCGAGGAATTGCAGGGTGGCACTTTCACCATCACCAATGGCGGCATCTACGGTTCGCTGATGTCGACGCCGATCCTGAACGCGCCGCAATCGGGTATTCTCGGCATGCACAAGATCCAGGAGCGGCCGATGGCGATCGGCGGCAAGGTCGAAATTCGCCCGATGATGTATCTGGCGCTCACGTACGACCATCGCGTCATCGACGGCAAGGAGGCGGTGACTTTCCTGGTGCGCGTCAAGGAAAGCCTCGAAGATCCGGCAAGGCTGGTGCTGGATCTCTAGTCGACCCTTGATTCTGATCGAGCTTGCCGCAGCTCGCTTGCGGCTCTTCCCGTAACCACGTTTGGAACTATTGGGGGTAGTTTTGACCGACAAGGTAGTGATCGTCACCGGCGGCAGCCGCGGCATCGGCCGCGCCACCGCACTGGCCGCCGCGGCGCGCGGCTATCGCGTTTGCATCGGCTACGCGAGCAATGAGGCCGCGGCAAAAAGCTGTGTCGCCGCCATCGAGGCGAAAGGCCGCAAGGCGGTCGCCGTCAAATGCGATGTCGCAAGCGAGAAGGAAATCCTGGCTCTGTTCGAGGCCGCCGACGGGCTCGGGACTCTGGGGGCGCTCGTCAACAATGCCGGCATCGTCGGTACGACATCCAGGGTCGATGAGATGTCCGCCGAGCGCATCCAGCGCATGATGGCCGTCAATGTCACCGGCAGTATGCTGTGCGCGCGCGAGGCGGTAAAGCGGATGTCGACGCGTCACGGCGGCAAGGGTGGCGTCATCGTCAATCTGTCTTCGGTCGCGGCGAAACTCGGTTCTCCCAACACCTATGTCGATTACGCGGCCTCCAAGGGCGCCATCGATTCCTTCACCGTGGGGCTGGGATATGAGGTCGCCGGTGAAGGCATCCGCGTCGCGGCCATCCGGCCTGGCCTGATCGACACTGAAATTCACGCTTCCGGCGGCGAGCCTGATCGCGCGCACCGGCTCAGCCACATGGTGCCGATGAAACGCGTGGGCACGGCGGACGAGATCGCCAACGCCATTGTCTGGCTGATGTCGGACGACGCGTCCTACGTGACCAGCGCCATCCTCGACGTGTCTGGCGGACGCTAAGACGCGGCCATCCATTGCAGCGACAGGACTTCAATCATGGCCAGCTATGATCTTGTTGTCATCGGAACCGGTCCTGGCGGTTATGTGTGCGCGATCCGCGCGGCGCAGCTCGGCATGAAGGTCGCGGTGGTCGAGAAAGATGCGACCCTCGGCGGCACCTGTCTCAATGTCGGCTGCATGCCATCGAAGGCCCTGTTGTACGCGTCCGAAATGTTCGAGGAGGCGGGGCACTCCTTTGCGAAGATGGGCGTCAGCGTCCCCCCTCCGAAACTCGATCTGCCTTCGATGATGAATTTCAAACAGCAGGGCATCGACGGCAACGTCAAGGGCGTCGAGTTCCTGATGAAGAAGAACAAGATCGACGTCATCCATGGCAAAGGCAGGATACTCGGCACCGGCAAGGCGGAGGTGACGGGCAATGACGGCAAGACGCAAATCGTCGAGACCAAAAACATCGTCATCGCCACCGGTTCGGATATCGCGCAGCTGAAGGGTATCGAGATCGACGAAAAGCGCATCGTGTCTTCGACCGGTGCGTTGTCGCTCGACAAGGTGCCGGGAAAACTGTTGATCGTCGGCGCCGGCGTGATCGGGCTCGAGCTTGGCTCGGTATGGCACCGGCTCGGGGCGCAGGTTACCGTGGTGGAATTTCTCGATCGCATCCTGCCTGGTATGGATGGCGAGGTCGCGCGGCAGTTTCAGCGCATCCTCGAGAAGCAGGGTTTTGCGTTCAAGCTTGGCAGCAAGGTCACCGGCGTCGATATTTCGGGCAAAACCCTCGTTGCGCGGATCGAGCCGGCCGCCGGCGGAACTGCGGAAAAGCTCGAGGCCGATGTCGTGCTGGTTGCGATCGGCCGCGTTCCCTATACGGAAGGGCTTGGCCTGAAGGAAGCCGGCGTGGCGCTCGATGGTCGCGGCCGCGTGCAAATCGACCGCCACTTCGCGACGACGCTGCGGGGTGTGTACGCGATCGGGGATGTCGTCGCCGGCCCAATGCTGGCGCACAAGGCCGAGGACGAGGGCGTGGCCGTGGCCGAAATCCTTGCCGGCCAGGCCGGCCACGTGAACTACGACGTCATTCCTGGTGTTGTGTACACCACGCCGGAAGTGTCTTCGGTCGGCAAGACCGAGGAAGAGCTGAAACAGGCTGGCGTGGCTTACACGTCAGGTAAGTTTCCGTTTACCGCAAACGGCCGGTCCAAGGTAAACCAGACCACTGACGGATTCGTGAAGATTCTCGCAGATGCGAAAACCGATCGGGTACTTGGCGTGCATATTGTGGGACGAGAGGCGGGAGAAATGATCCATGAAGCCGCCGTATTGATGGAGTTTGGAGGGTCTGCCGAGGACCTCGCGCGGACATGCCATGCCCATCCGACTCGTTCCGAGGCGATCAAGGAGGCCGCGCTTGCGGTCGGCAAGCGCGCGATCCATATGTGATCGGTGCCCCGGCGGAAGCCGGACCGGGATGAGACCTGATGATACGCCGCCTCCTTCAGCCGATTTGGATCCTGCTTGCGGTCATCTTTCTGATCGAGGCCTGGCTGTGGGATCACCTGGAGCCGATCGTCGCCGGGGTGGTGGCGAAGATTCCGCTGCGCGCCTTCAAGCATTGGCTCGCCGAGCGCGTCGATACACTGTCGCCGGCGATGACGTTGATTGTTTTCATCGTGCCGGTTGTTCCGCTGTTTCCGCTGAAGCTGATCGGCTTCTGGCTTCTCGCACACGAGTATTGGCTGAGCGCGGTCTTCACGATCCTGTTTGCCAAATTCCTGGGCGTTGGCGTCACCGCCTTCGTGTTCGATGTGACGCGGCCGAAACTCCTGGAAATGGGATGGTTCGGAAAGCTCTACGAATTCGTGCTGGCGCTGCGCGCAAAGGCGCACGAGCTGGTCGATCCGATCAAGCAGCGTATCAGGGAAGTCCTGCAAGGCGACGGCGATGGCTGGTCATCGCGGATGTTTCGGCTGGTGCAGCGCTTCCGCAAAAGAGTGCAGCAAGCGCGTTGAAGTCCACACAAACTACAAGGCCAGATGCAGTGCGTGGGGCGCGAATACCCCGATTGCCGTAAAGGCGAGCCCGACAGCCGCCAACAAGCCTGAGATCCAGGCTAGAGCAATTATGCCGGTGATGATGGTTGCCGAAGCAAGCACGATCGCGATCTGAAAGGCTGCGGAGGCAAGTTCGAAGTGGTGATACTTCGCAGTCGCCAGGTTGCGTTCTTCCTCGGCGTGCTTGGCGCGCTCGGACAATTGCTCGGTACCTTCGCCGGTCTCCGGTTCAGAGCGGTAGCGCGCAGCGGTCTTCTGCCAATCCTCGATCTGTTTTTGCAGGGCTGCCCTGGCCGCATCATCGCCTGCGGGAGCGGAATTCAGCCTGGCCTGATCGGCCGCGGTCTGGACCACGGTCCTGCGAATGCTCTTGGCCTGAAAGAATGCCCAGAGGTTCGATGCCTCGACATTCCTGGCTATCAATTCGGTCTGCGCCCCCTTGCCCAGCGTCTCCGACAGCGCAAGGAAAAGCGCGATTACGGCGATCAAGAGCGCGATCTTCCTGTTCTCGCTCGATGCATGTTCGGCGTGCTCGGCTTGTTCCATGCTTTCGTGCGCGCTCATGATTCTCTCCCTGCTCGCCCGGGCACGATGGACACAACCGCACGGTCAGCGCAAGAGCAAAGGCGCGTCACCGCTTTCAGGCGCGGGGATGCGTGCTTCGGTACACTTCCAGCAGGCGCTCGCTGTCGATCCCGGTATAAATCTGGGTCGTCGAAAGCGAAGCGTGGCCGAGCAGTTCCTGGATCGCGCGCAGATCGCCGCCGCGAGACAGAAGGTGTGTCGCGAAGGAGTGTCGCAGCGCATGTGGTGTCGCACTGTCGGGCAATCCGAGCGCGCCGCGCAGCCGCGCCATGGCGAGCTGAATGATGCGGGCCTTCAAGGGACCGCCACGGGCTCCGACGAAGATCGGTCCCTCGGCGGGTAATGGATGCGGACACATCGCCACGTAGTCCCGGATCAGCACCAGCACATTTTGCAGCACGGGCACCATCCGTGTCTTGTTGCCTTTGCCCGTGACGATGAGCACGTCGCCGGCGCCGGGCAGCGGGACCTCGCGGCGCTTGAGGCCGAGGGCCTCGGAGATTCGCAGGCCAGATCCATAGAGCAGCGCCATGACGGCGGCATCGCGCGCCCAAATCCAGGGCTCGCGGTCCTCGCCGGCGCGCTCGTCGGCGTCGGCAAGGCGCTTGGCAGCACCAACCGGCAGCGGTTTCGGAAGGCTCTTGCCGATCTTGGGTGCACGTATCGCCGTGAGCGCACCGACCTTGCCCGCCCCTTCGCGCTCGAGGAAGCGCCCGAACGAGCGCAGTCCCGCCAGCGTTCGCATCAAGGAACGGCCGGCGATCTCCGAGGCGCGCCGCTTCGCCATGAAGGCCCTGATATCGGTGGCTTCCAGCGCGGCGAAGGCTTCGAGCGTCGCACGCTCACCCCGGTGCTCCGTCAGAAATTCCAGGAATTGCCGGAGGTCGCGTTCGTAGGCTTCCAACGTCTTGGGCGACAGCCGGCGCTCGGCGCGCAAATGTGCCAGCCAGCGCGTCATTTGCAGGGTCAAATCACGGGTGGCACAGGCGAGTTCGGTGGATTCAATCGCTGGTGTCGCCTTGGCCATCTTCGCTCTTGGGAAATCTCGACCGAACGGCCAAGATTATCACATCCGCATGGTTTATCATTGGTGAACCAGGGCGACGGGCTCGGCTATATAATTCCAATGCCGACACTGGTAACTCTCGACAAACTCAAACAGCCCTTCACCTGATTCTCCATGGACCACTCCCTGCGCACCTCCGCCTCATCCGCCTCGTCGACGGCCATCGTCGATGTGCTGGTGCCGGTCGCGTTGAATCAGACTTACTCCTATCGCGTGCCGCGTGGCATGGCGCTTGCGCCGGGCGATGTGGTCTGTGTGCCGCTTGGACCACGTGAGGTCGTAGCAGTGGTCTGGGCGCCGAACGCCAATCCCGATCCGCGCCTGCATAATCGTCTCAAGGATGTCGGGGAAAAGCTGGATGTTCCGCCGCTGAAGGGGGAACTGCGCGCGCTCGTCGATTGGGTTGCCAACTACACGCTGTCGGCGCGCGGCATGGTTTTGCGGATGTGCCTGCGAATGGGCGAGCATCTGGGGCCTGAGCGGGTGCGCATGGGCGTTCGTCTGGTCGGCAAGCCTCCGCAGCGCATGACCCCGGCGCGGCGGCGGTTGATCGGATTGTTGTCGGATGGCTTGTTGCATGGCAAATCCGAGGCCGCGAAGGAGGCAGGCGTCAGCATCGGCGTCGTCGAAGGCCTCGTCGATGAAGGCACGCTGCAGGCGGAGGCCATGCCGCGGCCGCCGCCTCCGCCCGCGCCCGATCCGTCCTTTGCAATGCCGGAATTTTCGCGCCAGCAGCGCACGGCGGTGGATGCGATGCGAGCGCTGGCGGCCAACGGAAGCTTTCACGTCGCGCTGCTCGATGGCGTCACGGGTTCCGGCAAGACGGAAGTCTATTTCGAGGCGATCGCGGAAACCATTCGCCGCGGCAGGCAATCGCTCATTCTGATGCCGGAGATCGCGCTTACCGGACAGTTCCTTGACCGCTTCGCGCGGCGCTTCGGCGTGCGACCGCTGGAATGGCATTCCGAACTGACGCAGCGGACGCGGCAGCGCAATTGGGCCGCGGTATCGGCGGGCGAGGCGGTGGTCGTGGTGGGCGCCCGCTCGGCACTGTTTCTGCCTTACGCCGATCTTGGCCTCATCGTCGTCGATGAGGAGCACGATCAGGCCTACAAGCAGGACGATGGCGCGCATTATCATGCCCGCGACATGGCCGTGGTGCGTGCGCATATCGCGAAAATTCCGATCGTGCTGGCTTCGGCGACGCCATCGGTGGAGACCGAAGTGAATGCGCGCAAGGGCCGCTACCAGCGCATCGTGCTGCCGTCGCGGTTTGGCGGCCAGCAAATGCCGCATATCGAGGCGATCGACCTGCGGCGCGAGGCGCCCCCGCGTGGCCGCTTCATCTCACCACGGCTCGCCGAACAAATCCGCTTCGCGGTGGAGCGGCGCGAACAGGCGCTTTTGTTTCTCAACCGCCGCGGCTACGCGCCGCTGACGCTGTGCCGGGCCTGCGGCCATCGCTTCGCCTGCACCATTTGCGACGCCTGGCTCGTCGACCATCGCTTTCGGCAGCGACTCGTCTGCCACCATTGCGGGTTTTCGATGCCGCGTCCGCAGCTCTGCCCCAATTGCGCGGCGGAAGAATCGCTGGTCGCGGTCGGCCCCGGGGTGGAGCGCTTGCAGGAAGAGGCGGCAGGTCTCTTTCCTGATGCGCGCACCATGGTGCTGTCGAGCGATCTTGTCACCTCGGTCGAGACCATGCGCAGCGAATTGAACGAGATCGCGGAAGGCCGCGTCGATATCGTCATCGGCACGCAACTGGTCGCCAAGGGCCATCATTTTCCGCGGCTCAATCTGGTCGGAGTGGTGGATGCCGATCTCGGCCTGAGCAATGGCGACCCCCGCGCCGCCGAGCGGACGTTTCAGTTGCTCAACCAGGTGATCGGGCGTGCCGGGCGCGATCAGGGCACGGGCACAGGCTACCTGCAGACCCACCAGCCCGAACACCCCGTGATGAGGGCCCTGGTGGCATGCGACCGCGAGGCGTTCTATAGCGGCGAAATCGAAGCCCGCGAGCGCACCCACTATCCGCCATTCGGGCGGCTGGCGAGCTTGATCATTTCCGCCGGCGATCGCCCCACGGCCGAGGGCTTTGCGCGCAAGCTCGCGGGCCTCGCGCCGATCGATGAGCGAATTCAGGTGCTGGGGCCGGCCGAGGCCCCACTCGCCGTGATCAAGGGCCGTTACCGTTTTCGCCTGTTGGTGAAGTCGCTGCGCAACGTCGATCTGTCGGAATATCTGCGTCGATGGCTCGCCGCCGGTCCCAGGACCAAAGGCAATCTCAAGCTCGAGGTCGACGTCGATCCGCAGAGCTTTTTGTAGAGGGGCTCGCGACCCGGCTCATCGTCTTTGCCAGGAGCCAACGGGTCGCGCGCGAACGCGCGCCCGATGACAGGCTCCGCGACGAAGCAATCCATCTCCCGGTGCGGCGCGATGGATTGCTTCGCTTTGCTCGCAAAGACGGATTCGGAACAAAAAACCCGCCGTGATTTGCGACGGCGGGTTTTCTTCAGCGTGGCAGGATCATTCTGCGGTCGATCGCCGCAGTCGGTTACATGACCTCGGCGACCACGCGGCCGACGCCGGCGCCGGTGAGGCCGATCGCGCGGGCAGCGCCCGTCGACAGGTCGAGCACGCGGCCCCGAACGAACGGGCCGCGGTCGTTGATGGTGACAATCACGCTGCGGTCGCCATGAGTGACCTTTAGCTTGGTGCCAAAGGGCAGAGTGCGGTGGGCCGCGGTCATGGCGTTCTGGTTGAAGCGCTGGCCGGAGGCAGTCTTGCTGCCGGCCTCGTTGCCATAAAAGGAAGCCATGCCCGAGAAAGACCCTCCCAATCCCGAACTTGGCGCAAGCGCATTGGAGTTGTGCCAGGCCGAAGCACCATTGGAGGCACGGGCCAGGTGATGGTGGAAGTGATGATGGTAGCTGTGGTGATGGTAGGACCTGGCCGAGGCCTCGGTAGCACTACCCCCTGCCAGTACAGTTGCGGCGACAACGATCAGCGCCGTACGCGACCGGGTTAGATTTCCCAGTGCCTGATTTTTGAGTTTGAACATTATATCAGTCCCTCAATCTAGTAATGCTGCATCTGCAGTAAGTGGAATCCCCGCCCCGCTCTGGAGGACTGCCACTTGCTGGGCTAATGAGGCATAAAAGGGGCAGTAGATCGATTTGTGTCCGGATGAAATATCTTGTTATCCCGACGGTATGATTGATAGATATTATTTTATGTTTTAGTTATACAAAATATATACGATATAATACTTGTAATTACTTGGATTAGAAGATGTTCACAGTAGCACTGCGGGTCTTTGCAAGTAATCCAGTCGGTGGAGAGGCAGGGCTTAGCCCTGTCACCGGTCATTCTCCATGCGCCCAGAGCTGGAACGATTGTGGAGATGCCGCATCGCAGGCATTCGGTCGGCCGGAGCTGCGGCCTGCCGCCGCAAAGGCATCCGAAACTGCCTCGGTACAATTGCGGACAAGGGGCTTGCAACTGGCCCGGCAAGCCGCTGCCGTCATGTTGCACCTGCGCTCCTGCTATGTTAGCAAAGCCGCGATTTTTACGGTCCCGGCGCTGCCTGTGCCGGTCGAAAAATCGAAGTCCCGCTTGAACTCCAAGGGCTTGGATCGCTAGGCGCCCCATTTTGGCGACGGTTTTTCCCTTGCGAGTTTCACAGCAAAAAAGAGCGCGCTTGTGGCTGCTGAAAATCCGTCCGTTTCGGGAGTGTCCGGTCGTTACGCAACGGCCTTGTTCGAACTGGCGCGCGATGAGCGATGCATCGACACGGTCAAAGCCGATCTCGACGGTTTCGAAGTGATGTTGACGGAAAACCCCGACCTGATGCGTCTGGTCCGCAGCCCGGTTTTCTCCGCCGAGGAGCAGTTGAGGGCATTGACCGCCGTGCTCGGCCGGGCCGGTATTTCCGGGGTCACGGCAAATTTCCTGAAGGTTCTCACCGCCAACCGCCGCCTGTTCGCGGTCGCCGACGTGATCCGCGCGTTCACTGCGCTGGTGGCGAAGTTCAGGGGCGAGGCCACAGCCAACGTCACGGTGGCCGAAAGCTTGAGCGACAGGAATCTCGACGCCCTCAAGACCGCACTGAAATCGGTGACGGGCAAGGACGTTACGCTCAATGTGAAGGTCGATCCCTCGATCATCGGCGGCCTTATGGTCAAGCTGGGCAGCCGCATGGTGGATAGTTCGCTCCGCACCAAACTCAATTCGATCAAGCACGCGATGAAAGAGGCAGGCTGATGGACATCCGCGCCGCGGAAATCTCCGCGATCCTCAAGGAACAGATCAAGCATTTCGGCCAGGAAGCCGAGGTTTCCGAAGTCGGGCAGGTGCTGTCCGTCGGCGACGGTATTGCCCGCGTCTACGGCCTCGACAACGTCCAGGCCGGCGAAATGGTCGAGTTCGAGAACGGCACCCGAGGCATGGCGCTGAACCTTGAAACCGACAACGTCGGCATCGTGATCTTCGGCGCCGACCGCGAGATCAAGGAAGGTCAGACCGTCAAGCGTACCCGCGCCATCGTCGATACGCCGGTGGGCAAGGGTCTGCTCGGACGTGTGGTCGATGCGCTCGGCAATCCGATCGACGGCAAAGGTCCGGTCCAGGCCACCGAACGCAGGCGCGTCGACGTGAAGGCGCCGGGCATCATTCCGCGGAAGTCGGTCAGCGAACCGATGGCGACCGGCTTGAAAGCCATCGATGCGCTGATTCCGATCGGCCGCGGCCAGCGCGAATTGATCATCGGCGACCGTCAGACCGGCAAGACGGCAATCGCGCTCGACACCATCCTCAACCAGAAGCCCCTCAACGCCCAGCCGGACGAGAACATCAAGCTTTACTGCGTCTATGTCGCGATCGGGCAGAAGCGGTCCACGGTCGCGCAGTTCGTGAAAGTGCTCGAGGAACAGGGCGCGCTGGAATATTCGGTTGTGGTCGCGGCTACCGCTTCCGATCCGGCTCCCATGCAATACATCGCGCCCTTCACCGGCTGCACCATGGGCGAATTTTTCCGCGACAATGGGATGCACGCGGTCATCATCTATGACGACCTGTCCAAGCAGGCCGTCGCCTACCGCCAGATGTCTCTGCTGCTGCGCCGCCCGCCGGGCCGCGAGGCGTATCCGGGTGACGTGTTCTACCTGCATTCACGCCTGCTCGAGCGCGCCGCCAAGCTCAACAAGGAACACGGGTCAGGGTCGCTGACGGCACTTCCGGTGATTGAAACCCAGGCCAACGACGTGTCGGCCTACATTCCCACCAACGTGATCTCGATCACCGACGGCCAGATATTCCTGGAGACCGATCTGTTCTTTCAGGGTATCCGCCCGGCCGTGAATGTGGGTCTCTCCGTGTCGCGCGTCGGATCGTCGGCGCAGACCAAGGCGATGAAAAAGGTCGCCGGCAAGATCAAGGGCGAGCTGGCTCAGTACCGCGAAATGGCGGCTTTCGCCCAGTTCGGCTCCGACCTCGACGCCTCGACCCAGCGCTTGCTCAATCGCGGATCGCGCCTGACCGAGCTGTTGAAGCAGCCGCAATTCTCGCCATTGAAGATGGAAGAGCAGGTTTGCGTGATCTGGGCAGGCACCAATGGCTATCTCGATGCGCTTCCGCTGCAAAAGGTACGTGCATTCGAGGATGGTCTGCTCTCGACGCTGCGGGGCAAGAATGCCGACATCCTGAATACCATCCGCGATAGCCGCGAACTGAGCGACGATACCGCCGCCAAGCTCAAGAGCGTGGTCGAGGGGTTTGCCAGGACGCTGGCCTGATTTACTGCGGGCGTAAGCCCTTTCTTGTTACCTCCTCCACAAGCGGGGAGGGGACGGGTTCGAGCCAGAGGATAAGTCAGCCGCAATGGCCAGCTTGAAAGACATGCGGGTCCGGATCGCCTCCACCAAGGCGACGCAGAAGATCACCAAGGCGATGCAGATGGTCGCTGCGTCGAAACTGCGCCGCGCGCAAAGTGCCGCCGAAGCTGCGAGGCCCTACGCCGACAAGATGGACGCGGTGATCTCCGCTATCGCTGCCGCCGCCGCGGGTTCGCCCGGGGCGCCGGCCTTGTTAAACGGCACCGGCAAGGACCAGGTGCATCTTCTCCTGGTCTGCACCGGCGAACGCGGCCTGTGCGGCGCATTCAATTCGTCGATCGTGCGACTGGCCCGCGACCACGCGCTGAACCTGGTCAACCAGGGCAAAGAGGTCAAGTTCTTCTGCGTCGGCCGCAAGGGGTTCGACCAACTACGCCGTAACTTTGAGAAGCAGATCGTCGAAATCGTCGAACTGCGCTCGGTGCGGCAGCTCGGCTTCGTCAACGCCGAGGATATCGCCAAGAAAGTGATCGCGCGGTTCAACGACGGCGAATTCAACGTCTGCACCCTGTTCTATTCCCGCTTCAAGTCGGTGATCGCGCAGATTCCGACCGCGCAGCAGATCATTCCGCTTGTAGTGCAGACGCCGGCGGCCGACGCCGGCACGGCGGTCTCCTACGAATATGAGCCTGAGGAAGACGAGATCCTGCCGCGGCTGTTGCCGCGCAACCTCGCGGTACAGGTCTTCCGTGCGCTGCTGGAGAACAACGCCTCGTTCTACGGCGCGCAGATGAGCGCGATGGACAACGCCACCCGCAACGCCGGCGACATGATCCGCAAACAGACGCTGATCTACAACCGGACGCGCCAGGCGATGATCACCAAGGAGCTGATCGAAATCATCTCCGGCGCTGAGGCGATGTGACGGCTGCAACGGTCGTTTGAGATTTTGGAATTCGAAGGAGAGAGTTTATGGCTACACCCGCCAACCAGACCGGACGCGTTACGCAGGTCATCGGTGCCGTCGTCAACGTCCAGTTCGAAGGTCACCTGCCGGCGATTCTCAATTCGCTGGAGACGAAGAACGGCGGCAACCGCCTGGTGCTGGAAGTTGCGCAGCATCTCGGCGAATCGACGGTGCGCACCATCGCCATGGACACCACCGAAGGTCTGGTCCGCGGCCAGGAAGTCGCCGACACCGGCGCGCCGATCAAGGTGCCGGTCGGCGCCGGCACGCTCGGCCGCATCATCAACGTCATCGGCGAGCCGATCGACGAAGCCGGCCCGGTTCCAGCCGAGGATATGCGTGCGATCCACCAGGAAGCGCCGAGCTATACGGATCAGTCGACCGAAGCGGAAATCCTCGTCACCGGCATCAAGGTGGTGGACCTGCTGGCGCCTTACGCCAAGGGCGGCAAGATCGGCCTGTTCGGCGGCGCCGGCGTCGGCAAGACCGTGCTGATTCAGGAACTGATCAACAACGTCGCGAAGGCACACGGCGGTTACTCGGTGTTCGCCGGCGTCGGCGAGCGTACCCGAGAGGGTAACGACCTTTATCACGAGTTCATCGAATCCAAGGTCAATGCCGATCCGCACAATCCCGATCCGAGCGTGAAGTCGAAATGCGCGCTGGTGTTCGGCCAGATGAATGAGCCACCCGGTGCGCGCGCCCGCGTCGGACTCACGGGTCTGACGGTCGCCGAATATTTTCGCGATCAGGGCCAGGACGTGCTGTTCTTCGTCGATAACATCTTCCGCTTCACGCAGGCGGGGTCCGAAGTGTCGGCGCTGCTCGGCCGTATTCCTTCCGCGGTGGGATATCAGCCGACGCTTGCCACCGACATGGGCGCGCTGCAGGAGCGTATCACCACCACCCACAAGGGTTCGATTACTTCGGTGCAGGCGATCTACGTGCCGGCCGACGACTTGACAGATCCGGCGCCCGCGACGTCATTCGCTCACTTGGATGCGACCACCGTGCTGTCGCGCGCCATTTCCGAAAAGGGCATCTATCCGGCGGTCGACCCGCTCGACTCGACCTCGCGCATGCTCTCCCCGCTCGTCGTTGGTGAGGATCACTACAGCACCGCACGCCTGGTTCAGCAGGTGCTGCAACGCTACAAGTCCTTGCAGGACATCATCGCCATTCTCGGCATGGACGAATTGTCGGAAGAGGACAAGGTGACCGTGGCGCGCGCCCGCAAGGTCGAGCGCTTCCTGTCGCAGCCGTTCCACGTCGCGGAAGTGTTCACCGGTTCGCCCGGCAAGTTCGTCGACCTCGCCGACACCATCAAGGGCTTCCGCGGATTGTGCGAGGGCAAATACGACCATCTGCCGGAGGCCGCTTTCTACATGGTCGGGACCATCGAAGAGGCGGTCGAAAAAGGCAAGAAGCTGGCGGCCGAGGCGGCGTAGCGGGCGAATAGCGAATAGGGAGTGGCGAACAGCGAAGATTGACGGTTGCCTTCGTCATTCGCTATTGGCTTTTCCGAACTGAAATCACCTTGAATCACGGGCTTCCCCATGGCCACCTTTCACTTCGATCTCGTCTCCCCCGAAAAGCTTGCCTTCTCAGGAGAAGTGGATCAGGTCGATATTCCCGGCGTCGAAGGCGATTTCGGCGTGCTCGCCGGACATGCTCCGGTGGTGGCCGCCATGCGGCCCGGCATCCTGACGGTCATCGCGGGAGCCAGCAGGCAGAAGATCATTGTGCTCGGCGGCATTGCGGAGATGTCAGCCAAGGGGCTCACGGTTCTGGCCGACGTCGCTACCTCTCTCGACGAACTCGATCGGGCAGAGTTTGCCGACACGATTGCAGACATGCAGAACAAGCTTTCGGAGAAGGAAGGCTCCGAGCTCGACCGCGAGATCGAGCGGCTTGATCATTTCAAGAGCATCCAGCACGAGCTCAGCACCACCGCGCTGCATTAAATCATGCTCCATCCGGCGAACGCGTGTCGCTGTTATCGACGAATGGCGCAAATTGTCGCGCCACGGAGCGATACACGTCGCGGCGGAAAGGCACGACGAGATCGGCGACGAGGTCGAGCCGCTCCCAGCGCCACTGGTCGAACTCCGGCGGTTGGCCGGAGCGTGGCGTCAGTGGATCGATTTCCTCCTCCTGTCCGGTGAAGCGCAGCGCGAACCATTTTTGTCGCTGGCCCCTGAATTTCGCGAGCCGGTGTGACGTCGGTCCGCTATAAGGTGGAAAGTCATAAGTGAGCCAGCCGGTCTCGCCGAGATAAGCTGCGTTCGACACGCCGGTCTCCTCCCATAGCTCGCGCATCGCCGCCTTGCGAAGGTCCTCTCCTTCGTCGATCCCGCCTTGCGGCATCTGCCATTCGAGGCCGGGGAGGATGATCTCCGGCCCATCGTTCCGGAAACGCCGCCCGATCAGCACGAGTCCGGCCGCGTTGAACAGCGCGATGCCGACATTGGGGCGGTATGGTTTTTCGACTGCCATCCTCATGCATCCGGCGTCCGCGAGACTTCCTCGAGAAAAGCGGAGTTCGACAACGATTCGCGGATCTCATCCCTTTGTTAGAGCATGATCTCCGCGCAAACGCGCTTCGTGTTTGTCGCGAGGGAAAACCGGTTTGCACTTTTCCGGATCATGCTCTATCCACCAGCAAGCCTGGAAAATTCCTTGACCACGCGCTCGTAGACCGGACGCTTGAACGGAATGATCAGGTCAGGAAGATTCTTCATCGGCTCCCAACGCCAACTGACGAACTCTGCCTTGTGACCGCCGCCGCCAGGACTTGCGACGTTGATCTCGCTATCCTGGCCGGTGAAGCGAACGGCGTACCATTTCTGCCGCTGGCCTCGGTAGCGGCCCTTCCATGCTCGACCCGCGACCGTTCGCGGGATGTCATAGATCAGCCAGTCCCCGATCTCGCCAAGCTTCTCCACCGATCGGACGCTGGTTTCCTCGTAGAGTTCGCGCTTGGCGGCCTGCCAGGTATCCTCGCCGGGATCGACGCCGCCCTGGGGCATCTGCCAGACATGGGACGCGTCGACATGCTCGACCCCGCCGGCGCGGCGACCGATGAAGACCAGCCCGTCTGTATTGATCAGCATGATGCCGACGCATGTACGATAGGGCAGGTCCTCATAACGCGCCATTCGCTCAAGGCCTCCCCGCGTGACGCACCGTGCAGAAAATCTCAGCTTGATTTTGATTTCAGCATGGCGGTTGTCAATGGCACAAGCATGATGCCATGGCTTTCGAGCGTTCTGGCCCAGAGGCCGATCCGCTCGATCGAAACCGGCAACGCCGAAGCGACGCCGACCGATGTTCCGCGTTCCTTCGCAAGGCTCTCGAGTTTGGCCAACGCGCGATCGATCTCGGCGGCGGTCGGCACCGCATCGATCGTGAGGTCGGCTTTGGCGAACGGCATCGCCTGTGCGGCCGCCAGGGCGGGAGCGGCACTGCGTGCCATTCCGTCGTCGAAATAACCGAGCCCGCGTTTGGCGGCCTCGCGCACGATCGGCAACATCGCGGCATCGGTAGCCACGAAGCGCGCGCCCATGAAGTTGGCAATGCCGGCGTAACCCTGGAAACGGCTGAGGTGCCAATACAAGCGGTCGATATTCTGCTCGGGTGCAAGCGTCGTCAGCAGGGTTTGCGGTCCCGGATCGTTGTCGGGATATTCGTACGGCTCCATCGGAATCTGCAGCAGAATCTCGTGGTGTTGCGCGCGCGCCCGCTCCGCGAGCCTGGTCGGATCGGACCCATAAGGCGTGAAGGCGAGCGTCACCGCGGCGGGAAGCTTCAAAATGGCGTCGACGGTTTTGGCGGCGCCCACGCCAAGTCCGCCGACCACGACAGCGACGACAGGCATTTTCGCCGCCTTCGCACGATCGGCGTCGGCCGCGTAGGCTGTAAACGACTTCAATCCGTCGGCTACGATCGGGATCATGCCGTAGCGCGACTTCTCGAGCAGGCGGGGATCGATACCGGCCATAGGGGGATGGGAGTCGGCCATGCTCTTCTCGGCAGCATCGCCAGCTATCGTTACGTCGTGGCGCGCGCCGCTGGAGCCGTCGATAATGGTGACCGTCCGCTGATCGGATGACATGGCCTTGTTGGCGGCGTTTGCGCTGGCCTCTCCGCCCTGCGCTGAGGCCATGGCGGGTTTGCCCGCGAGTTTCTCTTCCGTGACGGGGGATTGCGCGGGAATTGCAAGGCGCGTCATCGGTTCGCCGCCGAACGGATTGTCGCTGAGGAGGGCAAAGCCGGCAAAGGCCGCCAGAAACAACCCAAACAGTACGGTGAGAGCCTGAGTTCCGGTGAAGGGCAGCCGGAAGGCGCGCTTGCTGCGCGACGCGTTCTGTCCAAGCGGAGCGCTCAGATCGTCGGCCGTGTCTGCCATCGAACTCCCCGAATCAGCCTGGCCGACGATACCACGGCGAATCAAGGCTGTGGCAGGTGCAGCAATCGGTCACAACGGATGGCAGGGTTATCCGACCGCTATGGCCTCTATTTCCAGCAGCCACTTTTCATCGAAGATGCCGGTAATGATAACGGTCGAAGCGGGTGCTAGATCGCCGAATACCTCACGGCGAATATCCCGGTTCTCCTGTCCATAACTCCGATCGGACAGATACGTCGTAATCTTTACCACATTTTCCATCGTCATGTCGGCTGCGCGCAATTGGGCCGAGACATTTGCCCATGCCAGCCGGCACTGGGCACCGAACCCCTGCGGCACCTGCCCATCCACAGATACGGGAATTTGGCCACTCACAAACACAAGGCGCCGAATATCGGTCGCCTCGAGCGCTTGTGAATACCAGCCAACCGGGGCCGGGGCTTCATCTGAGTTGAAGAATTCTTTTTCATGAGCGGTTCCTTCGATTTCGCTACCATTCTCAAATCGGTGAAGGCACGGTTCTTCGCTGAACAAAAAGGGCGGCTCCAAGGCCGCCCTTTTTCAAGAGTAATGGACTGAACGAATCAGTTGGCTTCCTTGTTCGACGGCTTGTCGATCGAGGCCTTCTCGGCGGTGCCCGGTGCGCTGGCATTGACCTTGACGCCGTGAAGCAGGTCGTCCGCCATCTTCAGCGCCTTGTCATCCTTGGGATCCGGCGGCACGTAGGCCTGTGAACCGGTCTTCTCGTCGCCATCGTTTTTCAGGTGACCGCGCAGCGAGGCTTCGCCCTTGGTATCGGTGCGAGCCTTCAGCTCGTCCGGCACATCCTGCAGCACCTCGATATCGGGGACGATACCCTTTGCCTGGATCGACTTGCCGGATGGCGTGTAGTAGCGCGCCGTAGTCAACCGCAGCGCGCCGTTGCCGGAGCCGAGCGGTATGATGGTCTGCACCGATCCCTTGCCGAAAGAGCGCGTGCCAACAATGGTTGCGCGCTTGTGATCCTGCAACGCGCCGGCGACGATTTCCGATGCCGATGCCGAGCCGCCGTTGATCAGAACGATCAACTGCTTGCCTTTCGAAAGATCGCCGGGGTGAGCGGAGCGGCGCTGGGTTTCCTCGGCGTTGCGTCCGCGGGTCGAAACGATTTCACCCCGTTCGAGGAATGCATCCGAAACCGTCACTGCTTCCTCGAGCAGGCCGCCCGGGTTGTTGCGCAGGTCGATGACGAAGCCCTTCAGCTTGTCGCCAATCTGGTTGCTGAGGTTGTTGATCTCGCGCTTGAGCCCTTCGGTGGTCTGCTCGTTGAAAGTCGTGATGCGGATATAGCCGATGTCATCGGCTTCGACGCGCGCGCGTACCGAGCGGACCCGGATATTATCGCGGACCAGCGTGATATCGAGCGGATTATCCATTCCCTTGCGGATGATCTTCAGACAAATCTTGGTGTTGACCGGGCCTCGCATCTTTTCGACTGCCTGGTTGAGGGTAAGGCCCTGCACGGCTTCGTCGTCGAGCGTGGTGATGATGTCGTTGGCCAGGATCCCGGCCTTGGAAGCCGGCGTGTCATCGATCGGCGACACCACCTTGATCAGCCCGTCCTCCATGGTGACCTCGATGCCGAGGCCGCCGAATTCGCCGCGCGTCTGCACCTGCATGTCGCGGAAGCTCTTGGCATCCATATAGCTGGAATGCGGATCGAGACCGCTGAGCATTCCGCTGATCGCAGATTCGACGAGCTTGCTGTCGTCGGGTTTTTCGACGTAGTCACTGCGGACCCGCTCGAACACATCGCCAAACAGATTGAGCTGGCGATAGGTGTCGGTAGTCGAGGCACGCGCGCTCGATCCCATGATCACCGAACGAGGCTGGGTAACGAAGAGCGTCAACGCCGCGCCGGTGGCGGCGCTCAGGAGAATTACAGAAGTCTTGCGCATCATCCGCGAACCTTTTCGCCTTCATTTGCGGCCCACCATGGGCCTGGATCAATGGGAGTGCCGTCCTTACGGAACTCAATATAGAGCACGGGTTGGCTCGCATTCGTCGCCAGTATCGATGCGACCCGGGACGTCGTGCCCATGGTCGCCACCGGCTCCCCCGTAAGTACAAACTGACCGATATTTACCGAAATGCGCTCCATCCCGGCGATCAACACATGATACCCGCCACCGGCATTGAGGATCAAGAGTTGTCCGTAGCTGCGGAAGGGACCAGCGTAAACGACCCAGCCATCACACGGGGTTGTGACCTGGGCCCCCGCCCGCGTTGCCAAAGAAATGCCTTTTTCTACGCCACCCGCGCCGTCGGAACCGCCAAAGTCGCGAATTTTGACGCCATTCGCAGGTAAAGCGAGCAGGCCCCTTGCGGAGACAAATGCAATAGCTGGGCTGCGGCGGGCCGGGTCTTTCAGGCCGCCCAAATTCGGCTGGCCGTTAACCGTGGCGGGTGTTCCCTGCTGACTGGCCGCCGCCGCAGCCTTGGCGGCGCTTTTCAGTTCCTGTTCCATTTTGGCGATCAGGCCCTGCAGGCTGTCGGCCGTTTTGGACAGCGCTACAGCCCGCGCGCCTTCGGCTTCCATGTCCTTTTCAACCGCGCTCTGCTTTCGCTGTCGTTCATCGACAAGGGCAGCGAGCCGGGGCTGGTCTTGCCGCAACCTGTCGCGGTCTGTCGCAAGGTGGTCGCGCTCGGTGGCAATGGCTTTGCGCAGTGTGACCAGTTCGGAAAGATCTTCCGTAAGCCTCACTGCGCGTGCGCGCAGCTCGGGAACGACCGATCCGAGCAGCATGGCGGTCCGAAGCGACTGCAACGCATCTTCCGGTCTCACCAGCAAGGCAGGCGGAGCACGCCGGCCAGCCCGTTGTAACGCCGCCAGCACTTCGACCACCTCGGCGCGACGCGAATCAAGTGAATCCCTGATCTGCCGCTCGCGCGCATCGAGCGGGCGAAGCCGCGCCTCGGCGTCGTCGATTCTGGTTTCGATGGTGCGAACCTGGGCGGCAATATCGATCAGTTGCGCATTGAGCTTGCTGCGGTCCTCGCCGATTGCCGCGACTTCGGCCTTGAGCTTCTGCTGCAACTCGGCCGCGCCTCTTTGCTGTGCAATCGTTGCCTCGAGCTCTTGCTCTCGTTGCCTGATCGCGTCTGCCGACGGCGCTGCGGCCTGCGGCGCCAACTCGGCCACCTGCGCAAGCGCGGGCAGGGTCATCCCGGCAATGCCGGCAAACAAGAGCGCCACCATCGAGAGCGAAGGGTAGGCCGAAGCTGGGGCGCCAGCCCGAACGGCGTCAGGGAACGAGGGAATGTTGTTCGCCGGCTGCATTGCGATCGGATCTTGCCTTGTGCACTTATGCGCCTCAGGCGCGGTGATAGGGGTGCCCAGCCAGAATGGTCGCGGCCCGATAAAGCTGTTCCAAAAGCATGACGCGAACCATTTGGTGCGGCCAGGTCGCGGAGCCGAACGCCAATCTCAGTTTTGCCATGCGCCGCAATTCGGGCGAAAGTCCGTCCGCCCCGCCGATGATGAAAATACTGTTGGCGACCTGGTCGTCTCGCCAACGGCCAAGATGCCGGGCAAAGGTCTCGCTGTCGATATTGTCACCCCGCTGGTCGAGCGCGACCAGGACGGATTTTTCAGGAATCGCGGCCGAAATCGCGTTGGCCTCTTCGGCGATGCGCGTACTGGCATCGCGCGCCCTGCCCTCGGCAATTTCGAGAACTTCGAAGCCACGAAATCCAAGCCTGCGGCCAATGTCGTCGAAGCGCTCCCTGTAGCGCTCCGCCAATTCCCGCTCCGGACCCTGCTTGAGCCGTCCAACGGCGATGATGACCAGTCGCATGGCGACATCTTTCCGGCAAAAAGGCTGTCGGGGCTGGAATTGCGCAGCCACACGCTGGACCAGTCGGTTAGGCGCAACCGGCTGCCGAAGCGGCAGATCGACCATGCCGCGCACATCCAACCTGTCACGCGCTCAGCCGACGGGATCGCGGCCGGTCAGATCGTTTTCGCCGCCATCGGGCCCTGGGTCCACAATCTCTCCAGATTGTAGAACTCGCGCACCTCCGGTCTGAAGATGTGTACGATCACGTCGCCGGAATCGATCAGCACCCAATCGCAGTTAGGCAGGCCTTCGATGTGGATGTTGGTGATGCCGGTTTCCTTGAGGCCTTTCGCCACATTTTCCGCGATCGCGCCGACGTGCCGGTTGACCCGGCCCGAGGTGACGATCATGTAGTCGGAAAATGCGGATTTGCCGCGAAGGTCGATGGTGACCGTTTCTTCCGCCTTCATATCGTCGAGGCGGGAGAGGATCATATTCAGCGTCTTGTCGGCGTCTGGTTGCGCCTTCAAGGCCGCAGCTTGTGTCGATGTTTTACGCGTCTTGGGTAAAACAGACTTTGACAATACAGATGTGGCCAGGGACCATTCCTTTCACTGTATCGCGAACGCCCGAATCCTAGCGACGTCCGCTGACGATACTATGCATGTGGGGTTAACGGTTTCAATATCCAGCGCCCCGATTCCGGAGTTCGAACTTTCCGTTTCAATGTCATCCTTGACGCGAACCTCGGAGATCGCGGGAATACCGGTAACCCGTGGTGGAGCCGATGGTTCCGCAAGCGTCCCGCGGACGGCAGCCGTGCCGGCATCATGTCACCCGGTTCTCCAGGTGCCGTCCCGGTTACGCAAGCCGGTCGATGACATCGGAAGCTTCATGCCGGTGAGAAAGACCCAGGCTGGCGCGCGCCGATCGGCAAGCCGGCCGGCCTCACTCTCGGGCAGGCGGTAACGTGCGAGTGCCTGTGAGGCGGGCGAGGCGAGAGCGCGAAAGCTTTGTGGCGGACGGTCGATCACGGCGATCGGCACCTCGAATGCGATATCCCGCCAGTTTTGCCAGCGGTGAAACTGCGCGAGATTGTCGGCGCCCATGATCCAGACAAAACGCAAGGTGGAAGCGCGGCGACGCAGATATCTCACGGTGTCAACAGTGTATCGCGTTCCGATGACGGATTCGAGACAGCTTACATCGATGCGCGGATCGTTGGCCACGCGCCGTGCCGCCTCCGCGCGCTCATCGAGATCGTGCAACGCCTTGTCATCCTTGAGTGGATTGCCCGGCGTTACCAGCCACCATACGCGGTCGAGCCTCAACCGCTTGATTGCGAACAGGCTGACGGCGCGGTGCGCCTGATGCGGCGGATTGAAGGATCCGCCGAGCAGGCCGACACGCATGCCGTTGCAGTGAAGCGGAATGGCGGCATCCGATCGCGACGGGACCAATTTGTTCAACGAGCGCTCCGTTTGCGGCGTTCGTTTTTCGTTGCGGCGCCTCGGAACCTCAAGCCTCCGGACGCCGGGTACTTGCGCTGCGCCGTTGGCCCGGTTTCGCTCGCCGCCAAGTCGCTTGAATGCGGGCGAGCGCTCACGGCCGGATCTGTCCGGTGCCGTGAACGCGATATTTGAAGCTGGTCAGTTGTTCGGCGCCGACCGGGCCGCGCGCATGGAATTTGCCGGTGGCGATCCCGATTTCGGCGCCGAACCCGAATTCGCCGCCGTCCGCAAACTGGGTGGAAGCATTGTGCAACACGATCGCCGAATCGACCTGATCGAGAAATTTACGCGCCGTTGCTTCGTCATCCGTCACGATCGCATCGGTGTGATGCGAGCCGTGGTCATGGATGTGGGCAATGGCCTCGTCCACGCCTTCGACCAGCTTCGCCGCGATGATCGCGTCTTCATATTCGGTGTCCCAGTCCTCGTCGGTGGCCGGCTTGACCCGGGCGTCCGTCCGCTGCACGGCGTCGTCGCCGCGCACTTCGCACCCTGCATCTATCAGCATCTCGACCAGGGCTTTGAGAGTTGTCGGCGCTCCCTTGCGGTCGACCAGCAGGGTTTCGGCCGCGCCGCACACGCCGGGACGGCGCATCTTGGCGTTAAGGACGATCGATTTTGCCATTTCCAGGTTGGCTGCTTGATCGACATAGACGTGATTGACGCCTTCCAGATGCGCGAACACCGGCACGCGGGCTTCCGCCTCGACGCGCGCGACAAGGCTCTTGCCGCCGCGGGGAACGATGACGTCGATGGCGCCGTTCAATCCCGTCAGCAACAGTCCCACGGCAGCGCGATCGCGGGTCGGCACGAGCGCAATCGAAGACTCGGGAAGTCCCGCCTCGCGCAACCCCTTCACCAGGCATTCATGGATCGCCCGGCACGAGCGGAAGCTGTCAGAACCGCCGCGCAGGATGACGGCGTTTCCCGACTTGAGGCAGAGCACGCCGGCATCGGCCGCGACGTTGGGACGGCTTTCGAAGATCACGGCGACGACGCCGAGCGGAACGCGAACCCGTTCGATGGTCATGCCGTTGGGGCGCTGCCACCTCTCCGTTACGACGCCGACTGGATCCTTGATTTCGCGCACGGTAGCTACGCCATCGGCCATGGCATCGATGCGAGCCTGTGTCAGCGTCAGGCGGTCGATGAAGGCCGACGTAGCGCCGGCGCCACGGACTTCCGCGACGTCTTCGGCGTTCGCCGCGAGGATCGTCGCGGCGTTGGCGCGGATGGCGCGCTCGATCGCTTCCAGCGCGCGGTTCTTTTGCTCCGGCGGTGCGAGCGCCAGCACCCGCGCGGCTTCGCGGGCACGCTTGGCCAGCTCCTTCATGAGGTCGGGCAAGTCGGCGTTGGCCTCGATCGCCTTCAAGGGCGCGCTCATTGGTAAAAACCTTGTCTCTCGAACAGGTCCGTCCTAGCACGGAAATCCGGGGTCTGCGAAGGGCGGCGCCGTGCGTAGGAAGGGCCGGCGGCCCGTTCTGGTCGCATAGCGCTCCGCGAACGTTGGAATCGGACTGCTACTATCCGGCCGAATATGCAGCGCTGGGGCCGATCACGAGGTCGTCGCGATGGATCATCTCGGAGCGGCCGCTGACACCAAGGATCGCCAGCACATCGCCTGATGAGCGACCCCTGATCTTCTCGGCATCCTCGGCGTCGTAGGCGACAAGGCCGCGGCCGATCTCATGGGTGTCTGGTCCGCGCACCACCACAGCGTCGCCGCGGGCAAACTGCCCATCGACGCGGATCACGCCGGCCGGCAACAGGCTCTTGCCCGCACGCAGCGCGCTGACCGCGCCGGCGTCGATGGTCAGCGTACCCTTTGGCTCGAGCGAGCCCGCGATCCAGCGTTTTCGGGCGGTGACCGGATTGGCCGGCGTCAGGAACCAGGTGCAGCGGCCGCCATCGGCGATGGCTTGCAGCGGATGTTCGATCTTGCCTGACGCGATCAGCATGTGGGTGCCGGCGGTGGTTGCGATTTTTGCCGCTTCGATCTTGGTGCGCATGCCGCCGCGCGACAATTCCGATCCCGCGGCTCCCGCCATCGCTTCGATTTCGGAAGTCACGGATTCGACGACCGAAATGAGCTTTGCCTTCGGATTGGCGGCCGGGGGGGAATCGTAGAGGCCGTCGACGTCCGAGAGCAGGATCAGGAGGTCGGCGCTCGTCATGGTGGCGACGCGGGCCGCGAGGCGGTCATTGTCACCGTAGCGGATTTCGTTGGTCGCAACCGTGTCATTCTCGTTGATGACGGGCACCGCGCGCCATTCCAGAAGCTTTGCGATGGTTGAGCGCGCGTTGAGATAGCGCCGCCGCTCCTCGGTGTCCTGCAGGGTAACCAGGACTTGTCCCGCGCCGATGCCATGAGCGCCGAGCACCTCCGACCAGATTCGCGCCAGCGCGATCTGTCCCACTGCGGCCGCACCCTGGCTTTCCTCGAGCTTCAACGGGCCGCGCGGCAATTTCAACCGGCTGCGCCCGAGCGCAATCGAGCCGGACGACACGATCAGCAACTCGCGTCCCTCGCCGTGCAGTTTTGCGATATCGGCGGCCAGTGCCGTAAGCCACGCGGTTCGCACCTCGCCGGCATCGGAATCGATCAAAAGCGACGAGCCGACCTTGACGACGATACGGCGGAATTTTTTCAGCGCAGGGCGGGCCATAAGCTTCAGGGAGCGGTGAACCGTTCGATAGGCAATACGTGCTGTGGTCTCGAATTGGAAGTGGCCGCGGCCATTTTGGAGTGCGAGATTATCGGCAATAGCGGTCGCCGCGACAAGCTAGAGCATGATCCGGAAAAGTGGAAACCGGTTTTCCGAAAAGATCATGCTCAAACAAAGGAATCTAGCTGTGTGGGGTCGCTGGCGTTTGCGACGCGATCCAGGGAGCGTCGCCGGCCTTGGCCTTGCCCGATACCGGAGCCTCGCCGATTACCTCCGCCAGCGCTCGCAACGCTTGCCTGACGCCCTCGCCGGTCACGCCCGAAATCAAAAGCGGCGCCTTCTTCGCGGCGCGTTTGAGGCGATCCTTCTGCCTTTTCAATTCGTCCGGCGTTACCGCGTCGATCTTGTTCAAGGCGACGATTTCGATCTTCCCGGCGAGATCTCCCGCATAGGCCTCAAGCTCCCTGCGCACCGTCTTATACGCTTTGCCCGCGTGTTCGCTGGTTGCGTCCACCAGATGCAACAGCACGCGGCAGCGCTCGATATGGCCCAGAAAGCGGTCCCCGAGGCCAGCGCCTTCATGAGCGCCCTCGATCAGGCCGGGAATATCGGCAAGCACGAATTCGCGGCCATCCGCATTCACCACCCCAAGCTGGGGATGCAGCGTGGTGAAAGGATAATCGGCGATCTTTGGCTTGGCGGCAGAGACCTTGGAAAGAAACGTCGATTTGCCGGCGTTGGGCAGGCCGACAAGGCCGGCGTCGGCGATAAGTTTCAACCGCAGCCAAATCCAGCGCTCCTCGCCCGGCTCGCCGGGATTGGCGTTGCGTGGCGCGCGGTTGGTGGAAGATTTGAAATGTGCATTGCCAAAGCCGCCATTGCCTCCCTCCGCGAGCACGAACTTCTCGCCAAGCGTGGTAAAGTCATGGATCAGCGTCGTCTTGTCCTCGTCGAAGATCTGCGTGCCGACCGGCACTTCGAGCACGATGGGCTTGCCGCCGGCGCCGTGGCGATCCTTGCCCATGCCATTGGCGCCCCTCTCGGCCTTGAAATGCTGCTGATAGCGGTAGTCGATCAGAGTGTTCAGGCCATCCACCGCCTCGACGATGACGTCGCCGCCGCGCCCGCCATTGCCCCCGCTCGGGCCGCCGAACTCGACGTACTTCTCGCGGCGAAACGCCACGCAGCCGTTGCCGCCGTCGCCGGAGCGGATATAGACCTTGGCCTCATCGAGAAATTTCATGGCGTATAGGTAGGGCAGGGGTGCCGCAGCGGCAACCCGAACCCGCGAATATTGATGGAATCCTGATTTCAGGACCCTTCTCGCGCAGACGGCTGACGTGCCTTATCTGGTCTTGATTGCCGAAATTCAAGAGGTCAGAAGCAGGCGGAGCCGGTTCGTGATTTCAATCGGCGGCGCAGAGGTGGCATCGAGGCAGAGGCGGCATCGAGATCGGGTCGACCCAGCTCATCACCCCGGACGGTGTGATCGACGGAGGACAGGCCTCACGGCGGATCAGTATCCTCGGCCCGCCTCACTGCGAGTGCTCCCATGCAGTCATCGCTTCGTTGAAGATTCCTTCGCCGTAATACCCTTTCTCGACGGCGAGGATAGCGCGGTGCTGATTGCCGTAGACCATTGGAATATCGATCCACGCCCGTTCCCTCAAAAGCTGCAGATTGTGCTGGCGAAATGTCTCAAGGTTCGACAAGCTGACCAGGAATGAGCCATCACCGGCCTTGACCGACAGAGCGTCGAGTGGAGTACCACGCGCCGTTTCCGTGAATTTCATCAAAATGCCGGGGTTATTGATCACTTCGCCGCCCGCCACATCCTTCGGCAGCTTGAACTTCGTCACTATTAAGTGGCTGGCCGGCAGCGATGGGTCGGTGTTGCGCCGGATGTCGATCGCCATCGTCAAGTTCACGTCCGGAATCCCGACCTCGCCGTGAATGACGAGTTCATCCAGCCGCCCGGCGACCGCAATTCGATCGGTGCGCCACACCACCGAGCCGGGATGCCGCTCGACCAGATTACCAGGTTCCTCGTTATAGAGAACAGCAAGGCCACGCGGCACGGCTTCAGCCGATGCCGCCATCGCCGTCGCGGCGAAGAACAGGATCGGGAGAGTTCTTATGGCAAGCAGCGGCAGCTTGCGCCACGTCATCCGCCGCGAGTGGAGGGCCTGTGGGCACGTCGCCACGCCAGATTCAAGACCGGTCATCGGCTGTACGTAATTCGCATTCAAGTTGCATTGATGCAAAACTACTCCAGTAGACATGGTTAGGCAACAGGGCCATCAATTTGGTTTGCTGTTCCTTTTGGGCTGCCAGTCTTCACCGCGGCTCAGTCGGCCGCCTGCGAATGAGAAACTTCTGCAATCCCTCCAGTACCAGTTCGCGGCGTTGATTGAAGACAGTGCTGCGCAGGCTCACGACGCCCGTCGTGCGGCCGGGCGTCAACGCCGCTATCTCAAGCGCGGGATAGATCGTGTCGTCGGCGATCACGGGCTTCAAGAAGCGGCTCGATTGTTCGAGAAAGCCGATCAGCGATTCCTCCACCATGAAGGGAAACAGCCCCGCGCCGGGCGCGGTATGGATCAGGGTCTGGAAGCCGTGGGCCAGGAGATTGGGCATGCCGCGGGCGCGGCAATATTCGACATCGTAATGCACGGGATGGGTGTCACCGCTCGCGGTCTGGAAGGCCGCGAACAGCGCCGATGTCATGGTGCGACTGGGAAGCACAAAGCGCTCGCCGAGCGCAAAATCCTCAAACCAGCGTTGCTGCGGCACCATGCGATGGCGAGCGGGATCGAAATCGGTCATGCGGGTTCCTGCGACGTTGCCGGTGGCCTACCGGTATCGCAGAGGTGGGGTGACGGCAACCAGGCTTGTCGCCCGCGACCATGCCTTTAAAACCTTCTCGCCGTGACCCTGCTTGAGAAAATCACGACCCGCAACGACGAACGCTCCGCGCGCCTTGCCGGCATCGGATTGATGCTCGCCGGCGTATGCTTTTTCTCGCTTGGCGATGCGCTCGGCAAATTCATGGTCAAGACGTATTCGGTGGGAGAGCTGTTGCTGCTGCGCGCGGCGGTGTCGCTGATCCTGGTCATTCCGCTGGTCTGGCGCAGCCGCCGCGCATTTCTTGGGATATCCCGGCCCGCGATGCAGCTGTTGCGCGTCGCGCTCTCGATAGCGGAGATCGCCGCGTTCTTTGCGGCCACGGTCTACCTGCCGCTTGCCGATATCGTCACATTTTACCTGGCGGCGCCGATCTTCGTCACGGCGCTATCGGCGATTTTGCTCGGCGAAGATGTCGATGTCAGGCGTTGGGCCGCGGTCGGCATCGGCTTCTGCGGCATCCTGATCGCGCTGCAACCATCGGCTGGGGTATTCGATTGGCCGGCCGCCATCGCGCTTGGCGGCAGCATCGGCTTCGCGTTCCTGATGGTGGTTACGCGCTCGCTACGCGGCACGCCCGACATCGTGCTGGCGTCAATGCAGTTCCTGGGCACGATCGCGTTCGGAGCCGTGACGGCGCCAGCAGGATGGCTGACGCCGGGCCCACGCGATCTCGGCCTGTTCCTGCTGGCCGGCGGCCTCGCCGTTCTGGCATCGCTATGCGTCAACCGCTCGCTCAAGCTCGCGCCAGCCAGCGTGGTGGTGCCCTATCAGTATTCCATGATCATCTGGGCGGCGATGTTCGGCTACCTCGTGTTCGGCGATGTGCCGCAGGCGACGACGGCGCTTGGCGCCGCCATCATTATTGCTGCCGGGATCTACATCTTCCTGCGCGAGCGGGAGCTCGGGCGGGCGGAAACCGTGGTCAATCCGCCAGCCTGACCCGATAAACTGCCGCCCTCGCACTCGCGAAAGACGCCACCGATCGCCGCGAGAATCAGCGCCCGCGCCGGATCGAATTGCTCCAGTTCCTCAGCGAGGCCCACACGCTGCGCGTCAGGCGAAAGCAATCCACCGGCGTCGAAGATCCCAGCGCCTCGAAGCGATGCAGTTCCACGCCGCTCCATTGGAAGCCGCATTTCTCCAGCACGTTCCGCGAGGACGGATTGGCGACGCGCGCGCCCGACCTGATCTGCTCGATTTCGAAATCCTCGAAGGTAAAGTCGATCGCCGCGCGTGCAGCTTCCGTCGCAAAGCCTTGGCCCCAATATTCCACACCGAGCCAGTAGCCGAGTTCAGGCACCTTTGCCTCGCGCCAGTCGAGGCCCACCATTCCGATCGGCGTGTGATTGTTTTCGATCAGGAATGCGGTTTCGCGCCTGTCGGTCGCAATGCCGCGAACGAATTCGACGGCATGATCCTGCGAATAAGGATGCGGCAAGCGGCGGGTGTTCTCCGCAATTCGGCGATCGTTGGCGAGATACGAAATGGCCCTCACATCGGCAAGCGTCGGCCTGCGCAACACTAATCGCTCGGTTTCAAGGACGCAGCGTCCAGCCTCGCGCAATGTCGGGGGCGGGATATCCTGCAGCATGTCGGGCTCCTTGAGCGGTAGCTTTGAAATCACGGCGCGTGGCCTGATCGGGACACGCATGACAATCGGGACGCATAACAATCGGGACACATAACAAAAGGGGAGGCCGGTTTCCCCGCCTCCCCTTTGGAGTCTTTTGGCACTCCGCCGGTTCATCAGGACCCGGCGGACTCAAAATGTGTCCACCGTCTATTCGGCCGCACCGTCGATCATGGGAATCACCGAGACAAAGGTGCGGCCATTGGCTTTGGCACGAAACTCGACATGACCCTCTACCTTGGCAAACAGAGTGTGGTCCGTGCCCATGCCGACATTAAGGCCGGGATGCCAGGTGGTGCCGCGCTGACGTGCAATGATGTTGCCGGGAATCACGTGCTCGCCGCCGTAGATCTTGATACCAAGGCGCTTGCCCGCTGAATCACGGCCGTTACGCGATGAACCGCCTGCCTTTTTGTGAGCCATGGCCCGTCTCCAACCTCTATCTAATCTCTAGCCCGATTCCTTGACGAAATCATTTCACTTTATGTCAAGCGTCGATCGGCAGTTTCACTTTTTATCACTTTTGTCCTTCGCGGCAGCCTTTTTGGCCGGGGCTTTCTTCGTTTCGCTCCTGGCCTCTTTGTTGGCGCGCGGTTTTGCCGCGGCCTTTTTCGCCGCCGTCTTCCTGGGGGCGGCCTTCTTCTTCGCCGCCTTCGGCGCCGCGTCGGCGTCGTCGGCTGGCGCTGCGGCAATCGGTTTCTCGCGCTTCGGGCGCGGTCCGATCGTCGGCTTGTTATCATTGGTCAAGATCTCGGTGATGCGGAGCACCGTGATCTCGTCGCGATAACCGCGCTTGCGGCGCGAATTCTTGCGGCGGCGCTTCTTGAACGCGATGACTTTCGGGCCGCGCTTGTGCTGCAGCACTTCGGCCGCAACGGATGCACCGGGAACGGTGGGTGCTCCAAGCACCGGCGAGTCACCGCCCACCAGTAAAACTTCGCCAAGTTGCACGATCGTTCCGACATCGCCGGCGATCTTGCCTATCTCGAGCACATCATCCGGAACGACGCGGTATTGCCGGCCGCCGGTCTTGATGACTGCGAACATCATTTTATTCCTTCGTGTTCGATTCCGGCCTCGGAAAGCTCCGGGCCGGCTTTTTCTACAGTCGTTATGGGTTCGATTTCCGCGCGATCAGGCGAGAGCCTCTGGAGCGCCGCGCAAAAACAAACAGCGCGAGAAAGCTCCCGCGCCGGGTGGGCGACTTATAGCCGCCGGTAGCCCAGAGTCAAGGCAAACTGAGCCGGAATCGGCCGAAAATGACGGGTTTGGGGCCAAATGAGCGCCGGGAACGGCCGATTCGGGAGCAGGCGGCCGCCTTCGGCCAGCGCGCAATTTTGCCGTCGGCCAGCGTGAAACCAACGGGTTCCCCGTTTGTTGTTCCACCGATCATAACTTTGGCAGGGGTAAAATGGCCGAGGACACCCTGAATACGGCCGGCCTCGGCCGGCACGGCGCGACCCGTCTGCCGTCGGTTGACGTTGAAAGTTTCAATGTCGAGTTGAAGGACGACGAAGGCTTTCTCGGCGACCGCGCCAGCAAGGGAGCCTTTCGCAAGATACTGGACGATTTGCGCAAGCCGCTGAGGAAGAACGGCGAGGATCCGCTTGGCGATAAATCCGCCGAGCAAATCAGCAAGAGCGCGCTCGATGAGGCGCTGGTTGGTGATGACATACACGCAGCCGCACTGGTCCATGGCGCCATCGAGGAATTCGCCAACGAATTGGCCCATGTCACCTCGCGCTTCCTGAAGACGAAGTCGTGGGCGGACACGGAACGCATTGTGGTCGGCGGCGGATTTCGGCAGAGCCGGGTGGGGGAGCTGGCGATTGCGCGCACGGATGTTCTGCTCAAGGCCGATGGATTTCAGGTCGATTTGGTGCCGATTCGCTTCGACCCCGACGATGCCGGGCTGATCGGCTGCCTGCATCTGGCCCCGTCGTGGATCTTCGAGGGCCACGACAGCATCCTTGCGGTCGACATCGGCGGCACCAATATCCGCTGCGGCGTGGTCGAAACCCGCTGGAAGAAGGCGCCGGACCTGTCGAAGGCATCGGTGTGGCGCTCAGAACTGTGGCGCCATGCCGACGACGAGCCGACACGGGAAGGCGCGGTCAAGCGCCTGGTCAAGATGCTGAAAGGATTGATCTCGGAGGCCGATGCGGAGGGACTGAAGCTTGCGCCGTTCATCGGGATCGCTTGTCCCGGGGTGATCAATGACGATGGTTCGATCGCCAAGGGCGCGCAGAACCTTCCAGGCAATTGGGAGAGCAGCAAGTTCAATCTTCCGGCCAGTCTGGTGGAGGCGATCCCGCAGATCGGCAGTCATGACACGGCGGTGCTGATGCATAATGACGGCGTGGCGCAGGGACTTTCGGAAGCTCCGTTCATGCAGGACATCGACCACTGGGGCGTCCTTACGATCGGCACAGGTCTCGGCAATGCGCGCTTTTCCAATCGCAGGAAGGAAAGCGACGAGAAGAAAGACAAAGACGAAAAGGAAAAGAAGGACAAGGAGAAGAAAAAGGATTGAAGCCCCGACCTTGCGAAGCGCGACGACAGGCGACGCCGACGTTCTGCTTTTCCTCCGCGACCCTGGTAACCTTGACCGGTTACGTTAAAAGCGGGATCGCGTTGCCGCCTTCGAGCGGATCGCTAGCCTCGGAGCGTCGCTCAGATTGGGCCAGCGAAGCCGCACTTCCGGCCCAGAATTGATGAGACGACACGGGACCGCCGGTTTGTTACGCGTCTGGCGGTCCCACCCCTTCTCGACCGCATGATGTATCGGAACGCAAACAGTGACGCATAATGGATCGGATTTGATGGTTAGAGCTGGGTGCCAATCAACTTCCGTCAGGGACCAAGTCGCCGGTCACACCAAGAGGCTACCACGGGTACCTCTAGCCGAATGCCCTCTCGTCTCGGGGAAGCGATAGGGTTATAGCGGCGTCAGTTCCGTTTTTTGACCAAAAGTATAGAATGAAATTTAAATTTGGTGAGATCGATGCCCGCTCCTAATCACATACCGGACTCAAGTCGGACATTGCTCCATGTTCGTTAAGTGCCCCACGAACGGACTCATGCTGTGCAGCAAAGCACTTCATTCAATGATCTCGTCGGCGACCAGCAACATCGACTGAGGGACGGTCAACCCGAGCGCCTTGGCGGTCTTGAGGTTGATCACCACCTCGAAGCGCGTCGGCTGTTCGATTGGGAGATCGCCCGGATCGGTGCCCGTCACAATTCTGGCAACGTACCATGCGGCGCGCCGATATTGTCTGCCAAGGTTTGCCCCATAAGAGACGAGACCTCCCATATCGGCAAACTCTCGAAATCCAAATATTGCAGGAAGCCTGTTCTGCAACGTGAGTTCCGCAAGCTTCTTTTCATTAAAGACCATGAGCGCGTCGGAGAGTATAAGGACGCCCTGCCGATGGTCGTCGACCATTGCGGCAAAAGCTTCATCAATTCCGCTCGCTGAGCGCGCCTCAAAAGCGTGCACGATGAGATTTAAGCTGCGCGCCGCTTCTTGGACTTCCGCGTACTCCAAGGTCTTGTTGCGATCCTCCGGATTATAGAGAACTGCGACACGAGAAAGCGCCGGAACAATCTCCTTGAGCATTTGGAGCCTTTTGCTTGCCAAGTCCGAAGAAATGCAAGTTAGCCCTGTCGCTTTACCGCCGGGTCGCGCGATGCTCGCCACGAGACTATTGAGTGGATCACACGCCGACACAACGATGGGAATAGTGTTGGTCGCTTCCTTTGCTGCCCGCAAGGCTTGATCGCCGCCGACAAACATCACGTTCACATTGAGACCGGCAAGTTCGCGTGCGAGTTCGGGGAGTCGATCCAGATTGCCTTGCGCATACCTCTCCTCGATGATGACGTTTTTTCCTTCAATATATCCCAATTCACGCAAACCTTGCCGAAACTCATTATAGAGTGGTGAAGTCGGAGAATAACTTCCAAGCAGGCCGATGCGAGGCGTTTTCTCCGACTGCTGCGCGTTCGCGGTGAGCGGCACCCAAACAATACCGAATGCAAGGATAAGACCTGCCAAAAGCTGCGCATGCTTTCTCATGCGGTCACCTCGTCCGCGAGTGAGAGCAGTGTCGGCGGAACCTGATTTACCGGCATGGCCGACTGCCAAGGTGACAGGCTAACACATTGGTCAAGCCACAGGACGTCGCTGCACTGCGGGATTTCGTTCTGGCGAATGCCCGCAATGGGTCCAATTTCAGACATCGGGGCCCTGAATCGCGGGAGCCTTAACAGCGTCGTCATCCATCACTCTTGTGCCGGTGCAGGAGCCGTCCCCACCATCAATGGGCACGCCTATGAGACGACGCCCGAGCCGTCAACGCCCGGCGTTGTAGACATCGCGTAGGACGTTCGTCTCAAGTTCCAGATCCTCCAGTCGATGCCTGACTACATCGCCGATGCTGACGATACCAGCTAGCTCGCCGCCGCGCAGTACCAGTATGTGGCGCACGCGATGGTGCGTCATCAGGTTCATCACGCGATTGACACTCTCGTCCGGGGACACGGTGGTCGCACCGTATTGCATGATTTCCTTCACAGGCATCGACCCGGCTGTCTCGCCATAGCGAGAAAATGCATGAACAATTTCACGTTCGGAAATGAGACCAAGAACTGCGCTTCCACTCGTCACCACGAGAGCGCCAATATTCTTTGCACGGAGCCAGTCTGCCGCCCTCTTGATGCTAGCTTCCGGAGCTATTGTTGTGACGTCGGTGCCCTTCCGCTTCAGAATGCTTTCGATGGACATAGCTTTCTCCCGTCGTGTGGCCTGGCCGCCTATCTCATTGAGATGCGTGGCAGTGCCGGTCTCGGTCTCGCCCCCGCAATTGGGGGTATGCCATGGAGGCCGTTCTCCTCTACGAGGAGCATTAGCATACTGGGGGCCAGACCGTCGGATGATCACGATTGGAGGAGCTAACCCAATTCATGATTCATCTCGCCTTGTTTCCTGCTCCTGCCGTTGTGGGTGCATCAACTTGACGCCGGAAAGGATGAGGTCTGGAACGGGTCATTCGCTACCGGGTCGGGCGAGCAGCAAGTCCGCCTATGTCCGCTGTGCCCCGATCGACAAGTGTTCGGACCGCAGCTACAACATAGCGCGTACCAACATCTTGTCGCGTGAGCGTATAACTACCAAGCTTAGAGAATACGCCGTACGTATATATGATCCTCATCAATGACCTGCAGCGACATGAACCGCGCCCCCGCGTCAGGCAGGGTAATGGTCACGGGCCCCGCGAAAGTGCGTTCGGGTCAAAAGTTTTCCCGGGACCGATATTCAATCCGGCGAAGCGCGTCATGAGCGCGTTCTCCGACGAGTGCGTCGGGCAGAATTGCAAAAGATAGTTCAAAAGAACGAAGAACTCGGGTGAGTTTTTCTGCTCATCCTGCGTCAGCGGTTTTGGAAAATCGAGAGCCGGTGCGGCTGAAGAAGCTGGTTGCCCCAGAAACTGCGACAGCGGCTGCACCCTATAGCCAGCTTGAAGTCTCTTCACGTTTTCAAGATCAGAGGGATCAAACAACTGAGTCCGGTACTGCACAAAATTCAAGTCGGTCTCGGATTGGATGACCGATTTTACGTCCTTTGGCTTCTCGCCCTTCCACCGCGGTCCAGCAAGCAAGAAGTTCCCTGCTTCGTTACCGGTGGCACGGCTTCCCACATAAGCAAAGTTGTACGTGTAGAGATCAACGAATTGCAGTGAGTAGTACCGCCCCTTCTCGATTGGCGGAACGCTCAATACCAGTGGCTCCGCACGCAGGTCGGCGCCAAGCTGAGAATAGGGAGTGTCTGAGTTCGGTGTCTGGATCGCCTTATCGTCAGGCGTGAAGACGCGCGCAACATTGTTAAGGGTGTTCCACGGTGCCTTAAAGTCAGGATCGTTACGAATTCACAAAATAGGAGTACATAATGCGGTAATTCTCAAGCATCGGTACGCCGTAAATCGTCGCTTCCTTAGCAATGGCGCGCGCCTCGTCGGGCGTAAGCGAAACCGCAAACGCTTTTGTCTTGGATAACATGACGGGGAAGGCGGCAGATCCGAGAAGCAAGTAGCGACGAGTGATCATTGCCGAACCCTCCGCTGTCTTTCGATGCTTGCTTAGAGCGCAAGATTGTCCGGAAATTGACAAACAGGTCAACCTTTGCGGACGTAGACTGGTTCAGCAAATGCCTACCGTTAGACTGCGAAAGCGCCGAATGACCGCTTTGGGTCGTTTGCGACCAAAATCGACCATCCACGTCACTTCCGCTTATCCACCAGGAGCGGAAGTACAGCGGACATCGTGGCACTTCGCATTTGTGCCGAACTCAGACATAGGCTGCTGTGGAGCTGTCCGGTCGTCGCTGCGGCCGACTACAGGAGATGGCCGGCCGCAGATCGCTTGTGTGAGACCGCACTTAGTCCTTCGCCGAGGACTCCTGCAGCTTCTGCATCACTTCATCCATGTTGAAGCTAGCCGCCTTCTGCCGCTGCGGATAATCCTTAAACGTCATCAGGAACTGACCGACATAGGCCTGTGCCGGAATTAGTTGAAAGGCGTGATCGAGCAGCCAGTCGTAGTAAGTGTTCGACGTGATGTCCGCGCGCTCGTAGGGGTCGGTTCGGAGATTAAAGATCTTCGGAACACGCAAGCTGGTGAACGGCTCCGACCAGACGCGAAGCGTTCCCGGAGCGCGCTGCTCCATGAACACAAGCTTCCAGTTGTCGTAGCGCAGACCGGTCAGTTGCTGGTCGTCGTTGATGTAAAAGAAGGACTCACGCGGGCTCTTCGGAGCCTGTCCGGTGAGGTAAGGTACGAGGTTGTCGCCATCGAGATGAACCTTGTAGGTCATGTCGCCAACTTTGTAGCCGGTGAGCAATTTGTCCTTCACCTGCGTGTCGCCGGCAACGGCCAGAAGCGTTGGTAGCATGTCAAGGTGGGCGACTATGTCGTTGGACACCTGTCCCGGCTTGATCTTGCCCGGCCAGCGGAACATCGCCGGCACGCGGTAAGCGCCTTCCCAGTTCGAGTTCTTCTCGTTGCGGAATGGCGTCATTGCGGCATCCGGCCAGGAGTTCATGTGCGGGCCGTTGTCGGTCGAGTACATCACGAAGGTGTTGTCTGCGATGCCCTCGTCATCGATAGCCTTAAGGACCGTGCCGACGTTCTTGTCGTGGTCGATCATGGTGTCGTGGTAAGGGCTCTGCCAGCGGCCGGACTGGCCGATGCTCTCCGGCTTGGTATGGGTACGGAAGTGCATGTGGGTGAAGTTTACCCAGACGAACGCTGGCTTGCCGGCCTTGTTCATCCGCTTGATATAGTCCGCAGCACGGTTGGCGATGTCGTCGTCAATTCCGACCATGCGTGCCCTGGTCAGCGGGCCGGTGTCGGTGCACACCTGCTTGCCGACCCGGCCGAAGCGCGGATCGACGGTCGGATCGTCCTTGTCCGACGCCTTGCAGTCCATCACGCCGCGCGGTCCGAACTTGGCACGGAACGCGGGATCCTTCGGATAGTCCGGCAGCTCCGGCTCCTCCTCGGCGTTTAAATGGTAGAGATTGCCGTAGAACTCGTCGAAGCCATGCACGGTGGGCAGAAATTCGTTGCGGTCACCGAGATGGTTCTTGCCGAACTGTCCGGTCGCATAGCCAAGCGGCTTAAGCAGCTCGGCGATTGTCGGGTCTTCTTTCTGCAGCCCGAGCGTGGCGCCGGGAAGACCGACCTTGGTCATGCCGGTGCGCAAGCCCGACTGCCCGGTGATGAAGGAGGAACGGCCGGCGGTGCAACTCTGCTCCGCATAGTAGTCGGTAAACATGGTGCCTTCGTTGGCAATCCGGTCGATGTTGGGTGTCTTGTAACCCATCATGCCGCGCGAGTAGGCGCTTACATTGGATTGGCCGACGTCATCGCCCCAGATGATGACGATGTTGGGCTTTCGTGCCTGTTGCGCATTTGTCGGAACGCACATCGCGGTCGCGGCAGCAAGCACTGCCAGCGCGCCGAACAACATATTCCTTGTTGCCCTCATTAGGATGTTCTCCCTTGGGTCGGATTGGAAACATTTAGGTGGGGCATGAATGCCGCCCTTGTTTTCGGTCAATGCCGACGGCAATGAGGGTAGCGTCCCGGTGAAAGCGAGAAAAATCAGCGCTCACAACGCGTCCGGCTCATTATGCTGCCAGCGGCTGATCACGCCGGCAGCCGCCGCGCCGAGGATGGGCGCCAGCCAGAACAACCAGAGCTGCGCGATATACGCTCCTCCTGCAAACAGCGCCGGGCCGGTGCTTCGCGCCGGATTGACCGAGGCGTTAGTCACCGGAATCAGGAAGAGATGAATGAGCGTCAGGCAAAGCCCGATGGGTATCCCAGCGAATCCGACCGCAGCGCCTTTCGATGTGGTCCCGATGATGACGTACAAGAAGAAAAAGGTCGCGATGAATTCACTTAGGAAGCACGACACCAGACCGTATTTTCCGGGACTGAGATTGCCGTAGCCGTTGGACGCAAACCCTCCCGGAACCCATTCGGGTTTACCCGAGGCGATCACATAGAGTACCGCAGCCGCTGCGATGGCGCCGACCACCTGTGTGAGGACGTAGGGAAGAACGTCGGTGGCCTTGAAGCGGCCCCCCGCCCAGAGCCCAATGGTAACGGCAGAATTGAAATGCCCCCCGGAGACGTGGCCGACGGCATAAGCCATGGTCAGTACGGTTAATCCGAAGGCCAGACTGACCCCCAGAAATCCGATGCCCAGAGACGGGAAGTTTGCAGCGAGCACTGCACTGCCGCAACCAGCGAATGTCAGCCAGAAGGTACCAAAGAACTCAGCGCCAAGACGTCGCTGCATAATCATGTTTCCCCCTTGATTGTTGCCTGCCATCACATTTCTTCATGTCCGAATTGGGTCATTCGCGTCGTTTTGATCTGGCCACAAGGACTTCCGGTCTTCCGCTCAAGAGCGGACGACAACCAACGCGATCCCATGGGGGTCCACAGGGCTCATATGTGCCTCGGTGGAAGTGCCCCGTGGCCGCTGTCGGCGCATTGGTATCTCTTAGGGTTCACAAGTGTTCTCGGGAATGGCCGGAGTGTACGACGTTCGGGCGGGTCTGCGATGCCGTCGCTATCATGTGAAAAAGCCGACGTTGCGCGGACATCTCGAAGCTGTAGCGATTGACCCTCAACAGACCTTGCCCTGCAGAGATCGGCTTTGCACAGACCACTATCGCCGTCATCTTGGAAGCACGGCCTTCTCGTGAGGTAGCCCGCTATCATCAATGTCGAAGTCGGGGTCGAAGAGCGTCTTGCCTTGCGCACCAAGGAAGGTTGGCTGGGCCTTGATCCACAAGCTCGGCTTCATTTCCTTAGCGTATTTCAACAGACGCGCTTCCAGATCGTTGACGATTTCCGGAAACTGACTAGCGACGTTATTCTTTTCCCCCGGGTCCTTTGCGAGATCGAAGAGCTCGGTTTTGCCCGGAAGCAGCGCAATCTTCACCAGCTTCCAGTTGCCCTTGCGGATCGCGCCGCGGAAGGCTTCGACGTTGATCAGCACGTCTTCATGAGGCGAGGGCTGGTTCTCCGCCAAAGTCCGCCAGATGTCCTTGCCATCAAAGGGGTGATCCGCGCTGCCCTTCGCTCCGGCGAGTGCCAACACCGTTGGCATCACATCCACCATATCCAGCGGTTCATTGACGATGCTTGGTTTGAGCTTAGTGGACCAATAGAAGATGGCGGGCACCCGTACGCCGCCTTCGTGAAGAGACCCTTTGCCACCACGGAAATCACCGTTCGAGGCTGGGGTCTTCGCACCAAGTTCTACGCCTCCGCTTTCCGCACGCTCTTCTGGTGACCGCGCGCCAGTTGCAAACAGAGCGCTTGTGGCGCCGCCGTTGTCACTGCTGAATAGGATGAGCGTGTTGTCGAGCATGCCCTTCTGCTTCAACGCGGTAACTATCCGCCCGACTTGAGTATCCAAATCGGTGATCATGGCGGCATAGGTGTGCCGATGAACGTCTCCGGCCGCGCCCTTATAGGCGTCGATGTCCTGCTTTGGGGCTTGATAAGGCGCGTGGGGAGCGAGGGACGCCACATAGAGGAACAGCGGCTTGGACGTGTCGTGGGTCTTGATGATGTTAACGGCCTCATTCCCGATCAGGGTTGTAAAGTAGCCGTCTTCCTTGAAGAACTTGCCGTCCCGCTGCCAATCGACAAGTCCGCCTCGCTCTTTGGTGAAATAGTCTACCTCGCCGACTAGATTGCCATAGAAATGATCGAAGCCGCGGTTCTGTGGCCAGAACTTCTTGTCGGCATGACCAAGGTGCCACTTGCCGACCATGGCCGTTTGGTAACCAGCTTCCTTGAGTGCCTGTGGAAGCGTCCGCTCGTCTGTCGGCAGCCCGTAGGCATGGCTGGGAAATATGACGAGCGTCTGCAAGCCATAGCGCATGGCATAGCGACCGGTCATGAGTTCCGCCCGCGCTGGTGTGCAGACCGGCGTTCCATAAAATGCCTCTGCTCGCACGCCTTCCTTGGCTAGCTGGTCGATGTTCGGCGTCTTGATGTCGCTACCGCGATAGCCGAGATCGGCATTTCCGAGATCATCGGCTAGGATGACAACAATGTTGGGTTTCGTACCCTGTCCGTATGCCAATGCGCACGAACCTATGAAACTGCATGCTAGGAGCGCAAATCTTGTTGCCATGCGCATCATTGTCGCCTTCGCCATGAAGTTTCGGAAAAAGCATGGCAGGCCCGATCAATCTAATCATTGCGTTAGATCAAGTTATTCAAGCCGCCGGTATGTGGCTAAAGCGGTCGAAGTCGAAGTGTTTCGCGCTATACTTGGAGCAAATCAACGCAACGCGAGACACCGCAGCGATCAGCCGAGCAGCGGCGAGCGTAAAGCACCTCGATTTTTGAAGTCGCCAATAGGTCGCTATCGGGTGTGGCGCGGACATCTCGAAACCGTAGCGATTGACCCGAAGCGGACTTCTGGCGCGAAATCCAGGATTTGCATAAGATTGAGCCTTGTCGTGACTCACCCGAGGGAGGCGAAATGCGACAACGTGGTCGAAGCGAGCAACCGGTCAAGGGTCGGCGCGCGAAGAGGCCCAAGGCTCGCAAAGTTTCAACCGCAGCCTCATCCATTGCCGACCTGCAAAGGCAGGTAGGCAATCTAACGCGCAAACTCGAAGAGGCGCGGGAGCAGCAGACCGCGACCGCCGACGTGCTGAAGATGATCAGCGGGTCGGCATTCGAGCTAAGCCCGGTTTTGCAGACCGTGGTCAGTGCTGCAGTCCGGCTCTGTCGCGCCGATCAGGCTACCATCTACCGGGAAGAGAATGGCGAGTACCGATGGGCCGCAGATCATTCCCTTGCACCCGACTACGCGCGCATCGAACGCAATGTCAGAATCCGGCCCAGCATCGGGACCCTCGTCGGCCGTGTCGCATTAAACCGCGACACCGTCCAAATCCTCGATGCCTGGACGGACCCGCTTTACGAGGTGAAAGAGGACGCTCGGGTGGGCGGCGTCCACACGATGCTGGGTGTGCCGCTGTTGCGTGAAGGATTGCCGATCGGGGTCATTGGCTTGGCGAGGCGAAAAGTTGAGCCATACACAGAGAAGGAGATCGCGCTTGTCCGTACCTTTGCCGATCAGGCTGTGATAGCCATCGATAACGCCCGGCTGTTCGAGGAATTGCGCCAATCACTGCAACAGCAGACGGCGACCGCCAACGTCCTCAAGGTCATCAGCCGCTCGGCTTTCGATCTTAAGACGGTCCTGGATACATTGCTGCGGTCAGCTGGCAGATTGTGCGAAGCTGATATGGGGGTCATTGCGCGGCGCCAAGAAGAACGATTTTATCGAACTGTCGCCTATGGCCTGCCGGTCGATCTCCGTAGCCTTATTGAAGATCAACCGGTGGAACTGAGCCGCGATAGTGGATCGGGCCGAGCCCTGTTGGAGGGAAGGGTTATTCAGATCAACGACATTGAGGCTGACGCGGAATATACCCACGTCTCGCGGGGAACCGGCGCCTTCCGCACACTACTCGGAGTTCCGATGATGCGAGAGGGTGCACCGGTGGGCGTCATGACGCTCATGCGAAAGTACGTACAACCGTTCACCGATAAGCAGATCGAGCTCGTATCAACATTCGCTGACCAGGCGGCAATTGCGATCGAAAACGTGCGGCTGTTCGACGAGGTGCAAATGCGAACGAAGGAGCTTGCCGCGTCTCTCCAGGAGCTGAGTACGGCTCAGGATCGTCTGGTGCAGACCGAAAAACTGGCGTCGCTCGGACAGCTCACCGCAGGCATTGCGCACGAGATCAAGAACCCGCTCAATTTCGTCAATAATTTCTCCGCTCTATCGGCAGAATTGATCGAGGAACTCAATGAGCTTCTGAGGTCGGCGACACTCTCAGACAAACTTCGCGGCAACGTCGATGAGTTGACGGGCCTTCTCAAGGACAACCTTGGCAAAGTAGTCCAGCATGGCAAGCGCGCCGATTCCATCGTCAAAAATATGTTGCTGCACTCGCGCGAAGGCACGGGCGAACGCCGGTCCATCGACATCAACGCGCTGGTCGCGGAGAGCCTCAATCTCGCCTATCACGGTGCTCGAGCTGAGAAGGCTGGATTCAGCATAACACTCAAGCATGACCTCGACCCAGAGGCGGGCGCGCTCGAATTGTATCCGCAGGAGATGACTCGGGCGCTGTTAAACCTGATTTCCAACGGCTTCTACGCCGCAACCAGACGCAAGGCCGAAGCGGACGACGAGACCTTTGAGCCCGTCCTCAGCGCTGCCACCAGAAACCTTGGCAAGACAGTCGAAATCCGTATTCGCGACAACGGCACCGGCATCCCGCCCGAGGTGAGAGAAAAGATCTTCAATCCCTTCTTCACCACCAAGCCGACTGGAGAGGGAACAGGACTCGGCCTCTCAATGACGCATGACATCATTGTCAAGCAACACGGCGGCAGGATCGACGTCGAGACCGAGCCCGGTGTATTTACTGAGTTCATCATTACCTTGCCGCGCGAGACGGGCACCGTCACCGCCTAAAGGCGGAATGACGCTTATGGTACCTTTCGGACATCGCGCGTTATCTGACTTGCTTCCGTTATGCGTTCGATTGTGTTGCAAAACTCCCTTTGATGCGAATCGCAAACCATGATTCCGTTGGTGGAGACGGCATCGGCGGGAGCGACGCATGATGGGGCGGCGGGAAGAAGGACAAGGACAGTTTTTCTATTCGTTTGATCTCGACAAGGTGGTTCCTCCCGATCATCTGGTGCGGCAGATCGACGGTTTGCTCGATCTGAGTTGGGTGCACGAGGAGTTGGCGCCTTATTGCTCGCACACGGGTCGGCCCTCGATTGACCCGTGCTGATGATCCGGATGCTGATCGTTGGCTACGTGTTTGCGCTCCGCTCGCAGCGCCGGCTATGCGCTGAAGTCCAGGTCTAACCTAGCCTACGGGTGGTTCTGCAAGCTCGGCATTGAGGACAGGATCCCCGATCACTCTGTATTCTGCCGTGCGCGGCACGAACGCTTCCGGGACAAGTCGGCACGTACTGATGGCACCTTCAGCCGGGCCGACTTCGTCTTCGATCAACAGCGTAACATCTATATTTGCCCAGGCGGTGCGGAACTGACCAGCACAGGCAATATCGATCAAGGCCACATCGTTTACTACAGGGCCAGCAAGAGCGACTGCTCGCAGCGCTCGCTGAAGCCGAAGTGCACGACTGCGACGGTGCGCAAAATCACCCGCGACCTCAACGAAGATGTTCGAGATCGTGTCCGCGCCTTGGCCGATACGGAAGCCTTCCAGCAGTCCCGCCGCGAGCGCAAGAAGGTTGAGATGCGATTTGCGCACATGAAGCGGATTCTCAGGCTCGACCGGTTTCGGCTGCGGGGCTTGAGCGGCGTCAGGGACGAAGTCCTGCTTGCGGCAACCGCGCAAAACCTGAGGCGGCTGGCCAAGCTTCTCTGCCGCGCCCCGCCACCTCTGGGAGTTGCTTGCCTCACATAGATACCTGCGAACCGGAACCGCAGTAAACAAAAGGCAGTGCGTAAAAAAGGGGCCGGCTACAACTCCTAAAAGCCCTGCAATCGGGACCGGCCGAGTTGTGCAACACAATCGAGGGGAAAGCTGAAGTCTCGGTTGAGCCGGCCGAAGTCCGTTGATGACCTATCCTCGAATTTTCCTGGCCGAATTTAATATCGGCTAACGATGCGGCTCGATCAGATCGGGCCGCGCTCCCCAGCAACCATTTCTTAACGGCCGGCCTTCAGAGTTCATTAATTGCCGAGGAGCGGTCGAAGCTCTTCAATCGCCTTCTTCCGTCCTCAACCTTTGAAATACCAAGGAATTGCCTTTTTCAGGACCTGCGGCGATCAGGATGAAGATTATGCTCCGCGCTTGGTTGTATCATTTCGCCATCGATCGCAAGGCGAACGTCGCCGTCATCTTTGCGCTCACGATGGTTCCCATCATCTTTCTGCTCGGAATGACGCTTGATTTCACCCAGGCGATCCGCAAGAAGGAGCAGTTGGACGCGGCTGCCGACGCCGCCGCAATCGCGGCCGTCAGGCCCGCCATGCTGACGCAAACCGATACGGTTGCGCAAGACACCGCTTATGCCATCTTTATGTCGACGGCGAACAGCCTTCCCGGCTTGGCCGCGGTACCGACGCCAACGATCACCGTCACCAATTCGGGACTTTCGCGCACCGTCTCGGTTTCGTATAACGCCGCCTCCCTCAATAATTTTCCCAAGGTGCTCCTGAATACTGCGTCGTGGCCGATCAGCGGCGCGGCGACAGCGCAGGCGGCGGCCGCGCCCAACATGAATTTCTATCTGCTGATGGACAACTCGCCGTCGATGGCGATCGGCGCAACCACGACCGACATCAGCAATCTCATCACGGCCACCGCCCCCGCGAAACAGCCGGCATCATCCTCGCAGAATTGCGGCTTCGCCTGTCATGAAACCAATATCGCTCACGACGGCGGGACGCAGGATAACCTCACGATCGCACGCAACAACAATATCACGTTGCGGATCGATCTCGTGACGAATGCGGTCAACCAGTTGCTCAACACATGGTCGAACTGCCCGCAGTCCGGTGTGTCGGGTGGAGTCATGCAGTGCATGTCGGCCCTGAACAACACCACCTATAAAGCGGCCCTCTATACGTTCGACTTAGGTTTGAACACACTGGCGACACTGACCACCCCGACGCTTGCTGGAACCAAGGTTTCCAACATCCAGCTGATGCCGGTCGTCTACCAGAACTGCGTCGTTACGACAACCAACTGCAAGACCGACAATGGCACAGACATTGCCGGTGCGCTCACCAGCCTCAACAGCATCATGCCTGCTCCCGGCCTTGGCAGCAACGCGTCAGGCGATACGCCGCAGGAAGTGGTTTTCCTTGTCACCGACGGCGTCGAAGACAAGATCGCCACAAGTTGCCCCAACGCGACCTTCGCCTCCAACAGTCGATGCCAGCAGCCGCTCGACACGACGATGTGCAATACCATCAAGAGCCGGGGCATTAAGATCGCGATACTCTACACGGAGTACCTGCAACTGAAAACTCCCAATGTCCCGGTGACGGACAGCTGGTACATGAGCTGGGTAGACCCGTACGACGAGCCCGCTTCCTCAACCGGCACTATCGCACAAAATCTGCAAGCGTGCGCCTCGCCTGGCTTCTTCTCCGACGTTCAAACCGGCGGCGACATCTCCACGGCGTTGACGAACCTGTTCATCAAGGTCGCGTCAAGCACGGCCAGCCTCACGCAGTAAGAAGAGCGCCATGACCGAACCGAAAATCGCACCAGGAAAGAGACGCCGCAATCGTTTCGGCGCCTTTATCGGGGACAGCAAGGGCGCCACGGCGGTCGAGTTCGCACTGATTGCCGCGCCGTTTCTCGCCCTGATCGCCGCCCTCATGCAGACGTTTCTGCTTTTCTTCGCGCAGTCGGTGCTCGAAAATGCCGTCCGGCAATCGGCCCGCCAAATTCTGACCGGTCAGGTGCAGTCACAGGATGCGAGCCTGAGCCAGGCCCAAGCCGTGGCAGGATTTCACCAGACCGTCTGCAATAACTCAGCCGTCCTTTTCACCTGCACCGGGGTGATGGTCGACGTGCAGGTCGCCAGCGCGTGGTCTTCAGCCTATGCCGGCCCGCCGACGTTGACCTACGACAGCAATGGGAATGTCACGAATAACTGGCAATTCAATCCCGGAAATGCGGGCGACATTGTTGTTGTCCGCGTGATGTATCTTTGGCCGGTTTTCTTCGGACCTATCGCCTTTAACATGGCCAATCAAGCCAACGGCACTCGGCTGATCATGGCGTCCGCCGCTTTCCAGAACGAGCCGGCCAATCCCTAGAGGTATCAGCCTATGACCAGCCTGTTATTTCGCGTGCGGAAATTTTCAACCGATGTCGATGCCGTGGCGGCGACAGAGTTCGCTATCGTGGTGCCGTTCATGTTGCTGCTTTTGGTCGGCGGCGTCGAACTCGGGGAGGGAATGGCGATCAACGTCAAGGTCAGCGCGACTGCACACTCTGTCGCCGATATGGTTACGCAGAACACGTCACTCAGCACGGCGCAGATGCAGAACATTCTGACCGGTGCGACGACAATCATGGCGCCGTATCCCGCCAACAATAGTCAGGGTAACCCGATCCTTTCGGTCACGGTGTCCGAAATCTCCAGCGACGCCAGTGGCAGACTGACCCTTCAATGGAGTCAGTCGTACAACGGAACAAGCTTTGGACCGGGAAGGACCAGTTTGACAAACCCACCGCTCACAGTGCCCACCTCGCTCAACGGAACGGTGGGAAACGCAAACAATCCCAACAACCAGAACGACCAAATTTCGTTCATTCTGGGTGAAGTCTCTTATGCCTATACACCCAATCTCGGTTATACGATCAGCGGGACCGTAACTCTTCAGGACACCTATTGGCTGTTTCCGCGCTGTTCAACGGACAGCCCCGCCAACTCGAGCGGTCCCGCGTACTATGACGTCAAATACACCACCTCGACGACGACGTGTACCTGTATCCAACACTTGCAGCAAAAGACCTGCTAGCGCCGCTAGACGCGGCGATAGGACAACCACCGCGTCTGGTGAAGGGTTGACTTTTTGCGCGAGGATTGTGCTCCGCAGGAGTCCGGAAGTGGGCACGAAACGGACCTCCCGCGATGTCCGCAGTTTGGTCGCTATCGGGGGGAAAAGCGGACATGGCGGTTAGCTGCGGCCACACAGCGGTGCTCCAAGAGCGACGACGCCACCGAAGGCTAGCGATCCATCATCTCGCCGTTCGAGTTCGCAGCCCAGTAGGTTCACTCGACGACAAGGTCGGGCGAACGGACGTCCACCGCAACGTAGAGGCCCTATGCCAGCCCCCGTGGTTCGTTCATATAGGTTTTGGAGACACCCGCGATCAGCGCAAACGTCCCCTCGATTGCGAGGAAGGACCAGGCCTGTCAATCTCGATCGACGACTTCGGTTCTAGGCCGCACCGCGAGGTGAAGTTCGAAGGCTGTGCCGGCGGTTCCGCCGTCAGGGCGTTTCCTACGCCCTTGCCCCGATCATGGTTGCCAGCTCCAACAAGCTGTCCGTGATCGGTCGGTGGCCCGGACGGAGGATGGAGTTCGACCAGATTTTCCATCACCAGCGGGTCTCCGTGCCGCTCCACATCGTGGCCCGAAAGATCCCAGCTCTGGCCGGTTGACGTGGTTTCATATCGACCATTCCCTATCGGTCTTGAGCAGCAACAGGACGGTTGATAATGGCACGTTTGCGACGTGCCGACGGGCTCCGAGGATGTCTGTCAATAGGGGTGGACCGGAAGTCATCGGGGCAACGACAGAACGCCGCTTTTGACCCATTGGGGCATGCGCAGCCGAAGTGAAGGCGCGGCATCTCCGTCGCGAACGACTTGGACGCGGCCTCGGGCTCACAATCGCACTTCAGTCAGCGATATTGTGACGCCACGTGCGCAACTGAGGTATTTTTCCCACGACGGGAGAAAACCTCACTCATGACGAGCGCTTCCTTGCTATGTCACGAACAAGCTTCGCGGAAATTGGACTTCCCGCCGAGCCGACGACGCGCTCCGCCTTCGTCAAGCGTCCGAGATCGAGCTCATCGGGGTTCGGATTCAGTGATTGAATTGAAGAGATTGCCAGATTGCCGTAGGGCATTGCGAGACACCCTTTGCACCCGCTGTTCGCGTTCGGAGGACCCGGAACAAGGCGGAAATACACCTTAGGTTTGCCAGATTTTCCGGAGCGCGATACCGAGCGCGTCAGCGCGCATGTCGGAGCTGTCGGCGACCATGGAGATGGCCTTGAGCTTCTCGCGGGCGGAATCAATCCCTTGCCCCCGCCCGATTTGCGCGAGGCTTTCAGCGCGTTCGACTACGAAGGAGACGTAGGCGAACGGCTCATCGGCCATGCGCAAAATCAACGCATCAGCTTGCCGGTCGACTTCGTTCCAGTCTTCCAACAGGAGCGCCCGCTCGATAGCGTAGCGTCGGAACCAGAAATGGTTGTGGCCGACGCAGCAGCCTCGCGCCAGCAGCTCTTCTCCAGCAGCTAAAGCCGCCTCTTGGTCATTTCGGCTATACTCCAATAGGGCAAGAAGCCCGAAAAGCATAGGCCCAACAAATCCGGGGCCCACTTCCTCTGAAATCGCTAGACCTGTTCGAGCGAGCGCTAACGCATCCGCCCTCTGGCCCTTTGAGAGTGCTACCTCTGCGACCTGACCGAGGATTCCGGCCTCGTAGCGCCGTGCGTTAAGGTTTCGCGCTTGTTCCAGGCCCTTACTTACGAATTCATCGGCTTCGGCGTACCGTCCCGCCGCAGTTAGACAAAAACCCATCGCTTGCGTCGCAAACATTTCTGCATGCCTGTTGCCAATTTTAACAGCAGTCTGCAACGCTAAGCGTATATCGTCCAAGCCGTGGTCAAACTCGCAAGTGTAGATGCGGCAGCATCCCATCATCACGCGATTGGGGACTGCGATCCGCGTCAGATCATGCGCCTCGCAGAGGTCGACACAGCTAGCAAAGTGAGAAAGTGCAGTTGCTATTCGACAATCCATGTACTGCGCGTCGGCCAGACCACTGAGGGCGCGGGCTTGCAAATCTGCTGATCCAACACGTCGTGCGGCTTCGAGAGCTAATTCGTGTTCGCTGCGGCATTCAACTAGTTCGCCACGTGCAAAATGTAGATTGCCGCGAAGGTAATGGATTTCGGCGAGTGCGCGATCGTCCCCGCTTTTTCCGGCTAGCGGCTGAGCCTGAGCTAATCCAGAAAAGGCGTCTTCCAATTTGGCCGTTAAACGATTGGACGCGGCACATCCGAGAAGGGCGCGGTATCGACTGACATCGTCGCTTGCGACTGTCAAAGCCCGGACGTAAGCTTCGAGCAATTCAGTGCCGCGCCCTGCATCTCGCTGAAGATCACCCACGAGCATAGCAAGCTGGAACGTGTCGTGTTCCTCGACCGCGAGCGCCAGCCCCCGTGCGGCGAGTGCTATGCCCTGGTCCTGGCGGAATAGAACCGCCTGCTCTTTAGCAGCTGCGAGATAAGCACGTGGCGCTTCGGGATCACTGGCGCGATCGAGATGCTCGGCTCGAAGAACCAAATCATCAAAAAAAATCGCCGCCGCGGCCCGGTGCAGTTCTCGCTTTCGCGCATTCGTTAGCGAGCCGTATACGCCATCCCGCACCAGGGCATGGGCGAACTGGAGGCCCCCTTGCGTCGGACGCAAAAGGTCTTTCCGCACCAACGTATCACAATCAATTCCCGGATCTTGAAGTAGCTCCCCAAGTTGAGGGAGGCTGAAGCGTTGGCCAAGAACCGAAGCCGCCTGGATGGCGCGCCGATCCTGGCCCGAGAGGAGATCGGTGCGGGCCAAGATAACGCTTTGAATGGATGCAGGAAGCCTTCCATCGGCGAGATCTTGCCCGCCACGAAGCAATTGCTCAAGGAACAGCGGGTTGCCGCCGGCGCGCTCGACGCATCGATCGGCAAATGAGCTGACCTTGATGAAGCGTCGCGCGATTGACTTGGCATCAATGGGCGATAGCGGAGATAAATCGATGGTGACCACGGCTGCCCCTCCGGCCGCGCTGCGCCAGTGTGCATCTAGCGGATCGCCTTCAAGACGTGTGGTCATAATGAGCACCGTCTGACTGACCCCCGTGGCGCGAGTAACCGCTGCGAGAAGGCTGAGCGCTTCCTGATCGGCCCAATGGATATCCTCGACCGTCACAAGAAGCGGTCGATTGTTTGCTGAAGCTCTTACCAACGCGCCAACCACGCGTTCCTTGCCGATGGTCCGAGCATCCGCGTCCATCGCCTCATAAAGCTTCCGTGCGGCTTCGGGCTGCGGCATCTCAAGCATGTCTCGTAGATAGGGCGCATCGTCGGCTTCCAGTTTTCCATCTCGTATAGCAACGTCAATTGCGGGTCCAAATTCGTCCGGCGTCGCTGAACCAAGTCCCACAACTCCGCTAACCACCGTGCGGACGGCACCATGGCCGCGTGCAGTACCAAAATCGAGTACAATGCCTGCAGTAGACGACATGCCTAAAGCCACGGCAATTGAATGCACCTCGTCCAAGAGCTTGGTCTTGCCGATGCCGGGCTCGCCGCGGACCAGCACTGTAGTTCCCTTACTGCCATTGACGCAGGCGTCCAATATCGCTCGGATCTGGCCTATTTCCGCGCGGCGGCCGACCAGTGCATGAGTCTCCGGCGTCGAGCTTTTTGTTCCAGTTACCCGCCAAGCTTCGACGGGATGTCGTACGCCCTTCAGAACCAATGAGCCAAGCGACGCATAGGAAATCAAGTGCCCAGTAGCCCGGTACACGGCATCGGAAACAAGGGTTTCGCCGCTCGCGGCTTTTTCCAGGAGGCGCGCCGCAACGTTGGCAGCCTCGCCGGTAACAGTATAACCCCGGTGGTGTCGGCTTCCCACCGAACTCGCGACAACCTCACCTGTCGCAATCCCGATATGGACGGTCAATGCCAAAGACACGCCAGATGCGAGATCTGGAATGGACGCCTGAATTTCCAGTGCGGCGCGTACCGCGCGTTCGACATCATTGCCCCGGGCGAGCGGCGCTCCAAACAGCGCCATCACGGCATCACCAATATGCTTGTCAATCGTCCCGCCAAAGTGATCAACGGCCGTATCGACGAGAGCAAAGAAGCGCTCCAACAGAGCATGTACGTCTTCAGGGTCCAGCACCGATGAGAGCTTCGTGTAACCGACCAGATCGCAGAACAGCACAGTAACCGGACGGCGGTCTCCTTCGAAATCGGCTGTTCGCCTTGGCGTCGCGGTCTGGTCAGAGACAAGCGCGCGACCGCACCCGCCGCAATACTTCTCGCCTACCTCGTTTGAAAAGCCGCAATCATCGCAAGATAGCAGCAATAGGGCTCCGCAGGACGAGCAGAATTTGCGTCCAGGTCGGTTTTTCAGGTCGCACTTGGTACAGCGCATGGCGTCCTGTTCCGTTAGCCATAACATGGGCCAGAGCATCAAATACCGCAAGGAGATCGTTCTGGCAGCGTGCTTCGCTGGTCTGACTTTTCTAGTCTCGCTCACTCAGGTTATTGAGCACGAGGGCTGATCTGCTGCGCCTCTTGATAACCCTGATGCGCGCCGCGACTACGATACGAAAACCTTATAGTCGGGAGCTGACGCCAGGAATCGGGCGTAAGCTTCGGCATCCGGCGGAGTGAATTGCTCTGCCAATGGATTGCGGCGGCGTTTGGTTGCTCCCATGTCATCCAGAAGCTCGTCGAAATGCTTGAAGTGATAGGGCGCGACGCAAAGCCCCCCGTATACGCTTGCCGCCGGCCGCTCTACACGTTTGAACTGGAGCATCATGTCGATATTTTTGTGCATCTCGTCGGCCGTCGGTTGTTTTACCAATTTATTGTCGGCGTAACGCACGAGCCAGTTGGCGGCCATCTCGGCACACAGGACCGTACAGAAGCTCGAATTGAAGCCAACAAAACCCATGTCGGGAAGATCGGGATTGGCGATGACACGGTATAGCCGATATTGCCCATCGGCTTCTATAAGGCTGTCGCGATACGCGTCCGGTAAGAACGGGACGCCTATCTTGAAACCGATAGCCAGGATTGCAACGTCGGCATCAACCCGTTCGCCCCCGGTCATGACGATTGTTTTGCCATCATAACGTTGGAACGTGCCGCGGATGGCCTTAATCCGTCCGACTGCCACCATCGGAAAGAAGCCGGGCGTTGCGATCGGGACCGAACAATTGATTCCATCCTCAATGCGTCCCTTGGGGATCATGTCACATTTTTTCAGCTTAAACTGAAATTTAAGGAGAGCCTCAAGCCCACGCCAAATCGCCCACACAAGGGGCTTGGCGATTACATGGGCCATGCGCGATGCAGTGCTTGCGTCCCAGGAGCGGAACATTTTCTCCTGAGCGCGTATGTAGAAAATACGCTTGAAATTAATCAGTCCGCCGATGAAGTAGGGAGCTCGCCAAATGGGTTTGAGGTACACCATTGTCACTTCGCTCGCGCCAGCGTTGACCGAGTTGACGGCGATGTCCGTTGCCGATTTCGAGCCCCCGAGCACGACGACCTTCTTGCCTTCGACCAGCTTGGAATCGGTATGTTGCGCCGAATGAAGTATCTCACCGCCTGCTGCCTTGAAATCGCCTTCGCCAGGAATGCTTAGGGTCCGTCGTTCGTTGAACTGGCCTGTGCAGACGGCGACGAAATCGAAGTCTTCCTGGGTAGTCCCGGAATCAGGATTTCGAATCTTCAGCGTCCAGCCGGGCAAACCGGATTCGCGGCGCGCCATGCCAACTACCGTGGTGTTGAAGCGCATACGCGGCATCAGCCCATGGTCTTTGGCGTAGTCGGTCAGATAAGCATGAACTTGAGGCCCGCTCGGCCATTCCGGATAAGAGTCCGGCATTGGCTTGTCGGTATATCGATAGAGATCTTTGGGACTTTGAGTTTGCACTTCGGGATAGGAACGCGCGGGCTCCCAGACGCCTCCAAGATCGGCGCTACATTCAAGTATAGTTACCCCGTGCCCGCGCGCCTTGAATACTTTTGCCGTGGTAAGGCCTGCAACTCCGGCGCCGATGATGCAAGTACTCTTCCGTTTGACCATGACTGTCCCCAAGTCGAAGTGCAGCGGAACATATTTGCCCTACGTAAGGCGCGGTTTGCGACCCCACGCCAATCAGAATATCCACTTTTGACGATACAAGTTCGGTTGCCATGCTCCGAAATCGGTCAGGAGTTTCATTGGGAAAGCGATGTTCCAGTATGATATTGCGCCCACCGATGCAGCCGAGCCTCTCAGCCCTTCGATGAGCCCGCGAAAATAGGGACCCTCTTCCTCAGCACTACCCGCGGGCCACAGCACTCCAATTCTCGGATTTTTCCCGTCTGCCGCGCAAGCCGGCCATGCCGCCGAGCCTCCGATTAGCGTGATGAACTCGCGTCGCCTCATTGATCGCCTCGACCTGGCCTTCACATCACGATCGGCGCAACGCGCGCGACAAAACGAACGTTGGACGGCGTGCCGTGCACGCTATTGATGCCTACGGGGACCTGCCGCGTGTAGTGCATGAAGGCTACCTCAGTTCCCGCGGCGATTTTCCTGGAAGCCGCGCCTGGACCAGAACCCGCCTTCGTTGCTGCAACACGAAATGACCGGACATGGCGTAGAGAGGCCAATTCAGTCGCGAATGACCCGTTGCGGACCCTGGAGCCTGATTAGAATGGTGACAATTTGGCCTCGACCAGCGAGCCATCTGGTAGGATCATTATTGTGGCAGTTCGTGTATTGATGGCCTTGGCGTCATCGTATCGGAAGCTAATATGGCTGAAGCTTACGATGTGATCACGGTCGGTGGTGGGCTCGCTGGCGCTGCACTTGCGAAACGACTGGCCGAGAACGGGATGCGCGTCCTGGTCCTTGAGCGCGAAGTCACGTTCCGCGACCGCGTGCGCGGCGAGCAGATGCATTGTTGGGGCGTCGCCGAAGCCCGGACGCTCGGACTTTACGAGCTGTTGCTGGAGACCTGCGGCCACGAAGTCCGATACTGGTCCGACCAGTTCGTGGGCTTCTCGGAATTTGGGCGGCGGGATCTCGTAAAGACCTCGCCGCATCGTGCGGGATCCCTCAACTTTTATCACCCGGAAATGCAGTCGGTAGTAGTCGGCGCGGCCGCCGCCGCCGGGGCGATGGTACGGCGCGGCGCGCGTGTCGTCGAGTTCGTTTCAGACGGGCTGCCTGGAGTTCGCGTTCATGAGGACGGAAACCACGAAAGGGTTTATCGGGCTCGTCTCGTTGTGGGGGCCGACGGCCGCAATTCCATCTGTCGTCGGTGGGGCGGCTTCCACGTCGAGCGCGATCCCGAAGGCATGGTCATCGCTGGACTTTTGATGGAGGGCCTTGCGGCTCCAGAGGATCGGATGAGCGCTTCCCTAAATCCGCGCCTCGGCACGCTCTCTTTGACGGTTCCCCTCGGCAGAGGTCGCTTTCGCGCATACGTCAGCATTCACAAGGATGCAAGGGAATCGGCAGCAGCTCCTTTGAGCGGTGAGGCAAATATTCCTGCTTTTGTGGCCGCCAGCATTGCATCTGGCGCTCCCGCAGAGTGGTACGAAGGCGCAAGTGCGGCAGGTCCCCTCGCTTCTTACGATGCGAGGGATACCTGGGTGAGTCACCCGCACCGGACCGGCCTGGTCCTGATAGGCGACGCTGCAGCATCGAATGACCCATCGTGGGGCTGCGGATTGTCATTAACTCTGCGCGACGTCCGGGTGCTCGCTGATAAGCTACTCGCGTCAGATGACTGGTCTGGGGCCGCGGATGGCTACGCTGAGGAGCATGATCGCCATTATGGCGTGATTCATCGCCTGACGGGCTGGGCAAGGGCACTGTTCTACCATCCTAGTCTCGTCGCCGCTGCGGTGCGGGAATCTGCGCTCGCACGACTTGTTGCGGACCGAACCCGCGGCCTCGATATCGTTGGCATCGGGCCAGACCTTCCGTGCAGTGAAGCCACGCGCCGCCGCTTCTTCGGCGAAGATTGAGCAGGCCCCGCAGGCGCTTTTGTTGTTCACAGCGCATACTCAACTCGATCCTGAAATTCCAAAAAATATCGTCGCGAGCCCATGGATGTGATTTTGGTGGGGATGTCTCGTCATGACACTTTCCGGACATGGTCCGACGTTTGACTTGAGTCCGTTTTTCGGGCGAAAGCGGAAGTCAGGTTTAGGAGCCGTGAGGGTCTCACACAGCCAAGACCCTGAGCCGACCTTGCATTTGTAGGGCAGCAACCGGGGCTAGTTGCAAAGCGCCCGGGGCATAACCGCTGACCGATGCCGACTAATTCGATATGCCCCTCGCACGCTCCTTGGCGTGCAGGCATCAGCGCGGAGCATTGGGCCACGTTGAGACAAATGGATCGTTTTGAACATTCTGGCGACAGCGTCCATTGCGCCAGACGAAACCGACCGAGCAGACGTGGCTGGCAGGTGGCACGGCTCGATAGAACTGACATCGGCCATAGGGGTCGCGATGCAAACCGGCACCGCATCCGCCTGCGGCGTTTGCGTCATGCCCTGCGAGCAGGGAAGAAAGAAAGAGCGCAGTGACAACAAGCCCAAGTTTCGTCATAAGCATCTCCGCGCGGTCGTGGTACAATTAGTGCTGAATACCACCGCTGCTCGCATTGATTTGCGTCAATGGTTGTTAAAAGCGCCACTCTCGCACCGGACCCGAACTTAGAAGAACAGGTCGTGCTCTAGCGTCGCAACGCTTGCACCGATTGCGCCGCTGTTGATCATGATGATGCCATGGGAAGAGCTGGTGAAGAAATTGGCTGGAATCCTGTTTTAAGACCGCGGAGGAAGCCGCCTTGCTGCGCAATCTGCTTCAGAATTTCCGACTTGCCTGGAAGTTTCCGCGTTGGCGCTGGGCTATTCTGACTGCGGTGCTGTCCGATGCGTTGGGCTTCACTGTTGTGCTGTTTCCACCAATGGAGTGGCTGTTGGATGGCGCGCCGAGGTCGCACAACGATGGTTCAAGACCGATAGGAAGCCCACACGTGAGTTCGGGATGGGCGTGAGCCTTGTCGTTTCATTTCCACGTCGGGATGAATCCCGATGACGGGGCAGGCGGCGGGGGTGGGGGATACTGCGCGCGACCGGGCCGATAAATTTCGGCGCGGGGTGGCATCCGGCGATCCCGGGAAGTGTCTGGCGTTTGCAACATTCGGACGTCTCCCTGTGACATGCCGCATGCGCAGACGATCATCATTAACGGTACCTCTGGGCAAACTGAGCAGAATTGCCGTGTCGCTGCGGCCATCTGCCGACGGCCGTCAAGACTTCGTGAAATGTGAGCCGGACCACACGTGCTCCTGAGCGTGCAGGCCATGTTGGACAGAATTGATGAGGCGGGTTTTGCCGCATCAAGACGCAACACCCACAGAACGAGGCGCACCTGCCTCCGATGTCCAACCAATGGAGACGACCATGCAGAAGACAGCTCTTACCATCTTCGGCGCGTTGTTGATTTCAGGAATGGCGGTTCAAATGGCAGCGGCGTCCGAGCACCACCGGAGCAAGGCCCACTTCAGTAATTACGATCGGTCGGTTCTTCTCCGAGCCTACAATCGGGTGAACGGGCCGACCAACGGGCCGATCAACGGGCCGACCTATGTCAACTCACACGTGTTTGATAACCCCTTCTCGAACAGAAGGGACCCATCGTGGATCGGCGACCAAGACCCGTCGCTCAATCCCGCCGACTAGTGTCCTGAGGAGTACCCCACCCTAAGACGGGTGGGGTAGCTGAAAAGGCCAACGCATCCGCTTCTCGAGAAGCTCGGCGAAATGCGCGCTACAGCCGAGGGTCTCTTCGTGTACAGCGTGAAGATCGTGTGCGGCAAACAGACCGAGACAAACTGTTGTTGCGTCGCAGGCGTCCGGCCGGGCCTGTACGCGACTGAGGTCAACATTCAAAATCTCAACATCGAGCCCGCGCAGGTTACGAAGTTCGTCCAACCCTTGATCAGCTTGGGCGCCGTTGTCGCGCAGTTAGAGCTGTCGGTCTCCGCGGTCTACACGGCGAGCCCTCTGAGCGGGGACGGCATCAGCATCAACGTCGAGTACATTGCGTCGCGACTTCTGGTTCTTCCTGGCCGAGGCTGACGGAACTCAGTTGTCTATGAATACATTCAATCGCGAGATCAGGGTCCCGAGACTCCAAGTTCGGGGCCCTTTTTGTTTGTTCGGTGAAAGCCAGGTGAACGGTAACAAAGCAGGTTGGCGGCCTTAATGCATTGATGGATGTACGGCGAATTTCCGAATTCTCTGTAGCAATAACTGACCGCCTCCGGCCCGCGCGAGGCCGGCGAATTTCGGCCCGGGGGGCGACCTCACCGCCACGAACCGCATTGTCGGGCGCACGCGGAACTACTCACTGGCTCTTCACCTCGCCAAATTGATTTCTTGCATATGCGTGTGCCGGTGGTAGCTCATTTTATCGGAACAATTGTTAGCGAGGAGATTCGCTATGGGCCTTGTCGCGGCACAAGCTCCGAAGGGCACGCTCCAAGTAACTGCAATGTGGGTGGCGCGGCAATACGCGGCTGGCTCGAACATTTAGGGAGGGAAATTGAGATGAATCAGGACGTCGTGAAACCTCACGGCCGAAAAAGACTGCAAACGGGCTCAGCCGGAATGTTTGAGCGCCAATCATCTCGGCGTTCGTTTCTCCGGCAGATCGGATTAGTGGGCTTATCCCTCGCCGCTACGCCGGCCTGGTCGGAAGAGATTGCGAGGTTGTCGCTGGCAAGTGGTCCGCGAGACCGGCCAATCACGAATGACTTCCCTCAGAAACGCAACATGATTCTGCAACGGATCAGGCCGCCACTCCTGGAGACCCCGTTTGAAGTATTCGATCGCGGCGTATTTACACCGAACGAGCATTTCTATGTGCGCTGGCATTGGGCGGTCATCCCGAATTCGGTCGACGCAGGAACGTTCCGACTTTCGGTCCGTGGTCGCGTCAACAATATTCTTTCGTTATCTTTGAAGGATATCGTTGACGACTTGCCGAGAGTCGAGCTGGTCGCCGTCAATCAATGCTCCGGCAATTCGCGCGGTTATTTCCTACCCAGGGTGCCGGGTGGTCAGTGGGCTCACGGCGCCATGGGGAATGCCAAATGGACGGGCGTCCGCCTCAAAGACGTGCTGGACCGCGCTGGCGTCAAGGCCGGTGCCGTTCAAGTTCGTTTCAACGGGCTCGACGAGCCGGTTGTGCCTGACGCACCGGACTTCATGAAATCGCTCGATATCGATCACGCTCGCGACGGCGAAGTGATGATTGCATTTGCCATGAACGGCGAGCAATTGCCGCTGCTGAATGGCTTCCCGCTGCGGCTGATCGTACCCGGCTGGTATTCGACTTATTGGATCAAGATGCTGAGCGATATCGAAGTGCTCGATAAGCCCGACGACAACTACTGGATGACCCAAGCTTACACCATCCCAGACACACCTTACGCCAACATCACGCCCGGCCAGACCGGCGTGAAGATGGTGCCGATCAGCCGGATGGTGCCGCGCTCCTTCATCACCAATATTGTGGACGGCGCTACAGTACCGTCGGGTGTGAGAGTCGCTGCCCGCGGCATCGCCTTCGGCGGCGACACGGGCGTCGAAAAGGTTGACTTCTCGTCGGACGGCGGCAAGTCCTGGCAGTCGGCCAAGCTAGGAGCGGATTACGGCAAGTACAGCTTCCGCCAGTGGGAAACGGATTTCATGCTCGCCGACAAGGGCGCTCATTCGCTGATGGTTCGCTGCACAAACGTCGCAAACGTTGTCCAACCGAACGTCCCAAACTGGAACTACGGCGCATTCATGCGCAACGTCATAGAAACCACACCCGTCACAGCGGCTTAGGGAGGTGGAAGATGTTGAAGAAGATCCTGACGATTGGTTTGCTGACTGGCGTGACGCTGTCGTCCACCTTAGCATGGAGCCAGCAATTGCCCGAACTGAAATCAGTAAATGTGGATCTGCCCGCCGGCGACATTCAATTCCCCGGCGGAGCGGCGGCCGACGCTATTAACAATAATTGCCTCGCCTGTCACTCCGCTGACATGGTGCTGAACCAGCCCGGGCTTCCGAGGGCGGAATGGGAGGCCGAGGTTCGCAAGATGATCAATGTCTATAGAGCTCCAATTGATGACGCCGATGTTGCGTCAATCGTCGCCTACCTCGCGAAGAACAAAGGCGTGGATAAAGCGGGGCAGTAAATGGAAGCCGCACTGGATCGTAAAATGATGGACACTTCATCGTCAACGATAGTCGGAATAGGGCCGACCACGCGCCGTCGGGTCAGCTTTTGACCCATCTGTAATGGACCGGCCGTGCGTTGCAAGCCGAATGTGAATAAATGGAGAGGGTGGTCTGAGGTGATCGAATGAAGCGGCCTGATGTCCGGGTTTGGATCAGACACGGAAGTCGGTCGCCGCAACTGCCGGGTCCGCTTTCCCCTCGATTGTGTTGCAAAACTCGAAAATCGAACGGCCTCGAAAATCTCGCGAAAGATGATTTCTCGACCTCTCTACCGCTGCAAAGCCCCGCAGGGCGGATACGAAGCTCGATGGTCGTTTTTCTGGTAAGCGATGTGGTCCCTCACGTCTCTACGCGCGAACCGCATCAGCGGGTCTGGAGAATTTCGTTCGTCACCCCCAGAAGACTTTTACAACACTATCTGCCAGAAACCGACATTGTTATCGTTCGGTGACTCAGGCAAACTTGTTGGCAGCAGAGGTGGGTCGTGGGACACCTGTACAACTACTTCTTTCTTCTCGTCTTTCTTATTGGCATCGCCATCGTCTTTTTAGCGAGCGAATTTGGATGGCGACTGGGCACACGGACCGAGGGTCACAGTGCGAGCGGCAACATCTCCGCACTGGAGCAATCGCTTCTAGGATTGCTCGCTTTGATTGTTGGGTTCACTTTTTTGATGGCGCTCACGCGTTTCGAAGCACGGCGCGAAGCGGTTCTCAATGAAGCGAACGCGATTGGCACGACAGCTTTGCGCGCACGCCTGCTGCCGGAACCTCATCGGACGGAATCACTGGAGCTACTTCGGGAATATGCCCAGATACGGATCGATTACATCCCGACGGGCAAGTCTTTTGCGGAACTACCGGCTCTTATCGATCGTTCGAAGAATATCCAAGAGGCGCTATGGCAGCAGGTGAAAGCACTTTCGGCCAAGGATAACAACATGGTGCCAACCGGGATATTTATCCAAGCGCTTAACGAGATGATCGACAACCAAGGAAAGCGTCTTTCAGCACTGCGAAACTATATTCCGGACGTTGTGTTGCTATCGCTTTTCGGGATAGCCGCTGTTGCCTGCGGCTTTGCGGGTTATGCGAGCGGGCTTGACCCGCTCCGGACTCGACTGCCTGTCTTCATTACCGCTTTTCTCGTTTGTAGCGTCATATTTGTAATACTTGATCTTGACCGTCCAAATGTTGGCTTTATTACCATCAGTCAGCAACCAATGATCGATACGGTAGCAAGCCTTTCAGCTTTTAACGACTAAAGTGTTTGGTCCGCGAAGTCGGCACTAGTCCGAATCGGGTCAAAGCGACGGTTCGACCGCAGACTGTTCACTTCCGGTTTGCCCCGATGAACGGACATCGTCGGTATCCGTCGGCATGTCTCAAAAGTGCCCACAAGCCGACATCGCTGGAGCGGCCTGAGACCAACACGTTGTCGGTCGGAGCACATCCGCGTGACTGAGAAAGCGTTGAAGCCAAAGGCATGCCTAAGGTAAAATAGCCATGGGTTGAGGCAGTTCCGATTGACGCGGTGGCTCTGGTGGAGTGGTTGCAGCATTTCCTTCTGCAGGAATCCAACAATCGCCGCATGGCCTATGGATTGGCGATTGCTGGACATGTCATCATTGCGCTGCTTCTACTGCTCGGGTTCTTCGAGCGGACCGAGCCTGCTTCGGTTGCCGCGATGCCGGTTGAAATCGTGATGGAGGAGCCTGCGGCTGCTTCGCCGCCACCGGTTTCCGCGCCGAATGAACAGAACGGTTTGCCGAGCATTCCAGCCGTAGCCGACGCCGACAAGCGCGCCAAGGCGCCACCCGCGACGCTGGACGTCAATGGTGTCGATCTGTCGAAGCAGCCAGGACACAATGGCGGCGACCCCGGCTCGACGGCGGGGCTCCCCACGCCGCGCGCTGCCGGCGACCTCGCTTCCGGCGCCGCTTCCCTCCCGTCCTGGGCGGTCGAACCCATCGGCCTCGCACAACGGCAGGCGACGGCGCACGAGTTGGGCGAAGACGAATTGACGGCCATCAAGGAGCCGAAGCTCGAGTGCGGCGCGAAGGCGAGGGGGCCGTCACTGCGGGCGGGGATCCGGCAACAAGCGGTGGTGATCGGGATAGCAACCGCGGCTCAGGCGCTAGCCATGACCCGATCGACCCAGGTCTTGACAGACAGACGCATCAATCCGAACTACGCTACAAACACGGAGGTCTTCGCCGACACATGGGAAGGCAAGACCGCAGTGGTGCTTCCCGCTGGACTCACCGTGAATGTGGGCGATGTGATTGAATTCGATCAGGGCCAAGTCGATCCATCCAACCCGTGCCAGTACATTCCGAACCTTGCCGTTACCAAGCGCTAAGCATCATGCGCCACGTTCGACATCATGTCACGGGCTGCGAGCCTGGATGTCGAAACGACCAACCCTAAGCCGTCCTGTCTTCTTCCGCAGTAGAGATCTGTTTTTGGCGAGAAGCGCAGTCCTGCGAACGTCTGATGGGCGATGTAGCTGGCTGCGCGGGCCGCTCGGTTAGCCTTATGGAAAGAATTTGGCTCTCTCGGTGTGAAGAGAGTTGCCGTAGCCTGGGTTGCAGGATGTTCGTAGGTCAAACTTCAACACCGCGCGGCTGAAACGACCGTGATGTCGCCTTTGGGTCTTGGCTGTGTGAAAACGCGAGGTCGCTCTATCGCAATAGAAGAAGTCATTTGTCAAAGACCGTTTCAGGCATCCAATTCGAAAACACATTCGACTTAGAAATCGAATTGAAGAATGTCATTCTCGTCGAGTTTCGATTTTTTGCGTTTTTACGCAGCCAGGGTCACTTCGGAAGTCGGTGGCCGCAACTGCCGGCTCCGCTTTCCCCTCAGGAACGGACATTTCATTAGCCAGGCCGGCCATGTCCGTTTGTACCATGAGGAGACATCGCTCTGGAGCACTCCACGACTGGTAGCCCCCTTGAGGGTAACAGGGCCTCATTTCCCTTTGTCTCGGCCTTCCTCGTCGGTTGATCGAATGGCCGACTGCTGGTTCGTCGGCCCGCGTTCAGCGGATACGGTCGGAGGCATCAGGGGATCGGCGCTGGATGTCTCAACAACGCGCAACTTGTGCACTGTCAATTCATCAACCTCTAACGCGCCAAAACGTGCCTTTTTAATCTCCAGGCGACCCACCAAAAGACGGCCAATCGCCACCGCCCCGACGGCGACTGCGCCGAGCGCTGCGGCGCCCACCGCAAGCGCCAACCGGCTCGCTGTCGAAACGGCTTTGGATTGTCCCGTTGTTTCGCGGCTCATTTAAAGACCTCCATCAGCCAAGCCAACCTCGGCCGCTTTCCGCGCTAGCTCAACGAGACCTGCTGGTTCGCTAGGTTTGCTGACCTGCAGCTTCGAGGATCAGCTGCGTGATCTCGTCGGGATGTGAGATCAAGGACAGGTGACTGGCCTTTACCTCAATAGTCTTGGCTCCCATCCGTTTAGCCATGAACCGTTGGAGGTCAGGGTTGATTGTGCGATCCTCGGTAGAAACGGCATAGTAACTCGGCTTCGATCGCCATGCCGCCTGCATGGTCTTGCCGGCAAGAAGTGCCTTGTGGAACGGCTCCTGAACAGCATAAAGCACCTTCGCCTTCGCCTCGGGAAGATCGCCCGCGAAATCGCGGAGGAACGCCTCCTCGTTGAGGCGTCCTTCGTCGCCGTCGAAAACGATGCCGGCCGTCGCAGGCGGTGTCGGAAACGTCTTCGCCAAGGCCGTGTAGTCCTCGCCGGCGTCCGGCGCACGGGCTGCTACGTAGACCAGTGCAGAAACGCTCGGATGCATTCCAGCCTCTGTGACGATCATCCCGGAAAAGGAATGACCGACGAGAACCGTCGGGCCGTCTTGCCGCGCCAGTACTTGTTGCGCCGAAGCGACCGCTTCAGGCAACGTCGTAAGCGGGTTTTGCACGGACGTGGCATTGAGCCCAGCCGCCTGCAATCGTGCGATTACTTCCGACCAGCACGATCCGTCGGCGAACAGCCCGTGCACGAGCACGACGTTGCGTGCCTTTATCGGAGGGCTGATTGCAGCCATTGAGCGTGTGGGGATCAGCGAAGCGGCCGCACCGGCAACCAGGGCAGCCGAAAAAGCTCGTCTGTCGATCATCGTGTTTTCTCTTTCTCCAACCCTACCGGCCCGCCTTTCGCTACGCCTTCAGGTAGGCCAGCAGGTCGGCGTTGATCGTTTCCGTCTGCGTGGTCGGCATGCCGTGCGGGAAGCCCTTATAAGTCTTCAGGGTTCCGTTCTCTAGGAGTTTTGCCGAAAGCGGCCCGGCGGCCACAACGACGGCTCCTAAGTGGGAGTTTCGTCCAAAAACCTTACTTGACGCCTTGTCGTTGCAATTTGGGCAAGCGATTACAAGCGGCGCTCAGATTCGGCAATGCGAACACTGCGGAATGTTGTTTGAGGCTGGACGCGGAACTGGCCGTCGTGCTGGTGCAAAATTCTGTTCTGAAGAACACAAAATCACTTTCCACAGCTTAAGGCGAAGTAGGGAGTAGTCTGACACAGGAGTTCGTTCACCTGATGAGCCGGGCAAAAGGCCTGCCCCGAGTTCACTTTCACGATCTTCGGCACAGTCACGCGACCCAGTTATTGCTGGCTGGCGTGCACCCGAAAGTAGCCCAAGAGCGTTTGGGACACTCGACCATTACGACGACGATGGATCTCCATTCGCATGTCACCGACACGATGCAGGGCGACGCCGCAGCTAGGCTCGACGCCGCGTTTCGACATGCTATAAGCGGGGCCACAAAGCGATCGGTAGCAATTTCGGTAGCAAGGGCGTTAGCATCTTTCTAATCTATCTTAGAAATACTCTATAATTCAAAGACTTGGAGAGGTGGCAGAGTGGTTGAATGCACCGCACTCGAAATGCGGCATAGGTGCAAGCCTATCGGGGGTTCGAATCCCTCCCTCTCCGCCACTTTCAGAACGGGGTCCGTTCCGGAGACATGGGTTACGTTTCATTCCGAAGACATAGGTAATACTTTCGGTCCGAAGGAATTTGCAAGGGGTTCGAGCCTGCAGGTCTCGTCGTCGAAGTATCCGAGATCGTAGTCATAAAGCTGACGAGCCAAATGCGGTCGTCGGTTTGTTTGATGCCGACGGTCTGGCCTGCAAACACCTGGCTCAGATTGATTTTCCGACGATTGAATCAGATGCGGCCGCAAGTCGTGACCGTGACGGCCTTGTCAGGGAACGGGTAGTCGAGGTTCGGCTGTCCACGATAAGGCTTCGACGACGGCCGATAGAGTTGCGTCGGACACTGCATGTCGAGCGCCTGGCGTGGTCGCTCGTTGCTGTAACAGTCGACGAAGTCATCAAACCTGGCCTGCTGTTGCAGGAAGTCATCGGCAGCTGGCTTGGTGGTCTCCACGGGAATCGGGCCTTTAGGAAAATTCAATAATATCAATATGTTGGACCGAAGCTGGCGGAATATAAACCCCTTCCGCCAGTCTTCGCTATGTCCCCCGTTAAACCGTCCCGGCACTTTGAGCCATTCGATGAATCGCTCTTTCCGAGCATGGCTGGATTACGCTGCACTCACACCAACTCGACCCGTGCATGATGGGCGGCCGCAGCGGCGAGACGTCGATCACGCGTGAGCAGCGGAGCATCCAGCGCTTCGGCAAGGGCGACGTAGGCGGCATCATAGGCCGTGAGATTGTTCCGTAAATCCCAGATACGCGGCAAAAGGAAATCGTGCGGATATCGATGCAGGGGAAGATCGGCGAGGTCGGCGAGAGCAGCACGACCGCGTTCGCTATCGATTTCTCCCTTCGCCGAATATCGCCGGATTACCTGCGCGACTTCGATGTCGAGCAAATGAGGTGCGTGCAATGTCTGTCGAGGGTCGAATAGCCATTTTTCGACCGCCTTTGCCGCCGGCGTGCGCAGGAGCGCTTCGAGCACGGCCGAAGCATCGACAACGATCATGAGCGGTCACGTTCGGCGCGGACTGCCTGCGCTGGCGTCACGGAAGGAGTCACTCCCGGGCGGCGCTCTAAACGCCCGCGCAGCTCATCGAGTGTCGGCCGCTCGGCCACCTGACGAATCTCGTTCATCAGGTAATCGGAAAGCGACATCCCCGCCAGCGCCGCACGTGATTTGAGCCGACGATGCAGCGTGTCGGGCACATTGCGAATTTGGATCATCACCGTCATGTGATAAACATAAAGACATGTAGACCACATGTCAACGGAGCCGGCCCCAATGCCGGTCAGAGAGTTATAGCTTGGACATAGTACTTATCATCGTCGGTCGTGGCCCGCCGCTACTCGTGATCTAACGTACTGATCCTGTTTGCGCTTCAGGAAGCCAATCGCCTCCCAATTCGGCTAACAGATTGCCGGCTCACACGCAGGGCCGGCCACAACTCTTGGACTCGGGTTGCAGCTTCCACTATTCTCCCGCCAAAATAGCGCAGGGCGGGTCATGAAATCCAAGGCTGTTGTCGTCGCATTATTGATCGGCGTATTTTTCCTCGACCCCCGTGCTGAGGCTCGCGGCCCCTACGGCTCCATCAGTGTAGGCAACTGGAAGGGCGGAGCTTTCACAAACGATGCCAGCGGGGAGTTCGCTTCCTGCAGCGCGTTTGCGCCGTACCGCAGCGGCATAACGCTCTACGTCATCATCAGCGCCAATATGACCTGGCGCCTGGGATTTTCGAACGAAGGCTGGAATCTGACCACGGGGCAGAAATTCCCGATCGTTCTCACCTTCGACGGGCAGCAGCCATTCAATGTTTCCGCCGCTGTCATAGGCCCGAAACTGATGGCGGTGGAACTGCCTGACAATTCTACCCTGATTGATCAATTCAGAAAATCAAAGACGATGTCGGCATACGCTCAGGGTCAGCTCTTCCAGTTCGACATGAGCGGGACATCGGCACTGCTACCAGTTCTCGCCAATTGTGTCGCGAAGACGAGAGCTCTTGGTGTTGAGAAGGTCGGGGACTTCTCAGTTCCTCTTCCGGCGCGGCCGCCCGCAAAGCCGCTTGCGGCGGCCGGCGCAGAGGCCGCGAGTCCGCCAGAAAAACCTGCCACAATTTTCGATCAAAGCGGTACCGGCTTCGTAGTCAGCCCCAGTGGGCACATCATAACCAACGCACACGTCGTCGAGGGATGTGTGGGGGATATTCTGGGTAGCCTGACTGGCGATGCGCCCGCGAAACTTCGCCTGGTTTCCAGCGACGAAACCAACGACCTCGCGTTGCTCCAGGCCTCGGGCACGTTCAAGGACGTGGCCACAATCAAGGACACGGCAGTCCACTCCGGCGACAGTGTTGTCGCCATCGGCTATCCGTTTCACGGGCTGCTTACCTCGGACTTCACGGTAACGACGGGAATCGTAAGCTCGCTCAGCGGCATCTTCAACGATACTCGCTATCTCCAAATCAGTGCAGCCGTCCAGCCAGGCAACAGCGGAGGCCCGCTGCTATCGTCCAGCGGGGAAGTCGTCGGCGTTGTGGCAGCGAAGCTGAACGCATTGAAGTTCGTGAAGGCGACGGGCAACATACCCGAGAACATCAATTTCGCGATAAAGACCGGCGCGTTGCGAGACTTTCTCGATAATAGTGTGGTGCCCTATCAGGTCGCCGACAACAAGGGCGTTGAGTTGAAGACGGCAGACATCGCCCGCAACGCCAGAGCTTTTACAGTTTTGATTTCTTGCAAGGCAAAAGCAAAAGTCGAAAGCTCGAGGAAATAAATGGGGCCGGCACCGGAAAGTTTGCGCTAAAGCCATTTCGATTTTGATTGAATCAAAACCGGGACTCTACTTTTTTGTTTTGACGCGTTTTCTTCACGCGAACCGGTTTCCACTTCGCTCGAAAACGCTCTGGCCTGCCTCATCGATGGCTCCGCCTTGCCTCGCTCCGCCTGCGGCCGTAAGGCGCAGCCCTCAAGGGGAAAAATCCGTTCCCCGGCCGGAACCAATGTCCCGACAGCGGTTTGAATCGTGGTCCCACGTTGCGGAGCATGGCAAATGCAGCTCTCCCATCGGACGGCTTTCGTGGTGCCGTTCGGCGCCGATCAGACCCTCTTTGTCGTGGTCGACCGCGTCGGCGCGGTGGGACGCGGCTCAAGCGAAGCCGAAATCGAACGAACGGATTTTGAAAGTATTATTTCCGACTTGCTGTCGGGGCAATTCGGCGACCCGATTCGTGTGATCGCCTTCAACACCCTCGAACACTGGTCCAAAGACGTTTCGGCCGAGGTCGCCCGTGAAATCCAGACCCGCTCCGACATCGATGGCGAAAACCTGCCGGATCACCTCCAGGACTTCGTAAAGTTACACCAGCCTTGAAACGGACCGTGAATTGGCCTGTCAGCGGATGGAATCAGATGAAAAAATTGATCCTTACCTTTGCTTTCGTTCTCTCCGCATGCTCTCTGGCATTTGCCCAGCATGCCGGGAGTCCACAGGAGCAGCAGGCTTGCTCACGTGACGCCTCGCGCTTCTGCAGAAAAGTGCTGGGTGACGATGGCGCGGTCCAGGCCTGCTTGCAGCAGAACCGAAACCGGTTGTCGGCTTCGTGCCAAAAAGTGTTTCGCGATCACGGCATGTAGCTCCGACGCGACCACCTCCTGCTATTTTGGTAGCGAGGCGCGACCCGGCTCGACGTAGGGGCCGGTCTGGATTCGACGAATCACGGTCGCAAAATCCTCCTCGAAGGTCACGACATGTTCGCGGCCGAACAAAATCGCCGACCCACCGGTCCCCTGCCCGGGTTGCACCATTAGGATCTGGTCGAGATTGACCAAGACCTCTCGCGCAGGAGGCCCCGGTCGCTTCAGCACGATAAAGTTAGCCATTTTCGGACTCCTTCGGCACGATGTTGCGAAGAAAAACCCGCCAGGATGCAAGCGAACAATTTATCGTGAGCCGGTAAAGAAAAGACGAACCGAAAATCCACGGCGAAACGTCAGGGCGGTTGCGTCCACACGGACGATAAGGGTCAGTTACTTCTTGTTAAACCCGAGAAACGTGTTCCAGACGGCGGTAGCCAAGGTCTGGGATGGTTCAGAAACGCACGCTTTCTTGACCTCGGCCACAATCGCTGCCGTATCGGTCGGCGACTGCGCCTGTTCGCTTGCCGCCGCGACGTAATTTAGCCCGGTCCAGAAGCCGTAAATCCAGACGGTTCCTTCCGTCAGATGCTCCTTCGTGGACCGCCAATGCGCGCAGCTCATGCTTCCGATCCCGATCATGCCTACCGAAACCGTGGTTTCCTGCGCGACAGCCGCGCCGCCCGAAACCGCGAGAACCAATACCAGGCACAGAGCGACCGTCAGAGCCGATTTGCGTCTGGCGCCAAAAGAGTCGTTGCCACGAAAATTCAAGTTCAGATCCTGACCGCGTTCGTCCCGACGATTTATACTATAAATCATGGGGCAAAATAGCGTCGGCTTTGAGAGGATACGCCAGCAATCCGTTGGCACTTCGAGCCGCAGCGCTGTTCTCGGGGATTTGAAATTTTGACATTGGCCAACGCCGATCGGGTCATGGTCGGGTCATGGTCGGGCCATGGTCGGGTCCTGGCTCACCGCTTGCCGGATGAGGCACAAGCATTGATTTTTGCGGCATACTTCGTAGAAATCGGGACAGGATTTGGCTTTACGGTGCGGTGCGAGGAGTTCTCGATTTTCGTGAGAACACTTCTCGCGGAAGAAAACTGGCAGGCTCCTCGAAAGCGCAGCCGTTTTGAGAACACAACGGGCTTTGAGAACACAACGGGCTTTGAGAACATAACGGGTTTTGAGAACACGACGGGAGGATGTTTTGGCAGGGGCGACCACGCTGCGTGCACTGCTGCAGGAAGATGGTTGTTTGACGCTTCCGGGCGTCTACGACGGCATTTCGGCGAGAGTGGCGGCGAGTACGGGTTTCGAAGCGCTTTACATGACCGGTTATGGCGTCGTCGCGTCCGCGCTCGGCGTCGCCGACGCCGGCACCGCGACATTTACCGAGATGTTGGACCGCGTGCGCTGCATTGCCGGCGCGATCAGCGTTCCCTTCATTGCCGACGGCGATACCGGTTACGGCGGATTGCTCAACGTCGAACGCACCGTGCGCGGTTATGCTGCCGCCGGCGCGTCAGGCATCCAGCTTGAAGATCAGGAATTCCCAAAAAAATGCGGCCATACCGAATTCCGCCGCGTCATCCCGGCCGATGACGCCGTCGCCAAGATCCGCGTCGCGGTCGATTCGCGGCCGAGCAGGGACTTTCTCATCGTTGCGAGGACGGATGCCCGTTACGCCGAGGGGATCGATGCAGCCTTGCAGAGAGCCGAGAGGTTTCTCAACGCAGGTGCCGATGTGCTCTTTGTCGAAAGCCCCGAGAGCCTCGAGGAATTACGCCGTGTAGCCGAAACCTTCGGAGGCGCGGCATTGCTGGCGAACATGGTTGAGGGCGGTCGCACACCCTACCTGTCCACGCATGAACTGGCGGCGATGGGATTCAAGATCGCGCTTTATCCCGGCTCCGCCTTCCTGACGGCGGCCGGCGCATTGCAGCTGGTCTATCGCAACCTGAAGGACGCAGGGATCGGCACGGGCAGCCAGGCGCCGATGATGCCGTTCGCCGAGATGAACAATTTGATGGGCTTCCCGTCAGTACATGCCTTCGAAAAGCGCTACGGCCTTGCCAGAAGCGAACGTCAGACTTGACGCAATCGTCAACGGTTGCGCGTTGACTGTCGCGCGCAACAGGAATTGGATCGGTGGAAACAGGAAAAAGTCATGGCAAAGGCAAAAGGGCTTTTCCGAACTGGCCGGCTTGGCTTTTTCCTGGGCCTGGTCGTTTTCATCGTCGCCTGGGAATCGTCGACCGCGAGGGCTGAAACGATCACCGTCACGCATTGGGGCGGCCAGTTCTACGGTGTCCCCTATGCGGTCGCCATGGACAAAGGCTTCTTTGCGAAGAACGGGGTCGATGTCACGGGCATCCTGACCGCAGCCGGTGGCGGCACTGCGGTCCGCAACACGTTGGCGGGCGGGATTCCCTTCGGTGAGGTTTCGCTGGCGGCCGCCGTGCAGGCCATCAATTCCGGCCAGAAGCTCATCATCATCGGTGCCGGCGCTCAAACCGTGGCCGATCTGATGTGGGTGGTGAAGAAGGATTCGGCGCTCGTCGGCATCAAGGATCTGGTCGGCAAGCAGATTGCCTATACCGCGCCGGGCTCGGTGAGCAACATGCTGATCCTGATGGCGTTGAAGGCCAGTGGCATGACGCAGCAACAGGTGAAGCTCGTGCCGGCCGGGGACCTTGGGGCAAATATTTCCGCCGTCAGCAGCGGCGCAGTCGATGCCGCTTTCTCGGACGAATTGGCCTACGCGCAGAACAAGGAACTGGTGAAGCCGTTGTTTTTGGCGCGCGACGTGATGGAGGCGCGCATGATGCAGACGGTGATGATCACGACGGCCGAATATGCCAAAGCGCATCCCGATATCATCAAGGGACTGATCGCCGCACGACGCGAGGGGCTTGCCTATGCGCTGGAACATCCGGACGAAGCGGCAGACATCACCGCGAGGGCTTACAACAATCCAAACACCGGTCTGTTTCGCGCACATATCCACGAGCTGATTGACGAAAAATACTGGAGCGATGGCCGGTTTGATTACGCCGGCATGAACCACATGGTCGAGGGCCTGCAGATCACCGGACAAATCAAGGGCGATGTCGACTGGTCGAAATACGTCGATCCATCCTACCTGCCCCCCGATCTGCGCCCCTCACAATAAGGGCTACGTTGTGACCAGCGAGTCGCACGTGGAATTGACTGAGGTGGTCCGCCAGTATGATGGGCCACCGGCAATACAGGCTCTGGGCCCCATCGACCTCGTGATAGCTCGCGGCGAGTTCTTCTCAATCGTTGGCCCATCCGGCTGCGGAAAGTCCACCCTGCTCGACGTGGTGTGCGGTCTGGCTGCCCCGACGAGCGGCAGCGTTCGCTTCGAAGGCAAGGAATTACGCGCCGAGGTTCCGGAAGGTGTCGGCGTCGTCTTCCAGGAAGACTCCAGCATGCCCTGGCTCTCCGTGCGCCAGAATGTCGCCTTTGGGCTGCGCACCTCGGGCCTCCCGAAAAAGGAGGTGGCCGAGCGCGTTGATCACGCCGTCGGTTTCATGGGGCTCGCCCAGTTTGCCGATCATTATCCGGCCCAGCTCTCCGGCGGCATGCGCCAGCGCGTCTGCATCGCGCGGACGCTGGTGTTGCGCCCCAGGCTGATCCTGCTTGATGAGCCTTTCGGTGCGTTGGACCAGCAGACGCGGCTGTTGATGGGCGATGAGTTGCTGCGGCTTTGGCGCGAAACGGGCGCCACCGTGCTGCTCATCACCCATGCCCTGGACGAGGCCGCAATGCTGTCGGATCGTGTCGGCGTCATGAGCGCTCGGCCGGGACGCTTCATCGACATGATCGAAACCGGATGGCCGCGAGATCGTGACAGTCGCGTCGTCGCGGATCGGGAATTCGGTGCCTTGACCGCGCGCCTGTGGTCGTCACTCCGCGAGGAGTCGCTCAAGACGATGGGGCGGGCGGCGTGAAGCGGCAACACGCCGTGGTTTTTGTCCGCATCGCCGTGTTGGCGGTGTCGATCATTTTTCTGGAAGTCTGTTGCCGAGCCGGCATCGTCGACCCCCTGACCGTCATCCCTCCCAGCGAAATGTTCGCTTCGATGATCGATCGCGTCGGCTCCGGGGAGATGAACACAAGTATCATGAGCACTTTCTCGACCATCGTGTTCGCCTTCGTGCTCGCAATCGGGTTCGGAATACTGGCAGGCGCGCTCATTCACCGCTCGCCGCGGTTGCGCGATGTCGTCGATCCACTGTTGGCATCGTATTATTCGGTACCGACCTTCATCTTCTACCCGTTGCTGGTGGCCCTTCTTGGCCTTGGCAAGGCGCCGCTGGTGGTACTGGGCGTGCTTTCCGCCGCGCCGGCCGTGATGATCAGCACGCTATCGGAACTCGACGGCATCTCACCGGTATTGATCAAACTCGCGCGCGTCCACCGGCTGAGCGCGGCGCGGACGTTCTCGTGGATCGTGCTGCCCGCAGCGCTGCCGCGCCTGTTCACCGGCCTCAAATTGGCATTGAGCTACGCGCTGATCGGCGTGATCGCCGGCGAATTCATTCTTTCCGGCACCGGGCTCGGCTATGACATTTCCTTCGCCTACCAGAGCTTCGACAACCGCGCCATGTACGGCACGATGCTCTTTGTGTTGTCGATTGCCGTGATAGCCAACGGATTTCTTTATGCATGGGAGGGGCGACTGGCGCGGCGCCGTTCGAGGGGATGAGCAACGTCTTGCTCGAAGACGCACAGGGGAGGCCCACCCCGCGCCGTCGTGTCCGCGCATTTGATACTTTCGTGCTGTTCCTTTCGGTACTGGCGCTCTGGCAGACGATCGGAAGCTGGACGAGAGGCGTGGCCGTTTCCCCGCCCTGGCAGACCCTGGTGTATTTGTTCGGCCTGCTTCGCACATGGATGTTTTGGGATCACGCGGCCGCGACGTTGGCCGCGTTCCTTCTCGCCTTCCTGCTGTCGGCGCTCATCGGTCTCGCGCTCGGCCTGTTGTTCGGGGTGAGACGCTTTGCCGGAGACGTCGCGGAGCCGCTGCTCGCAGGCTTCTATACCATCCCCAAAGTCACGCTCTATCCGGTCGTGCTGTTGATCTTCGGCCTCGGCATGTCGGCCAAGATCGCCTTCGGCGTCATGCACGGATTGGTGCCGATCACGCTGTTCACGCTTGGCGCCGTACGCAACTTGTCCCCGGTTCTGATACGCACGGCCAAGGTACTGCATCTCTCGCCCGGCCGCACCGTACTCTGGATCCTGGTGCCCGCTTGTCTCGGAGACATCCTCAACGGTCTTCGGATCGGCTTTTCGCTGAGCTTGCTCGGTGTCTTGATCGGAGAGATGTTCTCGTCGCAGCGCGGTCTGGGGTTCCTGCTGGTCAACGGCATGGCGCAGCACAATGTGCCGCTATCGACGGCGATCGTCACAGTGATCGTGGTCGTCGCGATTGCAGCAAACACAGCGATGTTGTGCCTCGGCAGGTGGACCGGACCCCGAGGCGCCTAGAGTAGTGACCGTGCGGCTCAGGCGGCCGCAAAAGGAGAAGGCGCATGCCAAGACCAACGACCACGCTCAAGACGATTTTCGAACGACGCGAGGCGACAATTCTCGCTGGAGCCGCCAACGGCCTGTTCGCGCGGATCATCGAGGACGTCGGCTTTGAAGCCGTCTACGTCACGGGAGCCGGCGTTGCCAACATGTACCTTGGTGCGCCCGATATCGGATTGACCACGTTGACGGAAGTGGCAAACCACGTTTCCGCCATCGCAGACGCCGTTGCCATACCGCTGCTGGTCGATGCCGATACCGGCTTCGGAAACCCCGTCAACATGGTTCGCACGGTAAAGGTGCTGGAAAGAGCGGGCGCGGCAGGACTTCAGATCGAGGACCAGGTCTTTCCAAAGAAATGCGGCCATTTCGACGGCAAGGAGATCGTGCCTCTGGAAGAGATGCTGGCGAAGATCAAGGCCGCCGTCGATACGCGTCGTGACGGCGACCTGCAAATCGTGGCGCGCACAGATGCACGGGCAATCCTGGGTCTGACGGCAGCGATCGACCGTGCCGGCGCCATGATCGAAGCGGGCGCCGATGTGACCTTCGTCGAGGCGCCGACTTCGGCTGAGGAGCTGGCTCGGATTGCCCACAGCCTTTCAGTGCCTCAGGTCGCCAATATCGTATTCGGCGGCCTCACTCCGGAACTGGGGCAACCAAGACTTGCCGAACTCGGCTTCGGCTGCGTGCTTTATGCGAACGCCGCCTTGCAGGCGGCGCTGAAGGCTTCCCACGAGGTTCTGGCGGCGTTGAAACGGGATGGCTCACTTGCCTCCGTCGCCGACCGAATGGCCAGCTTCGCGGTTCGGCAGCAGGCCGTCGCAAAGTCGAAATACGACGAACTCGAACGCCGCTATCGTTAAGTCGACCTCAACAATGGAAATGCCCCGGGGCAACCGCGAAGCGCCAAAAAATGTGCCGCCCGGCACAAGTCGCGCCGAGCGGCCGCACGATCGATCAATGGTCGCCGACGTTCGATGTCGGCGAAGATGTCACTGATTGGCTTGGACCTTCCGGTTGCTGCGGGCGTAGGCGCCGCGAATCTTCGTGCGCTGCTCCGCGGTGAACCTGGCACCGTCATTCGAGGGTTGGGGTGGGTCCAGTCGGGAAAGCCCCGCCGGCGCCGTACCAGTCTGGGCAATTGCCGGCGCTACGGGCATCGCGGAAACCAGTGCAACAAGTGCCGCCGTACCGAAAAGCACCCCTAAAGTACGCGGAAGGCTAGCGTCATTTGTTGGGGTGGTCTGGATGAATCTCAACATGGCGATGTCTCTCTCTTGGTTAACGCGCCGCACGGAACTTCGGACGATCCGATTACCAAAATACCGATAACCCAACTTCAAAGTGACCGGTCACATTAAAGTGAGGGTACACGAACTCCGAACTTCCGCCGAAACGCAATGCTCGCCAATATGACCGGTCGGCTTAAACTGTCAATTCACTCAGGATCACGTTCACTTCAACAGCACCTTGAATGAGGTGGTGAAGAAATCGTCGATCGGGGCGCGGTCGCGTGTGATCCTGAGCCGCAGGGTGGCGCCCTCCCACGCGTTGACCAGAAATCGCGCCAGCTGCGCGGGATCATGGCGGGGATCGATGTCACCTGCGGCTTGAGCCTCACGCAGGACGGATTCCACCGCACTGCACCAGGTTTCGAACACCGATCTCAGTTCCTCCCGCATTCGCGGGTATTCCCGGGACATCTCTGCAGCGAAAAGTCCCAACATGCAGCCTCGCTCGAAGCCGCATTCGACCAGCTTCTCGGACAAAAACGTGAAGTGGTTTTTCAGTCGCTGAAGCGGCGGGACGCCTTCCTGGAACAGCAAGTCCGGCCGGCTACCATCGAGGTATCGATGTAAAGCATCGATCGCCAAATCTTCCTTGTTCTCGAAATGATTGAAAAACGACCCCTTGGGCACGCCTGCAGCCTGCGTGATGTCCTGGATCGAACACCCCCGGAAGCCATGGGTATGCAGGGTGTCAACCGCGCTGCTTGCCAGCTTTTCGCGCAGGCTCGGTCTGGCCATTTCGCGCTCCTCGGGGGGAAGAATTTTTCTCGAACGGATGACACTTATAAGACCGATTGACTTAATTCAATCCCAAACGCCCAAAAACTGACCAGTCAGATTGTTTCCTCAGGTTTCCTTGCCGCCAGATCCCCGCTGGAACCCTGAAGTCGAGCTGCTTCGGGCGATCCAGGCGCCAAGGGCGATCAGGAATCCGGGGAGCGACTGCCGAAGGCCGCCTCAAGTCCTTGCCGGCTCTTGATGCCAGCCTCGGGCATGACGATGAGACTGGAACGGTCGTGGCCGACAACGACATCGAGCTCTTTGCCGGCCGTCACCGCGACCGGATCGGGAAACGTGTGCAACACCTGCAGCCACCCGCCATCGGAATATTCATCCGGGTGATTGGAAAACGCGACACCGTCGGCAAGATCGACATTCATCCACTGGATGACACCAACCGCAATGCCGTCGTGCTGCACCGGGATCGAGAGGGTGCGGGTTTCCGCGAAATGTTCTTTGGCGGAAAGGTCGATTCTGAGAAGATCCATGTCGCCGGAGAGACGCCGCCACGATGTCATGGTCCCGTGTACCGGGAGACGTTGAGCCGCCAACGTGCCGAACGGCGAGATGTCAAATCCGCAGACATCGCCTACGAATGTGTAACCGGAAAGGACCTCGCTTTCCACCAGGCATCCGACGGCAGTCGCTGCGCGCGGAATGATCGTTGCGCCTGGCTGCAACAGCCTGGCATGCGCATCCTCAAACGTGGCAAGCACACCTTCGGCAAGAAGATCGCTCGACAATATTTCCGAGATCAATATGTCGGCACGCGCTTCCATATCCCGAGCGACGACAATCTGGTCCGAACCCTTGTTGATGACGCTTATCTGCCTTTCATAGCCGTTGGTTGCAATGATGCGTTCCGCGGTCTCGGCAATGACGGGGACCCGTTCACAAGTGACGATCCTCCGTGCGCCGGCGCGCGCCGCCATCATCGATAGCAGACCGCTGCCCGTACCGATGTCGAGGACGAGGGCGTCACGTCCGTTCTTCTCGATTGCAACCCGGATGGCCCGCTCGAAGGCGTCGTTTCTCCGCACGTCGTTCAGCATCGGAATATGCCAGAACGGCACCATCGACGAGGTCAGCCGCCGCATTTGATGGCGGACATAAACGTTGTCCGGTTGCAGTTCGAGGATCCTGCGGAATTCGATCAAGGCCTCGTCGCGGCGGCCCGAATCCGCAAGCGCGACAGCAAGGTTGGTCGTGACCAACGCGTTCTCGGGCGCCATGGTCCGCGCAAGCGTGAAACAATTGACTGCCTCGTCGGCCCTCCCCGCACGGTGCAACAATGCGCCCTTTTCGATCAGACCATCGAGACTATTCGGAGCGAGGTCGAGCATCGTGTCCAAATGTCCGATTGCCGCCTTGAGATTTCCCTGCTTGGCAACAACCCGCGCCAGCAGCAGGAGAATGTCCGCTTTGCGATAATCATGGTTCAGCAGCCGCAGATATTCTTCTTCGGCCTTGTCAAAGGCCCCGCCGGAATGATGGGCTGTAGCGCTCCTGAGAAGCTCGAGTAGTTGCGTGGCATCACGTCTGTCCTGGTAGGCTGCCATTTTCCTGCTTTCGCCCCCGATGGCTGCAGATCAAACCGCACCGGGGTTTTGGGCCGCGTCAAAATTCGAATACGCGCCGCAGATTGCAAAAGTTACCGCTGCAGTCTGCGAAAGGACAACGGGTGGCATGGGTCGGCTGATCGCCCGATGGTCGGATCACGCTCAATCGCCAAGGGAAATCGCCGCAAGAGAATCAGTACGGATCGGTACGATAGCCCGGCCGCGCGCATTGATCATGGGGAAATAGACCGAGGACGCCGGAGAGCATTCCCAGAGAGCATTCCCGGCTGCCTCCGGATCGACGGCCCGTCGGATAATCCGGCGGGCCCTCTTGCGCAGCGGGTTTTGCTTTGGGAGGCGGCCCTGCCGGCCCCCGACGACATTCTTGCGGCTTATTTCGCCTGCGCCCTTTCATGCGAGGCAAGGCCGATAGGCTTGTAATCGCAAGTTGGATAGAACCCGGTGCCCATCGTGGGAGAATATGACATTCGCTGACGCTACCCAAAGCGTCCGGCGCCGTTAAGGACCTTTGACGAAGTGCCCGAGCGAGGCGATGGCGCTACCGCCGGATCAAACGGGCGCCGTTTCAGGCACGAGAGTTTGTAGGGGCGCCGACCATCCTCTTGCAGAAAGCAAATCCATCGCTCAACGCGTCGCGACCCTTCCACGCCCAATAGGTCATGCGCCCGGCGAGAGATTCGTGGCTGCGCAGGCTTCGAGATCCCAGAATATGACCGACATTTTCCGGGAACCTGCTGACCTCGCTTTCCACGAGCGCGGCGATCGATGCCATCAGCCGGTCGAGCCGCTGACCCCATTCGGACCCGTTGAGCTGATCGATCCGAACCCTTAATGCATACTCGGCGTCGTAGACCCGGACCAGGATTTCGCGGGCAACCAGAATTCGTTCATTCCTGAGAGCGACGCGCAGGATGGCGCGACAGTCTTCAATCCGGTCCAGTACCATCGAGACGGCGACGGCAAACGGAGTTGCGGCAATATCGGCGGCGTTCTTGGTTGGGGCAGCCTTGGTAGCGAGGCGGATGAGCTGCCAGGGTGACTTGAGGCGTCGGGCCACCAGCGTCAGCGCAAAGGGAACCTGGTCGGCGTGGTTCTTTGCGAACGCATCAAGAAGCACCGCTACCTTTTCGACCTGGTCATCCTCGAATTCGCCCAGTCTGGCTGGCAGCGCCTCGTCGAATTTGGCCAGCGCATCTTGCGCACGCAGCGCCGCCACGATTTTGACCAGGTCGTCATAGGCTGCTCGGGAGGCAGTATAGGTGGAAAGCCGGTTACGAATTTGTTCGGCGCCGTCAGGCGAGCCGACGGTATTTTCCAGGCTCTTGATGACCTTGGTCTGAAACGCCGCGGCGGCTTGCCGCGCCTCGCGCTGTTTGTCGGCTGCAACGAGCTCAGTCATCTGCTTGGTGTAGTCGCGTGCCATTGTCGGCAGCAGATCGCGGCTGATCCACTCCCAGATCGGGGACAACGAACCCCGTTGCATCCTCCCGGTATTGGCATGTTCGGGCGCGCCCTCGTTCAAGAGGGATTCCAGCGGCGCGAAGAAATAGCGGGCGGGAGGGAGGCCGCGTTGGGGAGCTTGTCCATTTGGGCGAAATTCGGCGCGCAGCTTTTCCATGACCGCCGCAGAGCCCGGTATCTCGGTTCCGCAGAGTTCGAGCCGTTCGAGTTCGCTCAACAGATTGTTGCGCGTCGGCGCGGTCAGTCGCTGCAGAAACTCCTGGAGGCGGTTAGATATCATTGCGACGTATTTTAACGAAGGATTAGGGAACAGGCCGTTCGCCGGGGGGCCTTGCCGCGCCAGCGGTATATTAGAACAGGCCGCCGTAAATTAAGTCGTAAAGAAAGTCGTAAGACGAGCCATTCCGCTGCCGAGCGGATGGCTCACTTTCCGGTCGGCTTCGCAGCCGGCTACTCGGTTCACTCCGACAGCAGCGTCTTTGCCTTCGGTATTTTCGACCCCGAACGGGTAGCGAAAAATTAACCACGGAGCTGGACGAGAAGTGCGAATGAAACCGATTGCACGAACGGCGCCCGCCCCGATCGAGGATCGCCGGGAAACATCGTGAAGAAGCTCGGGGCGAGAAACGCCGCCGACCCGATCCGGATTGCGATGACTGCTCCCCGCGCTTCCTGAACCTTGCAAACTGAACCCTTGCAAAAAACCTGCGATCGGCGCGTTCCGGCCTTGCTTGGCACGGATCGGCTGTGGGATGAGTCAGGCCAGACCTCCCGCAGGTGTCACAATGACGGAAAACAAGAAGAAAATCCCGCAAGCGCTGCGCAGCGCGCGCTGGTTCGAGCCCGATGATCTGCGTTCCTTCGGCCATCGCTCGCGCGCGATGCAGATGGGCTATGCGCCACTGGAGTGGAAGGGCCGGCCGGTGATTGCGATCGTCAACACATGGTCGGATGCGCAACCCTGCCACATGCATTTCAAGTCGAGGATAGACGACGTCAAGCGGGGCATCCTGATGGCCGGCGGGTTTCCGATGGAGTTGCCGGCACTATCCTTGTCGGAGTCGCTGCTGAAGCCGACAACCATGCTCTATCGCAACCTGCTGGCGATGGATGCGGAGGAGTTGCTGCGCGGCCATCCGGTCGATGGGGTGGTGCTGATGGGCGGATGCGACAAGACCACGCCGGCGCTGCTGCTTGGTGCGACGAGCATGAATCTGCCGGCGATTTACTTGCCCGCCGGTCCGATGCTGCGCGGCAACTGGAAGGGCAAGACATTGGGATCGGGGTCGGATGCCTGGAAGTACTGGGACGAGCGGCGCGCCGGCAAGATTTCCGACAAGGACTGGGTCGATGTCGAGGCTGGCATCGCCCGCAGCTACGGCACCTGCATGACCATGGGCACGGCATCGACCATGACTGCGATCGCCGAATCCATCGGCATGACGCTGCCGGGCGCGTCGTCCATTCCGGCGGCGGATGCCGGTCACATCCGCATGGCTTCCGAATGTGGCCGCCGCATTGTCGAGATGGTCTGGGAGGACTTGACGCCGCAGAGGATCCAGAGCCGCAAGGCCTTTGAGAACGCGATCGCGGTTGCGATGGCGATGGGCTGCTCCACCAATGCGATCATTCATCTTATCGCCCAGGCGCGCCGCGCCGGCCAGGACATCGGGCTCGACGATTTCGAAAAGGCCAGCCGCAGGGTACCGGTGATCGCCAATGTGCGGCCGAGCGGCGAAAAATTTCTGATGGAGGATTTTTACTATGCCGGCGGCTTGCCGGGGTTGATGAGTCGCATCAGAAGCCACCTGCATCTCGATTGCATGACGGTGACGGGCCACACGCTCGGGGAAAATATCGCAGGCGCAGAGGTGTACGATGACAACGTCATCCGCACCGTGGAAAATCCGATTTATGCCGAGGGTGCGCTTGCAGTGCTCAAGGGTAATCTCGCTCCCGATGGCTGCGTCATCAAGCCAAGCGCCTGCGAGCCGCGGTTGCTCAAGCATACCGGGAAAGCCCTGGTGTTCGACGATTATCCCTCGATGAAGAAGGCGGTCGACGATCCCGATCTCGACGTTACGGCCGACCATGTGCTGATCCTGCGCAACGCGGGTCCGCAAGGCGGTCCCGGAATGCCCGAGTGGGGCATGCTGCCGATCCCGACAAAGCTCGTCAGGCAGGGCGTGCGCGATATGGTGCGGCTGTCGGATGCGCGCATGAGCGGCACCAGTTATGGCGCCTGCATCCTCCATGTATCCCCGGAATCCTATATCGGCGGACCGCTCGCGCTGGTCAAAAACGGCGACAAGATCACGCTCGACGTTGCCGCGCGCACGATCAATCTGGATGTGGGGGAAGCCGAACTTGCCAGCCGCCGCGCGCAATGGAAACGGCCTCAACCCCGCTTTGAGCGGGGCTATGGGTGGATGTTCGCGCGGCACATCCGGCAGGCCAACGAGGGATGCGACTTCGACTTTCTCGAAACCTCATTCGGTGCGCCGGTCGGCGAGCCCTCGATTTATTAGAGCATGATCCGGAAAAGTGGAAACCGGTTTTCCCTCGCGACAAACGCGAAACGCGTTTGCGCGGAGATCATGCTCAAACAAGGGGATGAGATCAGGATGCGATTCCACTTAATCGCATCATGATCTCACCCCCGTCATTCCGGGATAACGACCAATGCCAAAACTCAGCGAAGCGACCCGCGGCAAACTGAAGACCGTCTCTACCGCAACGGTCGCAACCGCGCTCTTCAAGCGCGGTTTTCGAATCCAGATGATCCAGGATGTGCATCCGCTCAGCGCGGACCAGCCGGTACTGGTCGGCGAAGCTTACACGCTGCGCTACATGCCGGCGCGCGAAGATCTCAACAAGATCGATGTGTTTCGCGATCGTAGCCATCCGCAGCGAAGGGCGGTCGAGGATTGTCCGCCAGGTGCGGTGCTGGTGATGGACAGTCGCAAGGATGCCCGCGCGGCGTCCGCGGGCGCGATACTGGTAAGGCGGCTGATGAAGCGCGGCGTCGCCGGCGTCGTCACCGATGGGGGCTTTCGCGATTCGGCCGAGATCGCAAAACTCGGCTTTCCCGCCTATCATCACCGGCCAAGCGCGCCTACCAATCTCACACTGCATCAGGCGATCGAGATCAACGTGGGAATCGGCTGCGGCGACGCGCCGGTTTTTCCCGGCGATGTGATCCTTGGCGACGGTGACGGCGTCATCGTTATCCCTGCGCATCTCGCCGACGAAATCGCCGACGAAGCTGTCGAGATGACGGCCTTCGAGGATTTCGTCACCGAGGAGGTTGCCAGCGGTCGCGGCATTTTCGGCCTTTATCCGGCGACCGACGAGCAGACGCTGAAGGACTTTGCGGCGTGGCGGAAGGCGAAGGGCCGGTGAGCGCCTTCACCTCCCCCCGCTTGCGGGGAGAGGTCGAAATTCGCGGGTAGCGAATTTCGGGTGAGGGGAACTCACCGCGTTTGCTTCAGCTTCAAAGTTCGTTGTAGCAGCCCCTCACCCCAACCCTCTCCCCGCGAAGAGCGGGGAGAGGGGGAATAGCGGTGCGAGTGGGCAACTCACACCTCGCCCTTTTCCGCCAATCCCACCGCCCATAGTGCGAACGCATAGGCGATTGCGACCTCGTCGAGCCGGTTGAAGCGGCCGGATGCGCCGCCATGACCCGCGCCCATATTGGTACGCAACAGCACGGGGCCGCCTGCGGTCATGGTGGCGCGCAACCGGGCAATCCACTTCGCTGGCTCCCAATAGGTGACGCGCGGATCGGTGATGCCACCCATTGCCAGAATCGCCGGGTATTGCTTTGCCGCGACGTTGTCGTAAGGCGAATAAGACAGGATGGTTCTGAAAGCAACGTCGCTTTCGATCGGATTGCCCCATTCCGGCCATTCCGGCGGCGTCAGCGGCAGCGTGTCGTCGAGCATGGTGTTGAGCACGTCGACGAACGGAACTTCGGCGACGATCCCGGCGAATAGTTCGCCGGCACGATTCGCGACCGCTCCCATCAACATGCCGCCCGCGCTGCCGCCATGGCCGACGATGCGCCCGATGCCCGTGAATTTTTGCGCGATCAGCTCGCGCGCGGAGGCCGCGAAATCGTCGAAAGTGTTGGTCTTCTTCTCACGCTTGCCGTCGAGATACCAGTTCCAGCCCTTGTCGGCGCCACCCCGTACATGGGCGATCGCGTAGACAAAGCCGCGATCGACCAGCGACAGGCGGTTTGCGGAAAACGATGCCGGGATCGCCATGCCGTAGGAGCCATATCCGTAGAGCAGTAGCGGCGCGCTGCCGTCGCGTTTGAGATCGCGGCGATGAAGAATCGATACCGGCACCTGCGCGCCGTCATGTGAAATCGCCATCAGCCGGGTGGTGACATAATCGGCTGGATTGTGGCCCGACGGGATTTCCTGGCGTTTGCGCAAGATACGCGTGCGGCTTTTCATATCGTAATCGTAGACTTCGGAAGGGGTCGTCATCGATGAATAGGAAAAGCGCAGATTGGTCGTATCGAATTCATAACCGCCCATCGTGTCCAGCGAGTAGGCGGTTTCGTCAAAAGCGATCGCGTGCTCGTCGCCGTTTGCGAGATCCCGGATCACGATGGCGGGTAACGCATTGGCGCGCTCCAGCCGCACCAGGTGGCCGGAATAGAGCTCGAAATCGATTACATAGATGCCTTCGCGACAGGGGATGAGGTCGCGCCAGTTCGCCCGTCCCGGTGCCCGCAGCGGCGCGGTGACGATCTTGAAATCGATGGCGCTGTCGGCATTGGTTAAGATGAAAAGTTCCTCGCCGCGATCGCCGACGGAATATTGCACGCCCTTCTCACGGCAAGCGACAAGCTGCGGCGGTGAAAGGGGATCGGCAAGGTCGACCAGACGCTGCTCGGAGGTTTCGTGGTCGCCGCCGGCGATCACGCAAAACCGGCCGCTGGCACTTTCGTGGATATGCGTGAACCAGCCGGGGTCCTTTTCCTCGTAGATCAGGACATCGTCGGACTGTGCCGTCCCCAGACGGTGAAGCCAAACCTGCATGGGGCGATGATTGTCATCGAGTTTGACGTAAAAGAACGCGGTGGCGTTCGCGCTCCACACCACCCCGCCGTCGGTTTCTTCGACGAGATCGTCGAGATCCTCGGCCGTGGTCCAGTCGCGCACGCGAATTGCAAAATATTCCGAGCCCTTGACGTCGGCGCTCCAGGCCTCGAGCCGATGATCGGGCGAATGCCGCGTGCCGCCGAATTTGAAATACTCATGACTGGCGGCAAGTCGATCGCCGTCGAGGATGATCTCGGCCTCGCCGCCGTCGCGCGGGCAGCGCCCGAACATCTCGTGCTGGCCGCCTTCGCGGAACTTTCGCATATAGGCGTAGGGTCCGTCGGGCGAGGGCACGCTGGAGTCATCCTCCTTGATGCGCGCGCGCATTTCCTTGACCAGGGTCTTTTGCAAGCTCGCGGTATGACCGAGCAGGCTTTCGGTGTATTCGTTTTCCGCTTCCAGATATTTACGGATATCAGCGTTCAGGACGGACGGATCGCGCAGCACTTCCTGCCAGTTCTCATCTTTCAACCAGGCGTAGTCATCGACTACGGTGATACCGTGGGCCGTGTAGGAGCGCGGGCGGCTCGGCGCAATTGGCGGCGTCAAGGGGCTCTTTTTGTCCATTGGTTCAACACCCGGTTTTTGCGGTACCCGGGGAGCAGGCCGCCGCCGGTATCATATCGGGTTTTCAGGCGCGGATTGCCAGATAGGCCCGCAGCGCGACAGAACGGCACGGCCGGCCCGCGCTCTGCTTACGCATTCCTCAGCCGCGATCCGGCATTGCCGCCGAACATCGGAATCCGGTTGACGGCAAGCACCACCGCGAAGGTGATGAGCAGCATCGCGATGCCGAGCACCGAAATTGCGGCCAGATCGCCGCTCTCGTTGAGATCGTAGATCAAGACGCTGATCACCTTGGTCTGCGACGTGAAAAGCACGATGGCCGCGGAGAGCTCGCGCATCACGCCGATGAAGATGAAGCACCATGTCGCGATTACGCCGGTGCGCAACAGCGGCGCGGTGATCCGGCGCAGCGATTGCAGACGCGTTGCGCCGAGAATACGGCTTGCGTCCTCGAGCTCCGGATGGATGGTAGCGAACGCCGCCTGCAATTGCTGATAGGCCGACGGCAAGTTGATGGTCAGGAACGCGATCAGCAGGATCCACAGCGTGCCGTACAGCACAAAGGGCGGTCGCGTGTAGCTCAGGAACAGGCCGACGCCAAGCACGATGCCGGGAACGGCGACCGGCGCCGTTGCAAGGAAGCCCAGCACACGATGTCCGGTAATTACCTGGCGCGTGGTGACGTAGGCGATCACGAGCGCGAGCAGGGTGCCGATGGTCGCAGTCGAAGCGCCCAGAATCACGGTGTTCTTCAACGCAAGCTGGGTCGACGACAGTTCGGTGAATACGAACACGATGTTATGCAGCGTGAATGTCGACGGCGTCACCAGCGTGGTGGCGTTGGGCGAGAACGCCGCATTGAACAGCGCGAAATACGGCAGGAAGACCGGGTTGAGCAGCATCAATATGCAAAAGGCCAGCGCTACCCAGCGCCACTTCTTCATCTCGACCCGGCGCGGGGCACCATATTTGCCGCCCAGGACCGAATAGCCGCGGCGTCCAAGAATGAACTTCTGACCCTGCAACAGCAGAATTGTCAGGACGAGGAGCGGCACCGCGGCAGCGGCGGCGAGTTCGAGCTTTGGCGGATATTGAAACAGGCTCCAGATCTTCGTGGTCATGGTGTGGAAGCCGGCCGGCAGCGCAAGGATTGCGGGCGATCCGAACAGCGTCATGGCTTGCAGAAACGCGATCAAGGCGCCGGCGACAAGCGCCGGAAGCGCCAATGGGATGGTCACCCGCCGCGCCGTCGTCCAGGCTTTGCCGCCAAGGATGGCGGACGCATCCTCGAGCTCGCCGGGCATGTTGTCGAGCGCGTTCGCAACCAGCACGAACACGAAGGGAAAGGTGTAACAGGATATGACGAAGATGACGCCGCTCAGCGAATAGATGTTGAACAGATGCTCGTCGGGGTCTGCGCCGGTGACGACGCGGTAAAGCTGGTTGAGCAGCCCGCTGTTGGGGGCTGCCAATAGTTCCCAGGCCACGGCTCCGAGAAATGGCGGCGTCACGAAGGAAGCGGTGACCAGCGTGCGGATGAATTGCCGTCCGGGCATATCGGTGCGCGACACCAGCCAGCCCATCGGCGCCGCAACCGCGCAGCACAGGAAGGCCGAGGTCGTCGCAATGATTGCCGTCGTGAACAGCGGGTCGAGAAAGTCGGGATCGGTGAACAGGGTGACGAAATTCTGCAAGGTTGGGTGATTGGCCTTGTCGGTGACGCTGTAAATCGCAAGCCACGACATCGGCAGCACGATCAGCACAATCAAAAATGCCGCAAACAGCCACAGAACCGGTTTGGTCCAGTCGGCCCTCGCCCTCGCCGTGCCGATATCTTGCTGAAGGACTGTCACTTGCCTGCGATCCGCTTTTGTTGCGCCGTCGTTCCACGGCAAATGTTGAAGTCAAACACGAAACAGCCGCGCATAGCGCGTCTTGATCTCGTCCGCCATTCTCTCGACGCCATCGGGGTCTTCCTTCATCAGCTTGATGTCTGAAAGCTTCCGCCGTCCCGCCTTCGCCTGCACCTGCGGGTGAACCGAATATTGCGCGGTGAAATCGGTGAAGAACTGCTGGGTTTGCCGCGTGTGCAGCCAGGCCTGAAACAACCGGGCAGCGTTTGGGTGCGGCGCGGCAACGAAAATCCCGGTCGGGCCCGAGATCGTCGGCGTCCCCTCGTCCGGATAGACCGGTTCGACCGGCTGGCCGGCCTCCTTTAAAAGCACGATGTTATATTCGTTGCCGTCCGCCATGATGGCGCGCTCGCCCAGCGCCAGTTTCTTGGGCGGATCGGTCGACGACTGCACCTGCATGATACGCTGCCTGGAGAGCTTCTCCAGATATTCCCAGCCGAGCTCGCGAACCAGCTGGAACGTCGCCGTCATGATGGTCCCGCTGTATGCCGGATGGCCTTTCACCATTTTGCCTGCCCATTTGGGATCGAGCAGGTCGGCGAAGCTCATGGGTGCATCGGCCGGTTTGACGAGGCCGGTGTTGTAGGCAATCGACGACAGCCAGAGCCGTGAGGTGGCGAACATGCCATCGCCGTCACGGTATTGGGCTGGAAAATATTTCGCGACGTCTTCCGGGACAAAGGGAGCGAGCCAGCCGTTTCGCTTCCAGGAAATGAAATGGGAAGCATCGGCGGTGGTGACGACGTCCGCGGCGTGGACGTTGGAGCCGAATTCCTGTTCGATCCGCTGAAACAGCCGCTCGGAGCCTGTGCGCTCGATCTGGACCTGGACTCCAGGATATTGCGCCTCGAAGGCCTTGCCGAGCTTTTCCCCGACCGGCAAATCCATCGCCGAATAAAGCACGATCTTACCGTCTTTCTTCGCCGCCTCGATCAGTTGCGGTGTGATTGCCACCGGATCCGGCGCAGCCGCCTTCAGCGGCGCTGCAAACAGCGAAAGGCCAAGCGCAGCCGATCCGCCGATGACTTCGCGCCTGGTCGGCTGCCGCCGCGTCATCGCACCATCTCCACCTATCGGCTGAGCGCGCGGCAGCGCTCGGCAGGCAGCGTGAGCCAGACTTCGGTGCCGCGGGGGACGTTGATCTGTGTCGACGTGACGGCGCGCAATGTCGTACCGTCTGATGTTTCGACCACGTAGTCGCGGTTGGCGCCGAGGAACACCTGGCGCGTCACGATGGCCTTGACGGAATTGTCAGGTGTTTGCGGCGCCGCCGTTGAAAGCGCAATATCGTGCTGGCGAATCGCGATCGCGGCATTCTGGCTCGGCTGCAGTCTCGCACCCACCACACGCAAGATCGCGCCGGAAAACGAGATGTGGTTCTCGTCGCGCGCGACACCCTTGATCACATTGCTCGAGCCGATGAAGCGCGCAACGAATTCCGATTGCGGCCGGTCGTATATGTCTTCCGGCGTACCGAGCTGATCGATCCTGCCGCCGTTCATGACGGCGATCAGGTCGGCGGCGGTCATCGCCTCGGATTGGTCGTGGGTGACATAAACCGTCGTGTAGCGGTATTCGTCGTGCAGCCTGCGGATTTCGAAGCGCATCTCTTCGCGCAAATTGGCATCGAGATTGGAGAGCGGCTCGTCCAGCAACAGGGTTTCGGGCTCCACGACCAGCGCACGTGCCAGCGCGACGCGCTGCTGCTGCCCGCCCGACAATTCGCCGGGGTAGCGTTGCGCCAGGACACCCAGTTTGGTGGTTTCGAGAATGGTCTTGAGCTTTTTCGAAATCGCATCGCGGCCGAGTTTGCGAAGCCGCAATCCGTAAGTGATGTTTTCGGCAACCGTCATATGCGGCCAGAGCGCGTAGCTCTGGAAGATCATCGACATTTTACGCTGTTCGGGGGGTAGCGTGCGCGCTTTCGATGAAACCAGCCGATCCCCGACAAGAATCTCGCCATCGGTGGGTTCAAGGAATCCCGCGATCAGTCGCAACGTCGTGGTCTTGCCGCAGCCGGAAGGGCCGAGCAGGCAGATCAACTGTCCATGGTCGATCCGCAACGAAACATCGTCAACGACCGCCAGCGAACCGAATCGCTTGGTCAGGCCTCGCAGTTCAACGGACGCCAATCACGTTACTCCCTGTTTCTTATCGCGCGCATCCTGCTCTGACCAAATCCGCGCCATCGGCGCCAATTCGATCGCGACGAAAAGTCCGTGCCCAATCTTCGCGGAATACGCGCCCCGCCATTTGCCGGCGGCTTATTTATCGCCAGATCAATATAAGCACGACGCAAGGGAGCCGAAAAGCCTTGATGGCGCCTCAAGCCGGCACAGTTTCGCCGAGCCAGTCGACCGCCGCCGCGACGCCGCCTCGGCCATGCGGAATGCCGAGCGCGCGCAGCGCGACCTCGATGACGCCCAGCGTGCCGAGCATCATCGGAGCATTGACGTGCCCCATGTGCGCGATCCGGAACGCCTGACCCGTGAGTTCGCCGATCCCGACGCCAAGCACCAGGCCGCATTTTTCCTTGCAGTAGCGCTGCAGCGCGACCGGATCGTGACTGCTCGCCATCACGACCGTCGTCACCGTATCCGACCGCTCGCCGGCTTCAGCGATGTTGAATCCAAGCACCTGACCTTCGGCCCAGATCGCGACCGCACGTCGCACGGCTTCAGCGAGCAGCCGATGGCGCAGGAAGGTATTGTCAAGACCCTCCTCGAACAGCATGTCGATCGCCCGACGCAGCGCGAACAAGAGATGGATCGGCGCGGTACCGCCGTATTTCCGGTAGTGTTCGGTGCCTTCGCGTTCGGTCCAGTCCCAATAGGGCGTTCGCAGGTCTGCCGTCTTGTGCACCTGGAGCGCGCGCTCGTTCGCAGCGCAGAAGCCGAGGCCGGGCGGCGTCATCAAGCCTTTCTGCGAGCCGGACATGGCGACATCGATACCCCAGGCGTCCATCTCGAACGGCATGCATCCCAACGACGCCACGGCATCAACCAGGAACAGCGCAGGATGACCGGTTGATTTGATCGCCTTGCCGATGGCTTCGATGTCGTTCCAGGCGCCCGAGGCGGTATCGACCTGCACGGCCATGATGGCCTTGATCTTGTGGCCCTTGTCCTGTCGCAGGCGCGCCTCGACTTCTGCCGGCCGAACCGCGCGGCGCCAATCGCCCTTGAGAATTTCGACGTCGACGCCCATCGCGGCCGCCGCATTGCCCCAGCCCACGGCAAATCGGCCGCTTTCCAGCACCAGTATCTTGTCGCCGCGCGACAACACGTTGCTGATCACCGCCTCCCACGCGCCATGGCCGTTGGCGATGTAGATGTACGATTTGCCCCTGGTGGCGAACAATTTTGAGAGATCGCCCAGCAGGCCCTCGGTCAACTGCACCATCTGCTCGGAATAGATGTCCAGCGCCGGACGATGCATCGCCTGCAGCACCTCGTCGGGCATGGTGGTGGGTCCGGGGATCGCCAGGAATTCCCGGCCCGCGCGAACGACCATTTTGGTTGTTCCTTCTGATTGGTATGGAGACGAAGGGATGCCGGGGAATGCCGGGAAATTCAAGTCGTGACCGGATGATATCGGAGTGAAGCTGTCATGCGCGGTGCTACTTCGACAGGGAATTCGACATGGAATTCGACATGGGATCGACCATTGCATGCCAGATCTGATCCTTGATTTCGGTCGCAGCCGGGCTTGGCAGGATGTCCGCCGGACCGGCCCTTTCCTGGCACGCGACCACCAGCCGCAGAATCCACACTTCGCCATCGGTGTAATAGGGATCGCCGCCGCCATTTCTCCCGGTCAGCGTGGCCCCGATGCCGGTCACCTGATATTTGGCATCGACCATGTGCGCGGCCTCGAGATCCCTGGCCAGAAGATCGCGGTCGGCGTCGACATCGGCGGCAATGTGGTGGGTGATGGCGCCGGTATAGTGGCTGACGCCGACGCCGCGATCGAAGGTCGCCGACCCAAGCCAGACCGGGCGCTTCTCCTGGCCCTCGTCCAGCACCTTCCAGAACCGCACGTGATGTCGGCGATCGGCGCTGTCGCCCACTGGTTTCTCGAACGCCAAATCCTCGCGGCGGCCGAGGTAGAACAGGGGACTGACCGGTGCGGCATGGTAAGGGCGGTCGAGCAGTACGCTGCCAACGATCTCGATCGACGAACGCAGCGTCACGGGATCGGCGGGATACCAGCCGGCCGCGTGCATGGCGCACAGCACGTCGAGCTTGTCGCCGATCAATCCGACATTGATCGGATCGCCGGGAATGCCCTGCGCCGTTCGCGTCACCATCGGAAGATTGGCGAGGCCGCGCTGGTGCTCGTAATGGCTCCACAATGCGGGCAGCGCGAGATAGGCCAGCGCGGTGTAGGCAACTATGATGCCAAGCGCGAGCAGCAGGAAACGCTCCAGCCGCGCATGGCCGTGATGCGGCGGTAGAAATATCTCTGCTTGCTGGTCGGACAAGACCTCTTGCTCTCATTCGCTTCACCTCTCCCCGCGTGCGGGGAGAGGTCGATGCACGAAGTGCATCGGGTGAGGGGGATTCTCCAGAAACACGCTGGCGCAGACTCCCCCTCACCCCAACCCTCTCCCCGCGAGCGGGGCGAGGCAGCGCACCTCATCGCGGTAAAAAAGCTTGACCTTATTCCATCACACTTTATCGCCGGGTCTCGCGGCAACCCGCGGCTTCGGCTTCGTCGACCGAGCAGAACCAGCGCGTGCCCTTGCTGATTTTCATTTCGATCTTGGCATACCAGCGGCTGGTCGGCTTGTGGTAGATGCACTCGCCTGCGCGGTTGACATTGCCCTTGATGGTGCATTCGGGCGATGGCGCCACCGGTCCCGAAGCGGAGGCCAGCAGGATCGCGTGTGCGCTTTCGGGCGGCTTTGCCGCGCCCAAAATGGTTGTCTTCTTGTTGCGCACCCGCCAGTCCCATGGCGCGATGAACGCGCCTTGCCACATGCCGGCCTTGGCCTCGCGCGCGGCCTTTTCGTCCTCCTCATAGTCGTGGGAAAATCGCGTATAGGCCAGTGCCCAGCCGTTGCGCACCATCCATTTCTGGATGTCCTCTCCATCGACCTCGCACCGTGCGATGGTGCGGCCCCGTCGGTCGGCGGCCTGCCGCACGTGGCAGTTCCAGGTCTTGTTGTCGGTATGCTTGACGAGTTCGTCGCGCGCGGCAATGCCGCAGGTCCAGCGCTCCCCGCTGTTGTTGAGGCAGAGCTGATCCACCGACGGCGCATCGATGCCGCCCAAGCGAATCCGGCTGTTGCCGATATTGACCTGGTCGCCTTCCCGCACCTTCGCGATGCCGCTGACGTCGGCAGCCTGCGCCAAGGCCGGCACAAAGGCCGGCAGCAGCAATGCAACGCCTGCGAACAGGGATTTCAGGAGCATGTGAAAGTGCCCGTTCAAATGGATGCGCCCGTTCAAATGGATTTGCAGCTTATTGATGGCAGATTGTGGTGCGGATTGGGCCGCCGCGCCAGCATCCGCCGGGGGAATTTGTCCTCAATTTTGTGCGAAGCGCCCTTCACATCGCCCGGCTGCAGCACGTCGATTTCAGGGTGACGCGCTCGTTCGCCAGGCTCGGCTCACCTCTCACCGCGGGAGTGGTCGGATCGCATCTTATGGTTGGGCAGCGCCGCCGCCTGCGACAGCGCCCGCCTGCAACATCGCCCTGCGCGCGAGCGCCAGCCCCATCAGGACAAAGGCCGAGGTGACCTCCGCGCCTCCGACCAGGATGCGGGTCGGGGTCTTCATCTTGTTCCACTCGTAGGCCTTGAATGGCCCATGCCTGCCGCCTTCGCCGAGATGGCGGACGATGCAATCCAGGGCTGGAGCAAACGTCGCGATTTCCGTGCCGAGATGGCCGAGTGCGATCAGCGAAAGCGCCGCGTCGAACACGTTCATCTCGCCGGCGATCAGTTCGTCCTGCACATAGGCGAGCACCCTTGCGCGGATGAAGGCCAATGCTCCGTCGGGATCGAGCGCCTGCCGCGCCGGCAACGGCAATGCAATGAATGCGGCGTAACAGCGGCCGAAATAGGCGCAGTAAAGCTCCGGCAGGTAGTAGATATGCGAGCGTGGATCGGCGAACGCGCCGCTCGCCGCCAGGCGTTTCTGGAAACCGATGATGCCGCGCACCGTATCGAGCCGTTGCGGCGTCTCGAGGATTTTCCAGCGCCCAAGATTGCGGAAGCTCACTTCGAGAATGTCGAGATTGAGTGTCGGGTCGAGATCGTTGCCGTACGGCCGTTCGCCCCCGAGATTGTCGATCCAGGTGACGACGCCGCCCTCATACTCGATATTGTCGTTGAGCGGCACCGTCACCTTCGGCTCGTTGGCGCCGGCGCTGACCTGATAGGTGGCATAGAAATCGAGGAGCGGCTGATCGAGTATCGGATCGCCACAGCCGGCTTGCCTCGCCGCGGAGAAAACACAGGCGGTGGTGTCGCAATCCGGCACGTAAATGCCGAAACCCAGATTGTGCTTGATCTCGGTAAAAAACCGCGAAAATCGCGGGTGCGGCGCCGGCGCGATCGCGGTGATGACGCTGAAGGGGTGGCCATCCGGCGCGCGCACCTCCTCGCGGCTCGGCTTGAGGCAAAAATCGACCATCTGGTCGATCGCCTGTCTCGCTGCGCTTATCTCTCGCGCCGACGCCAGTCCGGTCTCGGTGAAGCTCAGCAGCGCCTCGGTATAAAACGCATCGTAATAGGCCGAGCGGTGGCGAATCTGAATCGGATGCCACATCGGTTCGGCGATGCCCGTCCAGGGCGGATTGATCAGGTCGCGTGCCGGCGAACGCGCGACGAAGATCCGTGCGAGGTTGAACAGAAGCGTCGAATTCTTGTAACCGCGCGCGTTGAGCCCGCTCAGCGCCATCAGGAATTCCCTGCCGCCCAGATCGGGATCGCCCATCAGGTTGAAGGCGGCGTAGGCGGGGATGAAGCCGTTATTCCGGAACGAGCGCAGCAGATGCTCGCCGCAGGCACGGATGACGCGCTCGATCGCAGCCAGATCCGGCGCGGCCGTTGCCGGCCGACTGGCCGGCCGCGGCCTTGGACGCGATAGCTCGATCGTATCGAGAAGTTCGGCGACCGGCTGTCCGATTGCGGCCCAGTCCGGCGCGGCTTCGTCGCGCGCCTCGAGCAACGCATGGCGCAGGGCTGCCAGCCGCTGTGGGTCGTTCAGTTCGACAAGTCCCGTCCGCCGCAGCAGGGTGCGCAGTGCCGGGTTGCCGAGTGCAGTCCTGTAGAATTTGGCAAGGTGGGGATCGCCGCCGGCTCCATTGAGCAACAAGGGATCGCAGACGTCATAGAGCGAAGGGCCGTCCTTACGGCCGGCCAGCGAACGGTAGGCAACAGCGGCGACCTGTGGAAACGCCATCATTTTTTTCCGCGCGGTTTATTTTGTGTTGCAACCACGGCGTTTGCCCAAGGTTCAGCCCCGGCCTTCCCTGGACTCGCAAGCTATTGAAAAATGGCACGAAAATTCGGCTGGCGCCAAGCAAATGGTAACGCGGTGCTTGGTCCATTCACAGATGAATGCTTTCTTTAAAATCGCATCCCCGGCTGTGGAAAACCGGGTCAAACGGGGGATAAACGACGCCCGAGCGGTAACAGGATCAGCAATCGGAGGGTTCCTACACCCCCCATTAACAGCGAAACACGGTTGTCCACGGAGACCCGCCGGGTTAATGGATTGTTTGTTGCGGCGCCGCAAATTTAGCTTATTTGGACGCCACACGACCGGCACCCCCAAAAACCCAAGAGACGTTGACGCAACCAAATCGCGTGGGCCGGTCACTGACAGGGATGAGAATCGTGATGGATTTCAACAAGATCGACATCTCCCGTCGCTCGCTCGCCATTGCCGCATCGCTTGTGGGCATGGTGTCGCTGGCGATCGGCGCTCACGCGGCGCTGAACACGCGCGCGCTGGACGAGGCCAAGGTGGAGACCGGGCGGGTCGATACAATGGCCGATGGCCCTTCCCGCATCGCGCTTGTGATCGGTAACGGTCATTATCCGGATGCCAATGAGCCATTGTCGCAGCCGATCAACGATGCCCGCGCCTTGACCACAACGCTTCGCCAGGACGGCTTTGACGTCGACATGGTGGAAGATGCAACCCGGGACGATATGGAACGCGCGGTCGCGCGGCTGAAATCCAGGCTCAAGCCGGACTCGGTCGTGATGCTGTTCTACGGCGGTTACGGCATCCAGATCGGCCGCGAGAGTTACATGATCCCGGTCGACGCCACGATCTGGAAGGAATCGGACGTGCGCCGCAATGGCGTTAGCGTCGAATCGGTTCTCGACGCGATGAAGGAGCAGGGCGCCTGCGCCAAGCTCGTTGTCCTCGATGCCTCCCGCCGCAATCCCTACGAACGGCGCTTCCGCGCCTTCTCCCATGGGCTCGCCCCGATCAGCGCGCCCGACAACGCCCTGATTTTGACCTCGGCCGCCTCGGGACAGGTGGTGGACGATTCCGACGGCCAGTACTCGGTGCTGGTGACGGAGCTGCTCAATAACCTCAACGCGCAGTCCGACGCCGCCGAAGCGGTCTTCAACAAGACCCGCGTGGCGGTCTCGCGGGCTTCGAACGGTGTGCAGGTTCCCACCGTTTCCTCATCCCTGCTCGAGGACGTCCGCTTCGGCACCCACGCCGGCAGCTGATTTCCACACCACCGCCGCGGCACCCCCACCCCCAACCCCTCCCCGCAAGGGGGAGGGGAGTTCACTGCCGATGCAGCGGACAGCGTGCCTTCGACGAGATCAAGCGACGTCCTGATCTCTCACCACGTCGCGAGCTCTCTCGCTCCCTCCCCCCTTGCGGGGGAGGGTCGGGGAGGGGGGTAGCCGCACGCACCGGCAGAAGTTCGGGTCGCTATAGACCTAATTCGCCTCCGCGCTCGCCGTGACCGGCCGCACCGGATCGCCCTCGCGCAGCAGCGCGCCGGCGCGCGCAACCACGATGTCGCCCTCTTGCAGACCCTCGCGGATTTCGACCTGGGCGCCGAACATCAGCCCCACCTCGACCCGCTTGGTCTCGATACGCGCACGCCGCACCACCTGAACCACGGTGCCCGCCGGTCCGTAGAGAAGCGCGGTAAGAGGCACCGAGACGCCGCAGCTCTGCCCGGTCTTGATCATGGCGCGGCCGGATGAATTGACGAAGAGCCTGCGATTGGTGGTGAGGCCGACGAACACCTGGCCGAGCTGGCTGTTGGGCTCGACAGTGGCGGAGACGCGGCGGACCTTGCCATCAACCTCGCCCACACCGACGATGGCGACCCGCGCCGACTGATTGACTGCGATCCTGGACAGATATTGCGTCGGCACCAAGCCGACCAGGTCGAACTCGCTGCGCGCGATGATGGAAAACAGCGCCTCGCCTCGGGGCGAGGCGACGGCACCGATCACGGCGGTGGAATTCGAGATCAGGCCGGCGACGGGCGCGGCAACCACGATCGAACCGCCCTCAGGCAGGGTGAGCCGGGCAAGGTTCTGCCCCGCGGTGACGGTATCGCCGGCCTCGCTGAGGATCTCCGCAACCTTCAGGCCAGGTCGCTCCGGGCGGACAATGGTTTCTTCCCGCGGGATGATGATGCCGGAGGCGTCGACGATGGCGGGAAAACAGTATTTCGCCGCCTTCAGTACCGTCACGGTCGCGCCCTTTGGCGCATCGGGTTCATCCGCGGCGAGAGAGGGGGAGGCGAGGGTGAAGCAGAGGAGGGCGCCGGCGAGCGGAGCCAGCAGGCTTCGCGAAAGCTCGTGCACGGCGAAAGGGGGCATTGGCGTTCCCGTCCGGTTGTCGGAGTTACCGATAGCAGATGGCCGGCGAAGGGGCCAAGCGGGAGGTTGGAACAGAGTGTCGAGCGATATTTGACCTTGCCGGCCTCTTTACCAAAAAACTAATTTCCTTAAGCGTTTCAACCTGATCTTTGGGTCGTCCAGTCTTCCCATTTCGTTTGGTCGCGACGCCAAATCACCGGCAATTTCTGCGCATCCCGTCCCACATGAGGGCCGTATCTCGATCGTCACTGACGTTGGAGCGGGACGCGGTTGACGCGGCGGCGGTGCGCTGACGAACGGCCGGGCTCACGCCGCCTTTGTCAGAGGTCGCGCGCGTTCGATCCGTTTTCGCTCGCGCGGTGAATGCATCAGGTGAATGCATCACTTGCCACAAATCGCTTCGCCGCTGCACGTTGAGCCAGAAATCCGGGCTGTTGCCGAACACGCGGGCGAGAATGAGTGCGGTCGCCGCGGTCACATTACGACGATCGTTGCACAGCTCATTGACGTGTTTGCGTTGCACGCCCATGGCTTCAGCCAGCGCGCCTTGGGTCAGGCCGATCGGCTTCATGAATTCCTCGACCAGAATTTCGCCAATCGACGCCGGCTTGCGTTTTGTCATCAACATGGCTTGCCTCACACATGGCTGTGATCGTCCAGATATACATCTTTCGCCTCACCCCGGCCGCTATCGCATCGAAAAATCGGCCGGGCGCGTCAAAAGTCGGAGCAATGCCCTGCGCCAAAAAACTAATTTCCCCAATCGTTTCAACCTGATTTGGGTGGTCCAGTCCTCCCGTAAAAAATATTTCCCTTGGTCGCGACGCCAAATCACCGGCAAATTCCGCGCATCCCGTCCCACAAGAGGGGCGTATCGCGATCGTCACGGACGTTGGTGCGGGATGCGGTGGACGCGGCGGCGCTCTTGACGAATGGCGCAGGCGCGGACGGCGAAGTCGTGTGGTCCTGACGCCCCGACGCTGGCGTCAAGTGTGCGGCAGGCGATGAAAGGCCCTCGCGGTCCTTTCACGTCGCGCATGCGACGGTGGCAAAAAAGCCCGGCTCACCGAGGAGAGCACGAAGGAAACCGTTAAAACCATTCGCGTGCGGGAATGCCGGGTGATTCCGGTGCGACCGTGGTGGACTTACTCGTGTGGTTTTGTTTTTTCCCATGCGAGGCTGCGGGTGCTAACCGGCACCCGGCATTCCCCACGCCCTCTTTTTTCCGGGGCGGGTATTTTCGGCATAGCCCGGGTGCGATTCGCGTCGCGGGATGCGCGGGCGCATGGCTGTTTGAAATTCTGGATCGGAAGCACCACGGATTCTCTCTACGCCCGTGCGCGGAGAATCGAGTGCGCCGAGGCGTAACGCGACGTTCGCGTCTTCACCGATTGAACAGTTGCCGCAGCACGTCCTTCATCGGTTGGCTCTCTTGCTGTACTTGCGGTGGGGCGTCGCTTTGCTGGGGATGCGATGGCGAGGTTGGATCTTGGTTTGGCGACGGCGAGGGAATACTGCGGCCTGCTTGATCTCGGTCCTGACTTGCTCCCTGGCCCAATCCCTGCTGCAAAAGTTTGCCGAGCGTTTCACCAAGCCGGCTGCCGAGCACGTCCGACAATCCGGCTCCGCCCGATGAGCTGTCACCCAAGCCGCCGAGCCCGCCGGGTCCGAGCAATCCCTTGCCGATCTCCTTCAGCCTTGCATAGGCCTGGTCCGGATTGTGGGGCATGCCCGTCACATCGAGGTGGATGCGTGGCTCGGCCCATGGGCCTTCCATCATCACGGGAACACCAAGGCCGGCCGGATCGTCGGCGCGCCCTTGGCCCTGGGTGGTCATCACGAGCTTCGGCTCGACGCGGAACGCCAGCGCTTTGCTGGCAAGGTCGATCGTCCCCGCGCCGGTCATCCGCACCAGCGGGCCGACAAGATTGAGGTCGGTGGTGGTCGCCTGGCCCTTCTCGACGCGGAACGAGGCCGAAAGCTGGGTCAGGTCGGTGGCTTGTCCGTGGCTTTCCTGCCATCCCGAAAGCGGCGTCGATGTCAGCGTGCGGATCATCTGCGCCAAATTAAGTCCCTGGATGGTGCCATCCTGGAAGTTGGCAAATACTGTACCATCGAGGTTCGACATGATCGCGTGCTGGCTCTGGCCTGCAGACCGCACGGTGATCTTGGCCTGCAGTTTGCCGTCAAGCTTGTCGAAACCGGCGGCGCTCTGCAACAGCGGCAGTGCGCGCACGCCGACGAGATCACTGCGGAAAGTATAGCCGGGCGTGCCGGCGGAGGCGTCGATTCCGATTTCGCCATTGGCCTGGCCGCCATAGACGCCGAGATTTGCGAGCGAGCATTTGAGGATGCCGCTGGCGAGCGTCGAATAGATCGCCGCGGGGGCAAGATGCGCGCCGCCGATGTTGAGTTCCGCGGCGGAGAGGCGGATCTCGGCATCGACATAGTTCAGTCCGATAAGGTTGACGGTGGCGTCGCTCCAGGAGCGAGCGGATTGCGAAGACGACGGCGAGGCAGATTTCGAAGCCTGCGAAGCGGCCGATGAGTTGGTCGTGGCGATGTCGAGGCGCCGGAAATCGAGGTCGAGCTTGAGCAGCGGCTTGCTGGCGCTATCGACCGATGCCCATCCGTTGAATGCGCCATCGCCAATCGTCCCGGACAAGCCGTTGATCATGATGACCGGACCATTGACGCGTAGCTCGGCCTTGCCCGACAAAGGCGCCTGCAAAATGCCGGGCGCTTCGAGCGACAGTTCGAGGGGAACGTTTTGCCGTTCGAGCGGCGGCAGCGGCGCTGTCGCCTTGATGTCGAATCTGAGCGGATGGTCCCCGGCACGCGCGTTGCCGGTGAGCCTGATCTTGCGATCGGCGTCGATGACCGCGCTGGCGTTGATGCGCTCGATGCGACTTTCGACATGGTCGCGGAGGTCGGAAAAGACCACCGTTCCGTCCGTCACCGTGATGCGTTCAATCGCCCGGCCGCCCGAATCGGCCGAACTCGATGCCGAGGCCTGTTTCGAGGGAGATGGCGTGGCGGCAGCTTGTCGTTCGCGCCGCAAGGGCACGCGCAGAAGCGGGCGATCGATCGCAAGCTCGGTTATCACGGGATGATCCGACCACAGGCTTGCAAGCGTCAAATCGGCCCGAATGCTGCCGATTGTCATGCGGCTAACGTCGTCGCGGTCCTTCGATCTCTCGAGCCTGACGTCTTTCATTGTGACGTTCGCCGACGGCCAGAGGCCAATTTTGGTCGAACCCGCGATCGTCAACCGATAACCGGTGTCGCGCTGCAGCCGATCCGCGATCCCTGAGGTCAGGAAGCCGGAAGGGATTCCAGCGATCAGGAGCAACAGCGCGATGACAATGATGGCGGCGATCGCGCCGCACGCGATTTTTACGGCCCTCATGTTGCCCTTCAATCCCGCCTTCACTCGGCTGCCGGCGAGTGCAAGATGGTCGGCGGCTTATGATCCTTCTGATCTGCCACCGCCGCGCGCTGACCGCCATCGCTCGACGAAAGCAATATCCTGCCGAAGCGCCAGATCACTGCGCCGATATCGTCCATCACCATGAACATCGCCGGCACGAACACCAGCGAAAGAATCGTCGAGAACAGCAGACCGCCGATCACGGCAAGCGCCATCGGAGATCGGAATTCGCCGCCGGCGCCAATCCCAAGCGCCGAAGGCATCATGCCGGCGACCATCGCGATGGTCGTCATCACGATGGGGCGGGCGCGTTTCATGCCGGCATCGATGATCGCTTCTTCGCGCGACTTGCCGCTCCTGGTCAATTCCACGGCAAATTCCACCAGCATGATCGCGTTCTTGGTGACGATACCCATCAGCATCAATATTCCGATCCACACCGGCGTCGTGAGTTGCTTGCCGGTTACAAGCAGCGCCGCGATGGCGCCGCCGATCGAAAGCGGGAGTGAGAACAGGATGGTAATCGGCTGCAGGAAGGTGCCGAACAACAGCACCAGCACCGCGTAGACCATCATGAGGCCTGCGGTGATGGCGGTGGCAAAGCCGGCGGACAATTCATTGAGGCTTTCGGCGTCTCCGGACGGATTTACCCTCACGCCAGGCGGCAGGCTCTTCATGACCGGAAGTTCGTCGATTTTCCGCGTGGCTTCGCCGAGTGCCGCCGTGCCGACCAGGTCGGCAGCCACGGTCGCCTGTCTTTGGCGATCAAAGCGGTTGATGCTGGTCGGGCCCTGGTCGAGCCTGATATTGGCGACCACAGAGAGCGGGACGCCGCCGCGGCCGCCACCCAGAGGCACCCGCAACTGTTCGAGAACCTGCAAATCGCCGCGTGCGCTGTCCTCCAGCTGGACGCGGATCGGCACCTGCCGGTCGCCTGCGTCGAATTTGGCGAGCGCGGGGCCCACGTCGCCGATCGTGGCGACGCGAATTGTTTCCGACAGGCTTTCGGTCGAGACGCCGAGCCGCGCGGCCAGATCGGCTCTCGGCTGGATGCGAAGCTCGGGCCGGTCGAGTGCGGTTTCCGAAATGACGTTGGCGATCAGCGGAATCCGCTTCATCTGATTGGCGAGTTCGCTGGCGACGTTGTTGACGATATTGCTGTCGGCGCCGGTGACGACGAGCGAGATCGCGCGCAGGCCGTTCTCGTCGAGGAACCAGTAGCGTATGTCGGGAACGCTTTCGAGGTCCTGGCCTATTTCGAGCTCGAGCTGGCGCTGGGTGATCTTGCGTCCGGTCTTCGGCGAATAGTTGATGATGAGGGCGGCGCGGCGTACTTCGAAATTTCCCGGCGGTACTCTTCCTCCGTCAACGAACACGTTGCGGACCTCGGGCCGTTTTCGCAGGCGCGCGACGATTTCCTCGGTGACCTTCTCGGTGAAAGCGAGCTGCGAGCCGGGCGGCAGCTCGATTGCCAGCAGCGAGCGCGCGGTGTCCTGCGCCGGCAAGAAGCCTTGCGGCAGCAGTTTGATGCTCCAGATGGACGCGGCGAAGATGCCGAACCCGATCAGCACGGTGATGAAGTAGTGCCTTACCGACCAGGTTACGAGGCGCGTGTAGATTTGCAGCACCCTGCCGGGCGGCGGCTCGTCATGCGCGTTGTCCTTGAGGAAATAGGCGGCAAGCACCGGCGTGACGAACCGCGCGGCCAGCAACGAGAAGAACACCTGCACCGAAACCGTGATGCCGAATTGCTTGAAGAATTGCCCGGCGATGCCTGACATGAAGCTTGCCGGCGCGAAGATCGCGATGATCGTCAGCGAAATGGCGATGACGGCAAGTCCGATTTCGTCGGCAGCTTCGAGCGCAGCGCGATAGGGCGATTTTCCCATTCGCATGTGGCGCACGATGTTCTCGATCTCGACGATGGCGTCGTCCACGAGGATGCCGGTCGAAAGGGTGATGGCAAGGAAGCTGACGAGGTTCAACGAGAATCCCAGGATGTCCATCGCCCAAAACGCCGGGAAGATCGAAAGCGGCAGCGAGATAGCCGCGATGATCGTGGCCCTGATATCGCGTAGAAACAGCAAAACGATGATCACGGCGAGAATGGCGCCCTCGAACAGCGTCGAGATCGCGGCTTCATAGTTGCCCTTGGTGAATTCGACGGAGGTATCGATCAGCTTGAGATCGACCTCCGGGTGTTCGATCTTCAGCGCGTCGATGCGTTTCTGCACGGCGGCTGCTACCACGACGTCGCTGGCGCCCTTCGACCGTTTGATGCCGAGCGCCACCACCGGTTCGCCGTTGAAGCGGGCAAAGGTCCGGCGGTCGGCGATCGTGTCGGTGACGGTTCCAAGATCGTCGAGACGTAGCTCGCCCCCGGTCGGCAGGCTGATCATGGTGCCGGCAAGTTCGTTGAGCGTTTTGGCGCCCGCGAGCGTGCGTATGGCCTGGTCGTTCTTTCCGATTTCGGCGCGGCCGCCGGCAAGATCGACATTGGTGCCCCGCAGCCGGCGGCTGACGTCGACGGCGGTGAGGCCCGCTGCCTGCAGGCGGTCCGGATCGAGGGAAACCAGGATCTCGCGCTCGACACCGCCGATGCGTTCAACCTGGGCGACGTTGCGTACCCCCTGCAGGGCACGCTTGACCACATCGTCGACGAAGTAGGAAAGCTGTTCCGGAGTCTTGCCCGGCGAGATCGCCGCATAGGTGACAATTGGCAGGCCGATCACGTCGACGCGCTGGATCAGCGGTTCGTTGACGTTTTGCGGCAGGTTGGCGCGCACCCGCGTAACGGCGTCCTTGACGTCATTCAGCGCCCGGTCGGTGTTGGTCTCGAGCGCGAACTGGATCGTGGTCAACGACAACCCGTCGGTGATCGAAGACGAAATGTGTCGCACACCCTCGACGCCCGACACGCCGTCTTCAATGGTCTTGGTGACCTGCGCCTCGAGTTCGGCCGGAGCGGCGCCGAATTGCGAAACCGCAACCGAGATCACGGGGATATCGGCGCTCGGCAGCCGCGTCACGGCGAGCTTGGTGAAGCTGATCCAGCCGAGAACCAGCAGGATGATCGAAAAGACGACTGACGGAAGCGGGTTCCTGATCGACCAGGCAGAGATATTCATCGCCATCAGCGCACCCGCGTTCGATCGCTATCCTCGGCGAAGGTCGTCTTGATGTGGTCGCCGTCATGCAGCGAGGAGCCGGCGTCGGCCACGACGATTTCGTCAACGTCGAGACCTTCAAGGATTTCGGTCATCTTGTCGGATGTCAGTCCGACCCGAACCTTTCGCGTCTCGACCGTATTCCCTTTCACCACCTGAACCGTCAGGTGGTCAATAGCAGTGCGCGGGATCGCCACGCCACAGCTTCGCCTGGCGTCGATGCTGGCCTGAGCGAACATGCCGATCTTGACGGAGGGATTGCCGGTCAAGGCAATTCTGACATGGCCGAGCTGGGTGTTGCGGTCGATCTGCGGCAAGACAAGTCTCACGCGCCCGACAATATCGGGACCGTTGTCGCGGCTAATTCGCGCGGTCGCGCCGGCATTGAGTTTGGTCATGTGGACCGCGGGCACCTCGGCATCGAGATCGATTTCGTTGTTGACGGCAATCCGGAACATCGGCCCGGCCTGGGGCGAGGCGGGTGCTCCGACGATGGTATTGACCTGGGTAACGAGGCCGGCAGCCGGCGCGCGCAACGACACCGGTGTATTGGACCGCGCCCCGCCGGCGCCTCCCGGCAGCGCCGGAGGCGGTGTGAGCCGCGCCAGTTCCTGATTTTCGGTGACCATCTCGCCTTCGCGAACCATCACGTCGGTTACCCTTGAACCCTCTTGATCGACACCAACCACCGCCTCCCGGCGCGGCACGACAAAACCGGTAACGCGAACCAGGTCTGAAAAACAGTCGCGTGTGGATTTGGTGACAATAACCAGGGCGTTGCTCGGCGTGTCCTTCTCCTCAGGCCGAGAACGATGTTCGAACCAGTACCAGCCGATGCCTAGAACCACGAATGAGGCCATCACCAGCGCAGGCTTGAGGTATTCGGAGAAATTCATCGCCGGATCAATCCAGACCTGAGGCTTGAGGCCGCTCGTTCGGACCAGCACTGACAGAGTGATAAATTGAATAACAGAAAAAAGTGTCCGGCAGGGCGCGGGACGTGCTTGACTTGCAAAATTTCACCGGACCGTCCTCCCTCGATTATGCCTCGGTCACCTGGGGACGGCGGCCTTGTCTTCCATGTTGACGACCTGTACGCGCCGATTCACTTCGGCCGGGGAATTGGCGGGGTCCCTCAACTTGGTCTTGCCGTATCCGACAGTGGCGTATTTTGCGGTAAATTCAATTGTTGTGTCGCCGCCGCCGCTCAGGAGATTCGCGAGGCCGCCCGCGCCTCGACCCTCAAATCATCGTCAACGTACCCCATAGCTGGCGAATTCCTGTACGATATTTGGATCCATCGCCTTCGCATTGGTGATGTCCAACTCGCCTTCCGAAACCGCGCCGTTACGCTGCTTGGCAAGTCCACGTCCATAAAGCGACGAGATGAGCCGCGGATTGATCTTCAACGCGGCGTCAAAATCGGCAATCGCGTTCTTGGTCTGGCCGCTCTTGAGGTTGACGAGACCGCGGCTGTCGAGTGCATCGACAAAGTTCGGTCGCAGCCGAAGGGCTTCGTTACAGTCTCTCAAGGCCGGCTGCAGATCGCCAACCACGGTGCGAACCCAGCAGCGGTTGTTATAGGCCTCCACGTCCTTCGGATTGAGTTGGATCGCGTCGTCGAAATCCTTGATGGCGAGCCTGTAAGACCCCTTGCTGGCATAGACCTGCCCGCGCCGGTAGAGTGCCCCTGCGTCATCAGGGTTTTCCGCGATCTTCGCGCTCAGGACCTTGATGGTCGGGTCGTCGTCGAGCGAGGGTTGGCTCGCAGGCGGTGGCTGCACGTCAAGCTTCGGTTTCTCGGGGAGGGGCGGAGGAGGAATCTCTGCCTTGGCCATCGGCGGCGACGAAGGGGGAGGCGGCGATGGCGGGGGCGCCGGCGATGCGGCCGACGGCGCTGAAGCAGGCGACGGATCGACGCGTGGCGCCGGCGAGGATTCGGCGAGCTGTGATTGAGGTTGCGCCGCTACGGGCCGCGCGCCGGGAACGAAGGAAAAATCTTCGGCCAGCGACGACGAAATCCAGGGAACTTGCTCACTGCGGGATGCCCGGGTAACGCCGACACGGGTACGGTTCAACGTCTCATCGGCCATCAGGCCAGGAGCGCGGATTTCCTTCAGCAGCTCCTGGACAAACAGGCTGTGGTCCCCGCCATTGTCGGAAATCACCGAGCTGAGCGCCGCCGAATACATCACAAGCGTACCGTTCGGCGCGATCACGGGCGCCAGTCCCGCAGAGAAGCTTCGGAACCTTCGCTCGAAAGGATTGCGGCGCGAGGCGTCGATCAGTGCGATCTTGACACCCGCGCCGCGGCTGTTGATCTCGCCCAGCACAGTTTCCAGGCTGATACCGTCGCGGCGTATGTCCGACTCGGTCCAGATTTGCGCATCTACCGGGATCAAATAACTCTGGCGATTGGACTGGACGCCGTAGCCGCTGAAAAAAATCAGGGCGACGCTGCCGGGCTTGATATGTCCATAGAACCGGTCGAAAGCCTTGCGCATTCCGTCGCCGGTCAGGTTCTCACCGATCTCCACAGCGAAGCCGTCGCGCTTGAGTTCGTCGGCAACATTGCGTGCGTCGTTGACAGGCTCTTTCAAGGGAGCGTCGGCGTCAGGATATTTCGAATTGCCGATCACAAGGGCAAACCGGTCGGCGGCCATTCCGGCCGACGGCAGCACCGGCACAATCGACAAGACCAACAGCGCAAGCGGCAGAAGGCGGATTCTCATTTTTCGAAGTCAGTCCAGCCAAAGCGGCGCCCGTCCCAGCCCGGCGCCTGGGCAACCTTACCACGAAATTTGCATTGTCAAACCGCGCCCGCAGGCGCCGCCAAGGGGACGATAAACCGCGACGATTGACCGCGCCCGCGCTGATCCGGAAGGCGCGGCCCGGCGGTCGAACGATGCGTCGCTCGGTCGAATGTCGGCAGTACTGCACCGCCCGTCGATAGTGGCATGATCATGGCAGGCGAGGCCGGCTGGCAGGCCGGATGGCGCGGCGCGAGGTTCCCCGGTATTTGACCTTTTGGCATGGCGGTGGCTTGCTTCAGCCAGATGAACGCCCAAGGAAACAGTTCGCTCCATGGAAAACGCCCACGAGATTTATGCACTCCGCTACGCGACGATGTCGCCGCGCACACCCCACATGAATTACCTGTCGCCGGACCCGCATGAGACCACCGCGTCCGATCTCGACTACTTCGTCTGGCTGATCCGGGGCGGCGGCCGCGACATCCTGGTCGACACCGGATTTAACGCGGAGGAAGCTGGTTTGCGAAACCGCAAACTTACGATCAACCCGGTTGACGCACTGGCGCGTTTCGGCGTCGAGGCCGAGACGATCAGGGACGTGATCGTTACTCATTTGCATTACGATCACGCCGGCAACCTGGACTTGTTTCCGAATGCGCGGTTTCATCTGCAGGACCGCGAGATGAGCTACGCCACCGGACGCTGCATGTGCTTTGGCTCCCTGCGTCATCCGTTTTCGGTGGAACATGTGACGCTGATGGTGCGTCACCTCTACAGCGAACGTGTCACTTTTCATTCCGGCGATGGCGAGGTTGCGCCTGGCATCACGGTGCACCGCGTCGGCGGCCATTCCGACGGATTGCAGGTGGTGCGGGTGGAAACGGCGCGCGGGCCGGTGGTTCTGGCTTCGGACGCCGCACATTATTACGGCAATCTGCATCGCCGCAGCCCATTTCCAATCGTCTACAATGTTGGCGACATGTGCCGGGGGTGGGAAATCGTCGAGCGCCTTGCCGGTCATCCGGACCGCATCATCCCGGGTCACGATCCCCTGGTGACCGAGCTTTACCCGCGCGCCGGCGACAAGGTCGACGCCTTCGCCTTGCACAAGGCGCCCAGACGTTCCTTCGCCAAATAAGTTCGCCAGACGACATCGCCCAGATCCATCGGCTTCATCGGCCTGGGCGTAATGGGCGAGCCGATCTGCCGTAACCTCGTCAGGAAGAGCGGCGCGCGCCTGGGACGAATGGTTGATCGAGCCAATCAATCTACCCATAGGGGCCTGCATCGGTGTCGATCTCGAACCGCCGCATATTGTGGAGATCGTGGTGACGGCGGCGAAATGAGGCCGCCGTCGTCACTGACATGGCAATACGCTAATAACCGCCCGCTTTTCCGGCTTCCTCAATCGTTTGCACCAGGTCGAGGCTACCCTCGATCTTTCCGAGCATCCGCGCAAAATCCTTCTGCTCCTGCCTGGTAAGGCAATCCATGATCTCCCGCTCCTTGTGCAAGAGACGCGGTATCAGCTTTCGATACAGCGCGCCGCCCTTGTGTGTCAGGCGCAGGTCGAATTCGCGGCGGTCGTCCTTATTCTCGACCCGTTCCACAAGCTGCCGCCTCAGCAGCGCCGTGACCGCGCGGCTGATAGTGGATTTGTGCGTCCGGGTGCAACGCGCAATGTATTGCGCGCTGCAGGCTTCGTTGCGCAAGCCAAGCGTCGCCAGCACCCGCCATTCCGGAATGTCGAGTCCATAACGTTGCCGATACTCGCTCGACAGTGCGGCCGATACCTCGGCGGCCAGGCGGTTGAGGCGGAAAGGCACAAACCTGAACAGGTCCAGCCGCGGGCCGGCCCTGGTCGCAGGTTCCCCACGCGAACCCGGGTTCACCCTTGTGGAAAGCGCGTTTGGCAAGATCGCTCCAATTTGAGTTGACGCGGATGGGCGCGGGGAGTTTAGATCGTTGCAGATGCGACCATTTTATCGGGGCCGCCGCCCCTTGGCCAGAGCAACACGAGAATGGCACAGGCCAATATTCGGTCAAACTTCGGTTATCGTCGCCACGCCGATCAGGATCGAACCGGTGCCGGTATTGCCGCATATCCCGTAGTCGTGATTGGCGCCGGCCCGGTCGGGCTGTCGCTTGCGATCGATCTGGCGCAGCGCGGCCAGTGTGTCGTGCTGCTCGACGATGCCGACCGGATCGGTGAGGGGTCGCGCGCGATCTGCTTCTCGAAGCGCTCGCTTGAATTCTGGGACCGGCTTGGAATCGGCCAGCGAATGGTCGACAAGGGCGTGGTTTGGAGCGTCGGCAGGATTTTCCACGGCGCGTCGCAACTTTACCAGTTCGATCTTCTGCCGGAGCAGGGCCACAAGCGGCCCGCTTTCATCAATCTCCAGCAATTCTACGCTGAGGCTTATCTGCTGGATCGCGTGAAGGAATTGCCATCGATCGACCTGCGCTGGCGCAACAAGGTGACGGGGCTGGAGCGGCGCAACGACCAGGCGATACTGACCATCGACACACCGGACGGACCCTATCGCATCGGCGCGGCCTATGCGGTCGCCTGCGACGGTGCGCGATCCTCGCTACGGCAGATGGTGGGCGCGGAATTTACGGGGAAGGTGTTCGAAGATCAGTTTCTGATCGCCAACGTCAGGATGGCGGCCGAATTTCCGACCGAACGCTGGTTCTGGTTCGATCCGCCTTTCCATGCCGGCCGATCGGCCTTGCTGCACAAGCAGCCCGACGACATCTGGCGTATCGATTTGCAGCTCAATCCCGATGCCGATCCGGTCAAGGAGAGGCTTCCCGAAAACGTGCGGCCGCGGATCGCGCGCATGCTCGGGCACGACAAATTCGATTTCGAGTGGATATCGCTCTATAAGTTCCAATGCAGGCGGATGGATAAATTCATCCATGGCCGCGTCATCTTTGCGGGCGACGCTGCGCACCAGGTCTCGCCATTTGGGGCGAGAGGAGCCAATTCCGGCCTGGAAGACGCGGAGAACCTCGCCTGGAAACTGGATCGCGTGCTGCGAAAGCAATCGCCGGAGAGCTTGCTCGAGAGCTATCACATCGAACGCAGCGCTGCCGCCGACGAGAATATCCGCGAATCGACGCGGTCGACTGATTTCATGGCGCCCGCGACCAAATCGGAATCGCGCTATCGGAAAGCGGTCCTGTCGCTCGCCAAGGAGACCGAATTCGGCCAGCGCATGGTCAACGGTGGCCGGCTCTCGGTTCCCTCGATCTACGACTCGCCGCTTTCGACCCCTGATCAGGATGATTGGCGCGGCGGCCCGCGACCTGGCGCCTCGATGGTGGATGCGCCGATCTCCTCGCCCTCGGGCGAAAACCAATATCTGACGGATGCCTTTGTCGAACGCGGATCGCACTTCACCTTGCTTGTATTTGTGAACGGCGCCGCGATCGTTCCGCCGGATGGCGTCGAAGTAATCCGTGTCGGCGGCCACGGCGGCTTTTCAGACTCCACTGGCTCGGCGTCGGCGCGCTACGATGCCAAACCTGCCGCGGCCTATCTGTTGCGACCGGACGGCTATATTGCCGCGCGTTTCCGCAGTCCGACACGAGCCACGGTCGAGGCCGCGCTGGCGCGCGCTGCAGGCAAGGATTGAGGTTTCGCATGGCTTTGTCCACACAATCGAATTTCGCCAAGCCGGACGACGCATTTCGTGCGGTGGTTGAGGCGCATCGAGGACTGAACGACGAGCAGAGCGCCGATCTCGATGCGGCGCTGGTTCTCATTCTGGCCAATCACATCGGCGACATCGACGTCCTGCATGAGGCGATTGCGCTGGCAAAGCGGCGGGTGCTGGAAGCAGGCCAGCAACAGCAACAGCAACAGCAACAATGAACCAGAGGAAATGGCTTCGATGGCCAAGGGTTTCGCTTCCACGTCGGACATGACCGAGAAAAAGATCGCCTTCACGGAGATCGGCACCGATCTCTATGCCTTCACGGCGGAGGGTGATCCGAATTCTGCCGTTATCGTCGGCGACGATGGTTGCCTCGTGTTCGACGCGCAGGCAACACCGGCGATGGCCAGCAAGGTGATCGAACGCGTTCGCGCCGTCACCAATGAGCCGATCAAATATGTCGTGCTATCGCATTATCACGCGGTGCGCGTACTTGGTGCCTCAGCCTATCGTGCTCAGGCGATTGTCGCGTCCGAAGAGACGCGGCGGCTGGTCGCCGAGCGCGGCCAACAGGACTGGGATTCCGAATTCGGCCGCTTTCCGCGCTTGTTCCAAGATGCGCAGTCCATTCCCGGCCTCACCTGGCCGACACTGACTTTCGAGGGCCAGATGTCGATCTACCTGGGCAAGCGCGAGGTGCGCCTGCTACAGCTTGGGATGGGTCACACTTCGGGTGACATCGTGGCCTGGGTACCGGATGAGGATGTGATGTTCTCCGGCGACCTCATCGAATATCACTCGGCGTGTTATTGCGGCGACGCGTATTTGCGCCAATGGCCGGCAACGCTGAACGAAATTCGCGCCTTCAATCCCAAGGCGATCGCGCCGGGTCGCGGGGATGCGCTCAAGGGACTGTCGACCGCGCGCGAAGCGATCGCGATGACGCGCGATTTCGTCACGAGTTTGTACGGCGCGGCAGAAGCGGCGGTCGCCAAGGGTCGTAATCTGAAGGAAGCGATGGCGGCCACCCGCGAGGCGATGGACCCGAAATTCTCGAGCTTTGCGATTTACGAACACTGCCTGCCGTTCAACGTCTCGCGCGCCTTCGACGAGGCCTCGGGGATCGATGACCCCGTGATCTGGACCGACAAGCGCGACCGCGAAATGTGGGCCGCCTTGCAAGGAGGATGACCATGAATATCAACGCCTCGTCCGACATCGTAAGCCGCAGCTCCGCGCAAATAACGCCAGGTTATATGTCCGGCTTCCGCAACAGCTTCGAGACGGAAGCCTTGCCCGGAGCGTTGCCGGTCGGGCGCAACTCGCCGCAGCGCTGCGCCTACGGACTTTATGCCGAACAGCTCTCCGGCTCGCCGTTCACCGCGCCGCGCGGCAGCAATGAGCGATCGTGGCTGTATCGCATACGGCCTTCCGTCAAGCACTCCGGACGTTTCACCAGGGTCGATGCCGGGCTGTGGCGCACCGCGCCGTGCCATGAGCAGGAGCCTGTTGTCGCGCAATTGCGCTGGGATCCGACGCCTCTGCCGAAAACCGAGATGACCTTCCTGCAGGGCGTTCAGACCATGACCACGGCGGGTGACGCCGGCACGCAGGCTGGCATGGCAGCCCACGTGTTTCTGATCACCACATCGATGGTCGATCAGAATTTCTACAATGCCGATGGCGAAATGCTGTTCGTTCCCCAGCAGGGCGATCTGCGGTTCGTCACCGAGTTCGGCCGGATCGACGCCGAACCCGGAGAAATCGTCGTGATCCCGCGTGGCGTGAAGTTCCGCGTCGAAATCAGGAACGGTCCGGTGCGAGGCTATCTCTGCGAAAATTACGGCGGCGCTTTCACGTTGCCCGAGCGCGGGCCGATCGGCGCCAATTGCCTTGCCAACGCGCGTGATTTTCTGACGCCGGTGGCGGCATACGAAGACAAGGACACGCCGACCGAGCTGTTCGTCAAGTGGGGCGGCTCGCTGTTTGTGACAAGACTGCCGCATTCGCCAATCGACGTGGTGGCGTGGCACGGCAATTATGCGCCCTACAAATATGATCTGCGCAGTTTCTCGCCGGTCGGCGCGATCAGCTTCGATCATCCCGATCCTTCGATCTTCACCGTGCTCACCTCGCCGTCGGAGACGGCCGGGACGGCCAATATTGACTTCGTGATTTTCCCGGAACGCTGGGCGGTGGCGGAAAACACCTTCCGCCCGCCCTGGTATCACATGAACATCATGTCGGAATTCATGGGGCTGATCTACGGCGTGTATGATGCGAAGCCGCAGGGATTCACGCCCGGCGGCATGAGCCTGCACAACCTGATGCTGCCGCACGGCCCCGACCGCGATGCTTTCGATCATGCCAGCAATTTCGAATTGAAGCCGGTCAAGCTGACCGGCACCATGGCTTTCATGTTCGAAACTCGTTTTCCGCAACGTCTCACCGCGCATGCGGCAAAAACCCCGACACTGCAGGACGACTATGCGGATTGCTGGAAGGGTTTGGAGAAGCGATTCGACCCAGGCAAACCGTAGGGCCTCAGCCCTCTCCACCTGCGGCGACGTGCGAGGAAGGGAAACGTCACGAAATGCCCGACACCAACGACCCCAAACTCCGTTCGTTCGTTCCGGTCGACGCCGGCTCGGATTTCCCCATCCAGAACCTGCCATACGGCGTGTTCTCGACAGCGGCTTTGCCGACGCCTCGGATTGGCGTGGCGATTGGCGGCTACGTACTCGATCTCTGGGAGCTCGAGCAGGATTGCCGGCTGAATGTCGGCGAGCTCGGTATCTTCTCTGCCGCGACGCTCAATCCCTTCATGGCGCTGGGTCCGAAAGCATGGACGAGCACGCGCGGGCGGATCAGCGAATTATTGCGCCATGATAACGGCGAACTTCGCGACAACGAGCCGTTGCGCGCCCGGGCCCTTGTGCCGATGTCGCAAGCAAAGCTGCAGATGCCGATCGCCGTCTCCGGCTTCACCGATTTCTATTCGTCGAAAGAGCACGCCACCAATGTCGGCGTCATGTTCCGCGGCAAGGAAAATGCGTTGCAGCCGAACTGGCTGCATATGCCGATCGGCTATAACGGCCGTGCGTCCACGGTGGTGGTTTCCGGCACCAGAGTGCGCCGGCCGCGCGGCCAGCTGAAGCCACCGAATGCGGAGCTTCCACGCTTCGGGCCCTGCAAGCGGCTCGACTTCGAACTCGAAATGGGTGCCGTGATCGGCCAGCCGTCGCCGATGGGCGAGATGCTGACGGAGGCGCGGGCCGCCGAGATGATTTTCGGCTTCGTCCTGTTGAACGACTGGAGCGCGCGCGACATCCAGCAGTGGGAGTACGTGCCGCTCGGACCCTTCCAGGCCAAGGCGTTTGCGACTTCCATCAGCCCATGGGTGGTCACCAGCGAGGCGCTGCAGCCGTTTCAACTTCATGGACCGGAGCAAGACCCGGCGCCATTACCCTATCTGCGGCAGACACGGCCCAACAATTACGACCTCGAACTCGAAGTGGGTCTGCGCGCTGAGTCGATGAACAAGCCGTCGCGGATTTGCCGGACCAACTTCAAATACATGTACTGGTCACCCCCGCAGCAATTGATGCATCACGCCTCCTCCGGCTGTGCCATGAATGTCGGCGACCTCCTGGGCTCCGGTACTATCTCCGGCCCCGAGAAAAGCCAGCGTGGCAGCCTGCTGGAGATCTCCTGGAACGGCAGCGAACCGGTTGAAATCGCGGGCGGCGTCGCCAGGACGTTTCTGGAGGACGGCGATTCACTGGCGATGCGCGGCTGGTGTCAGGGCGACGGTTACCGTATCGGTTTCGGCGAAGTCGAGGGGACGATTTTGCCCGCGGAGTGACGAACCTCGATTGAACTCATCTCTGCGCAGGCGGGATGTCGCGAATTCGCGCCGTGTGTGCCGCGATATTATCGAGACCATATTTGAGATGCACGCGCTTGGTCGACGCAGGCTGTTTCTCGACCGACGCGCCCGGCCTCCATTCCCGCGCCGGCCTGATCGGCCGTGGGACAAAGCCGCCTCCGCAGTTCGGACACACATTGCCGAGCTTGTCCTCGACGCAGTCTGCACAGAATGTGCACTCGTAACTGCAGATGCGGGCCTCCGTCGAACGGGGTGGAAGATCCCTGTCGCAATATTCGCAGTTCGGTCGCAGCTGCAGCGCCATGATGCTCGTATCCCGGGTGTGCTGAAGATAGCTCAGGTTCTTGACCGCCAATCCTGAACGAGATTTGCGATATCCGCCCTCTCGGGCTCGCGGATCGTTGACGGAGTGCGCGAAAAGCGCGGCGCCGGCGCAGGCTGGGTTACGCCATTGCGGCTGATGAACGTTCCTCGCGCCGCCATGTGCGGATGCAGGGGTGCTTCCGCCATGCTCAGTACGGGCGCAAAGCAAACATCGGTGCCTTCCATGATCCTGCACCACTCGTCGCGTGTCCTGGTCTTGAACACCTCGGCCAAACTCTGTTTGAGGTTCGGCCAGCAGGCTCGGTCCATCTGCGCGTCGAAGGCCGGCCCCGAGAGGCCGGCCAGTTGCCTGAGCAATGCGTAAAACTGCGGTTCGATCGAGCCGATCGAGATAAAATTGCCGCAGGCGCATTGATAGACACCGTAGAAGTGAGCGCCGCCGTCGAGCAAATTGCTCTCACGCCCTTCGCTCCAGCGGCCAACGGCGTTGAGATCGAAAAACATCGACATCAGCGAGGCCGCGCCGTCGCACATTGCGGCATCCACCACCTGTCCCTTGCCGGAAGTTCCGGCCTCCAGCAGTGCAGCGAGCACGCCGACAACGATATAGAGAGCGCCGCCGCCGAAATCGCCCACGAGATTGAGCGGCGGCACCGGTCGCTCCGCAGGCCCGATCGCGGCCAACGCACCGGTGACCGAAATGTAGTTGATGTCGTGGCCCGCCGCCTCGGCCAGCGGCCCTTCCTGTCCCCAACCAGTCATACGGCCATAGACCAGGCGTGGATTCCGCTGAAGCACGGCATCGGGGCCCAGTCCAAGCCGTTCCATCACCCCTGGGCGAAAGCCCTCGATCAGCGCATCGGCATGTTCAAGAAGATCGAGCACCTGCGCGACGGCCGTACCGTCCTTCAGGTCGATTTCGACGACCTTGCGTCCCCTTCCAGCGGAGGATTTATGGTTCTTTTTGACGCCGACACGATCAAGCGTGACTACTTCCGCGCCCATATCCGCCAGCATCATGCAGGCGAAGGGCCCGGGTCCAATTCCGGCGAATTCAACGAGGCGAATGCCGGCCAGCGGCCCTGTGGCCCGGGTCGATAAGTGAGGCTCCGATCTGTCGGACACTTATTTTTCCCTCGACCCGGGAGAGTGGTGCGAAAATCCTCTAACCTGCCGCGGTGACGGCGCGCTGGGCCATCACCTTGACCAGATTGGCGCGATAGTCCGCCGACCCATGAATATCGGCGAGCAGGCCATTGTCCGGTATCTTTACATTGTCGAGCGCGGCCGCCGCCCAGTTCGTCTTCAAGGCCGCCTCGATGGCCGGCACCCGCATGACACCGGTCGACGATGCGCCGGTCGCAGCGACGCGGACATCGCCGGATTTGGTTTTGGCGACGAATACGCCGGTCAGGGCGAAGCGCGAGGCTGGGTGGCGCATCTTTGCGTAGCCAGCCTTGGCTGGAATCGGGAAGGACACGGCCGTGATGATCTCGCCGTCGTCGAGCGCGGTCGCAAACAGGCCCTGGAAGAAATCGTCGGCTGCGATCGCGCGCTTGTTGGTTTTGACCGTGGCGCCAAGGGCGAGAAGGGCGGCGGGGAAATCCGCCGCCGGATCGTTGTTGGCAATCGAGCCGCCGATCGTGCCGCGGTGACGCACCGCGGGGTCGCCGAGCACCGAGGCGAGATAGGCGATCGCCGGAATCGATTTCTTCACGTCGGCGCTTTGCATGATGTCGAAGTAAGCCGTTGCAGCCTTGATGGTCAGCGTATCGCCTGACGCCTCGATCCCAACGAGTTCCTTGATCCTGGCCAGATCGATCACGTCGGACGGAGAGGCGAGGCGCTGTTTCATCACGGGAATAAGCGTGTGGCCGCCTGCGAGATATTTCGCTTCCGTGCCCTTGGCAAACAGGCTTGCCGCCTCGTCGACCGTGGAGGGGCGATGGTAGGTGGTCTGGTACATGATTCGGCTCCCTCTCTTACGCGTTGCCGTGGATGGCGTGCCACACCCGGTCAGGCGTGGCCGGCATCTCCAGGCTGTTATTGCCGATTGCGTCCGTAATGGCGTTAATAACGGCTGCCGATGCGCCAATCGCGCCCGCCTCGCCGCAACCCTTGACGCCCAGCGGATTGCCCGGACAAAGCGTCGGCGTGTGGTTGAGCTTGAACGAGGGTAAGTCGTCCGCGCGCGGCATCGCATAGTCCATGAATGACGCGGTCACAAGCTGGCCCGAGCCGTCATAGATCGCGCTTTCGAGCAAGGCCTGCCCAATGCCCTGCGCCAGACCGCCATGGACCTGGCCCTCGACGATCATCGGATTGATCAGCCGGCCAAAATCGTCCGCCGCGACGAAGTTGACAAAGCTGGTCTTGCCGGTGCCCCGATCAACCTCCACCTCGCAGATATAGGCGCCTGCCGGGAAGGTGAAGTTACTCGGATCGTAGAACGCGGTCTCCTTCAGGCCCGGCTCCATGCCGTCAGGCAGGTTGTGGGCGGTATAGGCAGCCAGTGCCACCATCGGCAACGCAATCGATTTGTCGGTACCGGTGACCTTGAACTCGCCGTTTTCGATAACGATGTCACCCTCGGATGCCTCCAGAAGGTGCGCTGCAATTTTCTTGCCCTTGGCTTCGACCTTCTCCAGCGCCTTGACGATTGCCGTGCCGCCGACTGCGATCGAACGGGAGCCGTAGGTTCCCATGCCGAACTGCACCTTGTCGGTGTCGCCGTGGACGATCTGCACCTGGCTGACGGGAACGCCGAGACGGTCGGAAACAAGCTGTGCGAAGGTCGTCTCGTGACCCTGCCCGTGGCTATGCGAGCCGGTGAGAATTTCGATGGTACCGACGGGATTGACGCGTACCTCTGCCGATTCCCACAGGCCGACGCCGGCGCCCAGGCTGCCGACCGCCTTCGACGGTGCGATCCCGCAGGCCTCGATATAGCAGGAGAGGCCGATGCCGCGCAGCTTGCCTTCGGACTTTGCCTTGGCCTTGCGCGCAGGGAAACCAGCGTAGTCGATCGCCTTCATCGCCGTATCGAGCGAAGCGTTGAAGTCGCCGATGTCGTAAGCCATGATCACCGGCGTCTGATGCGGGAACTGCGTGATGAAGTTCTTCCGCCGCAATTCCCCGGGGTCGAGTTTCAACTGCCGCGCCGCCGTCTCCATCATCCGCTCCAACAGGTAGCTGGCTTCGGGACGGCCCGCGCCGCGATAGGCGTCGACAGGTACCGTATTGGTATAGACCGTGATTATCTCGGCATGGATGGCCGGGATGTTGTACTGGCCCGACAACAGCGTCGCATAGAGATAGGTCGGCACTGCCGACGAGAACAGCGACATATAGGCGCCGAGATTGGCGTAAGTCTTCACGTTGAGGCCAATGATCTTGTTGTCCTTGTCGAAGGCCATCTCCGCCTTGGTGATATGGTCGCGGCCATGCGCGTCGGTGATGAAGGCCTCGGTGCGATCCCCGGTCCACTTTACCGGCCGTCCCACTTTCTTCGAAGCCCACAACGCCACCATTTCTTCAGGATAAACGTAGATCTTCGACCCAAAACCGCCGCCGACGTCGGGCGCGATGACCCGAAGCTTGTGCTCGGGAGCGATGTTGTAGAAGGCCGACAGCACCAGACGCGCGACATGGGGGTTCTGCGACGTCGTGTATAGGGTGAAGTGCTCTTCGGCCTGATCGTAGTCCGCAACCGCCGAGCGCGGCTCCATTGCGTTGGGGACCAGCCGGTTGTTGGTGAGTTCGAGCGTGACGACATTGGCAGCCCTGCCGAACGCCTCCTTCACGGCTGCCTCATCGCCGAGCACCCAGTCGTAGATCACGTTGCCCGGCGCCTCGGGATGAAGCTGCGGTGCTCCGGGTTTGATCGCCGAAAGAGCGTCGGCGACGGCTGGAAGTTCTTCATAATCGACGACGACAGCTTCAGCCGCGTCCTTGGCCAGGTTCTTGCTCTCGGCGATCACAACCGCTACCGCCTGCCCCACAAAGCGCACCGTCTCCGGCGCCATTGCCGGCCACGCACCCATTTTCATCGGCGAGCCGTCCTTGGAGGTGATCGCCCAGCCGCAAATCAGGTTGCCGACCTTGTCATCGACGATCTGCTGCCCGGTCAGCACGGCGACTACGCCCGGCATATCCATCGCCGCGGAGGCGTCGATGCTTTTGACCTTGGCATGTGCGTAGGGGCTGCGGATGAAGTGGGCAAAAGTCATGCCCGGAAGTTTTATGTCATCGACATAGCGCCCCTTGCCCGTGATGAAACGCCGGTCTTCTTTGCGCACTACGCTTGCGCCAATACCCTCAACACCCATTGTATTCCTCCCCTTCGGAGTGCTTTTCCCTGCCGGACCGCGCAACCTTCGTTACGGAAGACGCCGATCGCGGCCGGTTTGCAGTTCAAATGTCTTAAGCTTCAAGGCTCATTCCGGCTATTCGGCCGCTTGCGCAACCTTCATGCGGCCAGCGGCGTCCAGTACCGACTTGACGATATTGTGATAGCCTGTGCAGCGGCAGATATTGCCCTCAAGCTCCTGTCGGACGGTTTCCTCGTCCAGCCTGCCACCGTAGCGATGCACGATATCGATCGCGGACATGATCATGCCCGGCGTGCAATAGCCGCACTGCAGGCCATGGTTGTCACGAAATGCGGCCTGCATCGGATGCAGTTCGTCGGCCCTTGCGATGCCTTCGATGGTGGTGACGTTGGCGCCGTTGGCCTGTCCCACCAGCACCGTGCAGGACTTGACCGCCCGGCCGTCGATGTGCACGACGCAGGCGCCGCACTGGCTGGTGTCGCAGCCGATATGGGTGCCAGTCAGATTGAGATGATCGCGAAGCAGGTTGACCAGTAAAGTCCGGTCTTCGACTTCCGCCGAGACCGTTTTGCCGTTCACCGTCAGCTTGATGGTTGACACGCCCGTTACCTCCCGGAGGTTATTCTTTGTTTCGATTGAAGTTTTGATTGAAGCACGAGAACGGAACTTTGCAACTAGGATTTTCGTCGCGACGGCGCCTGGTTTCCATCAGGCAAGCCCTGCTTGCGGCCTGTCGTTTCGGCGCCGGCGCCAAGAGAGGGTAACCGGCCTGGCAGCAGGGACTCGAGCGCGTCACGCTGAGGCACGTACCGCCTTTTGCTTTGTCGGCGCCGAAGGTTACTTGTCCCGGCGACGATTGGGACGCCCGGGTTGCGCCCGCCAGCCGATGCGGGCCTGCTGCAGGGCTCTCGCCGGTTGCGGAACCGCTAACGCATGCCGCGAAAGCGTGGCAAATGCTGACGCCGCTCATCAACAAAGTGTGCGCTGAAGCCGAAATCCGCACGGACGGGATCGCGACCGCGATATCGGCCGCCCGGGCCCTGGAGCATGAGGCGTCCTCTCGCGGTTTACGAGCTCTTATCCATTCTACTCTACGTTTCCGCGGACAGGCTTGGCAGCCGTGCATTCCCCGGCCAAGCGCTGGCCCGTCCGGGATGACGAGGCGAGAGGCGAGATTGTTGAAACCCATGCCGCGACTGATATCGCTGAAATTTCCGAGCTTGCGGTTTCGCGGAAAGATCATGCTCGGCTTTGTGGTGGTGCTCGCCATCTCCGCGGTCAGCATGGGTCTTGCCTATCTGGGTTTCGAGCGCGTTTCCACGGGCGTGGTGGCTTACCGAAACAGCGTAGCGGAATCCGAACTGGCCCAGAACATCGACCGCGAATTGATCTCCTACAGCGCGCTTGCGCGATATTATACGGTGAGCGGAAAGGAAGACGACGCCAAGGCTGCGATGGCGGCCGAAGCCGGCCTGAAAGATGCCGTCGACAAGACAATGCGGAGCACGACCAATCCGGCGCGCGTCAACCAGATTACCCGCCTTGCCCGGGAGTTCCATGCGTTCACGAAGATCTTCGCCGATGTCGTCAAGGTCAAGCACGACAACGAGCTCTTGACGCAAAATCAACTCATGCGCAGCGGCAATATGCTGCGCTACAAGCTCGACGACCTCCCCAGTGGGGTGGACGACAACTCGGAGCTTGCGGCCGTCAATCTTGCGGCTAAAAAGGTGGCCTCGCAGTTCCAAACCGCGATGGCGCTTACCAATACGTTTGTCGTCAACTCCGATCAGTCGGTAGCTGCCAGCGCCACGGCACGACTCAAATTCGTCGAGACTGCGCTGCAAGCAATTCCGTCGGCCAACGAGAAGATCGCTCAAGCTGTCAAGGAAGCCTCCGCGCAGCTCGAGGAGTATCGGCAGGCGCTGAGCAAGCTGATCGACAATGCGAAGGAGATCGATGAGCTTTCGATCGAAATGGCCGACTCCACCGCGGCCATCAGGAAGGCGTCGGATGGCATGAAGGCGGATTTGATCTCCGATCAGCAACGGCTCGATTCGGAGTTCCGCGATGTCATCGGCGCGACCGAGCGGCTGGTCGCGATGCTTGCGCTCGGCGGCCTTCTGCTCGGCGGAGCGCTGGCGGTTGTTTTGGGCAGGGGAATCTCCCGGCCGATGATCGTGATGTGCAAGGCGATGCGCCAATTGGCTGGCGGCAATTTCAACGTCGTTCTGCCGGGCCTTGGTCGCAAGGATGAAGTGGGCGAAATGGCCGGCGCCGTGGAAGAGTTCAAGAAACAGGCCGTCGCCAAGGCCGAGCGCGACGCTGCAGCCCACGACGCGCAGAACAAGGCTGCCACTACGGCCAGGCGCACCGAACTCATCCGCTTCGCCGATGAGTTCGAGGCCGCGGTCGGCAGCATTGTCGCAAACGTTTCGGCTTCCGCCATTCAGCTCGAAGCCGCTGCAGGTACCCTGACGCGGACTGCGGAAACCACGCAAAACCTTTCCGGACAGGCCGCTGGCGCTTCCGAGCAGGCGTCCGGCAACATGCAATCGGTCGCTGCCGCAACGGAGGAGCTTTCCGCCTCCGTCGACGAGATCGGAAGGCAGGTTCAGGAATCAAACCGGATTGCTCAAGCTGCTGTCCGTCAGGCTGAGCAAACCGATGGACGTATCGGCAAATTGTCGCGTGCGGCGCAGGAAATCGGCGACGTCGTCAAGCTGATCACGGCGATCGCCGAGCAGACTAATCTGCTTGCGCTGAATGCAACCATCGAGGCGGCGCGTGCCGGCGACGCCGGCCGTGGATTTGCCGTTGTCGCCTCCGAGGTCAAATCACTGGCCGGCCAGACCGCGAAGGCAACCGACGAAATCTCGACGCACATTGCCGGGATGCAGGATGCGACGCGGGAATCGGTTGCCGCCATCAAGGAGATCGGCGGAACCATCGCGCAGATTTCGACCATCGCCTCGACAATCGCAAGTGCAGTCGAAGAGCAGAGCTCCGCGACGCAGGAAATCGCGCGTAGCGTTCAAACCGTTGCCGAGGGGACCAGCGAGGCGGCTGCCAATATAACCGAAGTCAATCGAGGCGCGGCCGAAACCGGGTCGGCGTCGGAAGACGTGCTGGACTCCGCGCGCACGCTCTCGGCTGAGAGTACACGGTTGCGTGAACAACTCGATCGCTTCATGGCCAACATCCGCGCGGCCTGAAGGCTGTTCGTTGCGGGTATCCGCTTCCGGTGCCTCACGATTTGCGGGGGCTATTCGCGCCCAAACTGGCGTCTCAGTTCGATCTTGGCTTGCTCGAGCCGTTGTCGCCGGGTCTTGGGCAATGTCCTCCCGGCGCGATTGATGTAGAATGTCAGCATGGAGAGAGCGGAACGATAGGCGCCGGCCTTGCGCCGCGAACTGCGCTCGGCCGAGCGCTTCAATGAGGCCGCGATCTGCTTCGGGTCGCGCATCGTAAAGACGCCACGTTGCAAATCGAGCGCGTCGCTTTCGCGGGTGACGCGTTGCGACCAGCGGTTGGACGCGGCCTTTCGGCCAGCGGTCTTCCGCGCTCTTTTCTTCGGGACCCTTTGTTTGTTGACGATGTGCGAAGCCGAGGGCTTTCGGTATATGGTCATTGCCGAATTCCACCTTTCATCGTGTATTTTTTTGATTCGAACGAGCGTAAGGCCAATCAGTTCCTGCTCGTTCGTTGGAACCTCAGTCTGCGAAGAGCATTAAAGGAACTTGCGGGGGATTTTCGAACGCGGGGGCGATTGGGCCCGCTACGCCACTTTTCGGGGCATTTTTCGTTGGTTTAGTTCGATGGATTTGCAGCGACGGCAGGGCGATTTGGCAATTGCCGCAAGCAGGCCTGCGACATCAACCGATGATCGCGTCATCGAAACGAGCATCCCGTTTCGCCTCGACGCGTTGCACTGGAGCGGCTTCCACACCCGCGTGGTGGCCGCGCTCGGCATTACCTGGATTCTGGATGGACTCGAGGTCACGCTGGCGGGCGCATTGTCGGGGGCGCTCAAGGAAAGTCCGCGTCTGCACTTTTCGAACTTCAACGTCGGGCTTGCCAACAGCGCCTATCTTGCCGGCGCGGTGATCGGTGCATTCGCCTTCGGCTGGCTCACGGACCGGATCGGCCGGCGAAAACTTTTCTTCATCACACTGGCGCTTTATCTCGCCGCAACTGCCGCTACCGCACTGTCCTGGAACGTCGCCAGCTATGCCTTGTTCCGATTCCTGACCGGGGCCGGCATCGGTGGCGAATACACCGCAATCAACTCGACGATCCAGGAGCTTGTCCCGGCCCGCTATCGCGGATGGACCGACCTCGTGATCAACGGCAGTTTCTGGATCGGCGCGGCCCTGGGTGCGACGAGCGCCATTGTGCTGCTCGATCCGCAGCGGATTGCCGCCGATATCGGCTGGAGGGTGGCCTATCTCACCGGCGCCTGTCTCGGCCTGGTGGTTTTCGTCATGCGCCTGTGGATCCCGGAGAGCCCGCGCTGGCTGGTGATCCACGGCTACCCCGAACGTGCCGAGGCCATTGTGCGGGATATCGAACATTCGGTAACCGGGTATACGCAAGACCGCCCCGGACCCTGCCCGCCCCAACACGCGTGGCCGAAGCTGAAGCTGCGAATGCGCGATCACACGCCGCTGCGTGAAGTCGCCCACACGCTGTTTACCGTCTATCGGCAGCGCTCGCTGGTTGGCCTGGCCCTGATGACCGCGCAGGCATTTTTCTACAATGCGATCTTCTTCACCTTCGCGCTTGTGCTGAGCGACTTCTACGGGATCGCTGCGGGGCGGATCGGCTGGTACATCCTTCCATTTGCGGCGGGCAATTTTCTTGGACCGCTCGTCCTCGGTCGGCTTTTCGATACGCTTGGGCGGCGCACGATGATCACCCTGACCTACGGCGTTTCCGGCATTTTGCTCGCATTCTCGGGCTACCTTTTTTCAATCGGCGCTTTGAGCGCACAGAGCCAGACGATCGCCTGGATGGTGATATTCTTCTGGGCTTCTCCGGCCGCAAGTGCCGCCTATCTGACCGTCAGCGAGACTTTTCCGCTCGAGGTGCGCGCGCTTGCGATCGCACTTTTCTACGCCGTGGGAACCGGAATTGGCGGCGTCGCCGGTCCAGTCCTGTTTGGATGGTTGATCGATACGGGATCAAGGGGCAGCGTATTTGCGGGCTACCTGTTCGGTGCGTCATTGATGGTCGTCGCAGCGGTCATTGCCTGGCGTTATTGCATCTCAGCCGAACGTCGCACGCTGGAATCGATTGCGCCGCCGCTCGCGTTTGTGGAGTAGAATGGCATGAACAGAGGCTTGAGACCGGTCGAGGGGAATGTGCAGGAAGATTTGAGGCAAACAGGAGGGAAGGGGCCGAAGCTGGCGGCGAGCGAATTGGCGCAGCGCCTTGCCGAATGCGCATTCCTGCTCGACATTGACGGAACCCTGCTCGATCTCGCGCCGACGCCGCGCGAGGTTTGGGTGCCGCCGGGCCTCCGCGAAACCCTCAGCCGCCTCCGCGAAAGGGCATCGGGCGCGCTCGCCCTCGTCAGTGGACGATCGTTGAACGATATCGATCTGATCTTTGCTCCAGAGGTATTTCCGGCAGTCGGAGGTCACGGGGCGGAGATGCGAATCTCGATCGACGACGAAGCAGTGGCGACACATGCACCGCCCATGGACAAGGAGCTGAAACGGCGCCTTGCTGCGATTGCCAAGCTCAGTCCGGGGATCTTGCTCGAGGACAAAGGCTATTCGCTTGCGCTTCACTATCGGCTGGCCCCACATGCTGAAAAGGCGATCTACGAGGCCGTGGCGCTGATCAGGAGCGAGATGCCGGAGGCGCCAATCGAGGTATTGCCGGGAAAATGCGTCTGCGAAATCAAGCAATACGGTTTTGACAAGGCGACCGGCGTTCGCGAACTGATGACTCGACAGCCGTTTCGCGACCGCTGTCCGGTTTTCATCGGCGATGATGTTACCGATGAATCCGTATTTGCAATCATGCCGAATCTCGGTGGGCTCGCCTTCTCCGTTGGCCGGCGGGTGCAGGGAGTAGCCGGCCATTTTGATGAGCCGCGTGATGTGCGCGCATGGCTCACGCGCCTCATCGAAGGCGAGGCCGGGGCGAGATGATGGTTGGCGAAGGCAAGCTTTCGCCATCGGAAATCCCTTCGCAATTTTCTTTCCTCAGCAACTTCGTTTTGCAATCACCGCGGCGCCTGAATTTGGTTTCAATTCGTTGAAAAGGTGTTCTGGAACCATATTGATGAATAACAGTTAAACAGGCGAGCGAAGCCCCGGGAGGGAACCCCTTTGGATCTCATCGTCGTTTCAAATCGCGTCACGCGCGGTAACGTCAATGAGCCCATGACGGGGGGCCTCGCAGCAGCATTGTTGCCAGTTGTCGAGAAATCCGGCGCGATTTGGGTCGGTTCCAGCGGTCGCGTGCGCGACGGCGCGCAAAAAGAACCGTTTGCCGAGGTCGAAGCGTTGGGAACCGGTGCGCTCGCAATGCTTGATCTGCCGGCGGCGCATTATGGCGGGTATTATGAGGGGTTTGCGAATTCGGCGCTTTGGCCGGCGCTGCATTCCCGCGCAGATCTGATCCGCGCCTCGCAGGGAGATTATAATTCCTACCGCGAAGTGAACGCCTTCATGGCACGCGCGCTCCTGCGCTTCAGGAAACCGAGCACGGCGTTCTGGATTCAGGACTATCATTTCCTCACGCTCGGTTCCGAATTGCGCGAACTCGACACAAGGCAGCCGATCGGTTTCTTCCTCCACACACCGTGGCCTGCACGTGACGTCATCGAAGGAGTGCCCAATCATCGCGAATTGGTCGAAGCCATGTTGGCCTATGATCTGATTGGGTTCCAGACGAACGATGATTGCGAAAACTTCCGCGGATACCTTTCTTCCGCCCTTGGTCTCAAGATCGATGTCGATGTCGTCGCGTCGCGTTATGGCAGGACGCGCATCGCGGTGTTCCCGATCGGGATCGATACGGAAAAGTTCGCGCGGCAAGCCGCGAAGGCCTTATCGCACCCCGACGTATCGAGATTGCGCCGAAGCCTGAACGGCGAGAAGCTCGCCATCGGCGTCGACCGGCTGGATTATTCCAAAGGGCTGGTCAATCGCATCAACGCGTTCGACCGAATGTGGACGATGCAGCCCTCCCTGGCACGAACGGTTTCGCTGCTGCAGATTGCGACGCCCTCGCGGGGGGCCATTGAAGCTTACGGCAACCTGCAAAACGAACTCGCGCAACTCGTCAGCGACGTAAATGGAAGGCATGGCGAAGTGGATTGGACTCCGATCCGCTATCTTAACAAGGGCTTCAGCCAGACCGTGCTGGCGGGGCTTTATCGGACCGCCCAGGTCGGGGTCGTTACGCCGCTGCATGATGGAATGAACCTGGTCGCCAAGGAATATGTCGCTGCACAAAATCCGGCCGATCCCGGCGTGCTGGTGCTTTCTAAATTCGCCGGCGCGGCAAACGAGTTGGACACGGCATTGCTGGTCAACCCTCACGATATCGATGGTATGGCGCGGACGATTGCCGTCGCGCTATCGATGCCGCTGCTCGAGCGGCGCATGCGCTGGGACGCAATGATGGTTCAACTTCGTCGCCAATCGATCCAGCAATGGTTTGCAGAGTTCATCGATGCTCTGCGGCGCGCCCACGTCGAAAGGGGCGTGGCTCCGCCGCGCAGAACCGAGCCGCCGGTGCTCTGGCCGGTACGGTCCGCAAACGGAAGCGCGCGCTACCATTAGAAGCTACGACCGCAGCTTGCAAAATTATCCAATATTATCAATCGATTGAGGAAACGGATCGCCTCGCCTCCACAGTCACTTGCAAAAATTCTCCCGCCCCTTCAAGAGAGGGCCTCCGGAGAGATGGCCGAGTGGCTTAAGGCGCACGCTTGGAAAGCGTGTGTGCGGGAAACCGTACCGTGGGTTCG
>CAVRMY010000057.1:0-45819 GCA_963721935.1 uncultured Alphaproteobacteria bacterium
CATTGCCAATATCGCGGCCGTTGGCCGAGACGATACCCGCCGTGACGGTTCCACCGAGTCCGAAGGGATTGCCCACCGCCAGCACCCAATCGCCGATCCGCGGTTTACCGTCCGAAAGCTTGGCGAACGGGAAGTTTGAACCACCCTCGACCTTGATCAGCGCAAGATCGGTACGCGCATCGGTGCCGATCACCTTGGCGCTATAGGACTTGCCGTCATCGGTCGTCACTTCGACCTTGTCGGCGCCGTCAACAACGTGGTTGTTGGTAACAGCGTAGCCGTCAGCCGAAATGAAGAAGCCGGAACCCTGGCCGGTCACGATGCCACGGCCGCGCGGTCCGCCGCGCAAGCCGGGCGGCAGGCCGTCCTGTCCGCCGAAGCGGCGGAAAAAGCGCTCCATCGGCGACCCGGGCTGGAACGGCGAGGCGTCCTCGTTGTCGTTGTTGTCGTTCTTGGCAAGCTTCTCGTTGATGTTGACCTTGACCGAAATCACCGACGGCTTGACCCGCTCGACGATGTCGGCAAAGCCGATGGGTTGCGCGACCTTGCGAACCTCATTGTTGACCTGCGCGTGCGCGGGGGTGCTCAAGAAGTCCATGGAACCGGAAGGTGGGCCGAAGCCGTAAACGGCAGCGCCGAGGCCAGCAACGACCGACGCCATCAGCGCGAACTTGCGCGCGGAAAGTAGCGAACGGCGGGGCGCTCGATAAGACGGAAGGGACGAGAGATCGGGACGGTCGGTCATGCGAATTTTCTCCAGAGCCTGAATCGTTGGTGCGGGGACATGCAGCTATAACTACCAAGATGGGGTTCCTCGCCTTACGGTGCGCTGGCGACGGAATTAAACTTTTGTAATAAATTTGCGAGTGGATGCGGCGGAATACCGCAGGGGAAAATCAGTTAAGGCGCAAGGTTTTCGGCTTGCCGCGGCGTGCGAAAAATAAATCCGGTGCTATCCTGATTTCTCAGGCTGAGTTTCACCCGACATCAATGCCGAAAGCCTGGCCTTCTCCTCTGCGCTCAAGGCCTGTTCAGCGCCCGCAGATGTTCTCAAACGGCGCCGGCCGTGCGCCCACAGCGCCAGGCCGCCTCCCGCCAGCGCCAACGGCGGCAAGAGCCACAGCAACCAGGTGTGCGGATTGAGCCTTGGCTTGAGCAGTACGAATTCGCCATAGCGCGCGACGAGGAAATCGACCACTTGCGCATCGCTGTCGCCCGCCGCGATCCGTTCGCGAACCAGCAGGCGCAAATCGCGCGCCAGTGGCGCCTCGGAATCATCGATCGACTGATTCTGACATACCATGCAGCGCAATTCGCGCGACAAATCCCGTGCCCGCGCCTCCTTCGCGGGATCGGACATGATCTCATCGGGCTGCACGGCAAAGGTCGCAGTCGACGTTAACGCAACGAGTAAAAACGCGCAAAGCAGAATTCGTATCACGCCATCACTCCGCAGCCTGCAATCCACGCAAGGCCTTTGCGGGTTTCGGGACACCGACGCGCAGCCGCCGATCCGACAACGACAGCAAGCCTCCGAACGCCATCAGCACCGGTCCGAACCAGATCAAGAGCACGAACGGCTTGTGGTAGATGCGAACTGCGATCGTCCCATCGCCTGCAACATCGCCCAGCGATATATAGAGCTGGCTCACGCCGCGTGTCAGCAAGGCCGCCTCCGTGGTGGTCGCTCCCCGTGTGGTAAAGTTGCGTTTGGACGGCGTCATGGTCGCGATCGACCGGCCATCCAGCGCGACAGCGAACTGCGCGACCATTTCACGAAAATTCGGACCCTGCCGCTGCGTCATGCCGTCGAGCTTCAATTCGTAGCCCGCGACCCTTGCGACATCGCCAGGACTCATCGATTTGATGTACTCGCTGTTCCAGGTGGTTTCGCAGACGATTCCGATGAGGGCAACACCGACGCCGGCATGGGCGAACATCGAGCCCCAGTTCGAACGCGGCAGTCCTCGCGCGCGCCGCAGCGCGGTTCGAAGCGGAACGCGCAGCAGGGCAATACGTTCGGCAACGTCGCTCAGTGCTCCCGCAATCACGAACACGGCAAGCCCGATCGCGAGTGGCGCCAGGGTACTGCCGCCAAATGTCCATGCCCACACCAGCGCGACCGCGACCAGTGCAACAATTCCCGCAGCCGTCAGACGTTGCGCCGCGCCAAGCAGATCACCGCGTTTCCAGGCAAGCAATGGTCCGAAGGGCAGCGCGATCAGCAACGGTACGAACAACGGCCCGAATGTGAGATTGAAGAACGGGGCGCCGACCGAAATCTTGTCGCCGGTCAGAACCTCGAGCACCAGAGGATAGAGCGTTCCGACAAACACCGTCGCGCAGGCGGTTGTCAGAAGAAGATTGTTGAGCACCAGCGCGCCCTCGCGCGAGATCGGTGCAAACAGCCCACCCTGTTTGAGTACAGACGCCCGCCAGGCGAACAGCGAAAGGCTGCCGCCGATGAAGACGCACAGGATCAGCAGGATGAACACGCCGCGCGTCGGATCGCTGGCGAAAGCATGGACGGAGGTGAGCACGCCGGAGCGGACCAGGAAGGTACCGAGCAAAGACAGGGAGAAGGTGAGGATGGAAAGCAGGATGGTCCAGACCTTGAGCGCGTTGCGCTTCTCCATCACCACCAGCGAATGCAACAGCGCAGTACCCGCCAGCCACGGCATCAGCGAGGCATTCTCGACCGGGTCCCAGAACCACCAGCCGCCCCAGCCAAGCTCGTAATAGGCCCAATAGGAGCCCATCGCGATCCCCAGCGAGAGAAAGATCCACGCAACCAGCGTCCATGGCCGCACCCAACGCGCCCATGCAGCATCGATCCGGCCTTCGATAAGGGCTGCGGCCGCGAAGGAAAATGAAATCGAGAAGCCGACATACCCGAGATAAAGCATCGGCGGATGCACGGCCAGCCCAATATCCTGCAGAACCGGATTGAGGTCGCGGCCCTCGATCGGCGGATCGGCGAAGCGCAGGAAGGGGTTCGAGGTGATGAGAATGAAGAGATAAAACGCGCTGGCAATCCAGGCCTGCACCGCCAGCACGTGGGCACGCAGCGATATCGGCAGGTTGTTGCCGAACATCGCAACCAGGCCACCGAACAGCGCCAGGATGGACACCCACAGCAGCATCGAGCCCTCGTGGTTGCCCCACACGCCCGTGATCTTGTAGATCAGGGGCTTCATCGAATGTGAATTTTCGACCACATTGACGACGGAGAAATCCGAGGAGACATGTAACGATATCAGCGCGGCAAAGGATATCGCCACGAACAGCAGCTGCGCGACGGCGGTGGAGCGCGCAACATTCATCAGCGCGAGGTCGCGCCACCGCGCGCCCAGCATCGGCAGGGTCGACTGGATCAGCGCCAGGGCGAGCGCCAAAACCAGGGCATAATGTCCACCTTCCGCGATCACCTTACCGCTCCCTGTCCGCTCTGCGCCGCCCGTGACATTCCCGTGTCGCTTCCACCGGCCTTGACGTCGCCCCTTGCACCATACTCGTCCTTCCAGTGCCCCTGTTTCTTCAGGGCATCGGCTACGTCCTTTGGCATGTAATTCTCGTCGTGTTTTGCAAGCACGGTATCGGCCCTGAATACGCCCGCGGCGTCGAGCGCACCTTCGGCCACGACGCCCTGCCCTTCGCGAAACAGGTCGGGAAGGATTCCCTTGTAGGATACAGGCAGCTGGGCACTGCCGTCGGCGACCTGGAAGGTGATGGCCATGTTGTCGCCGTGCACCAGCGAACCCGGCTGCACCAGGCCGCCCAACCGGAAACGTTTGCCCGGCTGGATGTGCTTCTCGGCAACCATGGTCGGCGTCGAGAAGAAAACGATCGAAGTCGCGCATGGCGTTGAGCACCAGCGCTGCCGCAATCGCCAGCACGGCGAGCGAACCGCCGATGATCGTCAAACGCCGCTGCCTGCGCGTCATCGCCTGTCTCTCCGCCCGTCTCGTTTCCAGCGCCCGATGTTATCTGCAAGACGCTTTACGCATTTTGGCATCATGGTTCACATTTCAGGCATGACGTTAACCAAATGCCGCTTCACAGTTTCGATACCGAACTACCCGTCAAGCCCCAGATTTTTCAAGCCCTCGTTGAGCTGTTTGAGCCGATCGGGATCTCTCGCCACAGCCTCGCGAGCTTGCGTCGATGCGCCTTTTGCCTTGTCGGCCTCACCCATGACCATGTAGGCCCTGACCAGCCGCAACCATCCATCAACGTCGTCGCCATTTTGTTTCAATCGGGTGGCCAGCCGGTCGACCATGCCACGAATCATGGCGCTTCGGTCGGTCTGGCTCATGTCCTTTGCCGCAGCGACCGCGTCATCAGGGATTGTCGGCCCGGGCGAACCGCCGACCCTCACCAATGCCGACTGAACCAGCGGACGCCATGGTGCATTCGCGGGCGCTTTGGCAAGCATTGCGCGCCAGATCGATGCTGCCTCGGTGGAATGGCCATCCTGCTCGGCGGCAAGGCCGAGGAAATAGCTTGCCTTGACGTCGTCGGCATTGAGTGCAAGCGCACGCTCGAACTCGGCCTTGGCCTCCGTTGTGACCACGCCACCGGCTGCGGCAACCAGGGCTTCGCCCAGATCGGCCCTCCGCTCGGCGCTCTCGCCGTTATAAGTGATCGAATTGCGGAAGGCGCGGACAGCGTCGTCGAAACGGCCGAGCCTCGCCAGCACGGGCGCCAGCACGCCCCATCCCCGTCCATCGGACGGATTCTTCTCAAGGTGTTGCTCGACCTGGGCCACAAGATTGTCGAGCGGCTGCGTCGCGTCGGGCGCGCGGGCCCGCTGCGCCAGCGGAAAATCGGCCAGACCGGGCGAACCGAGCGGATAATAAACCGCAACCGCAACAGCCGGCAGGCCAATGAGCGCGACGACTGCGGCGGCCCGGCGTAACCTGATATTCGACCCGGTGGCCGGCTCTCGCTCGTTGTCGGCAGCAGTCAGAAGCCTGCGGCTGATTTCGAGCCGTGCGGCCTCTGCCTCGGAGGCGCTTATCAGGCCCGCCGTAACGTCACGATCGAGTTCGGCGAGTTGGTCCCTGTAGACCACCGCCTCGCTGCCGTCTTGTTGCGGCCGGCTCACGCTACTCAACGGCCAGAGCACGGCGAAAATCGCCGCGACCGTCATCAGCGCGAACACAAACCAAGGCATCATCGAGCGGTTCCGGTGAAACGGCGCAAATCGGGCGCCTACGTGCCGCTTTACACTACGGGTGGCAAACCGGGCAATTGACAAATATCAACCGCAGAATACGCCGATAAACCATTGAAAAAATTCGTAAAATTTCCACTTCAATTCAAGGTTTGACGGCCTGCCGAACTCGACCTCGGTCCGGCGGCTTGAAAAATCCGCTCCGCTCACCCGGCGCGCGTCGGTTTACGTTCGCCGGTGATAGCATTCTCGGCGGCCCTGCTCATCAGCGACGCATAGTCTGGGCCGAACAACTGGTCGCAGAAACGGATGGCGGCGGCGACCTGCGACTGGCGATAGAGGCGGTTTTTACCCTGGCTGACCCGCAGCGATTGCACGAGCGCCTCAGTCGATTGTTCGACATAGTGTTGCAGATCGGAGAACGTCCGCAATGTCACCTCGTTGATTGCCAGTTCGCCGGCATAGGTGCGGCAAACCGCGACGAATTCGATCAGCGCCGCTGTTTCTTCAACCTCGCTGGCATCAACCTGGGCCCCGCTGGGGATGTCCTTGTCGGCACGCTGGCGAAGCAGTCGCCGGACGCGGCCGGGCACGCTGTCGATTTCCGATTGCAGCGCCCCGGAAATATCCGCCCGGATCGATGCCAGCTGTCTGCCCCAGTTCGAAATCGTTGCGAAGGTCGAGCTCCGTGCGCAAACCGCGCACGCCGTCGTGAAGGATTTTCAGCTGCTCGGCGACATTGTCGAACTGACCGCGCCTGATATCGGAGCGCAACGTAGCTGCAAGGCAGGATAGATCGTGCAAGGCCAACGCGACGGCGATGCCAAAAGGCGTCGCAGCTACCCGCAGTTCGTCATCTGATGCGGCCATCCGAACCGCCAGTCGGATGATTTGCCAGGGTGCGGCCAGCCGCTGCATCACCAATGACAGCGCGAACGGCAATAGCTGCGGCGTCTGCAAGGTGGGAACATTGAGTGCCGCGCTTGCCGAGGCGACCTGCGGATCGTTGAATAGTCGCAGGTAGCTGGGAAGCCTGCCGTTGAGGGTGTCGATCGCTTCGCGGGCCTGCAACAGCCAGGCAATCGACAGCAGATCCTCGACCATGTCCGGCGGGCCCAGCCTTGAAAGCGCGCGACGCTGGTCGGTGCCCGGCGCAGTCGTGGCAATTTTCAATATCGCATCGGCAGCGGCAGCCTGAAGCCGGCGGACAACGGCCTCGATCTGCGGTGAGGACCCGGTTTCAGGTCCCTTGGACAGCGTCAATTCGAATTCACGAACAAGGTCTGGCGTACCTTCCCGCTGCAGCCACCGCCACACCGGAGGCAGCGATTCCCGACGGATCTGACCCGGCCGCAACGGAACATTGCCGTCGACCAGGAACGGCTCCAGGGGGCGGAACAGCAGCCGTGCCGGATTGTCGGAGCGCGGCCGCACGCCCTCGTCGTTGGCGCGAACGATCTTGCGCAACTGTTCGAGCACGAAGTTGGCGATCGAAGTATCCTCGCCGCGTTCGATGGCGCGTTCGAACTCCCGCATCAGCAGCGCCTGCGACTGCGGCGAAAGCTGCGCGAGATAATCCATCAGACGTTCGGTTGATGTCTGGCCCATGCGGTCCGAATTGCACGCTATGTCGCACGGACGGCAAAATCCGTCCGGCGGCATTTTAGGGGCGCCGCCGTTAAGAAGTCGTTACCGGAAAACTTCGGTGAATCAAACAGTTAGGGCGACTAATCTATCCGAGCGGCCCATTTGATATCGTTGAGGAAAAAACCGAAATGACTAACGAAATAACCACTACGGTGGGGGCGCGCCATGTGCGGGCCGCCTGATCCAGAAATGCGAAGGGCCGCCTCTGCAAAGGCTGCCCCAAAATCGCAGTCAAATCTCCACACCGACGAAAATAGCAAACTCTTCCCGGCGATTTAAGTTGCGAGCTGGCATCGCGAGAAACTTTCGCCGTCCATCGAACGAGCCATCCTCACGCAGGCGGAGATGGAGGACGCCCGACTCGATCGGGAAATCGAAGAGCACGGCCGCAAGGTGTTCGAATCCTACGAGGACGACCTGCTTGCACACGCCAAGCTCAGGAGGGAGGGATGACCACATTCGTTCGCCCCCCGCCGCTAGACCCTTGGGAGCCCGGCGTTCGCGCTGTTGACGTGCCCATAGCCGAGGGGGGCGGCCCGAATCCCCTTGAGGATGACTCGATTAACGGATTCGAAACACCTCCGCTCGTCCCAAACAAAACCGATATCGCAAGGCACCTCTACGCACTTTTCACGCCAGCATTCGTGCAACCGTACCCGGATTCGTGGATTGAGATCGCCTATGGCGACCCCGCTGTAGACGAGGGGAAGCCCAACGAAGCCAAAAACTTCTCGCCGTTTAAATTGGAGCAAGCCATCGCGTTCGCGGTGGAGAAAAACAGGGCCGGCTTCAATATCTATGTCGGCGCCGCGCTACGCCATGGTGAGCAATCGTACAGCGGCAGGGCAAGTGGGCATCACGTCCTGGCTGCTTCCCACGCATGGGCCGAATACGAGAAGGCCGGCGACGACGAGCGCATAGCCGCAATTCTCAAGGACAAGGCTTTCGTTCCGGCAATCGTCCTAACCACGGGAACCGTGCCGAACCCCCGAAGGCATCTCTATTTCAGGATAGATGGCAGCGCTACCCCCGCAGAGGTGAAGGCCGCCAACGAGTCGCTGAAGAAACTGCTCGGCACCGACGCCGTTCAGAACTCCGATCGCGTCCTGCGGCTGGCCGGGACGGTCAGCTATCCACCCGAGAAAAAGAGGGAACGGGGCTACATCACGGAGCCGGTGACGTTGCACCTGAACCGCGACGCGCGGGCCTATTCCCTTGACGAATTGATCGGGGTTGCTCCGGATGGGAGCCGGCCCCACGGCTACAACGAGACCGAAGAAAAGCCGGCGTCCACTGTCGAAAGCTTCTTTAAGGACGTAAATGCCCTGGCTATCGTCCGAGTGTCGCATTGGGTGAAACCGCTATTTGGCAACCTCGTCAAGTTCTACTCGAGCACCGGCTGCTGGAGGACCATCCCAGAAGCCAACAAGATCCTGCCAGGCCGTGCGCATCTGGAAGAGGCCATCTCTATCTCGCAGCGTGGGGTGTATGACTACGGGTTTGAGAAGCCGAGCGATCCCATCAGCCTTGTTATGGATTACGGGCCGCGTAGCCCGATCACGGGGGAGCCAACCGCGAAAGATGCAGCCTTCTGGCTTTGCGATCGAATGAACATCGCTCCTGAAATACTTGGTTGGGGGACCAAAGAGCGCAGAAGCGCTAGCGATGCTGGGTACGAGAACGGCTACAACCCCAACGAGTTCGAGAATGCAGGCACGCAGTCGGCGGCAGGGACAGCGGATGGCGGAAAGTCTGACGGGAGTATTCAAAGCAAACCCGCGTCCGCGTACACGATGCGCGCAATCACCTGGTTCTGGCCAGACCGCTTTGCCATGGGCAAGTTGGCCCTCATTGGTGGTCTACCGGACAAGGGCAAGGGACTCATCAGTTCCTTTTTGATGGCGGCGTGCACGGGGGCCGAACCCCTCGACCTACCGTGTAAGGAAGGTCGGACACCCAAGGGCCGGGCGATCTGGTTCTCTGCAGAGGATGACATCGAGGATACCGTTGTTCCGCGATTGGTCGCAGCGGGAGCCGATCTCGATAAGGTTGAGATTATGGGGATGACGAAGCATCCCGGTGGCGAGCGCATGTTCAACCTTGCGACGGACTTGGAGCTTCTTAAAAAGAAAATCGAAGAATTGGGTGATGTCGTACTGCTGATTATTGACCCGGTGTCGGCATATCTCGGCGTGGGAAAGGTCAACAACTCTTCGACTACCGACGTGCGAGCCGTTCTTGCGCCGCTTACAAGGCTCGCCGAAGAAAAGAAAATCTGTGTCGTAGGGGTCATGCACTTCAACAAGAAGGCCGATGTTACCGATGCCATGCTCCGTATCGCCGACAGCCTTGCCTATGTGGCGGCCGCCCGCCACGTCTATGTCGTTGTAGACGATCCCGAGGACGAAAAAGCTCGTCTGTTCGTGAAGGCCAAGAATAACCTCGCCCCCGATCAGCACGCTCTGCGCTACAGGGTGGGTATGCGAAAGGTCGGTAACGACCCGGACACCAAGGAGGAAATTTGGGCTCCCTACGTCGAGTGGGGTGCCAATCACGTTGAGATCACCGCGACCGAAGCCATGGAGGGAGCCTCCAGTAAAGGCTCCGCCAAACAGGAGGCGGAGGAGTTTCTCCGCAGTCAGCTCGCCAACGGGCCTGTCCCGCAGTCCGAAATAGAGGATGCAGCCAAAGCCCACGGCATTTCCATCACTGGTGCGCTCCGCCGGGCTAGGCAGCAGCTTGGGGTGATACCTAGAAAGGAGAAGGGCAAGGCCAACGGAGCTTGGACCTGGGAACTACCGCAAACCACGCAAGGTGAGCACCGGCGGGGGTAGGTGCGAACGTTGCTCACCTTGCTCATCTTGCACCGTTTCGAAGGTGAGCAGCATGTTGAGCAGAGTGAGTAGTAAGTTATTGATATATTTAGAAGGTGTGCAAGGTGAGCAGTTTACCCCCGTACCCCTTGCTGCTCAAGTTCGAAGCCCTTTCTGGCGATTCCACCTGAACGGCAAGCCGAGATCAGGGCCACGCTAAGAGTCACCAGCAAGCAAACCCGCACCGCCGGGACGCCGGGATCGAGAGGAGCCAAGATGAGCATTAAAAAGACGCTACAGCCACGCCCTTGCGCTTGCGCCTTCTGATCCAACCGAACAGACCGACGCCTGCCAGGCCAGATGCAAACAACGGGAGCGCGGTCGGAAGCGGAGTTGCTGATGGAGATGGGGTGACCGTTCCGCCAGCAAAGGCAGAGGCAAGATAATCGGTAGAGCCAAATGGCGGGTAATAAAAAGAAACATTTGTGAGAGGGTCTGATGACGATCCCAAATTGTTCACAAAAGTTATTTGGATCGCGTCAGAGTGTGAGGGGGTATTGTATGCGAATATGGAACTTGGAGTTGCTGATGGATCAGTGGTGTAGTGGCCTGGGTCGAATAAACCTGTAACGGCTATGTTCGCCGCTAATACGGTGTTGGTTGTTGTGTTGTAAGTGAACGTGCCCGTATGGCGCCTGGGACGGCGATTGATTTAGCACCGCTACGCGCGAGGGCGGCATTTCTCCCAAATTCCGGCCGTTAGCAAACTAGTGTGATTTGCTGCCTTCAGCCGCTTGACCGGCATCGGGGTTCATCGCGGCTTAGCTAGTCCTTTTCGTAGCCGAGCAGCTTGCCGGTTCTGCGAATGACGAAGTGCAGTTGCGAGCACGAAGGGCAGGTCAGGCTCTCATAGTGCCGGCCCCCCGCTCGCGTCCTCATCGCGGGGAAGCAGGGTCTGCACGTCCAGGCCCGTGGCCGGGCAACGAAATAGGATTAGCCGCTCCATGCCGCCATGCTGGAGCCCGAACGGCCCACCGGCTTGACGTAAATCAAAAGGCGGCTTCAGATCTTCGTCGGCGAGGCGGCCGAAACAGGTTTACAACTGTCTCCAATATGGACATTATGTCGACAGTTGATTTGCTCACAGGGGGAATTTGCCAATGAATACGGTCATCCAATTACGGCCCCCACAGTCTGAAAAGCCGACAGTTCGTGGAGGCCGGAGCAAAAACACAGATTACCGGCAGCGCGAGTACCTGACGGAAGCCGAGATCGCCAAGCTGGTTGCCGCCGCTGGCGAGAGCCGCAACCCGGTCCGCGACCGGCTGCTGATCCTGATGGCGTTCCGGCACGCGCTGCGGGTTAGCGAGCCGGTCGATATCCGTTGGCAGCAAATCCATCTCGATACCGCGACGATCGATATCCGCCGCGCGAAGAATGGCACGCCGGGCATTCACGGTTTGCAAGGTGACGAGCTGCGGCTGTTGCGTGCTCTGCGCCGCGAGTACCCCCATGCCGACTTCGTGTTTCTGTCCGAGCGCAAAGCGCCGCTGTCGGTGGATGGTGCACAAAAGCTCATAGAACGGCTTGGCGAGGCCGCTGAGCTGCCGTTCCCAATCCATGCTCACATGCTGCGGCATGCCGCCGGATACGCCCTGGCGGCTCGTGGAGTCGATACACGGACGCTTCAGGCCTTCATGGGTCATCGCTCGATTGCGAATACGGTGATTTATACGGCGGTAGCCGACAAGCGGATCAGGAACATCTGGGGAAAATTGAGCCTCAACAACGGCTGAAGCTTGAGAAGTGGGCAGGACTTCCGGAAAAGCAGCGACTTGAGCTATTTGACCAAGTAACCGACAAAGAGAAAACAGCGATGTTTCTGGTCGCGATGGCAGAAGAGGAGTGTGCGCCGAAATAGGATCTAAGGTAAGGAGCGAATATCCAGCACACCGTGCGCTACACTGAGCTGGCGCCCGATCGGTTCAAGGATTTTTGGCGCTGAGCGTCTTCAGGGAACGTCTGAGGGCCCGCTGCGAGCCTTCCCGAAGCGGCCCTTTTGCGGCTGCTTCAGCGGCTTGTCCTTCTCGGCCTCGTGCCGCTTGTTCAAGTCATCATCGGTCACGGGGGAAAGCTGCTGCGCGGTGCTCAGAACGTCCTCCTCCTTTTTCAACGCCGGGGTGATCGCCCCTTCAACGTTTTTGGTTGGCACGATTAGTCTCCTGATTTGTTTGAATTCTCTAACCTGAAACTTTAGCACGAGGGGCTGAAGCAGGCATAGACGCCGCCGGCCGCGCTGGCATAATCGTCAAAGTCTAAAGCAAAATCGCCGATCACAGGCACAGTGACGGCGTCAGCCTCATCATCCGGTACGACGCTAGGCTCGGTAGGTGTAAGTGGAAGGGCGTAGTCAGCAGCCACATCAGCCATTTCCTGCGGTGGGTACAATACCTCGCCGTCCCTCGTGACGACAATACTCCATCCCTTGCTAGCAAAAACCTGAGCTTTGGCCAGAGCAAATAGAATGCTGTGCTGTTCCATCCTTACCGTTAGACCTTCCCACTCCGCGACAATTTGGTACGCCATCTCACTCACCCATTTCCCAAGCAGAATTTCCAGCCCGTATTCGGGTTGCTGCTTTTGACGTGAATTTGCTGGGAAGGTGATTATTTTTGCCGAGAAGATGACTATTGGAGGGCCGACGAAAAGACGCAAGCAGTGAAGGAGAAGATGATCAACACTCGCGAAGGCAAGGAAGATTTTAGATTTGGCCGCTAGCGTCCAGTAATAGCGAATTCGTTTTGAGTCCAGAGTGGTGCGTAAATATGGCTTTGTTCGCAGCAGAACCCATCCAAGACCTCGGTGAAACCAGCGAAGCCCTCAAATCCAGATTGGGGCGGCTGATAGTAGAAGCGGCCAGCAAGGATGATCCTGGGCTCCAAGCCTTAATCGACGAAGCCATCAAGGTTTTAGGCTCAAATCCCCTATCGGGCTCTAAGCTGTTTTATTGAACCCTAAAAAGGGGCTGTTTCTGCCTCGGCTGCGAAGCCGCTGATAGCCCGTTCGCCAGCGCAGAATCCCACGACATGCTCGGCATAGACGGCGCTGCCCCATTGGCCTACGTTGGCCGGGCGGCGGGTGATGGCGTCTCCGCTGTTCTTCAGAGCAACTGCCCCGCCCGCAAGGCGGGGCTTTTTGCATGGAGCTGCTAAGCGCCGGGGCCATCAGTGCTCAGGGTGCGGCTCAATCGTCGTGATCAGCCGGTTGCCTTCCCAAACCTCGACGGGGTGTTCCTTGGCCAAAAGCCTTGCGCGCTCGGTGGCGGCTTCGTCGTCCAGGCAATTAAGTAGATCGACGCGGCGGGTTCCCAACAACCCAAACACCGATCTGCTGGGGGCGAGCGCGCCTGAGTGTTGCTTTTTGTACCGGGTCGCAGTATATTGTTTGCCACTATCCCGCACCTGCGGGGTTATGCAGGACCTCGTCAGGGCTTGTAGCCCGTGCCCGCGCAAATGCACCGAGAAGTGGCGCCTCGGTTATCCCTAGGTAAATCCTAGGCGTCCCTGAGACGCTTCCACTCAGGCGTCCTGGCTGATCCAGAGCCCGCGCAGACCAACCAGCGGATTCGCGCACCGTATCCCAAATCCAAATTTGAAAAACGCTTGAGCGTGCGCCGATGCGTGGCGCAGGCCCAGAAAGGGACCATGAAATGGATCAGGCACAGGCACCGGACTATGACGGTTCGTTGTTCTTGCGCTGCCCGCAAAGCTTGCCGCCAGCGATTAAGCAGGCGGCCAGGGGAAACATGACCAGCGCCAGCGCCTATATGCGTCAGGCTGTTTTGAGCCAGCTCAGGCGCGACGGCTATTCCCCGTGGTGAGGCCGCAATGAACGACGCGATCAAACCTCAACCTCGGAAGCCGCCCGCCGCCGGCAAGGGGCGCAAGAAGGGTGTGCCGAACAAGACGACTGCGTTGTTGAAAGACGCGATCCTGCTGGCTGCCGAGGGGGCGGGCGGCAAAGCAGGTCTAGTTGGGTACTTGCAAGCACAGGCAAAAAAGAAAAATGCGGGACCCTTCTTGGCGTTGCTCGGAAAGGTACTGCCGACACAGGTCTCCGGCGATCCCGAGAATCCAATCGCACCGGCTCATACGGTGGAGATCACCTTTGTCGCGGCCAAGGATGAAGAGCGTGCATGAATCCCCTTGAAAACCAATCCTCTCCCCCGCGTCCGCCAGGCGCTGCGCAGGGCAACCCGTTGGCCCAATTGGCCGGCCAGCTGCCCGGTTTGCCGCCGCCCATGCCCGCGCCGACCGCAGCACAAGCAACGGCACGTCTACCGACAAAACAGCGGACCTTTCCCGCCCAAAATCGGCGCCGCGAACAATCGCGTCCCTGACCCCGCTCATCGCCCGATGCTTGCGGTTCTTCACCTTAATCCAATGCTTTTGCCTACCACCGCGATACGGTCGATCGCTATGCTTCGAAACCAACCCCTCTAACCCGAATTCACACGCTTTGCGGAAGAAGTCGGGGCACATCGGGGACGGACGTGAAGGGTGCGGGCGGAATGTCAGGCGGCGGGCGCCGGAATTCCCAGTCCACCGGCGAGTTCCCGCCAGTTGTAATGGCCATGCTATACACTTTCATGTTACAGTCTTGCTTTGGTCATAAGCGGAAAGGGAAACTGCTTGGCAGAAATCAGAGAAGCCATGCAACCCACGACGGACCCGAAACAAACAGATCCACACCACGTTTTGAGTTCGCACGCGGATGAGGAGTTTACGCGAAGACAACGACGGCTTCTGAAGCGCGAACGGGACAGGCCGTGGCTACGTGGCCTCATCGTTTTGTTCATTGCAGCGAGCGTCGGAGTTGCCGCCCTCGTTTCGCAATCGTCGTATCGTGATGCTGTCGCCCCGTGGGTTCCGCAGCTCATTTCAGCCCCGTCGCCACCCTCGGCAAAACCGGTGGCTATCGATTCCAGAACGAGAACGACGGAGGCGCAGGTGACTGCCGCCACGGCAGTCGCCGAGCGCGTAACGGCCGCTACAGCAGTTGCCATTCTTATGGCTCACCCGGAAATCAAATCGTTGTCCGATCTAGCCGGTACGAACATTGCAATTGATGACAAACAATCCGCCGCTATCAGCAATGTCCGTATCGCGATGGCTGCGGCGGGAGCAGCGGAAGTCCAACTGACTGCGAGACAAACGAAGGCGATAGACCGGGTAATCGGCGGAGAGGTGCCCGCCTCAGTTCTGATGTTGGCATCTCCGGAAGCTGCAGAAGGTTTCCCTGAAATTGCTGGCTTCAAGATTTTTCAACTCCCACTATCAGAGCGACCGATAAAGTCGCCCTGACCGGCGGTAAGAGTGATCCAACAGGTCCGATCGTCGCCGTCCGTCTAACCGCTTTTATTTCGCCCCGACCAACGCGTCAGCCAAGCGATGCGAGAAGGTTTTTGGGATTAATTCCAAGACTTGGTCCGGTGCCTTACCGTAAACAGCGCTACACGGGGCGCCCAGTGGATCAGTTTTCAAAAATTCTTGTCCACCATCATTTGAGCCAAGAAAATCAAATCCCAAATAAAATTACAAAACCAAATCTGAAACCCGGTGGTACTCTATGACTCCGGCGATACGTCCAGACAACGGGAGGTAAAGCATGTACCGACATATTCTCATTCCGACAGATGGGTCTGAGCTAGCGGAGCATGGGGTGGCGCACGGGTTGGCGCTGGCGAAATCCATTGAAGCCAAGGTATCTGTAATCTTCGTTGTGGAACCGTTTTCAGAAATGTCAGGACGGTTCATTGAAGCAGTCGCAAGTTATGCCGAGCTGCGCAAGGAACAGGCCACGAGCGCGTTGAATCGCGCGGCCAGGATGGCCAAGGAGGCCGGTGTTTCCTGTGAGACGATTCAAGCTGAGAACGCGCAACCCCATCAAGCCATCATTGCAGCGGCCGAGGACAAAGGCTGCGATCTCATTGTTATGTCATCGCATGGTCGCAGCGGGCTTTCCGTGCTTCTAATCGGCAGTGTGACAAACAAGGTGCTGACGCATGCGAATACCCCCGTACTGGTTTGTCAGTGAATGTGCGGACCTCGCCTGTCCTGATCGGCGGCGCGAGTGAGTTCGAGGAAGCTTTTTCCATCATGTCCAAGGACGGGGCACAGGCCGTCATCGTTCAAGGTTTTTTCGGCCCTTATGCAAGGCAGTTAGTGGAGATCGCGAACAGGCATCGGATAGGGTACATGTCAACTGAGCGAAGCGCCGTTGCGGAAGGAGGGCTGGCCTCGATTTCGGCTAATTTCCCGGCGTTATACGAACGCGCGGCAATCTATGTAGACAAGATCCTCAAAGGGGCAAATCCGACCAGTTTGCCGGTTGAACAACCTTCCAAGTTTCAAGTGACGGTCAACAACAAGACCGCGCAGGCGCTTGGCTTGTCTATTTCACCAACCCTGCTGGCACAAATCGACGAGATTATTGAGTAGGTGTCCGCGCCTATTGGCACTTCGCGTCAGTTAGCGAAATGTAGCGACATGTCCGGAGTTGGGGGTAGATCGGAAGTAACCTGCCGTTAGTCAAGACGGCGCTAATGACCCGAACCGGACATTCGGCAGTTCACCCTTGCGTGCTTTGTGCTAATAATCCGTTCGTCAAATCCGTTCGGGGGGAAATTATGCGGGAGCTCAACGGCAAGACAGCATTCGTCACAGGGGGAGCCAGCGGCATCGGGTTCGCGCTTTGCCGCGCCTTTGCGGAGGCTGGCATGAAGGTGATGCTTGCCGATATCGAAACTGACACGTTGGCGGCCGCCGTTAGAAGCCTGAACCATTTTGGACCGAATGTACGCAGCGTCATCTGCGACGTTGCCGATCCTGGCAGCGTCGAGAGTGCTGCAAAGGCGTCGTACGAGGTATTCGGAAATGTCCACGTGGTTTGCAACAATGCCGGTGTCGGCGCCGCTGTTGGCAACATCGACAACATCTCGCTCGACAATTGGCGATGGGTGCTCGACGTCAACCTAATGGGCGTGCTTCACGGCATCCGTACCTTCCTTCCGCATATCCGCGCCCACGGCGAAGGGGGCCACATCGTCAACACCGCGTCTATGGCCGGGATGCTGACAGGTTGGCAGGGATTTAACCCCTACCCGGCGAGCAAGTTCGCGGTGGTCGCCATGTCGGAAGGGCTGGCGACGCACCTAAAGCCGCTTGGTATTGGGGTGACCGTCCTCTGTCCGGGATTTGTTCGTACCCGGATCCTCGAGAGCGGGCGCAATCGCCCGGAGCGCTACGGACCGCCTCAGGCCCTCGCCCTCGACCCCTCGACCCCGGCAGGAGCAATGGCCGCCCAGGTAGCCGAGCGCGTACAGTCCGGGCTCGACCCGTCGCAGGTAGCTTTGCTGGTCCTCGCTGCAATACGCGAGGATGACCTCTACGTATTTACGCATCCCGAAACGCGCGCCCAGGTAGAGGAGCGGTTTGCCGCGATCCTGGCGGCGCTGAACAAAGCGGCGGCTCGCTAACCGGATGTGGTCTTGCTGCAGCGCCTGTACCGCCGCACTCGGCGTGTCAGCCAATGTTGGCTTTTGATGAAAGGCGACTTCGTCTATGCGCCCATCAACTCGGTCGCTGGCCGGAGCCAATTTTGAATGCGATAGGCAGGTTCAGCCCATCTGCTGATCTGTAGACGCTGGCGCGACGTTCGAACGCATTTCGGATCAAATCTTCGAGTCGCCTGAGCCTGCTTCCTGATGACAGCGCCGGTCAGAACGAGACTGCCTAACCCGCCTCGCCAAAGAGTCTCTATGTCGGGAACGAAGTAGGTTGCAGTGTGCTCCGTGACCTTCATCTCCGTGAGGCCAGCTCCTTCCAGCAACCGGAGGAATTCCCCCGAGTTGGAAAAACGAAACACATTGTGGCCCTGTGGTAGGTCCAGCGGTGCCGACGCGCCAATTTCGGCAATGGCCTCGCGGAAGACGCCTTGAATACGCTGGCGCGACGGATCGTCCCACCACGCAAATGCGATGCGTCCGCCAGCTGATAAGGTTCGTACGCACTCGGCGGCAGCAAGTTCTGGCCTGGGAAAATGTCCAAGCCCGAAGGCGCAGACGACCGCGTCAAACGTATGATCAGGAAATGGGAGATGTTCTACGTCAGCCTCACGGTATTCGATCGTCGGGTAAAGTCGATGGGCCAGTTCTATCATTTGTGGCGATAAATCAACGCCGACAGCGCGTGCACCCCGGTTTGCCGCCTCGGCCGTAAGCGCACCCGGCCCGCTCGCGACATCCAGCAGATGTGCACCGGGGTGCAAATGCACATCATCGAAAAGAGCATCGGTGGCCAGAGCAGTCACCGCCGCAAAAAATTCGTGGTAGCTCTTTGCCAAGGCATCATGGCCCTGGCGTTCGAACGCACGCAAGCGCTCTGCTTCCTCGTATGTCAGGACGCCGGCACTGCCCATACAAATGCCCTAGGCCAACAAAGTCCGATGGACCGCATCGAAACTAGCTCCATTATAGCACTTAAATCGCCGTTTCGGGAATATCCGCCCACGGAGCGCCATTGAGCGCGTACGCAGTTCCCAGTTTAAGCGATAAGATAGAATAACCGAGTTCGTACACGCAACACTGAGGATTGGATACATGTCAGAACGCCTCGAGCGCCGGCTCAAAGAGCTTGGAACAGCACTCCCCAAAATTCAGGCACCATGGGCAAACTACGTTTCTGTGGTCGTCAGTGGCTCTCTGGTTTATCTTTCAGGTCAGTTGCCCTCGCTCGATGGCGTGCTCATCAAGGGAAAACTGGGGGCCGAGTTGAGCGTGGACCAGGGCCGCGAGGCCGCACCGATGTGCGCGCTGAACATGCTCCCACATCTGCGAGAGGCCTGCCGCGGCAATCTTGATCGTGTGGTCCGCTGCGTCGAGATCGGCGGTTTCGTGAACGCAACGTCAGAATTTACCGAGCACCCGTTAGTCTTGAACGGGGCTTCCGAGTTTCTCGTCGAAGTATTCGGTGAGGCGGGTCGTCACACACGATTTGCGGTCGGCGTCGCATCCTTGCCCTTCAACTTTGCGGTCGAGGTCAAGGGAGTCTTCGAAATCCACTAAGCCGCATCATCTATCGCGAGTCGAAGTGGGCTCGAAGCCTGAACGCAAACGAGCTCCACGGGACGGTCCGATGTCGGCTCCTGGCGCGAAGCCGAAGTCATAGGCCCAGCGCCGAATGTCCGTTCCTGAGGGCAGACCGGACTCCGAAGTTGCGGGCGACCACTTCCGTTCGTGACCCACGGCGGAAATTGGGGACGGTCCGGCCGTCGGAAACGACCCGCGAACAATTGATCTGCATCAAGTAGCCCTCTCGCAGTACGAGAAATGTTCATAAACTTGCGCGCGCAAGACGTGGGCAATCTCAACGGGAGTTCTCTGTCATGGATATCAGTCGCAGCATTTTGGTAGCCGCGAGCCTTTTTGCCCTAAGTTGCGTCTCGGTGTCCGCTCAGCAAGTCACAGGTGTACCGGGTTCTCCGGAAGCCACCACTACGATCACCGGCAAACAACTGCCGCCTCCCAATCCGGCGTTCGGCGGAGTGATCAAGGAGAAAGCCTCAGAGTCGAAAGCCTGGTGGCCTCCGCGCGTCGTGCCGCCGAAGGGCGCACCCAACGTGCTACTGATCATGACGGATGACCAGGGTTTCGGTGCACCAGGCACTTTCGGGGGCGTCATACCCACGCCCAGCATGGATCGCATCGCGCGGGCTGGGCTGCGTTACACCAACTTCCATTCAACCTCGCTCTGCTCGCCGACACGGGCAGCGATAATTACGGGACGCAACCACCACTCGGTGGGCTTCGGGGTGGTCGGCGAGATATCAACGGGCTTCCCAGGTTACAACTCGATCATCCCGATTGAGAAGGGCACCATCGGCACATTCTTGAGGGAGAACGGGTATGCAACCTCGTGGTTCGGCAAGGACCACAACACTCCGTCGTTTCAGTCGAGCCAAGCCGGTCCGTTCAACCAATGGCCCAACGGTATGGGTTTTGATTATTTCTATGGCTTCGTCGGCGGCGACGCGAGTCAATGGCAACCGAACCTATTCCGCAATACGACGGCCATCTATCCATTCCAAGGCCATCCCGGCTGGAACTTGGAGACGGCGATGGCCGATGATGCCATCCAACACATAAAGCAGCTCAAGGAGATTGCGCCGGATAAACCGTTCTTTGTCTATTACGTCCCCGGTGCCACCCACGCACCACATCATCCTACGCCGGAGTGGATCAAGAAGATCAGCGACATGCACCTGTTCGACGAAGGCTGGAACAAGGTGCGCGACACCATCTTCGCTAACCAGAAGCGGTTGGGGATCATGCCTGAGAACGCCAAGCTGACGCCATGGCCGCAAGGACTGCCAGAGTGGGATACACTCAGCTTGGAAGAAAAAAAGCTCTTCATCAAGCAAGCGGATGTCTATGGGGCCTACCTCGCCTACGCCGATCATGAGATCGGCCGAGTCATTCAGGCGGTCGAAGACTTGGGCGAGCTAAACAACACCCTCATCATCTATATCGGTGGCGATAACGGCGCGAGCGCCGAAGGCATGATCAATGGCACGCCGAACGAGTTCACCACTTTCAATGGCGTTGAGGTTCCGGTAAAGGACCAGTTTCTCTGGTATCCATTTTGGGGATCGGAACGGACGTTCCCGCATTTTGCGGCAGGTTGGGCGTGGGCGATGGACACCCCGTTCAAGTGGGTAAAGCAGGTGCCGTCGCACTTTGGCGGCACGGCCCAGGGTATGGTTATGTCCTGGCCCGGCCACATCAATGACGTAGGCGGCATCCGCAGGCAATTTCATCATGTCATCGACATCGTGCCGACCATCCTCGAAGCGGCGGGCATTCCGCAGCCCGACACGATCAACGGAATCAAACAGATTCCCATCGAGGGCACGAGCGTGGTCTATACGTGGGATAAGGCGAACGCAGACGCGCCGACCCGGCATACGACGCAATATTTCGAGATGCTCGGCAATCGCGCCATCTACAACAATGGGTGGGTGGCCGCCACGACGCCAGCTACCCTGCCGTGGGAGCTAAGCAGCAAGACGCCGCCGGACGTGATCACCGGCTACAACTGGGAACTTTATAACGTGCAGGACGACCCGACACAGTTCAACGACCTCGCTACCAAGATGCCGGACAAACTCAAACAGATGCAGGACCTGTTTTACTCCGAGGCGAAGAAGTACAACGTGCTGCCGCTCGACAACTCCACGCTGGCGCGCTGGAACACGCCGCGTCCAAGCCTCACGGCGGGACGAACTGTCTTCACCTATTCGGGCGAGCTGAGCGGCGTACCGGCCAGCACTGCTCCGAGCATCCTGGGTAAGTCATACACCATCACTGCCGAGGTAACGATTCCCGAGGGCGGTGCGGAAGGCATGATCGTCACCGAAGGCGGGCGCTTCGGCGGCTACGGCCTGTTCCTGAGCAAGGGCGACTTCGGCGTCGGCCGGGGCAAGGTGGTGTTTCTCTATAATCTGCTCGACCTCAAGCGCACCATGTGGGAAGGACCAGAATTGAGTGCCGGCAAGCACACCATCGTCTTTGACTTCAAGTCGGATGGTCCGGGCTTGGGCAAGGGCGGGACGGGCGTGCTGTCGGTCGACGGAAAGGAAGTGGCCAGGAACTCCCTGGAGCACACCACCCCGATCACGTTCCCTGAGGACGAAACCTTCGATATCGGCCTGGATACCCGCACCGGGGTCGCGCTGGTGGAGTATCGCTACGATCCTCCGTTCAAGTTCACCGGCAAGATCGACAAGCTCACCTTCAACCTCAAACCCTTTACGAAGGTGCCGTAAACAGCCCAGTCATCGGGAGGTGCCTCGAAACGGATGGCGGAACGATGAAGAATGCCCTGACTTTCGCCGCTGTCGCCGAAGTCGCCACCGGATTGGCGTTGCTGGTTGCACCGTCGCTGGTCGGGCAGTTGTTATTGGGGGATCAACTTGCCGGCGTCGCCATACCCGTCGCGCGCGTCGCCGGGATCGCCTTACTCTCACTAGGGATCGCGTGCTGGCCGGGTCCACCGCTCGTCGGCATGTTGACCTACAGCGCATTGGTCACGCTGTATCTAGCCTACCTCGGTTTCGCAGGTTTGAGCGGCATCCTTCTTTGGCCGGCGGTCGTCCTTCATGCGATCCTGACAGCGGTCTTGTCTCGCGACGTTACGCGAGTGCGACATGACTACTAATGTCTGCGTTTGGCACGAAACGGACATTGTGCGATGTCCGCTTCGAGTCCGCATTCAGGGGTAAAGCGGAAGTCCGAATTACAGGCCGTCAGGTCCAGCTTATGACCCAACTCCGACCTAGTCAGGTCTCCGCCTTTGTGCTGCGGTTAGGGCAAAGTGGTCTATGCGTCTACATTGAGATAGAGGACGAATGAATGCGGCAAATTCCGTTGGGAGCCAGAGGAACATCGGCATTGCGGGTGCAACCCGAACATCTTGCCAACCGATTCAAGGACGCCTTATTGCCAGAAGTGCTTGCGACGCCCGTGATGGTTCTGATCATGGAAAATGCCGCGCTGAATGCAATCAGACCGTTTTTGGACGCAGGTGAAAGCGCGGTCGGCACTGCACTCGATGTAAAGCACTTCGCTGCCACGCCTGTGGGCCACGAGGCGCGGGCGACGGCCGAGGTAGTCAATGTCGAGGGGAAACGAGTTGACTTCAAAGTTTCGGCAAGCGACGGCAACGAGGAGATCGGCAGCGGAACCCACCAGCGAATTGTGATCGATCTTCGTTCGTTCAACGAGCGCCTTGCCAAGAAGAGCCGGTAGGCTTCCGCGGCAGCGTCGTCGCGCTGCAAGCATCAACGGGAAAGATGCTGTGGAAGAGCTACACGATCGCCGAGGAGCCCCAGGTGCGCACGATGAGCAGCACTGGCGTCCAGTTGAGGGGACCCTCGGGCGCCGCGGTGTGGTCCTCCCCCACCTTCGACCCCATGAAGGACATGATCTATGTGACTACGGGTGACAATTACTCGGACCCACCGACAGACACCTCAGATGCCATTCTGGCGTTCGACGCCGTTTCCGGGAAAATGGCATGGTCGCGTCAGGTAACATCGGGCGACGCGTATAACGTGGCGTGCAGCCTGATAGAGCCGGGATCGAATTGCCCCACCGCCAAGGGGCCGGACCTGGATTTCGGGTCGTCCGCGATCCTCGTCAGTCTTGCGAACGGAAAGCGTGCGCTGATTGCGGGGCAGAAATCGGGCGTGGTGACGGCCGTCGATCCCGATCGCGGCGGAGCAATCCTCTGGCAAACGCGGGTTGGTCGCGGTTCATCCCTCGGTGGTGTCCAGTGGGGACCGGCTACCGACGACAGTAAGATTTACGTTGCGGTGTCGGACACCAAAATTAACCCGGTCGCGCCAGGCACACTCGGCGCGCAGACGTCACTGTTCAATCCGAATGTGGCATGGTTGTTGGATAGCAAGACTGGCGGTGGGTTGCACGCGCTCAACCTTGAGAGTGGCGAAGAAGTCTGGCAGACACCACACCCAGGCTGCAACGATGTTCCGGGATGCGGCCCCGCTCAGTCGGCTGCCGTCACGGCGATCCCTGGGATCGTGTTCTCTGGCGGTATTGATGGTCATCTACGTGCCTATTCTGCCAACGATGGCCGCATCGTGTGGGATGTGGACACGAAACGCGAGTACCGCACTGTCAATGGTGTCGCGGCCCGTGGCGGCTCCATGGACGGGCCAGGTGCAGTTGTCGTCGGCGGCATGCTCTATGTTGGTTCGGGATACGGACTCTGGGGCGGTACCCCCGGAAATGTGCTGCTAGCCTACTCGTTGGATGGCCGTTAAATCGACATTTCCGCATCCGTGAGACACTCCGTCGGCAAAGTCGGCTCGTGGCCCCATCGCGACATTTCGCTGCGATGCAGAACTTCGTCGCTTTCAGGGCGTACCGGACATCGAGCAAGCCGAACCAATGAGTTCGCGCCTAGCAAGGTGCAAAGGTAGAACGCACACCATTCAAATGGACGCCTTGCAGCCGTGTTCTCGGCCAAAGCAGCACGGTCTCGTATCTCAACCGAACTCAGTTACCACGCCAAGTAGCGCTTGGGCCGAAATGTTGCGCGAGAGATACATATCGGCGGAAACAGATTTCCATTTTGGTGAGGTTGGATCGTCTAGCACAAGTATTGCACTGCCTCATCGAGTTCCCGTTCAATGGAAGGTGGAATGGAGGCAACTGCATGAGACCGATCATCGCGGGTGCGGTGTTGATAGCCTGCCTGCCCGTGCTCCCGGCGAGAGCTGCCAGCGAGCTTAGTCGCGATCAGATCCTCGTAGCGATGGCCGTGGACACCGCGATATTCGCCGCAGAAAAATGCCCGAGGTTTCGGATCGTCGAGGGATCGATCTTCGAGAACGTGCGGGACGCTGGCGTCACCCCGGAGCAGACGCTAGGACAGGAGTGGAAGAACGCGATGCTTCGCGGTGAAGCCAACGCCAAGGACGGTTACGCGAAAAATGCCTCGCAGTTTTGCGAAAGGGCTTGGCGGATGCTTGGGCCGCCCAATCATACAATCAAGCATCAGGTTCTAGAAAAGATGTCCAAGTGACCGGCGATGCCTAGCCCCTTTTCGGTGCCGGTTCGTCTAGTTAGGGGTGGAAGGACGGGAGTTCGATCCTCTCACCGCCCAGCATTTCATTCTGTAGCCGCCAAGGGCACATCGCTCCTCTAGCAACCGTTAAGCGATACGACGCCTGCGATCTCGGTCAGGTTTGCCGAACCCCCATCCGTTGAGGGCACCGGGGGCGCGCAGATAGGCGAGGGCGAAGCCGGTGCTGACGCTGTCGCACTGGCCGCCTGCGTAGAGGTGTCTGGTATTTCACCCCGCAGAAGTAAGGGCGATTGGGGGCTCGTCGTTGCAGCGGCATTCATCGCCCCCGGGCCACCGCTGGCTAATCCAGTAGTCGTTGCCGATCCGCTCGAAGCACCGGAACTCGATCCTTGATGACGGCGATGATGCGGACCCCGGCCAGGACGTGGGTACACCAAGTGGATCAGACCCCACACTTCCGATTGCAGGACCGGACGAGGAAGTGGATGGCGAGGGCGAAGTCGGTATACCGAGGGTCTCGGACGCGACAGCGCTTTCGCTGCCGCTTGTTTGACCATTGAGTTGCAACACGGTTTGGCCGTGGGCCGTGGTGATGCCAAGGGCCGAGACCGCAATAGTGAAAAAGGTGCGTTGCATCGCGCCCCTCCCGCGTTGAATGACATCGCAAAGCTGCGCCGTCGCCCGCCCACGCAAATCAACGCCCGATCTAGGAAAAGGGGAAAATGAAATTTAGGAAAGGTTCTGTCTGGAACCCAGCCGCGCCGGAACGTCAACCGGCGTAGGTAGCACCTTGCTCTGATCAGGTCGTCCGGCGCATTGGAGTCGCGAGAGATGATTGTAGCGCATGAGCAAAATTCATTTCACCACTCCCCAAGCCGACACCTCACGCTTTATACAGAACAGGTCGATCACCGTGGGATCAGGCTGCGCCACGTCAGCAATCCAACGTTCGCAGTCATCCAGTGACGCAAAAATTGGACTGTCGTGCATCGGCTGGCACCGGTCTGCACTTTGGCCGGTGACCACGCAGACCGCTACCATGAAGACTATCGCTGTCATTGGGACACTTTAGCCTTACAGCCGGACATGTCTATCTCGCGCCCATAGGGTTGGTTTCATCGAAAGGGGCCGCATCTCAACGAGCTTCAGCAAGGTGCAACGGTAAAACGCCCTCCTTGTAATACGCAGGATTTGTCGCACTGGATTTGTGTGAGGGTGACACCGTTTCACCTTTTTACGCGCCCGCGCTGGTCGGAGCGCAGCGGCGGCGAATGCGTGGTACATTGCCCAGCGCCCCTTTGAAGTTCGCATTTTGGAAGTTCATTGCGCATTGGAGAGCAAAATGAAAAACGGTCTCGCGTTCGCGGCCTTTGGCATCGCCGTGACGATGGTCCTCCTTACATCCGATGCTTTTGCTGGCGACAAAGAGATTTGGGGAACGTACAAACTAATCGCCGCAACCAACAAATATCTAGATACAGGCGACGTTGTGAACGCTTTTGGTGAGCATCCCAAGGGCTACATTACTTACGGCAACGAAGGGCGTATGTTGGTGCTCATTACCTTTGACGGACGAATTAAGCCCCCAGACGTTACAAAAACAACGCTCGAGGAGCGTGACGCCCTATATCGAAGTATGGTGGCTTACGGGGGCACCTATACGTACAGTGGCGATCAAATCCAGCACCACGTTGACATATCGTGGGATGAAACTCGGAGCGGCACGACCGTCACTCGTACCATAACCCGAGATGGCAATCGTTTGACTTACGTCACAGAGCCACATCCGAGCCGAGATCTACAAACCTTGGGACGAATGTTCGTCCAAACACTTATTTGGGAAAAGATGCGGTAGAACGACCGGGTCCTTTCCGGCGATCAGGTTGTTTATTCGACGATCTTGTCGGCACGGGCAAGCAGCCCGGCAGGTATTTCGAGGCCCAGCGCCTTGGCGGTCTTCAGATTGATAACAAGTTCGTATTTTGATGCTTGTTCAACTGGCAGATCGGCTGGGCTTGCGCCCTTGATGATTTTGTCGATGTAGACTGCCGAGCGCCGATAGAGATCAAGGATGTCGGCCGAATAGCTCATCAGGCCACCCGCTTCCGCGTTCTCCTTGAACCCAAACATTCCCGGTAGTCTGTACTTAAGCGCAAGTTGCGCCAAAAGCATTCCGCGATCCGAGTAGCTCATGGGTGAAGCCAACACGAGAAGACTGTCAGCGTTTGCGCCCAAAATCGAAGCGAACGCGCTTTCAAAATCCTCGACCCTTCGCGTTGGTGCTGGATATAAGCGGACACCGAGGCTTGCCGCAGCGTCTTGAACCGATTGCATTGCGGGTCTGTGGGAGGGGGTTGTCGGGTTCCAGAGAATGCCTACTCGCATGGATTGTGGAATGGCTTCATGTAGAATTTCCAACTCCTTTGCCGCAAGTTCAGTATGAAGCATAGAAAGACCAGTGATGTTACCACCGGGGTGTGCCAAGCTTTGCACATGGCCGACGCCAACCGGATCAGCATGGCTCGCAAAGACGATTGGGATGGTCTTGGTCGCCTGACGCGCGGGTTCAACGAACGTAGAAACCGGCGCAAAGATCAGATCGACCTTCATGCGCACTAACTGTGCCGCGAGTTCAGGAAGCTGATCAACTGTATCGGCCCATTGATACTCAATGAGCAAGTTCTTGCCCTCGACGTATCCGAGTTGATGTAGCCCCGTCCACAGCGCCTCGATCCGGGTCGTGAAGCTAGAAGCTGGGTTCAACCCAAGAAACCCAATTTTCGCGATTTTGGACGGCTGCTGCGCTTGAAGCCCCAGCGGCCAAGCCGCTGCAATACCGCCGACAATCGTGATGAACTCCCGCCGCCTCATTGCCTATCCTAAGACCGTGGCATCGTGACGCTTGAAATTAGCACACTCGAAGGAGACTGCCGATGTCGCAGAATGGGTCAAACTGAGACAAACCGACAATGCGGTCCGCGACCACGTCTTCACGACCCATAGGCCGGTCATCTTTCAGGAGGCATGTCGAGAGGCGCGTGAGCTCGCCACGATGCGCCGGTCCGAGAAGATCATATTGGTGGCCACCGCGATGACACACCCCGAGAAGATCACGCTTGGTGAGATGCGTGGATCAGCGCCGACCCGTGGCCGACTGTTCGGTGGCCCTCAATGTCCTCTACTCGGCCAGCGAGAACGTGGAACTCCCATAACCGGGTCCAGCAGTGACGTTTCGCCCAGCAGTTTTCCCGTGATCTTGTGAACAAAATGGAGCCGTGTGCAGGCAGGACAGGTCACGGCCTCGTATTCATCGGGCTTGGTGTCCGTCGTGCTCTTGGGAACCCAAACATCGACCGCTGAGGCGGTCCGAGGACAGCGAATGATAAATTGAGGCATGTCAGGATGAGGCCTCTACTATTTCGATCAAACCCACGCATTGCGGACAGCAGCCATCGGCGGCCTTACCGAGTTGACGCGTAAACTCCTTCCTCAGGGCTCCTTTCGACCAAGTCGTGCCATCGCTCTTGACGATCCGTTTGGCTCGCTCGTAGGCATGGCTCTCGGCGGCATCATCGCCAACGCGGATAACCACACCCATATGGAAAGGGCATTCCGCCGTGGCATGGGTCGTTTCCAGCGCATAACGGACGGCTGCACCCAGGTTGTCGGCGAAGCTTTCAACCATCATTGTAAGCCCCTCCTCTTTGAGATGTTCGCACAATTCCGTTGGCCCGCAGAACTATCCGGCGCGGTTCAGGCGGGGTTTAGCTAATTTAAGCTTCAGGCGTTGGAGCTTCGCGAGGGTGAGGCCCGGAGTGCCTAGGAGTCCGGGCCTATAACCTCAGCCCAACCAACCATCGGCTACACGTTCGGCTATCTTTAAAGCTTACCAACCTTTTCGACGAGGCCGCATTGAGATGGCTCAAGAACCTCTTCCGACGGGCGACGGCAACCGCGCGCACCTGAAGCACGATTCCGGGAAAGTTATTCCGCTCCTGCGGGATATTTGATCTACCGTAAAACCAGCAAATCGATTTTCGTGTCAGCATGTCAATATGCTCGACGACGTTCAACTTTCCGATCTGGAAGACGAGCGATCGTTAGGCGTGCTCAACTAGAAGCGGCGCTGTTACCAGCGCCGTTCCAGTGGCACCTACGCGACCGGCCAACTTTTGGCGCTGGCGGGAGCGACCCGTTCTGGCTGCCGGTGTGGGACACCTCATTGCGATCCAGTGAAAAGACCCATGCCGGGTCCTGAGGTGCCTTGATCTGCCGCAAATTTGAACGAGCTTTACAACAGAACAGTTTGATGGAGACGTTATAAGGATGCCAACCCTTGCTATGGTCCTCGCGCAAAGGCAGCGGCTTCAAGGCTGGATTTGGAAATCGATGGTAGCTGGGCTGTGCGGTATTATTGCTCACACCGTGCTCATTTCCATCAAAGTTCACGCCGGGTGGCTACCCTCGTTTCAACCGTACCAGGCACTCCAAAAAACGCTCAGTCAGCTTGTCGGCAGCAATGTTTCCCCGATTATTCCTTGGGCAATCTCGTATCTGAACGGCATGACCGTGGTGGGATTGCTGTTTGGCAGTGGCTACCGGCTACTTCCCGGTGGGCACGGAATAACCAAGGGACTTTCGGTTGGCGTGCTCGTGTGGCTGATAATGGGGTCGGTGTTCTTCCCGCTGGTGGGGCTTGGCTTTTTTGCCTTTGACGTTGGCCTTGGCTTCCAGCCTACGCTCTTTTCGCTCACCATGGTGGAAACGTATAGCGCAGTGATGGGGGCAGTTTTCGCGCTCCTTAACCGCAAGACGACAATTGACAGAGCGGCAGGTCGAACTGCTGGGCTGAAGGTCAAGAATAGGAGGCACCCGGCTATGAACCGGTAAAGAATACTTGGGCAGCCCGACGCACGAGGACTGCCTGCAACGCACGCCGGGCCTGACCATTTCCTCTGTCGAAATGGCTGCGTCGGCCCCTAGAAACGATTCGCGGCAAATCCGAGTCTGACGACTCTGCCGGTCCTTCAAGTTTGCGCCGCAGCAATTTGCAGTTTTCTGCCATGCCGATAAAGCCGGATGCCGATTACGATTACCCAGAGGGCGGCGAGCGGGATAGCTAAGAACTGGCAGAGCCCGAGGATGAAAGACGCGGGGACCACAGGAGCAGCCGATCCGACGATTCCGATCACGTTGACGATGATGCCGAGCAGACCCATCCACGATGAGAACACCCGACTGTTCAGCATGATCACGCTCCAAAAGAGCCAACCTATTGCGCCCAAGCCGAAGCTCAGCACGGTTTGGAGCGCAAGGGCCGCATACCCGTAGGTTGCCGCGGCAACGTAGCCTGCCTTAAGCGCGTCGCTAGCCGCTGTCGCATATCCTCGGGCGAGACTGACTAGCGTCAGCGAGTTCAGTTCGGTGACGCTGATGTCGTAAAATAGATAAAACCCCACAAGCAACGCACCGATCAAAGCCAAGCTGCGGTTGTCGCTCCGCAGAACCAGATAGATCGCAACCATCGGGACGAGGCCCAAGAGATCAGCCACAATCCAGAGGCTCCAGAGGATGTTGGCGCGCAGTTGCTGTTGCGAAACAAGCTGCAGGTAGGCCTCTGGATCGCTCGGGTAACCCGAAGCATAGAGTACGCTCGCCATGCGCGATGCAACAAGCCACTGGATTCCCATCAAGACCGTTAGGACGCCACCAAGTCGGTAGAAATCGCTCCAGTTTCGCTCCTCGGACTGTGGAGACCTCATCCGATGCCCTTTGCTTGCGTCCCGCACGTTTGAAGTCAGCCTTGCCTGACGGTGGGCCGCGTCCGCTAACCCTCAGTATCGCCGCGGCCAACATTACTGCTTTCGTTGTGGTACATTGGCGGCCGGTTGCTGGTCGGATCGCCACGAACGGAACTTGACAGCACAGCCAGGCCAAAAAATGCATCGGCCAAAAAGTGACGCTTCGTCCAGATAGCGACACCACCGGCTTAATGATCAATGATACGCCAAGCGAGGCCTCGACGGTGGCTCATCGACGTCCGCCACTACCCGCGGCGCTGGCGCCGACCTGGGTCGACGACGTTTCTTTATCGAATTGTCCAATCGTCCGTTGATTTAGATCAAGAACGCCGACTTCGCCGCACCTACATTAAATCACAGCCCTGTCTGAACAGGCGCAATTTTTTGGAGACCCCTTTTGCAATGCTGCGATTAGCTCTGCGTCTGGCGTTCGTCACGCTGTCGCTGATGCGGCCGGCCCTGGCTGTCTCACCCGCCGAACAGCGCGGCCAGACGTTTGCGCTCAACAATTGCGCACGGTGTCACTCAATCGATCGGGTGACCCAAAGCCCGCTCAAGATCGCGCCACCATTCCGCACTTTGCACCTTCGCTATCCGATCGAAACCCTCGCCGAAGCATTTGCCGAAGGCATCGTTACCGGTCATCCGACAATGCCGGAGTTTCAGCTTGATCCTGACCAAATTCACGATCTGCTCTCATATTTAAAGAGCCTCGAATAGTTACCCCACGACCAGCATCCGGATCATCAGTTCCGGATCGATCGACGGACGTCCCATGGTCGAATATTGAGGTGCAAGTTCGCTGCGAAGCCAAGAAAGATCGAGCGCAGTGTCGATCTTCCGCACCAAATGATCTTCGGGAACCGCGTCGCTGAGCTCAAACTCGTAGAACAGTTGACCTTGGTCACTCTTCAGACGGCCCATCATGGATCAACCTCGCCGCGATTCGCGTCAACAAAACGGAATCACGCTTCGAGGCCTCTCTCAACCGACTTTTGCAACATGGGGTAATTCCGGGATCGAGCCAGACAAAGGCGAGGGAATCAGCTCTCCAGGAAAGTATGAGGCCAGCCTCATGTGGCCTTGCAACGATGGAGAGCGATAATGGAATACTATGTCGGACTGGACGTATCATTGAAGCAGACATCAATCTGCGTGGTGGACCAGGCGGGGTTGGTCGTGCGCGAGGGCGTGGTCGATTCCGACCCTGAGACGATATCGATTTACGTGACGTTGAAGGCACCGAATGCAGTACGCATTGGCCTCGAGACGGGGCCGACGTTTACGTGGCTGTGGACCGAGCTCAAGCGACTTGGCCTGCCGGTGATCTGTATTGACGCGCGCCATGCCAAGGCAGTGCTCAAGATGCAAATCAACAAGAGCGACCGCAACGATGCGATCGGGATCGCTCGTATCATGCAGACGGGTTGGTTCAAGGAGGTGCACGTCAAGGATATCGACAGCCACTCGGTCAGGGCGCTACTGGCCAGCCGGGCGCTGCTCGTCAAGATCAAGCGCGATCTCGAGAACCATGTTCGTGGCCTTCTGAAGAACCTCGGTCTAGTGATCGGCCGTGCCAAGTTCAATGTCTTCGCCGTGCGAGCCGAGGAGTTGATCGAGGGCCGCCCTGAGCTGATAGCTGCGATCAGACCGCTGCTCGAAGCGCGCAATGCCGTCGAGCAGCAGGTCAGTGAACTCGACCGCAAGGTTATGAAACTGGCTCGCCACGATGCGCAGGTTCGCCGGTTTATGACCGCGCCCGGGGTCGGTCCGATCACCGCGCTTGCCTTCAAGGCAACGATTGACGATCCGGCAAGGTTTGCGCGGTCGAGAAGCGTAGGTGCTTACGTCGGGCTAACCAGTCGACGCCATGCGTCCGGAGAGGTCGATTGGACCGGTCGCATCTCGAAGTGCGGCGACGCGATGCTACGAAGTTATCTGTTTGAAGCAGCCGGGGTTCTGCTGACGCGCGTCCCGAAATGGTCCGCCGTGAAGGCTTGGGGGGTAAGGCTCGCCAAGCGCAACGGGCTCCGCAAGGCCAAGGTTGCGGTCGCACGTAAGCTCGCGGTCATTCTGCATCGCATGTGGATCGAGGGAACCGAGTTCAATTGGTCGAAAATGGAGATTGCTGCCTAGCGCGGGCGTTACCGAGTCCCTGCCAAACGGCGGGAAAAGACGTCCCAGCCGGGACGATGGCGATGGTGAGTTCGACAGATTTTTTGCGCGCGTCCGAGAGGACGACCGCGATTGCAACATTGAACCGCCAGCGTCACCTTACGCCATCATGCGGAGGGATTACCCCTACCGCGGAGAGAACAGTGGGCCCGGCAAAGGATGATCGTCGGAGAGCTTGACACCCAGACCCGGAATTAGAGAACAAAATCTGCCATGAGCCGACATCGCTCCAATCAAGCAGCGATACTTGTCAGGCTCCTTAGCGGCCGTGGGGGAAGCAGCGGTGGCGATCGAGTGTGAGACCGAAATGCGCTCCTAGCGCAGCGATGGCCGCGTCCTGCTCAGGATAAGGATCGGCGTTGGATGCGGCAACGATGATGATCCGGAACCCGCCGCGATCCTTGCCACCCGGTGGCAGCATCGCTGTAGCCAGTGCATTGCCCTCCCTGTCGCGCAACGTGAGGAAAAGCGGCATCTCTCGCTGTACATGGGCCTCGAGGCCGATGTCGCGCTCGATCGCGTTGGGCCACACCGGACGCCAGGATTGGACTGCCTTCTCCCGCTCGCGGCAGAAATATTTCTCGACTGTGTGGCTCATCAGGCGCGACTCATGCCCCGCTTCACCTTCCGTCTCGATACGGAACCAGGTCTTACCCTTCGGCGCGTCGCAAACATACTGCATTTCGCCCGTCCTGCGATCGCCGCAATTCTAGGGTGGCGGGCCCGCAAAGCCAATATGAGATTCGCTCCCGTGTATAACGCTGCACGATCGCATAATCGAAAGTTCGGCTGCAACACCGCGCGACTATTGCCTGAGAGGCGATAGAGCTCCGATCTGATGAAGCTTCGCAAAGCGGTCCGGTACGCCCCGCCTAGTAAATCTGTTCACTGCAACGTCCGCTTTGATGGATCGCCAGTCCTGGCTATTATTTCCAGGGGCAAACACTCCTGCCTTGATCGAGGCCAAACCAACCGAAACTGCAAAGACTGACGGACGTTTGCGTGTTGCAAACCATCAAGGGACGCTACGGCCCCACCGGAGGGGGAAAAATTTCTAGGCGAAGCATTAAAAACGCGGTGGGGTTTCTTTCGGCCCAAGCCCTTTTGCCGCCATGTCGGCTCGCGCCGGCGCGACCTTCATATCGTTCAACCGGGCGCGCACCTACGGCGTCCGGCTCGGAGAAGACGCTACCGGCGTGAAATCCGGGTTCTGGTCGTTACCGACCCGTATGCCGGAATAGGTGACGAGCCCGTTAGCGGTAGCGAGCGCGTCGCCCGAGCGCAACGAGCCGTCCATCGCGAGATCGACTGACGCAAGACCGGCGGGATTATGGCCGTTGCAGGTGCAATCGGCGCGCAGCGCCTTCCGATAGGCAAAGGCGTTTTCGCTATCGGCGTAGCGTTCGCCAGTTGCGGCATAGGCTCTGTCGATGCTGGAGCCGAAGAAAACTTTGGTCGGGCTTGCCGGACAGAAGGCCTGGCACATCTGCGCCGGCGAGGCCGCGCCGCGCATCAGCGGAAAATATTTGCCGTCGCAACTGCGCACGCAGAAGGCAGGTCCCGCGCTTACGACGACCGGCCGCGGCGGTGGTGATTGCGGATTATTGTCGGTCTGGTGCTGTTGCTTCTGGCCGCCACCGAAAAAGAAATCAAGCAAACCTTCGGCCGCACTCATTTCGGGCGCCAGCGCCACGGGGCCAACGATGGCGGCAGCAACAAGCATGCGGTGCAGTTTGCGCTGAAAGGACAATTCGGTACGCAACGCTTGCTCCACCGGACGCAACGGACCTCTCTGCAGCACTAAGGGCGCGCTGACTTCTCATTGCGGCAATCGTGGATGCGAAACGCGCTCTAAGCTGGGCGGAGAAGAGGAAAGAAATAGGCGAGTGGGCACGGCAAGCGCCACATTTCGGCCGTTATGGAACGGCGTTGGGGCCGTGATCCCCCGGAGTTCGCGCCGCGTTGAAACCCGACCGAAGTCCGAGATGGGTCAAACTCGACCGAACCTGCCGGTCCTGATTGTCATTTGGAGTTCGCTTTGCTCCGAAAGCGACCTGATTTCACGCGCACGCGCAAGGACGCGATGGGCCATGAACGGACTCACGCGCCGCAGCAAACGGCATCTCTATTCGATCAGCTTGTCGGCGCGTCCAAGCAGTGAGGACGGCACGAAGGCCGAGCGCTTTGGCAGTCTTGAGGTTGACGATAAGCTCGAACTTCGTCGGCGCCTGCACCCATCTGGGTTTGCCTTGCGAAAGCCACCGACTGCAGGCTATCCAGATAAGAAAGGTTCCACGTCGAGGTACAGCAATGATCCGCGCCACGGTACTCCGTGCGCTTGTGCTGACGGCGGCTTTTGCCGCGGGGTTGACGCCGGTCACGTGCCTTGGCGAAAACAGCGATCGGTTGCCGGCCAAGGCAACAAAGGAGCTACCGCGCGAACTGCTTTCGCTGCTCCGACAAAAGAAGATGCCAAAATATTCACCTATCGTTGTGCGCCTTTTCAAGGAAGAGGCGGAGCTCGAAGTCTGGAAACAGGACACCACCGGCCTTTTCCAGATCCTCAAGCTCTATCCGATCTGTCGGTGGTCAGGCGATCTTGGGCCGAAGTTGCAGGAGGGCGACCGTCAAGCTCCGGAGGGGTTCTATACAATTACACCCGAGTTGATGAAGCCCAACTCCAACTTCTATCTTGCGATCAACGTCGGCTTCCCCAACAGCTTCGACAAAGCGAACAAGCGCGACGGCAGCTTGCTCATGATCCACGGCGACTGCTCGTCGAGCGGTTGCTATGCCATGACGGACGAACAGATAAGCGAGATCTATTCGCTAGCGCGCAACTCATTCCTCGGCGGCCAGCCGTCATTCCAGGTCCAGGCTTATCCGTTCCGCATGACGCCGGCAAATCTGGCGCGGCATCGAAATAATCCAAATTTCGCCTTCTGGAAAATGCTCAAGATCGGCAACGATCACTTCGAGACGACGCATCTCGAACCTAAGGTAGATGTGTGCAATCGCCTCTACGTATTCGATACGCAACCTCCCCCAAATTCGCCGAATCCTCTTGTGTTCAATCCCACCAACAAATGCCCCGCCTTTGTCGTGAATCCGAAAATCGCGCTGCAGGCGCTGGAGAAACAACGCACCGACGAGCTCGAATACGCGCAGTTGCTTAAAGACAACGTGCCAGCTGCCCCAGTCTACAGCGGATGGGACGGCGGAATGAATAAGGCTTTCCTCGCACGGTTTCCAGGCAGAGTGACCCTTTCGAAAGTGCTGCCGTGGGGACCTTATCTGCCGCAACTGCCACCGATTCCCTGGGTCGACAAGGATGGTTCGTTGACGAGTAAATGGTTTGGCGCCTCGTTCTCTAAACCGGTTGTGTGTGATCCAACTCGTGCCAGCTTCTTATCGAGCGTCCTGGCACGATACCGGTGCTAAATCGCTGGGTTTGCTTCAGGGATGAACCGATTGGAATGTGTGAGCGTCATGACCCGTCAGCGGACGTCAAGGGATGGGGCTCGGCTGAGGCGGCCTTCCCCGTTCAGCTTGTCACTGATCTGGGCTTCGCCACGATGAAGGCTGGCTTCGCAATTGAACGGCGGGCCTTGAGCGGACGACGGCCGGTCCTTTGGCTGCTGCATAAATCTACGCGGCTGGTATCAGGCCGAAGCGTCGAACATCCGCTATGGGTTCAAAATCGGAAGTGGCGACGCCTCCAAGTTACTTCTGCTTTGTCCCGATGAACGGACATCGCCAGACCGTCTCGGCATGTCTCAAAGGTGCCAAAGACCAACGAACCGCTGCCATGCTGTCCGAGCAAGACTTTATCGCGTTTGAGTGACTTGTCGGGTAGCTTCGAAGCGCCAGATCTCGCCAAGGATGCCAGGGTTTAATTGTAAGGCATTCGAATAACTTCGCCCCATAGGACTTGCATCGTCCAGCGTGAAATCCGTGTAGTCGGCAGCGTCCTGCCCACCACCGACATGAACGCCTTTGATGGCCAGTTCTCCGGCTTCCGAGCGAACCAAAATTGGAGATCCGCTCGTTCCCCTCGTCGCCGAACAGTCGCTATATATCGCGTCGTTTGCGACCGTGTCAGTGGGTCTGCCCACCGCCATCACCGTGCAGCCTTGCAGGATTGGTTCGTGGTTGTAATTGAACTCAAACGCTGCCCGCTTCGGATCACCGCGAATGAATTCCGTTACCTGCTTCGGAAGCGACGGCATGCGGAGTTGTCCCGCCGAGACCATCATGAGTTGCTCGCCAACCTCTACCGAAGCTCTCGTGTCAAACGGAAGGGGATTTGCCCCAGGGACCGTTTGCCCAAGCCGTGCGACGGCGAGATCTAGATAGAATTCCTTTGTCGTAGACCGGGTGAAAAGCCTCATATTGTGTTCGCCAGTCTCGACAGGCATCCTCTGAAACGGCTCGTCCTTGTTCTGCCAAAAACATTTGTCGAGATTGGCTCGATCTTTTGCCGTTCGAATCGACGAAGATGTGCGCATTCGTCAGGATAATGCTGCCATCTCCGACCAGGAAAGCCGTACCTTGCGTCCCCGGGCAAACCACGTCGCCGACGGTTCGCCGGAGCTGCGCGATCTCTTGGGCGGACAAGCCAAGTTCCGGTCCCTTGACGCTCAGCAAACCTCGCGGATCAATCCACTGGCCGTTGGCGTTCTTGCTCCCGACCAGATTGACCTGCCGAAGCACGCCGAATTCGCTCGCCCTTAGCCGACCTGATCCAAATGCAAGCGCTGCAATGCAGCTTAAAACAAGTATTGCGTTCGTTGAGTTCATGCCAAAGCGGTTTCAGGTAAACGTTTGAGATCGGTTGTCGTACCGTCGTCAAAAATCAAGTGTCGAGCATCAATGATCATCAGCGGTGGGGCTGCACTAAGCCTTGTTCTTGATCGCGCCAATGATCGCGGTGAGGATTGCGCCACCCGCGCCACCTGCGATTGCCTGTGAAACCACGCCGCCGACACTGAGATTGCCGGTCTGTGCCGCGGCAACAAGAGATGGCAAAACCAGCGTAACGATCTGACCAAGCACTCCTCCGCCGACCACGCCTGAAATAATATTCCCGATAGTACCGAGATCGAATTGCGGCGATGCCTTGCCCGCGCCAGCGCCTCCGAGCGCTCCGGCGACTAAATTAATCAGTATCTGTTCCATTAGACAGCTCCCAACCGTTTTATGCTCGAGACGGGACCAACGTCTACGTGGCTGTGGACCGAGCTCAAGCGACTTGGCCTGCCGGTGATCTGTATTGACGCGCGCCATGCCAGGGCAGTGCTCAAGATGCAAATCAACAAGAGCGACCGCAACGATGCGATCGGGATCGCTCGTATCATGCAGACGGGTTGGTTCAAGGAGGTGCACGTCAAGGATATCGACAGCCACTCGGTCAGGGCGCTACTGGCCAGCCGCGCGCTGCTGGTCAAGATCAAGCGCGATCTCGAGAACCATGTTCGTGGCCTTCTGAAGAACCTCGGTCTCGTCATCGGCCGCGCCAAGTTCAATGTCTTCGCCGTGCGAGCCGAGGAGTTGATCGAGGGCCGCCCTGAGCTGATAGCTGCGATCAGACCGCTGCTTGAAGCAACGGACATCCCACCATTTCCGTTTGGTGCCAAAAGCAGTCGTCACAATTGTTTATTCAATCGAGGGGCGTCGGCCACATCAGGTATCGTACTTTTGATCGGCGAGTTGATCGACAATGACCCCAACGAAGCTTTAGCGTAAGCTGGGTCAAACGCACTGCTTGACTCGGAGTTGCCCAAAAAAACGGCGGCGCACTGAAATCGCCGTTTCTATCAATCGGCAGCCCAGTGCCATCGGTAGGCGCAAAATCAATCCTTTAGTCCGATGTCGGCCCAGACTGCGGAAGTCCGCAGAACTCTGCATTTGCGTGCCGGGCAACGGGCCACAGTAAGTTCTAAAGGCGGTTTGGGGACGCGGTCACAAATCTATGGGGAGGATTCCAAAATGCGATCCGACATGGTGCCAGGTGCCGGCTTCCCCGACTACGAGCTTTCCGACCACACCGCGAAACATCGGAAACTCTCCGAACTGCAGGGACAGCATCCAATGGTTCTCGTCCTTAGCCGTGGAGGCTACTGCCCAAAGGATCGCCGGCAAGCGGAAGGGCTTGTAGAACTGCATCGCGAACTCGAAGTCGGTTATTGCCGGCTGGTGACCATCAGTACCGACAATATCACTGAGACGAATGAATATCGCAGCGGGGTCGGTGCCCACTGGCCTTTCCTTTCCGATCCGCGGCGGGTGGTCCAGAAGGATCTCGACATCGCCGAGTACACCGATCCCGCCCACAATCCCATGATCCCGCATGTGATTGTGCTGGAACCCGGTCTCGTCATTTACAAGGTCTACAATGGTTACTGGTTCTTCGGTCGGCCGACCTTAGAAGAGCTCCGGCAGGACCTGCGTGCAGTCACCCGGAAATGCCGGCCGGATTGGGACATCACGACGCCGGAACTGAAAGCGGCGTGGCAGCAAGGCCGCAAAGAATTGTTCTACCCGTATGGCAAGACTTACGCCCAAACTCTCGGTGAACAGGATTAGGTCGGAGCGAACAACAACAGGAGACATGTCATGAGCCGCTTCGCGAACAAGATCGTTGTCATCACCGGTGGCACGAGCGGAATTGGCCTTGCTGCCGCCAAGCAGTTCATCAAAGAAGGCGCCAAGGTTGTTGTAACCGGCCGCAGCCAGCAGTCGATTGGCAACGCCCAAAAAGAGCTTGGCGCGAATGGCGTTGCGATCCTCGCGGACGTCACAAAGTCGGCCGACCTCAATTCCTTGTTCCGGCAGGTGCGTGAGAAATTCGGCCGGATTGACGTGCTCTATGCGAACGCGGGCATCGCAAAATTAGGCTCTGTCGCCGAGACGACTGAGGAAATCTTCGATGATGTTCTCGGTGCCAACCTGCGGGGCGCTTACTTTACCGTTCAGAAAGCATTGCCACTCTTGAAGGATGGTGGGGCCATCGTCTTTACGACCTCCTGGTTCGACGAGGTGGGCATCGCAGGAACGTCGGCGGTGTCGGCTTCGAAGGCTGCGCTGCGTAACCTGACGCGGACGCTTGCCTCCGAACTGATCGGCCGCAACATTCGCGTGAATGCGGTCAGTCCGGGGGTAATTGAAACGCCGCTGTTCGGAAAGCTCGGCATTCCCGACGCTGATGCTCAGGAACTCGGCAAAGCCCTGCTTCAGCAGATTCCGACAAAGCGCTTCGGCAAGCCCGAAGAAGTCGCCACAGCCGTGGCGTTCCTCGCTTCCGACGATGCCTCCTACATCACAGGGGTCGAGCTTGCCGTCGATGGCGGCCGCACGCAGCTTTAGCCGAAGCCGCATCATAAGTTCAGAACAGAAAGTCCCCGTCGTCACCGGCGTCCTGCGAAGCGTCCACTACTTGCCCTACGTCAGATAGCTCCACATCAGGAATTTCCGGTTCGGGGTCATCAACGGAAGTGACGGCCCTAAAGTGCGACTTCCGTTCCACCCCTAGAAGCGGACATTGCGCGCTGGACCAGCTATGTCCGAAACGTGCCAAAATCAGAAGTCGGCGGATCCTTGTTCGACCGCCTCATTGGCGCGGACGAGTAGCGAAGGTTGAAATTTCGAGACCGAGCGCTCTGGCGGTCTCGCTCTCAATAGCACGGCGGATATGGATAGTAACCGCAGTGTTGGCCGTGATAGTACGCTCCCGTGGCCGCTGCTCCGACGGCAGCCGCACCTACCGCGGCTCCATAGTACGCGCGCCGATGCACTCTCCGATGAACCCCTGCAACGCTGCCAGGCGTGAGCGGCCGACCGACACGAGCGTCAGCTTTGTCGACGGAGATAACGACAGTCCCTGCAGGTGACCGGTGAAGCGAAACGGGAGCCAAACACAACATCGCTGCACCGAGGGCCGCGCCGAGTACCGTTAGCCTTTTCATGTTCTTCTCCTAAACCAGAATTCCCACAGCCGACCCGAAATCCTCAGTGGTGTTATTGATCCATATCAACGCCGTTCGACAATTGAGCCATACTTCACGGTCGCCACCATCGAAATGTCCGCGTTGGGTCGATGCTGTCGAAAAAGGCTTGAGAAGATCGCCGAACCATGATTCCGGTGATTCTGGAAGTCACGGCCTCGGAGGCGGCGATGATGGGTCGGCAGTCCAGCGATCAGGCGAGCTTGTTCTATGAATTCCGGCTCGACGATCGTATCCCAAAGGATCACCTGCTCAGGCGCATCAATGTCTTTGTGACGTCGGTGCTCGGCGATCTGCGCGAACGCCTGCAGCTTTATTACAGCGAGATCGGCCGGCCTTCGGTCGATCCTGAGTTGATGTTGCGGATGCTGATCATTGGGTACTGCTATGGCCTACGTTCGGAGCGCAAATTGACCCAGGAGGTCGAGTTGCATCTAGCTTATCGCTGGTTCTGTCGGTTCGACCTCGACGACAAGGTCCCGCACCACTCGACCTTCTCAGAGAACCGGCTACACCGGTTCCGGGAGAGTGATGTCTTTCGCCACATCTTCGAGCGCGTCGTTGCGGCGTGCATGGCGGCCGGCCTGGTGAAGGGCGAAGGCTTCGCCGTCGATGCCAGCGTCATGGAAGCTAACGCCAGTCGTTACCACGGCAAGGCGCCGGACGAGATCGAATGGGCTGAGCCCGAGCGGCGGACGCGCGCGGTCAAGGAATATCTCGCTGGGCTCGAAGCTGCGAATGCGCCCAATCCTGACCGCAAGCCGCCGAAAGTCATCTCACCCAGTGATCCATGCTCGGCCTGGACGGCTAAAGCCAACAAGCGCGTGCAGTTCGGGTATGGCCTCAACTATCTCATCGACATCGAGAATGCAGTGATTGTCGACGTGGAGGCCACGCCTGCGCGCACCTATGACGAGGTCGAGTCGACAAAGACAATGCTGGACCGAACCGAGTGTCGCCTCAATCTCAAGCCGAAGCGACTTGCTGCCGACACCGCCTATGGTACTGGCCGTTTCCTCGGCTGGTTGGTTGGTCGTGGGATTGCACCACATATTCCCGTTCGCGATGCTGGCGAGCGCGACGATGGGACCTTCTCACGTAGCGACTTCCGCTGGGATAGACGGCGCGGCGTCTACATCTGCCCGAACAACAAAGTGCTGCATAGCACTGGCACTGTTTACGATGGCACCTTACTACGCTATCGCGCCTCCAAATTCGATTGTAATGTCTGTCCGCTTAAGAGAAAGTGCTGTCCCAACACGTCCGCGCGCCTTTTCCGCCAGCAGTTCCGTGAGAATGGCAGGATGAGCACCGTTCCAAACCTGTTGCATCTGCGTGCATCCGCCCCAACCAGCATAACCCCAGCGCACCACTCGACCTTCTCAGAGAACCGGCTACACCGGTTCCGGGAGAGTGATGTCTTTCGCCACATCTTCGATCCGGTGTGTAAAGACCGTTGCTCTGAACTAACCGCCCGAAATTGTTACAGGCGCTGTTACCCGCAGAAAAATAATCGCCGCAGCCCTGTGCCAATCAGGCCTGATATCGGCGCCGCGCTGGCCGCAGATCCCGCAAACAAATCGTGGTTCAAGGTCGGACGCACGAAACCTGCTCTCGCCCCAATCATGAGTTCGCGTAGCTTGCGGGCTATCCTATGTTGCGGCGATCGAATTGGAGGGAGTAGTATTGGATGAGGGTTAGGGGGCAAGGTTGTCGCGCCGTGAGAAGCTAATTTGGCTAAGCATTGGCTTCGCGTTTGCGGTTGGGTGCCTTTCCCTCGTTCCTGCTCACTACGAGATATGCCTGGCCGAGAAAACCCTCGAAAGGGACTGCACCAGTTACCAACTGGTCCCATTCGTTGCCATTAAAGCCATACAGGTTCTTGATCGCATGGGTGGCGTTCTTACCGCCCTTGCCACTATCGCGATTGCTTGGTTCACCCTGTCTCTCAGGCAGGCCACCGATAGGATGTGGGACGCTGGTGAAAGACAATTGAAGCTGGTGGCCGATACCTCTGCTTCCCAATCCCGCGACATGCAGTCTTCCATCGCCGCTGCCGAAAACGCCGCCAAAGCCGCTCAAAAATCCGCTGATACCCTCGCGAACACTGAGCGGCCATGGATTTTCATCAGCAAGATCAGTCCGGCAGCCATCAGAGATATCGCGGGAGGGCGCTACGAAGGCACCGGCGTGCCGGTTACAATCATGCTGGAGGCGACGATCAAGAATTACGGAAAGACTCCCGCTTTGATGAGCCAAATCGCCGCTCAATTGCGATTTTCACGTGACCCGGCACCAGGCATTCTGTCCACCATCCCGCCCCTGTTCTTTGCTCTCGAAACCGGCGCTGAACACACCTTCCACATCCCGGTTGGGGATGTCCTCAATGCCGGAATAGCGTCCCAGCTTCAAACCGGCGGACGCAGAGCGTGGCTGCATTTCACGTTCATCTATCGTGATGTTTCAGGCGCATTGCACGAGACCAGCGGACGCTGGCGACACGATCTCGCCCTGGGTTTTTGGGATGGCGAATATGAAAAGACGACATAAGCGGCCCCGAGAAGAAGGGTTTATTTTGAAGCCACGGGTTCACGAATATCCCTTCCGGCCTTCGCGCCAGACCGCCTGAAAACTACTCGCGCCATAGGCAGTGCCAACAACTTGTCCTAAATCGTTGATTGCTTTTGCTGTGGCGGTCTATTCTCGAACTTTGAAGGAGCGAAGGCGTTGATGCGCGCCCTATTCACGCTTTATCTTGCGCTTGTTTGGCTTATGGTTCCGTATCCCTATGGGCTTTGGCTATTTGGATTTAGCGTGGCTGGGTTTGGGCGATGGCAGCACGGTCGGACGGATGCCAATCACCCTTAGGACCGCATCGTCAATGGACGCCAAATGAAAACCATTACGAAGCAAAAGCCCCGCCGGCCCAGCGAAGTCAAAGGCTCGTTTCGGTCGGGAGGGCCATTAGGAGCAAAACGCAATCTGGAGACGCGCCGCCACATCCTGATTTACTGAAGCAGTTCTTTGGGACTCTTCAAGTGCCAATTGTCGAGGGCGATTTGGCAACACTGAATACGGGGCTGACGTTTCTATTTGCTTTGCTACGTCGAGCCCGGCGGCAATACGACGAAGAAGCAGACGGCGGGCGGCATGCAGCATTCACAGCTCTTGGTGCCATGTGGCCGTTTGTAGCGCTGTTCAATTCGTCGCAAGCAGAATCACTGCTCCCACCGGTTATCAAACTAACTGCCCTCGACCAGAACAACGTGATGCCAATCCTGAAGCCCGTTACACGTCGAGGCCGCGCTCCTGCGAGCCACGGATACGCATCATTGCAAGGATATGTAGCTGGCACTGTCATACGCCTTCGAAATTCAGGCCTCCCACCGGACAAAGCGCATAAGCTTGTCGCGGAGGAATTGACTAGGCTGGGTGCCCGATCCGGGCGGGGGAAGGGTGTCATCACGGCGCACACGGTGCGCCACTGGTGCGATGACGTCGCTGGCGACGTAGGCCGGCTGGGAGGCGCTGCGATGATGTATGATTTGATGTTCAAAGACGAAGAAAATAGTTTCAGGCGCTACCGCTCGCTAAAGCAAAGCGCATGGCGATCACCTCGTTGCAAAGGTACGTCTACGAGATATTCCCGGAGCTTCGCGCTCCGACAAAAAACCCAGCTAGACCCCCCATTTTGATGCGCGTCAACGGGGGTAGGTTCACGTCAAGGGCCGCAATCGTGCGGCACGGAGATGTAACATATGCCCGACAACGAACTTTTGACCCCCGCCGAGTATGCGCGGCTGCGCCGATGCAGTCTGCGCACATTGGACCGCGAACGCGCCAATCGTTCCGGATGTCCCTACGTTCGGTTAGGTGGGAGACTCTTCTACCGGCGCGGCGACATTGATCGCTTCATAGAGACACACATCAGCCGTTCGACCGTCGAACTGATGGGTACCGGGACGTCTGGCGACCCCCCGTCACGGCGCCGTGTCGCCTAACAACCCCAAATGAAAACCCGGCGGCACGATCCAGTTTTGCGAGGAAATAATCTTGTACTTTCTGCCATTCCCCTTCAGATTCGACGAAAGAAATTCCCCGCTCCAGGCGGGACCAGCGAATCCAATTCCCTGCTTTCTGTCGGGCGGCGGCTTCGCAAAAAAGCGAACCACGTAACGCTGGGTGGCCCTGGAAAGGCCGCTAGCCCGACAGGAAGTCCGAAATGTCTCGCGCCCTCCCCTTCACTCAGGCTCACATTCGCCGCGCTGTCAAAGGCGCGGAAAGTGCTGGCATGCGGGTCAGGCGCGTAATCCTCAATCGGGACGGGTCAATAACAATAGATGGGGTGGATGGTACACATCCAGCCGTTGACAAAGAGGCCGCCCTCGCAACGTCATGGGACGACGTATGATGGAGGTCCCGGTGGCAGTCATCAAGCTAGACTACGTGAACGAATATACGGATAGGACAGGCAAAAAACGCCGATACTTCAGGCGCAGAGGCAAGAGACTTGGTGCGCTGCCCGGCGAAGTCGGCTCCGAAGAGTTTATGGCTGCCTATCAGGGCTTTTTGGCCGAAAACAAACCGGCCATCCCCTCACCGCGCACCGGCGATGGATCATTCGGCAGGCTGATTACCGAATACTATGGATCGACGCCGTTTAAAAATCTCAAGCCATCGTCACGGACGGCTTATCGATATGCGCTGGAGCCACTGGCGAAAGCTCACGGTCATCGCCTCGTCAGAGACATGCGCGCTGACAAGATTGCTAAGATTATCGGAGACATCGGTGCGACGAAACCCGGCATGGCGAACTTCACGAAGAGCGTTGTGCAAAAGCTCATGAAGTACGCCGTGAAGGCGAAGTGGCGACCGGACAACCCAGTGATCGGCATCGAGCGTTTCAAGAGTGGGACGCACCACACCTGGACCGAGGGCGAACTGAAAACTTTCGAATCTCGATGGCCGCTGGGGACGCGAGAGAGGGTCGCTTACGCGCTCTTGCTCTACACCATCCAGCGCGTGGGCGATGTCGCCAAAATGAGGCGGGCAGACATCGTGGATGGGGAATTGCACGTTATCCAGGACAAGACCGGAGCCGAGCTGTACCTGCCCATCCTTCCAACGCTCGCGCAGGCAATGAAGGCGTACCCTGCGAAAGGCCTGGCGCTGATCGGAACCGAGAACGGGAAGCCGCTGACTCGCCCTGGTCTATCCGACTTTATGGCACGCGCGATTGACCGGGCTGGTCTTCCAGCGAAATGCGTTTCGCATGGTCTCCGCAAAGCCGGGATGCGCCGCATGGCCGAAGCTGGCTTTACGGAAAAGCAGATCGCAGCATGGTCGGGTCACAAGACATTGCGCGAGATCGAGCGTTACACGCAGGCTGCTGATCAGAAGCGATTGGCCAGGGATGCAACCGAGAAGTTCAAGGCCAAACAGCGAACAGGCAGTGACTAACTGTTTTCTTTAGAGTGACTAATCAAGCTCTAGCCGATTGATTTACCTGTATATTTTTTCCGGAAATCTATAGAA
>CAVRMY010000058.1:0-345183 GCA_963721935.1 uncultured Alphaproteobacteria bacterium
TGCAAGAGCAGATGGCGATCTTCCGTCGCGAATTCAGCGTTTGGGAAACCCCGATCGCGCCGCCCAGCGCGTCGCCGGTGCCGGAGGCCGATGCAGGCACTACTCCAAAGTGAGGAAGGAAACTCAATGAACATGGTTGCTTTCGCTGCTAAGCCACGAGTGATAATAGAGCGCGACACAAACGCGAGGGCTCTAATGAAGAGGGATATGAACATCATCCGGCAGATTTTCGCCGAGATTCAGAACCGCAGCACGGTCGACTCTCAGGCCATCGAGATCACCGGCGTTGATCCTGGCGTGCTCGCTCGGCACATCGAGCTATTGCACGATGCCCAATACATCGAGGCCGTCAAATCGGCCCCGCTACATGGTGATCCGAAGTTCGCGGTGAAGGATCTGACATGGCAGGGCCATGACTTCGCGGCCGTGCTGCAGAACGACTCGGTCTGGTCGAAGATGAAAGAGAAACTGTCGCCAAGCGAACTTGCGACAATTCCGCTCTCGGTGTTGAAAACGGTTGGCATCAGCGTGATGGAGCATTACTTCAAATCGAAATTCGGCCTGTAAGTAGCGGGACCCGCTGTAGCGATTGCACCAGTTTAGTGCATTTTTACGTACTACTCTTTTTGGTTGACTCAACCGATGGCGTCGCCGATCATGTCGGAGTCGCCGATGATCGGCGGCGGCGCCGGCCGATGCCGTAACACCGACCGACGCCTGACCCTGACCAGGAGATCGACCAAATGGCCAAGGCTGCCAATCATACTATCACGACCCACGCCACGACGCTGCCCCAGCTCACGCCGACGGCTTGCGAGTATCTCGACCACAACAAGATAAGAGTCTCGTTGAAGTCGGATGCCCGCGATGTCGTCAGCTTCACCCTCAAGACGGCAGCGCTGATAAGTCTGCTGAACATGGGGTGCAAAACAGTCAACACCAGCAAGGCGCGGATTTTCAAGGATCTCGGGTACTGAGATCGAAGACAAAATCCCTTCCCCGAAGGGATAACCCCTCTGCCAGAGGGGCGAATAGCAGAGGCCCGCTCGCGCGGGCCTTTTGTTTGTTAGGGCCCTACAAACGCCGTTGTGCTGTCATGATTGGTTATCGTCCAACGTCACCCGCGATCGCAGCGGTGAGCTGGACACAAAGGAAGGATCAGCGCGAGGTTCTCATGAATGAGTTTGGTCAAAAAGGTGTCGTTCCTCTTGCAGAGCGGTTGTCGCTGTCTCCGGAGGAGGCCAGCGCCCTCACCGGCATCGGCATGACGTCAATACGCGCAGCGGCGGCGAGCGGCGCGCTGAAGGCGCGCAAGCACGGCGCGCGCACCATTATCATGGCGGAGGACCTGAAAGAGTGGTTGAGGACGATGCCGGTGATGAGTGGTAAGAAGGCGGTAGGATGAATTCGGTCTCGCTCTCAGAACCCCTGTATTTTAAGGGCTTCAGCGCATTCCGTCACGGATCATGTATCCAGCGCCGCGAATGGTATGAAGCAGCGGCCGCTCGAAGCCTTTGTCGATCTTGGAGCGCAGCCGCGAAATATGCACGTCAATGACATTGGTCTGCGGATCGAAGTGATAATCCCAGACGTTCTCAAGAAGCATGGTCCGTGTCACCACCTGACCGGCGTGCTTCATCAGGTATTCCAGCAGGCGGAACTCGCGCGGCTGCAGCGTCAGCTCCTCCTTGCCGCGCGTCACGCGGTGCGAAAGCCGGTCGAGCTCGAGGTCTCCGACCCGGTAGGTCGTTTCCTCCGCCGGGCCGCCACGGCGGCGCGACAACACCTCGATCCGCGCCAGCAATTCAGCGAACGAATAGGGCTTTGGCAGATAATCGTCACCGCCCGCGCGCAGGCCCTTGATGCGGTCGTCGACCTGGCCCAGCGCCGAGAGAATCAACACCGGCGTGCGATTTCCCTTCTCGCGCAAGGCGCCGATCAGCGACAGCCCATCGCGCTTTGGCAGCATGCGGTCGACCACCAGTACGTCGTAATCTCCACTCTCCGCCAGCGCCAACCCCTCCTCGCCATCGCTGGCAAGATCGGCGACATACCCGACTTCACGAAACGCCTTGACCAGGTAGTCAGCGGACTCACGGTCGTCTTCGATGATCAAAAGGCGCATCGGGATTTCAATTACCGTTGCAGTCGCGGTCACGGGAAAACGCTTCCTCTCACCATGGCGCGGGAAGAAGCCTCATGCAAGGCGGCATGAAAAGGCGACCAGACGCGCCACTTTTCGGCCCAAAAAAGTGGGCGGTGAAGCTGGGGGAACCTCACCGCCCTTTTGACCTTCCGACGGAGGGGGGCGTTTTCCACCGGAAGGTAGGCTTGAGGGAGCGGGACTTTAGACCCGCCCCCCGGAAAGAGCCGTCGGCGGGGGCGACCAATGCCGGCGACACCCTCCATGGCTTTGATGACGCGGTCCGGGCCTTTTAGCCCTTGGCCAGCGGTATCGCGACAAAGCGCGAAGACCCACCGCTCTTGATGCGCATCAGAACGCTGTTCTTGTTGTCGTTGCGCGCCGCATTGATCGCCTCGCGCACATCGCCAACGTTGGCGACGCTCTTCCCGGCAACTTCCAGAATGACATCGCCCTCCTTGAAGCCGCGCTCGGCAGCAGCACTCTTCGGATCAACGTCGGTTACCACGACGCCGTCCTTGCCGGCGCCCGCAACCGAGTTGGCAGGCGCAAGCGTGAGGCCGAGTTTCGGCACGTCCGTGCCGCGGGTCGCACCGCCCTTGTCGCCGTTGTCGATGTCAGCCTTGGCCTCGAGTGAGTTCGGCAATTGGCCAAGGGTGAGGTTGATCACCTTGTCCTGGCCCTTGTGCAGCACGTCGAGCTTGACGCCACTACCAGGCGACAGTCCACCGATGGTGCGCGCCAGCTCGCGGGCGTCCTTTACGGTCTCGCCGTTCACCTTGGTGATCACGTCGCCGGATTCAACGCCAGCCTTGGCGGCTGGACCGTTGGCCTGCGGTTCGGCAACCAGCGCACCTTCAGCCTTTTTCAGCCCGAGGCTGTCGGCGATATCCGCCGTGACGGGCTGAATCTGGACACCGATCCAGCCGCGGCTGACCGATCCCTTGTCCTTCAACTGAGCGACCACGTTCTTCACGGTAGTGGCGGGAATGGAAAATGCGATCCCCACGCTGCCGCCTGAAGGCGAATAGATCGCCGTATTGACGCCGATTACCTCGCCCTCGGTATTGAACGCCGGGCCGCCGGAGTTACCCTTGTTGACGGGCGCGTCGATCTGAATGAAATCGTCATAGGGGCCATTGCCAATATCGCGGCCGCTGGCCGAGACGATACCCGCCGTGACGGTTCCACCGAGTCCGAAGGGATTGCCCACCGCCAGCACCCAATCGCCGATCCGCGGTTTACCGTCCGAAAGCTTGGCGAACGGGAAGTTTGAACCACCCTCGACCTTGATCAGCGCAAGATCGGTACGCGCATCGGTGCCGATCACCTTGGCGCTATAGGACTTGCCGTCATCGGTCGTCACTTCGACCTTGTCGGCGCCGTCAACAACGTGGTTGTTGGTAACAGCGTAGCCGTCAGCCGAAATGAAGAAGCCGGAACCCTGGCCGGTCACGATGCCACGGCCGCGCGGTCCGCCGCGCAAGCCGGGCGGCAGGCCGTCCTGTCCGCCGAAGCGGCGGAAAAAGCGCTCCATCGGCGACCCGGGCTGGAACGGCGAGGCGTCCTCGTTGTCGTTGTTGTCGTTCTTGGCAAGCTTCTCGTTGATGTTGACCTTGACCGAAATCACCGACGGCTTGACCCGCTCGACGATGTCGGCAAAGCCGATGGGTTGCGCGACCTTGCGAACCTCATTGTTGACCTGCGCGTGCGCGGGGGTGCTCAAGAAGTCCATGGAACCGGAAGGTGGGCCGAAGCCGTAAACGGCAGCGCCGAGGCCAGCAACGACCGACGCCATCAGCGCGAACTTGCGCGCGGAAAATAGCGAACGGCGGGGCGCTCGATAAGACGGAAGGGACGAGAGATCGGGACGGTCGGTCATGCGAATTTTCTCCAGAGCCTGAATCGTTGGTGCGGGGACATGCAGCTATAACTACCAAGATGGGGTTCCTCGCCTTACGGTGCGCTGGCGACGGAATTAAACTTTTGTAATAAATTTGCGAGTGGATGCGGCGGAATACCGCAGGGGAAAATCAGTTAAGGCGCAAGGTTTTCGGCTTGCCGCGGCGTGCGAAAAATAAATCCGGTGCTATCCTGATTTCTCAGGCTGAGTTTCACCCGACATCAATGCCGAAAGCCTGGCCTTCTCCTCTGCGCTCAAGGCCTGTTCAGCGCCCGCAGATGTTCTCAAACGGCGCCGGCCGTGCGCCCACAGCGCCAGGCCGCCTCCCGCCAGCGCCAACGGCGGCAAGAGCCACAGCAACCAGGTGTGCGGATTGAGCCTTGGCTTGAGCAGTACGAATTCGCCATAGCGCGCGACGAGGAAATCGACCACTTGCGCATCGCTGTCGCCCGCCGCGATCCGTTCGCGAACCAGCAGGCGCAAATCGCGCGCCAGTGGCGCCTCGGAATCATCGATCGACTGATTCTGACATACCATGCAGCGCAATTCGCGCGACAAATCCCGTGCCCGCGCCTCCTTCGCGGGATCGGACATGATCTCATCGGGCTGCACGGCAAAGGTCGCAGTCGACGTTAACGCAACGAGTAAAAACGCGCAAAGCAGAATTCGTATCACGCCATCACTCCGCAGCCTGCAATCCACGCAAGGCCTTTGCGGGTTTCGGGACACCGACGCGCAGCCGCCGATCCGACAACGACAGCAAGCCTCCGAACGCCATCAGCACCGGTCCGAACCAGATCAAGAGCACGAACGGCTTGTGGTAGATGCGAACTGCGATCGTCCCATCGCCTGCAACATCGCCCAGCGATATATAGAGCTGGCTCACGCCGCGTGTCAGCAAGGCCGCCTCCGTGGTGGTCGCTCCCCGTGTGGTAAAGTTGCGTTTGGACGGCGTCATGGTCGCGATCGACCGGCCATCCAGCGCGACAGCGAACTGCGCGACCATTTCACGAAAATTCGGACCCTGCCGCTGCGTCATGCCGTCGAGCTTCAATTCGTAGCCCGCGACCCTTGCGACATCGCCAGGACTCATCGATTGGATGTACTCGCTGTTCCAGGTGGTTTCGCAGACGATTCCGATGAGGGCAACACCGACGCCGGCATGGGCGAACATCGAGCCCCAGTTCGAACGCGGCAGTCCTCGCGCGCGCCGCAGCGCGGTTCGAAGCGGAACGCGCAGCAGGGCAATACGTTCGGCGACGTCGCTCAGTGCTCCCGCAATCACGAACACGGCAAGCCCGATCGCGAGTGGCGCCAGGGTACTGCCGCCAAATGTCCATGCCCACACCAGCGCGACCGCGACCAGTGCAACAATTCCCGCAGCCGTCAGACGTTGCGCCGCGCCAAGCAGATCACCGCGTTTCCAGGCAAGCAATGGTCCGAAGGGCAGCGCGATCAGCAACGGTACGAACAACGGCCCGAATGTGAGATTGAAGAACGGGGCGCCGACCGAAATCTTGTCGCCGGTCAGAACCTCGAGCACCAGAGGATAGAGCGTTCCGACAAACACCGTCGCGCAGGCGGTTGTCAGAAGAAGATTGTTGAGCACCAGCGCGCCCTCGCGCGAGATCGGTGCAAACAGCCCACCCTGTTTGAGTACAGACGCCCGCCAGGCGAACAGCGAAAGGCTGCCGCCGATGAAGACGCACAGGATCAGCAGGATGAACACGCCGCGCGTCGGATCGCTGGCGAAAGCATGGACGGAGGTGAGCACGCCGGAGCGGACCAGGAAGGTACCGAGCAAAGACAGGGAGAAGGTGAGGATGGAAAGCAGGATGGTCCAGACCTTGAGCGCGTTGCGCTTCTCCATCACCACCAGCGAATGCAACAGCGCAGTACCCGCCAGCCACGGCATCAGCGAGGCATTCTCGACCGGGTCCCAGAACCACCAGCCGCCCCAGCCAAGCTCGTAATAGGCCCAATAGGAGCCCATCGCGATCCCCAGCGAGAGAAAGATCCACGCAACCAGCGTCCATGGCCGCACCCAACGCGCCCATGCAGCATCGATCCGGCCTTCGATAAGGGCTGCGGCCGCGAAGGAAAATGAAATCGAGAAGCCGACATACCCGAGATAAAGCATCGGCGGATGCACGGCCAGCCCAATATCCTGCAGAACCGGATTGAGGTCGCGGCCCTCGATCGGCGGATCGGCGAAGCGCAGGAAGGGGTTCGAGGTGATGAGAATGAAGAGATAAAACGCGCTGGCAATCCAGGCCTGCACCGCCAGCACGTGGGCACGCAGCGATATCGGCAGGTTGTTGCCGAACATCGCAACCAGGCCACCGAACAGCGCCAGGATGGATACCCACAGCAGCATCGAGCCCTCGTGGTTGCCCCACACGCCCGTGATCTTGTAGATCAGGGGCTTCATCGAGTGTGAATTTTCGACCACATTGACGACGGAAAAATCCGAGGAGACATGTAACGATATCAGCGCGGCAAAGGATATCGCCACGAACAGCAGCTGCGCGACGGCGGTGGAGCGCGCAACATTCATCAGCGCGAGGTCGCGCCACCGCGCGCCCAGCATCGGCAGGGTCGACTGGATCAGCGCCAGGGCGAACGCCAAAACCAGGGCATAATGTCCACCTTCCGCGATCACCTTACCGCTCCCTGTCCGCTCTGCGCCGCGCGTGACATTCCCGCGTCGCTTCCACCGGCCTTGACGTTGCCCCTTGCACCATACTCGTCCTTCCAGTGCCCCTGTTTCTTCAGGGCATCGGCTACGTCCTTTGGCATGTAGTTCTCGTCGTGTTTTGCAAGCACGGTATCGGCCCTGAATACGCCCGCGGCGTCGAGCGCACCTTCGGCCACGACGCCCTGCCCTTCGCGAAACAGGTCGGGAAGGATTCCCTTGTAGGATACAGGCAGCTGGGCACTGCCGTCGGCGACCTGGAAGGTGATGGCCATGTTGTCGCCGTGCACCAGCGAACCCGGCTGCACCAGCCCGCCCAACCGGAAACGTTTGCCCGGCTGGATGTGCTTCTCGGCAACCATGGTCGGCGTCGAGAAGAAAACGATCGAGTCGCGCATGGCGTTGAGCACCAGCGCTGCCGCAATCGCCAGCACGGCGAGCGAACCGCCGATGATCGTCAAACGCCGCTGCCTGCGCGTCATCGCCTGTCTCTCCGCCCGTCTCGTTTCCAGCGCCCGATGTTATCTGCAAGACGCTTTACGCATTTTGGCATCATGGTTCACATTTCAGGCAAGACGTTAACCAAATGCCGCTTCACAGTTTCGATACCGAACTACCCGTCAAGCCCCAGATTTTTCAAGCCCTCGTTGAGCTGTTTGAGCCGATCGGGATCTCTCGCCACAGCCTCGCGAGCTTGCGTCGATGCGCCTTTTGCCTTGTCGGCCTCACCCATGACCATGTAGGCCCTGACCAGCCGCAACCATCCATCGACGTCGTCGCCATTTTGTTTCAATCGGGTGGCCAGCCGGTCGACCATGCCACGAATCATGGCGCTTCGGTCGGTCTGGCTCATGTCCTTTGCCGCAGCGACCGCGTCATCAGGGATTGTCGGCCCGGGCGAACCGCCGACCCTCACCAATGCCGACTGAACCAGCGGACGCCATGGTGCATTCGCGGGCGCTTTGGCAAGCATTGCGCGCCAGATCGATGCTGCCTCGGTGGAATGGCCATCCTGCTCGGCGGCAAGGCCGAGGAAATAGCTTGCCTTGACGTTGTCGGCATTGAGTGCAAGCGCACGCTCGAACTCGGCCTTGGCCTCCGTTGTGACCACGCCACCGGCTGCGGCAACCAGGGCTTCGCCCAGATCGGCCCTCCGCTCGGCGCTCTCGCCGTTATAAGTGATCGAATTGCGGAAGGCGCGGACAGCGTCGTCGAAACGGCCGAGCCTCGCCAGCACGGGCGCCAGCACGCCCCATCCCCGTCCATCGGACGGATTCTTCTCAAGGTGTTGCTCGACCTGGGCCACAAGATTGTCGAGCGGCTGCGTCGCGTCGGGCGCGCGGGCCCGCTGCGCCAGCGGAAAATCGGCCAGACCGGGCGAACCGAGCGGATAATAAACCGCAACCGCAACAGCCGGCAGGCCAATGAGCGCGACGACTGCGGCGGCCCGGCGTAACCTGATATTCGACCCGGTGGCCGGCTCTCGCTCGTTGTCGGCAGCAGTCAGAAGCCTGCGGCTGATTTCGAGCCGTGCGGCCTCTGCCTCGGAGGCGCTTATCAGGCCCGCCGTAACGTCACGATCGAGTTCGGCGAGTTGGTCCCTGTAGACCACCGCCTCGCTGCCGTCTTGTTGCGGCCGGCTCACGCTACTCAACGGCCAGAGCACGGCGAAAATCGCCGCGACCGTCATCAGCGCGAACACAAACCAAGGCATCATCGAGCGGTTCCGGTGAAACGGCGCAAATCGGGCGCCTACGTGCCGCTTTACACTACGGGTGGCAAACCGGGCAATTGACAAATATCAACCGCAGAATACGCCGATAAACCATTGAAAAAATTCGTAAAATTTCCACTTCAATTCAAGGTTTGACGGCCTGCCGAACTCGACCTCGGTCCGGCGGCTTGAAAAATCCGCTCCGCTCACCCGGCGCGCGTCGGTTTACGTTCGCCGGTGATTGCATTCTCGGCGGCCCTGCTCATCAGCGACGCATAGTCTGGGCCGAACAACTGGTCGCAGAAACGGATGGCGGCGGCGACCTGCGACTGGCGATAGAGGCGGTTTTTACCCTGGCTGACCCGCAGCGATTGCACGAGCGCCTCAGTCGATTGTTCGACATAGTGTTGCAGATCGGAGAACGTCCGCAATGTCACCTCGTTGATTGCCAGTTCGCCGGCATAGGTGCGGCAAACCGCGACGAATTCGATCAGCGCCGCTGTTTCTTCAACCTCGCTGGCATCAACCTGGGCCCCGCTGGGGATGTCCTTGTCGGCACGCTGGCGAAGCAGTCGCCGGACGCGGCCGGGCACGCTGTCGATTTCCGATTGCAGCGCCCCGGAAATATCCGCCCGGATCGATGCCAGCTGTCTGCCCCAGTTCGAATCGTTGCGAAGGTCGAGCTCCGTGCGCAAACCGCGCACGCCGTCGTGAAGGATTTTCAGCTGCTCGGCGACATTGTCGAACTGACCGCGCCTGATATCGGAGCGCAACGTAGCTGCAAGGCAGGATAGATCGTGCAAGGCCAACGCGACGGCGATGCCAAAAGGCGTCGCAGCTACCCGCAGTTCGTCATCTGATGCGGCCATCCGAACCGCCAGTCGGATGATTTGCCAGGGTGCGGCCAGCCGCTGCATCACCAATGACAGCGCGAACGGCAATAGCTGCGGCGTCTGCAAGGTGGGAACATTGAGTGCCGCGCTTGCCGAGGCGACCTGCGGATCGTTGAATAGTCGCAGGTAGCTGGGAAGCCTGCCGTTGAGGGTGTCGATCGCTTCGCGGGCCTGCAACAGCCAGGCAATCGACAGCAGATCCTCGACCATGTCCGGCGGGCCCAGCCTTGAAAGCGCGCGACGCTGGTCGGTGCCCGGCGCAGTCGTGGCAATTTTCAATATCGCATCGGCAGCGGCAGCCTGAAGCTGGCGGACAACGGCCTCGATCTGCGGTGAGGACCCGGTTTCAGGTCCCTTGGACAGCGTCAATTCGAATTCACGAACAAGGTCTGGCGTACCTTCCCGCTGCAGCCACCGCCACACCGGAGGCAGCGATTCCCGACGGATCTGACCCGGCCGCAACGGAACATTGCCGTCGACCAGGAACGGCTCCAGGGGGCGGAACAGCAGCCGTGCCGGATTGTCGGAGCGCGGCCGCACGCCCTCGTCGTTGGCGCGAACGATCTTGCGCAACTGTTCGAGCACGAAGTTGGCGATCGAAGTATCCTCGCCGCGTTCGATGGCGCGTTCGAACTCCCGCATCAGCAGCGCCTGCGACTGCGGCGAAAGCTGCGCGAGATAATCCATCAGACGTTCGGTTGATGTCTGGCCCATGCGGTCCGAATTGCACGCTATGTCGCACGGACGGCAAAATCCGTCCGGCGGCATTTTAGGGGCGCCGCCGTTAAGAAGTCGTTTAGGATGATGAGGGCGGTTCGCCCGCCGAATCCGGCGGGACGAGGGAATTTGCCGCAAGGGCGGCCTATACCCCCGGCAGCAGCAATTCCGCGCGGAGCCCCCCAATCGGCGCGCGTCCGAGCGAAAGACTGCCGCCATACAGGGCGGCAAGATCGACAACAATCGACAGCCCCAGACCCGAACCCGGTTTCAACTCATCGAGCCGCTGGCCGCGGCGGGATACCTGCGCACGCTCCTCCGCGGACAGCCCGCGGCCATCGTCATCGACGATGATTCGTAACATCTGCCCCGCCCCGGGCTCCGCCGATACCTCGATGAAAACGCGCGAGGCTGCCCACTTGCAGGCATTGTCGACGAGATTGCCAGCCATCTCCTCGAGATCCTGCCGCTCGCCGCGAAATCTTGCTTTTTCGTCGTTGGCAACCTCGATGGCGATGCCGCGGTCGCGGTGGATCTTGTCCATGGTTCGACATAGCGCATCGATCACGGGGGCAACCTCCGTGATCGTGGCAATGACGGTGAGACGGGCCGCTATTCGCGCGCGTTCCAGATGGTGGGCGACCTGATCCCGCATCACGTCGGCCTGCTCCAGAACCTTGGTTGCGAAGGGATCAGCCGAATGTGCTGCCGCCTCGTTGACGATGACCGAAAGCGGCGTCTTGATGGCATGGGCGAGGTTTCCGACATGGGTGCGGGCGCGCTCGACAATTTCCCTGTTGGCGTCGATCAGCGCGTTGGTTTCGCGCGCAAGCGGCGCAATCTCAACCGGAAACTCGCCCTCGAGCCGTTCGGCGCGGCCGGAACGGATATCGGCAATCGAATCCGAAATGCGCTTCAGCGGTGCGAGACCGAAGCGCACCTGAAAGATCGTCGTGAGGACGAGGACGATTGAAAGCGCTGCGAATGTGCCCACGAGGTAGTAATCGAAGTTACGCGTCTCGTCGAAAATTTCCGAGGCATCGCCGGCGACATCAACCAGGAATTTGCCGTCGGCACCGAGATCGACCGGCCGCTCGACCATACGCAGGGTCTGGCCCTCAGGACCTTCGGCATAACCGAGCCGAATGCCGGCCGCGGTCAATTCGGCACCGTGATCCTCGAGCTTCGGCAACTTCTTATCCCACAGCGAACGCGACGAACGCACCTCGCTCTTGTCGGTATCGGTGCGCGTGATCTGCCAGTACCAGCCCGACAGCGGCAGCTCGAACAACGGCTCGCCGAGCGATTGAAACTGATGGTCCGGCGGCTCATCCGGCGTTGCCACCTCGGCGACCAATGTTCGCAGGTAGAGATTGAGGCGGCGATCGAAGGCGCGTTCAGTGGCGTCGCGATATACCGAAGACAAGACCACTCCGGTAATGACCAGAATCACAACCACCCAGGCAGTGGCGGAAAGAAACAGGCGGGTGGCAAGCGAACTGCCGCGCATCAGGACATCATCCCGAGATATTCAATCTCGGGCCCCGCCTCGCCGGATGGATCCCAGTCCTCAGAACAGGTCATGGCCGAACCAAGCACGAGGCGTGGTGGCTGATCAACACTGCTGTCAGTTACCAGGAGTCGGTGGCGTCAGCAGATAACCGAGCCCCCTGACGGTCTGGATGATATCGACATCCAGTTTCTTGCGGATGCGACCCACGAACACTTCGATGGTATTCGAATCGCGGTCAAAATCCTGATCGTAGAGATGTTCGACCAATTCGGTACGCGACACCACCCGCCCGGTATGGTGCATGAGGTAGGCAAGCAGGCGATATTCGTGCGAGGTCATCTTGATCGGATTGCCGGAAACGCTGACCCGACCGGTGCGGGTATCGAGCGAAACCGGGCCGCAGGTCAATTCGGACTGGGCATGCCCGGTAGAGCGGCGGAGTAACGCGCGAATACGGGCGAGTATTTCCTCAAGGTGAAACGGCTTTGCCACGTAGTCGTCGGCACCGGCATCAAAACCCTGCACCTTGTCGCTCCAGCGATCGCGCGCGGTCAGGATCAATACCGGCATCGAGCGGCCGTTTCGGCGCCAGGCTTCCAGCACCGAAATGCCGTCCATCTTCGGAAGGCCGATGTCGAGCACGACGGCATCGTAGGGTTCGCTGTCGCCCAGGAAATGTCCCTCTTCGCCGTCGAACGCCCGATCGACCACGTATCCCGCATCCGTCAGGGCCGCGGTCAGTTGACGGTTGAGATCGGGGTCATCTTCAACGACAAGCAGGCGCACGCTGGTCTCCGAATGTAAGCAGTTACGGCTTCAGGCCGCCAAGATGAGCCCGTCCGGCGTGAACGGGCTATGAACGGAAATATGATGCCAGATTACTTTTTCTTCATAACCGCCCTTGCCGGACCGCAACAGCCTCTTGGCGACGCGCCCGGCGGCATCGGGCCGCGATTTTGCCCTGGGGGCCGGCCGTCGAACGGGAAAACCCACCGGCCCTTGGCCTTCGCTTCGGCTAGCGCGGCGCCGGTGCTCCCCTGATGACGATAAGATCGACAGGACCACCCGGCCTGTCGTCGTCGAACACGCCGATCGTCAGTTGTCCGGTCCGCCACGCCAGCGTGTCCAAATTGGTGCGGCCCTCATACAGCAATGGACCACCGGGACAATTGTCGTGGCCATGGACGACATGATACTTCCCGAAGCCCAATGGAAATCCCTTCGCGTAACGCTTCCACAACAAGGTGTGTTCATCCTGCCGATCAAGCGGAAGGTCGGGATCGACGCCGGCGTGAACGTAGAGGCGGTGCGCGTCCAAGTGCATCAGCTTCAGTCGGTCGAGCCAATCGATGTGACTTTGCGGCACATCGGCGGCATCACCACCATAAGAAGCGAGCGCCGAATCGCCGCCCTTCGCCAGCCATGTCGGCATCTTCAGAGAGTCGCGCAATGCGTCGATCATCAGCGCGTCATGGTTACCTTTCAACGCAACCAGACGAAAATCCTCGCCAACGCCAGACCGCAACAAATCGACCACTTGCTTACTTTGCGGTCCCTTGTCGACGTAATCCCCGATGGTAATAATGACACCACCGTTACCGCGAGAACGGGCGGTAATTTCGGCAAGCCCGTCACAGAGCAAATCGTGACGGCCGTGTATGTCCGGGATGACGTAGGTCTTGCTCATAGCTGATGGCAGGATCCAGCTGACGTGCAGGGTCGATATTGTCGGCTGCTTTGACAACTATCTAGCGAACCTGCCTGCACGGCGAAAGCGGTTGAGATTAATTCATTTGTAGCTTACCAACGTTACATGACTCAAAAGATATCCATTGCTGTGGGTTGGCTCACACTGGCCTTCGTTGTCTTTGCAACCTTGTCCCCTATCGCGGACCGTCCGACGATCGCGGGGCCTCATCTTGAGCATTTTGCCGCCTTTGCGCTGATGGGACTCGCTTTCGGCCTCGCCTACCCGAACCGAATATTGTTCGTTGTTGCCCTCGTCGTTGGAACTGCAGTTGGTCTCGAGATGCTTCAGCTTTTGACACCGGATCGTCATGCCCGGGCGGCGGACGCGTTTGTCAAAACGCTCGGCGGCATCAGCGGAATCAGCATGGGTCAACTGGCATGGTTTCTGCTGCGGCTCAAATTCGCTCGTTCAGACCGGTCAATCTGACGCCTGATCAATCTGACGCCTGCTCAATCCGAATCCAGGCAAGCAAGCCTTCGCCAAAGTGGCGCGTGCACAGGCCCTCAGCTCTCCACTCTCAAACGTCGGGAGCGGAGGTGACCGGCTTATGGTCCGGGAACCTGCTCAACGTAGCTGCCTTCAGGAACTTGAAGTGCGTGATCTCGGTGGCAAGTTCCTTGAGGCGACGCTGCCCGTTGGCGATCTCTGTTCCGAACAGATCTTGATGGTGGCTATCGAGTGCCTCGCGATCCAGATATTCATCGGTTCCGTTTCCAAGCGTAACTGCGGCGCGCGCCAGCACATCCTCGACCCGCCGGTTAAGGCCCGATTGTTCCTGCTCTGCCTCGTGCAGCGCATGTTCGATTGCAGTCAAAATGGACCCGATGCGCGAGCGATCGGTTTCAGCGTCCCGGTCTATCGAGCGGGCTCTGAAGGTTCGATCGTCGCGTCGTCCTCTAAGGTAGTTGTGCGCGCGGGCTCGCAAAAAAAGCTGAAACATTGTGGAATGTCCGGTTAAAGCGCGCCGTCGGAAGCCTCGTTCAGGTCACCCCAACTTGGTTAAAAAACTTTAAACTCGGAGGCGACCGGCGCGAGTTAAGCCTTCGAGTCCCTGGTTTTGTCTTGCACAATCGCCCTGGCGATCCACGGTCCCTCGAGGGCGTCGAGGCGCTGCCGATAAGCCCACATGAAAACCTGGATGCTGGCCACAGACAGAACCAAAAATAACAGCCATCCCATTCAAACCAACCCAAACAAGGCAATAAAAGTAGCCGGCTCCTGACATTCGTAAATATCGCTGCGAGCGCACTTGCGAGTGTCAGAACCAGAGCAAGGCCGGCAAATATTGTTTTTCTGCTGCGGCCTCGGTTTGACGTTCGCCTTGGCACTCGCGGCGATACAGAAGTGAATGTCAAATCCGCCGCACGCGCACCGCGTACTTCAAGCTTTAGGCGCGAATTTGGATCCCGCAACGGGGCTTGGGATTTAACCTAACCGGTCAACCTTACCGGCGCGGCGTGATCAGGCGACAAGCCCGCGACGGGGTCAAGCCATCCAGGCCGTTCTGGCTCTGCGGAAAGGAAGCCTTGCAACCCCCATCCGGCCGCCACACAGCCTTCGTGACGGGAAATAAACTGGAGACTGACACGTGTTCAAGCTTGCCGGCGCTTGCCAACAGCTGGCCGCTTGTCGCGATCGATCAGAAAATCGCTTGTCTTCCTTCCAGCCTTGAGCTGAGCCACCAGCCAGCGCGGCTGCTTGCCACGACCCGCCCAGGTTTCCGTTGGATCGGCCGGGTTTTGAAATTTTGGCAGGACTGGAGGATATGCGCGGCGAACTCTCGGTGCATCGCCAACTTGCAATGCTGCGCGCTTGATCGCCAACTTGCCGATCAGGCCGCGGTTGAGTTTCGCCAGGCGCTCCTCCAGCTCCCGTTTTTCCGACGCGATTTTCTTCGACAAAGTCGCGCCGACTTCTTCATGAAGCGCCCACAATTGATCAATTGACAACGACGGAAGGTTCAACTTGCCCAGCCTCACTTAATCGCTCCAGTTTCTTCCCGAATCCATTTACGTATTGCCGTAGACGCATGTATGTCCGCCCTTGTACATGATCAACATCATAATTTAAGGCTAAATAATCTCATTTCTGAATTGCTGCTTTTGAAAGAACTGGACCAGTTGGACCACTAATTGGGTCGGGCGGTTCCCCCGCGATGGCGAAGGGTGGCAGCACTTCGAAAATACGTCCGGGGGCAGGTGCGCCGGCTGGCGAGCAGATGACGGATCAAATTGCATTCATTCAGATCAACCAGGAAACGCACGTGTTCTTCCGAAATCATTTCAAGCAAATAATCGCACTTGCGGATTCCCCGCTCGATACCGGCGCGCTCGAGGTGCGCAATGGCGGAATCCGAATTCATCTGGTTCCGAAAATATCCTTCGCGACGCCAGAGACGGGTATTTTCTGTCGCATTAACTCGCGGTGCAAGCATAACGTGTTCCTTAACATAAGTACAACTATCCGAAGCGGAAAATACCAAACCGTGAGAGAAACGCGATATCTGCCCAAAAAAGCGGCCAATGCGCCGAACACCGTGGACGCGCTAAAAAGCGCGAGGATCAGCGCCCCTGCCGAACTCGGCTGCCTCAAAATGCCCGGCGAGCGTGCCCAAAGGTTGAGGTGTGCGGCCCGGCATTGCGCGGTTTATAAGTCGAGTATCGCACACCGCGCCGGCGTAATCGCCACACGCAGGCGGCGTATCCAAGAGCGAAGCCAGCGATGAAAATCGACGATTGGAGGAGAAAAATCAGCATGGGATCCGTCCAGTGGTCGCCCCCGAGCGATATTTTCATCGCACAGATATGACGACATGATGTTTTAACGCCGAAAACCTTACCAATTGCGGAACTTCGGGTGCGTGAAGCTGCCGCACAGGCGGCCGGGCTATCCTGAGCGATTCCTGTTTCAGGAAAAACACCAAACCATATCGGCAAAGCAATAATGGTGGGAAAAATGACGGCCTGCGCGAAGCTCGCCGGAATATCTCCGCCTCAGGTGCGGAAGAACACGAACCAGAGCACGCCGAGGATCAGGACCGCCAATCCGGTGGAAGCCAGCAAAAGGGCGAGTACGGACGGCCCGGGCTCGGCCTGCCGCGCTTCGGTCGGGGTTTCGATGATCTGACGTTGTCGTCGCGTTGCCATGCTGCCTCGATTTCCTGTACTGGCGCGCCGACCACCGCTGCGGTGCATGCTGAAGCAACGCATGATTTCAGACGATGTTCCGCACCTCGAGGCGATCGGAACCTTCCAGCTCAGGCCGCAAAGCGCCCTGCGGCGATGCGAAACGGAGCTTTTTGGCCGGGCGGCAGCAACCAGTCTCGGTTAACGCCGTTGGGAGATTCCCTGCCCGACCTGCTTGAAAGCCGGTTTGCGAATGGTAACGTTAGCCTTTTGGTACGTTGCGTCTTAGGAGTATCCCATGGCCCCCCGCGCCAATTGGAAGGGTTTCCTGCGTCTTTCGCTCGTCACCTGCCCGGTCGCATTGTACCCGGCGACATCGGACACCGAGAAAGTCAGCTTCAACCAGATCAATCGCAAGACCGGTCATCGTATCAAATACGCCAAGGTCGATGCGGACACGGGTGAGGAAGTCGCCTCCGAAGACATCATCAAGGGCTACAAGGTCGATACCGACACCTATATCGAGGTCTCGAAAGAGGAACTCGACGATCTCGCGCTTAAATCGACGCACACGATCGAAATCGACGAGTTCGTGCCGAAAACCGATATCGACAGCCGCTATTTGATCCGACCCTATTACCTCGTGCCGGACGGCAAGGTCGGCCACGACGCTTTTGCCGTGATCCGCGAAACCATTCGCAGCATGAGCAAGGTCGCAATCGGGCGCGTGGTGCTGACCAATCGCGAGCACATCGTCGCCCTGGAGCCGTTCGAAAAGGGCCTGATGGGGACGCTGTTGCGCTACCCTTACGAGGTGCGAAGCGAGAAGGAATATTTCGACGATATCCAGGACGTGAAAGTCACAAAGGACATGCTGGATCTCGCCAAACATATCGTCGAAAAGAAATCCACCTCGTTCGATCCGGAAAAGTTCGAGGACCACTATGAGTCCGCCCTGATTGATCTGATCAACCGCAAACGCAGTGGCATCCGTCCCACGGCGAAGGCCGCACCCAAAACCGGCGGCAACGTCATCAACCTGATGGACGCGCTCAAGCGCAGCCTGGCCAACGAACGGCAGGTCCCTGCGGTCGCCTCCAAGGCCAAAAAGCCAAAGAAACGCGTCGAAGGCCAGCGCGAAATGCTGTTGCCGATCAGCGGCAAGCGCGCCGCCAAGGACGAGACCAAGGCACAAGCGCCCCGCAAGGGGGAAAAAACGGTACGTGCGGCGGCCAGGTCAAAGAAGGCGGGATAGCATCACAGGCTCAAGCGGCGGCTGGCTGATGTTCGCAGGGAACGCGGTCATGCACGCGATGAATGGCGAAAAATAGTCGGCCGCGATTTATTTCAGCGAGGAATTTATCGAGCCGAATTTGGTGTTGAGCGTGCTGCCGATGCCGTTGACGGCGGTTACAATCACGATGCTGAGGCCCACTGCTATCAGGCAATATTCGATTGCCGTCGCGCCGGATTCGTCGCGAAGGAATCTTGAAATCATTTGCAGCATTCAAAACTCCTGTCGACACCCCAATGGTTCGTACTTTTCCAAGCCGCCATGAATCTAAATAGCATTGGTTGCGAGGACATTGACGAAGACGCTCAACGGGCGGTTAACGATTTGAGCTCAATTTTTTCATTTTTGCGTCGCTGGCACTGTCCCGAAGGCCGCGCCATTTTGGCCTGGCATGCCTGCAAGTCGATCGAGCGTCGGGAAAAAGCCCGTGGTGGCACTGGTACGGCTCTACCCAAGATGAAATAATCGCGTTATTTCGCTGGGCCTTTCTTCGCAATCCCGCAGCGCACGTTGGCATCATGGAAGCACCGGATGAGCTCGCTATCCCCGCCCGCTGAAACCGATCTCTGGGAGGAAAACGCGCGACTGAAACGTCAATTGCGCGAGGCAAGAGATCGGCAGGCCGGAAGCGCCGAAATTCTGCGCACTGTTGCGAGCGCACCGGGCGATGCGGATCGCGCTTTGCAGCAGATCGTCGAGACCACCGAGCGGCTATTTGGCGCATCGAGCGTCTCGCTTCTGATTGCGGAAGGCGAGCGCTGGGGCCGGACGATCCGCGTCGGCGACGGCTCGGAGCGGATCGCCGCCGCGATCCCGCTGGCGCATGTCGCCATCACGCCGCAGTTCATGCCGGGCGCAGTCTATCTTGAAAACCGCCAGGTGCACGTTCCGGACATAGAAGAGCGGGTGGCAATGAACCGCTGGCCCGGGCTCACTCCGGCGCGAGCGGCCGGCACCCGTACCATGTGCGGCACGCCGCTCCGCCGCGAAGGCAAGGCGATCGGTGCCCTCATCGTGCACCGCGACCGCCTTGCGCCATTCACGGAGGATGAACTTTCGCTGCTTCAAAGCTTTGCCGACCAGGCGGTGATCGCGATCGAGAATGCGCGGCTGTTCAACGAGACGAAGGAGGCTCTGGAACGGCAGGCGGCAACGGCGGGCATCCTGCAAGTCATCGCCAGCTCGGCATCGGATGCGCAGCCGGTGTTCGACGCGGTTGTCGAACGCGCCATGAGCCTGCTGGATTGCTGGAGCGTGATCGTGACCCGTTTCGACGGGGAATATATAAAATTCGGCGCCGCACGCGGCGCCCTGCCCGATACCGAGCAGTTCGTCCGGCAACGGTACAAATCGATGCGGCCCGACCGGGCTTCCATGATCGGTCGCAGCCTCCTGGAACGCACCGTCGTCAACTGCCCTGACGCCCTGGCCGAACCGGACCCGGGACTGCGGGACTACGCGCGCAAGCGTGGACTCCGCGCGGTCCTTGTCGTGCCGCTGCTGCGCGAAGACAGCGTAGAAGGCGCACTGGTGCTCACCCGCGCCGAACCCGGCCTTTTTGCCCCGCGCGAGATCGAACTGGTCCAGACCTTCGCAGACCATGCGGTGATCGCGATCGAGAACGCCCGGCTGTTCAACGAGACCAGGGAGGCGCTGGAGCGCCAGACGGCTACCGCCGACATTCTGAAAGTCATCGCCAGCTCGCCTTCCGAGGTGGCGCCAGTGTTCGAGGCGATTGCAACCAGCGCCAACAGGTTGATCGGCGGCTTTTCCAGCACGGTCTTCCGCTTCATCGATGGCGTGGCTTGCCTGGAGGCGTTTACGCCGACGACGCCGGAGGCGGATGAGGTCCTCAAATCGACCTTCCCGCGTCCGGTCGTCGATTTCGAAGCGTTTCGAATGGCGCAGGCCGGCGAGGTCACGCAAATTCCCGATACCGAAATTCTGACCAACGAGATCAAGGACATTGCCAAAGCGCGCGGCTACCGCAGCATGTTGTTTGCGCCGCTGATGAACAAGGATGAGTCGATCGGCTTCATTGCAGTCACACGCATTCAGCCCGGCCAATTCGCTGACCATCACGTGCAGCTCTTGCGCACGTTTGCCGGCCAGGCCGTCATCGCAATCGAGAATGCGCGGTTGTTCGACGAAGTGCAGGCCCGAACCCTGGAACTGGCAAAATCCCTGGACGATCTGCGCGCCACCCAGGATCGCCTGATACAGACCGAGAAACTCGCCTCTCTTGGTCAACTCACGGCGGGCATTGCGCACGAGATCAAGAACCCGCTCAACTTCGTCAATAACTTTGCCGCGCTTTCGGCGGAATTGACCGACGAACTGAATGATCTGCTCAAATCCGCGGCGCTCGGGGAGAAAACTCGCGAGGCAGTCGGCGAACTGACCAGCCTGCTCAAGGATAATCTGGAAAAGGTCGTCCAGCACGGCAAGCGTGCCGATTCCATCATCAAGAACATGCTGTTGCATTCGCGCGAGGGTTCCGGCGAGCATCGTCCCGCCGATATCAATGCGCTGCTCGAAGAAAGCCTCAACCTCGCCTATCATGGCGCCCGCGCCGAGAAGCCGCAGTTCAATGTTACGTTGCAGACCAGCTTCGACCAGACGGCCGGCATGATCGACGTGTTCCCGCAGGAAATCACCCGGGTTTTCCTGAATTTGATCTCCAACGGATTCTATGCGGTTGCCAAGCGCAAGAAGGAGAACGGCAGTTCCGGCTTCGAGCCAACCGTCAGCGCGGCCACGAGAAATCTGGGTCACGCGGTTGAAATCCGCATTCGCGATAACGGTACCGGAATTGCGCCGGAAGTGAAGGAAAAGATGTTCAACCCGTTCTTTACGACCAAGCCGGCGGGCGAAGGCACCGGGCTTGGGCTCTCGATGAGCCATGACATCATCGTGAAACAACACGGTGGCAGGATCGATGTAGAGACAGAGCCCGGAAAATTCACTGAATTCACAATCGTCCTGCCGCGCGCGAACTTCCCGCAAACAACAAACGGTTAGGGGTCAAACGTGAGCGTCCTGGTTCTTGTGGTCGACGACGAGCCCGACGTCGAGGCGTTGTTCCGCCAGCAATTCAGGCGCGATTTGCGCGCGCAGCGTTTCGTGATGGACTTCGCCAGTTCGGCGGCTGACGCTCTGACGCGCATTGCCGACACGATCGGGCAGTCGCTGATCCTGATCCTTTCGGACATCAACATGCCAGGCATGACGGGGCTTGAAATGTTGCCAAAGGTAAGGGAGTTGCGGCCGCAGGTGCCGGTCATCATGATCACCGCCTACGGCGACCCCGAAACCAAACGCAAGGCGATTGAGGGCGGCGCCTGCGGCTTATTGACCAAACCGATCGACTTCACGCTGCTGCGCGAAGAAATCGACACCCGGCTGCCGCAGGCAAGCTGAGCGCCACGCTACTCCGCCATTTCCACAGGCCCTGCAGGACCCGCGAGAGGCCTCTCCTCCATCAGCACCATGCAAAGCGATGCGCCGACCATCATGACAGCAGCAGCCATGAACACGTAACGGAAGGCTGCAACCATGTCGGCAGCCGGTATCGAACCGACGGCGCCTCGATGTTCACCGGCAAGCGAGATATGGCCGCCCAGCGCCATCAACAGGATTGCGCTGAACACTGCGACCGTGAAGGATGCCATCAGGGCACGGAAAAAATTTACTGCGCCGGTAATCGTTCCGACCTGCGAGCGCGCCACCGCATTCTGCGCCGAAACCGTGCTGACTGGAAAAGCAGTGCCAAGGCCCATCGCGAACAGGGAAAGCAGCACCAGCAACAGCCAGAGCGGCATCGGGGAAAAGGCCAGTGCGCTTCCCGCCAAGGCCGCGCACAATGTCCCGATGATCGCAACCCGCTTATAGTGCTTTGAACGCGCCATGGCTCGGCCGGCGATTGCAGCCCCGCCGGTTGAAACCGCTGCCAACGGAATCAGTGCCAGTCCCGCCTCGCTGGCAGTCAGGCGATAGACCACCTCGTAATAGAGCGGCAGGTATACGGTAAGCCCAAGCATCGCCCCCATTGCGCAGCCGCCGCAGGCCATCGCGTATGGCACGACCGTTCCGCCCATCAATGATAGCGGCAAAAACGGCTCGTCAGCCCTCGATGCGTTCCATACGAAGGACAGTGCAAGCGCGATCGAAGCGCCTACCATCGCCATGATCGCCGGCGACAGCCACGGATATTTGTTGCCACCCCAGGTCAGCACCAGCATGAACACCACGGCGGCGGCCATCAACAGGATGCCGCCGAGCCAGTCGACCTTGCGGCGCCTGTGGAAGACCGGGATCCGGCCCATCTTTGGCAGCAGCATCGCCAGCGATATGAGCCCGAGCGGAACATTGATCCAGAAAATCATCGACCAGTGCAGGTGTTCGGCAAAGACCCCGCCCAGGATCGGTCCGCCGATTCCGGCCGCCATCCATACGCCGCTGAAATAGGCCTGGTACTGGCCACGTTCACGCGGCGTCACGACGTCCGCGATCACCGTCTGCACGATCGGCAGGATTCCGCCTCCGCCCAGACCCTGCAGGCCTCGCGCAACGATCAAGACCGGCATGTTCGGCGCCACTGCGCACAAAACCGATCCGGCGATGAACAGGGTCATCGCGGCGATGATCGTGGCACGGCGGCCGTATATGTCGCTCAACGTGCCGAACACCGGTGCGACCGCCGTCGAGGCGAGAAGGTAAGCCGTGATCACCCATGACAGGCTGGAGACGTCCCGGAATTGACGCCCGATGGTCGGAAGTGCTGTGGCAACGATGGTCTGGTCGAGCGCGGCCAGGAACATCGTTAGCATCAGGCTCGTCAGGATGGTGCGAATTTCGCCTGAGGTGAGCGGGGCGCGCGGCGGCGCGATCGACGGGGCGTCGGTAACCTCCAGGAGATCAACCGGTAGCGGCAAAAGTTCACCCGCGGCGGCGTCTGGCAATATGTGTCGCTCAGCCGGATGACGGCCTTGCCGTTCGAATTTGTTCATGCAGACGCAGTATTTGCACGCGACCGCGGGGCCGCCTTTTGAAATGGCTTGTCGTCAATCTAGGCCGCAATTCGGCCTTCCGGCAGCGCCTTGGGCGCATGGGTGCATCCCATGGGAGTGCCAACGCCACCGTCACTGGGTAACGAGACCCCTTTCAGGTTTTCGGGCGCCTTTTCAGCCGTGCAGGCTTTGGCAAAAGGGTCGGCCATCGAACGATATGGTCTTCAAGGTCTTCGTCCGCAATTTCGTTTTCGGTCCCCTGCACCCGCCCGCGCACCGAGACACCGGCCTGGTGAACCGTGTCGGGGTCGCCGGAAACAAGCGGGTGCCACCAATAGAGGTCGCGACCCTCGGCCACCAGACGATAAGCGCAACTGGGCGGTAGCCAGTTCAAGGTGCGAACATTGGAGGGTGTCAGTCTGACGCAGTCCGAAACCAGTTCGGAGCGGTGCGAATAATCCTTGCAGGCGCACAGACCAGCATCCAACAGCTTGCAGGAAACGTGGGTGAAGTAGATTTTACCGGTGTCTTCATCCTCGAGCTTTTCCAGGCAGCAGCGCGCGCAGCCGTCGCACAGGCTCTCCCACTCGGCGTCGGACATTGCTTCCAACGACTTGGTTTTCCAGAAGAATTCCTCCTGGCCTGAGACAGGCTTTAGCTTGGCGGTCATATCCGGCGCTTCTCGGCGTTGTTTTACCCTGTTCACTAGTAGGGGCGACGGCGGTTGCGGCGCAAGTGGGTTGGTTCGGCGGCGCGCAACGGCGCGCGACCGCGTTATCCCTGCCCCTCGAAATACCAAGCCGGGCCATTGGTTTATGCAGCCCGCTCGGCTAGATACAATCCGCGTACCCGGTACATTGCGCCTTGGGTTTGCCGTAACAATCTCGCAAGACGTCTCGGGAGCGCAGGCTGGACACCTGAAGCGCCGCGAAGGCGGCGATAACTGGGACGAACTTCAGGAAACGAACTTCAGGAAGCGAAGGGCCATTCGTGCGCAAGATCGCGCCAGCAGAGTTGAAAAAAAAGCTCCGGCTCTGGTTGCTGGATTTCGACGCGCGCATCGACTCCACGCTGTTCTCGACCGGCAAAGGGGCGCGCGAACTCTACGAACGCTACTCGACATTCATGGACCGATTTTATGTCGGTCGCTGGAAGCGCTGGGTCTTCATCGAGCCCCTCTCGGAAGCCGCCACCCTTGGACTTGGCGGCCTCGTCCTGATGCTGGCGCTTGCGGTTCCGGCCTTCCGCGAAACCGCCGATGAGGACTGGCTGAAGAAATCCGATCTTGCCGTGAGCTTCCTGGATCGCTACGGCAATCCGATTGGAAATCGCGGCATCAAGCACAACGACTCCATTCCGCTCGAAGATTTCCCGGACGTTCTGATCAAGGCGACGCTCGCAACCGAGGACCGCCGTTTCTACGACCATTTCGGCATCGACATCGCCGGTACGGCGCGAGCGCTGTTGACCAATGCGCAGGCCGGCGGCGTGCGGCAGGGCGGCTCGTCGATCACCCAGCAACTCGCCAAGAACCTGTTTCTGAGCAACGAGCGCACGATCGAGCGCAAGGTCAACGAGGCGTTTCTCGCGGTCTGGCTGGAGACGCGGCTCACCAAGAATGAAATTCTGAAACTTTATCTCGATCGCGCCTATATGGGCGGCGGCACCTTCGGGGTCGACGGCGCGGCGCATTTCTATTTCAACAAATCCGCGCGCGACGTCAATCTTGCGGAAGCGGCGATGCTTGCGGGATTGTTCAAGGCGCCCACCAAATATGCGCCCCACATCAACCTGCCCGCCGCGCGTGCCCGCGCCAACGTCGTGCTGGACAATCTCGTCGATGCCGGCTTCATGACTGAGGGCCAGGTATTCGGCGCCAGACGCAATCCGGCCACTGCGGTGGATCGCCGCGACGAAAACTCCCCGAATTATTACCTCGACTGGGCGTTCGACGAGATGCGCAAGCTCGTCGAAACATTCCCGAAATCCTACAGCGAGCGCGTGTTCGTCGTTCGCACCGCGATCGACATGAATGTGCAGCGCGCCGCCGAAGACGCCATCGAAAACCAGTTGCGGCAGTTCGGCCGCGACTATCACGCAACCCAGGCGGCAACCGTCGTTGCCGATCTCGACGGCGGCGTGCGCGCGATGGTCGGCGGCCGAGACTACGGCGCCAGCCAGTTCAACCGCGCGACCGACGCCTACCGGCAACCCGGATCATCGTTCAAGCCCTATGTCTACACGACCGCGCTTCTCAACGGATTCAAGCCGACCTCGATCATCGTGGACGGTCCGGTCTGCATCGGCAATTGGTGTCCGCAGAACTATGGCCACTCCTATTCGGGTGCGGTGACGCTGACCCAGGCGATCACCCGTTCGATCAATGTCGTTCCCGTGAAGTTGTCGATTGCGCTCGGCGGCAAGACGCCCAATCCGGCCAAGGCTGGCCGCGCCAAGATCGTGGAGGTTGCCCGGCGCTTCGGCATCAAGGCGCCGCTGCCCGACACGCCATCGTTGCCGATCGGAGCGGACGAGGTGACCGTGGTTGAACATGCGGTGGCCTATGCGACGTTTCCGAACAAGGGCAAGTCGGTCACGCCGCACGCGGTGCTGGAAGTACGAACCGGCACCGGCGATCTGGTCTGGCGTTTCGACCGCGATGGCAAGAAGCCGCTGCAGGCGATCCCGGCCTCGGTAGCGGCCGACATGGCGCAAATGATGAGCCATGTCGTGAGCGAAGGCACGGCACGGCGCGCGGCGCTGGACGGCATTCCGACCGCCGGCAAGACTGGAACCACCAACAACTACCGCGACGCGTGGTTTGTCGGTTACACCGGCAACTTCACCTGCGCGATCTGGTACGGCAACGATGATTATTCCCCCACCAACCGCATGACCGGCGGCTCGCTGCCGGCGCAAACCTGGCACGACATCATGGTCGCGGCCCATCAGGGGGTCGAGATCAAGGAACTTCCGGGAGTCGGCGCTGGCACGAAGCTGCCTCCGCCGCCGCCTTCTGCGAACGTGGCGGCAAACGCCGCTGCGAAGCCTGCGGAATTCAAGCCGCCGCCCCCGGTTCTTACCAAGCGCGGCGCGGACATATTGGTCCACGTCGAAAAATTGCTCGACGAGGCGGCCAAGGCGGCTGGAGAGCCGGCGAAACCCGCCAAGCCGGTGTCCTCCAGTTCTGCGGAATTCACCGACAGTTTAGCCTCGGCACAGCCGGATCGTCCGGCGTCGGCCACGGCACGCAAGAATTAACCGTGCGTCTGGTTTTCGTCACCCTGCTGGCACTCGTTCTTGCCACCGTCGTCGGCATCGGCACGACGTGGGTTACGGCGACACGCGGTACCGATCTCGGCACCCTGACGATCGGGTCGTGGACCGCCCGGCCCAAGACCGGCACCGCCGACATCGATCCCTATTCTCGTGCGTCGATAGCCCGCAGCGGCGAGTTGCCGGTCGGCACCGGCGACGGCGTTGCATTCTCGGCGACCAGGGACGATCGCAATCGGCCGCTCGATGGGCGATGCGACGTACTCGTGAGCGGCGTCACGCCACCGGCACGATTTTGGACGCTGACGCTCTACGATTCGAAGGGACGCCTGGTGGCGAACTCGCTGCAACGCTACGGCTTCACCAGTCAGGAGGTGGTCCGCAGCGCCGACGGCTCATTCGAAGTAAGGGTCGCGGCACGATCGCGCGCCGGAAACTGGCTCCCCACCGGAGGGATCGAGCGCTACGCGCTGGTGCTTCGTCTGTACGATACGCCGGTCGGCGTTGCGACCCGCACCCAGCGCGATGCGCCGATGCCTTCCCTTGCGACTGTGGGCTGTCCATGATCAGGCTTGCGTTCACGATCATTGCCGGCGTTCTCCTGGGCGGCATCGTGCATCTTGTCAGCGTGCTCGCCTTGCCGCGCATCGCGACCCAGGATGCCTATTCGCGCCTGGCACCAATCACCAAACTGAACGCCGTGACGCCGCTGCCTTTACCTGATCCGAACGCCGCCCCCCTGCCCTTCATGGACCCTGCTTTTGCGACGGCGATCTGCCGCTACGACCTGTCGGGAGGGCCGATCAAACTCGCAGTCCCGGTGAGCCAGGCCTACACGTCCGTGTCGTTCTATACACGCAACGAAGTGGCCTATTACGCAATCAACGATCGATCCGCCGGACGCAAGGTCATCGAACTTGATCTGATGACCGAGGCCCAGCACGCCGAATTGCCGGAGGACGAGGACGTGACCGCAGCGGATCGATTAATCATCGATTCTCCGACCACAGCCGGCTTGATCGTGTTGAAGGCGCTCGCTGCCGAACCCGGGCTGATGCCGCAGGCCCAGGCTTCGCTCGCCGCATCGAGTTGCAAGGTGCAGACGGAGCCCGCACCCGCCCGGCGCTGATCCGAACGTCGGCTAACCAGGAATTTTCAGCCTTTCGCCGTCAGTGCCCGCCCGATGACCGGCTGCACCACGACCGGTGGGTTGGCCGCCTGCACGGCAAGCTCGCCGATCAGCCGGTCGGCGTCGGAGGCCATGTTGTCGGGCGCCTGGATCACCAGCCGTTCGAGTGCCCAGCGATACGAGGAAATTCGCTGCTCCAGGCATTGCTGGACCCACTGCACGATGAGGCTGTTCTCCTCCATTCGGGCTACCGCATCGGCACGTTCGCGCGGCGACAAATCCGACACATGCGCAAGGCTCGCATTCCGCTTCCTGTCGAGGTCAAACACGCCGATGGCGGTGGCGTAGAACGGTTCGAAGCGGGTCAGATCGTTGCGAACGTCATCGATCAGTTGCGCGTAGCGAGACGCATGCGAGCGGTGCGGGTCGTCAATCAGCATGCGCCCATAGGCGGTCCGATCGAACACCACCTTTTGCCGCCATGGGGCCGGCAACGGCTGGTAGTCGCCGAACACGCTCTTCCACGCGGGCCGCGAACGTGGCGGTTCGATCAGCGGATAGGCGAGATCGCGAAGTTTCCGTTCGCCATCGGTGAGCTGAAATTGCGACGCCGGCAGGCCGACGCTGCCGGTAGCCTCGTAGCCGATCCAGCGATGCATGTCGTCGTTGAGAAAATCCTGCCGCGTACGGCCGAAATCGCCCCCGCTGCAGCCGCCGAGCGCCAGCACCGCCAAAATCAGCGCTGGCATCGATGCGGAAGCCTGCAACCGGATCGGGCAATGCGTCTCCGGCATGACGAATGTCCGATTGATCAGCGCCGCCGGCGGCGACGGCCGGGGGCAGTACCTTGTTCGGGTCCGCGACCGCCGCTGGTTTCCTCGGGCGAGCGCTCAATTCGGATAACGGGAAGAATCAGGACGGTTCCCGAACTTTGCGGGCAAGTTCCATCCAATATTGAGCCAGGCCGCCGCAAAGCCGCATCCGCCGGAAATTCAATGATGATGCCCATGCCCAACTTTCTCTGGTGTCACGATTCTGAAGTTCGCATCGTTGTGCAGCGTCCTCGTTTGCGAACTTCGGGATCAAGGGGACACTAGCCTTACTGATTCTAGTGTGGCCCTGGTTCAGAGGTCCGCATGACGGACGAGCGGCAACGATGATGCGGACTTCTGAACCGCCACACTAGGCGCCGCGCTCACGCGATTTGCGGCAACGGCAATTAAGAACAGGACGTGGTTAACGGCATCTTAATGCCCCGCGGGTGCATTCAGTTGGCACCTTGAAGGGCCGACATTGACACGCGCCGGCACAGGATGGCGGAAAGCCGCCGATGCGGTTTCAGGTGTTGTTTTCCTTAACGGGCTATTAAAAAAAGCCAACTAACGTGAAGCGACGAATTATCAAAGTCGCGTACCCTGACATGGCCACTTCTCCCCTATTCCCGGGCTTTGACGGGTTGATGAACCTCTCCCGCCGAGAGGGCGTCGATATCCGCCCGACATTGCTGCGCGTGCTCACCGATCTCTATGTTCAGGCCTCCACTCACAGCGAGGAAGAAGCGCGGCAATTCGTCGAACTCACCTCGCGCCTGATCGATCAGGTCGATGACGCCACGCGCGCGGCCGTGCGCGCGAGGCTTGCGGTCTATCCCGCCACACCTATCCCGGTGATGAGACAACTCGGGCTGCGGCTGTCGCATCCCGATCAGCGCGTGCCGCTTGCCAGAGAGATTCCTTCATCTCCTTTCGCTTCGCCGGCTGTCAAGCCGGCGACGGATTCGCAATTGCGGCTGGCGCCGAACATGTCGATGCAGCCGGCGGATGCCGCTGAAATCGTCGGCATGTTTTTCGGCGCGAACTCCAGCGAGCGCGCCCTGATCCTGGACAACCTGTCGGAAGCGCCATTGAAAGGCTCGCCGCGGGTGCCGGCTCCTCGCGCCGCGCGCTGCATCGAGGCGCTGGAAATGGCCGCCTTCGTCTCCGACGTCGAAAACTTCACGCTTGAGCTCGGCGAAACGCTGATCCTGCCCTGGAAGCTGACGACCAAGGTAGTCAACGATGACGGCGGAGAACCGCTCGCCTGCGCGGCCAAGGCGCTTGGCATGCCGAGCTACATTTTCCAGCGGGTGTTGCTGTTCCTCAGGCCGGAGATCGGCACCTCCGTTCACACAGTCTACCGGCTGTCGCGCCTGTACGACATCCTGAGCGAGCGATCCGCGCTGATCATGCTGGCGGCCTGGCGCGGCTCGACCATGGCGCTGACACGCGCCAAATATCGTCCCGCGCTCTACGACGACGAGCGCAACCGCGCGCGACCGGCGAACCAGACACGCATCGCTGCGCAGCTTCCCGGCACCGGCGCAGTCCCGCGGACGGGCTCGCAAGGCTCGGGCCGATAATCACAAGCTACTCTCGCACCAAATCCAGAAAGTGCCGCCCGGCCCGGTCCTCGGTCTCCACGATCCATGCATCGGGGTCGAAACGGAGTTCCTTGCCTAGCCGCTGTTCGACCGCTGGTTCGGGCAGAGGGTCCTTCGATATTGGCATGAAAAAGCGCTCAATCGGGCGGCTGTCGTCATAGACGGTTTGCGGCGCCGGCACGTAAAGCATGGCATTGCCGTCGAGCAGCGCTACCTTGACGAACACGGCGCCAGCCTCGTCTGCACCGCGCCGACGCACGGCACCGAACACGCCGGCGGTCTGACAGCGGCGCAGATAGGCCGCAACCCATATGCTGGATTTCAATCGCATGGAATGACGATAGGCGAGCGGTCAACCAGACGCCAGAGCGGGATGCGCTCCCTCGCCCCGCTCGCGGGAGAGGTGAACCATTTCCCGAAAGCGTGATTCAGACCGAAATCCACGCGCACTAGTCGATCGAATGGCCGATCATAGCGGTCAGTTCGCGCACGAGGCGATCGGATAGCTGCCCGGTTACCGGAAGTTTCCGTGCCCGCTCGAATTTCTGGATGGCGGCCTGGGTATCGGAGCCGATCGTGCCGGTGGGTTTGAGTTGACCGTAGCCATAGTCCGTGAGCGCCCGCTGCACTGCCGCTATGCGTCGCGCGGGCACAGGCGAGTTGGCGTCGGCGTGGGTTGAGACCGGAACAGCCACGGGCGGACGCGGCGCGGTGCCGGTCGTCTTGACAAGGTTGGTCATGAGATCGGCGGCCCTTTGCTCTGCAACCTTCGCTTCGAAGGCATCGGCGTCGGCAGGGCGAGGACGTGGCAACGGATTGACCGGCGCCGAGGCCACGGCAGGAAATGCGGTGACCGAGCCGAACATCGGAGCTGGATGGCGCCCAGCCTGCAGAAACAAGGCATTCGTGATGATCGCGGTGACGACTGCGAAGGCCAGCGCACCCGCAATCACGTCCCTGGGACTGCGCAGGAAAATCCGCATGACCAGCCCGTGTTCATCGGCCGTGATCGCCCTGGCGCCACGGCGCCGCCGCGGCGCCTCGTCGTCAACTGAAATCTTCCTAGGCACGTTTCTTCACCTGGTGAGCTTGATCAGGAAATGCCGCGCGCGATGCCGGGTTGAGGGTTGCGATATTGCTCGAAGGCTGTGCGGGCCGAGGCGCAACGGTCAGGGGCAGCGCAACCACGACTGTCGTTCCTTCGCCGATCCTGCTTTGCAAGGTCATTTCGCCGCCATGCAACCCAACCAGGCTTTTCACGATCGACAGGCCAAGGCCGGTGCCCTCGTGCCGACGCTGGTAGGTCTTGCCGGCCTGGAAGAACGGATCGCCGATCCGTTTGAGATCTTCTGCCTCGATGCCCACGCCGGTATCGGCGACGCGAAGCACCAACCGTGATCCTTCGACGCCGGCGGAAACCGTCACCTTGCCGCCTCGCTCGGTGAACTTGATGGCATTGGACACCAGGTTCAGGGCAATCTGCCGAAACGCGCGCGGATCGCCCGTCATCAGCGGCAAATGATCAGGCGCGCTCGTGACAAGGTCGATCGCATTCTCCCGCGCCTTCAGCGCCAGCAGGTTGCAGCAATTGACAATCACCTGCGACGGCGCAAACGGCTCCGGGCTGATTTCGAAATTGCCGGACTCCATTTTGGACAAGTCGAGAATTCCGTTGACCACCGACAGGAGATGCTGGCCCGAATCGTTGATCAGTCGTGCATACTCCTTGCGGCGCGCCGCATCCAGCATCAATGTATCCTCCTGCGCGATCATCTCCGAAAAGCCGATGATGGCGTTGAGTGGCGTGCGCAGCTCATGACTCATGGTTGCAAGGAAGCGCGTCTTGGATGCGTCCGCCTGCTCGGCCGCGGACCGGGCCAGATCGAGCGCCTGTTCCTGGTACTTTCGCTCGGTGATGTCGCGCATCACCGCAACCACTTCCGCTTCGGCCGATGGCGTTTCCAATGTCTGCTCAAGCTGCCTGCAGCGCATCTCCACCCAGATGAATTCCATCTGACTGCCATGCCCCCGCTCACGTCCCGCTGAACCCTCCCGCCTCAGGCGAAATTCGACGCTGCGCCCTTCCCCGCCCCGCGCCGCATCCGAAAGCGCGGTGAGGTAGGCCGGACGGTCGGCCACGTGGACCCGTTCGAACAGGCCATGTCCAAGCAGCCGCGGAACCGGCGTCCCCAGCATGGCCACTGCAGCGGGTGAGATGAATCGCACCGCGCCATTGCGATGATGCCGCGAAATGACGTCGCCCATGTTTTCCGCCAGCAGGCGATAGCGGTCCTCTTCGAGATTGAGCAGCGAGACGCTGATCCGCGCCAGCGACTCGGAGCCGAACGCCAGCCCTGCCGCATAGAAGGTAGCCGACGCCACGCCGAATGCCGTCAGTACGGTGCGCAATGCAGGGGTCGCCTCGCCGGCCGGCAATAGATGAAAGTAACCCAAGAGGATCAGCGACGACGCACAACTGAAGGCCAGCGCGGACGCAAACGCGACGACACGGCGTGACGTCGAAAGCGCCGCCTCGAGCGGTACGATGACGAGCCAGATCGCGGCAAACAACTCGATGCCGCCGCCGGTGACGGAAAGTGTCATGACGAGCCCGGCAAGTGCCAGCGACGAAAGGATACATGCACCCTCATAGCGGCCGGTGCGAGACAGAAACCATGACAGCAGGATTGGCGCAGTCAGCCAGGCGAAGGCCACGACCTCGAGAGCGGTCGGCGCGCCGCGCATCGCCAGATAAACCGGGAAGGCCGCCAGCGCCGCGAGACTTCCAAGCAGTCTCGGTGCAATGAACGAGCGATGCCGCGCGCGCGTCAGCGCATCGTATCTTGCCGATGGATGCAGCAGCGCATCGAGACAATCGCGGATGATACTCAAAACTGTCACGGCTCTCGCGCCTCGGCCCCTGCGTGATAAAGACGCGCCGGAACGCCCCCTGGTGGCCCACGGTGTCAGAGCGAAATTAAGCGAACGCTAAGGCCGAAAGCCTCTCGCCCGGTGAGCGCATCCGTTGGACGATTCCCGGCACTGCCGACCATGCCAATCAATGCGAATGGTGAACGCCGGGTTTCCGGGCCAGCCGGCGGTATGGTTTCGAATTGGTGGATGTAGGGGGAAACGGCACTGTTATCCGCCGCGATCCGGCATCAATCGAAAATTTACGGAGAATCCAAACATTCGAAATCTTTGAAAATTCTCATCGGTTTAACTTCAATGCAAACACTTGCGATTTATCGACGACTGTTAGTGAGGGGATCGCGGGATCCAACCAGGGCGACCGGAGTCGCAAGATGCGTTTTCTGCTTCGCTTGGCGTTCTGGATTGGGCTCGTGCTCGTGCTGTTGCCCAGAGACAAGACGCCTGAATCGGACAAGGCGCCGCAGTTGAGTGCATCCGAGGCCGTCTCCGCCGCAACCGCGGCGGTCTCAGACGTGAGCCAGTTCTGTAAACGCCAACCGGCCGCCTGTGACGTCGGCGGCCAGGCCGCAACCGCGATCGGACAACGCGCCCAGGCCGGCGCGCGCAAACTGTACCAGATCATCACCGAAAAGCGGCCGCCTGATCACACCGGCTCGATTCGCAGTGCGGGCGGTGCCGGGGTGGCGCTGGCGGAACCGGTTGCGGCGGACACGCTTACGCCGGACGACACGCAGATCGAATGGCGCGGCGCGACGCCGCCTTTGCCCTGATCCCGCGTTACCCGGAACGATCTGCCTTCGACCGGCGATATCGCTTTCGGTCTCTTTCGACCCTATATTAGGGTCGGAAACGGACGGAACACGATGACGATCGACGAGATTCGGGAAAACTTCGAGCTTCTGGACGACTGGGACGACCGTTACCGGTATGTCATCGAACTCGGCCGGATGCTTGAACCAATGCCCGAGGCTGAACACTCCGCAGCGAACAAGGTGCAAGGTTGCGCCAGCCAGGTCTGGCTGTCCAGGAATGTCGAGCGCGGCGGCACGGGCGAGCCGGTGCTGAAATATCGCGGCGACAGCGACGCCCATATCGTGCGCGGGTTGATCGCCATACTGCTGACGCTTTTTTCGAGCCGCACGCCCAAGCAAATCCTTGCGACCGATGCCCTTGCGGTGTTCGACGAATTCGGATTTCGCGAGCATTTGACGCCGCAGCGCTCCAACGGCCTGCGCGCGATGGTGGAACGCATTCGCGCCGATGCGCGCGAAACGCTGGCTGCAGCTTCCTGAGGGGTCTATTTGCGTCGTCGCCGTTGCTGGCCGAGCCCCATTTTCTTGGCAAGCTGTGACCGCGCCACTGCATAGTTGGGCGCGACCATCGGATAGTCCACTGGCAGACCCCATTTCTCGCGATATTGCTCCGGGGTCATGTTGTATTGCGAACGAAGATGGCGCTTCAGCGATTTGAAGCGTTTGCCATCTTCCAGACAGACGAGATAGTCAGGGGTCATCGACTTCTTCACGGACACCGCGGGCTTGGCCGGCTCCATCGGCGTCTCCGGCCTGCCGGTCGAGACCCGCACGAGTGCCGCGTGGATCTGGTTTATAAGGCCGGGTATCTCGGAGGCTGGCGTCGGATTGTTGCTCAGATAGGCCGACACGATATTCGCAGTCAGGTCGATGAAATTCTTGCCCGCGGGATCGGTCATGACTGGCACCTTCTGAACAACTTCATCGCAAAATAGAATCTTGATTTCCGCCAGCAATCGCGTGCGTCAATACGCTATACTTTCAGCTCTGTGCTTTGGATATGAGCGGATTACTTGGACCGTGACAAGAAGATGAGGACAATTTTTCAGCCGATTCCGCCGCCAATGTGGAACGGTCAGGGACGTTGGTCCAGGTGAGCGCGCAGCTCGTCAATCGAGGCAAACCGCATCATGCCTTCCGGCATTTGCGCCTCGATCGATCCGTCCGAGTATAATGAGTAGGCCATACCGTCGACGACACCTGATTTGAGAACGGTGACCGGAGGTTGATCCTCGTTTCCTCCGCCCGCAGGCGGATCACTAAAGGTCGATGGGGCGCGACCGCCGCGGCGCGCAACCGCCGCTTCGGCAGGTCTCGTGCGGTCCGGTTTCGACCAAGCGTCCGCGAATGTTCCTGCCGCCGGCTCATTCGCCCCCGGCTCCTGTGGCGGCATCACATCCGGTGCGGTCGTGAACTGCTCGGTTGTGCGCGCCTGCGCCCGCTCGCGTTCCCTCCGGGAGCTCGAAGAAAACATCAAGTTGCGCCGCGGCTTGGAAGCCGGCCGAGCCTCAAAAGCTTCAGCGAGCTGGGACGTTTCCCCCGCAGCCGGATGTAAATCCGCTTCCGCTTTGCCTGGCTGTTCCGAACGCTCGTCACGGCTGAACCGGGAGGCGCCCATTTCGGCCGGCTGAGCAGCCTGAGGGATGGGCACGACGCTCGGCAGCAACGCGGTTCCCAAATTATCCGCTGGCAAGGTTGGGCCAAGTCGTTCGGCAATCCCCCGTAGCTCGCGAACGACCGACCACAACCCAAGCATCACCAGCCCGGTGCATGCCGCGATTGCACCCGCGAGGATCAGCGTGTTGCCAAAGCTGAATTCCTTCACCGGGATCCCGAAACCGATCGCAACAAGCCCGGCCAGCAAACAGCCAATCCCCGCGAGCAACATCCCAACCATCATCAAACCTACCCTTGGGCCGCAGTTGCATTGGTCGCGAACCCCAGATGCCACGATACCGTCATATTGTGCGTCGGGCCAACCGACAATCGCGGGAGTGGTTCCTGCTATGCTGCATTGCACAAATGAAGTGGATCAGCTGGGGGAAATTACGTCACAATTCCCAATTACTTGGTAATGCAACTGCGCTATATGGAAGTCGGGGAAGAGGTCCAAGGTCGCCGATTGGGCCAGAGGGACACCGGGTTACCAATAGCAATGTCATCCATCACTACCTCCGCTATCGATACGCCGTTACGGCGCTCGGTGGAGCGAACTTGCGATGATCTCGCGGTCATGGTGCTGGTCGTGGTGGGACTGGTCGCGAGCTTCACCTTTCGCGACTACGGGCTGGGATGGGACGACTACACCCACGCCGAATATGCCGATCTGCTGCTGCGGATGTACGGCTCCGGCTTCAAGGACACGGCCGCGCTTTCGTTCGCCAATCTCTATATGTATGGCGGCGGCTTCGACATGGCTGCGGCGTTGCTGCACAAGGTCATTCCGCTCGAATTGTTTGAAACGCGCCGCCTGCTGGGTGCGGTGATCGGCATGATCGGACTTGCGGTCACCTGGCGCCTCGGGCGTCGCGTGGGTGGCCCCCTTGCGGGTCTCTCAAGCCTGCTTTTGCTGGCGCTGTGCCCGACCTTCTACGGCCACATGTTCATGAATCCGAAGGATGCGCCGTTTGCCGTGGCGATGGTGATATTGATGCTGGGCCTGGTCCGCCTGGCCGAGGAGTACCCGCAGCCCTCGCCGCGCACGGTCCTCATTGTCGGCCTTGGCGCCGGTCTGTCGGTCGGGTCGCGTATTCTGGGCGGGCTGGCCCTGGTCTATGCGCTGGCCGGATTCGTGCCGCTGTTAATGGACGAGGTTCGCACGCAAGGCAGGCGCGAGGCTCTCCGACGCTTCGCCGGCGTGGTGTATGTGCTTTCGCCGGGCCTGTTGCTGGGATACCTCGTCATGGGTCTGATCTGGCCGTGGTCGATCATCAGGCCCGACAATCCCTTCGAAGCCGCTACCTATTTTTCGCACTTCTTCGAAAAGCCCTGGAAGGAGATGTTCGACGGCGCGCTGGTCTCTGTACCGGACATGCCGTGGTCATATCTGCCGACGCTGTTTGCGCTGCAGCTTCCCGAGGTCCTGCTGGTGCTGCTGCTCGCGGGCATCGTCGGCACTTTCGTCGTACTGCCGCGCGCCGACGTGGCTGCCCGCAGAAAGACGATCCTGTTGATGCTGACGCTCGCCGCCACGCTGCCGATTGCCATCGCAATGGTGAAACGGCCGGCGCTCTACAATGGCATCCGTCACTTCGTCTTCGTGATCCCGCCGATGACGGTGCTTGGGGGAACTGCCTTTGCCTGGCTGATGGGTCGGCTGGGAGGCAGTCGCCGGAGCTGGCAGCCTGCGGTGCTGGCTGCGTTCTGTTTTGGATTATTGTTGTCCCTCGGCGAAATGATCCGCCTGCACCCGTATCAATACACCCATTTCAATTACATTGCCGGCACCGTGCGGGGCGCCGACGACCGTTTCATGCTGGATTACTGGGGGCTGGCATTCAAGCAGGCCTCCGACGAGTTGCGCGAACAGCTCGCCGAGAAACAGGAAACACCGCCGAAGGGCCGCAAGTGGAAGGTTGCGGTGTGTGGCCCGCAGCGGCCGGCTCAAGTTGCACTTGGTCCCGATTTCAGCATCGACTGGCATAGCTCCGGTGCCGATTTTGCCATGACGCTGGGCGAGTTCTACTGCAAAGGCTTGACCGCGCCGGTGATGGTGGAGATCAAGCGAGACGACGTGGTATTTGCCCGCGTCTACGATATCCGTGGGCGCAGCATCTCCAGCCTGCTGTCGATTCCCCCGCCCTGAAAGCTGACCGTCGCCACGACAACATGACAGCCACGCTCCAGGAGCGCCTTGCTGCGAAGGCGCGACGGGCATAGGCTCGTTGCGAACAGGCTTGGCCAACAAGTTTTCGATGGGAGCCAACAGATCATGTCGCCAGCGGAAGCTCGATTGAAAGAAGTGCCGTCTGGAATGACGGAAGCCGAGTGGGGCCAGCGCGTCAACCTTGCCGCTTGCTACCGTCTGATCGCCCATTACGGCTGGGACGATCTCGTCGATACCCATATCTCGGCGCGCGTGCCGGGAGGGGAACATCATTTCCTGATCAACCCCTACGGCCTGATGTTCGACGAAATCACCGCATCCAGTCTGGTGAAGGTCGATCTGGACGGCAACCAGCTCACCGAAAGCCCGTACAGTATCAATCCGGCCGGCTTCACGATTCACTCGGCGATCCACGAGGTCCGCGAGGATGCCGGCTGCGTGATCCACCTGCACACGCCCGACGGGACTGCGGTGGCGAGTTGTCAGGAAGGCCTGTTACCGCTGAACCAGACCGCGCAACTCGTCACCTTTGATCTCGCCTATCACGATTATGAAGGGATCGCGCTCGACCACGACGAACGCCCGCGCCTGCAGAAGGACCTTGGCGACAACAACCACATGCTGTTGCGCAATCATGGCACGCTGACGGTCGGCCGCTCGGTGGCATCCGCCTTCGAGCGCATGTTCCACCTCGAGCGCGCCTGCACCATGCAGGTGCGCACCCGCATGCTGGGGCCGGTGGCCTATCCCGTCGATGCGGCAGTAATAGACAAGAACACAAAACTGCTCTGCAACCCGGAGCGGCAGGAATTGCGTTCGACCATGCTGGTCTGGCCGGCGCTGTTGCGCAAGCTTGACCGGCTCGATCCCAGCTACAAGAGTTGAAAAAATTCAAGATACGGAGTAGTTTCGTTACAACTGCCTCTGCACCACGAATGAAAACGCCGTCCAATTCCGGGCGGCGTTTTTTGCTTGGGGAGACGGCACTACTCCACTAATGCCGCGAGAATTCGCGCCCAGGATCGCATGCCCTTGTGGAAGCTCTTGAGATCGTATTTCTCGTTCGGCGAATGGATGTTGTCGTCGTCAAGGGCGAAACCAACCAACACCGAGTCAAGACCGAGCGTACGCTTGAAATCGGCGACGATCGGGATCGACGCACCCGATCCCATCAGGATTGCCTCCTTGCCCCATTCGTCCGTCAAGGCGCGCCTGGCGGCTGCGAGCGGTTTCATGTTCCAGTCGAGCGCGACCGCAGGCGCACTGGAATGATCGGTGAACTCGGCGCGGCAATCGGCGGGCAGTCGCGCCATGACATACTCACGAAAGGCTTTTCGGATCCGCTGGGGATCCTGTCCTTCCACCAGGCGGAACGAAATTTTCGCCGAGGCTTCCGCCGGGATCACGGTTTTCGACCCCTCGCCGATGTAGCCTCCGACGATGCCGTTGATGTCGCAGGTTGGGCGCGATGAAATCTGTTCGATCAGCAGACGCCCCTTTTCGCCTGCCGGAATCGAAAGACCGATCGGCTTGAGAAAACTCTCCGCCGTGAGGTTGAGCTTCTTCCATTGCGCAAGAACGTCTGCCGGCGGCTCCCTTACGCCGTCATAGAAACCCGGGATGGTGATGTGTCCGTCGTCATCGAAGATGCCACCCAGGATGCGGGTCAGGACCCGGATCGGATTCTGCGCGCCGCCACCGAACACGCCGGAATGCAGATCGCGATTGGCGGCCTTGATCTTGACCTCGTCATAGACCAGCCCACGGAGCGAGGTCGTAATCGCCGGCGTGTTCGGGTCCCACATCCCGGTGTCGCAAACAAGCGCGAAATCCGCCTTGAACTCTTCCTTGTTCTTTTCGAGGAACGGAACGAAGTTCTTCGATCCAACCTCTTCCTCGCCCTCGATGATCATGGTCACATCAAGCGGCAGCGAACCCGTCATGGTTTTCCAGGCCCGGCAGGCCTCGACGAAGGTCATCAATTGCCCCTTGTCGTCCTCCGCGCCCCGCGCCACGATGATTTTTCGTCCGTCGGCATGTTCGGTGACAACCGGCTCGAACGGCGGCCGATGCCAAAGATTGAGCGGATCGACCGGCTGCACGTCGTAATGACCGTAGAACAGAACATGCGGTCGCTTGCTTCCACTGGGCCGGCCGTTGCCGCTGCTCCTGGCGATGACGGCCGGATGGCCTTCGGTCGGTCTGACTTCGCTGGCGAATCCGAGCGTCGCGATATCTGCGGCAAGATGTTCGGCTGCGGCCTTGCAGTCTGCGGCAAATGCCGGATCGGCCGAGATCGACTTGATCCGCAGCAGCGCAAACAACCGTTGCAGGCTGTTGTCGAAATCGGCGTCGATACGGTCGAGCACCTTCTGAAGTTGCGAGGCTTCGGCCATTTCCGATTTTCCTTCCATGTGCTTTCAGCTTTTCCCGGTCTCGATCTGCAACGCGCCGGTCGCAGCAGACGAAGCGCTGGACTTCGCTGTCTGCGACGGGTTCAAAAGGTGCCACGCCAATGCAACCGCCAACACGGCATTCGCCAGGAAGTTGTTTCCGAAAGCCTGCAGGTCATTCGGAAAAACCGGGAGCGATAGACAAATCAGAAGGCCCGCAACGGCGAGAGCTGCCCACGTTCCCCTGCGAACGGCAGGTCTCGGATCAAGGGCAGCGCGGTGCATCAGGACCGTCAGGGGAAAAAACAGCCACATGAAATAATACTGGCGCGCAAGCGGCGATGCCACCGTCATCAGACAAAACAGGATGCCGAGTTCCTCGGCATCGGACCGGGGCGTCCTCCGCGAAGCGGGCGGCATCACTGCGACAAATGCAAGACCGATCGCAATTGAAACTCCGATTACGATCCAATTGGCCATTTTGAAATCGAGATCAGCCAGGTTCATGTAAGCGGGCGCCTTGGACGGATTATCCTGATTGTAATTGACCGGTCGCGTCAGGCGATGGGTCATGGCGATGATGGATTGATTGACCCACGACCAGTTCTGCTCGCTACGCTGCCCAAAACCCTGCTCCGAACTGGACCCGACCATTCCCCGATACCAGGTCTTCAGCTCGGCGACATTATGCTGGAAGCCGCGCACGGGAGCGGGAACGACGAACAGAAGGACACCAAGGAATACGACCATGCTCGCCGCCGACGCCCAATGCCTGCGCCAGACAAGATAGGGAAATACGGCCACCGGAAAAACCTTGATCGCGGTCGCCAGCGCAAACATGCCTCCAGACGCCCAGGGGCGGTCATGCTGCAAAAGCCAGAAGCCGAACAGCATTATGGCCAGCAGAATGAGGTTGGGCTGTCCGAGGTCAAACATGTCAAAGACAAACGTTACCGTGACGATTGCGGGGAGCGCGGCCAGCCACGGCCCCGGACTCCTGTCCGACCCGCTCATTGCATTTGAAAGCTGCGCGGTCATCCACCACGCAGTGGCGTTGAGAATGGACAAGCAGACATAGAGCGGGACTTTGCCGAAATAGCTGGGGATCGCGAGCAGGATTGCCGAAAGCGGTGGATAAAGGAAATCAAAATAGCCGTTGGGGTCGCTTGGATAAAGGCTACCGCCCTGCAGTACCTGCTGCCCTGCCCAGAACCAGAGCGGATAATCCTTGGTCTTTCCGTTTCCAAAAATTTCCGGACCGAGCACGTCGGCGGTCAGCAAAACGCAGCAAACCAGGAAAAGGACATCGAGCGGTGCTCGCAACGACGGATATTTAAGCACACGTCACTTTCTGAAAAAATCGAGGTAGATCACGCCGCAGCAACCGGCTTCCGCTTCATCCAACCCTATCGCCGCAGCAGCCCACCGAGCGCACCGCGCACGATCGCACGCCCGACCGAACCGCCAATCGAACCTCCGACCGACTTGCCAAGGTCGGCCGCCACCCCACCGACCACCTTGTTGGTGACCGAACGCGTTACGCTCCGCGCGATGACCTGGCCGGTAGACATCTTGCCCCGCGTCTTGGTGCCGAATAGTGTCCCGACAATTCCGCCAATCTGGCTCAGAAGCCCTCCGCCCGCGCCGCCCGTCCCCGATACGCGCTTCTGCAGCACCTCGTAGGCGGATTCCGAATCGATCGCGGTGTCGTATTTGCCCTTCACAGGGCTATTGTCCATGATCGATTTGCGCTCCTCGGGCGTGATCGGCCCGATCCGCGCCGTTGGCGGCCGGATCATGACGCGCTCCACCATCGCCGGTATGCCATTTCCTTCCAGAAACGATACCAGCGCCTCACCCTTTCCGAGCTCCATGATCACCTTTGTGGTGTCGAGCTTCGGGTTGGGACGAAAAGTCTGGGCCGCCGCGGCGACCGCCTTCTGGTCGCGGGGGGTAAAGGCGCGAAGTGCATGCTGAACACGATTACCCAGTTGAGCCAGCACCTTGTCGGGCACGTCGATCGGATTTTGCGTAACGAAATAGACACCGACGCCCTTGGAGCGGATCAACCGAACCACCTGTTCGATCTTGTCCATGAGCGCTTTTGGCGCGTCGTTGAACAACAGATGCGCCTCATCGAAAAAGAAGACCAGCTTCGGCTTCGGCGGATCGCCGACCTCGGGCAATTGTTCGAACAGCTCCGACAGCATCCACAACAGGAACGTCGCGTACAGGCGCGGGCTCTGCATCAGCTTGTCCGCCACCAGGATGTTGATCATACCGCGGCCATCGCGATCGGCACGCATGAAGTCCTTCAGATCCAGCGCCGGTTCTCCGAAGAACTTGTCGCCTCCCTGGTTCTGCAGCACCAGCAGTTGCCGCTGGATCGTTCCGACCGTCTGTTTTGAGACATTGCCGTATTGAGTGGTCAGATCGGCGGCGCGTTCTGCGACGAAAGACAGAATTGCCCGCAGATCCTTCATGTCCAGCAGCAGCAATCCCTGCTCGTCGGCGACCTTGAACGCGATATTCAGCACGCCCTCCTGGACGTCATTCAAATCCATCATGCGCGACAGCAGAAGCGGTCCCATCTCGGAGACCGTGGCGCGCACCGGATGTCCCTGCTCGCCGAAAACATCCCAGAATATCGTCGAGAACTGGTCAGGCTGGAAAGCAAGACCCATGTCGGCCGCCCGCTTGAGGATGAAATCCTTGTTTTCTCCGACTTCGGAGATGCCGGACAGGTCTCCCTTGATATCGGCCGCAAATACCGGAACGCCTGCACGCGCGAAACCTTCCGCCATCACCTGCAGCGACACGGTCTTTCCAGTTCCGGTGGCGCCGGTGACCAGGCCGTGGCGATTGGCGAGTGCGAGCGTCAGCCAGGCGGGCTGATCCCCTCCGCCGATAAAAATCCTTTCGTTGCTGTCGGCCATCTGGGTTCGGGATGTCGCCATCATCTTGCCTCGTCACCTTGACTGGCACCGCCGCCAAGCCTCCAGCCGAATTATACAGCATGTTGCAAGCCGATTGAACCCGGCCAAAGCCCCCTGATATCGAAGCGCTAGCGAATGCCCGTTGTCATTTTCTTTTGACGAAAGTCGGAACGAAACGGATGCTTGTTGTGAACATTCCCGGATTTTGGCGTGTTCGCTCTTGCAACGTTGCAACACTTGCCGCGGGATTGAAGACTAACCGCGCCTTCGAATGCGGTCATCGCTTGTAATTCCCAACGCAGAAGATCAAGATAAAATCAGAGACAAGGACCCGGCTGGGAAACGGGGCTGAAGGCGGGGCACTATGGACGAGCTGATTGGACGGCTGGCCGCAACGGCCGGCATCGATGATGCTGTGGCCGAAAAAAGCATCGGCATCATCCTGGGGTTCCTTCGCAACGAAGGTCCCTCCGACAAGGTTCAGGCCTTGATTGACGAAATTTCGGGCGCGGAAGCTGCGATCTCCGCCTCCAATAACGGGGGTGGGCTCGCAAACTTGATGGGCGGCGGTCTGATGGCGGTCGGTAGCCGGCTGATGGGACTTGGCTTGGCTATCGGCGACATCCAGAGTATCGCGCGTGAACTTTTCCGTTTCGGTCATGACAAAATCGGAGCGGATCGAATGGGCGAGATCATCGCGGGGACCCCTGGCCTCAGCCAGTTTGCCTGAAGCACCTTTCACATCGAGTACCATGACATATCCCATCTCCGAGATTGACGGCTTATCGTCTTTTGCCGCAGCAAAGCTGAAATCGCTGGGCATTCGCACAACAGACAGACTTCTTGAGGCAGCGCGCAGCGTGAGAGGGCGCAAAATGCTGGCGGCGAAAACCGGCATCAGCGAGCAGCAATTGCTGGAATGGGCGAACTTCTCGGATTACATGCGCATTCCCGGCATGGGAAAGGCAAAAGTGGGCCTGGTGCGCGCCGCAGGTGTCCCCACGGTGCGTGAACTGGCCCTCCGCAATCCGGCACGGCTGGCCCAGAACATGAAGGAAGTGAACATCAAGCGCAAACTCGTCCGCGTCCTCCCATCCGAAAAGTCCGTCGAGCAGCTGATCGCCAAGGCGCGCAAGCTTGCCCCCAAAATTACCTACTGACCGCAATCGGGGCGCAGCCCCCCTCGACGGCCAAACCGCCTGGTAGGCCCTTTCGCGTCTTGACTCGCTTGCGTGGACCGCGCAAAGCGACCGCATGATTGCGATCACGTCCGCAACCACCCCCCCGGCCGCCTCAATAGCCAGTCGGGCCTGGCCGGCGCTATTGTCCGGTCCATCTCCGGCCGTGATGGGGGTACTCAACATCACGCCGGATTCGTTCTCGGACGGCGGACAATTCATCACGCCCGAGCGAGCGTTGGCGCAGGCAAAACGCATGATCGCCGAAGGCGCCGACATCATCGACATCGGCGCCGAATCCACCCGACCCTATGGGGCAGAACCCATCTCCGCCGATGAAGAGCTGAAACGGTTGCAGCCGATCCTGGCCGAAATCGTTTCGCTCGGGATTCCCGTCTCGATCGACAGCATGAAATCGACGATTGTCGCCTGGGCCCTCGAAGGGGGAGCGACGATTGCCAACAACGTCTGGGGCCTGCAGCGTGATGGCGACATGGCAGGGCTGCTGGCGGGGCGCGGTTGTCCCGTCATCATCGTGCACAATCGCGAGCGCGCCGATGCCGACATGGATATCGTGAAGGATATTTCCGAATTTTTCGTGCGCTCGCTCGACATTGCCGCTCGGGCCGGCATTTGCCGCGAAAACATCGTGCTCGACCCCGGCATCGGCTTCGGCAAGACCCCCGAACAGAGCATGACCGTACTCGCGCGGCTCGATCAATTCGCGACTTTCGGGCTGCCGCTTCTGGTCGGTGCATCGCGCAAGCGCTTCATCAGTACGGTTAAGCCTTGCGAGCCGCACCAGCGGCTCGGCGGATCGATTGCCGCGCACCTCATCGCAGCAAAGGCAGGCGCTCGGATCATTCGGACCCATGACGTGTACGAAACCGTCCAGGCATTGCGCGTGGCCGCCGCAATTTGGGACAAGCAATGAGCGATACGATCTTCATTACCGGAGTCGTGATTCACGCCCGTCACGGCGTCATGGACCATGAGACCGAGGTTGGACAGCGTTTTGTCATCGACCTCGAACTGTCGGTCGACCTGTCGAGTTCCTCGCGCACCGATCGCCTGGCCGACACCGTGTCATATTCCAACGTGGTCACGACCGCGACTGCGGCTTTCAAGGACGCCAACTACAAGTTGCTGGAGCGCGCAGCCGGTGCCGTCGCCGATGCGATCCTGGCTGCGTTCCCGAAAGTCGGCGCCATCAAGGTCACCGTTCACAAGCCCCACGCGCCGATTGCCGCGATCTTCGACGATGTCGGGGTGACCTTGACACGCACCCGTCGACCATAATGGCCAGCGCCCTGATCGCGCTTGGCGGCAATGTCGGCGACGTCCGCGCGACATTCAAAAAAGCGATCGCAAACATCCGCGGCATGACGCAGGCCGCCCTTCTGGCCCGTTCCTCCGACTATTCCACAACGCCCTGGGGCGACGAACAGCAGGCGAACTTCATCAATGCCTGCATCGAAATCGAAACCAGCCTCGATCCCCATGCGCTCTTGTTCACGCTGCAGAAGGTCGAGGCGAAGTTTGGCCGCGAGCGGGCGCGTGAACGGCGCTTCGGACCGCGCACGCTGGACCTGGATCTGCTCGCCTATGACGACGTCATCTTGCAGAAGCCGGAACTGACGTTGCCCCATCCTCGCCTGTTCGAACGTGCCTTCGTATTGGTACCGCTGGCAGAGATCGCGCCCGGCCGCGTGATCGCCGGACGCAGCGTCGCATCCGCGCTGGCTGAGCTTTCCACCGAAGGAATTGAGCGCCTGCCCGACCTTACTTGAACCCGGCGGACGGTAAATTCTTGCGACCTGTTCGGCGGCAGGCAGGAACTGTCCTTATCGCGCCAAAACAACTGTTTGGCTTGGCGGTCGGCCCGTGGCAATTTCGGAAACCAGATGACGGCGCCCTGGAGCGGTCTGCGCAAATGAACCCAACTGACGACCTGCCGCTTGCTGCGGATTTCGCGCCCGCGACTTACGACGATTGGCGCAAGCTGGTGGACGGCGTGCTCAAGGGCGCGTCGTTCGAGAAGCTCGTCAGCAAGACCTGCGACGGACTGCCGATCGAACCGATCTACCCTCGCGCCCACGGCACGTTTCCGATTGCCGGCAGGCCATTGGCCGCGCCCTGGCAAATCATGCAGCGCATCGATCATCCCGATCCGGCTGCTGCGAACGCGCAAGCGATCCACGATCTCGAGAATGGCGCGAGCGGGATCGAGATAGAGTTTGCCGGCGGCCCCGGCGCACGCGGCTTTGGCGTCGCCGACGCAACTCCCGACGCGTTGAACCGGCTGTTCGACGGCGTCCTGTTCGATGCCGGTCCTTCGATTGCGCTCAATCCTGTGCTGGGACGGCAGAATGCCGGCGAGCACCTTGCCGCCCTGATCGAGGCACGAGGCGTCGACCCTGCCAGGGTCGACCTCCGGTTCAATTATCAGGCTCTCAGCACCATGGCCGTCCGGGGAAGCGCGGCGTCCCCCTGGGGCGAGATGGAGCAACCCTTTGCCAGGGTGGTCGCCGGCCTCATGGCGCGCGGCTTCAAGGGGCCGTTCGTACTCGCCGACGCCCGCGCGGTACACGACGCCGGCGGATCGGAAGCGCAGGAGCTTGCGTTCGCGCTGGCGCTGGCGACTGCCTATCTGCGCGCGCTGGAAGCAGGCGGCATCCCGCTCGACGCGGCGGCTGCAGCGATCTCGTTCCGCCTCAGCGCCGACGCCGACCAGTTCCTGACGATAGCGAAATTCCGCGCGCTGCGGCTGCTCTGGGCACGGATCGAGCAGGCCTGCGAACTGGCGCCGAAAGCGGCCTTCATCGCCGCCGAAACCGCATGGCGGATGCTGACCCAACGCGATCCGTACGTGAACATGCTGCGGGCGACGATGGCGGTGTTTGCGGCAGCGCTCGGCGGCGCCAACAGCATCACCGTGCTGCCGCACACGCTGGCGTCAGGATTGCCAGATCCGTTCGCAAGACGTCTCGCGCGCAACACGCAACTGGTCCTGCTGGAAGAATCCAATCTGGCAAAAGTATCCGATCCGGCTGCCGGTTCCGGCGCCATCGAAACCCTGACACGACAGCTTTGCGCTGCCGCCTGGCAACTATTCCAGGAAATCGAAACGGCGGGCGGCGCGTTCAACGCGCTCGAACAAAACCTGATCCAGCGCAAGGTCGCGGCAACCCGCGCTGCCCGCGAAACCAACATCGCAAGGCGTAAGCAGGTATTGACCGGCGCCAGCGAGTTTCCGAATCTTGCGGAAGATCAGGCAGCGGTGCTGGAGACAAAGCCTGTCGAGCTTGCGCCCTATGGCGAAGCCAAAGTCAGGTTCGACGCATTGCCGCCGATGCGGCTTGCGATGCCATTCGAGCGCTTGCGCGACCGGTCGGACGAAATCCTCAAATCCAGGGGGGCACGGCCTAAGGTCTTCCTCGCCAACCTCGGCACGCCCGCCGACTTCACCGCTCGGGCGAGATTTGCGAAGAGCTTGTTCGAAACCGGGGGGATCGAGGCAATCGCATCGGAAGGTCTTACCGATCCGGCGGCGATCTCCGCGGCCTTCAAGGCTTCCGGGGCGAGGCTTGCCTGCCTTTGTTCGTCCGACAAGGTCTATGCCGAAAAGGCGGCAACAGCCGCAAATGCCCTTCAAGCGGCAGGCGCCAGACATATCTATCTGGCAGGGCGAGGTGGCGAGCGGGAGGCCAGCTTGCGTGATGCCGGCGTTAATGATTTCGTCTTCGCGGGCAGCGATGCGCTGAGCATCCTGCAGGATGCCTATTTGCGGGCGGAGCAACCATGACCACGGCTGCCAAACCCCTTCTCACCGGCGGCTGCCAATGCGGCGCAATTCGCTTTGCCCTGTCGGCCCCGCCCAAGAAGGTCAGCATCTGCCATTGCCGGATGTGCCAGAAGGCGTCCGGCGCGCCGTTCGCCTCGTTCGCCGACATCGAAAAGAGCGACTTCGCCTGGACCCGCGGCCAGCCTGCCGCGTTCCGCTCCTCCTCGATCGCCGAGCGCGATTACTGCAGGGATTGCGGCACGCCTTTGAGTTTCCGCCGTATCGATGGCCCGCGGATCGAGATCATGACCGGCACGTTCGATCGGCCCGATCGGGTGGCGCCGACCATCCAATACGGCTCGGAATCCCGGCTCGGCTGGGTTGTGGGGATATCGAACCTGCCGAGCCAGACCACGTTGCAAAGCTATGGTTCGGAAAAGCTCAACAGCATCGTCAGCCACCAGCATCCGGATCATGATTAACGAAGGGCCGTGAACTGACTATACCAGTCGATTATGGTACTGCTAAGCGAGTTCCACGATGAAACGAATCCTCGAATGGGTGTTGTGGGTATTTGATCCCTTTGGATGGCTCATATCGCTCGTAGGAAAGGGAGCGGGCGGCCTCTCGAAGGATTTGCGGAGTGACCCGATCTACAAGAAGAACGTACAGCGACTTGTCGACCACCATCGGCAGTTTTAGAAATAACAATGAGCCGCATACCGAACTTCGCCGATATCGCTTTCGAGCCTGTTGCCGCCGAACGGCCTGCCGGCAACGCCGAACCGTGGCTCACGCCGGAGGGAATTCCAGTAAAATCGAGCTATTCGGAAAGCGATCTCGAAGGCGTCGATTTCCTCGAAACCTGGCCGGGAATTGCGCCCTATCTGCGCGGTCCCTACCCGACGATGTATGTCAACCAGCCCTGGACCATCAGGCAATATGCCGGCTTCTCCACGGCGGAGGATTCCAACGCGTTCTATCGGCGTAACCTTGCCGCCGGGCAAAAGGGTCTTTCGGTAGCGTTCGATCTGGCGACCCATCGCGGTTACGATTCCGATCATCCACGCGTCTCCGGCGATGTCGGCATGGCAGGCGTCGCGATCGATTCGATTTACGACATGCGCACGCTGTTCGCTGGCATCCCGCTCGATCAGATGAGCGTGTCGATGACCATGAACGGCGCCGTCCTTCCGATTCTGGCGCTGTTCGTCGCAGCCGCAGGGGAGCAGGGCGTTCCCCCGGAAAAACTCTCCGGCACCATTCAGAACGACATTCTGAAAGAGTTCATGGTGCGCAATACCTATATCTATCCGCCCGCACCCTCGATGCGGATCATTTCCGATATCTTTGCCTATAGCTCGCAAAAGATGCCGAAGTACAATTCCATTTCCATCTCCGGCTATCATATGCAGGAAGCCGGCGCGACGCAGGATCTCGAGCTTGCCTATACGCTGGCCGACGGCGTCGAATATCTTCGCGCCGGGCTAAAAGCCGGACTCGACGTCGACCGCTTCGCGCCGAGGCTATCGTTCTTCTGGGCGATCGGCATGAACTTCTTCATGGAAGTCGCCAAGATGCGCGCGGCGCGGCTGTTGTGGGCGAAGCTCCTGAAGCCATTCAACCCGAAGGACCCGCGCTCGCTTTCGCTGCGCACGCATTGCCAGACCTCCGGCTGGTCGCTGACCGCACAGGATGTCTTCAACAACGTGGTGCGCACCGCAATCGAGGCGATGGCGGCAACCCAGGGCCACACCCAGTCGCTGCACACCAATGCGCTCGACGAGGCGCTGGCGTTGCCGACCGATTTCTCGGCGCGGATCGCGCGCAATACGCAGCTGTTCCTGCAGCAGGAGAGCGGCACCACGCGCGTCATCGATCCCTGGGGCGGCTCGTATTACGTCGAACGGCTGACCCGCGATCTTGCGGCGAAGGCCTGGGCCCATATTCAGGAGGTCGAGGAGCTGGGTGGCATGGCGAAAGCCATCGAGGCCGGCATCCCGAAACTGCGGATCGAGGAAGCCTCCGCCAAGACGCAGGCCCGCATCGACGCCGGCAAGCAGGCCGTGATCGGGGTCAACAAATACAAGCCGTTCAACGAAAAGCCGATCGATATCCTCAAAGTGGACAATTCCAACGTCCGGCGGTTGCAGATCGACAAGCTCAAGCGGCTTCGCCAGGAACGCAACCAGAAGGACGTCGACGATGCGCTTAAGGCGCTGACGCGCAGCGCCGGCGAAGGCAATGGCAATCTTTTGGCGTTGGCGATCGATGCCGCGCGGGCCAAGGCTACCGTCGGCGAAATTTCCGACGCGATGGAGAAGGTGTTCGGGCGCCATCGCGCGGAGATCAAGTCCATCACCGGCGTCTACAAGCGGGAGGCGTCCACCATGACCAACCGGGTTGAAAAGGTGCAGGCGCTGATCGATGCGTTCGAGGAAGCGGAAGGACGCCGGCCCCGCATTCTCGTCGCCAAGATCGGCCAGGACGGCCACGACCGCGGGCAGAAGGTGATTGCTTCGGCCTTTGCCGATGTCGGCTTCGATGTCGATATCGGGCCGCTGTTTGCCACCGCCGAGGAAGCAGCGCGGCAGGCGGTAGAGAACGACGTGCACATTCTGGGCGTATCGTCGCTGGCGGCCGCGCATCTGACCGCCGTGCCGGAACTGAAGGCGGCGCTGAAGAAGCAGGGCCGCGAGGACATCATGATCATCGTCGGCGGCGTGGTTCCGCCGCAGGATTACGACGCGCTTTACAAGGCCGGCGCGGAGGCGATCTATCCCCCAGGCACCGTGATCGCGGATGCAGCGGAAGAATTGATCCGCAAGCTCAATGCGCGGCTCGGCCATAGCGAGGCGGCGGAATAGTTGCGTGGCCTGTCCGACAGCTACGAGCCGCAATGACCAGCCGTAGTCAGCCCGATATCGGCAGACTAGCCAAAGACCTCCGCGCCGGGCACCGCGCGGCGCTGGCGCGCGCGATCACCCTGATCGAAAGCCGACGCGGCGATCATCAATCGGCGGCGCGTGAACTGGTGCAGGCATTGCTGCCCGAAACCGGCAAAGCGATCCGGGTCGGCATCACCGGTTCGCCCGGCGTTGGCAAATCCACCACAATCGATGCGCTCGGAATGTTCCTGATCGGGCGCGGACACAAGGTCGCCGTGCTTGCGGTCGACCCCTCCTCGGCGCGCACTGGCGGCTCGATCCTCGGCGACAAGACGCGGATGGCGCGGTTGTCGGCCTCGGACTGCGCCTTCATCCGTCCATCACCGGCCTCCGGCACACTTGGCGGCGTCGCCGCGAAGACGCGCGAGGCGATGTTGTTATGCGAGGCGGCCGGCTTCGACGTGGTGCTGGTGGAGACCGTCGGCATCGGGCAATCCGAAACCGCCGTCTGCGACATGACGGATTTCTTCCTGGCGTTGATGCTGCCGGGTGCCGGTGACGAGCTGCAAGGCATCAAGAAGGGCCTGGTCGAACTCGCCGACATGATCGCGATCAACAAGGCCGACGGAGACAACGTCAAGCGCGCCAATCTAGCTGCCGGCGAATACCGCAGCGCCTTGCACCTGCTTAGCCCCCGCTCTGAGCACTGGCATCCGCCGGTCGTCACCTATTCCGCGCTGACGGGCAAGGGTATCGATTCGATGTGGCAGAAGATCCTCGACCATCGCAAGACGATGACCGCTTCAGGCGATTTTGCCGCGCGGCGCAGGGAGCAGCAGGTGAAGTGGATGTGGTCGATGCTGGAGCAAATGATGACGGCGCGGTTGCGCGCGGATGCCTCGATCCGCGCCAGGGTGAAGAAGATCGAAACCGAAGTGGCCGACGGCCGCATTGCGCCCGCGCTTGCGGCAGAGCGGATTGCCGAAATGTTGAAGTAAGATGGACGAGAGCCTGCGAATCCTCATCACCGGCTTCGGCCCGTTTCCCGGCGCGCCGTTCAATCCGACCGAACCGCTGGTTGCACGGCTGTTGCGGCTGCGGCGGCCCGCTCTGTCCGATGTCGAATTGTCGGGGCACATTTTCCCGGTGACTTACCGGGACGTTGATCGGCAATTGCCCGGCTTGCTCGCCTCGCATCGCCCGCACGCGATGTTGATGTTCGGCCTTGCGTCCCGGACACGCTATGTTCGGGTCGAGACCCGCGCCCGCAACGCGGTCACGATGTTGTGGCCGGACGCCGATCACGCGCGGGTGCGCAAAGGGTCGATCTCAGGCAATGCCGAAGCCTTGATGTTCGGCCCGCACACGGCGAGACTTTTGCGCTCAGCACGCAAAACCGGAATCGATGCCCGCGCCTCCCGCGACGCTGGGAGTTACCTCTGCAATTATCTGAGCTGGCGGGCGATAGAAGCAACCTGCCAGGACAACGGCCCTCGCCTGGCTGCCTTTGTGCACGTGCCTCTTCTGGCGCGCAGCAATGCCTTTCAGCGCAAGGCTGCGAAGCATCGCATCACGCTCGAAGAGTTGGTCGACGCCAGCGAAGCCATGCTGCTGGAGATGGTCAAGCTGACAAGGCAGGCGATCAGAACTGCCCTATAGCGTTTTCGAGCGAAGTGGATACCGGTTCGCGTGAAGAAAACACGTCAAATCAAAAGATTAGAGCCTCGGTTCTGGTTCAATCAGAACCGAAGAGGCTCTAACGCCCGAGGCTTATTAACCCTACCCCCATAATCGGCGTTATCGCCTCTCGCGTTAAGCAGCTTCTCCGCTGTTTTGCGTTAGCTATGAGTTGCGCAATGGGGCCTGCGCGTTGGCAAGGACGCGATCATGCATATCACTCGTCGGCGTCTTCTGGGCGTATCCGCCGCAGGCGTGGCCGGCGCGCTGGCAATACCGCCTGATGCCGCACGCGCGGGGCGGCCTTCGCCCTTGCTCGGACGCGATGTCACCCAATATGGCGTTCGCCCCGGCAGTCCCGACGACCAGACCAGAATGTTGCAGCGCGCGATCGACGACGCCGCCCGCGCCCAGGTTCCTCTGGCGCTGCCACCCGGCGTTTATCGCACCTCGATGCTTCGACTGCAGAACGGAAGCCAGCTTGTCGGCGTGCGCGGCGCGACCCGTCTTGTCTTCGGCGGCGGCGCATCGATGCTCTCGAGCGAGGGCGCAAGCGACATCGGTCTTGACGGCGTTACCCTCGACGGCGGCGAGATTCCACTGCCGGCGCGACGCGGCCTCGTCCATTGCCTTGACGGCCGCGATATCCGCATCGCCGATTGCGAGATCACGGCCAGCCGGGGCAGCGGCATCTGGCTCGAGAATGTCGCGGGCGAAGTCAGCGGCAGCACCATCACAAAAACCACCGCCACGGCGATCGTCTCATTCGACGCGCGGGGCCTGGTAGTGACGCGCAACGTGATCCAGCACACGAACGACAACGGAATCGAAATTCTGCGGACGACAATTGGCGACGATGGCACGCTGGTTACCGACAACCGCATCGAGGATATCAAGGCCGGTCCAGGCGGCTCCGGCCAATACGGCAACGCCATCAACGCGTTTCGTGCCGGAAATGTCGTCGTGCGCGGCAACAGGATCCGCAATTGCGACTACTCGGCGGTGCGCGGCAATTCGGCTTCGAACATCCAGATCACCGGCAACAGTGTCAGCGACGTTCGCGAAGTCGCGCTGTATTCGGAGTTTTCATTCGAAGGGGCAATCATCGCCAACAACACGGTCGACGGTGCGGCGCTGGGTGTTTCCGTTTGCAATTTCAACGAGGGTGGCCGTCTTGCTGTGGTGCAGGGCAACATCATCCGCAACCTGCTGCCTAAACGCCCTGCCGGCACCGCGCCCGACGATGACGGCGGCATCGGCATCTATGTTGAAGCCGATACCACCGTTTCGGGCAATGTGATCGAGAACGCGCCATCGTTCGGAATCGTGGCTGGCTGGGGCAAATACCTTCGTGACGTCGTGATCTCGGACAATTTGATCCGCAACGCCCTCGTCGGCATCGGCGTATCGGTGACGCCGGGCGCGGGCACCGCGCTCGTCAACAACAATATGATTTCAGAGACGCCACGCGGCGCCGTTGTCGGCCTGGAGCACGCACGCCCAGTTACGGCGGATCTGTCCACGGATGGCGCACCGCGCTTTTCCCAAATCGTGATGGGAACCAATGTTTCGCGACGATAGAAGTCAAAGCCTGTTGCGCAGCAGCGGATAGCGCTGGGCGATCGTGGCGGCCAGATCGAGCACCGGTAACGTCACGTTGTCTCGCGACGTCTCCCCGGAAAGCGCGGCAACCGGCCGCAAGCCGCTGTTATCGGGGACACTCGAATGGTCCGGCAGCCTCCAGGGCGGTTTCTCGGCATGTCTCTCGTGCATTTCGGCTGGAATTTTCGCGGGCCACGGCAGTTGAGCCGGATCGCGCCAGCTCCTGCGCTGTGTTACGGCCGCACTGCTGGGATCGAGCCAGGATTTATCGATGGGCCTGCTATCGGAGGTCGCCTCAGGCGACGAAAGCTCGCGCCAGGTCTTTACCGCAGCCTTGGCTTCCTCGATATTTTCCAGAAGCACATGCTCGCTGTGAAAGCGGCGCCAGCGGCCGGTTTCGAACAGTTCGGCGAGATACTCTAATCGCTGTTCAGCAAGCGCGCACCAGCGCGCCATGACCTCGCGGCCGCCGGCCACGTCCAGTTGATGTGTCATGAAATCAGCCCGCATGAAGAATGACCGACGATGCAACTGGAACGAATCAGTCCAAGGTTGCAAGATATTTTGTGGAAAACCCAAACAGAAGTCTACCGGGTTACTTCCGATACACGCGGGAGTTGAGCAAATTGCACGCAGGTTTCTACAAGCGACATGAACCATGGCGCGGAGCGTCACCACTGGCGACGCAGCGTTGATTTGATTTCCAGAGGCGTTCGATTTGTTGGGCTTGCCAAAACGAAAGACCCGTCCGGGGGGACAACCGGACGGGTCAAGCCATATGGGCGCTTGGGGTGGATGGGCGCTCGCGCCGAATATAGCCTCGATGGGGAGGGATTACCGCTCCCACTAGCATTGGTCGCGGAAGGCCATCCGGACGTTCAAAGGTGGTTCGAGAATTTTTTTGGCTCACCAGGCCGGCATTTTGGACGAAGATTGTGCGTCTCGGCCTCGAATTTGCGGGCTTTCGGCGGGTTCTCCGTCACTGCAACCGAAAACGCCGCGCCCCCGAAGGACGCGGCTATTGCGATTTGGACGCCCGGCTCATTCGTCGAGCGTGAACGCCGGGGCCATTCCTCGTCACCGCGGGTTTCGTCAGCACGATGCCAATCGCACTCCCCTGCAATCCGCGTCGATCGCCGCGAAAAGCTTTTGCAGGGCACGTACCGACGGCATACCGAGCCTTTCGTTGAGATCCATGGTGGCGGCATGTTCGTCCCGAATCGCCGCATATTGCCTTGCGAGATCGGGGTCCGATGCAAGCGCGTCGTCAACCATCCGGGAATCGCGTGCATTCAACGTGCCGTTTGCGTGCCAGGGCAACAGCATTTCGATTTCACGGGGCACTCTTTTTCGCAGTCTATTGCTCATCGCCATCATGGGCAGCCTCGTTCCACGCCGGCTGCCTCAGCAGTTCGGCCAGTTTCCCGCGTGCATAGAACCGGCGCACCTTTACGGTTTTCTCCGATACACCGGCGATCCCTGCCACCTTTTCCGGGATTCACATGGCAGTGGACGGATCGACGATCACGCGGCCTTCTACCGCTAGTGCCGTCAAGCACGTACGCAACGCATCACAGCACCTGCATGGCGAGCCAGCCGGCTGGCGCGATCGGAGCGGTCACGACTATTGTCCAACCGCATGCGTCGCGCTCGATGGCCGTCTCGCAGGATTGGTCGGGTTGAGGGGGCCGGCGGTTCGATCTGGAATGCAAGATTTTTCGGAACACGGCGTGTCGGACTCAGACGGTTCCCTGCAGAAGCCCTTTCGAGCCGCCCCATTGACAGCGGTTGGCCGAAAACCACGATTCTACGGTATTATGATAAGGCCATCGATTGTTTTGTACGGGCGAGCACCTCTTTCGGTCCGCTCACCTGCCCGATCCGCGCAGTGCTCTGCTGGTGTCGCGGTTCGGGGCGCGGACCACGTAAACCTTCAAGAGCTGGGCCAGCGGGCCACGATTGCGTCGGCCGTGAGCAATCGGGCGGGCCCCCTCATCGACAGGCCCCGCAAATCCGGCGCCCGGGCCGGATTCTGAAAGCCCAACAATGACAAAGCGAGGGGCTGACAACGAACATTCGGCTCGAAAGATACCAAAACTAAAGGCTTTCTTCCCTAAAGTTCCGCCATCGCATTTCACCGACTGTCGGACATGAGCAGCGCAGCTTCATTGCTTCAAGGCCAGGCTTCCGAAAGCGCAGTCGCGCGGGCTACCGGTTTGCCATCGGATCTATTGAGGCGCCGCGTCGGCCAGCGCAGACAAATGCTGATCGTGCAGGCCGTGAGCTGTTCGCTGATTACATCGGTCCTGTTGATCTATTGTTACGCCGGCACCGTCTCGATCGTCATGCCCTCGGTATATTTCCTGACGGGCATCGGGCTGATCGGATTTTTTGTCGTTTTGTCCGAGGCCCACGTCAACGACAGGTTCGAGGATCACTACCTCACAATTTTCCAGGTCGGCGGCCACGTCGCGCTTCAACTGATGTTCCTGCTGGCGGCGCCTGAAATAGGATATGCCTTTCTCAGCGTGCTGTTTCTGATCTTCGGATTTGGCGCGCTACGGATGACTTCCCGACAGGCGACCATTGCCTGGACCCTGACGACGATGGGTCTGGCACCGATTTTTCTTCTCACCAATACACCGATCGGCATGCCGGTTGCGACCGACATCGAACGCTTTGCGGCGATGCTCTGCTATATCCTGACGATCGGGCAATGCGCATTCGTCGGACTCTATGGCAGTTCGCTGCGCAAGATGCTTTATAACCGCAGCTTCGAGCTCAAGGAAGCCAACAGGCGCATCGAAGAGCTTGCCGAACTTGACGAGTTGACCGGTTCGCTCAATCGCCGTTGCATCATGCGGATACTCGATGAGGAAGTTTCGCGTGCCCAGCGAACCAAGGCACCATGTTCGATCGCGCTGATCGATCTCGATTGGTTCAAACGCATCAACGACACCTATGGCCATCCGACCGGCGACGAAGTGCTCAGAACATTCGCCATCACGGTCTTCGCCAACATCCGCAATTTCGACCGCTTCGGCCGCTTCGGCGGCGAGGAATTCATGCTTGTGCTTCCAGATACACCCCGCGATGCTGCGCTGCGCATCCTTGACCGGTTGCGGGCGATCGTCGCCGATCTGGACTGGAGCGCTTTTTCGCCGGGAATGCGGGTTACGGTTTCGGCGGGCATCGCAACGCTGCAGCCCAACGATACGCTGGACACAGTACTCGCACGTGCCGATGGCGCGCTCTATGAAGCCAAGGCTCAGGGCCGCAACCGCATCGTCAGCGCACGATCCGATCACCACTTTTTCGAGGACGGAGAAGCCGTCGCCGGCTGATCCCAGTCACTCCAGGACAGAGTCATGAGTTCGAATAACGCCTCTCATTCGGATAACCTGCTCGACGAACTGCAGGTCACGCTCGCGCACGGGACCGTCGCGCGCCGGGTCGAAACGCTGCGCCGCGTTACCGATCTTTTCATCAACGGCGCCGTCGACTTCTCGGACGAGCAGATCGGGCTGTTTGACGATGTTTTCCAGTGCCTGATGCATCACATCGAAAATTCCGCCAAGGCGCTGCTTTCCAATCGGCTGGCTCCGGTGGACCGCGCACCGCCGTTGACGATCCGCGCGCTGGCATTCGACGATGTGATCGAGGTGGCAGCGCCCGTGCTGTCGCGATCGCAACAGCTCGACGATGAAATCCTGATCGAAACTGCGCGCAACAAGAGCCAGGCGCATTTGATGGCGATTTCGACCCGCAAGGTGCTGAGCGGCGCTGTCACCGACGTTCTGGTGCTGCGAGGCAATGACGAGGTGATCCACAGCACGGTCAACAATCCGGGAGCCGAATTCTCCGAGCGCGGCTTCACCAGGCTGGTCAGCCGCGCGGAAGGAGATGACGAGCTGGCGACCTGCGTCGGCCTGCGCCCGACAATGCCTCGGCACCTTTACCTCAAGCTGCTCGCGAAAGCCTCGGCCACGGTGCGCGCCCGGCTCGAAGCCGCCAATCCGCCGTTCGCGCATGAAGTATCGACAGCGGTCCAGGAAGCGACGCAAATGGCGCGTTCGTCACCTTCGGCCATCACCCAGGAAACCGCAATCGCGCACGCGCTGGTCAAATCCCTTTTCGAAGACGGCAGGCTCGACGAACATCAGGTCGCCGCCTTTGCCGAAGCGGGAAAATTCGACGAAGCCAATGCAGCAATCGCCGCGCTCGCCAACGTCTCGGTGTCGATAGCCGAGAACATGATGGTGGAAACCCGGGCCGAGGGCGTAATGATCCTGGCCAAGATTTCGGGCATGTCCTGGTCGACGGTCAGGGCGCTCATCAACATGCGCGACGAACTTTCAGGCAAGGAACCATCCGATCTCGAGGCCTGCAAGGCGACCTACGAACGGCTCAGGCCCTCGACGGCGCAGCAGGTACTTCGCTTCCATCGCATGCAGCAGATGGCGACGCCCGCACCTGCAGCCTGAGCGCGAGATCAAGGCTGAACTTTCCAGAACGGCGCGTCTGCAAGGCTAAGGGCGCGCGATCCGTACGATATTCTAGAACCTGAGCACCTTCGAGCCCACCAGGGCGCCGACCGCCGCCACGAGCGCGATAGCGATCGGATACCAGGTCGCGACGAACAGCGGGGAATCATCGGTGCAGTGCGAGGCATACAGCGTCGCTGCCAGCCCTGCCGACAGCAGTCCGGCGATTGCGCCGGCGGCCGCGGGCCGTGTGGTTGCCCCGTGACGCAAGGCAAGGAGCGCTCCGGCCAGCAGGGGCAGCGACATCAGCGGAATGGCCGTCAAGCAGATCCGCGAATTGCTGCCAATCAGGCGCACAATCATCGGCAGGCGTTGCGGCATCATCATTTCACTCGCGATCCCGGCAGCGAGGATGCCGACGGGGATCAGCAGCAACCACCACCAACCCCTGAGCGATACTTCGGGGCGCGACAAATGCAGGCTCACCGCGATCGCCGCAACGGCCAGCGTCAGCGTCACGACGAACTTCAGGTCGAAGAACGGATTATGCATCGCCGTCATGACATCCGGCCGCACGCCGAGCCCCGACAGGAACATCGCCAGCGAGAGCGGAGCCGCAGCCAGCAACGCAAGCCCCAGCACGTATCCGACCGGGCGGGCACGGTGAATGCTGTCGGCAGCCAGGGTGCGGATGAGCTGTTCGGTTTCCATGCTCATTGTTCCCGCAATTTGGCTGTGAGGCTGGTGAGCGCACGGTGCAGCGCCACGCGGACCGCTCCCTCGCTCATTGCGAACTTCGCGGCGGTGTCCTTGATTGAGGCACTCTCGACCGCGATCGACTGAAGCACGTCGCGCTGGCGCGGGGGAAGCGTTTGAAGCTGGGCCGCGATCTCGGTGGCGGAAGCGGTTTCAGCGATCGGCTCATCCGCGATCGAATCCGCGAAATCGTCGATGTTGACGAAAACCCGCCGGCCGCGCCGCCGCAGGGAATCGATGAGCTTGTTGCGCGCAATCGCAAACAGCCACGGCGCGAACGGGGCGCTCGCGTCCCAGGTATGCCGCTTTAGATGCACTGCCAACAAAATATCCTGCACGACATCCTCGGATTGATCGATCGGCTGACCAGCCCGTGCCAACCCACGGCGCGCCCCGGCCCTTAACACGGGCGTAACGGCCTTGAGCAGACGACGATACGCAGCACTATCGCCTGAGATGGCCAACCGCATCAGGCTGGTCCACTCGTCTTCAGTTTCGTGCACGCGTGCTCCCACAGCTCAATTCGGTCGATCTTTCAATTTGTTACGCGACCGAACTACCAATCACGAAATCGTGACAGTTATCGTTTGAGCCTCGACTGCGGCCTCTCGACCGGGAATCGGGACCAAATGTTTCCCCTGAAGGCTCATAACACCGTTCGATCCAACTGACACCGCCCATTGCCCTCACGAAATTTGGCGAAGCGGGTTTTGGTGCGCCGAGCATATCGCCCCGTTTTCGCCGGACTTGTCCGAAGATTCCCCCTTTTCTGCCCCGCTGCCGACATGGGCGGGGATCATTTCGCCGACGTGACTGGCATGTGTGGAGATCGCCAATGAAAATCATGCCCAGCGCGCGCTCGATTGCGATCCTTGTCGCGGGGCTTCTGGTTTCTCCGGCTGGTCCATCGCTGGCGAATGCGCAGTTCCTCTCTGCGGGCGTACTGGGCGAGAACGCCGGGATGAAGAACGAGCGTGCGAGCGATCTGCTACAGGCCTTCCCCGACAGCGAGGAGGGTGTGAGAGGCGACGATGGGACGATGCTGGTTGCCGCGGACCAGCTCAACGATGTCGATCGTTTGCTGCGAGAGGGCAGCGCGGCGCCGGCGGTTTCGGCAAATCCGCCGGCTGCACCCGTTGCGGCCGTCAGTGGCGAAGGCTCGACCTGGGATAAGACCTCGCTGATCGGAAAGATCTTCATCGGGTTCGGCGCCCTGCTGACGATGGCGTCGGCCGTGCGAATGTTCATGGCCTGAGGCGCTGCGGCAACCGTCCCACTTGAAGCCGGCTCGCGCCAGCGGGCACATTTGCCCGCGTCGAGGCGCGGGGTGAACCATGAGCACATTCGAACACATCATTGTCGAAGGCAAAGGCGCTGTCGGTATCATCACACTAAATCGGCCGCAGATGCTCAATGCGCTGTCCTTTGGCGTATTTCGCGAAATCGCCGCCGCAGTCGACGATCTCGAAGCCGATGACAATATCGGATGCATCCTGCTGGCCGGCAGCGAAAAGGCATTCGCCGCAGGCGCCGACATCAAGGAAATGCAGCCAAAGAATTTCATCGACATGTTCGCAAACGATTTCATCGCCATCCGGGGTGACCGGGTCGCGCGATGCCGCAAGCCGACGATCGCTGCCGTCAGCGGTTACGCGCTCGGCGGCGGATGCGAACTGGCGATGATGTGCGACATCATCATTGCCGCCGACACCGCCAAATTCGGTCAACCGGAAATCACGCTCGGCACCATTCCCGGAATCGGCGGCACGCAGCGTCTGACCCGTGCGATAGGCAAGTCCAAGGCGATGGATCTTTGCCTCACCGGACGGATGATGGACGCAGCCGAGGCTGAACGATCTGGCCTGGTCAGCCGCGTAGTGCCTGCCGACAAGCTGATGGCAGAGGCGCTCGGGATCGCAGAGAAAATCGCCGCGATGTCGCGCCCCGCGGCCGAGATGGCAAAGAGCGCCATCGACCGCGCCTTCGAAACCCCTCTCTCTGAAGGGCTCAACGTCGAGCGCGACCTGTTCCATTCCACCTTCGCGCTGGAGGATCGCGCCGAAGGAATGGCGGCTTTCATCGAGAAGCGGAAGCCGGTGAACAAGAACAGGTAGAGGCGCTCCCGACCAGGACCAGCCCTTGGAGCGGCGCGCCATGCGCCTGGCTGGGTCGGATCCCCCGAGCTTGTCGGAACGAAGTGCCGTCATTCGCTGCGGCACCTCGCCAACGCCGCGCTGACCAGCGCGCGATAGGCTCGCTCCGGCCAAGTTGCCGGCTTGTCGAGCCCCAGCCGCATCAGGCATTCCCTGTCGGCGGCATCCGCGTGACGGGAAATTCCCTGCCACAACAGACCGAGCAAGACGCGGGGAGCGCGTTGCGCATCCTGCAGCAGTTGCAGCGCCGGAATCAGGCGCTGCTCGACATCGCTAAAATCGCTGCCGAATGGAAAAGACGGCAGGAACCCGGCCTCGCGGGCCGGCTGCAGCGCTTTCGCAATCCGGTCCGGATAGTTCTCCCGATAGGGCGCCGGAATCTCGAATTGCCTGGGAAGCTTGCCGGCATCCTTGGCCTGCCGCGCAAGCTCGTCCTGAAAACGGGAGTCGGCGACCTGCAGCAGCGCCGCGATCACTTCAGCATCGGATTTTCCCCTGACGTCGGCAACGCCATATTCGGTGATGATGATATCGCGCAGATGGCGCGGTATGGTCTCATGCCCATAGTGCCAGAGAATGTTCGACTGCAACCTTCTGGATTGCCGCGTCGCCTCGAGGGTGAGCATCGAGCGCGCGCCTGAAAGGGCGAATGCCTGTGCCACAAAATTATATTGGCCGCCGACGCCGCTCACCACCTGCCCGTTTTCAAGGCCATCGGAAATCACCGCTCCCATCAGGGTCGCCATCATCGCATTGTTGACAAAGCGGGCGTCGAGGCGAGCGCGACGCTTCGTTTCCTCCTCACCGTAAAGTTCGTTGGTGAAGGATACCGGCATCATCTGGATTTTCTTGATTTGATCCGGCGTCATGTCGCGCAACGCGCGATAAAACGATTTCGGCCCGAGAAAAAATGCTCCATGCAGCACGACGCCATCGACCTCGCGCTTGAGGATGCCGGCATCGATCAGGCCGACAAAGGCCTCGAACAGCATTTCACTGACGCCATAGAGGCCCTTCTCGAACGGCCCGGTTTCGAGCGCGGCGAGCTGTTCGGCAGATGGCGTCAGCCGCGTCATGGTCGAGAGAAACCGCGCCGCGTCACGTTGACGAAAGACCAGTCCCTGCGCCAGCGCGTCGCCGACCTGCCCGATGCCGATCTGCAGCGTGCCGCCGTCGCGAACAAGGCTCGCGGCGTGGAGGCCGATCGCATATTTGGTGTCGGTGATCGGTTCGGACGGCGGCGCAAACAGCGGGAAGTCGGTTGAGGGACTATCGAGCACCGCGCTGAAATCTTCGCTCGGCAAATCGCCCGCGCCCGGCATGAACGGCAGTTCGGAATTGACTTGTCCGACCAATTTGAACGACGCGCGCCCCTGAGCCCGCGCGCGCAGGATATCCAGCGTCGTATCGGTGTTGCAGCTAAGGCTGTAACGGGTGACGCCATCGACGACGCGCTTGGCCACCAATTGGGTGACGACGTTCAGCCCGCGCGCCAGAATATAGGAAGAAGCGTGAGTGTAGTTGGCCGAGATATAATGCTGCTGCGCGAATGGCACGTGCAACCATCGTCCCGCCAGAAAGAAGAACTCGATCACCTGAATGTTCGGCGGCAGCGCGTTGGCGCGCAATGCATCGGCGTAGGCAAGGTCGGGATAATCGCCAAACAGCCGTTCGACGACTGGCGCGATGAAGCGCTGCTCGAGCAGACTGGAAGGCCGCGGCTTTTCCAGCGTGAGCGCCGAAAAGAATGTGAGATTGATGCGGCGGTCGGCGACCGCACGCGAATAGAGTGCATTGACGATATGGTTGGCCTTGCCCAAACCGAGCGGCAAGCCGACCACCAGATTGGTCCCGACGTCGCCAATGATATCCTCTGCAATGGCTTGCGGATCGGAGAAGAATTTTGTCATGTATTTTCCCCAACCGGCCAAAAGCCGGGATGACGAATTGGCGAAGAACCGTCCCACAGATAGGCAAGCTATTACACTTGCCGGCGCATCGCTAAGCAGCTCGGGAGCCGCCGGCAAGGTGCGTAACACCCCGGATTCTCGATCGAGATGGCCGGCGTGCAATACGTCCCTGGTCTTGGCCGGGCTGCTGCGATAACAGCCTTGTCAGCGGAAAGCGCGTCAGGATCAGGCTGACATTACCACCGGCGCGCCGTATCTTGTCACTCATTCCCGGGGGAGGTCACGATGATGAAGCTGTATTTTGCGAAAGGCACCTGCGCGCTGGCGTCGCACATCGCGCTGGAAGAGGCCGGTACTGAATATTCGACCGTGCGGATCGACTTCGCAGCCGGCGAACAGCAATCGCCGGAATATCTCGCGATCAACCCTAAAGGGCGTGTTCCGACACTCGTCACCGACAGGGGAATATTGACTGAGACGCCTGCCATGCTCGCCTTCATCGCGCAAAGCTTTCCGAAGGCAAAGCTTGCGCCGCTGGATGACCCCTTCGGCTTTGCGCAGGTGCAGGCATTCAACAGCTATCTGTGCTCGACGGTGCACGTGGCCCACGCCCACCGCATGCGCGGAACGCGATGGGCGGATGATCCCGGCGCAATCGAGGCGATGAAGCGAAAAGTGCCGCAAACTGTGGCCGCCTGCTTCGACATGATCGAGAGCAGGATGTTTCAGGGGCCTTGGGTCATGGGCGAGACCTACACGATCTGCGACCCCTATCTGTTCACGATCGCCCAATGGCTGGAGGGAGACAGCGTCGACCCCTCGCGGTTTCCGAAGGTCAAGGCTCATCGGGACCGCATGTCCGAACGCGAAGCCGTTCGCAAGGCCGTCGCTTTGGAACAGGGCTGAGAACCGCAGGTGGGTGCGCGGCAAGCCCGGGCCTTTGGCCCTTCCCGCACGACGCCTGTCTCGATAATCTGAACGCTCAAGGCCGCGGCGGATGAACGCCGGGCCCAGCGCTGGGAAGGAAACGCCATGGGGTATTTGCAGCGCGCGATCATTCTGATCGCAGGTATCACCGCCGGTGCCAGCCCTTGCGCCGCCAAAGTCGTCAAATTCAATATTTTGCGGGTGGAATCGCCAGCGTTCGAGGGGAGAACGTTTGGTTCGATCGGCACCTATGACCGGATCGTGGCGCGCGCGACCATCGCGGTCGATCCGGCCAATTCGCACAACACGATCATTGCCGACATCGAGCGCGCTCCACGTAACGCGCAAGGTGCGGTCGAAGCCGTGGCCGATGTGGAGATTTTGCGGCCGACGGTAGCGGCCAATGGCAACCGCCGGCTGTTCTACGAAGTGCTCAATCGCGGCAGCAAGCTCGGATTTGCCCTCTTCAACGACCTTCCCGTGGTCATCAATGACCTCGTCAAAGCCACCGATGCCGGCAACGGTTTCCTGATGAACCGCGGGTACACCCTGGTGTGGAGCGGCTGGCAGGGCGACATCGTGCCGGGTGGCGGGCGAATGGGTCTTTCGCCGCCTGTCGTGCCGGGGATCACCGGGCTTGCGCGCGAGGATTTCATCTTCGACCACAACGACAATCCGGCAATCGCCGCGCTGACCTATCCCGCCGCCGATCTTGATCCGGCGCACGCCAAGATCAGCGTACGCGAGCGGGAGGCAGATGCGCGCGCGACGCCGCCGGGCCTCGAATTCAAGTTCGAAGGCCCGAGCAAGATCTCCATTTCGCGACCTCCAGGCTTCGATGCCGGCGCAATCTATGAATTCATCTATACCGCGAAAGATCCCAAGGTGATGGGCCTTGGTTTCGCAGCGACGCGCGACATCGTCTCCTTCCTTCGAAACGAGACTGCAGATGCCGCGGGCACCGCCAATCCCCTTACCGGCCAAGTCGACCGCGCCATCGGATTTGGGTTGTCGCAGAGCGGCCGCTATATCCACGACTATCTTTATCTCGGCTTCAATGCCGACGAAACCGGACGCCAAGTCTTCGACGGATTGATGCCGCACATATCGGGGGCCAAGAAGACGTTTACGAATTATCGCTTCAGCCAGCCCGGCCGCTCGCCCTATGAACACGCCGACATGCTCTATCCCGGTGCGGATTTTCCGTTCACCTATCCCGTCATCACGGACGCGCTCACTGGGAAAAAGGATGGATTCCTGGCGCGCTGTCTCGCCGAGAACAACTGTCCTAAAATTATCAAGACTGACAGCGAGTTGGAATTCTATCAGCAACGCGCATCGCTGGTGGTGACGGATACGCAGGGCGACGCGCTCGCCATGCCCGAAAACGTCCGACTGTTCCTGCTGTCGAACCTGCAACATTACTCGCTCGCCAACGCCAGGTCCGAACTGGTCAAAACTTGCGCCTTTCCAACCAATCCGCTCAACGCCGGACCGCCCGTGCGGGCCTTGCTGGTGGCGCTGGATACGTGGATCAGCAACGGTACGGCGCCGCCGGACAGCCGGTATCCGAGCCGCGCCGATGCGACGCTGATACCAGCTTCGATCGATCGGGTTGGATTTCCGAACATCCCCGGCATCGGCTATCCCACGCGGATCGCACAACCGACCGCGCTCAAATCGGACGAAATGCCGCCTTCCAAGGGAGCGGCATATCCGGTTTTCGTCCCGAAGACCGACGCCGACGGCCGCGACCTCGCAGGGGTGCGGCTGCCCACGCTGGAGGCGCCGGCGGCTACCCATACAGGCTGGAACCTTCGCAAATCCGGTTTTGGCGAGGGCGAGTTGTGCGACAACAACGGCACGATGATCCCCTTCGCTGCGACCCGCGAGGAACGACTGAAGAACGGCGATCCGCGCTTGTCATTGGCGGAGCGCTATCCACACAGCGGCGATCGTGCCGCGGCGATAGCGAAAGCAGCGCAGCAACTGGTGCGAGATCGGCTCCTGCTGGAAGATGACGCCCGGCTGTTTGCTGCCAACGTCGACTGACACCCCGGCAAGCTGCTTGCAGACGGATCAGGAAAAGTTCACGGTATCGGCAACAAAGACGTGAAAATGCGGAACCGGAAGAAACTTGATGGCGATTGCTGAAGCGGCGCAGACGATCGAGCGGCGGACAATCGCGAAAGTCTCCTGGCGGCTGTTGCCTCTGGTCGCCCTCGCCTACTGCATCGCCTATATCGATCGCAGCAATATTTCCTTTGCTGCGCTGACGATGAACAAGGACCTCGGCTTCAGCGCCTATATCTACGGCTGGGGCGCCGGAATTTTCTTTTTCGGCTACTTCCTGTTCGAAATTCCAAGCAATCTCGTGCTGGAAAAAGTCGGCGCACGGATCTGGATCGCGCGGATCATGATCACCTGGGGGATCATCTCGGCGCTGACCGCTTTCGTCACCGGACCGTGGAGCTTTCTTGCCGTCCGCTTCCTGCTCGGAGCGGCAGAAGCCGGATTCTTTCCCGGCATGATCCTCTATTTTACCTACTGGTTCCCCGCGCAATATCGCGGCCGGGTGATCTCGACACTCTTTGTCGCGCAACCTGTCGCCAATGCGCTCGCCTCGATTGTTTCGGCAGCCATTCTCGAAATGGACGGTATTCTCGGTATCAAAGGCTGGCAGTGGATTTTCATCATCGAGGCGATACCGGCCGTGATTCTTGGCCTTTTCATCTTCAGGATGATGACCGACAAGCCGGCGCGCGCCGATTGGCTTGCCGAGGACGAAAAAAACTGGCTGCAGGCGCGCATCGAGGGCGAAAACCGCGAGGTCGAAAGCGCCGGCCGCCTGACGCTCATGCGAGCGCTGGGTGACCCCCGCGTGGTCGCGCTTTCGATGATCTACCTGATGAGCGTGACTGCGAATTACGGCATCGTTTTCTTCATGCCGCAAATCATCAAGGGGATCGGTCTTTCCAACATGATGACGGGCTTCGTATCCTCGGTGCCCTACATCATCGGCACCATCGGCCTGATCGCCTGGGGCTGGTCCTCCGACCGCAACAAGGAACGCCGCTGGCACCTGATCGTCGCCTCGACCCTCGGCGCCGTTGGGCTCGCATTCGCGGGATGGTCGGGGGCTTCCTACTGGGCGCTGCTCGGAATGTCCGCCGCTACCGTCGGCATCTACGGCTCGCGCGCCGCCTTCTGGCCAATGCCGTCGGTCTTCCTGACGGGCACGGCAGCGGCAGGCGCGATCGCGCTGATCAATGCCACCGGCAACCTCGGCGGCTATTTCGGTCCCTTCATCGTCGGCTGGATCAAGGATTCCACCAAGAGTTTCGAAGCGGGGCTCTATTTCCTCGCCGCCTGCTCGCTGATGGCCGCGATCATCACCTTCTTCGCCGCGCGCGCGGCGGGCGATCCCGCCGCCATGGCGCGCGCCAATGCCACAGCCCCTGCCGAATAACCCAAGAAAAATGGAGGAAACCAGACCCATGCTCAACAGACGCGACCTTCTCCTTGCTTCAATTGCTGCCGGGGCCACCATGCAAAATCGACCCGCGCTGGCAAAGGCATCGCAACCCACAACGCCAGTGAACTTCGAGGTTCCTGCCGGGGCTTGCGACTGCCACACCCATATTCATGGCGATCCGGAAAAATTCCCGTTCTTCGCCGGGCGGGTCTACACGCCGGAGCCGGCCTCGCCGGAGGAAATGGCAGCGCTGCACAAGGCGCTGCACATCGAACGCGTGGTGATCGTGACCCCCAGCGTCTACGGGACGGACAATTCGGCGACCCTGTTCGGCATGAAGTTCCGCGGCAACACCGCGCGAGGCGTTGCCGTGATCGACGACAAGACGCCGGAAAGCGATCTGGATTCCATGGCGCAAGCGGGCATACGTGGCATCCGGATCAATCTTGCCACCAGCGGCGTCAACGATCCGAACGTCGGCCGGGCAACGCCTGCAAGCCGCGATCGCGCGGGTGAAAGCACGGGGCTGGCATGTCCAGATCTACACCAACCTTCCCCTCGTCAGCTCGATCAAGGATCTCGTCGCCTCCTCGCCGGTGCCGGTGGTGTTCGACCATTTCGGCGGCGCCGACGCAGCCCTCGGCCTCGAACAGCCGGGCTGGTCGGACCTCGTGGAGCTTGTGAAGTCGGGCCACGCCTATGTGAAAATCTCCGGCGCCTATCGCTTGTCGAAACAGGCGCCGGATTTTCCCGACGCCGTGCCCTTCGCCAAATCCCTGATCGGGGCGAACGCCGACCGCATCGTCTGGGGCACCGATTGGCCGCACCCGAATTCGGTGACACCGCCCGACAAGAAGCCGACCGACGTCACGCCGCTGTTTCAGATCGGCGACGGCCGTCTCCTCAACCAGCTTCCGGTATGGGCGCCGGATGCGAGCGTGCGCAAGAAAATCCTGGTCGACAACCCGGTACGGCTTTACGGGTTCTCGTGAGGGAGTTTTGAAGCAAAACGCGGCGCGCCCCGACTTGCTCACGGGCGCGCCGGCCATTGTGGCGCCTGACTGCCCAGCGGCATGGCCGGGCGCGCCCAGAATGCCGGCGTTTTTGACAGCCTCGCCGAGTGGCTGACGGCGACAAGCGGACCGAAGCCCGATGACGCCGGTTCCAGGAAGGGCTTGATAGAATCGGCCTTCAGATCTTCGGTCTTCAAGCCATCGGTTAAACGACCCAGATTCCAGATCCAGCGCCCGGTCTGTGCCAGCGATACCCGAACATGCCAGCTGCCGCCCTCGCGCGACTGGCGCGCTTTCGCCATCATCGCGCCGAACGCCATCAGATATCCCGTCGCGTGATCGAGCATCTGCGCCGGCAGTTCCTTCGGGCCATCGATGCCGGCGGCCTGCCCCTCGGCGTGGTTGAAACCGGTCGAGGTCTGCACCAGCGAGTTGAAGCCGCGGCGTTGTGCCCACGGCCCGACCTGGCCATAGGCCGAAAGCGACACGAAGATGATTCCGGGATTGATCCGCGCGGCGTTCTGCGGCGAGAAGCCGAGATTTTCCAGCGCCAGCGGCCGATAGCCTTGCGAGAAAATATCCGCCTGCGCGAGCAAACCCTTCAATTCGTTCCGGCCCTGTTCGCTTTTGAGCTCGAGAAAACTCGTCAGCTTGCCGCGGCCGGTATCGATCGTAAGCCAGGGTATCGCCGGCAGGTCGGGGCCTGAAACCAACAACACGTCGGCTCCATGGACGGCGAGCGTGCGGCCGGCGACGGGTGCAGCAATCACCCGCGACAGATCAAGCACGCGCAGGCCTGCGAGCGGCCGATCTCCTTTCGGCCACGGCTTCGGCGCGGCCTCGCCGATTTTTTCGAATGTGATCAGGGGCAATGTGGCTACTGCCTTCGCTTGCGGCAGCTCCGACCATTCGTCGTAGGAACGCATCATGGAGACCACGCCGCCCGCAGCATAGGCCGCGGTTTCGAAGGCTTCGGCGTCCCATTGCATCAGCGCGGCTTGAACATCGTCGCGTTCCGCCCTGCAGTTCAGGACCCGGCACACAGCGTCGCGGTGATGCGGAAAATTGGTGTGCAGCCGGACGAAGCGCCGGTCGCGCGTCTTGTACACGCCCGCGATGGCGTCCCAGGCTGGCGGCGGCGGTTTGCCGTCGACGCGCAGGTAACGCTCGCTGCGGCATTCGACGACCGCGTGGCGCATGTCGACCGCGACATCCTGGTTTTGCCCACTGCGCAATTTCCATATTTGTGCGGCGGCAAGCCCGGCCGCGGCGATGCTGGCTTGTGCCGCCGCTGCCATGCGAAACGACGACGGCAACTGCGGCTCCTCGCCCGTCAGCGTGACGGCGTCGAGCGCGGCATGATCGCCGCCGCCCAGCGTCCAGAGGTCGGCTAGAATTTCGTGGGGCGTTTGCATAGGATGAATCCTTGAAAGGCGCCGCGACGTTATCACTGTCGTCATCATCCGCGAAAGCTTCACCGTCTTTGCGAGGAGCGTGAGCGACGAAGCAATCCATGCCGCGGCCACGGAAGTATGGATTGCTTCGCTTCGCTCGTTACTTGTCGAGACACGCCTCCACGTTCCCGCGGCGCTGACCGCGCCCGAGTTTATGAAACAACCGCCCTCGAAAACGGAGGGCGCAGGGAATGCCGGGTGCTTGGCCGCACCCGCAGCCTTGTGTGCGAAGAGTGAAAGCACACAAGCGTAGTCACCACAGGTAGGCCGAGACATTCCGGCATTCCCCGCGCGATGGTTTTACGGTTTCCTTCGTGGTCTCCTCGGTGAGCCGGGCTTTTTTGCCACCGTCGCCTGCCGGGCCGTGACCCGCAAGCTTGATACCAGCGTCGGGGTATCGGGACCGCACGACTTCGCCGTCCGCGACAGCGCCGCTCGTCTTGCGGCGCCATCAGCGTCCATCGCATCCCGCGCCCCACGTTCGTGACGACGCGCAACGCCCCTCCTGATGAGCACGGGATGACAACTTCTCTATTGCTGTGTCTACCAAATCAAAAAGCGAGATATTTTTGGCGGCGGGGCTGGACAAGTTGGGCAAATCAGTCTCTTGCGTCATTGCGCGCGCGAGCGAAGCAATCCATGAGCTTTATCCGGAAGAATGGATTGCTTCGTCGCTTTGCTCCTCGCAATGACGGCTGCCTCAATGAAAATCCCGCGAGGACGGCAGGATGCGCACGTTGCGGGGATGGCGGATTTTCTGCGCCGGATTGTCGAGGTGATCGCGCACGTCGTCATTGAGCGGTTCGATCAGCGCCGGACCTGCCGGCACCGCGTGTTTCCGGCTGAGCGCGTCGTTGGCAAGCCCGACGAGGTCGTGGGAGCGGTCGAGCAGTTTTTCGGCTACCAGATGCACGACCTTCTCGGGGCTGCTTTGAATGTGGCCTTCGACCAGCACCAGCCGCGCCCCCATCACCTCTTTGCGAAAACGCTCCATCACCTTCGGCCACACCACGATATTGGCGATGCCGGTTTCATCCTCCAGCGTCATGAAGACGACGCCCTTGGCACTGCCCGGTCGCTGCCGCACCAGCACCACGCCGGCACAACGGACATATTGCCGGTCGTTGGCATCGGACACGGCTGCGCAGGCGATCACGCCTTCGCGTTCGAATTTCGCCCGCAGAAATTCCATCGGGTGACCCTTCAGCGATAGCCGGATGGTCTGATAATCCGCAACCACGTGTTCCGAGAGCGGCATCGACGGCAGTGGCTTCGCCTCTTCATCCGGCTGCTCGCGCGCGGCCGCCCGTTCGAACAACGGCAGCGGCACATCGTCTGGCAAGCGCCGCACCGCCCATAGCGCTGCGCGACGGTCGAGGCCGATGGAACGAAACGCGTCGGCGTCCGCGAGCAGGATCAGCGCGCGCTTGGGCAGCGCGGTGTCGCGGGCAAAATCCTCCAGCGAAGTAAACGGGCGGCGGTTTCGCGCGGCAACGATGCGCGCGGCCCAGTCGCCTGTTTCTGCATCATCATGTTGCGGCATCGGCGGCGCTGCACCTCTCCCATAGGGAGAGGTGGTCCGAGATCGCGGCCGTGACGATTCAACCAAGGCGCATTCCGCAAGCGCATCATCCCGGAATGATTCCTGTATCCGCTTCAGCCGCGCTTCGTCCGGATCGGTCCATCTGAATCCGTCGATCTGGCGAAAGCCGAGCCGCACCGCGTGATACTTTCCGCTTCTCTCCTCCAGCGTATTCTGGGCAAAGCTGAAGGACACATCGATCTGCCGCACCTCGACGCCATTCTTGCGGGCATCGCCGACGATCTGCGCCGGGGCGTAAAAGCCCATCGGCTGCGAATTCAACAAGCCGCAACAAAAGGCGTCAGGGTGGAAATGCTTCAGCCATGACGAGATATAGACAAGCTGCGCGAAGCTTGCGGCGTGGCTTTCCGGGAAACCGTAAGAGCCGAATCCCTTGATCTGGTCGAAACAGTTTTTCGCGAATTCCGGATCATAACCGCGCGCGATCATGTTGTTGACCATCTTGGATTCGAACTTTCCGATCGTGCCGACATTGCGGAACGTCGCCATGGCACGGCGCAAGCCGTTGGCCTCCTCTGCGGTAAACTTCGCGGCCTCGATGGCGATCCGCATCGCCTGTTCCTGGAACAGCGGCACGCCGAGGGTCTTGTGCAGAACCCTTCGCAATTCATCCTTGTCGCCATGTGAGGGCGACGGCGACGGGTAGGCCACCTTCTCCTGGCCATTTCGCCGGCGCAGATAGGGATGCACCATATCGCCCTGGATCGGACCCGGCCGCACGATGGCGACCTCGATGACGAGGTCGTAGAATTTCACAGGCTTCAGGCGCGGCAGCATGTTCATCTGGGCGCGGCTTTCGACCTGGAAGACGCCAAGCAATTCACCCCGGCACAGCATGTCGTAGACCGGCTTCTGGTCTTGCGGGACCGTCGCCAGTTCAAAGCGCTCGCCCTTGCGATCGGCGATGAGGTCGAAACATTTTCGGATGCAGGTCAGCATCCCCAGCGCCAGCACATCGACCTTCATCATGTTCAGCGCATCGACATCGTCCTTGTCCCATTCGATGAAGGTGCGGTCGTCCATGGCGGCATTGCCGATCGGCACGTAAGTATCGAGCCGATCCTGGGTCAGCACATAACCGCCGACATGCTGCGACAGATGGCGTGGAAACTCGATCAGCTCGCTGGCGAGCTCGACGGCAAGCTCCACCATCGGATTTTTCGGGTCCAACCCCGCCTGCTTGACCTGGTTTTCGTCGAGCCCCTTGCCCCAGCTTCCCCACACCGTATCGGCCAGCGCCGCGGTGACGTCTTCGGTCAGCCCCAGCGCCTTGCCGACATCGCGGATGGCGCTGCGCGGCCGGTAGTGAATGACGGTGGCGATGATCGCAGAACGGTGCCGGCCATATCGTCGGTAGACATATTGCATCACCTCTTCGCGCCGCGAATGCTCGAAATCGACATCGATGTCGGGCGGCTCCAGCCGCTCCTTGGAAATGAAGCGTTCAAACAGCAAATCGACCTTGGTCGGATCGACGGAAGTCACATCCAGCACATAACAGACGGCCGAGTTCGCCGCCGAACCCCGGCCCTGGCAGAGGATTTTCTGCTCGCGCGCGAAACGAACGATGTCATGCACGGTGAGAAAGTAATGCGCATATTTGAGCTTCCTGATCAGGCGCAATTCCTTGTGCAAAATCTTTTTTGTCTTGGGTGAAATCCGGACCGGAAATCTCCTGTGTGCACCCTGCCAGGTCAGATCCTCCAGATGACGCTGCGCGGTCTTGCCCGGCGGCACCGGCTCGTCGGGATACTGGTATTTGAGCTGATCGAGCGAAAAAACGATGCGGCCGGCAAAGCGCGTGGTTTCCGCGATCGCCTCCGGCATGTCGCGAAACAGGCGCGCCATTTCCTCGGCCGGCTTGAGGTGACGCTCGGCATTGGCCTCGAGACGTTTGCCTGTTGCATCGATGGTCGCCTTCTCGCGGATGCAGGTGAGGACATCCTGCAAGGGGCGGCGCGAGGGGTGATGGTACAAAACCTCATTGGTCGCGAGCAGCGGCACGCCGGCAGCTACAGAGATGCGATGCAGCCGCGCCAGACGCCGCCGGTCATCGCCCCGGTACAGCAGGCTTGCGGCAAGCCATAGGCTATTCGCGCAGGCCCGCCCCAACCGTTCCAGGAATTCACGCGCCTTCGCTTCCTCGAAGCGATGCGGCAGCGCCGGCGCCAGAAGCTGTCCTTCGGCAAATTCCAGGAGATCGTCGAACTTCAGGTGACACTCGCCTTTAAGAGTGCTCTCGCCGCGCTTGCCGCGGGTGAGCAATTGGCAAAGCCGGCCGTAAGCCGCACGATCGCGTGGGAAAGCCAGGATATCAGGCGTACCGTCGATGAAGACGAGCCGCGATCCGATCAGAAGCTTCGGTTTGAATTCAAGGGCAGGATTATCGAGCTCCTTGTAGGCCCGCACGACGCCGGCCATCGTGTTGTGATCGGCGATGCCGATGGCGCAAAGGCCCAGATGGGCCGCCTGGTGCACGTAATCCTGCGGGTGCGAGCCACCCCGCAGGAACGAAAAGTTCGTCGTGATGCCGATTTCCGCGTAAGCCGGCGTCGTCATGCGAACAATCCATGCATGAACCAGTTCGGCTGCACGGCCCTGCCGTCTGCCTGCGCGATCTCGCGGTCGTAAAGTCCGTCGCGATAGAGCCAGAACCGCAAACCCGTCTCGTCCTCGACACGGAAATAATCGCGCGTCGGCATCGTGCCTTCCGTGCGCCACCACTCCATGGCGACGCGCTCGGGACCTTCGGCACGAACCACGGCATGGGTGGCGCGGCGCCAGACAAACCGCGCCGGCGGACCATCCGGCACCTGCGCGATGACTTTTATCTGTTCCGGCCGCTCGAACAGCCGCAACGGCCGCAACGGCGGCTCGCCCGCCATACGGGCCGGCCAGACCGCTTGCGCGGCAGCGGCAAGATGGTATTGCGCCGGCGCCGCCAGCACCGCGCGCTCCGGAATATGGGTGTCCTGCGGCAAGTACACGACCACGCGTTTGCCGCCGATGCGTGCGGCGATGCGATCGATCAATGCGGCCAGTTCGTCATTGTCGTGCACATTGGCATCGAGATCGCGCTGCTGCTGTACGACGATTTCGGTGCGGCTCGCCGACAGGCGAATGAGATCGAAGCCGAAACCGGGATCGAGCGGATCGCTTAAAGCTTCCAGCCGCTCGTGAAACAGCCGGTCGATCACCTCGCCTCTGGTCACGGGCTGCCCGGTATCGAGCAAGATGGTGCGGACTACGCCATCGGTACGGAAAAAACGGGCTTCCAGGCGCCGTGCGCCCTTGCCCTGCTGGCCCATCGCCGCAACCAGTCTTGCGGCGAGGTTGGACATGACAGCCGAGATCACCTGTTCGGTCGCCACCGGCTCGGCGAAACGCCTTTCCACGATGTAATCGGGCAGCGGCTTGCGCGGGCTGATTGGCGCATCGCTCTCGCCCAGCGCCTGCTCCAGCAGAGCGGTGAAACCGGCGCCGAACCTTGCCGTGATTTCGGGCCGCGTGCGATCCGCCACATCGCCGATGGTTTTCAGACCGGCGCGGCGCAGGCCCGTGATCGAGGCTGCGTCAGTGCCAAGCGTCGACACCGGTAGCGGCCTGACCGCGTCGGCTTCCTCGCCTGCGCGCACGATACGGCCGTGGGCATACCGCGTCAGCGTCCGCGCGCACACCGCCGTGCCTGCGATGGCAGCGCTGACCGCAAACCCCTGCGCGGTCAACACGCCGCACAGAAGCTGCATCAGTGCGGCCTCACCGCCGAACAGATGCGCGCAACCGGAGATGTCGAGAAACAAGCCGTGCGGAGGATCGAGCGCCACCAGCGGAGTAAAGCGGTCGCACCATTCGGCAATGGCATTGAGCGCATGGGCATCGGCGGCTTCATCGGCATCATACACCTGCACGTGAGGGCAGATGGCACGGGCGTTGGCGAGCGGCAGGCCGACATCGAGGCCGAAACGCGCGGCCGCGTCGTCGAGCGAAAAAATCAGCAGCGCATTGTTTTCTTTGGCAACGACGATGCTGGGTTCATTGTTAACCAGCGCGGCGCTGTCGCGGCAAAACTGGCGCTTGATGCGGTCGATGGGCAGGCGCGGCAGCCACAGGCTGAGGATGCGTCGCCGGTTTTCCGAAAAGGCACTCATCACTTTTCCATTCCATGATCCAGCGGCCAACAGGGCCATGACGGTTGCGGACAAGTTGCGCATCAAGCAGCGGCGCGCCCCACGCGCTGCAGGGCGATGGAGCCGGCGGCGAATGCGCCGCGCGCACGATCCATCGGGTCTCGGCCGTCGACGGCTGGGGTTCCGCCGCCATCCGCAGCACCATGCCGGTGACGCCCGAGGCCTGCGCGGTCAGCGTCAATTTGCGGCTGGCGACGAGATCGAGCTGTCGCGCCTCGCCCCAGATTTCGAGTACGACGACGCCAACCGCATCGCAGGCCAGCGCGTCGGCAGCCGTCCGCAATGCGTTGTCCACATCGGCGGCGCGCACGGTCACGAGAAGACGTGGATCGAGACCGAGTTCGGCCAATCCGTTCATCGACACCGCGCCCGATTCAATCTCGGTGAAATCCTGCCGTATCCACACCAATGGCCGTCGGCCTGCCGCCCGGCCCGCAAGGGCGGCAACAAAACCGGTCGCCGCAGCGCTCTGCCGACCGGCGTCCGCAAAAACTTCGTGCATGGCTCCCAAGGCGAGGCCACCTTGCAGCGTCGCGTCGGCATCCGCGTGCCCAAGCGTCACCTTTCGCGGTGAATACGCTTCCCCATGCGCCTCGATGCGCTCGATCCTGCTGCGCAAAATTGCAAGCGCGCGCGCGTGCTGCATACGCCATCCTCGAAGAGCCAAACCCGCTTTGAGCCTTGTTGAAAAAGAACTCGAAGCTAGCTTATTTGTTCATGATATGTTCTAATATAAAGCTAACATGGGCATGAGAGTCAATCGGGATTGCCGGAAGATTTTTTCGGAATAACTCCAATGGGTTCCAAGGAACTCTCAAGCCATCGCCTGATTAAACCAGGCTTCGCGGGACTAATACTCCCTTGGAACCAGCGGGAATGCCCATGGTGATCGCATCCAACCTCGAAACCCTGCGCCAAGCGGCCGCCAACTGCCGGGCATGCCCGCTCTGGAGGAACGCGACCCAGACCGTATTCGGCGAAGGCCCGGCACATGCGCGAGCCGTGCTGGTCGGCGAGCAGCCCGGCGACAAGGAAGACCTCGCCGGAAAACCGTTCGTGGGTCCCGCGGGCCAGATGCTCGACCGCGCCCTGGAAGAAGCCGGCATCGACCGCAGCAAAGTCTACGTCACCAACGCGGTCAAACATTTCAAGTTCGTAGCCAGAGGAAAAATCCGCCTGCATCAAAAACCGACAACGCCGGAAATCAAGGCCTGCCGACAATGGTATGAACGCGAACTGGCCACAATCAAACCGACACTGGTCGTGGCGATGGGCGCTACCGCTGCGCAAAGCGTCTTCGGCAAAATGACGCCAATCAACAAAAACCGCGGCCACCTGATCGATCTTGAAGAGGGAATACAAGCGCTGGTGACCGTGCATCCTTCGTATCTCTTGCGGCTGCCCGATGCGCAGGCCAAGGCGCGGGAATACGAACGGTTCGTCAGCGATCTGAAAATCGCCGCGACGCTGTTACGAAAATCGGCGGACGGGTCATGAGACGGGTGCCCGGGGTGCAGTAGCAGGCATGAAGCGCTGAACCGTATCCCGGGCAGGAAGACACCAAGATTACGCTGCGGCGGCGAGGTTGATCGCGGCTTCCGCAAGCGAAGTCAGGGTTTCGTCGGTCTTCTTCTCCTCCTGCAAGGTCTCATCGAGCAGGCGCACCGCATCCTTCATGCCAAGTTGCTGTGCCCATTGCTTCAACGTGCCGTAGCGGGAGATTTCATAGTGTTCGACGGCCTGGGCGGCCGCCAGCATGCCGGCATCGAGCGCTTCCGAGCCCTTGTACTCCTCCATGATCTCTTTGCCCTCATCGAGGATGCCCAGAATGGCGTCGCAGGTCTTGCTGCGCGCCGGCTTGTCGATCAATTCGAAGATCTTTTCGAGCCGTTCGACCTGATCCTCGGTCTCACCGTGATGTTTCTCGAAAGCCGCGCGCAGTTTGTCGGAACTGGCGGCCTTCGCCATCTTCGGCAAGGCCTTCAAAATCTGTTTCTCGGCGAAATAGATATCCTTGAGCGTATCGAGGAACAGATCGTTGAGGTCTTTCTCTTTCGCGGTCATTGCGCACTCCATTGCAAGAACAGGAACGTTTCTCATCCTTCCAACGTCCCCTCAGCGGCAACGTTCCAGCCGCTTGCAAAGGAAGCGATCGAGGCACGCATGAAACGGCCGCGCGACGCGCACATCCGCAACCCATGCAGTTTCATCAGATCGGCTGTCATCCAACCTTCAAATTCATCGGTCATTGATTAGGGCTTGGCTCACCGCAACAGGGGCGTCAGCATGACCGATTTCGCACTCAGCCAGCCACTGGATGGGACAACCGGCGGCCCGATCCAGCCTGCCTCGAGGCCCAATCTCGACAAGGGTTTCAACCCACTGACGATGATCATTTTTTTCGGCATTCTCGCCCTCGGCCTGCTGTTTGTCGCCTACAGCATCTACGCCGACATCGATGCCACCGGCAGCAAGGTCACGACCATTCTGCCGTACCTGCTGCTCATTGTGGCATTGCTGATTGCGCTCGGGTTCGAATTCGTCAACGGGTTTCATGATACCGCCAACGCGGTGGCGACGGTGATTTACACCCATTCGCTTCAGGCCGAATTCGCGGTGATGTGGTCGGGCTTCTTCAATTTTCTGGGCGTGCTGCTGTCGAGCGGCGCGGTCGCCTTCGGCATCGTCTCGCTGCTGCCGGTCGAGCTGATCCTTCAGGTCGGCAGCAGCGCCGGCTTTGCCATGGTGTTCGCCCTGTTGATCGCCGCGATCATCTGGAACCTCGGCACCTGGTACTTCGGCCTGCCCGCTTCCAGTTCGCACACCCTGATCGGGTCCATCATCGGCGTCGGCGTTGCCAATGCACTGCTGCGCGGCCGCGACGGCACTTCCGGTGTCGACTGGAGCAAGGCCACCGAAATCGGTTACGCGCTGCTGCTGTCGCCGCTCGTCGGCTTCATCTGCGCGGCGATCCTGCTGCTGCTCCTGAAAATGATCGTGCGCAATCCGGCGCTTTACGCGGCACCCGAAGGCAACAGGGCGCCGCCGCTGTGGATCCGCGGCCTTTTGATCCTGACTTGCACCGGCGTCAGCTTCGCGCATGGTTCAAATGACGGCCAGAAGGGCATGGGCCTGATCATGCTGATCCTGATCGGCACGGTGCCGACGGCCTACGCGTTGAATCGCTCGATGCCCAATTCACAGATTGCGATGTTCCAAAAGAACTCGGCGGCGGCCTCGGCTGTGATCGCGGCCAAGGGCGCCGGCCACAGCATTATCGGCGACCCGCGCCCGGCGGTAACGCAATATGTCGCCCAGCGCCGCATCAGCGAAGGCACCTATCCCTCGCTGTCGGTTCTGGTGAAGGAAATCGCCGATCAGGTTCTGAGGTACGGTTCGCTCGCCAAAGTGCCTGCGGAAACGGTAGGCAATACCCGTAACGACATGTACCTGGCATCGGAAGCCATCCGCTTCCTGATGAAGGACAAGGAAAATGATCTCAGCAAGGAAGAGATCGGCATCCTGACCGCCTACAAGGGCTCGCTCGACGGCGCCACCAAGTTCATCCCGAATTGGGTGAAGATTGCGGTGGCGATTGCGCTGGGTCTCGGCACCATGGTTGGGTGGAAGCGCATCGTGGTGACCGTGGGCGAGAAAATCGGCAAGACCCATCTCACCTATGCACAAGGCGCATCAGCCGAACTCGTTGCCGCCGCCACGATTGGCGCTGCCGACATGTTCGGCCTTCCGGTCTCGACCACGCACGTGCTGTCATCCGGCGTTGCCGGGACCATGGCCGCCAACGGATCCGGACTGCAGATGGCGACCATCCGCAACCTGTTGATGGCGTGGGTGCTCACCCTGCCCGCGGCGATCCTGATCTCAGGTTCGCTGTACGTGATCTTCTGGCGCCTGTTCTGAAACGGGCGGAATCGGGGTCAAGGACAAAGGCCCGCGCAACCCGCGCGGGTCTTTTTGCGTTTGGGGCGGTTTTCCTGCCTCACGCAGCGAGCGTATTCTCGACCAGCTTGATCCAATACGATGTGCCATAGACGATGGCATCATCGTTGAAATCGTAAGCCGGATGATGCAGACCGGCGGTATCTCCGTTGCCGCAGAAGATAAACGCGCCGGGACGCCGCTCCAGCATAAAGGCGAAATCCTCGCCACCCATCAGCGGCGGCATCTCGTGAACGTTACCCTCGCCGGCAACCTTCCTGGCAACTTCGACTGCGATATCGGTTTGCGCGGCATGGTTGACCACCACCGGATAACCGCGTTCGAAATTCAGGTCGATCCTTGCGCCGGTCATGCGGGCAACACCGTCGATGACATCGCGAACGCGTTTCTCGACCAGGGCCCGCACCTCGGCCGTCAAGGCGCGCACGGTGCCCTTCAGCTCGGCCGTCTGGGGAATCACGTTGCGCGCGTTGCCGGCATGGAATTCGCAGATCGAAATCACCGCCGATTCCAGCGGGTCGACGCTGCGCGACACGATGGATTGCAGGGCCGTGATGAGCTGCGCGCCGACAAACACGGAATCGATGGAAATGTGCGGGCGCGCCGCATGCCCGCCGCGCCCCTCGATATGGATGTTGACCGCGTCGGTGGAAGCCATGATCGGACCGGGCCGGATCGCAAACGACCCGATCGGAATTCCCGGACCATTGTGCATGCCGTAGACCTGGTCGACGGGAAAGCGGTCAAAAAGCCCGTCCTTGATCATCGCCGCAGCACCCGCGCCGCCCTCCTCGGCCGGTTGGAAGATCACGACTGCGTCGCCCGCGAAATTCCTGGTCTCCGCGAGGTAGCGGGCCGCGCCAAGCAGCATCGCCGTGTGCCCGTCGTGGCCGCAGGCGTGCATCCTGCCCGGCGTCTTGGAGGCGTAGGGCAATTCGGTGGCCTCTTCGATCGGCAGCGCGTCCATGTCGGCGCGAAGCCCGATCACCCTGACATCGCCCCTACCCGGAGGCTTGCGTCCCTTGATGACCCCGACGACCCCGGTACGTCCGAGCCCGGTCGCGACTTCGTCACAGCCGAATTCCTTAAGCCGGTCCGCGACGAACGCCGCGGTGCGGTGCACGTCGTACTGCAATTCGGGGTGCTCATGGATATCCCGGCGCCAGGCCTGAATATCGGGTTGCAGATCGGCGACACGGTTGACGATAGGCATGGAAAGCTCGGTCCAAACTTTTGGTAGACGCCTTGTCTAGCACGCTACCCCCGCTACCCCAATACTCTGCGGGATCGGTAAAACTCTCCGTGACCAGCCCTTGTCCCGGCCCGTCTCGTCTGACTGAATGAAAATCCGGCAAAAGACGCGGCGAACCAGCGCAGGGACTGGAAATGGCGAACATATCGACGAGCGGGAAGCGGGATGGCAAGACGGCTTGAGGGTGATTTCGACTATATTATCGTAGGTGCGGGTACCGCCGGCTGCATCGTTGCCAACCGGCTTTCCGCCAATCCCGGCAACCGGGTGCTGATCCTTGAAGCGGGCGGCAGCGACAACTGGATCTGGTTTCATATCCCGGTCGGCTATCTCTTTGCGATCGGCAACCCGCGTTCGGACTGGATGTTTCGGACCGAGCCGGAAGCCGGTCTCAACGGGCGTTCGCTGGCCTACCCCCGTGGCAAAGTGATCGGCGGCTGCTCTTCTATCAACGCCATGGTCTCGATGCGCGGACAGGCCGCCGACTATGACCATTGGCGTCAACTCGGACTGAGGGGGTGGGGATACGACGATGTGCTGCCGGCGTTCCGCAACCTCGAAGATCACTTCCTCGGCGAAAGCGAGCATCACGGCGTGGGCGGCGGCTGGCGCATCGAACCGCCGCGCCTTTCATGGGCCATTCTGGACGCGGTCGGCGTTGCGGCCCAACAGATGGGAATCCGAAAAGTTTCGGATTTCAACACCGGCGACAACGAGGGTGTCGGCTATTTTCACGTCAATCAAAAGCGCGGACGCCGCTGGTCGTCGGCGCGCGGATTCCTGAAACCCGCCTTGAAGCGCGCCAATTTGCGGCTTGAGAAAAACGTGCTGGTCGACCGCCTGATCGTCGAAGACGGCCGCACCAGCGGAGTGCTGTTCGAAAGCGGTGGCGAACTGCTGGAAGCCCGTACCAGGGGCGAAGTGATCCTGTGTGCCGGCTCGATCGGTTCGACACAGGTTCTGCATCGCTCCGGCATCGGACCGGCCGAATGGCTTGCGCCGCTTGGAATCCCCGTTCTCCTGGACAGGCCGGGCGTCGGCCGAAACCTGCAGGACCATCTGCAGCAGCGGGCAATCTACAGGGTTCACGGAGTTCGCACGCTGAACGAGATCTACCATTCATTGATGCGGCGCGGCCTGATGGGCCTCGACTATGCCGTTCGCCGGCGCGGACCGTTGACCATGGCCCCGTCGCAGCTCGGCATCTTCACCCGATCGGACCCGCACCGCGAACGGGCAAATATTCAGTTTCATGTGCAGCCATTGTCGCTGGACAAGTTCGGCGATCCCCTGCACCGCTTCCCCGCGATCACGGCAAGCGCCTGCAACCTGCAGCCAACCTCGCGCGGCACCGTGCGCATTCGTTCGGCCACGCCGGATCAGGCGCCTTCGATCGCACCGAACTATCTGTCGACCGGCGAAGACCGCCAAGTCGCCGCCGATGCCATCCGCACCACGCGGCGCCTGATGAAGCAGCCCGCGCTCGCACCCTTTCGCCCCGAGGAATTTCTGCCAGGCCCTTCGGTCGGCGATGATGATGCGTCGCTGGCGAAAGCCGCCGGCGATATCGGCACCACGATTTTTCACCCGGTCGGTACCGCGAAGATGGGCGTGGCAAGCGACCCCATGGCCGTCGTCGATGAGCGCTTGCGTTTTTACGGGATTTGCGGACTGCGCGTGGCCGATGCGTCCGTGATGCCGACCATCACCTCGGGGAACACCAATACCCCGACCGCGATGATCGCCGAGAAAGGCGCTGCGATGATCCTTGAGGATTCGCGCTAAACGAGTTGGCTGGGAAGCGCGCGAGCAAACCGGCGCGCCTCGGGCAGTCAGGGAGCGAGGTTCGGATTTCTCATTTGCGGGCACGAGAACACGTCACATCGAGTGGACTTGACAGTCCAGATGGGACCGGCGCATAAACTGGACTTAACAATTCAAAATGGCTCACAGCGCCGGTTGAATGTTTGGCGACATATCACCGATGCAGCGTAGTGACGCTTCGCGCGACAGTGGGGGGCACGATGAAACCTGTCCGGATTTTGCTGCTATGCTTGGCGCTGCTGCCCCTTCCAGCGGCCGCCTCGGATTTCAAGCCGACCGATCTGGCCGGGCTGGGGGCTGCCTCGGTCGCAAAGGAGGTCTGTTCGGCGGTATTCATCTCCGAGCGCGAAGCGAGCGACTTTCTCGCGCTCACTTCGAAATTCTGGATGCTGCCCGAAGATCGCACGCGCATCGCCGATGTGAAAGTCGATCGCCCCAATCGGCGCGTGACGCTGACGATGACCACGGGAGTAAAAGGGGTGGCCGTGTTCACTGGCGCCACCGGCTGCATCGCGCTGGGTCCCGATGGCGCAGACCCGAAGGTCGGCTTTACCCCGCTGCCGCCGGTCACCGTCAGGCCCGACGTGGCCTGGCCACAGGGTGACGCGCCGCCGCAGGGGAATTGGCCCGCCGAAGTCGACAAGGCGGCGCTCGACCACGCGGTAGACCTGGCCTTTGCCCCGGATGCGCAGACCGCGGCCTTTCTGGTGCTCTACCATGGCCGCATTCTGGCCGAACGCTATGGAGCCGGCATTACCGCCCGGACGCGGTTGCCGGGCTGGTCGATGACCAAGACCTTGCAGGCGACCCTGGTCGGCGCGCTGGAACAGGACCGGCGGCTCAAGCTGTTCGAGCCGGCGCCGATTGCCGAATGGTCGGGCGCAAGCGATCCCCGGCGGCTGATCACGCTGGCCGACCTGCTGCGGATGTCGGCGCCGATCTCCTGCGGCCGAGGCCTCAACCAGCCAAAGGGCTGGTTCGACCACGCCGCATGGCGCCGCGACGGCTACCCCGAAAGCCTCTATGTGTTCAGCGGGCCGGATGATACCTATGCCTATTCGATCAACCGACCCCCGCTCGCGCCCGACGAGCTGCGCGGCGGCTATAAGAATTGCCAGCCCCACGTGGTCGGCCGCATTGTGCAGCAGGAATTGCGCAAAACCGGCGAGACCGTGGCTGGCTATGCCACAGCAAAAGTGTTTGCGCCGCTCGGCATCGGCTCGATGGTGCTCGAACCCGACCGCGTGGGCAATTTCGAAAGTGCGTCCTACAGCTATGCCACCGCGCGCGACTGGGCCCGGCTCGGGCTGCTCTACGCGCAAGACGGCGTTTGGAACGGGCAACGCATGCTCTCGCCCGAATTCATGGCCTTTGTCCGCGCTCCGGCCCCATGGTGGACGACACCGGCCTATGGCGGGCAAGTGTGGCTGAGCAAGGCGACATGCGATCCCTGGCCATGTGACGCCTACTGGATGCAGGGTATCGAGGGGCAGCGCGTGACGATCGTGCCCTCGCACGATCTAATGGTGGTGCGGCTGGGCCATGGCATTGGCGATGATCCGAATGATCCTGTTGTACCGCATCCCGCCACGCGCGCCATGGCCGCCGCAGCCAAGGCGCTGGTGGCGGCCATCAACCGCCCGGCTCCACCGGTCGATCGCGCGGTCGAGACGGTGGTGCAGGACGTTTTTGCCGCACTTGGCGCGCATGATCGCGCTGCGTTCCGTGCCCTGCTAGCGCCCGATTTCACGCTTTATGAAGACGGGCGGCTGATGACGGCGGACCAGATCTTCGACCTCGTCGCCGCAGATCCCGTCAAGCGGCGGTGGACGATCACGCAGGCGCAAGTACAGGGTGCGGGCGACCTCGCCACCATCACTTACCGCAACACCGGGTCGTTTGGCGAAGGCGCCGAACGCCGCGTGCCCGAATGGACCGAAACCGCGATCCTGCGGCGCAGCGACGACAAGTGGCGGCTTGTTTCGCTCCATTCGACGCGCATCCGCCAGACAGCACCCTGACCCGCAACGTCGCCCACGGAAGACGGTTGGTCTCGAACGACGCAGATGACGCACAAATTTCGCGAGTGTGCGTAACGCCGGCTGGCCGCGCCTCATGCCAAGGTTCATGAGCGGGATGCCAGCTGCTCCAGGATCATTCCCAAATGCGCCAGGTTCACGCAACGAGACGGCCTCGTTGCTGAAGCGCGACCGATCAAGATTCCGAGCTGGATTGTTCCATACCGAACGCCGCTTGCCGCCATCACATCGTCGAGGCTCGTACGTTCCACGCCATGCGCGTAGATCAAATCGGCCGCGGCCTCGACGAAGTGCGAGCGAGTTGCCGCGCCTCGGGCGGTCAAGGAGAGAGGCTTGGATTTCCGATTTGCAGCCACGAGGACACGTTACATCTAATGGACTTGACAGTCCAGTTTCGACATGTAGTCTGGACCGGTGAGTCCAGTCTGGAGTCGATGACGCGTTTGCAGAACGGCCAGACCTTTCCAGCCTTCAATTCATGAGGAGCACAAAATATGAATAACAATCAGGGCAGCACGCAGAGAATGAAGGCCATCGATCCGGGAATGGCCACGGGAAAGGCGAAAGAACTGCTCGATGAGGTGGTGAAAAAATACGGCGGCGCTCCGAACTCTTTCAAAACGATGGCCCATTCGCCAGCCGGATTTCAGGGCTTTCTCGGTCTTTCCGCAACGCTTGAAGGCGGCGTATTGCCGTTCGAGACCAGATACCAAATTGCGATAGCGGTCTCGGAGATCAATGGCTGCGCGTATTGCCTTTCCGCTTTTACAGCGATCGGCAAAGGCAATGGCATGAAGGATGAAACGCTGGCGACATGTCGGAGGGCCGGTTCGAGCGATCCGAAAATCGACGCGATGCTGAAGTTTGCCGCGGCTATCGTGCGGGAGCGCGGAGCTGTTACGAATGAAGACTTCCAAAAGGTGAAATCCGCAGGGTGCTCGGATGAGGAAATACAGGAGATCATTGCGAACGTTGCCTTATTCACCTTCGCCAATTACACAAACCTGGTAATCGGAACGGAAGTTGACTTTCCGCTGATCATGCCGATGAAGCAGCGTGCGGCGTAGAAGAGAATGCAACCTCAATAAGGAAAAAAGGGAAAATTCTTTTCATCGGAAATAATCTGGCGATAGCCTGGCCGCTTGGGACGTCATCGCCTATCTCGAGTTGAGAGTTTGAGTCGGTGCAAGAGCTAAAGCGCGATGTGATTTGGTTGAATCGTCATCGCGCTTTATCTCTTTGAGCATGATCTCCGCGCAAACGCGTTTCGCGTTTGTCGCGAGGGAAATGCGCTGCACACTTTTCCCGGATCTTGCTTTGGTGTGGCGGTTCAGGATTTGACATTCGCTTCTTGAGCTTGCGGCCTGGCGCGCAGCGAATGTCAAATCCACGCCGCTAGGCGGACTTGCGCACCGCGTTGTCGACCAGCGTCTTGCCCAGCGACCAGATCGCTCCGGGAACCTTGTGGCTGGAGGCGATCACGGTGTCGAAGGCGCGCACGATCCAGTCGCAGTCTTGTTCGGTGATGGTCAGTGGCGGCAAAAGCTTGATGGTGTGGCTGCCGTGACCGGATACCTGGGTCAGGATCTTATGGTCCTTGAAAAGCGGCACCGTGATCAGCTGGCAGAACAGGCCCTTGTTGGCGGTCTCGAGCACGTTCCATGAAGCCTTCAGCCGCAACGATTTCGGCGAGCCGAACTCCAGACCGATCATGAGCCCCTTGCCGCGAACCTCCTTCAACAGTTCGTAGCCGGGAACCATGCGGTTGAGAGCGAGGCGAAGCTCGGCGCCGCGCTTGGCCGCCGTTTCGATCAGCTTCTCGGACTTCAAGACCTCCAGCGTGGCTATACCGGCTGCCATGGCAAGATCGTTCTTCGCAAACGTCGACCCATGAACCACCGCGCGGTCCATTTGATTGAAGATCTTGTCGAAGATGCTCTTGCGGGTGAGCAAGGCACCAACCGGAACATGTCCACCCGAGAGTGCCTTGGACAACAGAACGATATCGGGTTCGACATTCCAGTGTTCGACTGCAAGGAACCGTCCGGTTCGCCCCATGCCGGTCTGGATCTCGTCCGCCACCATCAGCGTGCCATACTTGCGGCACAATGTGGCCGCGGCAGGAAGAAACTCGTCGGTGGGCATGTTGACGCCCTTGCCCTGGATCGGCTCGAAAATGAAGGCTGCGACTTCGCGGGAAGATAATGCCTGCTCGAGCGCTGCCAGGTCGTTGAACGGCACGGAGACGCATCCGGGCAGCAACGGCTGAAATCCGCCGCGGAAATTGGGATCGTCCGTCAGAGACAGCGCGCCATAGGTCAATCCGTGATAGGCGTGCGCGCAGTAGACGATGCCGGGGCGGCCAGTTGCGCCGCGCGCGAATTTAATCGCAGCTTCGACACATTCTGCGCCGGAATTGGCGAAGAATACCTTGTCCAGATATGGCACATATTTCAGCAGGCGCTCGGCAAGTACGCCGGCCAGGGTCGAAACATCGAGCTGGACGAGGTTCGGCAAATCGCTGTCAAGTACGCTCTTGAGTGCCTGACGAAGGGCGGGATGGTTCCGTCCGATCGCAAAAACGCCAAACCCGCTGAGTAGATCGAGATAGCGAGAACCCTCGCGATCGAACAGGTACTGGCCTTGGCCCTTCTGGAAGCCGACATCGTAGCCGATCGTTTTCAGGACCCGCACGAGTTGTTCGTTCAGGTGCCGCGCATGCATGGAACTGCGCTGCGACTGACGATCCACAAACATCTCGGAGACGTCTAGATTTGAATATGACATCAGCTACATACTTCGATTGCGGGCCGTTTCGTCAACTGAAAACGCCAAATGCGGCGTTTTGCCCCCCTTCACAGCGACAATTTAAGCACAGGTTTCAACCATGTTGCACTGCCCTCGGGACTTCATGCGTAATGTGATCCTCTCCGGAATGTTCTTGACCACAGGCCTCGCTCCGGCGCTGGCTGCAGACCCGACCGGCGACTGGAAGGTCGCCGATGGTGTCGCCAACATCCGCATCGCCGAATGCAATGGCAGCATGTGGGGCGTGGTGGCCTGGGAAAAGGCCCCCGGCGGGCACGACACCAGCAATCCGGACGCCTCGAAAAGGAACAGACCGACACTGGGCATGCCGATCCTGATCGATATGAAAAAGAAACCTGGCGTCGATCAGTGGGAGGGCCACGTTTACAACGCCAAGGACGGCCAAACCTACAATTCGACGATCAAGCCGACTGGTGCCGACCAGCTTGAGATTCAGGGTTGCCTCCTCGGCTTTCTCTGCGGCGGGGAAACCTGGACCCGCGTTGCAGGTCCGATTCCTTCAAGTCCCGCCAACAGCATGGCCAAGGGAACGCCAAAACTCGTAACCTCTGCCGCGCCGAAGACGACCGGCTCAACCAACCCGGCCGCCAGAGCGAGCGCGCAGAAGCAGACGGCTGCCCCATCGGACGGGGTCGGCGATATCTGCCTACTCCCGGATATCTCGCGGTTTGCCCATTAGCGCAGGCTGAAACAGCAGGACTGCGGCGAGCGTCGCAATGAACGACAGCGCCAGAAGCTTGCCCATGCTGGCCGTTCCCGGATGGCTTGACAGCCACAGGCTGCCGAACGCGGTGGCCGTCGTCATGCCACTGAAAAAAATTGCTCGCGTCAGGCTCGATTGCAGTAGATTCGTTTTACCCGCGCGCCACGCGGTGACGTAGTAAATCTTGAACGCAACGCCGACGCCGAGCATCAGTGGCAGCGCGACGATATTGGCGAAATTGAGCGGCAGCCCGATCAGCACGCAGATTTCCAGCGTCACCGCGCCCGCCACCAGCAGCGGGACCAACGTCATCAGAACATCGGTGACGCGGCGCAAGGTGATCCAGAGCAGCAAGCTGATCACTGCCAGCGCCCACAGGCCGGCATGGATGAATGCCTTGACGACCGTGTCTCCGGATTTGAGAATTGACACCGGTCCGCCGATGGCCGTCGGCTCGGCGGCGAGCACGGCAGCGGCAAATTTCCGCAGGGTGTCGTTGTCATTCGGATCGCCCCGCGGTTGGGCTTCGACGCGCATCAGGCCGTCCTTGGTCTTCCAGCCGCGAACGAGATCGGGCGGCAAGTTGTTCAGGCTTACGGGCCTTGCCTGCAGCGCGTTCTTGAGCTGGTTGAGCACCACCTTCAGCGGGGTCACGAAGATGGCCTGCGTCTTCTCTCGCGTGGCCTCGTCTGAATCGGCAAGCCTGGTCAAGTCATCGGCCAGCCGACGCGCCGCCAACGCGCCCGGCCCCTTGGCCTCGCCTGCGCTCTTGCGCAGGCTTTCCGCGGTTCCCTTCAGCGCCTCGACGTTGTCGGCATCCGATGGCGGCTCATCGATCAATTCGGGGTTGAGCGCTGGATTGAGAACCTTGGCGCCTTGGGCGATGAGCTTCAGCTTTTCCGGCTGGTCCTCCGGCACAAAACTGTCCAGCGACATCACGCGCAGGACTTCGGGAAGCTTCGAAAGCCGTTCTTCGATCTTCTTTGCGTCGGCTTCGGAGTGCGTCATCACGTTGATGGCGTTGGCGCCCGTGTTCGGATCCTTTCTCAGGTCGAGAAAGGTAGCGATGGATTCGACGTTTGGATTGCGCAGATTGATCGGATTGAAATCAAATCGCAGGAAGTAGAGCAGCGGCAATCCGGCGGCCGCAATCAAGAGCGTGCCGACCACGATGAGGACGCGATGCTTTTCCAGGAACTGATCGACCGGGGCCAGGAAGGCGTACCCAACAGGCTCCTTTTCCCCGGGAGGATTGAGCAGGCTGAGCAAAGCCGGCAACACGGTGATGCTCGAGAAAAAGGCCACCAGCATGCCGGCGCCTGCGATCTTTCCGAGCTCGGAGACGCCCTTGTAGTCGGTCGGCAGGAAGGACAGAAAGCCGGCCGCGGTCGCCATCGCGGCAAGTGAAAGCGGGACTGCGGAGAAACGGGCTGCCTGCTCGAGCGCCGTCTGCAGATCGTTGCTCTTGTAGCGTTCCGAGCGGTAGCGGACGCTGAACTGAATGCCGAAATCCACACCAAGCCCGACGAACAGAACCGCAAACGCGATCGAAAGCAGGTTGAGCGAGCCCGTCATCATCAGCCCAAGGGCTGTGGTGATCGAAAGTCCGATGAAGAGATTGGCGAAGACCGCGGCGATGATCTTCGACGAATGCAAGGCCATCCAGAGAATGAAGAGGACGACGAGAACGGTGCCGATCCCGTTGACGACGGCGCCGTCCGCGACGGTTGCGAATTCCTCATTGGCGATCGGAACCGGACCGGTCAGCCTGACCCTGGCGCCGTATTTGCTGGCAAGATCGAGATCGCTTGCAGCCTCCCGGATCGCATCGGTTGCCGCCTTTCCGGGTTCCAGCGCATTGAAATCGAGAATTGGCTTGAACTCGATGAAGGCGCGCCGATCGGAGTCGGTCAGAGGCTTTTCGCTGGTTAGTTCGCGCCAGGAAAAGGTCGCCGTACCCTTGTCAAGGACGTCCTCGACCGTCTGGGCGATCTGATCGAAGGGCCGCGCGGCGCTGTCGAGCTTGACCTGTCCTCGCTTGACGCCCGCCAACGCGGTCTCCAGTGCTCCGGTCAATCCGCGCAGCGAGGGATCGCCGGCCAAAATTTCGATCAGCGGAGCCGCGGATTCGAACTGACTGGTAAAGCGGGCAACCTGTGAGGCAGGCAGGAACAAGAGCCCGTTCTTTTCGAAAAACTCACCCGAGCCAAGCGGCTCGGCGGATTTGAAATGCTGCTTGTCGCCGGAAAGCCTCTGGTAGAGCGCCGCGCTTGCCGAACTCGTGAGCTCCGGCGTCGGCGCTTCCACCACGGCCAGGATTGTCCTGTCGCGGTCGAAAGCATCGTCGAATTGAATGTCGCGCTGGCGCCAGTCCAGGTCTGGCGAAATCAGCGTGTTGATGTCGGTATTGATCTCGAAATGACGGGCGGTGTAGAAGCCCGCCGCGATCGCAAGGACCAACGCGGTCAGGACAGTCGAGGCGGCAAACCGTGTGCAGATCTTCACAATCCAAACAACGATACGCGTCAGCACATTCTTTCTTTCTGATGTTGGCGGCCTGCCGGAAACGTCCGCTATCTAGCGGAGTTCGGCTGGCCGATCTAATGTTGTTTTTCGAGGTTTCCTGCTTCAGGGACATGCAGAAATAGGTCAAAAGACGACAATTTCGTGCCCAATTGCCGCTGCGCCGCAGATTGGCCATCTTGGGGGTGTTGATCGCCCCGAACCAACGATCTACCGTATCATGATACCAGATCCCGGCCGTTTGGGCCCCTGACCCCGGCGACCACGACATATCCTGTTTGCGATCGGTCTTTTCTACCTGATCGTTTTTTGACACAAAGCCCTGCGCCCCCATCTCTGCGGGGGGATCGATGCGGATATTTTCGGCACGGATGTTGCTGACGCCTGCATCGGCCGCGACCGAGCCGTCTCTTGCGGTTCCATGCCGGATGGAGGCACGAAATGACTATGGTGCAACTTGCGTAATGGACGTCCCATGGAAGTGTATCTCGCGCAACCCCGAGGGTTTTGCGCCGGTGTCGTGCGCGCCATCGAAATCGTCGAGCGCGCGCTGGAGAAATACGGTCCTCCGGTCTACGTGCGGCACGAAATCGTTCACAACAAGTACGTGGTCGAGAGCCTGAAGAACAAAGGCGCGATTTTCGTCGAGGACCTCTCGGAAGTGCCGCCCCAGTCCGTCACGGTCTTCAGCGCCCACGGCGTTGCGCGAAGCGTGGAAGAGGAAGCGGCTTCCCGAGGCCTGCCCGTCCTCAATGCCACCTGCCCCCTTGTGACGAAGGTGCACAACCAGGGCAAGCGGTATATGTCGAAAGGCCGGGCTCTGATATTGATCGGCCATGCCGGCCACCCGGAGGTCGAGGGAACCATGGGTCAGGTTCCCGGGCCGGTACTGCTGGTCCAGAACGTCGACGATGTGGCGGCCCTCACGCTGCCCGCCGACACGCCTGTAGCCTATATCACCCAGACAACGCTGAGCGTGGACGATACGAAGGACATCATTTCGGCGTTACATCAACGGTTTACAGACATTCAAGGCCCGGATATTCGGGATATCTGCTATGCGACACAGAACCGCCAATCTGCGGTAAGGGACCTGAGCAAGCTGGTGGACGTGATCTTGGTGGTGGGGGCCAACAACAGTTCCAATTCGAACAGGTTGCGCGAAATCGGCACCGAAGCCGGCGTTGCGAGTTATCTGATCGCGGATGGCAGCGAGTTGAACCCGGAATGGCTGAAGGACGCCAGGGCCGTCGGAATTACTGCCGGCGCCTCCGCTCCGGAGGTGCTCGTTGACGACGTAATCGAGGCCTTGAGGCGCATCGGGCCGGTGACGGTATCGGTGCTGCCGGGGCGTGAAGAGAATATCGAATTCCGCCTGCCGGCGGAGCTGGCGGCAAGCTGAAACATTCCCGTCAATTGAGTTTGGAAAGAAACTAATGGCAATACCGTTCTTCAAGGAAATGCGCATCGGCGGTTATCTGCTGAAGCAGAAATTGCTCGGCCGGAAGCGTTTTCCGCTGGTGCTGATGCTCGAGCCGCTGTTTCGCTGCAACCTGGCTTGCGTGGGCTGCGGCAAGATCGACTATCCGGACGCCATCCTCAATCGCCGCATGTCGGCACAGGAGTGCTGGGATGCCGCGGACGAGTGCGGCGCGCCCATGGTGGCGATCCCCGGCGGCGAGCCGCTGATCCACAAGGAGATCGGCGAGATCGTTCGTGGCCTCGTGGCGCGCAAGAAGTTCGTGTCCTTGTGTACCAACGCGCTGTTGTTGGAGAAGAAGCTGCATCTGTTCGAGCCGTCGCCCTACCTGTTTTTCTCCGTGCATCTGGACGGGTTGAGGGAACATCACGACAAGGCGGTCTCCCAGGCGGGCGTGTTCGATCGCGCGGTTTCGGCGATCAAGGCCGCCAAGGCAAAAGGATTCACCGTCAACGTCAATGCGACGATTTTCGACGGGCATTCGGCCGAGGACATCGCCAAATTCCTCGACTTCACCACCGAACTTGGCGTCGGCGTTTCAATGTCGCCGGGCTATGCCTACGAGCGCGCGCCTGACCAGGAGCACTTCCTCAACCGCTCCAAGACCAAGAAGCTGTTCCGCGACGTGTTTGCGCTGGGCAAGGGCAAGAAGTGGAACTTCATGCATTCCGGCCTGTTCCTGGATTTCCTCGCCGGCAATCAGGCTTACGAATGCACCCCATGGGGAATGCCCGCACGCAACATCTTCGGCTGGCAGAAGCCGTGCTATCTGCTCGGTGAGGGCTACGCAAAAACCTTCAAGGAGCTGATGGATACGACCGACTGGGACAGCTATGGAACCGGCAAGTACGAAAAGTGCGCCGACTGCATGGCGCACTGCGGCTACGAGCCGACCGCGGCGAATGCTGCGCTCAACAATCCGCTTGCCGCGCTCAAGGTAGCGCTGCGCGGCGTGCGCACCTCCGGTCCGATGGCGCCGGAAATCGATCTCGGCAAGCAGCGGCCGGCGCAGTATATCTTCTCGGAGCAGGTCCAGAAGAAGCTGTCAGAGATCCGCCGCGACGAGGCCCTCGCCGCCCAGCAGAAAGCCTCGACAGCCGCGTAGACTGCGCAGCGCGCGATTGAAATCGATTCCGGTCGAGACCAGATCGAGGACGGTCAGCGGATCGCGCGCGACCCCGCGCAGTACCTTGCGCAGGTCGATACCGCCATTTGGCTTGATCGCGGCCATCGCGAGCACCGGCAGGGCCCGTGTCGCGGGGTCGCTGATGACACGCAAGGCGGCGAAGGGAAGCCCTGCCTTGGCGGCATACTCGGCGGCGATATGGCTTTCCATGTCCACAGCGGCAGCGCCCGTTTCCAGGTGCAGCGCCGCCTTGACGTGACGCGCCGCGACCACCTCCTCGGCCCCGGCGAGGCGGCCGCGGACGATACGCCGGTTTCCGAGGCCAACGCTGGCGATGAGTTCCTCCTTCAAAGGCAATCCGGCCAGCCAGCGCGCATCGCCGGCCAGCACCTCGGTCGCCACCACGACATCGCCGGACTTCAGGGAGGGATCGAGCCCGCCGGCAACGCCAAAGCTGATGACGCCCCTGATCGTTGTGGGATCGAATACTGTCAGCAGCGCCCGCAATTGCTGCGGATCGCTACTGCTGCAGATCACGGTCATACCGGGGCCCGCGGCTATGCGGGCCTCCTGCACCAGACCTGTCACAATCAGCACGGGCCGCGGGTCAATTGCGCCCGTGGCGATGCCGTCCCCCGCCCCCAATCTCACATTCCGACCCCTACCACCCTACTGTTGGTTTTCGTCAAGTTCCGGTACCGCGCCAACGCCCAAAGCGGGAAGAACTTCGCATACCCATGATAGCGCAGGTAAAATACGCGAGGAAAGCCCGTGGCGGTATAGCGCTGCTCGTCCCAAAGCCCCTTTTTATTCTGTGCAGTAATTAGATACTCCATGCCCCGGGCAACGACAGGGTTCTCGACTTCACCCGCTGCCATCAATCCAAGCAAGGCCCATGCCGTTTGTGAGGCGGTCGTGGGAGAGCTCTCAAACCCCTTATAGTCGAGTCGATAGCTGGTGGCATCCTCCCCCCACCCCCCATCGGCGTTCTGAATTGACAGCAGCCAGGCAACGGCCTTGCGAATGACGGGGTCCTGGTGGTCGACGCCGACGGCATTGAGCGCGCAAAGAACCGACCAGGTGCCATAAATGTAATTCAGCCCCCACCGGCCGTACCATGACCCCTCCGCGAGCTGGGTGCGACGCAGAAAGTCGACGCCATCAGCCACAACCTTGCTGCTGCGGACCAACTCTCCAAGCTGCGCCAGCATCGAGATGCAGCGAGCCGTGACGTCCTCGGTCGGCGGGTCCAGCAGCGCGCCGTGGTCCGAGAACGGAATGTTGTTGAGATAATATTCGAGATTGTTGACGTCGAAGGCGGCCCACCCGCCATCGCGGCTCTGCATCCCCTCGATCCATTCGCGGCCGCGCTCGATCGCTGCATCGTAAGCGGCGCTTGGTTGGGCGCGACGCGCGCGGTCCATCGCCATGACGACGACCGCCGTATCGTCGAGGTCGGGATAGTGGGCGTTGTTGTATTGAAACGCCCAGCCGCCCGGGCGAACATCCGGGCGCTTTACGGCCCAGTCGCCCTTCACGTCGAGCACCTGCCGTGGCAACAGCCAGTCGAGCCCGCGCCTGGCCTCTGGCAAGGCTTCCTCGCCGCCTGCCTCAAGCAGCGCGTGACAGGTCAGCGAGGTATCCCAGATCGGCGAGACGCAGGGCTGGCAATAGGCCTCCTGCTCGCCGACCACGAGAAGCAAGTCGAGGCCCTTTCGCTGCGCGGCACGCGGCGGATAATCCGCGCCCTTGCCAAGCGCATCGTACATCATCACGGCATTGGCCATCGGCGGGAAGATCGCGCCGACGCCGTCTTCGCCGTTCAACCGCTCCTCGACAAAGGCAACCGCGGCGTCGATCGCGCGCGCCCGAAGTTTCTTTGGAGAATGCGGCTCGATCGCACGCAACACAATGTCCAGCGCGCGAAACAGCAGAAACCAGCCCCAACTCTGGTGCGGCGCCTTGGTAGTCATTCCGATCGAACGCGGGTCCTGCAGGAACAATTCGTCGACGCCGACGCCTTTGGGATTTTTGGCACGCGGTTTTAGCGCCGCCAGGACAAGGAGCGGCACCATCGTGGTCCGCGCCCAATAGGAGATCTTGTTGATATGGAACGGCGACCACATCGGCAGCAACATGATCTCGACCGGCAGCACCGGCACGCTGCGCCACGTCGTGACCCCGAACAAGGCCAGCATGAAGCGCGTGAATACGTTGCTGTTGATGGCGCCGCCGCGCGAGCGGATTGCCTCGCGCGCACGAACCATGTGCGGCGCGTCGATGGAGTCGCCGATCATCTTCAGCGCGAAATAGGCTTTCACGCTGGCGCTCATGTCAAAGGCACCATCATGCACCAGCGGCCAGCCGCCGTGGGGACCCTGAACCCGGCGCAGGTAGTTTGCGATCCTGGCTTCCAGGACGGTATCTACCGGCTCGGCCAGATAGTGGCGGAGCAGTACATACTCCGCTGGAATCGTGCAGTCGGCCTCGAGCTCGAACACCCAATGTCCGTCTGGCTGCCGATAATCCAGCAGTGCGCGGGTCGCCGATTTGATACTCGCCGTGAGCGCGCCAGACGCATCGACCTTGTCATTTACGGAATGCATCTCGCCTGACATCCTCTGTCTTCGTTCAACCGCTCTCACTGAAGACCCTTAACTGGCTTGCCGCCCGATCACGCCTTGCGCAGGGCAAGGACGAGATCGGCAGCACGGTTACCCGAGCGCACCGAACCTTCGATGGTTGCCGGCAACCCCGTATCAGTCCAATCGCCGGCGAGAAACAGATTTTTGAAGGCCGTCGCGGCGCCCGGCCGCAGTGCATTTTGCTCCGGCGTTGCCTCAAATGTGGCACGGCGCTCACGCACGATCTGCCAGGGAGGCAGTTCGGCCTGTAAGCCGGTGGCCTTACAGATATCCCGCCAGATCGCCTGTGCGAGTTCCTCGCGCGGCGCATCCAACAGCCTGTCGGCGTTGCTGATTGTGACCGACAGGCGCTGGGGAAACGCGAACAACCATTCCACCAGCCCGCCCACAACGCCCAGGATCGGCGGCGCGTCCTGCGGCGGATCGAAACGAAAATGCGCGTTCACGATCGCTCGAAATCTGGACGGCGTCCTCAGACCGGGCAGCAGCGATGAGGCAGGTCGTGGCGGGACTGCCAGGACCACGGCATCGCCTGCTCCGAGAGCAATGGATTCCTCGCCGAATTTCAGTTCGCGGATGCTGCCTTCAGACCAGCCCAATCCAAGCAATTCGCGTCCGAATCGAATGTCGGCGCCGCTGCGCTGCAACAGCTTGATCGCAGGCTCGATCAAAACCGCACTAAGGCCCTCGCTGGCGATCAGCGGCCGGCAAGCCTGGCCGCCGACCAGAAGCGTTTCGCGCACGACGGCGCCGGCAAGGCCCGCCGATCCTTCCGGAGGATCGAGGTTAAGTGCGGCAAGCAGCAACGGCTGTACCAGCCGCTCATATAGCCGCCCCTTGCACGGGATGCTGTCGCCGACAAGCCTGCTGGCTGGCGACCAGATCAGGGGCATCAGCGCCAGATAGTCGCGCAACGTCGTATCGGGGACACGTCGCGACGCATCGAAGACCCATAATGGCAGGCGACCATCGCCAAGATCGAGCTGCCAGCGCTGGCCCGTCCTCAAATCGACGAATGCAAACACGGCACGCTTCGGCCCGACCAGCCCACCCGCACTGCCGATCGCGCTTGCATAGGCCAACGCATGGCGATTGCCCGAGAGCAGAAGGTGATTGCCGTTGTCGATGGTGAGGTTGGTCGCGGCGTCGAAATAGGAGCGGCAGCGCCCACCCGCCTGCTGCGTTGCCTCGTGTACACGCACCTTGAAATCCGCTTTCGCCAGCCGAACGGCTGCCGAAAGGCCGGAAATTCCTGCACCGATGATGTGAACGGTTTCTTGCATCAAACGAAAGCGTAGCGGAGCACTATGGCGATACGGGCCATCTTGTTCAGGCGGACCGGCCTGCGGGGAGTAGCGAACCCCCGCTCAACAAGCAATTCCAGAATGGCGCGATAATATTTCGACATGATCTTCGGGGCGCGCACGATACGGCGTGGATTGCGGCCCATGATCTCGTCGGCGTTCTCGAAATGGGCGCGCGCCCGATCGACCAGCGGTGCGCAGACCTTGGGCAGCGCCGGATCGGAAATGACCCTGAGCGGATCGGTTGACGTGATGCCCGCATGCAGCAGCCCTTCGAGCGGCAGATACAGGCGGCCGATCGAGGCGTCTTCGTCGATGTCGCGCAGGATGTTCGTCAATTGCAGAGCCCGCCCCAGATGGTGCGCGAGCAGGATGCCGTCGTCGCGCGGCAGACCGAACACCCGCACCGAAAGGCGCCCGACGGCGCTCGCCACCCGGTCGCAGTAAAGATCGAGCGTGGCAAGGTCGGGGGCGCGAATGTCCTGCGGCACATCCATTTCCATGCCGTCGACGATCGCCAGGAAATCTTCGCGCTGCAGGCCGAATTTTTCAACCGACGCGGCGTAATCCCTCAGCCGCGCCGGCGCATGGCCCAAATAAAGGGCGTCGATGTCGTCGCGCCACTGCTGAAGCGCTGCCAGCCGCGCCTCGCGCGGGCCATCGGAATCGGCGATGTCGTCGACCTGTCGGCAAAAACTGTAGATCTGAAACATCGCCTCGCGCTGCTCGTGCGGGAGGATGCGCATTGCCGCGTAGAATGAGCTGCCGGACGCAGATCGATCCGTAACTCGTGGCTGCCGCCGTTTCAATCGTCATGCGCCGGCCGCCGTTTTCGAGACAGGCCTGCGTCCGAGAGCCCGGCGGGTCATCTCACCGCCAAGCCCGGCCAAACTGAAGGCCAGCAGTTCGATCGCCCCAAGGTGCACCCGCTCGCGCAGCGGATCGCGCACCTTGAGAAGGCGAACGATCCTGTCCGCGAAAGCCTGGATCACGGAAATCTCGAGCCCAAGCCTGAAATCCCTGACCTCGGCGCTGAGCGATTTGCTTTTTCCGAGTAGCGCCTCGTTGCGGACGGCCAGCGAATGCAGACAGCGCAGCAACTGTGCCGGCGCGCGGTCTCCTGCGAGCTGTTCGACGGAAGCTCCCGCCTGGGCAAGCGCATCGCGCGGCAGATAGACGCGATTGAGATTCCTGTAATCCTTGCCACAATCCTGAAGGTGATTGTTGATCTGCAAGGCGGCGCACAGCGCATCCGATGCAGCCCAGGTCGACGTGCTCTCGCCGTGAACGTCGAGCATGAACCTTCCGACCGGCATCGCCGAATATCGGCAATAGTGGATTACCTCGTCCCAGGTTTCGTATCGCAGCTTCGTCACGTCCATGCGGAACGCGATCAGGACGTTCGAGCGCATGACGCGGCGGCATCGAGCGCTCTGCCAACGCCCGACGAAGGTCGACCGCTTCGACCTGGCTGTCGCCGCGGCCGAGAAGTTCGGCTTCAAGCAAATCGAGAAGGCTCAGCTTTTCGCGCTCGCCGAGGTTCGCATGGTCGGCGATGTCATCCGCGGTTCTCACGAAATTGTAGAACGCAAGGATCAGCGCCCGGTGGCGCGGATGAATGACCCGTGAGGCGACGGGAAAATTTTCGTCGCGGTGAGTCTTGCCGGATCGCAATTCGCTCGCGGTGGTCATCGAAGACTGGCTACGTTCTGGACTTCGCATGTCGCGTACACTTCGCGCATGGCTGTGGATCGCAAGCCCCATATAGGTGAATACGATACCAAAACCAATGGTTTCTGCGCTCTCTCGCAGAACGACCCGCGTCCAGAGCGGGCCGCAAAAACCGCCTTTGGCCGATGCCAGCGCCCGTAAGGACGTTTATTGCCCGTGGCTTACCAGAACTTGATTGCAGGCATTGGTCAGCTTGGGACGATTGTGCTGCAAGCAGGCCAGCACAGTAAAGTCGTCCTGGTTCATCACGGAGCGACAGTATTTTTGAACATCGCGGGCGCAGGCCTTTTGTTCCTCCGGCGTGCCGGCGCGCTCCTGCGGTGGAGTTGGTTCGGCCAAGGCTCCGGTGGAAGCCGACAGCGACAACAAGGTTATTACAAGCAAAAGACTACGCATCGTGTTCCCTTATTCTGATGGCAGATTCTGATGGCAGAAAATTCCAGCCCGAATGGCACATGGGTCACCGGAGCAGGCAGGTTGCAAGCGTCGCGAACCGCCGCGACGAAGGCGACAGAGGCACCGCAAGAATGCGGCCAAATTGACGGCAAGTCCCTCCTTGCGAATTGCGGGCGGCCGAAGGGCGTTCCGAATGATCGCATGACCGATCGATATCACATGGCATTTTGGCAGATTTATTCGCGCGATTCCCAGCGTTTGGCGAGAGTGGCACGATATCCGATGTTGGCTCGGTTTCGCGAGTAAAAATTTGGCATCGCAGAGTTTGCTTCGCACATTTTGCACAAGCGATGCAATTCGGTCGCACTGAGTGGCGAAATTACGGCAAGCATCAATGCATCAGGAACGCGTTGGTGGTGCCGCACCGAAACGTCGCGTCGAATTCAATGTGAACGGTCAGCCCTCCATCTGCCGGCAGCGAATGTTACGCCGGTTCTGCCGGACTTGCCTTTCCACGGAGCCGCAGCGACAGGTTGATCAGGAACATTGCCGTCGGCCGCAGGATGAACAGATCGGCCACCAGCGCAGCAACCATCGAGAAAGCACTGAGCCAGCCGAAAAGACGCAACGACGGCAGATCGGAAAATACGGTCACCACGAGACCGCAGGCCAGCACCACGGTGGTCAGGATCAGCGCCGGTCCGACCAGCACCGTTGCGCGCTCAACCGCCAGTTCCGGCGTGACGCCAGGCTTGGACTCAAGTCTCAACCGGTTGAGGAAGTGAATGGTTGCGCTCAATCCCAGTCCGAACGACACCGTAAGCGCAACGACGCTTGCAAATTGCAGTCCCTCCCCGAGCAACCACAGCACCGTTCCCGACAGCACCACCGGAAAAATCCCCGGCAGGATGCACGAGAACATGACGACCAGCGAACGGAAGGCGAGCCCGATGAAGACCGCGACCAGCGCAAATTCAACGGTCAGTCCGCGGTTGAGTTTTTCGATCATGTTGGCGCTGTTGCGCGCCGCGATCGCAGACAGGCCCGTGACCGCAATTTCGTAACCGGGATGCGCCTTGCGCACCGCATCCAGCGAATGGTCGAGCTTCTCGACCACGGGCAGGATTTGGCTGGAATCCAGATCCGGCACCCTGCCCGATACGACCACGGCGTCCTGGTTGGCCGAGATGAAGCGGCGCACGAGATATTCGGGAATGACGCTGACATATTCCTTCAGCGTTGCAACGTCCGAGCTTCCGGCCTTTTCAGCGAGCCAGCGTCGCAGGGTCTCCAGCGACCACACATTGCCGACGCCCGCCTGCTTCTCCACCAGCGAATGCACATCGGCGATTGTTTGCAGCGTTTCGGGAGCATAGAGCGATGCGCCCTTGGGGAATTCGATCAACACATCGATCGCATTGGCGCCGGTCAGCTTGGCATCCAGGCGGCTGCTTGCGGCCACGGCCTGCTGTTTGTCGGGCACCTGGTCGGCCAGACGGTAGCGCGGTTCCAGGTTGCCATAGATTGCGGCCAGGCCGCCAACGAACAGCACGGCAATCAGGCTGAACAGACCGGGGCGGCTGACCATGCGCACCGCGATCCAGTAACAGAAATTGCGCAGCATCTGCACGCCGGCATCGGCGCCGCGGAATTTGACGGCGAAGATCTGCTCATTGCGCACGAACAGCACGCCGAATACCGGCACGAGCGAGAGCACGGCGACGAGCGCGATCATGGTGGCAGCAAGCCCGGCCTCGCCGAATTTCCGGATCAGGTCGGAATCGGAGAACTGCAACGCGATGAACGATATGCCGGCCGTGCCGTGGGTCAGCACGCAGGCCGGTCCGACCACCAGCACGGCGTTGCGGAACGCGGTGTACTTGTCCTGTCCCGCGATGAGGCGGTCGCGGGCGGCGAATGTGAGCTGCATCGAATCCGAAAAACTGATCACCATGATCAGCGGCGTCATCACGTTCAGGAACATATTGAGGCTGAAATTCGCCCAGCCGAGCCCACCGAGCGCAAGCAGGATCGCGATGATCGGCGGGAACGCCGCAACCACCATGAACGATATCTTGCGGAAGAAGACGATTGCGATGATGCAGCCCGCCAAAATGCCGAGAATGTTGTAGGTGAGACCGTCGCGCTCGACTGCGTTTCGGATCTCGAGCTGCATCACCGGAACCCCGGACAGCTCGACGTTCAGTCCAGTATCGCCGAGGTCCTCGGCCATGAGCTTCCTGATATCGCCGATCACCTTGCCGAGCTTGTTGCTCGCAACAACTTCAGGTTCGAGCGACAGCACGATCAGCGCCAGCGTTCCGTCTTCCGACAGAAGCTTGCCGCGGATGAGCTCGTTGCTTTTGACAGTCCCGATGAACTTGTCGTACTCGGCGCCTTGCGGAAGTTCCGGCGGGAACAGCGCCGCGGGGAACTTGCCAGGCGCCGGCGCCTGGCGCGCCGAGAACAGCGAGATCAGTCCGCGCGTGCCCTCCACGAGTTGCAGGTCAGTGACGAAGTCACGCAATTTCTCGAGATTGTCGCGCGCAAGAAGGTTCTTGCCTTCGACGACCACCAGCACGTCGAATTCGGTTGCCGGGAATCGCTTGATTTCCAATTCGTATTGTTTGTATTCCCTGGAATTGGACCGGAACAGCTGGCTCAGGGAATCGTCGATCTTGATGCGCTCAATCCCGAAAATCGCCCCGACGATGAGCGCCACGAGAACGATGCATGACAGGATCGGCGCCTGCATCGGGATCAGCCCGATACGCTCCAGCCCGAAGGCGATGCTTGCCATCGGCCGCTGCTCGATTTTCTCGACGTGGACCTCGCGGTCGCTGTTTTTTTCGAGCATCCTCTCTAACTCTCACATCGGCTCAATTTGGCATGGCGACAGTGCCGGAAATCACGCGGAGCCGGCATGGCCTCCCGCGAATGGCACTACCCCTTGAAAACACGCGGTAAATTTGCGTCGAGAGGTGTAGCAGGTCTATGCGGCATCTCGCAAGCAAACCCGCTGACGACGCGGCGATGTGCGGCCCTGACGCCCCGGTTTTCACCAGTTTAGCCTGAATTTGCGGTGATAGTGTGGGTTGGGTTGCCGCTTTCGTCCTTTAGTGCAACACCGGTCTGTTCCCGGATGAAGCCTTCGCGAATCAGCCATGCAATCCTGGCCGCGGCTTCGTCATAGCTAAGCCCCGCGCGATGAATATTTGAGATGCAGTTGCGCCCTGCATCGGTTGTACCAATCCTTGGATCGAAGGTCAGATAGACACCGAGACTGTCGGCAGCGGAAAGTCCCGGACGCTCGCCGATCAGCACGGCGATCATCCGCGCGCCAAGGATAGCGCCGATCTCATCACCCAACGCGACGCGCGCTCCCGTCGCGACCACGACGAGGCCAATGTCCATTCCCCGCGTGGCAAGTCGCGGCACGAGGCTGCGCAGGAGTTCAATTGCATGCGCATTGACCGCCGTGGGGGAAAGCCCGTCGCCAATGACAACTACCAACCGGGGCGCGTCGCCCCTGCGGGGTGTCAGCCGATGCCGCGAATCCGGATCGAGCGCGCGGCCAAGGTCGGGACGCGCGAGATAGTCCTTGCGAACGGCAGCACGGCTCGAAACACGGGCAGCCTCCAATCCCAATTCGGCCAGGCCGTGCAAAATGGCGGGGACATCGAACGCCGCATGGACGGCGTCGCGGGCGCGGGCGTGGTCCAGAGTGAATTTCAGAAGCGCCGATGTCGGCAGACTGGCGCCGGCGACGCCGAGCGCGACGCGCGCAGGCGTCAGATCGCGGAGGCGATCAAGCGAAGGCGGTAAAGTCGCCTGGCCATTCATTTGTCACTACTCTGCAGGGACGGACGCCTCGCGCAGCCTGACCGAGTAGTTCGATGCATTTTGCTGACCGCCGGAGGCAGCGCGCGCAAACACGATCAGGTGATGGGCGACCAGCATCGAACTGATAAAATGCTCGATTTCGCCTCGGCCCAATCGCCGCAGTGCGAATTTCCAGAATTGAATCTTGTAGTCGCCGAGAACGCCGACTTTCCAGAAGATATTGCGTAGCATCGTCAGGCCCAGTTTGATGTTCTGCCACGATGCCCGTTGCCGCGATGGCGGACGCTTGATCTGGTTGGGATAGGTGTGTCGGATCTGATACTCGTACCGCGCAAGCAGTTTTGCAGGTTCGAACGCGCTGCCCATGCAGTCGCGCCAGGTCCTGACAACGTCTTCGTACGGCAAACGGAAATCGACGTTCAACTCCCGGTTCTCGTCCTCAATGAGCCGGTTCTCGCGCGCCAAGCGGTCCCATAGGGGCGTTTTTGGCAACGCCTGCAGCAGGTTGATCGTCAGAAGCGGTATTTGCGAAGCCTCGATGAATTCAAGCAGGTGCTGCCCGGTCTCCGGTTTGTCGGTGTCCAGCCCGAGAATGATTCCCGAGACGACCTCCATGCCGTGGTTGTTGATCGTCCGGATCGCCTCCATGATGGGGATCATCATATTGTGATCCTTGTGCATCGCCTTCAGAGCTATGGGGTCCGGCGTTTCGATGCCGCAGAAAATCGTCGAGAAGAACGCCTCGCGCATCCCGGCCAGTATTTCCGGCCGCTTGGCGATGTTGAGCGTGGCTTCGCAGGAGAAGCGCACCACGTAGCCGGTTTTCTTCTGCCATTCGATCAGATGCGGCAAGAGATCGAGCGCGGCCTTGCGGTTGCCGATAAAATTGTCATCGACAAAATAGACCGAGCCGCGAATGCCGCATTCGAGCATTTTGTCGAGCTCGGCGGTGATCTGCTGGGGCGACTTCAGGCGTGGATTGCGGCCATAAAGTCCCGGGATATCGCAGAATTCGCATTGATACGGGCAGCCGCTCGAATACTGGATGCTGCCAAGGAAGTAGCGCTTGAGGTCGGCAAGTTCGTAGGCCGGAATTGGAAAGCGGGCCATCTCGAGCCGGTCCGCGGTCTTGAGAACGATCTGCCGTGCCGGCCGCGACGAATCACGCGCAAGACGTGCGATCAGTTCGTCGGTGGCATCGCCGAGTTCGCCGACGTGAAGATAGTCGAACGAAGGATAGTAGTCGGGACAGGCGCTGACGGAAGGTCCACCGATCGCCACCGGACGGTTAAACGCATGGGCGCGGTGGCAGATGTCGTTCATGTGGCGCCGCTGGATGTGCATGCCGCTGACGAACACAGCCTCGGCCCATTCGAAGTCTTCCTTCGTCGCCGGATGAATGTTTTCGTCGATGAAACGGACCGGCCAATTCTCCGGCAGATAGGCCGCAATCAGCAACAGCCCCTGCGGAGGCATGAAGGCCTGGACACCATCGGTCAAGGGATAGGCGTATTCGAATGTACCGAACGCAGACGTGTAGCGGGGAAAGACGCACAAGATCCGGCGCACCGTCTCAACGCTCTCGGCTCTCATCGCTTCCTCTGGTCATTAGCTCGAACAAGTTAGGCACCTCCGTAAGGTTTGGCCACAAATTCCTCAATATTGTGGCAGCCTCCCGACCCCGCAATGAGGGGATGGCTGCAGGGGTTACCGAAAGTTAAGTCCGATGTTCTCAGGCGATCAATCGCAATGCAAAATCGGGTAGCACCCCGGCGTTACCGGCAAGGCGAAACTCGGCGTCCGCAAGCCCGGCGCGCACCAGCCAATCGTCGAATTCGGGCGCACGCTTCAGGCCGAACACTTCGCGGATGTACAGCGCGTCATGAAACGACGTCGACTGGTAGTTCAACATGACGTCGTCTGCGCCGGGAACCCCCATGATGAAATTCACGCCAGCGGCACCGAGCAGCGTCAGGAGATTGTCCATATCGTCCTGGTCGGCCTCGGCGTGATTGGTGTAGCAAACATCCACGCCGAGCGGCAGCCCGAGCAGTTTGCCGCAAAAATGGTCCTCGAGCCCAGCACGGATAATCTCCTTGCCGTCATAGAGATACTCCGGGCCGATGAAACCAACTACGCTGTTGACCAGCAGCGGGTCGAAGGCGCGCGCCACCGCGTAGGCACGCGCCTCGCATGTCTGTTGATCGACGCCATGGTTGGCGTTGGCCGAGAGCGCCGAGCCCTGTCCCGTCTCGAAATACATCACGTTGCTGCCGACCGTTCCCCGCCGAAGCGAAAGCCCGGCCTGATGAGCTTCCTTCAGGAGCGCCAGGTCGATGCCGAAACTTCGATTGGCAGCTTCAGTCCCGGCGATCGACTGGAAAACCAGATCGACGGGAACGCGCTGCTCGATCATTTCAAGCGTCATCGTTACGTGGGACAGGACGCAGCTTTGGGTCGGAATCTGCAAGCGCGCGATGATGTCGTCGGTGAGATGCAAAAGCCTGCGGATGACTGCCGGGTCGTCGCTCGCCGGGTTTATGCCGATACAGGCATCGCCTGACCCGAGCAGGATGCCGTCGAGTATGGAAGCCGTGATCCCCTTCTCGTCATCGAAGGGATGATTGGGCTGCAGGCGCACGCTCATGCGCCCGCGCAGCCCGATCGTGTCGCGAAAAGCCGATACGATTTCGCATTTTCTGGCCACCAGGATCAGATCCTGATTGCGCATCAGTTTCGAAACCGCCGCGGCCATTTCCGGGCTGACGCCACGCGATATCTTTCTCAGAACATCCGGCGTAGCCTTCCCCGAGAGCAGCCAGTCGCGGAACTCCCCGACCGTCAGCGAAGAGATCGGAGCGAAGGCCGAAGCACTGTGGCTGTCGACGATCAGGCGCGTGACCTCGTCGTCCTCGTAAGGAATCACCGGCTCTTGCAGAAATTGCCTGAGAGGCACGTCGGCAAGCGCCATTCGTGCTGCAACCATCTGCTCGGCGCTTTCTGCAGCGACACCGGCGAGGCGATCGCCCGAACGCGGCGGCGTGGCCTTTGCGAGCAGTTCGCAAAGATCGCCGAAGACGTAGCTGGTGGCGCCGATGACCTGCCGATAGACCATGTCTGCTCCGGACCACCGGAGCGCCTTGCCCCGGCAACCATCCCCAACCCTACCATTTTGCCCGGCCGGGAGCGACAAACCCGAACCGGCGGAGGCCTGCAATCCTGGGTGGCAGGGCACCGTATCGGGCGAATCAAATTAAATCATCCATCCAGGGAACCGAATCAAATGCATGATTCAAATGAAGAAATTGATTCCTCCCGCACCGACGGGCAGCCGCTGGCAAGTACCCGATGCCGGCCGCCGATCGACTGAACAGCCAGGGCGATTCAGACGGTGCGCACGGTCATTAAGCCACTGAAAAACTGGGCAAAGTTTAACATTTTTTACATGAAAGTTTTCCATAGTTTTTAATGACAACAGTCATAAATAAAAGCCTCCGAGGCCGGCCAAGGATGTCTGCAATAATGAAATCAGTTCCCCAGTCGGGCTCCGCAATCGGCGCGCGCCTGTCGCTTGCCTCCAAGCTCTATTCGATCTTCGCACTGTTCGCACTCATCACCGCGGCCATCACCGCACTATCGGACTACAACACGCGCCGCAGTACCGAGCTGACGGAGGCCATCGAGACCGCCAGCCGCGCAGCGCTCAATGTCGAGCGTGTCAATTCGCTGGTCTATGCCGTGGTGATGGAATCCCGCGGCATCTACATGTCGACCGATGCCGCATCGGTGAAGAAGTACGGCGATGCTCTCTACAAATTCGTCGACAAGCTTGTCAACGTCGTCAAGCACTGGGAGGCGCATGTCAAGGACGACGACGCTGAGCAATTTGCAGCCTTCAAGAAGCGGATCGACCAGTTCGTGGAATTCCGCAGGGAACTCGTGCGCCGCGGAGTCGAGATCGGCCACGAGGCGGGACGCGAGTGGGGCGACAATGATGCCAATAGAAGCGTGCGGACAGCGCTCAACGTCGACCTCGAAGCGCTTTCGAAAGTCTATGCCGAGCGCAGCAGGCGGATTGCCGAGCAGACCGAAATCTATCGCCGTCTGGCCTTTCTTCTGACCTGTCTCGGCGCTCTCGCACTGGTTCTGGTCGGCATCGGCGTCTACATCATCGCGCGTTCGGTGGCTCGTCCGCTTTCGGCAATCACCTCCACCATCAAGCAGGTCGCCGACGGCAAGGAAGGTGTCGAGGTTCCGCACACGCAGCGCCAGGACGAGATCGGCGCATTGGCCCGCGCAATCCGTATCTTCCAGGAAGCAATGGACCGCAACCGCAATCTCAACTCGCAGGTAATGCTCAACTCCAGGGCGCGCGATGAGCGGACGCGGCAGATCGAAACTTCCGTGGAGGCGTTTCGCGCCGCAATCGGAAGCGTGCTTGGCGCAGTGAACGATAATGCCTCGGCCATGCGCCAAACCGCGCAGTCCATCGCCAGGGTGGCTTCCGACGCAAGCGACCGGGCAACCGCCGCCGCACAGGTCACCGAGCAGGCTTCGAGCAATGTCTATGCGGTTGCTGGCGCTGCCGAAGAGCTTTCCACGTCCATCGAGGAAATCGGCCGGCAGGTGCGCCAGTCGGCGAGCGTCGTCGAACAGGCCGGTCAACGGACCGAAAAGTCGGTGGCGGAAATCGAGAGCCTTGCTGCTGCGACCCAGCGCATCGACGGCGTGTTGAACCTGATCCAGGCGATTGCCGAGCAAACCAATCTTCTCGCGTTGAATGCCACCATCGAGGCGGCGCGCGCCGGCGAGGCGGGACGCGGTTTTGCCGTAGTTGCCCACGAGGTCAAGTCGCTTGCGGGGCAGACCGCGAAGGCGACCTCGGAGATCGGCCAGAACATCAGCATGATCCAGGCGTCGACGCGTAATGCGGTCGATGCGGTGCGCGAAATCGGCACGGCAGTGCGTGAGATCAATGAGGTTACCGCCAATATCGCGGGTGCGGTCGGGCAGCAGGATGCCGCGACCCGCGAGATTTCTACCAACGCGCAATTGGCTGCCGAAGGCAATTCCACGCTGGTTGTCAATATCGGTTCGCTCAACGAGGCCATTGGCGACACAAACAAGGCCGCCTCCTCGGTCCTCTCGGCCTCGAGCGATCTTACGTCCACGGCGGAACTGCTGTCGCGCGAAGTCGACAAATTCTTCCGCAATTTGCGCGCCGGCAGCGATGGCAACTCGGCGCGGACGGGCACCGCAAACTAAAGTCATCACGATTGCCGGGCCTGACCCGGCAATCGTCTTGCAAGTTGACGTTGCACCCCTCACTCCACCACCAGCACGTCGACCGCGACATTGAGCTTCTGCTTGCGCGATCCCACGATGATGCCGTCAACCGGGGACACATCGGAAAAGTCGCGTCCCATGGCGAGCACGATATGATCGCTCTCGACCAGGATGTCGTTGGTCGGATCGAAGCCGATCCAGCCCAGGCGCTCGCCGCACCAGACTGACACCCAGGCGTGCGTTGCGTCGGCACCCTGCAGGCGCGGCCTGCCTGGTGGCGGGATGGTGCGCAGATAGCCGCTGACGTAAGCCGCGGGCAGGCCCAGTCCGCGCAGGCCTGCGATCATCACATGGGCAAAGTCCTGGCAAACGCCATGACGTTTCTCGAACACTTCGTTGAGCGGGGTCGAGATGACGGTGGCCTTTGGATCATATTTGAAATCAGCGCGAATCCGATGCATCAGCTCTGCGGCCGCCGCGAGGATGCCGCTTCCCGGCGCAAAACTTGGCGAGGCGTATGAGGTAACCGCCCCGAGAACGGGTACCAGGGGGCTGGCGAAGACATACCCGATCGGCGAGACGGGGCCGAGGCTTGTTGCCTGAAGCGCCGCATCGCGCACGTTCTCCCAGGGACAACTGTGCGCGTCGCGGCCGGGCGCGCTGCGGGCGACCGATACCCGCGAGCGGGAATCGATTCGTAGATTGCGGTGTGGTTTCTCGATCAGGATGCTCTCGGTATGTGTTCCGAAGAAATCCCGCCGCACCGTGCGGTCCGTGGGACGCGGCCTTATGTCGACCGTGTGCGATAGCAGTTCCTGCCCGTCGCCGCTCCGGGGTTCCAGCCGCAGCGAGCACCGTGCGAAATTCACCGGGCTTTCGTAGCTGTAACTCGTGACGTGACGGATGTCGTAGATCACGCCAGACCCGTCAGCTTTTCAGGCCTGCTGGCATTTGGCCCGTGCGGAAAATAATGCAATCCGATGGCGTCCGCGAGGTTTAGCAAGTCCTGTTCAAACGCAAAGAGGGTTTTGGTATCGAGGCTTGCCGCCTCCGCCGTCGTCAATGCCGCTTGCGCCGCAACGGCCAGACGTTGCGGCCGCTCGATCAATCCTCCCTCTCTGAGAGTCGGAAGGCTGGCGATATGATCGTTCAGCGCGGCCACCTGGAAGACGACCGAGCGCGGATTGTAGGGGTCCAAGACCACGAGGTCTCGCACCGGCGCCAGCAGCGGGCCAACGAGGTAACGCGAACGATAGGTGATCTGGCAATCCACCAGTGTCAGCAGAACGTCGAGGTCCTCTCCGCCGGCTTCATCATAGGCGAACTGGCGCGCAAATCGCGCCGTGTTGATCGCGCGCTCGGCGCGGCGACCCATTTCGAGAAAACGCCAGCCCGCGGCGCGGTTCATGTTTTCCTGCGCGAGGCCGGCAAAGCTTGCGAGTTCCTGCAACGTCAGTTCGGCCGCGCTGACGACACCGTCGTCATCCTCGACCTCCTGCGCAAGGCGCTCCGCCATCTCGGTAATGACCTGCCAGGCGTCTGGCGAAAGTCGTTCCCGCAAAGACGTAGCCGTACGCAGCGCCGAGCGCACCAGCGACAAGGCCGAGCCAAACCTGTCCTCGCTTTGCAGCGCTTCACCCGCAATCCGGGCAGGCTGCGTCCGCGTCGTTTGCGAGGTCGCGCCCCATGCCACCAGAAGCCGCTGGATTCGCTCTACCGAATGAAGTATGGGCGATGATCCCTTCACCGGATCGCGCAGCGACGTTCCAAGCGCACGCACCAGGCGTAACGTGGCCTCGGCGCGTTCGAGGTAACGGCCGAGCCAGAACAGATTATCGGCGGCACGGCTTGGCACCAGGCCCGCGATCCGCCTGATCCGCACCGTATCGCTTGCCGGCAACAAGGTTGTCGTCGGCACGGCCCGGTCGGAAACAACCCAGACATCGGCGGCCCGGGCGCCATCCCCCATCGACACGGCACGCGCGTCGGCTTGATCGGCAATCCGGCAAAAGCCGCCGGGCATGATGGTCCAGCCTTCCGGCGTGGCGGCGGCGAATATCCTGAGCACGAACGGCCTGGGCGTGATGCGGCCCTGATCCCACACCGGCATCGTCGAGAGGCGGACCAGTTCCTGGCCGACGAAGTCGATGCCGCGCTCGTTGATCGCCCGCTTCAACCGCTCGCGCTCGGCGATCGGCAGCTCGCTGGCAAGCACCGGCGCATTGCCCTGGAAACCCGGAACTCCCCGCCGATAGGCCCCCTCGATGGCAACTTCGTCGAGGCGCGACAAGACTTCCTCGCGCGCGGATTCTTGACCGCACCACCAGGTCGCGATGTGAGGCATCTTCAGCTCTTCGCCGAAGAAACGCCGGCACAGACTCGGCAGGAAGCCGAGCAGCGCCTTCGCCTCCATCACGCCGGTGCCCGGCATGTTGGCAACGACGACACCGTTCTTGCGCAGCACGTCGATCAGGCCGGGTACACCAAGCTGGGAAGCGGCGTTGAGTTCGAGCGGATCGAGAAAATTGGAATCGACCCGGCGCAGCAAAACGTCGAGCCGCTTCAACCCGGCGACGGTACGGATATGAAGACGGTCGCCGCTGACAGCGAGGTCCTCGCCCTCGACCAGCAGAAATCCGAGATAGCGCGCCAGCGTTGCGTGTTCGAAATAGGTCTCGCTGAATTGGCCCGGCGTCAACAGCCCGATGCGGGGTTCGTCGCGGTCGGCGCTGGCGCGCAGAGCGTCGCGAAATGCTTCGAAAAATGGCGCAACGCGCTCCACATTCATCGACTTGTAGAGGGTGGCGAAGGCGCGCGACAGCACCAGACGGTTCTCCAGGGCGTAGCCTGCCCCCGACGGCGCCTGGGTCCGGTCGCCAAGTACCCACCAGCGGCCATCGGGTCCGCGGCCGACATCGGCAGCATACAGGCTGAGATATCGCCCGCCAGGCGGCTTGATTCCGCAAACGGGGCGCAGGAATTCACCGCTACCGGCTATCGCCGCTGCCGGAATCGCGCCCTCTGCGACGAGCCGGCCTTCGCCGTAGAGATCGCTCAGTACCAGTTCCAGCAATTCGGCCCGCTGCACGATGCCGACGGTCAACTGCCGCCACTCGACCTCGTCGATCAGGAGTGGCAGATGGCTCAATGGCCACATCCGATCGGAGGTTTCGCCGGGAGCTCGATAGCTGACGCCAGCTTCCCTCAGGTGCCGGTCGGCTGTCTCGAAACGCCGCTCGATCTCTGCGGGCGTCAGCGCCGCGAATGCATCGAAAAACCGGGTCCAGACCGCTCGGGGCGCGCCGTCGCCCGCGATATATTCATCGGGGATTCCCGGTAAGCGCACGTAGTCGCGCATCCACTGCGCCACGCGCCGGCTCCCCGGACGAGCCTTGCTTCCCTGGGCGTTTGCCTGTCCCGTTCCCAGGCTGTTTCCGTAGTCGGCGTCTTGCGCCATCCCGACTCTCCCGCCTCCGGTTCAATCCTCAATGCAGGAGCGGCGTTCTCAAGTCGAGGGTCAAGGGAAATTCAATTGTGCGTTCCTCGCGCGGCGGATCGACCCTGCCCGGCGTATGGCCGTGATCCTGGAATCGGGCGAGCCGCCGGGCTTCGGCCTCGTAGGAATTGACCGGCTTGGTCTCGTAGTTGCGTCCGCCGGGGTGCGCGACGTGGTAGACGCAGCCGCCGAGCGAGCGGCCATTCCAGGTGTCTATCAGATCAAACGTCAGGGGCGCGTGGACGGGGATGGTCGGATGCAGCCCCGAGGCTGGCTGCCATGCCTTGAACCGCACGGCGGCAACCGCCTCACCAGAGCGGCCGGTTTCCGTCATCGGCATCCGCCTGCCGTTGCAGGTGACGACATGGCGGCCCGCAACGAAGCCGGACGTCTTGACCTGCAAGCGTTCCACCGACGAATCCACGTAGCGCACGGTGCCTCCGGCCGACCCCTCTTCGCCCAGCACGTGCCAGGGTTCGAGCGCCTGACGCAATTCAAGCGAAACGCCGCCGTGGTGGACCCGGCCGAACACGGGGAAGCGAAATTCGAGTTGCGCTGCGTACCAATCGGCCGAAAAGTCGTAACCCGACCGCTTGAGCTCGCCGAGCACGTCCAGAAAATCCTCCCAGAGGAAATGCGGCAGCATGAACCGGTCATGCAGCGTCGTACCCCAGCGCACAAATCTTCCATCCTGCGGCTCGCGCCAGAGCTTGGCGATCAATGCGCGGACCAGCAATTGCTGCCCCAGCGACATGCGCGGATCCGGCGGCATTTCCAGCGCCCGAAACTCGACCAGACCAAGCCTGCCGGTGGCGCCATCGGGAGAGTAAAGCTTGTCGATGCAGATTTCAGCGCGATGCGTATTGCCGGTGATATCGACGAGGATGTGCCGGAACAGGCGATCGACCAGCCACAACGGCGCCTTGATCCCCGGCGGCGGCACATGGGCGAGCGCGATTTCGAGCTCATAAAGACCGTCGTGCCGCGCCTCGTCGATGCGCGGCGCCTGACTGGTTGGACCGATGAACATGCCTGAAAACAAATAAGACAGCGACGGATGGCGCTGCCAGTACAGCACCAGGCTCTTCAGGAGATCGGGGCGGCGCAGGAAAGGCGAGTCCGCCGGCGTGGAGCCGCCAACCACGATGTGATTGCCCCCGCCGGTGCCGGTATGCCTGCCGTCGACCAGGAAGCGGTTGGCTCCAAGCCGGACTTTTGCGGCATCCTCATAGAGGCCAAAAGTGATATCGACCGCCTCGCGCCAGTTGCGTGACGGGTGGACATTGACCTCGATGACGCCGGGATCGGGCGTCACCTTGATTACCTCGAGGCGAGGGTCGAATGGCGGCGGATAGCCTTCGACATGCACCTTGATCTGCATTTCCTCGGCGGTTGCTTCCACCGCCGCGACCAGTTCGAGATAGTCCTCCAGTCGCTCCACCGGAGGCATGAAGGCGCACAACACGCCATCGCGAATCTCGATCGACATCGCGGTGCGGACGCCGCCGCGTTTCAGCGTTTGTTCGTGGACCTCCTGATGCACGGCGCTTTCTGCCGGCGTGGCTTCGAAGACCGGCAATTCCTTGCGCGGCTCCAGCGGGTCCTGCTCGACGATGTAGGGATATTCGTCGGCGGGAATATGCGGCAGCGAGGCGATCGGCAGCCGCAGCCCCAGCGGAGAATCGCCCGGGGTCAGGAACAAATTGCCGCGGCGAAGTTTCCAGCGCTCGCTCTTCCAGCGTCCCGCGTCCGCGTTCCAGCGCTGAATCGGCAGAACAAATCCCCGCGGCGCGTCCAGCCCCTGGTCGAACACCCGCGCCATCCGCGCGCGCGTCTCGGGATCGGACAATTTGGAATCGCCTGCGTCGACGTTCGGTGGAAGGCCCGCCTCCTTCTGCAGCCAAAAGCCCGGGTCTTCGAACGCCGGCATGATGAATTCGGAATCGATGCCAAGCCGTTTCGCCGTGCCTTCCGCGAAGCGCTCGGCCTCTTCGATTTGCGCCTGGTTCGGCCCTTCAACGTCGGCGATCAGGTTGGAATTCTTCCAGATCGGCACGCCGTCCTTGCGCCAATAGAGGCCGAACGCCCAGCGCGGCAGGCTCTCGCCGGGATACCATTTCCCCTGCCCGTAATGCAGCAGGCCGCCCGGCGCAAAGCGTGTCCGCAGCTTGCGAATGAGTTGATCGGCAACGCCACGCTTGGTCGGACCGACCGCGGCGATGTTCCATTCCGGCGATTCCATGTCGTCGACCGAGACGAAGGTCGGCTCGCCTCCCATCGTCAATCGCACGTCGCCGGCCGCAAGATCGGCATCGACACGATCGCCGAGCGCCTCCAGACGCGCCCAGGATTCGTCGGAGAACGGACGCGTGATCCGTGGCGCCTCGCGAATCCGCTTGACGCTCATATCGAAGCTGAATTCGACGTTGGCAAATCCGACCGCGCCGCTGATCGGCGCCGCCGTCCGATAGTGCGGCGTGGCGGCGACCGGGATATGGCCCTCGCCGGTCAGCATGCCCGAGGTAACGTCGAATCCGATCCAACCAGCGCCCGGCAGGTAGACCTCGGCCCAGGCGTGGAGGTCGGTGAAATCGTTTTCGACTTCCCGCGGCCCCTCGACCGGGTCGATGTCGGGCCGCAACTGAATGAGGTATCCCGAGACGAAACGCGCGGCGAGCCCCAGATGCCGCAGGATTTGAATCAGAAGCCAGGCTGAGTCGCGGCAGGATCCCGCACCGGCGTCAAGCGTTTGTTCCGGGTTCTGAACGCCGGGTTCCATGCGGATGATGTAGCGAATTCTTTTCTGCAGTTGCGCGTTGAGATCGACCAGGAAACTGACCGTGTTGGTTGCTTCTCGCTTGATGCCGGCAAGGTAATCGGCAAACAGCGGCCCGGGCTGCATGGTTGCAAGATAAGGCGCAAGCTCGGTCCTGAGATCGGCAGTGTAGTCGAACGGAAAGCTGTCGGCATAAGGTTCGACAAAAAAGTCGAACGGATTGATCACCGTCATCTGCGCCGTGAAATCGACCTCGATCTTCAACTCGGTGGCTTTCTCCGGAAAAACAAAGCGGGCGAGCCAGTTGCCTTGCGGGTCCTGCTGCCAGTTCACGAAATGATCGGTGGGCGTGACCTTGAGCGAATAGCTCAGGATAGGTGTCCGCGTATGGGGCGCAGGCCGCAGCCGTATGGTCTGGGGACCGAGGTCGATCGGACGGTCGTATCTGTAATGCGTGACGTGGTGCAATGCGACGAAGATCGACACAGACGGAATGCTCCAGCAGCTTTTTTAAGCAGAACACCGGTTCCCCCTGACATCAAGCACTAACAACGGGCAGCAAATGCCTATCGCTGCGGCGAGTGGCTAGCCTGGCCCCTCGCCCTGGCACCGGCCCCCTCCACATTTCAGGTAGCGTCGGTGCATGGACACGGCTCCGCAACCTCGCCGCGCCTCCGCGCGAGTTTTACCCCGATCGTCCTGCCCTCCTCAGATCGAAGGGCGCAGGGAATGCCGGGCGCGCCGTGCGCACCCGCAGCCTCGCATGCAAAATAGAAAGAGCATACGAGTATAGTCACCACGGTCACACCGGTATCACCCGGCATTCCCCGCGCGATGGTTTTAACGGTTTCCTTCGTACTCTCCCCGGTGACCGGGCTTTCTTGCCACCGTCGCCCGCAAGATCATCATCTTGGCAGACTTGATATCAGCGTCGGGATATCAGGACCACACGACTTCTCCGTCCGCAGGATCGGCGCGCTCGTCAGCCGCACCGCCTGCGTCCACCGCATCCCGCCCCACGTCCGTGACGATCGCGAAACGCCCCTTTGTCGGGACGGGATGGATTGGCTCTATTGCTGTTTCTACCAAATCGAAAAGCGAAATTTCTTTTCGAAGAAGACTGGACGCGACGGGCAAATCAGTGCCGTAGCGCCGTAGGGTAGGCAAAGCGATCGCGTCCGCGGCAGCTCAACACGCGAAGGCGGAAAGCGTGCCCACTCTACGAACTACTCCCTCCCCCCTTGCGGGGGAGGGTCGGGGTGGGGGGTAGCCCCAAGCGAGTCTGCCCGTGTGGACCCCCACCCCCGACCCCTCCCCGCAAGGGGGAGGGGAGCAGAGCCGCAGGGTGGGCAAAGCGATCGCGTCCGCGGCAGCTCAACGCGCGAAGGCGGAAAGCGTGCCCACCACAATCAGGCAGCGTGAATGTCGATGGTGGAAACCCTTCCGCTTTGCTCACCCCTGCATCTACGTCTTGCTATCCCGCGTAACCCGCCTCCTTGTTACCGACGAATGGCGGATTATGCTAAAAAAACCAATCCGCGCCACGCACTCTCGTGGGGTTGATCGCGAACGCGAATTAACACGAGAGCCATCGGTAGATTTTCGATTGGGAGCACTGTTGCCAACGCAGGAATGTATGACTACGCTTTGCCCCGGGTAGGTCCAAACGGTCTTTCGACAGGCCGCACGTTCATGTCCAAGTTCCTTCGCATCGGAGTCCATCAGTCGAACGTTTCCGGATACACGTCAAAGGCATGGTGCGTTCGACGGGTTGGCTCGACGGTTTTCCTGAAGTGGGGCGCCGTGGAGGTCCATGGCGTCGGAGATGGGCGAAAGGTTTACTGGACGCTTCCGCCGAGGGCCAAAACCATTCGTTGCGGCACGGTGCAGCGTGCCAAAGACTATGCAAAAACCGCAATCGCGCGGCGACGCAACCATCGCTATGAACCGCTGACTGGAAATATTGCGATCCGGCGCCGAACCGCCGATCGTGACGCCGAGCTCGAACAAGCGCTCGCCACCATCCTCTTTGTCGATATCGTCCGCTCCACCGAAAAAGCCGCGCGGCTGGGCGATTCGCGTTGGACACAGGTGATGAAGCACTATTACGCCGCCGTCCGCAGAGAGCTGAAGGCTTTGCGCGGAAAGGAAGTCGTGACGACGGGCGATGGACTGCTGGCGACGTTCGGCGCGCCGGCTGCCGGAATCCGTTGCGCGACCGCGATGCGCGAGGCGGTGCGCACGCTGGGGCTGGAGATCAGGGTGGGGCTGCACGCGGGCGAATACAAGGTGAGCGGGGCGGAGGTGTTCGGTCTCGCGTTTCACATCGGCGCGCGCATCGCCGCGAAAGCGCGTGCCGGCGAAGTCCTGGTCTCGAGCGCGGTCAAGGAACTGATGTCGCAGTCCGGAATCCGCTTCAAGGATCGCGGCGTTCACCAACTCAAAGGCGTGCCGGAGCGATGGCGCCTCTACCGGGTCGAACATTAGGAATTGCAAGGCGGCCCGATCTTCCGCTTTTGACACTGAGCGCACCGCCCGTCGTCGCGACGACGCCATTACTTCCGTCCGGTCGAGACCAGCAGCGCATCACGTTCGGGCTCTGGCATGGCGAGCACGCGGCGCCTGCCGATGAAGCGCATCGCGGCAAATCCGACAAGGAAGACCGTCAGCTTGCTCACGAGGCCAAAAATCGGCATGAGCAGGGCCCACGTCGCTACGCTGCAGGTCAGCGCGACGAACGCATTCACCATAGCGGAGACGAACATCAGGCCTGCCCAGACGAAGCCCACAACCACGGCTACGTCCGGCACGACCGCCCTTGCGATGTCCGGTAAATAGCGGTTCATCCAGCCCGGTTTGAGCATCACGACACCGACGATCGCATAGATCACGGTTGGCTTGAACAGCACGAAGCGCGGATCATCGGTAAGCAGCGTCGCGGTGCCTGCAGCGATCACCAGAAAGAGGCTCAGCCACTCCATGGTTTCAATCGCTCTTCGACGGGCGAACTGGGTGGCGATCTGTGCCAGGCCCAGCGCCATGCCAAGACCAACCGAGAGGATTGTGTTGTGCGTCAGGAGAAACAGAACGAGAAAAACAATTGTCGACGCCAGGTCGAGGAGCAGCAATTTGGCGGCATTGAGGAAATCTCTCATTGGCCGCTGAACTCCGCTCCAGTTGGCAGCGCGCAAGCCTGCCGCGTTTGCAACTACCTGGCCGTCATTGCGAGGAGCGTGAGCGACGAAGCAATCCAAGCTTCCGCATGCGGCAACATGGATTGCTTCGCTGACGCTCGCAATGACGCGTGAGGCGCGCGCCCGCCCGCCTCACATCGTCGCCCCGAGCACCCAGGGCGCGAATTCGGCGCCGCCGAAGTCGAAGCTTTCGCTCTTGGTCGGCTGACCCGAGGCGGTCTTGAGCATCAGCTCGAAGATGCGCTGGCCGCATTGCTGAACCGTCTCCTCGCCATCGAGGATGGTGCCGCAATTGACGTCCATGTCGTCTTCCATTCGCCGGTACATCGGCGTGTTGGTCGCAAGCTTGATCGATGGGGCCGGCTTGCAGCCGAACACGCTGCCGCGCCCCGTGGTGAAGCAGACGAGATTGGCGCCGCCGGCGACTTGTCCTGTCGCCGCCACGGGGTCGTAGCCGGGCGTGTCCATGAAAACGAAGCCCTTCTTGGTCACCGCTTGCGCATAGTTGAGCACGTCGACGAGGTTGGTGCTGCCGGCCTTGGCCATGGCACCGAGCGATTTCTCCAGGATCGTGGTGAGCCCGCCGGCCTTGTTGCCGGGACTTGGATTGGCATTCATCTCGGCGCCTTCGCGGGCGGTGTATTCTTCCCACCAGCGCATCAGCGCTACCAGTTTCTCGCCGACCTCGCGGCTGACGGCGCGGCGGGTCAGCAAATGCTCGGCGCCATAGGTCTCCGGCGTTTCGGACAGGATGACGGTGCCGCCGTGGCGCACCAGAAGATCGCTCGCCGCACCCAGTGCAGGGTTGGCGGACACGCCTGAGTAACCATCGGAGCCGCCGCATTGCAGCGCTACCGTCAACTCGCTTGCGGCCACCGGCTCGCGCTTCACCTCGTTGGCGTCGGTGAGCGCCTCGCGCACAAATGCGACGCCGGCCTCCACGGTTTTGCGCGTGCCGCCGATTTGCTGGATCTCCAGTTCACGCAGCCGTCCGGCAAGTTTCTGTTCCTGCATCAATCCGCCGATCTGGTTGACCTCGCAGCCGAGCCCAAGCACGACGACGGCGGAGAAATTGGCGTGCCGCGCATAGCCGCCAAGCGTTCTGCGCAAAATCGTCAGCGGCTCGTTTTGCGTCATGCCGCAACCGGTCTTGTGCGTGAGCGCGACCACACCATCGACGTTGGGAAAATCGGCCAGCGGATTTTCGCCGGTAAACGGATTCTTCTTGAAGACGTCAGCCACCAGGCCAGCGACGTGGGCGCTGCAATTCACCGAGGTCAGGATGCCGATATAGTTGCGGGTCGCGACCCGTCCGTCGGGGCGTCGAATGCCGTCAAAGGTCGCGGGCAGATCGAAGTTCGGCACCGGCTTCACGTCGACGCCAAACGCGTAATCCTTGGCAAAATCGCCCATGCCGCAATTTTGCGTATGAACATGCTGGCCGGGCGCAATCGGCGCGGTGGCAAAGCCGATGATCTGACCGTAACGGCGGATCGGCTCGCCGACCGCGATGGGGCGGATCGCTACCTTGTGGCCCGCCGGAATGCGCTCGACCGTGGTCACTCCATCCGCCACGATCATACCCGCTGGCAGGCTCGAGCGCGCGATCAGCACACCGTCATCGGGGTGCAGGCGAATGACGGGTGCTGGGGTCATATCGGTGTCTCCTTGTAGTTTTCTACCTCTCCCGCGAAGTGCGGGGCGAGGGAGAAGAAGGTCACGCCTTGCCGTTTGACTCGCTGCGGGTCTTTGCGATCTGCATTCGGGCATAGGTCGCCATCAGTCCGACGTCGTTGAACAGCGTGACCAGGTGGAAGCCCATGTTGATCGCGCGCAACGCGCCATCGGCGCCGCTGCAGTGGATACCGGGATGGAGACCGCGCTTGCCGCATTCCTTGACGATCTTCTCATAGATTTTCAGAATCTCCGGCTCTTCGCGGTCGAGTTTCGGAACGAGGCCGTAGGAAAAGCCGAGATCGGAGGGACCGATATAGACGCCGTTGATACCCTCAACGTCGAGGATCGATTCCATGTTCTCGATCGCGGTCCTGGTCTCCATCATCGGAAGCAGTACGATTTCGTCGTTGGCGGTCTTCTGATAGGCGCCGGCCGAACCGTACATTCCGGCACGGATCGGGCCGTTGGAACGGGTTCCGCGCGGCGGGTACTTGCTGTAGGCGACGAGGTTCTCCGCCTCCTCCCTGGTGTTGATCATCGGGCAGATCACGCCGTAGGCGCCGCCATCGAGCACCTTGCCGATGATGCCCGGCTCATTCCAGGGCACCCGCACCATCGGCGTCACCGGATGGCCGTGCATCGCCTGAAAGCATTGCACCATCGACAGGTAATCCTGCACGCCGTGCTGCATATCCACGGTGACGCTGTCGAAGCCGCATTGCGCGATCACCTCGGCGGAGAAGCCGGACGGAATCGCAAGCCAGGAATTGACCACTACTTTGCCGGACGCCCATATTTCCTTGACTTTATTCGTCATTGTTTTTCCTTTGCGTTTGTCGCCAGTACCGTCATTGCGAGCGAAGCGAAGCAATCCATCTGCCAAGCATAGCTGGATTGCTTCGGTAGCTTCGCTCCTCGCAAAGACGGAAAAATCATTCCACGGCCCTTTGGATGCTCGCCTCGCTCACGCCGACCTCGCGTGCGGTGTTGACGATTGCAGCCCAGGTGTCGTCGGGCAAGGGTACGCCGTTTTTGCTCCGTTCGGCGCGCATCTTCGCCTCCACCTCGCCCGGGATCAACACCGCATCGACGCCCGCGGCTGGCCTGGTATCCTTGAAATAATCGATGTAGCGCGACATCTCGCGATCGAAGAAATTTGCAGGATCAACGACGGCGGGATCGACATAGACAGCGAACATGCCATTGGCGAAGCGCCGGTTCGGTCCCGTGGCGCCGGTTCCGGTCAGCGCGCCGCCGAGCAGTTCGCAGATTAGCGCAAGGCCCGAGCCCTTGTGCTCGCCGAATGCGCGGATCGCGCCTTTGCCGTTGCTGTGATCGCGCGGTCCATCCGGCTCATACGGTCCGTAGAGGACGGCGGGGTCCTCGCTCAGATTGCCTTCAAGGTCGACAAGCGCGCCTTTCGGCAGCTTCTTGCCGCCGCGGCTTGCAACCAGCACCTTGCCTTCGGCGACAAGTGAGGTCGCGAAATCGAGAACGACCGGTCCCCGCCCCTTACGCGGGATGCCAACGCAATAGGGTGCGGTGGAAATCCGCCGCTCGACGCCGCCGAAGGGCGCGACCAGCACCGAGCCTGCCGCATTGACGAAATGGATCGATACCAGGCCTTCGGCCGCGGCCATTTCCGCCCAGTCGCCGACACGGCCGATATGTCCCGCGTTGCGCAACGCCACGGCCGCAAGGCCGGACGCCTTGCACTTTTCGATGCCGATCCTGACGGCCTGCGGCGCAACAGTCTGTCCGTAGCCGAACTTGCCATCGACCACCGCGAGCGAAGGCGTATCGACGACGATTTCGGCGGTCTGGTTCGGAACGACGGAGCCCATTTTCTTCCAGCGGATGTATCCAGGCACCCGGATCACGCCGTGGCTGTCGTGCCCGGTGAGATTGGCCGTTGCGAGATAGGTGGCGATGCGTCTTGCCTCCTCAGGGGAGGAGTCGGCATGGCCGAAAACATCGGCTACAAAGTCGATCAGATTGGAGAGCTGTATCGTGACCATGGCTGTTCGCTCTTCTTGTTGGTTCGTACTGGCTCAGCGTGTTCAAGCGCTTGCCTTGGCGTGACCGCCAAGATAGGCGGCGCGGATCGCTTCATTGCCCCACAATTCATCGGGCTTGCCGCCCAGCACGATCCGTCCGGTCTCGAGCACATAGCCCTGGTCGGCAACCGAAAGTCCCATGCGCGCGTTCTGTTCGACCAGCAGCACCGTCGTATTACGGCGGATTTCCGAAATGATCCGAAACACGGCCTGCACGATCACAGGTGCGAGACCAAGCGACGGCTCGTCCAGCAATAACAGCCGTGGCTTTGCCATCAACCCGCGCGCCACCGCGACCATCTGCAATTGGCCCCCCGACAAGGTCCAGCCGAGCGCATCGGCAAAAGGGCGGATATCCGGGAACAGGTCGAACATCGCATCGGCTTCGCGCGACAGCTCGGATTTGCCGACGCGCCGGTTCGAACCGCCGAGCATGATATTTTCCTTCACCGACAGCCCGGGGAAAACCCGCCGTCCCTCCGGCACGTGGGAAATTCCGAGCCGCACGATCGCTTCCGGCCCCAAGCCAGCGATCGATTGGCCGTCGAACAGGATTTCACCTGCGGCGGGCTTGATCAGCCCGGAGATCGTCCGCAGCGTGGTCGATTTGCCGGCGCCGTTAGCACCGAGCAAGGTCACCACCTGCCCTTCATCGACGCCGATCGAAACCCCGCGCAAGGCTTCGATCTCGCCATAGAGCACAATCAGATCGTTGATCTGCAGAAGCGCCATTATTCGGTTCCAAGATAGGCCGACACGACGTCGGGGTGCCGCAGCACCGCCATGGATTCGCCGTCCGCGATGCGGCGTCCGAAATTGAGCACGGTGATGTGCTGCGCGGCCTCGCTGACCAGTGTCATGTCGTGATCGATGATCAGGATGGTGAGGCCTTGCGCCGCGATGCGCTTCAGCAGCGCGTGCAGTTCGACCTTTTCGCTGGAATTCAACCCCGCCGCCGGCTCGTCGAGCAGCAGCAGGGTCGGGTTGGCGGCCAGCGCTCGCGCAATCTCGATCAGCCGCTGATGGCCATAGGAAAAGCTCGAGATCATTTCGTTGGCGCGGCCACCCAGTCCGACAAAGGTCAGCGCCGACATCGCCCGCAGGTTCAGCGCGTCGTCGCCACCCTTGCCGACCAGCGTATTGCCCGGCCGCTCGGCGCCGGTCACGACGTTTTCCAGCGCCGTCATCGAGCGGAACAACCGGATGTTCTGAAATGTCCGCCCCAATCCGGCCGCCGCGCGCTGGTGCGGCGGCATGTCGCTGATATCGGTCCCGTCGAGCGTAACCCGGCCGGAGGTGGCCTTGTAGAGACCGGAAAGCACGTTCAGCGTCGTGGTCTTGCCCGAGCCGTTCGGCCCGATCAGGGCGTGAACGCTGCCGCGCCTGACCTCGATATCGACGTCATCGACTGCCTTCAGGCCGCCGAAATGCTTGGAAAGGCCCTGGACGGAAAGAACGATGTCGCCGCCCGTGATGGCGGGCGCCAGATGCAGCGCAGGAGCTGCGATGTTCATTTTAGCTTTGGCGTGCCAGCGCTCGGTTGCAATCTTGATGAAACCCCAGATGCCGTCCGGCATGTAGCGGATGATCAGGATGACCGAGAAGCCGTAGATCGCAAGATAAAGGCCGGGAACGCTCTTGAGGAAACGCAGCCATTCCGGGATCAGGATCAACAGGCCGGTGCCGATCGCCGACCCGATCGGCGACGCGACGCCGCCGAGCAGCGACATCGTAAGGAACACGACCAATTCGGCGAAGGAGAACTGGTCGGGGCTGACATAGGCAAAGCCGCCCGCAAACAGGCCGCCGGCAAGCCCGCCCAGCACCGCACTCAAGGCAAAGGCCGAGACCTTGGTGCGAAAGACATCGATGCCGACGACGCCGGCGGCAAGTTCATTGTCGCGTACCGCGCGCATGGCGCGGCCGAGCCGCGTGTCCGCCAGATGCCAGACCGCGTAACCGACCGCCGCCAGCATGGCGACGCAGAACGCAAGATAGGACTGAGCCGACTGGAACAGGTCGGGCCGCCCGATGCGGGAAACGCCGTCCGGGCCATGCGTGAGCCAGATCGAATTGATCATGACGAGCGTGACGATCTGCTGAAACGAGATCGTCACCATGGCAAGGTAATGCCCGCCGAGCCGTAGCGTCGACATGCCGAGAAACGCGCCGGCCAGAAGCGCGATCACGCATCCGCCGATAAGGCAAAGCCAGTAGCTCAGATGATAGTCCGACGTGCCCAGACCAACCGCGTAGGCGCCGAGCCCGAAGAATGCGGCTTGCGCCAGATTGATCTGGCCGCACAGGCCCAGCACGACCGAAAGGCCGAACACCGCGATCGCAAAGGTGGTCGCCTGCATCAGGATGTTGTGGATGTAGCCATCGAACTGCCAGGTGGAGGCAAGAGCCACGAGAACAGCCGCGCCGACGAAATACGGCAGGTGGCGCAACCACAGCGGCCTTGTGCCGGGCCTGGCGGCCGCCATCGGGATGTCTTCGGATCGAGCGCTCATGCTTTCTCCGCGACGCGTTCGCCGAAGATCCCCTGCGGCCGGAAAATCAGGAATGCCACCAGGACCAGAAACGCGAAGCCGTCCTTGTAGGGCACCGAAATATAGGCCGCTCCGAATGTTTCGATAATGCCAAGCGCGAGGCCGCCGATGATAGCGCCGGCAACATCGCCAAATCCGCCGATGATGGTAGCGGCAAAAGCCTTGAGCGCGATGGTCGATCCCATCTGGATCGACACGAACAGGATCGGCGCCACCAGGATGCCGGCCAGCCCACCGAGCACCGCCGAATAGATAAAGGTGATCATGATCATGGTGGAGACCGAAATTCCGAGCAGCGACGCCATCTCCTTGTCCTGGGAGGTCGCCTGCAATTTCTTCCCCAGCATGGTGTGCTCGAAGAACCAGTAGTTGAAGAAGACCAGCACGATCGTCACTGCGATGATCAGGAGATACTGGCTGTCGAGATAAACCGGCCCGAGCTGGATGCCCGGCGTCTCGAACCACCCTTCCAGCACCTGCGGCTGTGGCCCGTAGATCGCCAGCACCGAATTGGTGAGCAGGATCGATGCGCCGATGGTCGCGATGATGACAGGCAGGAAGCTGCGGTGCCGCAGCGGATAGTAAACCCCCAGATTGAAGATTACGCCGAACAGCGCCATCCCGCCCAGCGCCAGCAGGAACGACAGCCAGTATGGCCAGCCCAAATCGACCGCGAACACGACCATCAGATAGGCCGCAACCATCGAGAATTCGCCTTGCGCAAAGTTCACGACATTGGTGGCGCGGAAGATCAGCACGAAGCCGAGCGCGACCAGCGCGTAGACGGCGCCGATGCCTATTCCAGTGAAGAGCAATTGCAGGACGAGATCCATGAGGAAAGCCCGGGAGGAGCGGAAGCCTTGTGTCGCTGATTGGGTCGTCGGTTGAAGCGTCGTTAATTGTCGGCGGTCGGGCGCGAGCTGGCGGAGGGATCGGGCGCGAGGCAAGCCAGCAGGCTCAGTTGGCGGCTCGCTTGCCGATGGCCGGCCCCTCCGTTGCCGAAGGGGCCACCAACGCGATCACTCGTCGAACTCGATATGCTTGTCGAAGACGATGGTCCCCTTCTCGTTCCTCACGACGTTGTAGCCGTGCAGACCATCGCCATTCTGGTCGAAATTGTATTCGCCCTCGGCACCCGGGAATTTTTTCAGCGAAAGAATGGCCTCCCGGATTTTTGCCGGATCGGTCGAGCCTGCCTTGTTGATCGCGGCCGACAGGATCGTGACGGCGTCGAACGTCCAGGAACTCTGGATATCGGGCGCGGTCTTGTAGGCTTCGCGATAGGCTTTACCGAAAGCCTTCGAAGCCTCGCTTGATTCTTCGGCGTAATCGGCCACACCATAGGTGCCGTAAAGCGCGGACCCGGCCAGTTTGGTCGACGACACCGCGACCACCGAGGGCGATCCCACCCAGGGAATGTTGACGCCGAGCTGACGGAGCTGGCGGGCGAAGATGCCGAGGTCATTCTCGAAGGTGAAGTAGGTACCAAGAACGTCCGCGCCCGATTGCTTCACCGCAAGCACGACCGGGGTGAAGTCCTGGCTCTGGTTGGGATAGCCCTGATCGAGCACCGCGGGCGTGCCGAGCTTCTCGAGTGCCGCGGCAAGCGCCTTTCCGCCTGCGGTCCCGAACGCGTCGGTCGAGTGAACGATCGCCCACTTCTTCTTGCCCAGCGTCTTGACACCGAAATCGGCGATCACGCGCCCGGAGTAGCTGTCATTCGGGCGGAAGCGGAACAGCCACGGGTTGCCCATATGGGTCAGCGCGGGGTCGGTGCCGCCTATCATCACGGGCTTGCCGAGCTTGAGCACGTCTGGCGCCATCGCGTGGACCTGGGTCGAGCGGATCGAGCCCAGGAATCCGACGATATCCGGCTGCGCGGCCAGCTTGGAAAAGGCGAGCACGATGCCCGGATTGGTGGTCTGGTCGTCTTCGATGATCAGTTCGGCGGGCTTGCCGAGGACGCCACCGGCCTTGTTGACCGCTGCGAGCGCAAGCTTGGCCCCGTTCTGCGCCCACAGTCCCTGCTCGGCTGCCGGGCCGGTTACCGGGACACACATTCCGATCTTGGTGGTTGCGGCTTGGGCCCGTGCGCTGCCAATAATGAACGGTGCTGTAATACCGGCAGCCACTCCAGCCGTAAAGTCGCGTCGCGTAAAACTCATTCCATTCCTCCCCTGAGGCCAGTTGGCACCGGCCTTCGTTGCTTTATTGTGTCTACGGCGTGTTGCGGCAGGAGTCGATTGCTATCGCGCATCGCCCATGCGCAGCGTCCGAATGTCACGCAGGTGCCCAATCAGTGTGCATGGGCAGCTATGGTCGCCAGGCGCGATGCACGCTTGCTTGATACGCGCTGCAGAGGCGCCGGAGCGATCCCGACATGCCGCATTTCACGATCGAATACTCGGCCAACCTCGATTCCCGCCTGGACATCGGCAAGATTGTCGAAGCGGTCCGCAAGGCCGCAATTGAAACAGGCATTTTCCCGCCTGGCGGCATTCGCGTTCGCGCCATCCGCTGCGAACACTTTGCCATCGCCGACGGCGATCCGCATCACGGCTTTCTCGACATGGTGCTGCGATTAGGCGAGGGGCGCGATCTGTCGACCCGAAAGCAGGCCGGCGAACATATTTTCCGGGCGCTGTCCGATCACCTCGATCCGGTCTTTGCCGCCGGCACGTTCGCGCTGTCGTTCGACATGCAGATCAACGACAAGGAAACGAGCTGGAAACGCAATAACATCCATGGGGCATTGAAGGTGACGCGAGCATGATGCGATTAAGTGGAATCGCATCATGATCTCATCCCTTTGTTTGAGCATGATCTCCGCGCAAACGCGTTTCGCGCTTGTCGCGAGGGAAAACCGCTGCACACTTTTCCGGAGCATGCTTTAATCTTACTGCGTCATAACCGACTTATCCCCTCATCCTGAGGAGCTTGCGCGAGCAAGCGTCTCGAAGGACGAGGCCCGGAAACAGGCAACGCGGCCTTCATGGTTCGAGACGGCGCGAGGGCGCCTCCTCACCATGAGGGTCTTATGACGCGGTAAGTCTAGTCCTTGGGCCTTTCCGTCCCGCGGTTGAGGATGTTCATGTACTTCGTGTAGGCAAAAAGCCGACCGCGTTGACGTCCTGTCACTTCACGCACGATGCCGAGCCTTTCCAGATTGGCGATTGCCTTCATTACCGTGGGGTGAGTTACCTTTAATTTGCGGCTAGCCGGCACGATGCCTGTGATCGGCTGACGCTGCAGCAGATCGTGAACGCGCAGCATTGAAGCGGCAAGTCGACCCGAAGAACGAATACGGGCGCGATCTTCTTCGAAAAGTTTCAGCAGTTGCCGCGCAGTTTCTACAGCCTCGTCCGCCGCCTCGACGACGCCGGTCAGGAAGAATTCAACCCACGTTTCCCAATTGCCACGATCGCGAACGGCCTGGAGCAGATCGTAGTATTGCTTGCGGTGCTGCTTGAAATAGAGGCTGAGATAAAGCATCGGCGACTTGAGGGCACCCTCGGCACAGAGCATGAAGGTGATCAGCAAACGCCCCAGGCGACCGTTGCCATCGAGGAACGGGTGGATGGTTTCAAATTGCACATGCGCCAGAGCAGCACGGATCAGCGTTGGCAATTTGTCGTCGTGCAGAAATTTCTCAAACTTGTCGAGGCAATCTCCGAGCTCCTCGGGCGGCGGTGGCACGAACAGCGCGTTGCCTGGCCGCGTACCACCGATCCAATTCTGGCTACGGCGAAATTCCCCTGGTTGTTTGCTGCTGCCCCTGCCCTTGCGCAGCAGAATGTCATGAATCTCGCGTATCAAACGCAATGAGAGGGGAAAACCTTCCCCCAAGCGTTTCAAACCGTAGTTCATTGCCGCGACGTAATTCGAAACCTCCAGAACATCGTCCAATGGCACCATGGGGATTTCGTCGTTCTCGAACAGCAAGAGGTCCGAGAGCGATGACTGCGTGCCCTCGATCTGGGAGGACAGCAGTGCCTCTTTGCGCACATACATGTAGAGGAAGAGCGGCGGCGCCGGCAAAATCGAGGTGACACCATCCAGCCGGCCCAGGGCGCGACTGGCCTGTTCGATAAGTCCGACAAGATCGTCCAACCGCACCGGAGGTTGAGGCGGCAAGGGCGGAGGCACGTAGGCTCGGACGGTTTCTTCCCCTGTCCTTGTGATGATGAACCGGCCTATGCGGGATGAGAGTTTGGCGTCTGACACCGGCTTACATTACCCATTTCTTTATGTAAGCAAAAGGACCAATCGTTACATTAAATAGAACATATAGTGAACATTATCTGACGGTTGTTAGCGGTGCATAACAATCGCTGCTCGCCCTTCATGGAGGCGGCGAAAAAAGTTGAGTTTGCCCAGAAAGTTAGCATGTTGACGTCCGGCTTCCCGCCCCGTGGAGGCGGATTTGAGGACCGGAAACGCACCACATGCCCGTGCCGACGCACATCTTCGATCCGCCGTTCAACATCATAAGGTGTAGCCACGTCGTGCTCGACGTGGCTGATCTGAACGCCAGCGGCGAGTTCTACGAAAACGCCATTGGACTTCATGTGGAGGATCGCGATGACGATGCGATCTATCTGCGCGGGTCCGAGGAAGCGCAGCATCATTCACTGGTGCTGCGCAAGGCGTCGAGCGCCGCCTGCAATCGCCTCGGCTTCAAGGTCGGCAACGAGCAGGATCTCGACAAGGCGGCGGCGTTTTTTTCCGAAAACGGCATCGCCTGCAATTTTGCGGAACAACCGTTCCAGGGCCGCACGCTGCAATTTTCCGATCCCTTCGGTTTCCAGATCGAGCTCTACGCATCGATGGAGAAGCGCCCGCTTCTGCTGCGCCGCTACGACCTCTACCGCGGCTGCCATCCGCAGCGGCTCGACCATTTCAACGTCTTTGCCGCGGAGGTTCAGGGCACCCTTGATTTCTACGCGCGGCTAGGCTTCCGCCTGACCGAATACGCCGAGGAGGATGGAGCGAACGGGCGGATTGCCGCCGCCTGGTTGCATCGCAAGGGCAATGTGCACGACTTCGCCCTCACCAACGGCAAGGGCCCTCGCCTGCACCATTTCGCCTATTGGGTGCCCAGTCCGATGAACATCCTGCACCTGTGCGACGTGATGGCCGCGAGCGGCTATCTGACCAATCTCGAGCGCGGGCCCGGCCGGCACGGCATCTCGAATGCCTTCTTTCTCTATGTCAGGGACCCCGATGGCCACCGTCTGGAGCTCTATACCAGCGATTACTTCACCGGCGATCACGACCATGCGCCGCTGCGCTGGTCGCTGAACGATCCGCGCCGGCAGACGCTGTGGGGCGCGCCCGCCCCGCGCTCCTGGTTCGAACAGGGATCGCCGTTCGCGGGACAGGGCGTGCGTGAGCCGCAGTTTGTCGCCGTTGTCACCGTTGCAGATTGAAAGGTACCTCATGAAAATGTCTTTGCTTGTCGCGGCCGCCTCGATGCTGGGCATTGCGCCGGTCCTCTCGCCAATGGGCAGCCTTCACGCGGCCGAACTGAGAGTGCTTGCTGGCGGCTCGCTGCGCAGCGTGTTGACCGAACTGGGTCCGCAATTCGAGCGCGACAGCGGCTACAAGCTGAACATTCACTTCGATACGACACCCAACCTGATCGCACTTGCAACCTCAGGCGATGCGTTTGACCTCGGTATCGTTCCCATCGATGTCTTCAAGGACGAGGCCGCCAAGGCCCGCTTCAAACCCGCGATCGAATTTGCACGCGTCGGCTTTGGCGTTGCGGTGCGCACGGGCGCGCCAAAGCCCGATGTCAGCACACTCGATGCCTTCAGGAAAACGCTACTCGATGCGAGATCGATCACGTTCCTGCCGGCAAGCGCCGCCGGTAGCTATATCCTGAAGATGTTCGAGCGTTTGGGAATTGATGAGGCGATGAAAGCCAAGACCGTGGCGCAGGACCAACCGACGCAAATCGTCCCGGCTCTGGTCAAAGGAGACGCCGAGATTGCGTTGTTCGTAAACAACGTCTTGACTGCGCCTGGTGTCGAAATCGTCGGCCCATTCCCGGCAGAAGTGCAGCAGGAGCTGATTTACCCGGCAGCGGTAGGCGCCAATGCAAGGGAGCCTGCCGCCGCGAAGGCGTTCATCGACTACCTCACCTCGCCGTCAGTGGCTTCAACGCTGAAGGCAAAGGGCATGACGCCCGGTTGATACCGGGCCTGACGTGATGTCTGTCAAGGATCGGACCATCGCATGACCTTGAGCTCCGGCGGCGAAGCCATCGTCAGCGGCCTTGTCGCCCACGGCGTCGACACCGTGTTCGGCCTGCCGGGCGCGCAAATCTATGGTCTGTTCGATGCATTCCAGCAGGCGCAGCTCAAGGTCATCGGTGCGCGGCATGAGCAGGCCTGCGGCTACATGGCCTTCGGCTACGCACGATCGACCGGCAGACCAGGCGTGTTCAGCGTGGTGCCGGGCCCCGGCGTACTCAATGCCGGCGCGGCCCTGTTGACCGCATTCGGCTCGAACGAACCGATGCTTTGCCTGACCGGCCAGGTGCCGACGCAGTTCCTTGGCAAGGGACGCGGCCATCTCCACGAGATGCCCGATCAGCTCGCGACGTTGCGCACCTTTGTGAAATGGGCGGATCGGGTCGAATATCCGGATGCGGCGCCTGTGGCAGTTGCGCGCGCTTTTCAGGAAATGCTGTCGGGACGGCGCGGCCCGGCTTCACTGGAAATGCCATGGGACGTGTTTACGCAGCGCGCGCAAGTCGGCGCGGCGAGGGTGTTCGATCTTTTCCCGCCGCCGCTGCCCGATCCGGACCGGATCACGGCTGCCGCGGCCTTGATCGCGGCAAGCCGAACGCCGATGATCTTCGTCGGTAGCGGTGCGATTGACGCTCGCGATGAAGTCCTGGAGCTGGCCGAACTGATCGACGCGCCGGTGGTCGCATTTCGCAGCGGCCGAGGCATCGTCTCCAACGCCCACGAACTGGGGTTGACCATGGCGGCGGCCTACCGGCTTTGGCCGAGGACCGATCTGATGATCGGGATCGGAACGCGGCTGGAACTGCCGACCATGTCCCGCTGGCCGTACCGCCCCAGCGGGCAGAAATGCATCCGTATCGACATCGATCCGTCGGAGATGCGAAGGTTCACACCGGATGCCGCTGTGGTCGCCGATGCGAAGGCGGGTACCGAGGCGTTGCTCGCGGCGGTGCGAAAGCAGGGTTACAGGAGAACAAGCGGGCGCCGCGACGCGATCCGCGAAGCCTCGGCGGCGGCGCACAACGAGATCCAGAAGGTTCAGCCGCAGATGGCCTATTTGAACACCTTGCGCGAGGTACTGCCGCCAGGTGGCATTGTTACCGATGAATTGTCGCAGGTCGGCTTTGCTTCCTGGTACGGCTTTCCGATTTACGAGCCGCGCACTTTCATCACCTCCGGCTATCAGGGCACGCTGGGATCGGGCTTTCCGACAGCTCTCGGCGCCAAGGTCGCGCATCCCGACGTGCCTGTGGTCGCGATCACGGGCGATGGCGGCTTCATGTTCGGCGTGCAGGAACTCGCAACCGCGGTTCAGTTCGGGATCGGCGTGGTGGTCCTGGTCTTCAACAACAATTCCTACGGCAACGTGCGCCGCGACCAGCGCGAGCGTTTCGAGGGCCGCGTGGTCGCAGCCGATCTGGTCAATCCGGATTTCGTCAAGCTCGCAGAATCATTCGGCGTTGGAGCTGCGCGCGTCACCTCGCCCGACGCGTTCCGTCCCGCGCTGGAGAAGGCCCTGGAATATGGCGGTCCTTACCTGATCGACATCGAAGTGGTCAGGGATTCGGAAACGAGCCCATGGGCCTTCATCCATCCGGCGAAGCCGTAAGTCCACCTCACCGCACTTTCCGGAACGTCAGATTGATCCGTTGCCGACCCACGAGCGGATGCTCCCCATCGGCAAGCGGGGCGACGCCGTGATAGACGAGCCGCGCCGGCCCGCCCCATACCGCGACGTCGCCATGTTCGAGCCGATACCGGCGCACCTTGTCGCTGCGCTTGCGCCCGCCGAACAGGAAGATTGCGGGTAATCCAAGCGACACCGAGACGATTGGCGCCGCAAGATCAAGCTCGTCCCTGTCCTGGTGCAAGGACAGGCGGGCGCCCGGGACGTAGCGGTTGACTAAACACACGTCGGGCGAAAACCCGAAGAAGCCCGCGCGATCGGCGGCACGACAGGCAAGATCGCGCAGCAACGGCGGCATCGCCGGCCAGGGCTTTCCTGTTTCGGGATCGTTGGCGCCGTAACGATAGCCGGTGCGGTCGGCGATCCATCCAGCACTTCCACAATTGGTCATCGCTACCGACATCCGATGCCCAGGCGGCGTCACCATGTGGCGAAACGGCGCCTGCGCAAGGATATCGTGCAGCACGTCGAGAATCGGCGCGTCGACCGGGCCGACAAATCCACGCAGGAGCACGGCCCCTTCCGCCATCGCTTCGCGTGAGGGGTGCGTATTGGGCAGGCCGGCCAGCAAATCCGCGGTCAACGCAATAGCCTCATCTGGTGTCGATTGTCATCTGGCATCGTGAAAGATCACGCCGATGGTATGGCGATGACCCGATCGAATTCGACTGACGCCGTGGCGCATGTTCACACGATAGAAACCGCGCGTCCCCTGCACCGGCCTGACGTGCACGGCAAAGGCCACGGCATCGCCCTGGCGCAGCGGTACCACTTCCGCCCGCGACTGCATGCGCGGCCGCTGTTCGGTCAACACGAATTCGCCGCCGGAAAAATCCTTTCCCGGTTCCGACAACAGGATCGCGACCTGCAGCGGGAAAACGTGCTCGCCGTAAAGGTCCTGGTGCAGGCAGTTGAAGTCGCCGGCTCCGTATTGCAGCAGCAGCGGGGTCGGTTTTGTCTGACCTGCAGCATGACACCGCCGCAGAAAAGACTGGTGGCTTTCGGGATAGCGGATGTCGATCCCCATCGCCTCGTTCCAGCGATTGGCGAGGGCAAAGAGTTTCGCATAGAGCGCCGGCCGCAATTGCGCGATCAGGTCGGGAAGCGGATAGGAGAGATATTTGTACTCCCCGCGGCCAAAGCCGTGGCGACCCATCACGACCCTACTTCGGAAATTCGAATCATCGTCGTAAAGCGCCGCAAGCGCGCGGCATTCTTCGACCGAGAGCAATTCCTTCAACACGGCGCAACCCTGCGCATCGAGTTCGTTCGCAGCTTGCGTCCAGTCGATCGCGGCAACGCGGGCGGTGATGTCCGGCGGCGATGAGGGAGTGCTCTGTTTCACGGCTGGTTTCATGCCGCCCGTTGTCGCAGATCAGACTGCCCTGTGCCACCCGATTTCCGGGCAGGGCTGCGCTCTATCCCAGTCATTGCGAGGAGCGCTTGCGACGAAGCAATCCAGTCTTACTTCGCGGTTTGATGGATTGCTTCGCTTCGCTCGCAATGACGGTGTGATTGCCCTCGTCGCATTCTCGCCTAGGCTCTCACCCCAACACGGGCAATTCAATCACGTCGTAGGCGTGGCGGATGCTGCGCTTCAGCACGGGGTCCTCGAGCTCGAATTCAAAGCGGCTGGCGGGCCGGATGCCGCCCTTTGCCGCAAAAGTTCCGCCGAACATGGCGCAACCATCGGGCAGTTTGCCATCTGCAAAGCCGCGCGCGATCAGTTCCGAAACCGGCAGCATCGCGTCCAGCGTTCCTTCCTGGTACAGCTCGCGCTTGCCTTCGATCCAGGCATGGGAACGCAGGATCATCCGGTCCCAGTGATCGATGACCTCTTCCAGTTCCCACAACACGGACGCGATCGGCTTGTCGCACATCTGCTTGGAGACGGTGACACCATAGCTTTCGACCTTGCGGTCGGTGTGATCGGAACCGAGTCCGACGAAAGTCCGCCCCTGCCAGCCGATCAGGACGAATTCCACCTCTCCGCTCGAATTGCCGCCACAGACCTCGATCGCGTCTTCCGTCGTCAGCCGCCGAGCCGAGACCCGGTAGTAGATCGGCGTCGTTGCCGGCCGCGCGATGCCGATCGCCTCGAGTTCGGCGATATGCTTGTCGCGCGCAACGGGATCGCGGCCGGTCCAGCCCGCGACTACCGCCTGGTCGATTGCAAGCGTCAGCGGGGTAGTCGTGCCCTGGGCGTCGATGGTGAATGTCAGGTCATACACGGATCACACCCTCCATGGCCGACGCGAGTTCGAATAAACGGCGATCCGATCCGCCGGAAGCGGCCAGCATCAACCCGACCGGTACCTCGCCCTCGCGGTGACAGGGCAGCGAGATGGCGCAGCCGTCGATCATGTTGATCAATGTACAATTGCGCAGCGCCAACAGGTTGGCTTTGGTAAAGGCCTTGTCGTCGGCAAGATCGGCGATGCGCGGCGGCTTGTTTGCCGTGGTCGGCATCACAACGGCGTCGTAGGGTGCCGTGCGGACCGTCGTGCGCGCGATCAGCGACTTCCGCGCCTGCAACAGATCGATGTAGTCGGCAGCGCTGATGGCTTCGCCGCGCATGATCCGCAACGACACGCGGGGATCGTACACATCGCCATGGCTGACGATCAAATAGCGGTGCCAGGCATAGCCTTCCGCCGCGGCGAAACCGCCTTTGGTATTCATCACTGCAACGTCTAGGAATTCCGGCACCGCGATCCGCTCGACCAAAGCACCCTGGCGCGACAACAATTCCAGCGCCCGCTCGAAGGTGCGTGCCACCTCGTCGTCAAGCTCGTCGAGCGCGACCGTCGTCGGTACCGCCAGTCGCATGCCCTTGATCGGGCGGGTTTGCAGCGGCTGCACGGCTTCATCGGCCAGCACGGCGTCGAGCACGGCGCAGCAACCGACCGTGCGCGCAAGCGGGCCGAAGCTGTCGAGCGTAAACGATAATGGCACGCCACCCTCGCGGGGCACGCGCCGTTGCGTCGGCTTGAACCCGACGATGCCGTTATAGGCGGCCGGAATTCGGCACGACCCGCCGGTGTCGGTGCCAAGCCCACCATGCGCCATGCCGTCGGCGACCGATACCGCCGCACCCGAAGACGATCCGCCAGGCACGTGGCCGATATCGCGCCGCCACGTGCTTTTCGGCGTGCCGAAATGCGGATTGATTCCGATCCCGGAAAACGCAAATTCGGTCATGTTGGTGCGACCGATCACGATGAAACCGGCGCGGCGTAACCTGGCAACCACGGGTGCATCGGCTTCCGCCGGTGCTGAATCCTCCAACGCACGGGAGCCGGCACGGGTCACCTGCCCCTTGATGTCGAACAAATCCTTGATCGAGACCGGAATTCCGGCATAGGGCGACGGCGCCGCCCTTGCCTTGCGCAAGCGGTCGATCGCCTCGGCAGCTTCAATGGCGGCTTGCTTGTCGACATGGATGAAAGTACGCGCGCCCTTCTCCGGATGGATCGGCGATCCGGCCGAGACATTCCTCGACGAGCTTTCGCGCATTGGTGCGACCGCTTTCGAGGTCCTCGGCCAGCATGGCGAGTGTCGGCATGTTCGGCATGGTTTGCTGCCTTTGCTATTCGCCGGGAGTTACGGGAGGCTCGATTTCAAGATCGAGCAATGCGGAACTCAGCGATTTGCCGTGCGCGTCGAGTGCGAGCGACCGCGTTACTCCGCCGCCCAGCGCCTGGCTCATCACGAAATTCAGGGCCGAGATGTTGGGCAGCTCATAGCGGACCACCTCGCCCTCGACGATGCCGGCAAAGTGCGCCTTCACCCGTGCGCTCGTGACCTGCTCGAGCAAAAGCGGATAATGCTTTTCATCATAGGGCAATCACCGAGATGTTCGACGTATTACCTTTGTCGCCGGTGCGGGAATGAGCAATTTCGCGCAGCTTCATCGCTACGCTCCCCCTGTAAACTGAACCTGCGGCCTGACATGTTCCCGCGGCAGGAGGACCGAAGCCACGGCAACGACATCGCGGGCTGATTTGACGACACCGCCGCCGGCTGCCGGACCGTTGGTGTAGAGCGTTTCCACCTCGTTACCGATCCTGACCGCCTCGCCCAGACTTTCGGTGCGACCCGTCACACGCACGCGCACTTCGTAGGGCTCGTTGGCATGCGCCGACACCTGGGAGCCGTGGAGGGAATCGACCCCGATCAACTCGAACCGCAATTCGCTCGCCGCTACACCCGTAAGCTTCAGACGCTCGCGTACGATGTCGAGCGCGAGCCGCCCGCGCGCCAATGCGCCGGGCCCTGCATAGGATATCTGGCCTTCTCCGATGAAGCCGTCGACATAGCCGACTGAAACCTTCAGCGTCGAGGGACGCCTGGTGCCGCGTCCGCCGCTCACGCGCACACGGTCGCTTCCTATCTCTTCAACCCCCACTTGCGAGAAATCCGCCGTTACGTCGGGTTGGAGATATCGGGCGGGATCGTGAACCTCGTAGAGTAACTGCTCCTTGCAGGTCCGCGCGGTCACCGCGCCGCCGGAGCCTGCGACCTTGGTGATGATGAGACTGCCATCCTCGCCGACCTCGCCGATGGGAAAGCCGAGCCGTGCCAGGTCGGGGACGTTCTTGTAGGGCGGATCGGCGAAATAACCGCCCGTGATCTGGCCCGCGCATTCCAGCAGGTGACCCGCGACAGTGCCCTGCCCGAGCCAATTCCAGTCGTCCATCGCCCAGCCGAAGGCGTGGATCATCGGCGCCAGAAACAGCGCCGGATCGGAAGCGCGGCCCGTGATCACGATATCGGCGCCCGCCTCCAGCGCCTCCACCATCGGTTCCGCGCCGAGATAGGCATTGGCCGACAGCAGGCGGTTGCCGAGCTGGCCGATCGTGCTGTCGAATTCCATGATCGGAAGATCGCGTTCCCTGCAGGGCTCGAGCACGTCATCGCCGATGACGGCGGCGATCTTCAGCGCCGAAAGTCCGACCGATCCGGCAATTTCGGCGGCCTTGCGCGCCGCGGCCGCCGGATTCGCCGCACCCATATTGGTGACGATCCTGATGCCCCTGCTGGCACAGACCGGCAATACCGCGCGCATCCGCTCTTCCAGAAGCGGATCGTAGCCTGTTTGCGCATTCTTCATGCGCGCCTGCTGGGCCAAAGCAACGGTGCGCTCACCGAGGCATTCGAACACCAGATACTGGATGTCGCCTTTCTCGGCGAGTTCGAGCGCGGGCTCGATGCGATCGCCCGAATACCCCGCGCCTGAACCGATCCTGATTGTTCGCATCACTTCAGTCCGAAATACGCGCGCCGCAATGCCTCATTGTCGGTCATTTCCGCAACCGTCCCGGAAAAGCGAATGCGTCCGCCTTCGAGCACGAACACGCGGGTTGCCACTTCGAGGAAACCGATATTCTGCTCGGCAATCAATAACGCAAGCCCCCGGCCGCGCAGATCGCTCAAGATCCGGATCACCTCCTTGACAAAGAGTGGCGAGAGCCCGGCCGACGGCTCATCCATCACCAAAAGACGAGGCTCGGCAGCCAAAGCCTTGGCAATGCCAAGCATCTTCCGCTGGCCGCCGGAAAGGCTGGAGGCCGGCGCGCGGCGCTTCTCGCGCAGTGCGGGAAACGTGCCATAGAGTTGTTCGATGCGGGCAGCGGAATCGGCGTGGCCAAGCGCCTGGGCGCCGACGCGGATATTTTCCTCGACCGAGAGGTCCGGGAACACGGCAAGTTCCGACATGTAGGTCATGCCGAGCCGCATCCGCTCGCTGGAGCGCAGCCGCGTCAAATCCGCTTCCCCCAACCTGATGCTGCCGTGCCGCGCCTCGACCAGGCCGACGAGCGATTTGAGAAAGGTGGTCTTGCCGGCGCCATTGGCTCCCAGCAACAGCACGGTCTCGCCGGCGCGGACGTCAAGATCGACACCCCAGAGCACCTGCATGGTGCCATAGCCGGCGTCTACCCCTGCCGCCTTCAGGAGCGCTGCTTCAGGCGGCATGCTCGCCTCCAAGGAACACCTCGATGACCTGCGGAACCTTGACGGCGACCGCAAGCTTGCCGTCGAAAATCTCCTTGCCCGCGTTCAGCACAATGACGCGGTCGGTGATGTGTTCGATGAAACCCATGAGGTGCTCGACGACGATGATCGCCATTCCGCTCCGTGCCAGCGTCCTGATGCGCTCGGCAATCCAGTCCAGTTCCGCCGGATTGAGCCCGGCGGCAAGTTCGTCGAGCAACAATAGCCGCGGCGAAGTGGCGAGCGCGCGCACAAGATCGAGCATCTTCTGCTGCGCGTTGTTCAGATCCGCCGCCGGCCGGTCGGCAACCTCGGTCAGGCGGTACTCGTCGAGCAGTTCGGCCATAGCCGGCGGTGTCACGGCGGCCCGCCCATAGGCCAGCGCGACCTCGACATTTTGCCGCACCGTCAACGACAGGAACGGTTTTGGAATCTGGAAGGTGCGGTTGATGCCACGATGAACGAGCTTGTGCGACGCCGTCCCCCCGATGGAAGTGCCGTCGAACGCGACCTCGCCGCCATCAGGCGCATAGAGACCCGAGATGACATTGATCGCCGTAGTCTTGCCGGAACCGTTGGGTCCGACCAATCCCAGAATTTCGCCGGAAGCGACATGAAAACTCAATCCGTCGAGCGCATAAAAGCCGCCGAAGCGCTTCACGAGCTTCGAAACGCCGAGAACGTGTGCATTGTCAGGGGACATGCCAGCCCCTTCGCGTTGCGAGCGACACCAGTCCTGCGGGAAGGAACAGCACCAGTCCCATGATCAGGAGACCGTAGATCAACTGGAAGTATTGCGGTGTGGTGAATCCGATCAGGTTGTAGATACCGTAAAGGATGATGACGCCGACGATCGGGCCCGAAATCGTCGCCACGCCGCCGAACAGCGCAAACACGATGGCAAAAATACTGAACTCGCCGCTGAAGACGTTATCGGGGTAGAATACCGAAACGTACCAGGCATAGACGCCGCCTGCGAGGCCGGCCACCAGTGCAGACGCCAACCAGGCGATCATGCGCATCCGCACCACATCGACGCCGGCCATCGAGGCGCTGACCGCGTCTTCCCGCACCGCCTGCAGCGCAAGGCCAAAGCGGGAATTCTTCAGGAACACGACGGTGCAAAGCGTCAGGGCAAGCACGATCAACGCGGCGGCATATGCCAGGGTCGGGTTGAACGTGCCGGTGAGAGAGACGCCATAGGGGCCTCGCGTAATGCCCTCGAGCGCCGGATTGGCAACGAAGTGAAGTACCGCAAGGGAGGCTGCGAGATTTGCAATGGCGAAATAGGCGCCCGACAGCCGCAACAGCGGCGTCAACAGAAGACCGAGCGCCACTCCAACAACACCCCCAACCAGAACCGCTGGAATGGCCGGCGCCTGATAATGCATCACCAGAATCGCAAACCCATAGGCCCCGGCGCCAAAGAAGCCGACATAGCCGAAAGGCAGATAGCCGGTGAAGCCGTAGATGATGTTCACGCCCTGGGCCAGGATCAGGAAGATCACGAAGTTGAACAGCAGCAGATGATTTTGATAGACGGCCGGCAGCATCGCAAAGACAAGGAGCAGCGGGGCGACGATGAACAGCGTATGCTTGAAAGCGCTAGGCAACACGCACCCGCCTTCCGAGCAACCCGCTCGGACGCAGCAGCAGGATGAAAATCAACAGCACGTAGGGCAACAGATCCGCCCAGGAGCTGAGATAGGTCTGCACCACCATGTAACAGATGCCGTAGACGATGCCGCCAAGCGCGGTGCCAAGAGGATTGCCTAACGAGCCCAGTACCACAATGGCAAAGGATGTGACGGTCGCATCCGCGCCGAAAGCAGGCGTCACCGAACCGAACATGAAGGGCGCGAAGACGCCGGCGACCGCCGCAAGTCCCAATCCGATACCGAAAGCCGCAGCCGACACACGGTCGACGTCGATGCCGGTCGCAAAGGCCTCGTCACGCCGCGACATCACCGCGCGCGTCAGCGTTCCGAGCCGCGTACGATAGAGATAGACATAGACGAACGCGATCACGATCAGGCTGGTTACGGCCGCGATCACCCAGGATTCGGGAAAGCCCTGGCCGAAAATCTGAACCGGGCCGCCACTGTCGGGCTTGCCGCCGAATATCCTGACCTTGATGGTCGAAAAGACCGTGCCCAGCGCGCGGCTTTGTATGGAACGCTCGCTGGTACCGAGGAAGATCGTCGTCACCGCTTCGATCACCTGCGACAAGCCGAAGAACAGGATGATCGAAAGCATCTCCGGATTGGCGGAGCCCTGCAGCCGCGGCACCAAAACCCAATACAACACTACGCCCGCGATCAGGAAGACCACGAATGCGAGCGGAATCGCAAACAGCGGGTCGATGCCTGCGAGCGTCACCAGGCCGAACGCGATGAATGCGCCGAGCATCAGGCAGTCGCCATGCGCCAAATTGACGATGCGCATGACGCCGAACACGAGATTGAGACCAATCCCGACCAGGCTGAAGTAGAGGCCGAAAAGAACGCCGGCGACAAGCGCATAGATCAGCATCGGCGGAGCACTCCCGGCGGCCGTTTTCGGGTCATGGTCACATCATGGACGGGGATAGACCGCCTTGCCGTTAGCGACCTCGTGAGGATAGATCGTCACAAACCTGACGTGGCCGTGATCGTCGAGCGCCAATTGTCCAAGCGGGGTCAGCTCGCCGGTCTGGCCGCCGGTTTCGTCGAGCGCAAAGGTGCCGTCAAGCGTCTTCAGTTCGCCGGAAAGACTGAATACGGCTCGGCGCAGTTCGAGCTGGTCGAGGCTGGTTGCCACCGACAACGTCTTCTCCAGGATCAAACCGGTGGTGTAGCCGGCAACGGCGTTGAACCCGAATTCGATCTTGCCGTCGGGATATTTCTTTTCCCAGGCCGCCTTATAGTCCTTGAGGTTCATGCCGAAATTGACCGGATATTCCACTTCCGAGGGCGGCACGTAGGTGAAAACGTGTTCAAGACCCTTGGCGCCCACATTCTTTTCCAAAAGCTCGGTCTCGAGCCCCGCATAGATCGAGAACAGCAGCTTGAACTTGACGCCGACATCCGCGACGTTGCGCAGGAAAGCGATGTCGTTCGGTGCGTAACCAAAATGGATCACCGCGTCCGGCTGGGTGTTGTTGATGTTGTTGATAATGACGGTGTAGTTGCTGGTCTCGGTCGGAATGCCCTGATCGTAGACGATCTCGATCGGCGCACCGGATTCCTTGACGAATTTGCGGAAGGCATTGGCCTGGGTACCGGTGAACTCGTTGGTCGAATACAGGATCGCGATTTTCTTGATTCCGAGACCCGGCCCGTCATGGGAAATGAAGTCCGCCACGGGTTTGGGCCAAATGGTTGAAACCGGGTCGGCCATCAGCGCAATATACGGATTGTCCTTGGTGAAGAAACTGGCGCCGGTTCCCGTCTGGTCGAACAGAAACATCTTGCGGTCGCGTGCGATTGCGACGGCAGGTGCGGTCAGCACCGAACCGGAATCAGCGACCAAAAGATCGACCTTGTCCTGCGTAACCAGCTGATTATAGAGCGTGGAGGCTGTGGCGGTGTTACTCTGGTCGTCGTAGGCAATCAGCTTGACCGGCAACTTCTTGTCAAACGCCTTTACGTAGACGCCGCCATCGGCATTTTTCTGATCGGCCCATAGCTTGAGTGCGCTGTAAACCGGCATCGAAATCGAGGCGAACCGCCCCGCCGAGGCATAGAGGGTCCCGATCTTGATCTCCGCCGGCGCATCCACGGCAAATGCCGGCGCGGCAAAGTTCAAAACCGCAAGCAGCACCGCGCCCGTCAACCTCAGCATAAAATCCTCCCGGCATATCTTGGTTTCGGGGCGACAATAGCGCGGCCAATTGGCGGGATACAAGCATTCCCATCCAGGCAAAAATGCGGGTGCGGGACCACGGCTCATGCAACGACTTCGCTGGACCGTTGACGGCGGGCCGTGCAATGTCGCATCAAGAACAATCAAAAAAGCTTCGAAACACCGGCTTTAGGGAGGGTGGACCGAAATGGCCGAACCCGCGCGCGCACGACCGAAACCGACGCCCGAGACCCAGCATTTCTGGGACGGCACGAGGGTCAACGAGTTGCGCTTGCAGCGCTGCGGTGCCTGCGCCCACGTCTATTTTCCGCCGCGCCCGTTCTGCCCGGCGTGCGCCTCGCGCGAGGTTGGCGTGTTCAAGGCGAGCGGCAAGGCAACGCTTTACAGCTACGTCATCCACCACCGTCCGGTGGCGGGCTTTACGCCGCCCTATTCGATTGCCGTGGTGGAGCTGGAGGAAGGCCCAAGAATGATGACCAATATCGTCGGCTGCCCGCAGACGCCGGAAGCGCTCGAGCTCGACATGAAACTCGAAGTCAGGTTTGAAAAACTCGACGACAACATCACGCTACCGCTGTTCCAGCCGGCGAAAGGCTAGGCACCATGCGCAGGAACCAGGTTGCTGTCGTCGGCGCCGCCGAGACCACCGAACTCGGTGTAATCCCGAATATCTCGCAGATCCAGCTGCACGCGGACGCAGCTCTTAACGCCATCGCCGACGCCGGTTTGAAACTGTCCGATATCGACGGTTTTGCCACCGCAGTCGAGACGCCGCAGCAAATCGCGCATTATCTGGGCATCACGCCGACCTGGGTCGACGGCACCTCGGTCGGCGGCTGTTCGTTCATGCTGCATGTCCGCCACGCCGCGGCGGCCATCGAGGCCGGGCTGTGCAAGACCGTCCTGATCACCCATGCCGAGAGCGGAAAATCGAACATCGGCCGTACCCCGCGCATGATCGGCCCCGACAGTCTGAACGGGCAGTTCGAACTTCCATACGGGGTCTCCACGCCCGCCAGCATGTTTCCAATTCCGGTTCTGCGCTACATGAAGACCCACGGCATCACCCATGAGCAGCTTGCCATGGTCGCGGTGGTGCAGCGCGAGTGGGCCGCCAAAAATCCACGCGCCACCATGAAAGCGCCGATCACGGTTGACGACGTACTGAATTCGCGAATGATCGCCTATCCGTTCCGCATTCTGCAATGCTGCCTCGTCACCGACGGCGGCGGCGCGCTGATCCTGACTTCGGCGGATCGCGCCAGGGATTTCCCGAGAAAACCAGTCTATATCCTCGGCACCGGTGAGAGCGTCGAAACGGCGATGGTCAGCCAGATGCAGACTTTCGACAGTTCGCGCGCCTTCAGGGTTGCAGGCCCCCTTGCCTTCAAGGAAGCCGGCATCACCCACAGGGATGTCGATCACCTGATGATCTACGATGCGTTCGCGCATCTGCCGCTTTATGGTCTGGGCGATCTCGGCTTCATGCCGCATGAAGAGACCGGCAAATTCATCGCCGACGGCAACACGAGGCCCGGCGGAAAGCTGCCGCTCAACACCAATGGCGGTGGTCTCAGCTACATGCATTCCGGCATGTACGGCATGTACGCGTTGCAGGAAAGCGTTCGTCAGATGCGGGGTATCGCGCCGGCGCAGGTCGTGGGGGCGAGGATTTCGGTCTGCCACGGCGTCGGCGGCATGTTTGCCGCGAGCGGCACGATCATTTTTACGAACCAAAACTAGGGATCCGGCTCACATCTGTCATTGCCGGGCATGACCCGGCAATCCATCATCTTCCGAAGAACGATGGATGCGCGGGTCAAGCCCGCGCAAGACGAATCGGGTCAGCTGCGGAAAACAGGACGGAAATGCGCATGGCCAAATCACTTGAAGGTAAGTCGATCGTCGTTACAGGTGCGGGCCGCGGGATCGGACGCGAGATCGCCCTGCTGTGCGCCGCCGAGGGCGCCAGGGTCGTCGTCAACGACCCCGGCGTTGCCGCGGACGGCTCGGGTTCGAGCGTTTCTCCGGCCGAAGAAGTGGTCGAGGAAATCAGAAAGCGCGGCGGCACGGCGGTCGCCAATTTCGAGACTGTCGCGGAAGCCGTTCCGGCCAGCCGGATCGTCAAGATGGCTGTCGACAACTTCGGCAAGCTCGATGGCGTGGTCAACAACGCCGGCATCCTGCGCGACGCCATCTTCCATCGCATGAGCATCGATGCCTTTGAGTCCGTCATCAAGGTTCATCTGATGGGATCGTTCTACGTCTCCCACGCCGCAGCGCGGCTGTTCCGCGAGCAGGAGAGCGGTTCGTTCGTCCACTTCACCTCGACCTCGGGCCTCGTCGGCAATTTCGGCCAGGCGAACTACGCCGCGGCCAAGCTCGGCATCGTCGGCCTGTCGAAATCGATCGCGCTCGACATGAGCCGTTTCAACGTGCGTTCGAATTGCGTATCGCCATTCGCCTGGAGCCGCCTGATCGGAACCATTCCGACCGAAACAGAAGCCGAACGGGCGCGCGTAGCCAAAATCCAGCAAATGGGGCCGGAAAAGATCGCGCCCCTCGTGGCCTTCCTGCTTGGCGATGCCGGCAGCGACGTGACCGGGCAGATCTTTGCGGTGCGGATGAACGAGATATTCCTGATGAGCCAGTCGCGTCCGCTACGATCGATCCATCGCAATGAGGGGTGGACCGTAGAGAGCCTTGCCGAGCACGGCATGCCGGCGCTGAAATCGTCGTTCTACAAGCTCGATCGCTCGGCCGACATCTTCAACTGGGACGCGATTTAGAAAATCGGCTAAACGGTTTGGCTCCTGGCGCCCGCTTTATGCCGGATTGACGGTATACGATTTCGTTCCAACAAAAAATGCGAGAGGAAACAATGACAACAACACTGACCTTTCCGGACAATCAAAACGGCCGATCCGGCGGCTTCAACCGACGCAACCTGATGAAGAGCGCGGCGGCGCTGGCTGCAACAGCCGTTACCGTGACATCGGCCTCTGCGGCAACCGTAACGCCATTTGGCGAAACCGGTGTTCCGGCCAGGTCGACCGAGCGGTTGCCGTTGGGGCCGCTATCGGGGAGCCGCTATCCGGATTCCCATCTGGAGTCTCTCAAAAAGCCCAAGGTCTCGTTCGGACCTACCGGTTTTCCGGCCTTCGCCGGCACCATGGCGGTGGAGCGCGTCGCAACCGGATTCCGCTGGGCCGAGGGACCGGTTTACTTCCCGGCCGGCCGCTACGTGTTGTTCAGCGACATTCCCAACAACCGCATCATGCGCTTTTCGGAGGATGACGGTCACGTGAGCGTGTTCCGCCAGCCGTCGATGAACTCGAACGGCAACACCATTGACCGTGAAGGACGCCTGATCACCTGCGAACATAGCGGCCGACGGGTCACCCGGACCGAACTCGACGGCTCGATCACCATCATCGCAGACAAGTACAATGGCAAGAAGCTGAACTCGCCGAACGACGCGGTGGTCGCCTCGGACGGTTCGATCTGGTTCACCGATCCGGTTTACGGCATCGGCGGCAATTACGAGGGCATCAAGGCCGCGCCCGAGCAGGAAAAGCATAACGTCTACCGGGTGGATCCGAAATCCGGTGACGTCAAGGTCATCGTCGATGACTTTGTGGAGCCGAACGGCATTGTCTTCTCGCCCGACGAGAAGAAGCTCTATGTGATCGACACGGGCTTCACGGACGGACCGGACAACCCCTCGCATATCCGCGTGTTCGATGTGGATGTCGGGGCCGGAAAGGTTTCGAACGGCAAAGTCTTTGCGGAGATGCCCAAGCCGAGCATCACCGACGGGATGCGCTGCGACACCGACGGACGGGTCTGGTGCTCCGTGGGTTGGGGCGACCCGAACGAGGACGGCGTGCGCTGCTACACCGCTGAAGGCGATCTGCTGGGCAAGATCCATATCCCCGAAACTGTAGCCAATCTGTGCTTCGGCGGCACTTATCGGAACAGGCTTTACATCTGCGGTTCGACATCGCTTTACGCCGTCTATACGAGTGTGCAGGGCGCGCTGAAGCCGTAGGCGATTGCGGGCTCGTCATTCCGGGGCGCGAGTGAAGCGAGCGAGCCCCGGAATGACAAATCACCCGCTGTTCCTGAGCCCCGCCGAAATCCCGTTGATGGTGATCTGGATTCCACGCAGAACCTGCTCGTCCGGATTCTGCGCGCGATGCTCCTTCAGGAGTTCGACCTGCACGTGGTTCAGCGGGTCGAGATAGGGAAAGCGGTTGCGGATCGAGCGCTCGAGCAGCGGGTTGCCCTGCAACAGGCGCTCCTGCCCCATGATGTTGAGAAGCATGTCGATCGAGGTCTGCCATTCACGCCGAATCCGCCCGAAGATGCTTTCGCGCAACGCCACATCCGGCACCAGCTCGGCATAGCGCGACGCGATCGCGATCGAGCTCTTGGCGAGCACCATGTCCATGTTCGATAGCAGTGTTCGGAAGAACGGCCACCCGCGGTAGAGTTCTTTCAGGAACGGCATGCCCTTGTCCGGATGTTCCTTGATCCAGCTCTCCACGGCGCTGCCAAAGCCGTACCATCCGGGAAGCATCAGGCGGCATTGCGCCCAGCTGAACACCCAGGGAATCGCGCGAAGATCCTCGATCTCGCGGGTCTTCTTGCGCGACGCCGGCCGGCTGCCGATATTCAGCGTCGCGATCTCCGTGATCACGGTGGAAGCCCAGAAGTAATCGGCGAACCCTTCGGTTTCGTAGACCAGCCCGCGATAGGCCTTGAAGGCCAGCGCCGACAGTTGCTCCATCGCCTTCAGGTATTCCTGATTTGGCGCGCTTTGCTTCGGCTGCAGCAGACTGGCCTCGAGGGTTGCCGCTGCCAGCACCTCCAGATTATTGATGCCTACCTCGCTGTTGGAATATTTGCTGGATATGATCTCGCCCTGTTCGGTGATCCTGATCTGTCCGTTCACCGCACCGCCGGGCTGCGCAATGATCGCGTCATAACTCGGTCCGCCACCGCGCCCGACCGAGCCGCCGCGACCGTGAAACAGTCGCAAGCGCACATGATGGCGCTCGAACACTTCGACCAGGCCGATCTCGGCTTTGTAAAGTTCCCAGCCCGAGGTGACGAAGCCGCCATCCTTGTTGCTGTCGGAATAGCCGAGCATCACTTCTTGAACCGAACCGCGGCTGTCCACCAGCTTGCGGTAGTCGTGCATCGACAACAGGCGATCCATGATGCGGCTCGAGGCCTGCAAATCCTCGATGGTCTCGAACAGCGGCACGATGTTGATCGCGCTACGGCCGGAAGGGTCGACAAGACCCGCCTCTTTCAACAGCAGCGCGACCTCGAGCATGTCGGATACGCCCTTGCACATAGAGATGATGCATTGGGGAATGGCTTCGGCGCCGTATTTCGCGTGAGCCTCGGCAGCCGCATGGAACACGGCGAGTTCGCCCACCGTCTCTTCGCCATATTTCACGAAGGTCGAGGTCAGCGGCCGCGTATGGCGCAATTCGTTTGCAAGCAGCGAGATTCGCGCTTCCTCGTTGAGCGCCATGTAGGACATGCCCGGCATCGCCGCATCGATGAGTTCTGCGACCGTGCGTTCATGCACCGCCGAATTCTGCCTGATATCGAGGCTTGCCAGGTGCAAGCCGAAACAGTCTACCGCCCGTCGCAGATGGCGCAGCCGCCCGCGCGCGATCACGCGCGAGTTGTTGGATATCAGCGATCGATGGATGACATCGAGATCGGCCTTGAGCTCGCGGGCGCTGGCGTAAGGTTCGGCTTCGCCGACCGGCGCTCGCGTGGTTTCGACATCGAGCCTCAGGGCGGTCGCGGCAAGCCTTGCGTAAATGCCGGAGACGGCCAGCCGATAGGGCTCGCCGCTTCGATGCGGCGACTTGTCGGGCGAGCGCTCGGCCAGCGCCCGCAGGTCCTTGGATACATCGGCAAGATGCGCCGCGAGCGACAGTTCAGCGCCGAGCCTGTGCAACTCGTCGAGATAAAAGCGAAGGATGCGGCTTGACTGCATTTTCAGCGTGCCGCGCATGACCTCGGCCGTCACAAACGGGTTGCCGTCGCGGTCACCGCCGATCCAGCTTCCTATCTTGAGGAAAGACGCCAGCTCTGCCTGCGCGGCGCCCTCACCCTCGTTCAGGCGATCCTCGAGGGTGCAGTGCAGCCGCGGCACCTCGTGCAGAAAGGTGTAATCGTAAAAGGAAAGGCCGTTGGCGACCTCGTCGAGCACCGTGAGCTTGGTCCGGCGCAAAAGGTTGGTTTGCCACAGCGTCAGCACGGCGCGGCGCAGTTGTTCATCGCTGGCTTCGACTTCCTCCCGTGTCAACTGTACGCGTTCGCGACAGTCCAGGAGTGCCGCAATCTCCATCTCGCGGTCGATGGTGCTTTTACGGCGAACCTCCGTCGGATGCGCGGTCAAAACCGGGCTGGCCAGGGCGCCTGCGAAAAACTTCCGCAGGTCGGAGGCGCTGAAGCCGGCCGTGCGCGCATGCGATAACGTCAGCGCCAGCGATCCCGGCGGCGGCGTTTCCCCTGCCTTGGAGCGCGCGCGCATCTGGCGAATGTTGTTCTGGTCTTCGGCGATGTTGGCAAGGTGCGAGAAATAGCTGAAGGCGCGCACGATGCGCACGGTCTGGCTGGTCGACATGCTATCAAGGATGAGTTCCAGTTCGCGCCGCGCCGGTTTGTCGTTATCGCGGTGAAACCGGATCGAGGTCTGACGGATGCGCTCGACCAGATCGAAGACGTCCGCCCCCTCCTGGTCGCGCACGGTATCGCCAAGGATGCGCCCCAGCAGCCGGATGTCATTCCGCAGCCTTGTGTCTTCTTCGAGCGCCGCGGCTTCCTCGGCGCGGCGGGACTTGAGTTCGGTGTCGGAAGGCATGATCTGGGGTGACATCTGAACAATGCTCCAGAAACTGCCCGGCAGCCTTGAGTCGCAAGTTTTTGGCTCAAGCGCAAGATTAAGAAACGGGCGACCGGCGGCGAATAGTAGTCATCGCGTTGAGGACCGCACCGGCCAGGACGGCGGAATGGAGATCAAACGTCCGAGAAACGGGGCGCGCGTTGCTCGATATTGGCTCGCACCGCCTCGAGCTGGTTGGCACTCCCTATCAGCTTGCCCTGCTCGACGGATTCGGCCAGAAGCGCAGGCCCCGGATCGACCGAGAGATTGTTCAACAGCCGCTTGGCGGCCCGGATGGCGTGCGGACTCTTGCCCGCGATCTCGCGTGCCACTTCGAAGGCGACGGCGCGCGGGTCTTCGCAGATCCGGGTTGCCAGACCATAGCTCAGAGCGTCCTGTGCCGAAAAAATCCGGCCCGTGTAGGTCAGTTCGCGCAGGATGTCGTCGCGCACCAGGCTCGCAAGGATCGGCGTTCCCGCCATATCCGGCACGAGGCCCCATTTGATCTCCATGATCGACATCCGTGTGTCCGGACTGACGAAACGCATGTCGGCGCCAAGCGCGAGTTGAAACCCTCCCCCGAAGGCGACGCCGTGGACCGCCGCGATCACCGGCACCGGAAGCTGCCGCCATCCCCAGACCGCGGCCTGCGGAAAGTTGGCAAGGCCATGGGTTCGTACCGTGAGATCCCGTTTTTCGCCGCCGGCTATGCCGTTACCGCCTTTTTCCTTCATCGCGGCGAAACGGCCCATATCAAGTCCCGCACAGAATGCGCGGCCTTCGCCGGACAATACTACCGCTCGCAATCCCTTTTCCGCGGCCAGCCGCTCGGTGGTTACGACAAGCGCCTCGAACATCGGGATATCGAGCGCGTTCATTTTGTCGGCGCGTACCAGGCGGACGTCGGCAACACCCTCCGATATCGAGACGGAGACACGGTTTTCCATGAGAATTCTCCCCTGCGGCGGCGGGCAGCAATGGTCCGTAATCGAGACACTAGCTGCTTTACACGAAAGCCTGGTCCGCTTTTAGTCCGACCAACCAAAAACAGGTCGAAGAACTGAAAACACGTCCTGTTCGACGACAACCTCCTCGCAGGTCGAAGAATTGTTGCTGGAATTCATGCGAGATCAGGATCATGCGGCCAGCGATATCCCAGCTGCCGACGGCACTTTGCTCGCGGCTTTGCGGATCGGCCGTGGGTCATCGGGACCAATGGCGTCTCAATACAGACCGTGGGGCCGACGCACCAAAATGCGTCGGCGTAAACCGGCAAAGCTAGCGCCGGATCGAAACACCGGGTTTGATCTGAGGTCTGCTGCCCGGTTAGGGGCTATTCGCTACCGGGTTTGGTGTCCAGCAATTGCGGCCTCTGGCTCCCAACGGCTTTCAACCTGTTGTTTTCGACACTGGTCTTTTGATCCGAAGCGCTTGAGGCGGTGTTGGAACTCGACACCACGTGCGGCGGCAGCGGCAAGTTGGCCTGGATTTTTGGAACTGGCGTCGCGTGGTGGCTTTCGCCGCTCTTGATTGTCGAGACCTCGCCGGAAAGAACGCCGCCCTTTTCGATTTCGATTTCACCATAAATGGTGGAACCTTCGATACGACCCGTCTTGCGCAGCGAGAGGCACACCTTGGCTTCTATGCGATCGAAAATCTTGCCCTGGACATCGGCTTGGTCCACGCTCACCTTGCCCTTGATGATGCCCGTGGGTCCGACAAGCAAGTCGCGCGCAACGACTTCACCCTCCACGGACCCGTGCACAACCACCTTTTCAGGCGCCGTTATCGAACCCTTGAATACCACGCCTTCTCCGAAATACGCGCAACTGGGCTCGCCCGCGGTGCGGCCATTCCGTTCCAACTCGCTCATTACAAACTCCATCCACCATCCCGTACCGTTTTTTCTACCAGAAATTGAACCGCTTGGGAAATAGACTTGGTAGAAGGTTAACTTCGCGATGCAGGCTTGGCTGCAGGACAACAAAACATTGGATGTCCATTGATTTCGGCGGGATATGACTGCCAACATTTTTCCTTGCATGGAAGGGGGTCGGTTGGCGGCGAACGATGTGTTTGAGCGTGCCTCTGCCCGGATCCCTCGGCCGTCCCGCTCGCCGGCGCGCCGCTCGGAGGTCGGGACCAGTGCCTCGAACATCGCGCCTTCGAGCGCGTTCAACTTGAACGCGCGCATCGGTCGGACGCGACAACACCTTCCGAGATCGTGGCCTTGGCGCGATCATCCCTGGGAATTCTCTCTGCGGCTCTTCGCGATAGCCGCTTTACACCAAAGCGTTGTCCGGTTTTATTCAATCAACCAATTAACAAACATCCTTGCACAGCGGAGACTTGCCATGTTCAGCGAAAACCTCCTCGAGGGACGGAAAATTCTTGTTACAGGCGGAGGCACCGGGCTCGGCAAATCGATGGCCGGCCGATTTCTCCAACTCGGCGCAGAGGTCCATATCTGCGGGCGCCGCAAGAGCGTCTGCGACGAAACCGCCACCGAGCTGATGGATCTCCATGGCGGCCGCGTGGCGAGCCATGGCGTCGATATCCGCAACGCGATCGCGGTCGATGAGATGGTGCAGACGATCTTCAAGGATGGTCCCCTCACCGATCTCGTCAACAACGCGGCCGGCAATTTCATCTCGCGAACCGAGGATATTTCGGCCCGCGGCTTCGATGCGGTCGCCAATATCGTCATGCACGGCACGTTTTACGTAACGCATGCGGTCGGGCGGCGCTGGATTGCAGGCAAGCATCCTGGCAATGTGGTTTCGATCAGTGTCACCTGGGTCCGCAACGGCAGCCCTTACGTCGTGCCGTCGGCGATGAGCAAATCGGCGGTCCACGCCATGACGATGTCGCTCGCGACCGAATGGGGGCGCTACGGCATCCGGCTCAACACCATCGCGCCCGGCGAAATTCCGACCGAGGGCATGAGCAAGCGCATCAAGCCGGGCGACGAAGCCGGCGCCCGCACCAAGGCGATGAACCCGATGGGCCGGGTCGGCAAGATGGAGGAGTTGCAGAATTTGGCGGTCTTCCTCATTTCCGGTGGCTGTGACTGGATCAACGGTGAGACCATCGCGATGGACGGCGGCCAGGCTTTGGCCATGGGCGGCAATTTCTATCAGTTGCGTGACTGGTCCGACACCGACTGGGAAAACGCACGCGAGCAGATCAAGGCGCAAAACGAAAAGGACCGCGCCGCGAGGGGGTGAGCGCTTCCCACCGTCATTGATATTGTTTTTATCGCGCAAGGAAGCCAGTATTGCGCCAAGCAAAAGCAAGGTACCGGAGGAGGACATGTCCGTTTCGATGGCGGCGACAAACCTTGCCGACACGGTTCGCGTGCTCGCCAAGACCCGCGGCGAGGCAATCGTCTTTGAGTTCGAGGGACGCCTGACCGACTTCGCCGAATTCGATAAATTGACCAACCGCGTCGCCAATGGCCTCAAGGCTCTCGGCGTCAGGCCGCATCAGCGCGTCGCCTATCTCGGCAAGAACAGCGACGTTTATTTTGAACTCTTGCTGGGCGCGATAAAGGCCAATGTGGTTATGACGCCCGTGAACTGGCGGCTCGCCGCGCCCGAGATTGCCTTCATCGTTGCGGACTGCAAAGCGCCCGTCCTGTTCGTCGGACCGGAATTGGTGGCTCAGGCACGCGCCATCCGTTCGGAATTGCCAGACCTGCACACCGTCATCACCACCGAAGGTGGCGCAGCGGAATGGCAGGACTACACGGCCTGGCGCGACGCGCAGAGCTCCGATGACCCGAACGTCGAGATCAGCCGGCAGGACGTTGCGATTCAACTCTACACCTCCGGAACAACCGGAAAGCCGAAAGGCGCGATGCTGTCGCACGCCAATCTTCTCAACCTGATGGAGAGCGGAGAAGGTGAAAAGCCGGAATGGAACAAGTGGACCGAAGAAGACGTCTCGCTGGTGGCGATGCCGATTTTCCATATCGGCGGCACCGGCTGGGGATTGCTGGGCCTCTATTACGGCGCCAAGGGGGTGGTCGCCCGGGAATTCGATCCCACCAAGGTGCTGGATTTCATCGAGCATTCCAGGGTCAGCAAGCTATTCATGGTACCGGCTGCGATGCAGTTCGTCGTGCGCCAGCCGCGTGCGCGGCAAGTCGATTTTTCGCACCTCAAGTACATGCTCTATGGCGCTTCGCCTATTCCCGCAGCACTTCTCAAGGAGTGCATCGAGGTGTTCGGCTGCGGCTTCGTGCAACTTTATGGCTTGACCGAAACCACCGGCAGCATCGTCGCGCTTCCGCCGGAAGACCATGTAGAAGGGCATGAACGGATGCGCTCCGCCGGAAAGGCGCTGCCGGGTATCGAACTGGCTATCCTCGATCCGGAAGGAAAGCGATTGCCGCCGGGCGAGGTCGGAGAAATCGCGACCCGCTCCGGCTCCAACATGGTCGGCTACTGGAATCTGCCGGACGCGACCGCAAGGACAATCGGCCGCGACGGTTGGCTGCGTACCGGCGATGCCGGCTACATGGACAGGGACGGCTATCTCTATATCCAAGACCGCATCAAGGACATGATCATCTCCGGCGGCGAGAATATCTATCCGGCGGAGGTCGAAAGCGCGATCTGCGATCATCCCGATGTTGCGGAGGCCGCCGTGGTCGGCGTTCCCGACGAAACCTGGGGCGAGGCAGTCAAGGCAATCGTGGTGCTGAAGCCTGGCAAGCAGGCGACCGCCTCCGATATCATCAACTTTACCCGCACCCGCATCGCAGGCTTCAAGACGCCGAAGTCGGTGGAGTTCATCAACGCGCTGCCGCGCAACGCGTCAGGCAAGATCCTGCGCCGGAACTTGCGCGACCCGTTCTGGGCCGGCAAGGACCGACAGGTGAATTGAGGGGGCCCGTTTCATTTCCCGCTGAATTTCGCTGGGCGCTTTTCAAAAAATGCCGTGACACCTTCCCTGAAATCTTCGGTGGCGCCGGCCAGCCGCTGCGATTCGAATTCGAGGTTGAGCTGATCCTCGAACGAATTGTCGGGGCTTGCCCAGTAAAGCTTTCGGATCAACGACAGCGCGATGGTTGGGCCATTTGCGAGTTCATGAGCGAGCTTCATGGTCTCTTCCCAAAGCGCCGCATCGTCATAAACCCGGTTGACGAGCCCCCATTCCAGCGCCTTTTCGGCGGGTAACCGTTCGCCCATCAACGACAGTTCGACCGAGCGCGCCTTTCCGATCAGCCGCGGCAACAACCATGTCGATCCGCAATCCGGCACGAGGCCGATACGCCGGAAAGCCTGCAGGAAGTAGGCCGAGCGCGCACACAGGATCATGTCGCCCATCAACGCAAAGCTCATGCCGGCGCCGGCGGCGGCCCCGTTGACCGAGGTGATGAGCGGGCAATGCAGGTTGCGCAAACGTCGCAGGAAGGGATGAAACGCGGTCTCGAGCGCAGCGCCGGCGCCGCTCTTGCCTGGGTTCTGGACGTTGCGTCCCTGCAAGTTGGCGCCGGTGCAAAACGCCCTCCCCGCGCCCGTTAGCACCAGGCAACGCACGTCGGCCTTCTTGTCTTCGACAGTCTCCAGCGCCTCGACAAGGCCGGCCAGCATATCCAGCGAGACCGCGTTCATCACTTCCTGATGATCGAGCTTGAGGACGGCGACTGTTCCTTCAAAATCAAGCGTTGCATGTTTGAACTGCATCGGTTTCCTCGTCTGGTTGCAGGCGGCGTCGCTGCCCGCAGGCATAGATGTCATCTTACCAGATCGCCAGGATTTTGTGGACGGCGAAGCAAGGCAACGAGCATCCGGCGTTCGTCACGTCACGCGCGGCCCCGCAGGCGGATCAAGCCCGGCAACGACATCGTCGCCGCGGTGACGCTATTGGGCAAACCAGCGTGCGGCCTGCGCCGTTTCGGCAGGCGCGCCCTTGAGGCAATGTCTCGCGGCTTCGATCTCGGCCTCAGTGGCGCCATGGCTGCGGGCCCACGTCTCGGCGGTGGAGGCTGAGTATTTGGCGACATAATAGCGAACCACGGAACAGGAAGCGCGATGGAGAATACCGGAGCGTTCGGTTGCTTCCGCCTGTGAAACCAATCCTGCGCAAGCAGCCGCAGCACATAGCCAACGTGAAACCATCCCCCAGCCCTCAATCGCCATCAAGGCTCCAACATGCAGGTTCCCGGAGGGAACATGCATGTTGAAGGCCACGCCAAACCACCCCAGGCAGAGCTAGCCAGTGCAAGGTCTGCGGCACAAGTTACAGATCGGCGACGCCGGACTTCTCCACTATCTTTAGCATCGAGACGCGGGCTGCACCTTCGAGCGCTCAACAAGCCGCCTCGTCCTCTTTTTGACCGCCGGCCTTTCGGGTGTACGATCCGCAGGAACAAATAACGCGTTTCTGCCGGGAGGAATGTACATGGTCGGGTCACTCAGGGTGCTTCGGCTTGCCACAATCGTTGCGAGTTTGGCTGGTCCAGCTCTTGCCGAGCAGCCGCCTCCGCCGATGGGACAACCGTCAAGCGCATCGGGCCTGCCGAAATTCCAGGCGGAGCCGTTCTGGCCGAAGCCGCTGCCGGGCAATTGGGTGCTCGGGCAAGTCTCGGGGATCGCGGTCGATCGCAACGATCACATCTGGATCATTCATCGTCCCGCCACCCTGCTCGACGACGAGAAGGGTGCGACCAGGAATCCGCCGGAGACCAAGTGCTGCGTGGCGGCGCCTCCTGTCCTGGAATTCGACCAGGAAGGAAACCTGCTGCGATATTGGGGCGGTCCCGGCACGGGTTACGACTGGCCGAAGAATGAGCATGGCATCCACGTCGACAGCCAGGGCAACGTCTGGCTTGCCGGCAACGATAACAGCGATCACCAGATCCTCACCTTCACGGGCGACGGAAAATTTCTCCAGCAGATCGGCAAGGCCAACGCGACCGGGGATTCCAACAGCCCCGACAAACTGGGCCGGCCGGCCCACATGATGCTGGACGAAGCGGCAAACGAACTCTACGTGGCAGACGGCTACAAGAATTGTCGGGTGATCGTGTTCGACGCCAAGTCCGGTGCGTTCAAGCGGCTGTGGGGAGCCTACGGACACAAACCGAGCGATGAGAAGATGGCGGCCTACAGACCCGATGCCCCGCCATCGGAGCAATTCTCGAACCCGGTACATTGCGTGCGCATATCCAATGACGGTCTTGTCTATGTTTGCGACCGCGCCAATGATCGCATCCAGGTTTTCCGGAAGGACGGCACCTTCGTTAAGGAGTTCCGCATCGAGCCCGAGACGTTGCAGAACGGCTCGGTCTGGGATCTCGTGCTGTCGGAAGACCCTTCGCAGAAATATATTTTCATCGCGGATGGCGCAAACGGCCAGATCATCACGATCAACCGGGACGACGGCAAAGTGCTGACCCAATGGGGCCGTCATGGCCGCCAGCCCGGCCAATTCAAATGGGTGCACAACATCGCCATCGACTCCAAAGGCAATATCTACACCGCCGAGGTCGGTTTCGGGCGCCGCGCGCAAAAATTCCGCAGGATCGAGTGATGCTTGCGCGCCATGCTCCATTACTTGCTCAGCCCCTTGCCCTGCTCTCGATCTCGCCCCTCTCGATCGTCAGCGTAACGTCGGCAAACGTATCGAGAAGCTTCGGGTTCGATTCGGTAATCAGCAACGTGATGTCCTTGTCCTGCGAGCGGAGCCGCCGCAACGCATCTGCATAGCGCTGGGCCAGGACGGGAGCGAGCCCCTGGAATGGCTCGTCGAGAATGACGAGGCGCGTTCCCAGCATCAGGGCGCGGCCGAGCGCCACCATCTTGCCCTGTCCCCCGGATACCGATCCCGCCGGCCGTTTGGCCAACTCCTTCAGCTCGGGCAGCACGGAATAGGCGCGATCGAGCCTGCGTCCATTTTCCTCCGCGCTCAGCTTCGCAACGCGGCCCGGCAGCAAAATGTTCTCCTCGACAGTGAAGGCGGAAAACAGGCGGCGGTCCTCGGGCGCGTAGCCGATCCCGAGCGAGGGCCGCCGATGTGGCGGGACCGAGCCAAGATCCTCTTCGCCCAGCCGCACGGTGCCGGTTGCCTGCGTAAAGCCCATGATGGTCCGCACGGTCGTCGTCTTGCCGGCGCCGTTGCGTCCGATCAGTGCGGCACTCGAACCCTCTTTCAGGGAGAAGCTGACGTTGCGCAGCACCGGCGCACCCTCGATCGCAACGTTGATGTTCTCGAAGCTCAGCATCGCCGTCAAATTCCGATCACGTGCTCACGCACTTTAGGGTCGGCCAGGACTTGCGCCGGCGTGCCGACTTTCTGAATTTTTCCCATGCTCCAGACCGCGACACGGTGGGCGTAGCGCTCCACCATGTCCATGTCGTGCTCGACAAAGACCGAGGTTACCTTTTCCCGCGCGAGCGCACGGGTCAGAATATCCATGATGCCCAACTTTTCGGACGACGCGACACCCGAGGTCGGTTCATCCATCAACAGGAGCTTGGGCTTCAAGGCGAGCGCGAGAGCGATATCGACGAGCTTGCGCTGTCCCTCCGGCAGTTCGCGCGCCTTTCGCGCGGCAAATTCCCTGACGCCGACGAGATCGAGCAGGCGCGTCATTTCCGGCGCATCGGGCAGGCTCGAAAGCGCCATAATGCCCGACGGGCGTCCCCCCAGCGACGCCGCAGCGATCAGCATGTTTTCCATGACGGTCTGATCGAGAAACAATTGCGGAATCTGAAAGGCGCGGGCGATGCCGAGCCGGGTGATGGTACGCGGAAGCTGCGCGGTGATATCGCGGCCGAGAAAGCTCACACTGCCTTCCTGCGGCCTGAGATATCCGGTGGAGATGTTCAGGAACGTCGTCTTGCCGGCGCCGTTGGGTCCGATGATGGCGAGGTTTTCGCCCTCATGGACATCGAGGTCGATGCCATCGGCGGCGATAACTCCGCCAAAGCGAATCTTGATACCCTTGGCCGAGAGCAGGACGTTGTCGGTCAACGCGCGCCCTCCTTCGCTCGATTGCCGCGCTGCCTGAGACCTATCAATCCGCTCGGAGCGTAAAGAATGATCACGATGACCACCAGGCCGAGAATGAGCTGCCAGGCGTTGGCGAGCTGGGCGGCCGCATAGAAGCGCACGATCTCATATACGGCGGCGCCCGCAAATGCACCGAACGCGTGCGCCCCGCCGCCAAGTATCGCGATGAATACGAATTCGCCCGACTTGGTCCAGAAACCGAATTCAGGCGTGGCGATCTGCTGGATGATCGCGACCAGCGTGCCGCTGACCCCTCCGAGGAAAGCCGATATCACGTAACTGATCAGCAGGACGCGGCGCGCCGAGGTGCCGAGATATTCAAGCCGCGTTTCGTTTGACTTGATGGCCCGCAACATGTGCCCCAGCGGGCTGTCGAGATAGCGCTGCACGCCGAAAAAGGCCGCCACAGCGATCAGCAGGCTCACATAGAGGATGACATATTGAAACGCACCCGGTGAAAACGTCACTCCCAGCAGGCCAGGGCGTGAAACGCGAATGCCGTCCGCGCCGTTGGTGTAATGGAACATCTTTTCCAGCAGCGACCAAAGTACCATCGAGAATGCGAGGTTGAGCATGCCGAAGAAGATTTCGCGGTAGCGCACCACGAACAGACCGACGATGAGGCCAAGAATGCTGGCCGATACGGCGCCGAGCACCAGAAAGAGCACGATATCGCCGCCGCCGACATACTTGCCCCAAAAAGCCGCGGCGTAGGCGCCGGTCGCGAAGAACATCGCATGTCCGAACGACACCTGTCCGGCTTGCAGCAGCAGGATAATGCCCAGCACCACGACGCTCTTTGCAAGGATCAGCGCAAACAGCGTGGCCCAGCTCGGGACGAAGAGCGGCGCTACAGCGGCAACCAGGAAGAACGAGGCGGCGGCCATCGTGATCGGCTTGAAGCGGCCAGCCATCAGATTTTCCTCAACTGGGTGGTTCCGAACAGTCCGTAAGGCCGAACCAGGAGCACCAGCACCATCAAGAGATAGGGCACCAAAACCTCGAACTCGGGCTGGATGTAGATGACGAAGGCGCGGACAAGTCCGATCATGAGCGCGGTGACGATCGTGCCCTCGATCTGCCCGAGGCCGGCCGTGGCCGCGACAGCAAAGGCCAGCACAATCATGTCGGCGCCCATGCCTGGCACCAGCGAAGTAGTCGGCAGAGCGAGTGCGCCGCCGAGCGCTGCAAGGCTTGCCCCAATGATGAACGTGACGAAGTAGACGCGCCTGGCATCGATTCCAATTGCGGTGGCAGCCTCACGATCTTCCGTGACCGCCAGAATGACCGCTCCCGCAAGGCTGTGGCGCAGAAAGTAACGCAAGCCGATCAGCGTCAATACCGCCACCGCCGGCAGCAGCACGACTTGATAGGAGGTGTAGGTGACGCCGAATACGGTGATATTGGGCAGCAGCTTCAGCGGCTCGGCGGCAAAAATCGGCTGGACGCCCCAGATCATGCGCTGCAGATTGTCCATGATCATGAACGCTGCGAAGGTGATCAGAAGCTGCAGCACGTCGTCACGTCCGTAAAGCGGCCGCAATAGAAAGCGTTCGATGAGCCCGCCGCATACCACGCCGATCACGATCGATGCGGCGAGCAGCGCGGGATAGGTAAGCCACGGCGACAGGGGCACGACGGCGATGCAGAACGTGGCGGCGAGATAGGCCCCATACGCATACAGGGAACCGTGCGCCACGTTGACCACGCGCAGCACGCCGAAGATCAGGCTCAGTCCTACCGAGACCAGGAACACCAATGCGGCGTAGCTGATCCCGTCGAGAACGGCCAGGATGGCGAGCGTGGAATTCATGAGAAGCCTTCACGGCGGGCCCGTCCCCGGAGAAAAGTCCGGGGACGGCAGTCGCGGCGTCACTGCTTGAACGTCGGCACGTCGACCTTGGCGAATTCGGGCTTGAGCGTCTTCAGCCACTCGACGGAGCGCATGCCTGGCGGTGTCGTGATGGTCTTGGGGTCGAACACCATCATGTTGTCGAGCAGCTTGAAGTCATAGCCCGGCACCGATTTGGTGACGCCGACGAGCTGGGCTTCCAGGCCCTGGTTATCCTCGACCCGCAGCGTGACCGGCCTGCCGAAGCCGGTTTCGAACGCGTTGCCGGCGGCCGCATCGACGACCTGCTCGTGGGTCGGCCAGTTGCCGCCGTTCGCCTTGATGGCCTTGTCGTAGGCCGCCTGCAGCGCCGCGAATGCCTGCGCCATGTGATAGACCGGGTAGATCGGCCAGGACCCGGTCTTCGCCCTGAAAGCCTCGTTGAAGGCCTTGAAGGCCGGATCGTTCTTTCTTTCGGGATGCAGGAACCAGTGATCGCCGCGGGCGCCGATGATCAAGCCCTCCGGCAGGTCCTTGCCCAGTCGCTGGATCGATGATTCGCCGATGGCGAGTACGAAGGCGGACTGCTGCAGCAGGCCGCGCTGGCCGGCCTGGCGAACCAGCGTGTCAAGATCGCCGCCCCAGCTGGTCGTCAGCACCACATCGGGACGCAGCGCCAACAGGCGGGAAATCTCCGTCGAGAAATCGGGGGCGCCGAACTTGGGGAACAGCTCGGCCACCACCTGAACATCCGGTTTCATGGCCTTCAGCGCGGTGGAGAAGATCTCCCAGCTTTCGCGGCCCCAGGCGTAGTCCTGATTGATGACCGCGATGGTCTTGAAGTCCGGTTTCGTCTTCAGAAGATAGATCAGCACGGCAAGCATCTCCGGCGTGCCGTTGGCCTGGGTGCGGAAATTGTAGCGATATTTCTTGACTTCGAGGATCGAGGCGGCACCGCAATCCCACATGAAGTTCATCACCTTGAGGTCTTCTGCAACCGGAACCAGCTGATTGCAGCTGCCTGAAGAAATCGAGGCAAACGTCGCATCGACCTTTTCGTCCTGCACCAGACGGCGGTAATTCGATACGAGAGCCTCCCCGCCGGCGCCCTCGTCGACAAACGAAAGCTTTACCGGGACCCCGCCGATTCCGCCCTTCTTGTTGACGTCCTCCGCAATCATCTCGGCTGCGGCTTTGCCGGGCACGCCGAACACCGAGGCCGGCCCCGACAGGAAGGTCGTGATGCCGATTTTCAGTTCAGCCGGTTTGCCTTGCGCAAGCGCCGGGCCGGCCAGCGTCAGTGTTGCCACACCGGCAGCGAACGCGGTTTTCAGAAATCGCATGAAGTCCTCCCTCGGTTCTTACCTCCGCTTGCGGCCTTGACGGCCGACTTGCAGCGGATTTGCGCCATCGCCGATCCGCCCGCAGACTGTTAAAGTCATTTCCCATTATGAGGGGCGTAGCGGCGAAGTAAATGGACTGCTTCGCCTATGGCGTTTTCGAGCGAAGTGGGTACCGGTTCGCCTAAAGAAAACGCGTCAAAACGTGACATTGGAGCATGATCCGGAAAAGTGGAAACCGGTTTTCCGAAAAGATCATGCTCAAACAAAGAGATGAGATCATGATGCGATTCCGCTTAATCGCATCATGATCTAGAGCCTCGGTTCTGATTCAATCAGAACCGAAAAGGCTCCAGCGGTTCAGTTCGGCCGCGTTTGAGGAAAATCCAGACGACCGGTTTTGGCTGGCAACAGGGTCATGGCATACGACCGCGATCCCGCGGCGCGAATTGCGCCCGGGTTGCTTCCACCAACGTCCGCCCCGTAGCAAAGGGCGTGGGGAATGCCGGGTGCCAGCCGCACCCGCAGCCTCGCGTGCGAACAAAAAAGCACACGAGCGTAGTCGCCACGGTTGTTGCCGGATCACCCGGCATTCCCGCACGCAATGGTTTTAACGGTTTCCTTCGTACTCTCCCCGGTGAGCCGGGCTTTATTGCCACCGTCGCCGGCGGAAACACTTCCGCCGACTTGACGCCAGCGTCGGGGCGTCAGGACCATACGACTTCGCCGTCCGCGAGGCGGGCGCGTTCGTCGTCGCGCCGCCCACGTCCACCGCATCCCTCCCCGCGTCCGTGACGATCGCGATACGCCCCTTTGTGGGGTGGGATGAATCGAGCGTGTAGAGGTGTTTCTACCAAACGGAAAAGCAAAAAATTTTTGATAAGGGGGCTGGACAGTCGGGCAAATCAGCAACTGGCAACGGTAGCCCGAATGAGCACACTGATATTCGGATACAATGGCAAATACAGAGAAGCCCGGGATATCGCTTCGCCCATCCGTGCTAAGCTCTGCTTAGTTAGGGCGTGTACTCATAAACGCCAGTGGTCCCGATTTCCGATTCCGGGGGGATAACCGGACATCGCAAAGCCATGTTGAAATGGTCGAAAATCACCCCAGGCGGACTTAAAAACAGACAGATGATTGGTGCCGGGGACGGATCGAACGATCGCTCGAGGCTCCACGGGCTTCTCCGGTCGCACAACGTCCCTCGGGCGGGCCTGATCATTCATTGATCCAGATCAAAGGTAGTGCCCCGAACTCTGGAAAGCCTAGTGAGCTTCAAGGCCCTGCGTTTCGCACATGGAGCCTTGGGTCGAGGCAGGATCCTCGGGGCTGCAACCTTTTTCACGCATTGCCAATCAAGGAGAAAAATGATGAGCACGACCAGGATCGCCTGGCTGAAGCTTCTGGGATTATTAGCGCCGTTAATCTTCGCAACGGCGTCTGGTCTTCCGGCATCCGCTCAGGGGCAACAGAGGCCGAATATCATTTTCATCATGGGAGACGATATAGGATGGGCTAACGTCGGCGTCTACAATCAGGGCATTATGGCCGGGAGAACGCCGAATCTGGACCAGCTTGCCTCTGAAGGCATGAGGTTTACCGACTACTACGCCGAGGCAAGCTGTACGGCAGGTCGCGCCAATTTCATCACTGGTGAGCTACCTATCCGCACCGGTCTAACCACTGTCGGGCAGGCCGGCTCCCCTGTCGGCATCCCGGACGAGGCGCCGACCATCGCGACGGCGCTTAAGTCGATGGGTTATGCCACGGGCCAGTTCGGAAAGAACCACCTGGGCGATCTCAATCAATTTTTGCCTACGGTTCATGGTTTCGATGAATTCTTCGGCTACCTGTACCACCTGGATGCGATGGAAGATCCATGCCACGTGAACTATCCAGCGGCGCTCAAGGACACGGTGGGACCGCGCCACATGGTCCACAGCTGGGCGACCGATATCGATGACCAGACTGCGCAGCCGCGCTGGGGCAAGATCGGCAAGCAGAGGATCGAGGATGCCGGTGAACTCTGCCCAAAACGTATGGAAACGGTCGACGATGAAATACTGGCGAACGCGATCAAATTCCTTGACAAGGCGAAACAGGACGGGAAGCCATTTTTCCTCTGGCTCAATCCAACCCGCATGCATGTCGTCACCCACCTGTCGCCAAAGTATCAGGGGATGCGTAACTCGGATAACAACTGGTCTGAGGAAGAGGCCGGCATGGCTCAGCTCGACGATATCGTCGGCTCGGTCATGAAGTATCTGAAGGACAATGGACTCGACAATAATACCATTGTCGGCTTCACCACCGATAACGGCGCAGAGAACTTCACCTGGCCCGATGGCGGGCAGACACCATTTTCGGGTGGCAAGGGTACCGCGCTCGAAGGTGGCTTCCGCGTACCGATGATCTTGCGTTGGCCCGGCAAGGTGCCAGCCGGCAAGATTGAGAATTCGATTGTATCCGGTCTCGATTGGTTTCCGACACTGGTTGCGGCGGCCGGCAACCCCAACATTACCGATGAGCTCAAGACGGGCAAGCAGCTCGGCGGTCGCACATACAAGGTGCACCTGGACGGTTACAACCAGATCGATCTGATCACCGGAAAGGGACCGTCGAAACGGCATGAAGTTATCTACTTTACGGAGGGCACCTTAAGTGCTGTGAGGATCGATGATTTCAAGTACCGCTTTACGGATCAACCCGGCGGTTGGCTAGGTGGAACGGTGAAGGTCGATTGGCCAATCCTCACCAACCTGCGACTTGATCCATACGAGCGCACCAATCTGCCAAACGGCGCACAAGGCTCTTTGGCGTTCTACAACTGGTTCGCCTTCCAGTTCTGGCGATTCCAATATGCGCAAAAGGAAGTTGAGCAACTCGCGCAAACTGCCATCGACTTCCCGCCGATGCAGAAGGGCGCAAGTTTCAATCTCGAGGCGGTGAAAGCGCAAATCGCCAAAGCGATGGCGGCACACCAAGGAAACTAGAGCGTTTTCGAGCGGAGTGGAAACCGGTTCGCGTGAAGAAAACGCGTCAAAGCAAAAGAGTAGAGCCCGGTTTTGATTCAATCAAAACCGAAATGGCTCTGGCCTGAAGCGGTCGGCGAATGCGCAACCCCGGAACGCCCTCCGGGGTTGCGGCTTGGTTCATCAGAAAACACTGCCATTGGCACGTTTCGGACATGCGAGGCCAGGCTGGCGATGTCCGGTCATGAGGGGCAAAGCAGACCTCGGCGTTTGAAGCTACCGAACGAGCGGACAGTCGCGCGCTCGACAAAGACCGAAAAAAATTTGATTGCACGTCAAGGATGCGTCGCGTGGTGAAATACCTTTTACATTTTACTACTCGTAGTCGCGGGGCGCGCATCAAAGGTCCAATGAATGACGTTCGCCATTCTACGTCACGTCCGCCCTTAAAACGCCAGTTTGGACAATTCTGCCGGTGAGGCTTTACCGGCGCAAGTCCTTGATAGTGATAATCAAGCAACAAGATCGAACAAACAAATCCAGGGGACAGTACGCTGACACGATTCTGGATAGTCGTGTTCTGCACAGTTGTGTACTTAGTTTCTCGGATTTCAAACCCTGGTCGAGCCGCAGGCAGAAAAATTTGAGGATGCGAATTTCATTTGATCTGGATCAAACGGTTTGATTCGGATCGACCAATGCCGAGATAACTGGAGAGATTTTCAAATGAAGAAGATATTGCTTGGGACAATCGGTCTTGCGGCTTTGGCTGCGCCTGCATTTGCGGCTGATCTTCCGCAGCGCCCGCCGCCGCCGGCAGCCCCCGTGATGGTGCCTTACGTCTATGACTGGACCGGGTTTTATCTCGGCGCAAACGGCGGCTACGGCTCGAACCGCGCGTGCTGGGGTGACTTTACCGTCAACGGAGTCCTGTTCAATACCGAAGGCTGCAACAGCAAGTCGGGCGGCGTTTTCGGCGGACAAGGTGGCTACCGCTGGCAGGTGGGAGGGGCTGTGCTCGGCGTGGAGGTCCAAGGTGATTGGGCAAGCTTGCGCGCCTCCATCCCCAGCATCGCCTTCCCTGGCGCCACCGATTATTCCAAGGTCACCAGCGTCGGGCTCTTTACGGGTCAGATCGGCTATGCCTGGAACGCAGCCTTGCTTTATTTGAAGGGCGGCGGTGCGTGGGCAAACAACAATTTCTCGGTAGTGAGTGCCGGCGGCATTGGAATTGTAAATGCGTCGTCGAACAGGCTGGGCGCCTCCGTGGGCGTTGGTTTTGAATACCTGTTTACGCCGAACTGGTCGGCGGGCATCGAATACGACCATCTGATGATGGGTAATGCGAACAACTCTTTCTCTTGCAGCGCAATCTGTGCCACCGCCGCCAATACGATCAGCCAGAACATCGACATGGTTACGGTGCGGGTGAACTACAAATTCGGCGGTCCGGTCGTCGCGAGATACTGACCCGACCAATTCAATGAAGGCCGGCCGTCCAGCCGGCCTTCATTTTAGTCTCGGCGAATTTGTTCAGTGCTTCGTCGCGGAGGAGGAATACCGTGAAGAAAAAAATTCTTATCGCAGCCGCATCTCTTGCGATCGCTTCCAGCAGCGCGCCCGCTGCGGATCTTCCTGCGCAGTCCTATAAGAGCCCACCCGTGGTTGCCCAAGTCTACAACTGGACCGGCGTTTATGTCGGCGTCAACGGCGGATACGGGTGGGGTACGCAAGATCCATTGATACTCTTCTCCAACAGGTTCGATCGCACGAGCTTCGATATCAGTGGCGGGATGATCGGTGGGACTGTCGGCGCGCAAATCCAGCAGGGATATGTGGTGCTCGGCCTGGAGGGCGATCTTGATTGGGCCAATATCAAGGGCAGCGGCATTTCAAACCCGAGTATCCTCGGCATCGGGTCGGGTATTACTCTCAATACCACTACCAACGTCAGCGCCGTCGGGACGGCCAGGCTACGCGCCGGCGTCGCGCTGGATAATTTGCTGCTCTACGTCACGGGCGGCGTGGCATTCGAAAGATCCAGTGCCAATGGCACCTCGATTGCAGGCGCGCCTTGTGGGACGCTTGGGGTTTTTCCCAGTTGTTCTGCTTCGTCATTGCGTCCGGGACTCGCAGCCGGCCTCGGTTTCGAATACGGCTTTGCGCATAATTGGAGCGTAAAGCTCGAATATCTTTACGTCGAAACCATTGGAAGCGGTGTCAGTACAGACCATATCGACAACGTCCGCGCCGGCATCAATTATCGATTCTAAAGCGCCCCTCGGCTATTCGTCTCCGACGGCGCTAATTTCAGCCGGCCTCGTCATTGCGAGGAGCGCAAGCGACGAAGCAATCCATCTGACGCCTTGTTCGGTCTCGCCATGGATTGCTTCGCTTCGCTCGCAATGACGGGAAGGCGCGGGCCGGGCTTCGTCATTGGCTCCGTCGCAATGACGGTTCTTAGGACGACACCGCCATCCTCTCGACCCGCTCGCTTGCCTTCATCGCAAACCCTTCATAGCCCTTGGCCGCAACGTCGTCGCAGATGCGCCGGTAGACGCCGACGCCGCCGATATAGGGCATGAAAATACGCGGCTTGCCCGGGATATTGGCGCCCATGTACCAGGAATTGGCCTGCGGATAGAGCGTCAGGTGCGCCACCTCGTTGACATGCGCTACCCATTTGTCTTCGGCCTGCCGGGTGGCTTCCATCGTCGCGAAGCCGCGACCACGCATCCAGGCGAGGCAGTCGGCGATCCAGTCGACATGCTGCTCGATCGAGACGATCATGTTGGAAAGCACCGAAGGGCTTCCTGGTCCCGTGATGACAAAGAGATTGGGAAAGCCCTCGCTCATCAGGCCGAGATAGGTTTTGGGGCCCTCCGCCCATTTCCGGTTCAGCGTCTTTCCGCCATGACCGCGAATATCGATCTTGGCCACCGAACCGGTCATGGCATCGAAGCCGGTCGCAAGCACCAGCGCATCGATTTCGTAGTCCTTAGCCCCGGTGCGCACGGCATTCGGCAGGACCTGCTCGATTCCGGCCGGTCTGATGTCGACCAGAGTGACGTTTGGCCGATTGAAGGTCGCGTAGTACTCCGTATCGACGCAGATGCGTTTGGAGCCGATCGGGTGATTGTCGGGCTGCAGGAGTCTTGCGGTCGCCGGATCCTTGACGATTTCGGCGATCTTGCCGCGGACGAAATCGGCGGCGGTGTCGTTGGCGGTCTTGTCGAGAATGAGGTTGTTGTAGGCCAGCATGAACGTCAGGCCGCCCTTGGCCCAGCGCTGTTCATATTTGGCGCGGCGCGCATTGTCGCCGTCGTCGAGCGCGCCGCGGTCGGACATCTCGGCGTAGATTCCGTTGCGCGCTTCCTCGCGGGCAAAGCGCCTCACTTCCGGATATATTTTGCGAAACGCCTCGCGCTCCTCCGTCGTCAGCTCGGCATTGTGGGCCGGAACAGAGAAATTGGGTGTACGCTGGAACACATAGAGCTGGCGCGCCTGCCGTGCGATGACCGGTATCGACTGGATCGCCGAAGAGCCGGTGCCGATCACGCCGACGCGCTGGCCGGCAAAATCCACGCCCTCATGCGGCCAATGGCCGGTGTGGTAAACCCTGCCCGCGAATTCCGCCAGGCCCTTGATATCGGGGACGCGGGCATTGGACAGGCAACCGGTGGCGAGCACGACGAATTTCGCGGTCACGGTCTTGCCATCGGAGGTCGTCACCCGCCATGTATTGGTGTCTTCCTCGAACTCGGCGCGGTCGACCCGCGTGTTGAACTGGATATGGCCGCGCAGATTGAAGCGTTCGGCGACGTGTCTGGCGTACTCCAGAATTTCCCCCTGCGGCGCGTAGCGTTCGCTCCAGTTCCATTCCTGCTGCAATTCTTCGGAGAAGGAATAGGAATATTGCATGCTCTCGACGTCGCAACGCGCGCCGGGATAGCGGTTCCAGTACCAGGTGCCACCGACATCGCCGCCCTGCTCATAGACGCGCACCGAAAATCCGTGGCCGCGCAGCCGGTGAAGCATGTACATTCCGGCAAAACCGGCGCCGACCACGACGACGTCATGGACGTCGCCGTTCGAGTGCTCTTTGTCCGACATGGATGGCAGTGCCGACATCTATACGCGCTCCCTGAAATTCTTGCGGTTTCGCCGGGCAGCATTCTCCGGGTCACGACAAAGCGCAAGGGACAAAATGCGCGGAGGGAAATACCATGGTAGCAGGACTAAAACCGACATCAGGAGCTGGCTTGGCATCCTCGCCATTGATGCGCTAGTGGTCTGATTGGGACCAAAACGAGCGGTATAAGGGCTATTGCAGGGAATGGAACATGATGAAGTCGCCAGTTACCGAGATGCTGGGCGTTGAATTTCCGCTGTTCGCCTTCAGCCATTGCCGTGACGTGGTGGCGGCCGTGAGCCGCGCCGGTGGGTTCGGCGTGCTGGGTGCAACTGCGCATTCACCACAATCCATCGAGCAGGAACTGAAATGGATCGACGATCGCGTCGACGGCAAGCCTTACGGGCTGGACGTTCTGATCCCCGAGAATATCTCGACTGCGGGCGAAAAAGACGTCACCTGGAACAGCCTCGAGGCGAGGATTTCGCCTGAACATCGCGACTTTACCCGCAATCTCCTGAAGAAATACGGCGTCGAGTTGACCAAGACCCCGATCCCCGAGAACCAGCCGCAGCCGTTCGACGCCGCCCGCGCGCTCGAGGTTCTGGAAGCATCGTTCCGTCACCCGATCCGCTTGATTGCGAATGCGCTGGGGGTGCCGCCGAAGGCGATGATCGAGATGGGAAAAAAGCACGGCGTGCCTGTCGCGGCGCTGGTCGGCGCCAAGGAGCACGCGCTGCGCCAGGTTGCCGCCGGTGTCGATATTCTCGTCGTGCAGGGCACCGAAGCCGGCGGTCATTGCGGCGAAGTCTCCACCATGGTGTTGGTCCCGGAGGTGATCAAGGCGATCAAGCCCATACGCGACGTGCCGGTGCTGGCCGCCGGCGGCATCATGACCGGACGACAGATGGCAGCCTGCATGGCGATGGGCGCGGCCGGCGTGTGGACCGGTTCGGTGTGGCTTGCAACCGTTGAATCCGAAACCAGCGAAATCTTCCGCGAGAAGATGATCGCGGCATCCTCGCGCGATGCCGTTCGCTCCAGAAGCCGTACCGGAAAGCCGGCGCGGCAACTGCGTTCGGTCTGGACCGATGCGTGGGACCGCGATCCGGAGAGTCCGGGCGCGTTGCCGATGCCGCTGCAAAGCATCATCAGCCGCGACGCCTTCAACGCGATCGACCGGTCGACCGCTGCGGGCAATGCGAAGGCGCGCGAACTCGTCAGCTATTTTGTGGGACAGGGCGTCGGCCTGATCGACAGCGTGAAGTCGGCGGGCGCCGTCGTGCAGGAATTCAAGGAAGATTTTGCCGAGGCTGTCGAGCACATGAACGCGCTGTTGGGGGAATAGGGTAATGGCTGTCATTGCGAGCGAAGCGAAGCAATCCAGAATCCGCTGCTTGCACGGTCTGGATTGCTTCGGAGCTTACGCTCCTCGCAATGACAGTTTGTAAAAGTTTCCAATACGAGCCGGGACGAAATGCCGAATAACCAATATTCAGACCGGGAAGACCGCATCCCCGTCATCGTCGGCGTCGGCGAAATCGTCGATCGGCCGAAGGAAATTGTCGAAGGCCTCGAGCCCCTCGCGCTCCTGGCCGAGGCGCTCAGGCGCGCCGAAGCCGACAGCGGCGCTGCGCTGCTTGCCGAGATCAACTCGCTCGACATCGTCAATTTCCTGAGCTGGCGCTACCGCGATCCCGAGCAACAGCTCGCCGTTCGCCTCGGTATCAACCCCCGGCACAATTATTACGGGCCGGTCGGCGGCGAGAGCCCGATCCGCTATCTGCATGAGGCGGCGCAGCGCATCGCGCGCGGCGAAAGCGCTGTGGCGGCAGTATGTGGCGCCGAGGCGCAGAGCACGGCGACCAAGGCCGGGCGCGCCGGCGTTACGCTGCCCTGGACGCCCTTTGCGCATGATGTCCCCGAGCCCAAGCGCGGCGCCGCGTTCCAGAAGCCGATGGCGGTGAAACTCGGTGTGTTCCGCCCCGTCAGCGTCTATCCGTTCTATGAGGCAGCCACCTCGGCACATTGGGGCCAGACCCCGCGCGAGGCGTTGGCGGAATCCGGTGCGCTCTGGTCGGCCTACTCGTCCGCGGCTTCGCAAAATCCCAATTCGTGGCTGAAGCGGCGTTTCGCGCCGGAAGACATCACGACGCCGACGGTGGACAACCGGTTGATCGCCTGGCCCTATACGAAGCTCATGGTCGCCAATCCCATGGTCAACATGGGCGGCGCTGTGCTGATGACGTCGCTCGCCAAAGCGCGCGCTGCCGGCATCCGCGAGGACCGTTTGGTTCACGTCCATGGCGGGGCCTCGGCGGAAGAGCCGCGCGACTATCTCGAGCGCGATCGGTTCACCGAGAGCCAGGCGCAGAACGCCGTTCTCGAGGCTGTCATGGATCTGGCCGGCAGTAACGGCAGAGCCTTCGATGCGATCGAGCTTTATAGCTGCTTTCCCTGCGTACCGAAGATGGCGCGACGGACGCTGGGACTGGGCGCGGACGTGCAGCCGACCGTCACCGGTGGACTTACTTTCTTCGGCGCGCCGCTCAATACCTATATGACCCATGCGGCGTGCGCGATGGTACGGAAGCTGCGCTCGGGCGCCTCGCTCGGCCTGCTGTACGGCCAGGGTGGTTTCGTCACCAAGCATCACGCCCTGGTTCTATCGCAACGACCGCCGCTTGAACCGCTTGCGCAGGAAACAAGCGTACAAAACGATGTCGATCGTCGACGCGGCAGGGTACCGGTATTTGTCACGGCGGCCAGCGGCAAGGGAAAGGTCGAAAGCTTTACCGCGATCTACGGCCGCAACAACGAGATCGAGCACGGGGTCGTCATGCTGCGGACACAGGACGACGCGCGCGCATTGGCTCGCGTTCCTCCAGCCGACCGCCAGACCCTGGCGCACCTGCTGAACATGGACCGCAGCCCGATCGACTCGGTCGGCGACATAGCGACGGCCGACGACGGCATTCTGGAGTGGCGGGTGGGATGATTTCGTGTCCCGGACGCGGCGCAGCGTAACTTCACGCTGCTCCGCAGAGCCGGACCCGCGATCGCGGTGTGCCAATAATATGCACCCCGGATCGGCAGCGCACCGTTTCACGCTGCGCCGCGTCCGGGCACGCCACCGCCGCCTCCTACCCCTTTTGCTCCTGCTTCGCCGAAACCGTCGCCGGTCGTCCCTTCGTGCTGACCACGCGGACCTGGTCGCCGTCGACGATGCCGTCCGGTGGGGCGTTGATGATCCGGTCTTCCAGCGTGACGCCTGAGGCAAGTTCGATATCGCGGCCGAGATCGCGGGCAATCGTCACGGTCTTGAAAAGAACCCGTTCGTCGGGCCCGACGGTGGCGACCCGCAAACCGCTCTGGTTGAAGACCAATGCACTCGAGGGGATGTGCAGCGGCACTCCGTCATGCTGCAGGCTCAGACGAACCGTGGCAAATCCGCCCGGCATCAGCTCGCCGGCGGCATTGTCGAGCGCAAGCTGCATCTGCGTCGTGCCGGAATTGACGTCGACGGCTTGCGCCGAGGCTTCGACGGTGGCGTCAAAGGTCCTGGTCTGGTACTCCGGCACGGCAATGACCGCCTTGGCGCCGATCCGAACCGAAGGCACGTAATTCTGCGGCACGTTGACATAGACGCGCAATTTTCTGATGTCGGAAACCACAAACATCGGCGGTCCGCTTCCGCCGCCGGCATTGATCAGGGCACCGACGTCGGTCGAGCGCGCGGTGACGATGCCGTCGAATGGCACGGTGATCTTCTTGTAGCGGGCCAATGCCTCGAGCCGCTCGACATTGGCCTGGCCCGAATTTACGGCAGCATTCTTGTTGGAGAGGTCGGCGGTGCGCTCGTCGATCTCCTGCATCGAGACGAAATTGGAGGCGATCAGGGTCTTGCGGCGCGCCAGCGTTACTTCGGACAATTTCGCGCTGGCCTGCTGGTTGGCGAGATCGGCACGCGCCTGCAGCAATTGCTGATCGAGATCCGGCGCGTCGATCTCGGCGATCACCTCGCCGCTTTTGACGCGCGCGCCGATGTCGGCGTTCCAGTACTTCAGGTAGCCGTTGACCCGAGCAAAGATCGGCGCGCGATTATAGGCTTCGAGCCGGCCCGGCAGATCGATCGTCGCCGTCAAGGCGCCGGGCTCGGCATAGATCACCGCCACCGGTGGAACGGCCTGGCTGTCGGTCCATTCCCGCAGTTTGGCGTTGGTATCCTCCCGCGCGCGAATGCCGCTGATCACCAGCATCAGCGCGGCCACGATCGCCACGGCGCCGAAAATGCCCAACTTCCGCCGCGAAACCGGCGAGCGAGGTTCAGTGGGCATTCGGTGTCTCCGTTGCGACGGCAGCTTTGGCGTCCTGCTTCCTGTGTACCATACTGAAAACCACCGGGACAAACATCAACGTGGCGACCGTCGCAAACAATAGGCCGCCGATTACCGCCCGGCCGAGCGGCGCGTTGGCCTCGCCACCCTCGCCGAGGCCAAGCGCCATCGGCAGCATGCCGATGATCATGGCGAGCGCCGTCATCAGCACCGGACGCATGCGCACGAAGCCGGCCTCGATAGCGGCAGCGATCGGGTCGCCGAGCTCCTCGTAGCGCTCGCGCGCGAAACTGATCACCAGCACGCTGTTCGCCGTCGCCACCCCCATGCACATGATCGCACCGGTCAGCGCGGGCACCGAGAGCGTGGTATGGGTGGAGAACAACATCCAGACGATCCCGGCCAGCGCGGCCGGCAGCGCGGTGATGATCACGAACGGATCGGACCATGACTGGAAGTTCACCACGATCAGGAAATAGACCAGCACAATTGCCGCGACCAGTCCGAACAACAGCCCGGTGAAGGAGCTGTCCATGGTCTGCACCTGACCGACGAGAACGACCGAAGTGCCTTTCGGCACATCCTTGGCCGTATCCGCCATCACCTTTCTGACATCGGCGGCGACGCCGCCGAGATCGCGCCCCTGCGGCGTCGCATAGATCTGCACCATCGGCTGGATGTCGTATTGCGAGACCACGGCGCTGGAAACCGACCGGGTGATGTTGGCGATGCCGCCGAGAATGGGCGCGGTCGGGCCGCCCGAGGTAATTGGCAGCGTCTCCAGCGCGCTCAACGAGTCGATCTGGTATTGCGGGGTTTGCATGACGATCGAATAGGACACGCCATTATCGGGATTGAGGAAATAGGTCGGCGCTACCTGTCCGCTGCCCGCCAGGTTGACGGTGAGGCTGTTGGTGACGTCGCGCTCGGTCAGGCCCACATACTGCGCGCGGGTACGGTCGACGTCGATGTTGAAGGTCGGATTGCTCGGCGATTGCTGGATGCGCGCATCGGCGATGCCTGGAATCCGTCGAATGCCGGCCATCAGCTTGCTGGCGTAGGCGAAGTTGGCGTTCAAATTGTTGCCCCGAATCTGCAGGTCGATGGGCGCCGGCGCGCCGAAATTCAGGATCTGGTTGACGATATCGGCTGGAAGAAAAGCAAATGTCATTCCAGGAAACAGGCGAGGAAGCTGCTCACGTAGCGCCTTTATGTAGATTTCGGTCGGAGGGTGATCCTCCTTCAACTTGATCTGGATATCGCCGTCCTGCGGACCGATCACCCCGGTATTGTTGTATGTCATGTTGATGCCGCTGATGGGCATGCCGATGTTGTCGGCCATCGTCTCGATCCGTTCGGGCGGAATGATCTTGCGGATCGCCTTCTGAATGTCGGCAAACTGATTGGCGCTTTCCTCAAGACGGGTACCGACCTGGGTGCGCACATGCATCAGGATCTGCCCGGCATCGACGGCGGGAAAGAAATTCTGCCCGAGATACGGAACGAGCAGGAATGACGCCGCGACAAGGCCCAGGAACGCGATGACGAAACTGGGCCGATGATGCAGCGCCAGTGTCAACAGGTCGCGATAGCCGGCACGGAATCGCTCGAAACCGGCTTCGAAACCTTGCTGCAAGCGGACCAGCGGATTGCGCGAGCGTGCGGGCTTCTCGCCATCGGCGTGAGGCCGATGCGGCTGCAAAAGATACATCGCCATGGTCGGCACCAGTGTGCGCGACAGGATGAACGACCAGATCATCGCGAAGATCACCGCCTCCGCCATCGGCACGAACAGGAAGCGCGGAATGCCCTGCAGGAAAAACATCGGCACGAACACGATGCAGATGCAGAGCAGCGACACGAAGGCCGGCACGACGATCTGCTGGGCGCCGTCCATGATCGCGGTGCGCACCTCCTTGCCATGCTCCAGGTGCCAGTTGATATTTTCGATCGTCACCGTGGCCTCGTCGACCAGGATGCCGACTGCGAGCGCAAGGCCGCCGAGCGTCATGATGTTGAGGGTCTCGCCGATTGCCGACAGCATTATGATCGAGCCGAACACGGCGAGCGGGATCGACGTCGCAATGATGATTGTGGAGCGCCAGCTCCCCAGGAACAAAAGGATCATGACACTGGTAAGGATGGCCGCGATCACGCCCTCGCGAACAACGCCCGCGATGGCGCCGCGCACGAAGATCCCCTGGTCGCCGACGAAGCCAACCTTCAGCGTATCGGGAAGCGAGTCCTTGAAGGCGACGACTTTGTTCTTGATGCCATCGATAATGTCCAGCGTCGAAATGTAACCCGACTTGAGCACCATCATCAGAACGGAACGACTGCCGTTGACATGGACGATGTTGGTCTGCGGCGGATTGCCGTCACGCACGGTGGCGACATCGCGCACATAGACCATGGCGCCGTTGACGGCCTTGATCGGCAAATTGCCGAGCTCTTCGATTTTCAAGGGAGAATTGTTGAGCTGAATGACGTATTCAAAGCCGCCGATCTTGGACGTACCCGCCGGTTGAATCAGGTTCTGCGCCGCCAGTGCATTGGCGACGTCCTGGCCGGAGAGACCCAGCGACTGCAGCGCCGTCGAATTGATATCGATCTGGATCTGACGCTGCTTGCCGCCATAGGGATAGGGGATCGCAGCGCCCGGCACGGTAACCAGGGGCGTGCGCAGCTGGTTGATGGCGATGTCGGCGAGGTTCTGTTCGGTAAGGCCTTCGCCTGACAACGCGAGCTGAATGATCGGAACGGTCGAGGCGCTGTAATTGAGGATCAGCGGCGGCGTCGCTCCGGGCGGCAGAAATTTGATGATGGTCTGCGAGACGGCGGTGACTTGCGCGTTGGCGGTGCGGATATCGGCATTGGGCTGGAAGAATATCTTGACGATGCCGAAGCCGTTATAGGAGTTCGCGGTGATATGCTCGATATCGTTGACGGTCGTCGTCAGAATCCGTTGATACTGAGTGATGATGCGGCCGGCCATCTGATCCGGCGGCAGGCCGGTATATTGCCAGACCACGCCGATCACCGGGATTCGAATATCGGGGAAGATGTCGGTCGGGGTTCGCAACGCCGAAAGCGGGCCGATGATCAGGAGCAATAGCGCGAGCACGACGAACGTGTATGGCCGGTTGAGTGCGATACGGACCAGTTCAGTCATGGCGCGGGCATTCCTGGATCAAATGCGAAATATTAGCGGGATCAACCAGCGATTTACCTGAAATGACTTAAAATGGCTAACGCCGGGCTGCTACGAGGCTTCACTTCCGCGATACCCCCTGCACTTCTGCGATAGCCATCTGCGCTCTCATCATAGCTCGCGCGATTGGTGCCCGGATTTCGGGCACCCCGGCCAGGCGATGCGCCGAGCTCGGTTCTCCGACAAGCACTGCTACGATCTTTGTGTCGTCGTTGCGAGCGCCAGCGAAGCAATCCATTGCCAACGCGGAGAGAAAGAAATGGATTGCTTCGTCGCGGAGCCTGTCATCGGGCGCGCATTCGCGCGACCCGTTGGCTTCTCCCAATGACAAAACGATCAGGGCGCTGGTCAGCGCATCAGTTCGAGCGCGTCGGAGAAGAATTCGCTGCCGCCAAAATTCCCGGATTTGAGGGCAAGCAGCATGTCGGTACCCTTCGCACCTACGGCGCGCAGCACCGGAACGCCCGCAGCAATTTCCGCGCCCACCAGAAAGCCCGGAATTCCGAGACGATCGACCACCGCGCCTGCGGTTTCACCGCCCGCGACCACCAGCCGCCGTACGCCCGTTTGCACCAGGCCTTCGGCGATATCGGCCATCGCCTGTTCGATGGCGTGTCCGGCGGCTTCGCGGCCGTGACGCGACTGAAGGGCCTGAACCTGATCCGGCGTCGAACTGCTCGCGATCAGGACCGGGCCCTCCTTCAGCCCTTGCCTCGCCCAGCCCAGCGCTCGCTGGACTTCCTGTTTGCCCGCGATGATCTGATCGGGATCGAGGTGCAGCACGGGCATCACTCGTTCGGCGTTGGCAATCTGCTGCAACGTCGCCTGCGAGCAACTGCCGGCGAGGCACGCTGCAGGTCCGCCGACCGGCGCGCCGAAAACCGCGCTCGACGCGTCCGCCTTCACCTTGCCCGACGCAACCAGCGCACGGGCAAGGCCCAGCCCAAATCCGGATGCCCCAACCGACAAGCGATGGTCCAGCGCAACCTCGCCGATGGTCTCCAGATCAGAATCGAAAACCGCATCGATGATGGCGGCGCCAAATCCCTTGCCTGCGAGCTCGTCGAGACGCGCCCGCACGGCAGAGGCCCCGCGCGCGACGGCCGCGAGATCGACCAGACCAACCTTGGTCCTGCTTTGGCGCGCCAGCACCCGCACCAGGTTCGAATCGTGCATCGGGTTGAGCGGATGATCCTTGAGCGGACTCTCGTTCAGCGGCACAGACCCCACGAACAGGTTGCCCTGATAGACGGTGCGGCCGGTCTCGGGAAAGGCCGGCGTCACCAGAACGATGCGGTCAGCGGAATCACCACGCAACGCGTCCATCACCGGGCCGATGTTGCCGTCGTCGGTGGAATCGAAGGTCGAGCAGATCTTGAACAGCACATGATCCGCGCCGCGCCCGCGCAGCCATTTTTCGGCCGCCCGCGAGCGCGAGACGGCAAGCCCCGCCTCGATCGACCGGCTCTTCAGAGATACCACCACGGCATCGACTTCCGGCAGCTTGAGCTCATCGGAGGGTACGCCGATGGTCTGCACCGTGCGCAGGCCGCTGCGGGTCAGCGTATTGGCGAGATCGGAAGCGCCGGTGTAGTCGTCGGCGATGCAGCCGAGTGCAAGCGTCACGGCTTTGCTCCAACATAGGGCTTGAACCAGCCGAGGCCGTCCGTCGTTTGGCCTCGCGGGTTATATTCGCAGCCGACAAAGCCGCCGTAGCCGAGCCGATCGAGCTCGGCGAAAATAAAGGGATAGTTCAACTCCTCGCCGTCGGGCTCGTGGCGCGAAGGGATGCTGGCGATCTGGACGTGACCGATGAGCGGCATCATCTCTCGCAGCCGCATGGTCACGTCGCCATGGATGATCTGACAGTGATAGATGTCGAACTGCAACTTGAGGTTTGCAATCTTCAATTCGTCGATCAGGTCGCGCGCGAACGTGAAATCGTTGAGGAAGTAACCGGGCACATTGCGCGAATTGATCGGCTCGATCACCACGTCCAGGCCGTGGGGCGCGAAAAATTCGGCCGCCCACGCCACCGACTTGTAGAACGCCTCGACCGCCCGTGAATCGTTTCGATTGGCAAGCCCCGCCATCAGGTGCACGCGCTTGACACCAGTTGCGTGCGCGTAAGGCAGCGCGGTGTGAAGGCTTTGCTTGAGATCTTCGAAGCGTTCGGGCAGCGCGGCAAAACCTTTTTCGCCGGCGTCCCAATTGCCGGGCGGCAAATTGAACAGCGCCGGGGTCAGGCCGTTGCCGTGCAAGCGCTTGCCGATCTCGTCGGCCGGATAGGCATAGGGAAACAGGAATTCGACCGCGGTAAAGCCCGCTTTCGCTGCCGCCTCGAAACGATCGAGGAACGGCACTTCGTTGAACATCATGGTGAGGTTAGCGGCAAAACGGGGCATCGACCGTCCTCTTTTGGCTATTTCGGCTCGCCGGGCAGGTGCGTGCCTGTGATGCGCGCATACATCCGCGCCACCGACGCGTCGTCGTCGCGTCCCATGCCGGCGCCCGCGGTCATCAGGAACATCTGCAGCGCCGCGGCCGCTATCGGCACCGGGAATCTCGCATTGCGCGCCATGTCCTGGATAATGCCCAAGTCCTTGACGAAAATCTCCACCGCGCTGCGCGGCGCATAGTCGCCCTCCAGCACATGCGGGATGCGATTTTCGAACATCCAGGAATTGCCGGCGGACGCGGTGATGACCTCATAGACCTTGCGGATATCGAGCCCTTGCCTGGCGGCAAAGGCGATGGCCTCGGAAGCGGCGGCGATGTGAACCCCGGCCAGCAACTGGTTGATCATTTTGAAGGCGGCGCCCTGGCCTGCGGCATCGCCGAGTTCGTAAAGATTTGCCGCCATCGCATCCAGCGCGGGCCGCGCCTTGGCAAAGGCGGCGGCGCTGCCCGATGCAAGAATGGTCAATTCGCCTTGCGCGGCGCGCTGCGCGCCGCCGGAGATCGGCGCATCGAGATAGTGCCGGCCGGTCGCCTCCAATAGCTTGGCCAGCCGCCGGGCAATGTCGGGGTCCATGGTCGCGGAGGAAACGAACACGCCTCCTTTGGCAAGAGTTTCGGCGACGCCGTCCTTGCCGAACAATATGGTCTCGGTCTGGGTGGCATTGACGACCACGCTGACGACGATCTCGGCGTGTTTCGCCGCTTCCGCCGGCGTCTGTGCACCCTTGCCGCCATCGGCCACGAACCGGCCGACCGCATCTGCGGAAACGTCGCAGCCGGTCACCTCGAATCCGTCGCGTCGCAGCGAAGTCGCCATGCCAAGGCCCATCGAGCCGAGCCCAATGACGGCGATGCGAGGTTTTGCGGGGCTGGACATGCGGCGTTTCCTTCGAGGTTCTTGGACCGCATGTTTTCGGCGCGGCTTGTCTCATGCGTATCACGGCTTGGCCGCGCTGCCAAAGCGTGAGACAACCATCGGGAGGAAATACCGGCATGAGCGAAACAAGGATCCGCGAGGAAATCTGCCGCCTGGGCCGATCATTGTTCGAGCGCGGGCTGACGCCGGGTTCCTCGGGAAACATTTCCGCAAAACTCGACGACGGCGGCTATGTGGTTACACCGACCAACGCTTCGCTCGGCTTCCTCGATCCGGCAACCCTGTCGCGGCTTGATGCCAGCGGCCGCCACCTCTCCGGCGATGCTCCGACCAAGGAAGTGCCGCTGCATGCAGCTTTGTACCAGACCCGCTCGGCCGCCCGCGCGGTAGCGCATCTGCATTCGACGCACTCGGTCGCACTTTCGATGCTGCCGGAGATCGATCCGCGCGCGGTGCTTCCGCCGATGACGGCCTATTACGTGATGAGATGCGGCGCAACCGCGCTCGTGCCCTATTACCGGCCGGGCGATCCGGCGGTAGCCGACGCCATCCGGGGCCTCGCTGGAAAATACTCATCCGTGCTGCTTGCCAATCATGGCCCGGTCGTCGCCGGCGACACGCTGGAAGCCGCGGTGTTTGCCATCGAGGAACTGGAAGAGACCGCAAGGCTCTATCTGCTGTTGCGCGGACTGAACCCGCGCTATCTCACGCCCGCGCAGGTTTCGGACCTGGTGAAGACGTTTGGGGTGGTGCTGCCGGACGGTGGGGACGACTGAGGCACCCGCCAAAAGCCTCCCCGTCATTGCGACGAGGCCCGGCCCCGCTTCCTCCCGTCATTGCGAGCGAAGCGAAGCAATCCATGGCGAGACCGAACACGATGCCAGATGGATTGCTTCGTCGCTTGCGCTCCTCGCAATGACGACCATGGTCCCGCTTCCTCCCCGTCATTGCGAGCGAAGCGAAGCAATCCATGGCGAGATCGAACAAGATGCCAGATGGATTGCTTCGTCGCTTGCGCTCCTCGCAATGACGACCATGGTCCCGCTTCCTCCCCGTCATTGCGAGCGAAGCGAAGCAATCCATGGCGAGACCGAACACGATGCCAGATGGATTGCTTCGTCGCTTGCGCTCCTCGCAATGACGACCATGGTCCCGCTTCCTCCCCGTCATTGCGAGCGCAAGCGAAGCAATCCATGGCGAGATCGAACAAGGTGCCAGATGGATTGCTTCGTCGCTGCGCTCCTCGCAATGACGGCCATGGTCCCGCTTCCTCCCCGTCATTGCGAGCGCAAGCGAAGCAATCCATCGCGAGATCGAACAAGGTGCCAGATGGATTGCTTCGTCGCTTGCGCTCCTCGCAATGACGAACATGGTCCCGCTTCCTCCCCGTCATTGCGAGCGAAGCGAAGCAATCCATGTCAAGACCGAACAAGGTGCCAGATGGATTGCTTCGTCGCTTGCGCTCCTCGCAATGACGGCGTAACGGAGAGCCGGCAGAGAAATCAATGAAGCAACCCTGCGTCTACATGATGGCCAGCGGACGAAGCGGGACGCTTTATACAGGCGTTACAGCTAACCTGCCCCGGCGTGCTTTCGAACACCGCGAGGGATTACTGAAGGGTTTCTCGACGAAATATGGCTGCAAGAATTTGGTCTGGTATGAGCTGCACGAGACGATGATCGGGGCGATTACCCGAGAAAAGCAAATCAAGGCGGGCAGTCGCGCGAAGAAGTTGGCCCTGATCGAAGGGGTCAATCCCGAGTGGAAAGACCTCTACAAATCTCTGATGTGAAACTCGCTTCCTCCCGTCATTGCGGGCGCAAGCGAAGCAATCCATGGCGAGACCGAACAAGATGCCAGATGGATTGCTTCGTCGCTGCGCTCCTCGCAATGACGGCCATGGCCCCGCTTCCTCCCCGTCATTGCGAGCGCAAGCGAAGCAATCCATGGCGAGATCGAACAAGGTGCCAGATGGATTGCTTCGTCGCTTGCGCTCCTCGCAATGACGACCATGGTCCCGCTTCCTCCCGTCATTGCGAGCGCAAGCGAAGCAATCCATGGCGAGACCGAACAAGATGCCAGATGGATTGCTTCGTCGCTTGCGCTCCTCGCAATGACGGCGTAACGAATGGATTGCTTCGTCGCTTGCGCTCCTCGCAATGACGAACTTGCGTCACAGCCCCAGATACGCCTTGCGCACGTCGGGATTGCCCTTGATCTCGCTCGAGGTGCCCTGCATCTGCAGCCGGCCGGTCTGCAGGATGTAGGCGCGGTCGGCGATGTCGAGGCATTCGGCGATCCGCTGCTCGACGATCAGCACGGTCATGCCGGCGTCGCGGATCTGCTTGACCGACTGAAAGATCTCATCGACGAGTTTGGGCATGATGCCCTGCGACGGTTCGTCCAGCATCAGAAGCCTTGGCCGCGTCATCAGCGCGCGGCCGATCGCGAGCATCTGCTGCTCGCCGCCGGAAAGCGTTTCGGCGCGCTGGTCGAGCCGCTCGGACAAGCGCGGAAACAGCTTGAACACAAGCGACAGCGGCTCGTCGCGATCGGACGCGCCGCGATAGAGGTAGCTGCCGAGCCGCAGATTGTCGCGCACCGATAGCCGCGGAAACAGCCGGCGATTTTCCGGCACATAGGCGATGCCGCGCGCGGTGATCACGTGCTGCGGCAGGCCGTCGATACGCCTCCCGTCGAAGGTGACGGAGCCCGAGCGCGGCCGCTCGGCACCGGCAATGGTCTTCAACAGCGTCGATTTCCCCGCACCATTGGCACCGGCAACGCAGACGATCTCCCCTTTGGCGACTTCGATCGAGACCGACGAGATCGCGACCAGCCCCTGATAGGCGGTGGTGACTTCATGCACCGACAGCATGGCGGTCCCCAAGATAGGCGCTGATGACTTTGGGATCGCGAACGACCTCGGCTGGCCTGCCTTCCACCAGCACCTTGCCAAGATCGAGCACGATGGCGCGATCGACCAGCGGCATCACGATCTCCATGACGTGCTCGACCATCAACACGGTCACGCCGGTCGCGCGCGCCTTTCGCACCAGCTCGACACCGGTCTGCGCCTCGATCGGCGTCAGCCCGGTGAGCACTTCGTCGAGCAACAGGAGTTTGGGCTCGGTGGCAAGCGCGCGGGCGACTTCGAGCCGCCGCTTCTCCGAAGGGATCAGCTGACTTGCCGGCACATCGGCGCGCGCGGCAAGGCCGCAGAATTCAAGCACCTCATGCGCCTTGCGGCGCGCCTCACGCATCACGGTGGTGCGGATCAGCGCGCCGACGATGACGTTGTCGATCACGCTCATGGTCTCGAAGCTCTTGACGACCTGGAAGGTGCGCGCGATGCCACGCTCGCAACGCTCCGCCGCCGGAAGCCGGGTAACGTCTTCGCCGTCGAAGATGATGGAGCCCTCCGTGGGCGGCAGCACGCCTGCGATCAGGTTGAACAGAGTCGATTTGCCGGCGCCGTTGGGGCCGATCAGGCCGACGATCTCGCCGCGGCGCACCGAAATCGAGACATCGCTGTTGGCGATCAGGCCACCAAAGCGCTGCCATACGCCCCTGGTTTCGAGCAGCGCCGTCATCGGGTCGCTTCCTTGCCGCGGGGCGAGAACAACCCGACCAGGCCTTGCGGGCGTGCCAGCGAGATCAAAACGATCAGGGTGCCGTAGACGATCAGGTCGACGCCCCGCCCCGAGCCGCCGATGAAGGAGCGGGTGAGTTCGGTGAGCGGAATGAGAATGACTGCGCCCAGCATCGGTCCCCACAGGGTGCCGATGCCCCCCAATACCGCGGGCAGCGCCATCAACAGCGAGAACTGAAAGCCCATGACGCTTTCGGGATCGATATAGGAGACGAACTGCGCGTAAAAACCGCCGCCGACCGCGGTCAGAAACGCCGAAACCGCCGCCGCGCCCATCTTCGAATTGAACACGACCACGCCAAGACTCTCGGCGGCATCGGGATTGTCCTTCACCGCGCGCCACCAGTAGCCCCATTTGGAATCCTCAAGCCACCAGGTCACGAACCAGGCGACACAGGCGAGCGCCAGCGCGAAATAGAAGTAAGGCAGTTTGCTGCGCGTGAACTGGAATTTGAGCCAGCTGTCGCCGCGCACGGGGATGTCGATGCCGAGTGCCGCGCCAGCCCAATCCCAGTTCTGGAACAGGAGCAGCGCAGTCTCGGCGATGACGATGGTGGCGATGACGAAGTAATGGCCGCGCAGGCGGAAGCAGGGATAACCCAGCGCCATCGCAATCGCCGCCGATATCAGGCCTCCGCCCAGCATGCCGAACCACGGCAGCACGCCGAACCTGGTGAACAGAAGCGCGGTGGTATAGGCGCCAAGCCCGAAATAAAGTGCGTGGCCGAGCGAAATCTGACCGCAATAGCCGGACAGGATGTTCCAGCTCTGCGACAACGCCGCATACATCAAGGTCAGCACCATGATGTTCTGGACGTAGACGTCCTTTACGAACAACGGCACCAGGATTGCGATTGCCGCAAGGCATGCGGCTGTAATCAGATCGCGGCGGCGGCGCTGGGCGAAGGCTAAATCCATCAGAGCGACCCGAACAAACCGCGCGGCCTTATGAAGACCACCAGCAGATAGACCGCATAAATCCCGACTGATTTCAGCGACGGCGGCAGGACCAGGGCGGTGGTCGCCTCGACAAGCCCGACGACAAGGCCGCCGGCAAAGGCGCCGAACACGCTGCCGAAGCCGCCAAGCGCCACCGTGACATAGGCGATCAGCGCAAACGACGCGCCGACATCGGGATAGATGTAGAAGAATATCGCCATGATCGCGCCGGCGAGCCCGACCAGGGCCGCTCCAAGTCCCCACCCGAGCGCGAACACCCGGTTCTTGTCGATCCCGACCAGCGCCACGGCGCCGGCGTCCTCGCGGGTTGCTTCGAGGGCTCGTCCGAAATCAGTGCGGTTGATGAAGAAATAAAGTCCGCCAAAGGCGGCGACAGCGACCAGCGCGCCGAACAATTGCGGCACAGGCAGGAAAATGCCTGCTACCGAGATGGTTTTGCCGCCGAGCCAGGAATGGGTGATGCTGCGATAATCCGGCGTGAAGAAATACTGCGCCAGTCCCCGCATGACGATGGCAAGTCCGAAGGTCGAGAAAATCTGTACCATGCCGGCGTTTGCCTTGGCGCGAACCGCAAAGCGCACGATCAGAAGATAAACCACCGCGCCGAACACGAACAGCGCGGCGGCAACGAGCGGCGCCGAAAGCAACGGATCGATCGCGAAGAACGCGAACAGAAAGAACGTCGCGTACATCGCGATCATCAAAAATTCGCCGTGGGCGAAGTTCACAACATCCATCAGGCCGAAGATCAGCGCCAGGCCGACTGCGATCAGCCCGTAAAGCAGCCCCATCAACAGGCCACTGGCGAGACTTTGGATGATGGTCTCGGCGGTCAAATGCGTTGCTCCATGGCCGACATGTTACCGGGCGACTCCGTCATTGCGAGCGAAGTGAAGCAATCCATCGTGCAACAAAAAGAAAGAATGGATTGCCTCGCTTCGCTCGCAATGACGAAACGCGCAAGCCTTTGGATGATGGTCTCGGCTTTCAAACGCGTTGCTCCATGGCCGACATGTTACCGGGCGACTCCGTCATTGCGAGCGAAGCGAAGCAATCCATCGTGCAACAAAAAGAAAGAATGGATTGCCTCGCTTCGCTCGCAATGACGAAACGCGCAAGCCTTTGGATGATGGTCTCGGCTTTCATGGCCCCGCCCCCGCCAGGCCGCTACTTCATCGGCCAGATGGCATCGGCAACGGCGGCTTGCGGCGGGAAGATCGTGACGAATTTGCCGCCGACATATTGCAACAAGACCGGATCGGCATCGTTGTTCTGACCCATCTCGTCGAACTTCACGCGCTTCCACGGCATGATGGTCTGTTCGCCCGGAATATCGGTGGCGGCGAGCGCTTCACGAATCTTGTCGCCATCGGTGGATTTGGCGCGATTGATGGCATCCGCCATCAGGATCAGCGCCATGAACTGCCGCGACGAATAGTCGTTGAAATCCTTGCCCGACTTTTCCTTGTACATCGCGTTGACCTTGCCGACCATCGGCCGCTTGGCCGCCAGATCGAGCGAGAAGGTGCCGCGCGAGATCACGCCTTCGAGCTTGTCGCCGACCGCGTCATAGAGCGCTTTTTCGGAGAAGCCGGCGTCCTGGGCGACGATCGCCGGCGGCTTGTAGCCGAGTTCGCCCATCGTCTTCACCAGAAGGATGCCGTCGGTGGTGTAGCTCGAAGGCATCAGCACGTCGGCGTTGGCCGCCTTGAGCTGCTGCACTTCGGCCGAAAGCGAGGGCGAATTCGCTCGGTATTTGATATCGGAAACGATCTTGTAGGCGCGCTCCCTGGCCAACTTGGTCTGGGCATTTCCCGAATCGGTGCCGAAGATCGTGTCCTCGTGGAACAGCGACAGGGTGTCGATCTTGACGCCCTTCTTACGCATCGCGTCGAAGAAATCGAACATTGCGGTCGAGTACATTTCGTCATGTGGCGCCGCGCGGAAATAGAATTTCAGCCCGCGTCGGTGCAGGCTTGGCGAGGAGTTGTCGGCGGAAAGGAACGGGATCTGGTAGCGCTCGCAGATCTGGCTGACCGTGACCGCAACTGCGCTCTGATAGGTGCCGACGATGGCACAGACCTTTTCCTGGGTGATGAGGCGTTCCGCCTCGGCGCGGCCCTTCTGCGGATCGGCCTGGTGATCGGCGAACACCAGACGCACCTTGGCGCCGCCGAGGCCCGGCAAGCCCTCATCGCGCGCCAGCGGCAGATCGAAATCGAACTTCCTGTTGATGATCTCGGCGGCGGTCTCGAAAGCCTTCTGCGCATCGACGCCGATCTGGGCACTGGCTCCCGATAACGGATAGATCACACCGATCACCACCTCGGAGGTCTGCGCGTGCGCCGCGATCGGCATCAGCGCAGCGCTCGCGGTTGCTCCGAGCAGGACGTTTCGGCGGGAGATTGTCATCGCGGAATCCTCTATTTGTCGGCTATTGGGATGGAAAATGACCGAAAAGCGTCGAAGTGCGCTCAGGCCATCAGAGCACGGCAAGGTCCTTGTTGCGCAAATCGGTCACCAGCATCAAGCCCGGCGCGTGCGTGATCGCAAACGGCAGCTTCGCCGCCGCAATGACGGCCTGCGGTGTGACGCCGCAGGCCCAGAACACCGGAATCTCGTCGGCCTCGACGGGAACCGCATCGCCGTAGTCCGGCTTGGCGATGTCCGCGATCCCGATCGATTGCGGATGGCCGAGATGAACCGGCGCGCCATGGACCGAGGGGAAACGCGTGGTGATTTGCACCGCACGGATCGCCTGCGCAGGTTTGAACGGGCGCATCGAAACCACCATCGGGCCGGCAAACGGTGCCGACGGACTGCAGGCTATGTTGGTGCGGTACATCGGCACGCGAACCCGGCGTTCGATATGACGGATCGGCAGGCCCTCGGCCATCAGCGCTTCTTCGAATGAAAAAGAGCAGCCAAGCACGAAGGCGACGAGGTCGTCGCGCCAATGCGCCATGATGTCGGTCGGCTCGTCGACCACCTGCCCGTCGCGCCAGACCCGGTAGCGCGGCAGGTCGGTGCGGATATCGAGATCGAGGCCGAGCGAGGCAATGCGGGGGTCGCCAACGTCGGACATGCCGATGATCGGACACGGCTTGGGATTGAGTTGACAGAACCGGTGGAAGGAAGCGGCGAGCTTTTCCGGCAAGATCGCGAGATTGCCCTGGACGAATCCGTTGGCGACGCCGGCGGTGGTTGTAGCCATGCCGGTGCGACAAGCCAGACGCGCCTGCCGGCTTGCAAGTGTATCCCGCTCCGCCTCGAATTGCTGGCTTGTCCCAAAGAGGGTCATGACTACATCGCCCTGCCTGTTATCTCGACAGCAGTGAAGCTCAAGCCTACTATAAAGTCTAATCCTGGTTTCCAATCAAGCCGCCGCGTGCGTTTTCCGCTGACGGGCAATGCGCTTGCGGTCGAATTCGTCGCCGATCTCACCGCCACGATCGCGCAAGGCAACCGCCGCCATTGACGCGCCGCGGCGGGCGCGTCATTGAAGCGATCACATCACGTCATCCGATGGCTGGAAATTCATGTCCCCTGCCCCGTCCAACCTGCAAATCGATTCCACCAGGCTTTGGGGAACGATCCACGAGACCGCGCAATTCGGCGCTACCCCAAAGGGCGGTGTGCGGCGCCTGACGCTCGGGCCCGAGGACAAGCAGGTGCGCGACTGGTTCCGCAAGGCCTGCCAAGCCGCAGGCCTCCAAGTGCATGTCGACACGCTCGGCTCGATGTTCGCCGTTCGCAAGGGCCGCGACATGTCGAAGCCGCCGGTCGGGCTCGGCTCGCATCTGGACACCCAGCCGAGTGGCGGCAAATTCGACGGCGTGCTCGGCACGCTGGCAGCGCTCGAGGTCGTTCGCACGCTCAACGACGCCGGGATCCAAACCGAAATCCCGCTATGCATCGTCAACTGGACCAACGAGGAAGGCTCGCGCTTTGCACCCGCGATGATGGCGTCTGCCGCCTATGTCGGCGATTTCACGACAGAGAACATTCTCTCCCGCAAGGACGCCGAAGGCGTCACGGTCGCTGAAGCTCTCGACAGTATCGGCTATCGCGGCGACAGCCCGGTGGGCCGGCAAAGCTTCTCGAGTTTCATCGAATTGCACATCGAACAGGGGCCCATCCTCGAGGCCGAGGGTAAAACCATCGGCGTAGTCGATTCCGGTCAGGGCGTGTTGTGGTACGACGGCAAAATCATCGGCTTCGAGAGCCACGCAGGCTCGACGCCGATGCCGCTTCGCCGGGACGCACTGGCAACCTTGTCGGAAATCGTGCTCGCGATGGAAGCGATTGCGAAAAAGCACGGCCCGAACGCGGTCGGCACCATCGGCGAGGCCGTCATTGCCAAACCCTCGCGCAACGTCATTCCCGGCGAAATCGCCTTCACCGTCGATTGCCGCAGCGCTGACGCCGCGATCATGGACGCGCTCGACCGCGATTTGCGCGCCGCCATCGCCGAAATCGCAGGCCGCCGCAAGGTCGATGTCATGCTCGATCTGGTCTGGCGCAAGCCGCCGACCCATTTCGATTCCAGGCTGGTCGACGCCGTGGAGGAAGCTGCGAAGAAGCTCGGTTTTTCCCATCGCCGCATCACCTCCGGCGCCGGCCACGATGCCTGTAACCTCAATACGAAGATTCCCGCCGCCATGGTATTCGTGCCCTGCAAGGACGGCGTCAGTCACAACGAGCTGGAAGATGCGACGCAAGCCGATTGCGCGGCAGGCGCCAATGTCCTGATGCACACCGTGCTGGCGCTCGCCGGCGTCGCTTCCTGACAGAAGGAGATTTCGGTGCGCGGAGTTTTTGTCGATGCCAATGGATCGCTGGCCGATATTTTCGAGCGGCAACGCAGGGACGGCGATCCGGCCGTGTCTGTCAACCGCAATCCCGACATCGCGCCGGACCAGATCCCCGCTTTGCTCGATGGTGCCGAAATCGTCATCATCGACCACACCGCCCTGCCGACCGATGTTGCGCGGCGCTGCAACGGACTGAAGCATGTGGTGTTCCTGGGCACGGGCGCACGCAGCTACATGAACCCGGAGGAACTCGGCGAGCTCGGCATCGAAGTTCATCTGATCAAGGGCTATGGCGACACGGCGGTCGCCGAATGCGCGATCGCGCTGATGTGGGCGGCGGCGCGCGGCATTGCGCAAATGGACCGCGAGATGCGCAATGGAAATTGGCTGCGCGACGACGGCATGCAACTCGCCGGCAAGACGCTGGGCCTGATCGGATTTGGCGGCATAGCCGCTGAAGTTGCACGCATCGCGCTTGGCAGCGGCATGCGCGTCGTCGCCTGGAACCGCTCGACGAAGAAATTTCCGGGCGTCGAGTTTGTCGAGATCGACACGTTACTGGCGCAGAGCGACGTCGTTTCCCTGCACCTGTTGCTCAACGACGAGACGCGCGGCTTTCTCTCTTCCGCGCGTATCGCGGCCATGAAGCGCGGCGTCATTCTCGTGAACACCGCGCGCGGCGCGATGGTCGACGAGGCCGCGATGATCGAGGCCTTGAAGTCGGGCCACATCCGCCATGCCGGGCTCGACGTCTTCAATGTCGAGCCGCTGCCGGCGGATCATCCGCTGACCAGGCTTGCCAACGTCACGCTGTCGGCCCACTCGGCATTTCGCACGCCGGAAGCGAGCGAAAACCTGATCCGTGCGGCCTGGGAGCATTGCAGGAGGATTTCGAGGGGCTGAACCGGCACGTAGACTTTACGGCTGAAGAGCGTATGGTTGTTCCCAACATGATTGCTACCAAAGCAATCGGACGGTCGGAAGGATCGCGAAGCAGGGAGGAAGCAATGACGGCAAAGGACACAGTCCTTTCACGGGCAGTGGATCGCCAAGACGTTCCCTTCGTTGTCGGGATGGTAGCCAACGCCGCCGGTCCCACCTATTCGGGCGCTGCCGGCGACGCCGCATCGGGACTGAAGGCCAGCGAGGATACCGTCTTTCGCATTTTCTCGATGACCAAGGCGGTCGGCTCAACCGCTGCCATGATCCTGGTCGATCGCGGCAAACTTGATCCGGAGACGCCCGTCAAGGAGATTTTGCCGGAGTTCGCAAAGATCCAGGTTCTCGAACGCTTTGACGGCGACAAACCAATCCTGCGTGCGCCCAGGACGCAGGCAACGGTACGTCATCTTGCAACCCACACCAGCGGTCTCGAATACGAGTTCTGGAACGCCGAGATGGCGAACTATCAGGCGAAGACAGGCCACCCGACCATCCTTTCGGGCCTGAAGAGCGCCATGTTCTATCCGATGATGACCGATCCCGGCACGCGCTGGGGTTACGGTCCGGGCATCGACTGGCTCGGTCTCGTGGTCGAGAAGATCGATGGACGCCGAATCGACAAGTTCTGTCGAGAAGAAATTTTTGAGCCGCTCGGAATGAAAGATACGGCCTTTGAGGTATCCGACGCAATGGCCAAGCGAATGGCTGCGGTCAAGATACGCGGGGAGGACGGGAAGTTTGCACCCTACGATATCGCGCCTCCGCCCAATCCTGAGGTCTACGGCATGGGGCATTCGCTCTATTCCACCGCGCCCGACTTCATCCGGTTCCTGCGCATGTTGCTCAATCGCGGCGCATTGAACGGCAATCGCGTGCTCTCGGAGAAGGGCGTCGACTGGATGCTTATTGACCGGATGAACGGTCTGACATTCGAAAGGATGGTCACGGTAGTGCCGGCGCTGACCGCCGATTGCGATCCTTTTGCGGGGACGAAGCGGACCCATAGCTTCGGCTTCCTTCGCAATGATATTGACATTCCCGGACGACGTTCGGCCGGCTCGCAGAGCTGGGCCGGTGTTCTGAACACACACTATTGGCTCGATCCCAGGAAGGGCATTGGAGCCGTCATCATGACGCAGTCCTTACCCTTCGTAGAACCGCGCTTCATGCAATTATACGCGGACTATGAGACGGCGGTATACGCGGAAGCCTGAACTGTTGCGTCGTCAGAAAGCTTCAAGTCGCGCGGCGGCCAGTGCAGGCGGGCGCGACGCCTGAACGGTATGCCGCGATCACGCGGGGGCGGATGCAGCGAGGTAGGGTAGTGAACCGGCAGTCTCCGGATGCCGCGAAGTTTTGCGCAGCAGGCCGATCAACGAGTAGGAGTGGAGAAGGAAGGCACGCGGCACGGCGTAGATTGGGATCAGCACGATCGGAAACACGATTCCGCCACCGCCTCCTCCGGTGAGGGCTCCGATCGTGACGGCGTTGACCAGATCGGCCATGCCAAACAGGTTCCATGCGATGGCGGCGGCACGGGCATACGGTTTGCCGGCAAACCACCAATAGGCGACTACGGGCGCAAACAATCCCGTCAGGACGTCGCCAACTCCGGCCGGGATCGCAAACAGCCCCGGCAACTCGCCCTGGAAATAGCGGACGAGGAACACGCCACCGAGAATCCGCACTGTCTGTATGGCGATCAGCCAGTGCTGCGGGATGGCGGCGATGATCTCGCGAAAGGTGCCCGAGAGGAGGAACAGGTACCCGACCCCCAGCGTCACCACCCAGGCAATGGGTATGCGTGGCGGCCGGACATCGAGGCGGAAGAAATCATTTCCGGCTAGCAACACGACGCCTATGAGCCAGGCGGCAAAGATAATGGCGGAGCCGATAGCCCAGCGCCGGCGGCGCCATTGCTCGCCCGGCAGCGCGCGGATTCCCGCGTAAAGACCGACCCAGTGAAGGGTCGAGGAAATCGACTGGATCATTGCCTGCAACAGAACAAGCGTCATCGGACAGTCTCCTTGGCTGCAGTGTGGGTCGCGGTGGCAGCTCGCGGAGCCGCAGCCGCAGCCGCAGGGCGCTGAGCAACGTCAGGATCGCCAGAATGAGCACCATGAGACTTACTCCTTTACGATCGCGGCAGTCGTGGTACTATGGGGTACCAACAAATGTCGATGTAAGGTACTATTCAGTACCAACGCAAGGGGCTCGATCGGATGAAAGGTAAAAAGCCTGTGATCGTCACTGATTATGCCGGGCCCGACCGAGTTGAGCCTTCGCTACGGGAGCGGGTGCTCAAGGCGGCTTTCGCGGTGTTCCGCAAGCGCGGATTTTCGGGCGCAAGCACGCTCGAGATCGCGACGCGGGCCAAGGTCTCCAAGCGCGACCTGTACGCGCTGTTCGGCAGCAAGCAGGCGATGCTGGCCGCATGCATCAAGGAGCGCGCCGCGCGCATGCGCCTACCGCTCGAATTGAAGGCGCCGGTGCCGACGAACAACGCAGGTGCGGCCGCCACCCTCGCGGAATTTGGCACGTCGGTCCTGCGGGTGGCCTGTCATCCCGACGTGTTGACGGTCCATCGTCTGGCGATTGCAGAGTCGGACCGCGCGCCCCAGATCGCTCGCACCCTCGACCGCAACGGCCGCGAAGCGAACCACGCTGCGCTCGCCGATTGGCTCGCGAGTGCGCAGGCGCAAGGGCTCATAGGCGCCGGCGACCCCGCGGCCATGGCGGCGCAATTCCTTGCCGTCCTGTGGGGCGGCGGCCTGCTGATCCAACTGCTGTTGCGCGTGCGGGAGCCACCGAGCGAGGAAGAAATAAAATCTCGCGCGCAGGCCTCCACGCGGGCGCTATTGACGCTCTATGCACCGGCTCGCGCAGTGGCGTGACGACGCAAAGCACTCTCTCCCGCGAAGGCAGGGGCAATTGCATATCAGCGCTCGACCGGTCGCATGCGGCCTCATGGTTCGAGACGCCACGCAAGGAGCGTGGCTCCTCGCCATGAGGTTCAAATTCGCGCCAAAAGTGACGGCCTCATCCCGAGGAGGCGCGTGAGCGCCGTCTCGAGGGATAGCCGCATTGGCAGGGCCATATGCGATTGCCCTGCCCGCGAAGGGCGAGGGTACAACCCTACTCCACCATCTCCGCCACGGCCTTGCCGCAAGCTACCGTGTCGGCGTTGCCGCCGAGATCGCGGGTGCGCAGCGTACGCTCGCCAAGCGTGCGCTCGATCGCGGCGACGATGGCGGCGGCCGCCTGCCTCTCGCCGAGATGTTCCAGCATCATCGCGCCGGACCAGATCATGCCGATCGGGTTGGCGATGCCCTGGCCAGCGATATCCGGCGCCGAACCGTGCACCGGTTCGAACACGGAAGGAAAATTGCCTTCCGGATTGATGTTGCCCGACGGCGCGATGCCGATGGTGCCGGTGCATGCGGGCCCGAGATCGGAGAGAATGTCGCCAAACAGGTTCGAGCCGACCACGACATCGAACCAGTCCGGATGCAGCACGAAATTCGCGGTCAAGATATCGATGTGGTACTTGTCCCACTTCACGTCAGGATAGTTTTTCGCCATCGCCTCCACGCGTTCGTCCCAATAGGGCATCGTGATCGAGATGCCGTTGGACTTCGTCGCCGAGGTCAGGTGCTTCCTGGGCCGCGACTGCGCGAGCTCGAAGGCGAATTTCAGGATGCGGTCGACACCGACCCGCGTCATCACCGTCTGCTGGGTGACGAACTCGCGTTCGGTACCCGGAAACATGCGGCCGCCAACGGAGGAATATTCCCCTTCGGTGTTTTCCCTCACCACCCAGAAATCGATATCGCCGGGCTTGCGGTTGGCGAGCGGTGTCGGTACGCCCGGCATCAGCCGAACCGGGCGCAGGTTGACGTACTGGTCGAACTCCCTGCGGAACTTGATCAGCGAGCCCCACAATGAAACGTGATCGGGGATTTTCGCGGGCCAGCCGACCGCGCCGAAATAGATCGCATCGTGCCTGCCGATCCTGTCTTTCCAGTCTTCGGGCATCATCTCGCCGTGCTTTTCGTAGTAATCCCAGCTGGCGAAATCGAAATGGTCGAAATGAATGCTGACGCCGTACTTTTTCGCCGCCGTTTCAAGGACCCGAAGCCCTTCCGGTATCACTTCCTTGCCGATCCCATCGCCGGGGATGACTGCGATCCGGTACTGCCCCTTTTGGTTGCTCATCGATCAGATTCCTCGAGTGGCTGCCCGCCCCCGGTAAAGCCATAATATGTCGAGACTGCAATGGACCAAACTTCGTCACCGCGCAACCTTTGTCAAAGCGCAACGCTGCAGTGCAATGTTGACCGCCTCGACGGCGGCGGCCTAACAGATGAAAATCACCTGCTCCACCCTCCCCTGAGACATCTCCCATCAAGGAAGTCATCCCATGGATCTTCATCTACGCGGCAAACGCGTCCTGATCACCGGCGCCTCGAAAGGCATTGGCGCGGCAGCCGCCGAAGCCTTTGCCGAGGAGGGCTGTCACCTTCGTCTGGCCGCGCGCAGCGGCGATCAACTCAAGGCCGTCGCCGACCGCCTCCGGTCGGCTCACCAGATCGACGCCGCCACGCACGTCGTCGATCTGCGCAAGGGCGCGGACATCGCTCGGCTGGTGCAGGATGCATCCGACATCGACATCCTCGTCAACAATGCCGGCGACATTCCGGGCGGAGCGATCGACAAGATCGATGAGCCGACCTGGCGCCATGCCTGGGAGCTCAAGGTGTTCGGCTATATCAACATCACCCGCGCCGTCTACGCGCAGATGAAGGCGCGCGGCGGTGGCGTGATCATCAACGACATCGGCGTCGCCGGCGAAAAATACGACGCCAATTATGTCTGCGGCAGCACGGGTAACGCCGCGCTGATGTCCTTTACACGCACGCTCGGCAGCAAGAGCCTCGCCGACAATATCCGTGTGGTCGGGATCAATCCGGGACCGGTCGGCACCGACCGCCACGTCACGCTGCTGAAAACCCGCGCCAAAAATCAATTCGGCGACGAAAACCGCTACAAGGAATTCCAGAAGGGCTTGCCGCTCGGCCGTCCCGCACACGCCCGCGAGATCGGCGACCTGATGGCGTTCCTTGCCTCCGACCGCTCCGCCTACACCTCGGGCGTGATCTTCACCGTCGACGGCGGCATCGCAGCCGGCTGGGGCTAGTATCCGTGTCCCGGACGCGGTGCAGCGCTCTTCGCGATGCTCCGCAGAACCGGGACCCAACCGAACGCTGGCGTCTGTTATGATCCCGAATCAGCAGCGCACCGCTGCGCGCTGCGCAGCATCCGGGAAACGCACCTAGATCCGCTCGAACAACTGCCTGATCATCATGGTGATCCGGCCCGCCGGCGACAGCATTTCGTCCATGATCGTAAAGTGGTTGGCGTGCGGAATCTCCTCGTAGCTCACGGGCAGTCCGCATCTCGAACGGTGACCCGCGAAATCGGCCGTCTGCCTGCGCAGCAACGGCAACTCGGCGGTTCCGACCGTAAGCCACATCGGCTTCGTCGCGCCTCGCGCCTGCATCATGGGGGAGTTGCGGCGGGACATCGCTTCATCGAGGCCAAGCTTGACGTTGAGATAGCTGTGCCGGATCGGCTCGAGATCGTAGATGCCGCTGATCCCCACGCCGCCCATGATGCGCGGATGGGACATCGCCATCGCCGTGAGATGGCCGCCGGCGGACCACCCGGAGGCGGCAATTCGGCCGGCATCGCCGCCGAGATCTGGCAGGCGTGCCGCCAGAAAGTCGATTGCCGCGTGGACCTCGGCCACGATCCCGTCAAGGGTGGCATCGGGCGCAAGCGTATAGCCGATCATCGCGACATTGATGCCGTGGGCCATCGGACCCGCGGCAAACAGCGAAAAGGCCTCCTTTGCCCGCATCTGCCAGTACCCGCCGTGGATGAACAACAGCGTCGGCGCATTGTTCGCCGCCTTGAAGAAATCGAGTCGGTTTCGTTCGCGCGATCCATATCCGAGGTCGAGATGAGCGGGATGGGCGGCGCGAAATTCGGCCGAACGACGTTCCCAGCCAGCAACGGTGTCGGCGCTTCCGGCCACCGCCGTCGAGTTGTTGAGGCCATCGTCGAGGTCTTGCTGGCTCATGCCGCGCCAATCGGGCGCGTCATACGGCGTCGTCATGATCGGGTCTCCGGATCGTCGGGGGTTTTCACCTTGCCGCAAAATAGTCTAAAGGGCTACACCATCTGCCGTCTTGAGGCGAATGTGATGGGGAGTGTGGATGTCATCTGATCAGGCGCTGTTTCGGTCAACCGCACGCGCGATCGTGGATCGAACTCAATTCCGGCGAAATCACGCCGTTCGACCTGCTTGACGTGCTGGAGCGCCGGATCGCCGAGGTGGATGGCAAGGTGAATGCCCTGCCGATCCTTTGCTTTGATCGCGCGCGCGAGCAGGCAAAGACGTTGATGCAGCAACCGGCCGGAAGTCGCGGTCTGCTCGCGGGCATGCCGATCCCGATCAAGGACCTTACCAATGTCGCCGGCGTGCGCACCACCCAGGGCTCGCCGATCTACAAGGACCACGTTCCCCCGCGCTCGGACATTGTGGTCGAGCGTCTCGAAGAAAATGGCGCCGTGGTCTACGCCAAATCGAACACGCCCGAATTCGGCGCCGGCGCCAACACGTTCAACGAGGTGTTTGGCGCAACCCGCAACCCGTTCGACCTGTCGCGCTCGGCGGCCGGCTCTTCCGGCGGCGCTGCGGTCGCACTTGCCACCGGAACGGCGTGGCTGGCCCATGGCACGGACATGGGCGGCTCGCTGCGCAATCCCGCAAGCTTCTGCGGCGTCGTCGGCATGCGGCCCAGCATCGGCCGTGTCGCGCACAGTCCGGCCTTCAAGATCGATCGCAACCTCACGGTACACGGGCCGATGGCCCGCAATGTCGAAGACCTCGCGCTGTTGCTCGACGCGATGAGCGGCGAGCATCCGGCCGATCCGCTCTCCCTGCCCTCGCTGCCGTCCTCGTTTCTGTCGGCAGCGCGCTCCGGCAAAAGGCCCAGGCGGGTCGCCTGGTCGGCCGATCTCGGTATCACCCCGGTCGATCCGGAAGTAGCCGCCATCACGCGAAAAGCGGCCTGCCGTTTCGCCGAGGCCGGTGTCATTGTCGAGGACGCGCATCCCGACCTGCGCGAGGCCCACGAATGTTTCCACGTGCTGCGCGCGTTCGACTTCGCCGTCAGCAAGGCGGCGCTGCTTCGCAGCCATCGCGACCAGCTCAAGCCGGAGGTGATCTGGAACATCGAGGAAGGGCTGAAACTCTCGGTCGAGCAACTCGAGCGCGCCGAAGCGCAGCGCCTGGCGATGACCATGCGCACGCTCGAGTTCTTCAAGACCTACGATCTGCTGCTGGCGCCGGCGACCATCGTCGCTCCGTTTCCGCTCGAGAACCGTTATGTCGCCGAATGCGCCGGCAGGAAGTTCGACAATTACGTCCAGTGGCTCGGCATCGTCTACGCAATCACGCTGGCCTGTTGCCCCGCGCTGTCATTGCCTTGCGGATTCACCGCCTCGGGCCTGCCGGTGGGGTTGCAGGTTGTGGCGCCGCCGCGCGGCGAGGCGCAGCTCCTCGCAGGCGCAAGGGTACTGGAAGACATGCTCGGCCTGCGCGGAACGACCCCGATCGACCCGAGGCCGGCGCCTTGAAGCGCGATTGCCTCGCAATCGCGCTTCAGTTTCGAGAAAACTGCTCTGAAGCCTGCCGTACCGAGACAATTTGGGCGCTGGTGAATAGCGCCTGTGCCGCTATAATCGAAGGCAGATATCCAGACCGCCAGGGCGAGAACGACAGGAAACGCCGATAATGTCCGGAAAGCTGAGAGTTCACGTCGACCAGGATAAATGTCAGGGGCACGCCCGGTGCAAATCCCTGGCGCCCGAGTTGTTCGACCTCGACGAATTCGGCAATTCGCACGAAATCGGCGACGGCGTCGTCCCCAAAGGACTGGAGGACAAGGCCTGGCTGGCCCAGGCCAATTGTCCGGAAATAGCGATCGAGGTGACCGAGGAATAACCGCTTCGCCTGGCGCTGCCGGCGAACGGAACCAAAGGAATTGGCTGATGTCCGATCATGCTCCCGTAACCGATTGGGTACACGACTTCGACCACACCGATCCGCGCTGGACGGAAAATCCCTATCCGATCTGGGACGAGCTTCGCGCCGCCAGTCCCGTCGTCCACACCGAGCGTTTCCTGGGCTGCTACATGCCGACCACTTTCGAGGCGGTGAAGCAGGTCGCCTACGACACCGAGCATTTTTCCTCGCGCCGCGTCGTCGTGCGCGATGTGAGACCCGAAACCGTTCCGGCGCCGCCGATCACTTCCGATCCGCCGGAACACAAGCCGGCCAAGCAATTGCTGTTGCCGCCGTTCACGCCCGACGCCATGAAGAAGCTGGAACCTCGGGTTCGCGCGATCTGCAACGAACTGATCGATCAATTCATCGAGGACGAAGGATGCGACGCCGCCGCGCATTACAGCAGGCATATTCCGGTGCGCGCGATCGCCCACATGCTCGGCATTCCGGAAACAGACGGCGACCTCTTCATCAGATGGATCCACGAAATCCTCGAGCTCGGCATCAAGGATCAGGCCGTCCTGGCGCAGGCGGTCCAGGAAATGGGCGGATATTTTGTTGCTCAAATAGAGCGCCGCAAGCAGCATCCGACCGACGACCTGATTTCAACGCTGATGAATGCGCGGGACAAGAACGGCCAGCCGCTGTCGGACGCGCATGTGCTGGGCTCGCTGCGGCTATTATTGATCGCGGGCATCGACACCACCTGGAGCGCGATCGGCGCCTCTCTCTGGCATCTGGCGAAAACGCCTGCGGACCGCGAGCGTCTGGTCGCTGAACCCGATCTGATGCCGAGTGCAATCGAGGAATTCCTGCGCGCTTATTCGCCGGTGACGATGGCGCGCGAGGTCATGAAGGAGACGCAGATCGGCGGCTGCCCGATCAAGCCCGGCAACATGCTGCTGTTGTCGTTTCCTACCGCCAATCGCGATCCGACCGTCTTTCCGGACGCCGACAAGGTCGTGATCGACCGCAAGCAGAATCCGCACGCCGCGTTCGGTCTGGGGATTCACCGCTGCGTCGGTTCCAACCTTGCACGCATGGAGATGACGGTCGCGATCGAGGAATGGCTCAAGCGCATTCCGGATTTCAGGCTCGATCCAGCCGGCAAGGTGACCTGGTCCGAAGGCACCGTGCGCGGGCCGCGGCAACTGCCGGTGCTGTTCGGAAAGGCCCGCTGAGAGGCCGTGTTCTCCAAAAAGTGCGCGGCCGGCGCAAACGCGCCGATTCCCGGCCGCGCAACGCCACTCCAGCGATCGACTTGCGCAACACTGCGACGCTCAAGGAGGTGAAACGTGCCAACCGAACGCTTTCAATTCGCAGGCTCGGAGGGTGACAAACTTGCCGCCGCTCTCGACGCGCCGGAAGGCCAAATTCGCGCCTACGCACTGTTCGCGCATTGCTTTACCTGCGGCAAGGACGTGCTGGCGGCCAAGCGGATCGCTGTTGCGCTTTCGGCCAGGGGCATTGCGGTGTTGCGATTCGACTTCACCGGCCTTGGCTCGAGCGAAGGCGACTTTGCCAATTCGACATTCTCCTCGAATGTCGCCGATCTCGTCCGGGCTGCCGACTACCTGCGAGCCACGCGAAAAGCGCCGGCACTTCTGATCGGTCACAGTCTCGGGGGTGCTGCGGTACTTGCCGCGGCGGATCAAATTCCCGACGCCACGGCCGTGGTCACAATTGCGGCTCCTTCGGATCCCACGCATGTCGCCGGCCTGTTTGCCGGTTCGATCGAGGATATCCGCAGGCAAGGAAAGGCAGAGGTCTCGCTCGCGGGAAGACCGTTCACCATCAAGCGCGAATTCCTCGACGACATTGCCGAACAAAGCCTGATGCCGCGCATCGCCGGTCTGCGCAAGGCGCTGTTGATCATGCACTCCCCGACCGACGACACGGTCGGCATCGACAACGCCACCCGCATTTTCGTGGCGGCGAAACATCCCAAAAGCTTCGTGTCGCTCGCCGGTGCCGACCACTTGCTGAGCAATCGGCGGGACTCCGCCTATGCGGCTGACGTCATCGCCGCCTGGGCCTCGCGCTATATCGATGCGGCGGTGACCGATCAAACCGCCGATCCCGGCGACAGGCCGCGCGAGGTCGTGGTTCGCGAGACACGCAACAGCAAGTTCCAGCAGACCGTCACGGTCGGTCCGCATCGATTGCTCGCCGATGAACCGGTTGCGGCCGGCGGAGAAGACACCGGCCCCGCGCCTTACGATTTCCTGCTTGCCGGCCTTGGCGCCTGCACCTCGATGACGATGCGGCTCTATGCCGAACGCAAATCGCTGCCGCTCGAACGAACCACGGTGACACTGAGGCATAGCAAGATCCACGCACAGGACTGCGCCGAATGTGAAACCAGGGAGGGAATGCTCGACCAGATCGACAGGGTCATCGCCATGGAGGGACCGCTCGATGTCGAGCAGCGCAAGAGGCTGATGGAAATCGCCGACAAATGCCCTGTGCACCGCACCCTGACGTTCGGAGATTCGTATCGTGACAGAGCTCGCAGATTGACGAACCACAGACTAAGGGTATGATTTTTGTTGCAGGCTTGTTGAGAGTTCGATGGCCTCATGGTTCGAAACGCACGGCGGTGCCGCGCTCCTCACCACGAGGGTCTCACACCTCATCCTTAAGGAGCATCGCGAAGCGATGCGTCTCGAAGGATGAAGCCCTGAGCTGAACGGAGTCGTTTATGCCGATCGTTGCGCGCACCGACCCCAAATCGGTTTTCTCGGCCGCAGAATGGAGCCGGCTCACTTCCCGCAGCTCGCTGCGCGGCCTTTGGCTGGTGACGCACGCCTGGGGAACGATCGCTGCTGCGGTCGCGCTGGTCGCGTTGTGGCCCAATCCCCTGACCTGGATGATCGCGGTGATGGTTGTCGGCACGCGTCAGCTCGGGCTGGCGATCCTGATGCATGAGGCCGCCCATGGCGGGCTGCATTCCAACCGGGCGATCAACGAATGGATCGGGCAGTGGCTGTGCGCGGTCCCCGTCGGCGCCGACCTCGCAAGCTATCGCTCCTACCACCTGCAGCACCACAAATTCACCCAGCAACCCGAAGATCCCGATCTTTCGCTATCGGCTCCCTTTCCGATCACAAGGGAAAGCTTCGGCCGCAAGGTGATCCGTGACCTCACCGGCCAGACCTTTGTCAAGCAGCGGTTGCCCCTGTTCCTGTCGCTGTTCAAACGCCGAAACGCCGATGAAGAGGCGACGCATGAGAGTTTTGTCTCGAGCGGCGCCGACAAGATGGCGCGATTCCTGGCGGTGAATGCTGTCATATTCGGCCTGTTTTGGCTGTTGGGCGCAGGCGTCTGGTTTTGGGGCGTATGGATGTTTGCGATGGCGACCTGGCTGCCGCTGGTGACCCGCATCCGCAACATCGCCGAACACGCCTGCACCTCTACCGGCGAGGACCCGTTCACCCACGCCCGCACCACGCTCGCCAATCCGATCGAGCGGCTTCTGATCGCGCCGTATTGGGTGAATTATCATGCCGAGCACCACCTCTTCATGTACCTGCCCTGCTATCGCCTGCCCGAAGCGCATCGGCTGCTGATCGAGAAGGGTCTTGTCAAGCGGATGGAAGTGCGGCCCGGCTACCTCGACGTGATGCGTCTGGCCACATCACGCATTTCGGCCTGAGACGTTGTTTCGGCCTACTTTGCCGTCTTGCTTTCCGTCTTGCGCTTTCCGTCTTGCACTTCCAGCGGCGGCGCCCGCAATGGCCCGCGCAGCCCGGCCGCCGAGCCGAGCAGGATCCCGCCTGCAGCGACGAACGAAGAAAGCGCGAGTGTCGAAAGCCCGGTCAATCCCTGGCCAACCGAGCAGCCGAGCGCCATCGCTCCACCCGACCCCATCAGCGCCGCACCCGCGATCGAACGCAGCATGTGGCGGGGCGATGTGTAACCTTCCAGATGAAAGCGGCGCGTGGCGATAGCCGTCAGCAGGCTCCCGGCAAAAACACCGGCGACCATGGCGATGCCGAAATTCAGCGTCAGCCCCGTGGAAAGCATGACGTATTGCACGGTATCGGCGATCGGCGCGATGAAGGTGAGCGAGGTCACGGCCGTGGGATTGAAGTCGTCGGCGCCAAGATAGCCGGTGGCATACCACCCTGCGGTGACCAACAGGCCGACAGCGATGCCGGCGGCGATCTGCCCCCCTGAACGGCGGAACGGCGCATGCGCGAATGCGAAGCTGATCAGGGCCGCCGCCATCGCCGACGCGACGAGCGGGCGGGCAAAACTTTCGCTGCCGGCAACGCCTGCCAGCAAGGCAGGCAGCGAAAGCAGTGCGGGCTTGCTCAGCGAGGCCTGCAACAAAGCGACCCGTGCGGGCGCGATCAATCCTCTCAGCGTCATCTGCGCGGCGATGCCGAGCACGATCACCACCACAAACGAGCGAAGGTTGCCGCGGCCAAGCAAGACCAGTGCGCGCGAACCGCAGCCGTTGGCAAGCACCATGCCGTAACCGAACAGGATGCCGCCCGCAAACATCAGTGGCACGGAGAATGACGGCAGAAGGTAGACCGACTTGCCGAGATCGAACAGACCGTAGCCGGCAAGCAACTGTGTCGCCGCGACCGCCACCGCAAGCGCCAGCGCAAATGTCCGGATCAACCGGCTGTCGCCGTCCGCCCACCAGCCTCGAAGGCCGCTCATCAGGCAAAATCCGCTCGCAAGGCCAACGGCGCCATAGGCAAGCCCAATCGCGAGGCCCGCGCAGACGACGATGCTGGCCGCGGACAACATGCCCTTCCCTCAAGCCGGCCGCAGGATGATGCGATCGCGCGCGGAACCGGCCACCGCCAGAAATGCCGACTTCGCCTCGTCCAGCGGATAGATCGCATTCGGCAGAATCGGAAACGGCTTGAGATGCCCGCTGGCAAAGCCGGGACCGAGTTCCCTGAGCACGGCTCCGGTCATGCTCGACGACAAGCCCAGCGTATCGATGCCGACATAGGTGTGCTGGCCGCGATAGAATTCGAGGATATTGAATTGCACGACCGGGTTGATCGCCGCGATCAGGATCTCGCGTCCGCGGATGGCGAGCGACTTGTGCGCCGCCTGAAAATAGGGATCGCCGACTGTGTTGAATACGATATCGGCACCCCTTCCGCCCGTGAGTTCGCGGACACGCGTTGCCACGTCGGTTGCCGATGCGTCGATCACCTCGACGGGAGAATTTGCGTGGCCTTCGTAAGCCTCGCTCCTGCGCACGACGCCGACCACGCGCGCGCCATGCCAGCTCGCGATCTGCACCGCGGCCTGCCCGACCTTGCCGTTGACCCCAAACACCAGCACCGTCTCGCCGCCCTTCGGCATTCCCGCACGGCGAAGGCCCTCGATTGCCGTGACAAAGGGCACGCCGATGCCTGCGGCCTCCTCCCAGGAAATTCCTTTTGGTTTCTCCACCACCGCGTCGGCCTCGACGGCGAGGTGTGTGGCATGCGTGCCGTCGCGCCGGATCCCGAGGTCGCCGGAGGAACCGAACACCTCGCGGCCGATCGTGCCCTTTGGGCCATCGACGACGATCCCGGCATAGTCGCGGCCCGGCGTTCGCGGAAACACCGCGTAGGCCATCAGGCCGGTTGCGGCCTTGACGTCGGAAGGATTGACCGCCGCCGCCTTGACCTCGATCAGCACCTGGTTATCGCTGCGAGCCAGCGGCCGCCGTTCGATCACAGGAGCCAGCGAGGCGGCCGTCTCCGCCTTGGCCGGCAACCGCACACAGCGCGCCTCGACGAAAGCTGATCCGGCATCGTTTTTCATCCTGGCTGGCATTTGAAGTTCCGGGTTTCCTTTGGCCTCGCATGCGCTGCTCGCTCTGCCGGACTCGTTGACAGCGCGGCCGCCCCGTCCCATGACTAACCGACTGACGCTGCAGTACAAGAGGCTTGTTCCAACAAGCCGGAGGCGGGAGACAGACGTGAACGTGAAGGCCACGCTTTCGTCCGACGATTTGGCTCGCGCCTGCGCGGATGCCATGTGGAAGGAGGACGAAGCCAGCCAGGGCCTCGGCATGGAGATTCTGGAGGTGAAAGCCGGCGAAGCGGTGCTGGCAATGACGATCCAGCCGCATATGGTCAACGGGCACGGCATCGCCCACGGCGGCTTCATTTTCCTGCTCGCCGATTTCGGCCTTCGCCTTTGCCTGCAATTCCCGCAACGAGCGCACCGTGGCAGCGCAGTGCGACATCTCATTCGTCCGGCCGGCAAGGCTTGGCGACCGGCTTTTGGCAAGGGCAAGGGAAATCTCGAAAACCGGCCGATCCGGCATTTACGACGTCAGTGTTGCGGTCGATGATACCGCGATCGCCGAATTGCGCGGTCATTCCCGCACCGTCGGCGGTGTCTGGGTCATGCCGGCCGACCCTGCCGACGGAATGAAATGATCGGGAATCTTTTTCGGGGAATCACGCGATGGCTTCGACCAATCGACAATCCGGCAAGCAGAACTATCGCGCCGAGATGGATGAAATCGAACGCGCTTCGCGCGACGAGATCAGCGCGCTGCAGACCCAACGCCTTGTTTGGTCGCTGGCGCACGCCTATGGCAACGTCGCGCATTACAAGAAGGCTTTCGACCGCGCCGGCGTGCATCCATCCGACTTCAAGGAGCTTTCCGATCTCGCCAAATTTCCGTTCACGACGAAATTCGATCTTCGCGACAACTACCCGTTCAACATGTTCGCGGTTCCGCGCGAAAAACTGGTCCGCGTGCATGCCTCGTCCGGCACCACCGGCAAACCGATCGTGGTCGGATATACCAGGGCCGATATCGAGACGTGGGCGGATGTGATGGCGCGCTCGCTGCGCGCCGCCGGCGGCCGCAGTGGCATGATCATCCACAACGCCTACGGCTATGGCCTCTTCACCGGCGGCCTTGGCGTGCACTATGGCGCGGAGAAACTCGGCTGTACCGTGGTGCCGATCTCCGGCGGCATGACCGAGCGGCAGGTGCAGTTGATCGATGATTTCAAGCCCGACATCATCACAGTGACCCCGAGCTACATGCTGGCGATCCTGGATGAATTCAAACGCCAGCGCCTCGACCCGCGTCAATCGTCGTTGAAGATCGGCATCTTCGGCGCCGAGCCCTGGACCAATGCGATGCGCGGCGAAATCGAGACTTCTTTCGACATGGACGCCACCGACATCTACGGCCTCTCGGAGGTGATCGGTCCCGGTGTGGCGCAGGAATGCATCGAGACCAAGGATGGCCTGCATATATGGGAGGATCATTTTTATCCCGAGGTGATCGATCCCGAAACCGGCGCCGTATTGCCGGACGGCGAAAGGGGCGAGTTGGTGTTCACCTCGCTCACCAAGGAAGCCTTCCCGATCATCCGCTATCGAACGCGCGACCTTACGCGCTTGTTGCCGGGCACGGCACGGCGCGGGATGCGGCGCATGGAAAAGGTCACCGGCCGTTCCGACGACATGATCATCCTGCGCGGCGTCAATGTGTTCCCGACCCAGATCGAGGAGGCGCTGCTTGCGACCGACTGGTGCGGCGGACATTTCGTCATTGAGCTGACGCGCGAGGGACGGATGGACGAGATGAGCGTGCTGGCCGAAGCGCGGCCCGAAAGCTGGGACGGCAGCGGGCTGCCGGAGCAGGTCGAGCGCCTTACCCATCATATCAAGAACACGATCGGAATATCCGCGCGCGTCAAGGCAGTGGCGCCGGAAACGCTCGAACGCTCGCTCGGCAAGGCCAAACGCGTTATCGACAGGCGGCCGAAGGGGTGAGACTTCAATCCCCCGCCTACACGTGATCGTAGTCGACCACGACCCTGTCGCTGGTCGGCCGCGCCTGGCAGGTGAGAACGAATCCCTTCTCCAATTCCCACGGCTCCAGCGAATAGTTCACTTCCATCTGGGCCGTTCCTTCGACGAGCCTGGCACGACAGGTCGAGCACATGCCGCCCTTGCAGGCAAACGGCAGATCGACGCCGGCGCGCAATGCCGCATCCAGAATGGCTTCGCCTTCCGCGACCGGCACCTCGCGGCGCTTGCCATCGATGATCAATGCCGCCACTGCCTTCGGCGGCGCGCCTGCCGGCACCGCCATTTTCGGCCGCGGCTTGCCGCCGAACTCGGAGACGAAGCGCTCGACATGGATGCGACCCGCGGGAATTCCAATATCGCGGCATGTCGCCTCGATTTCCTCGCTCATGCCGGAGGGGCCGCAAATGAACAGATGGTCGATGCTCTCAGTGCCTACCAGCGAGCGCAGCAGCACCCTCACCTTCTCGCCGTCAAGCCGGCCATGGAGGATGGGGATGTCCTGCTCTTCACCAGAGATGACGTGAAAAACCGAAAGCCGCTCGATGAAGCGATCCTTGAGTTCCTCTAGGGTCTCGCGAAACAGCATGCCGCCGGTCGAGCGATTGCCGTAGAACAGAAAGAAGCGGCTGTTCGGCTCCCGCGCCAGCACACCCTTTACGATGGAAAGGATCGGCGTGATGCCGGAACCCGCGGCAAAGCCGACATGGATGCGCGCTTCGGTCGGCGCGGACGCAACGCCGAAGCGGCCGGTCGGCGTCATCACATCGAGCACGTCACCGCAACTCAGCTCATCGGCCGCCCAGTTCGAGAACGCGCCGCCATCGACCTTCTTCACGGCGATGCGCAATTCGCCGTCGTCGGGACCGGAACAGATCGAATAGGAGCGCCGCACCTCCTCGCCGTCCATCGTCGTTCGCAACGTCAGGTATTGACCGGGCGAAAAGCGGTAATCCTGCTCGAGCTCCTTCGGGATCGCAAAGGTCAGCGATACCGCGTCGGGAGTTTCACGGCGCAGGTCGCTTACGGCAAGGCGGTGGAAACGAGGTGTGTGGGACATCAAAGTTCCGGGCTCTCACCCTCCTCGTCATTGCGAGGAGCAAAGCGACGAAGCAATCCAGTCTTTATTCCTGCGGTGAGATGAATTGCTTCGCGGAGCCTGTCATCGGGCGCGCATTCGCGCGACCCGTTGGCTCGCAATGACGATAGATGGGTTAGTGACATTTGAAGTAATCAAAGGGTTCGCGGCAGGCCTTGCAGCGCCACAGCGCCTTGCACGAGGTCGAGCCGAATTCCGACAGCAGTTCAGTATCGCTGGATCCGCATTGCGGACACGCCACCTGCTCCGTGCCGAATAGTCCGCGCCGGGTGCTGCCCGGCAGTGGCGGCGCGATGCCATACTCGCGAAGCTTGCGGCGGCCGTCCTCGCTCATCCAGTCCGTGGTCCAGGCGGGCGCAAGAACCGTGCGAATCCTCGAACCGCTAAAGCCCTCGCGCTCGAGCGCAAGTTCGATTTCGAGCGAGATCATGTTCATCGCCGGGCAACCCGAATAGGTCGGAGTGATCGTCACTTCGACGTGCCCATCCTTGATCGTGACGTCGCGCAGCACGCCAAGATCGGCAATGGTCAGGACCGGAATCTCGGGATCGACCACACTCGCCGCGACCTCGAAGGCGCGTCGCCGCAACTCGATATCGTCCGGCACGGCGATCACCATGCAACCCCCGGAAACGTCCGCTGCATCGATTGCAATTCGCTGAGCAGATGCCCGAGATGTTCGCTGTGCCGCCCGCTCCGGCCGCCGCGCTGCATCCAGTCGCTTCCCGGCAGCGAGAGCGTCGCTTCGCTCACGATGTCGGAAACGGCTTTCAGCCAATGCGGCCGCAAGGCCTGCGGATCGGCGGCAACACCGGCATCCACAAGTGCCTGCTCGCTCTCGTCAGCCTCGAACATTTCGCCGGTAAAGGCCCAGAGATCGTCGATCGCGGCCTGCGCGCGTGCGTGGCTTTCCTCGGTGCCGTCGCCGAGACGAACAACCCACTCCGAGCAATGCCGCAGATGGTAGGCGCTTTCCTTCTCCGACTTCGCCGCGATTGCCGCGAGCGTTTCGTCGTTCGATTTCATCATCGCGCGCCAGTAATCGTCCGCGAATGCGGCGTAGAAAAATTGCCGGACCATGGTGCGGGCGAAGTCGCCATTGGGCTGTTCGACAAGCAGGAGATTGCGATACTGCCTGACGTCGCGAAGGTAGGCGAACTTGTCCTCGTCGTTGCCCCTGTCTTCGACCCTGGCGGCATAGGAATAAAGTTCACGAGCCTGGCCGAGCAGATCCAGCCCCATATTTGCCAATGCCATGTCCTCTTCGAGCATCGGCGCGTGACCGCACCATTCCGACAGCCGGTGTCCGAGAACGAGCGCGTCGTCGGCGCGGCGCAGCGTGTACAGCACCAGCGGGGTTTCGGTGACGTTGATATTGAGAGCAACCATTGCTTTCCACCGTATCGACCACCTCCGACCTCAGCCTGAGGAGCCTGCGCAGCAGGCGTCTCGAAGGATGGGCTGCGAGGCGCCATCGAGGCCTCATGGTTCGAGACGCCGCTTCGCGTCTCCTCGCCATGAGGAGAAAAAATTCACATATGTCCGACTTCTTCGGGCACTTCGTAGAACGTCGGGTGGCGGTAGATCTTGGATTCCGCCGGCTCGAACATCATGCCCTTGTCGGCTGGATCCGACGCGGTGATCGCGCTCGACGGCACCACCCAGATCGACAAACCCTCGCCGCGGCGGGTGTAGACGTCGCGCGCCGCCTGCAGCGCCAGCGTGGCATCCGACGCGTGCAGCGAGCCGACATGCTTGTGCGCCAATCCATTGCGGCTGCGAATGAAGACTTCCCACAACGGCGTGTTCGGCGTGGCCATGCTCACCTCCCTATGCCGCTCGTGCGCTGGACCGCTGCCGGCGCTTTTCGGCGTAGGCCGCGGCAGCCTCGCGCACCCAGGCGCCTTCCTCATGCGCCTTGCGCCGCGCCGCCATCCGGTCGCGGTTGCAGGGGCCGTTGCCGGATAAAACCTGCTTGAACTCGCTCCAATCGATGGCGCTGTATTCCCAATGTCCGCTCGCCTGGTTCAGCGTCATGTTGCGATCCGGAATCGCAAGGCCGAGATAATGCGCCTGCGGCACCGTGGCATCGACGAACTTCTGGCGCAGTTCGTCATTGGAGAAGCGCTTGATCTTCCATTTCGTGGAAGTGTCGCTGTGCTGGCTCGCCTGGTCGGGCGGTCCGAACATCATCAATACCGGCCACCACCAGCGGTTCAGCGCGTCCTGTGCCATTGCCTTCTGCTCCTGCGAGCCGCGGCTAAGCGTCAGCATGATCTCGTAGCCCTGCCGCTGGTGGAAGGACTCTTCCTTGCACACGCGGATCATCGCGCGAGCATACGGCCCATACGAACAACGGCACAACGGAATCTGGTTCATGATTGCCGCGCCATCGACCAGCCAGCCGATCACGCCGATATCCGCCCAGGTCAGCGTCGGGTAATTGAAGATCGAGGAATACTTCGCTTTGCCGGCGAGCATCTGATCCACCAGTTCCTCGCGAGAGGAGCCCAGCGTTTCGGCCGCGGCATAAAGATAAAGTCCGTGACCGCATTCGTCCTGCACTTTTGCCAGCAGCGCCGCCTTGCGGCGCAGCGTCGGTGCGCGGGTGATCCAGTTGCCCTCCGGCAGCATGCCGACGATCTCGGAATGCGCGTGCTGTGAAATCTGCCGCGTCAGGGTTTTTCGATAGGCCGCCGGCATCCAGTCGTTCGGCTCGATGCGATCCTCCGCATCAATGCGCGCCTGAAACTGCGCGGCGCGAGCGGCGTCCTCGAGGTTGCGGTCTTCGGTTTCGGACGTATTGAGCGCCTGGGTATACATGCGCCGGCCTCCCGGATGGCTGTCTTAATATATGACAAAAACTACAACTCGCAATAGAATTTTGTAACATATCAATCGGCGAAACGCCGCGACAATTCCGCGCCCGCGGCGGGCAATGCACCATTTTCGTTCAAGCCGCTGCCATCGAGCCAACGTTCGGATGCCGGCAGCAGGCTGCGATAGATGGCTCCGCAAAGCCGCCGCGCCGCCGTTCCCGGCCAATCCGACGGCAACAGAACCGCCGGCAGCAATGGATCGCGCAGCACCACCCGGCGATAGTAGTGGATCAAAAGAATCCGCGCGGTGAAGGCGTCGGTGTCCGAGGGCCGCGCGCCGCCGCTGATCCAATCGCACAGCGGTTCGAAAGTCTTGGTGAATTTCAAATAGGCTTCCGCCGTACGCTCGAGTGGCCAACTTTCGCTGAGCAGACGGCGGCCGCTGTCGTCCTCGGCGGAAACTTCGAGCCGTATCGCGCCCGCGGCCTCCTCGGGGATCGGAGCGCCCGAGGGCGCAACCCACACGCCCGGTAGCGGGCTGCCGAATCCGGCATTCTTGAGCGCGTCGCGGCAGGCGTCCCGGTCCTCCGCTCTACCGATCAGCAGCAGCTCGAAGCGCCCGGTCCAGTCGGAACCCTGCGGATCGTAGATGTGCCTGGTGGCGGCAACGAAGGTCTGCCGGCCTCTCTTCGTCAAACGGTAAAAGCTGTTGCGGCCGACCCTTTCACGCTCGAGCCAACCATCACCCGCCAGACGCGACATCGCGGTGCGTACCACGCCATTGTTGATATCGAGCGACTTGAAGAATTCCAGCAGCGTTCCGAGCCAGACCGATCCGCCGCGCGGCACAATCGCATCGCCGAATACGGTTATGACGATGGAGCCGGTACGCGACGGTTCGCGCTTGAGCTGGTCGATGATGCGGGCAAGCGGCTGCGGCATCCGCCACGCATAGCGCGTTTTTTGGATTTACGACAAGGTTGGTCTGTTGGGCCTCATGGTTCGAGACGCGCGGCATCGCCGCGCTCCTCATCACGAGGGGTTAAAGGACCTCATCCTGAGGAACATCGCGAAGCGATGTGTCTCGAAGGATGAAGCCACAATCACCTTGCGGGATCGGGATAGACGAGGCTGCGCCAGCCGCTGCGGTCGAACGGCTTCCATTGGCCTTCCACCTGCGCCAGACGATCGGCCACTGCATAGACGACCGCCGGATGATGACCCATGCCGCAATGGCTGCTTTCGACCTCGATGCTCTCCGACATCGCGGATTTCCTCTCCATGCAGCCCTGCCACGCGCAGATGCCGTCGGTACGGCTGAAGATTGCGGTGGTCGGTACCGGCGGCGTTGCCCAAAGCGGTCCACCGAACCGCGTATCCTCCTCGTCGGCCCGGCGACCGCTCGCCATCTCATAGACGCGCCAGGCGTTGGTCGCTTTCGGATGGCTTGCGAAGGGACTGCCAAGCGTGATCACGGAGCGTACGCGATCGGGCATCATCTTTGCGAGCTGCCGTGCATAAAGCCCGCCGAGGCTCCATCCAACCATGCTGATCCTGCGTCCGTGCCTGTCGTTGAGCTGGCGCACGAGATCGACCATCCCCTGCTGCACGCCATTGCGCAGGCCCAGATTGCGACCTTGCTGCCAGCCGCTCACGGCATACCCTTTGCCCTTGAGGAAACTGCGCAGCGGACGCGTCGAGACGTCCGATGCAACAAGACCAGGCAGAACAAGTACCGGATGTCCGTCGCCTGTCGGCGCCAGGCTCAGCAAGGGCAACGCGCCAAGGAACGCGCCAAACTCGTGGATCGCCCGCCCCTCCAGAAGCATCAGCGTTCTCGAAGGCGGGCGCAGCGTCTGGGCAGAGGCGGACATCGTATATCCTTTCGAGGCCGGCCCTGGACGGATGGTCAAGACGGGCGGCCAATAAGAGTTCAGGAAAACGCGGCTCTCACACAATCGTTCCGCAGTGCAGCAATCTCTCCAAAATCACTGCAACAAAGCTATTGCGCTGATTCCAACATTCAAGCGGCAGCCGCTTGATCGGACAATAGGCCCCGAGACGTTGGGGGAGTGCAGTGATCAAAAAGTCACAACATGCGGAGCATGAATTCGCAGGTATAGAGCGCAAGACCGGCCAATCCGCCGATCAACGATCCGTTGAAACGGATGTATTGGAGATCGCGGCCAATGTTGATTTCAATCAGCGAAATCAACTGTCCCATGTCCCAGGACTTGACCTGATCGGAGATGAAGCTCGAGACGCCGCTCTTCTGATCGGCGATGAAGCTTCGCAATACCGTGACGAAGCCCTCGTTGATCTCGGCGCGCAATTCGGCATCGCCGGCAAGCGCCTCGCCCGCTTTCACGAACATTCCTGCCAGGTGCTGCTGCAGCACCTGGCTCTCGCCGCTCGCACTGCGCTCGATGAAGGAGCGGGCATTCGACCACATGGTTCGCGCAAGCTCGCCAAGTTCGGGCCGCGCCAGGAAATCGCGCTTCAATCCGTCGATGCGATCGGAATAGGTCTTGTCGCTGCCAAGCCGGTCGACGAAGGACAGCACCATGCGGTCGAATTCACCGCGGAACGGATGTTTCGGATCGCTGCGGACATCCTCGAAGAACGCGGTTGCAGAAGCAATGATCTTGTTCACCAGGAACTTGTCGGCGCGATAAAGCCTCAGCAGCGTCGGCAGTTCGGCGCGGATTTTTTCGCGGATCATGGCCATGGTTTCAGCCTGCGTCAGCGTCTCGTGCACGGCACGCAGGAAGTCGTCGAGCAGGCCCTGGTGGCGGCCTTCGGCGACGAAGGCGCGTAGGGTTCCGGCGGCGAGCGGTGCAAGGTCTATGGCCTGCAACTGCGTCGTGATGCGGCGGCTGATGAAGGTCATCAGGCCGGAGGTTTCCGTCGCGCTCACGGCCTCCGGCAACAGCCTGAGCGTGAAGCGGGCGAGATCGGTGCTGCGCTTGCGGTCACGCAACCAGTCGGCAATGAAGGAACCGAAGTCGATTTGGCGCAGCTTGGCTTCGACGGGCCCGGGTTCGAGGAAATGCACCTCGATGAATTCACCGAGCTTGTCGGCGATGCGATGCTGATTACCCTGGATGATTGCGGTGTGCGGGATCGGCAATCCCAGCGGCCGCTTGAACAGGGCGACGACGGCGTACCAGTCGGCCAGACCGCCGATGGTGGCGGCTTCGGCAAAGGCAGCGACGAAACCGAAGACGGGATGCAGCGGCAGCAATAACTTCGCCGTCACAAACAATGCCAGCGTGCCGGCAAGCACCAGCGTTGCCAGCGCCTTGACCCGTCGCAGTTCGGCCGCGCGCGCGGCGTCGGCGGGCGCGTCGAACGAGAATTTAGCGGGCGCTTCCATCGCTGGACGATATCATCTTCCATCATTGCGAGCGAAGCGAAGCCCAATCCAGGCCGTCTGCACGCTCCGCTGGATTGCTTCGTCGCGGAGCCTGTCATCGGGCCGGCCGAAGGCCGGACCCGTTGGCCCCTCGCAATGACGCCAGAAAAAGAAGGCCCGCCAAAGCGGGCCTTTGAACGAAACGCTACTGCTACTGAAGCAATCAGGCGGTCTTATTGTAGACCTTTGCGAAATTGTCCTGGGCGGTCTTCGCGCCTTCGCTGACGAGCTTGCTGAAATACTCGCCGGAGGCCTTGGCCCGCGACACGAGCACTTCACCGCGCGAGCGCAAAAGGTCGGACTGGATCTGCACCGCTTCGTTGAGCGACTTGGCCGATGCCAGCTTGTCGATGCCCGCGAAGAAGGCCTCGGCATCCTGATACATCGCCTGCTGAATGTTGCGGCTGATCTTGGCGACCTCGCTCACCGAACCCGCAACGGCGGACTCAATGGCATCGGTTGCCTTCTCCGAACCCGCGTAAAAGTCGGCAGCCCGCTCCTTGGCGGTCTCGGCCTGCTTCTTCACGAACTCGCGCGCCGCCTCTGGCACTTCCAGGTTCTGGAAATTCTTGAACGCGTCGGTGACGGGCGCGAAGGCTTCTTTGACGCTGTTCAGCATTGGATTGGTTTCGGTGGTCATGGGGGTCTCTCCATCCTCAGGTTTGAGCTATGGGCTCACCCCGTCCGGTTGGCCCGGGGCACGGCTTATATGGCATGGCAGATGGTGCGTTGCAATATGGATGTTGCAACGCGATATCACTAGTCTGTGATGAGCGGGATTAATGGGCAATTTGCCCGGAGAAGCGGCCGGACAGACGAAATTTCGTGACTATGATACCGTTATCGGAACCCGTTGGCCATTATCCGTGCCTGCATCCTCGCCAATATCAGGCGCCTCGCGGCTCAGCCCTTTTGCTCTCCACCTGTCGCCGGCGGCGGACGCCTGGTTCGTGGCGGACGCGGCGTTGCCAGCGAACCGGGCTGGAGCGAGGCGGTATTGCCTTGCACCTGGTGCAGCATTGCTTTTATCTCGTTGAGCTGGGCCTCGATCGACTGCAATCGCTCTGCCATGCTGACCATCTGAGCCCGGCTCGGAAGGCTCATGGAGACGAGATATCTTTCCATGAGGTCGCTGAGCTGCTTTTGCGCGCCCGCCGCGCTCCCGCCCACCTGATTGATCATTTTGCTGAATTCCGGCGAGGCCATCGCCTGATTGGCGAAGGCGTTGAAGCCCTTCTCCATCTCGCCGATCATGTTTTGCCAGAGCGCGACCGGATCGTTGGTTTTCTCTGCCATCGGCGTCCTCCGCTTCATCGCGAGACATCAGGTTCTCGCGTCAGGGAACCGGCTCCGCTCGCTCACCTCGCCGCCGGCTCAATCAATTTGATCATACCACACGGTCGGGCCGAACCGGTCAACCCAGGGCAAATGGAACCGCGACACCTTCTGCGAAAGCATGAAAGATGTCATAGGAATGTCCCTCTAACTGCTCATGAGGAAACCCCAACGTGAACCCTTCCGCCCATCAATCGCCGCAGATTGCCCGCACCAACGGCGTCGACCTTTGCTACGAAATTTTCGGCGATCCCGCCGCCGAGCCGATGGTTTTGATCATGGGGCTCGGCGCCCAGATGATTCACTGGGACGATGATTTTTGCCGAAAACTCGCCGCGCGCGGGTTTCGCGTCATCCGCTTCGACAATCGCGATATCGGCAAGTCCAGCAGCCTCTCGGGCGGCAAGCGCCTCACCGCAGTGGAATTGCTCAAGCTGCGGTTTCTGAAAGTCCCGGTTCAGGCGCCCTACAAATTGCGCGACATGGCGCAGGATACGGTCGGCCTGATGGATGTGCTCGGTATCCAGTCGGCGCATCTCGTCGGCGCGTCGATGGGCGGCATGATCGCGCAGGAAACCGCGATCTCGTTTCCGCAGCGGGTGCGCTCGCTCACTTCGATCATGTCGACCACCGGCAATCCCAAAGCTTCCGCAGGCGACGCGGGAGGCGACCGCCATCCTGATGGCACCGCCACCCGCCTCGCGCGAGGAATATCTCGAGCGCTATGCCAAAACCTGGAAGGTACTGCGCGGTGGCAGCTTTCCCGAGGAGGAGGCGCTCGACCGCGCGCGCGGCGAACGGACGTTCGAACGCGGCCTCAACCCGGCCGGCGTCGGGCGGCAGCTTCGCGCCGTGCTTGCCTCGGGCAGCCGCAAGGAGCGGCTGTCCAGCGTCAAGGCGCCGACCCTCGTGATCCACGGCACCGTCGATCCGCTGGTACGTCCCGAGGGCGGCAAGGACACCGCTGCCTCGATTCCCGGCGCAAGGCTCCTGATGATCGAAGGCATGGGCCACGCGCTGCCGATGCGGTTCTGGCCGCAGATCATCGACGCCATCGACAAGCACGCGCATGCGGCGTCCGCAAAAGCAACGCGTCAATGAAGACGGGAGAGCGTCATGAAACTGGAAGGCGGGTGTTATTGCGGCAATGTGCGCTATGTCGCCGACGGCGAACCGATGCTGAAGGCGCAATGCCATTGCCGCGAATGCCAATATATTTCGGGCGGCTCTCCCAACATGTTCATGCTGATGCCCCTCGGCGGCTTCAGTTACACCGAGGGTACGCCCAAAAAGTATAGCCGTAGCGACATTGAAAAGGCGGTCACGCGCGAGTTCTGCGGCGAATGCGGCACCCATCTGATCACGCGGCGCCCCGGCCTGCCCGCAGTCAACATCAAGATCGGCACATTGGACGATCCCGCGCTTTACGGCACCCCGCAGATGGCGATCTACACCGTCGACAAACAGCCGTTTCACATGGTTCCCGAGGGCATCCCGAGTTTCGAGCGACGGCCGAAACGTTAACGTAAACCAACTTGTTGTCGTCCCTGCGGAACGCAGGGACGACGTGGGAAATTGATTTACCCACCCGCCCAGACGTCCAGCACGTAACGGTTCTGGCCGCCGAGACCCTCGATCCAGCGCTGCCCGGCTTCGGCATCGGCACGCTTGCGCTCGCGGTAGATCGCAACCAGCGCCGCTTTGACGTCCGGCTCCATTTTGCCGCCGTCGCCGCAGACGAAGATGATCGCCCCGTCCTCGATCAGCCTCCAGACGCGATCCTGCTCGGCCGCGACCAGATTCTGCACGTAGGTTTTCGGCCCCTCGCCGCGCGAGAACGCCGTATATAGCTCAGTGATGCCATTTTCGGCATAGGCCTTCAATTCATCGGCATAGAGATAGTCCTGCTCGGGATGACGGCAGCCGAAAAACAGCAGCGCCGGTCCGAGCGTCGCGCCCTTGGCCTTTCGCGCGGCGCGCTCCTGCAGGAAACCTCGGAAGGGCGCCAGTCCCGTGCCCGGCCCGATCATGATGATCGGCACGGTGGCATCATCGGGCAGGCGGAAGCCGGCTTTGGTCTCACGCACCGTCGCATGGATCGTTTCGCCGGTGCGGCGGCCGGCGAGATAATTCGAACAGATGCCCCTGTAGATGCCCCGGCCCGAATTCGCAGGCCCCTCGACCACGCCGACCGTGATGCTGCAGCGCGACGGATCGACCGAGGGCGATGAGGAAATCGAATAGTAGCGCGGCGCGAGCAGCGACAGCATTTCGAGGTAGGCGTGGAAGGGCAATTCGCAGGCCGGATGTTCCTCCAGGAGATCGAACACCGATTTGCGCTTGCCGAGAATCTCCGCGCGATAGCGCTCGCCCGAGGTGGCATCGTCGCCCGCATAGGCCAAAAGTTTCGGCTTTGTTACCGGGCAGCGCGTATGTTCCGACATGATCTCGATCTGCCTGCGGGTCGCCACCTGCTGCAATTCGACGAAATCGGTCAACAGTCGCCCGACGGATACCGCCTCGCCGACGGGCAGTTGTGCCCGTCTTCCCTCGGCGACCCGCAGACGGATCTGATCGGAGGGAAGAAATCCAAAACGGCGAGCCACGGAATCGACGAGTGCCGGATCGTTGCGCGGCACGACGCTCAAATGATCGCCGACGCGATAGCTGGCTGCAGCGGACAACTGCACCTCGATATGCCGGGTCGATCTCTCCGAGGCGTTGCCGCCAAGCTTGTTCTGCAGTTCGTTGTTGGCAAGCACTTTCATCGGCGAGGCACCGCCGAGCGCCACCACCGCATTGGCGACCGACGGCGCCACGGGTTCGATCCGGTACAGCGGCTCATCCTCGGCGCTGCGGGCAAAACTCAACTCGATGCCGAGTTCCCTGGTCGCCAGCGGCGCGAGCCTGGCAAACCAGCTCTCGAATTCGCCGTTGAGATCGCCGCGCGCATCGCCCTCGCCGCGCGCATAGACGCTGCGGCCGCCATGTCCGGCCAACTGCTCGTCAATGAAACGCGGGACCGACTGATAGGTCGCGGCCCAGTCGCTGTTGCCGCAGCCAAACACCGCGTAGCGCAGCTTTGAGAAGGCATCCTTCGGCAGATCGTCGCCCAGCCATTTGACGAATTGCGTGGCGTTATCGGGCGGCGCGCCGTTGTAGGAGGCGCAGAAGATCAATACCCCGCCCTGGTCGGGAAGCTTGTCGACGAAATCGTCGAGCGGGGCGAGCCTGGTTGCAAATCCATTGACCTGCGCCAGGTCGGCAACGCGGGTGGCAAGCTCCTCGGCAGTGCCGAGGTTGGACCCGTACAGCACGAGCAGCGGCGTATTGTGCCCGGGGCGGGTCCGCGCCGCCGGCGCGGCCGCGCCCGCTGCCGCCGCGGTTGCGGTTGTTCCGGCAAAGCTGCCACGTTCCTTGTCGGTACGCGGCCGCACCTTGATCTTGAACCCTTCGGGCTTGATGGTCAGCGTCTCCTTCAGGTGCATCTGGTACCTGTGGGCGTCGATCAGCCTGAAGCGCTGCAGGATCATGCCGATTGCGAGTGCCGCTTCGTGCATCGCAAAACCGCGGCCGATGCAGGCGCGCTGGCCGTTGCCGAACGGCTTCCAGGCGTTGACCGGGCGCGCCGCCTCCGCCTCGCAGGAAAAATTCTCCGGGTCGAATGCATCGGGATTGGGACCCCACACCGAGGGATCGCGATGCAGCGCCAGTACCAGCACGGTGATGAACTGGTTCTTCTTCAGCTTGTATTTGCCGCCGATGGTCTCATCCTCGAGAGGGGCGATTCCGTAGGCCGGCGCGGGCGGCCACAGCCGCAGCGCTTCCTTCAACACCTGCGTGATGTAGGTGAGCTGCGTCACCTGCTGAAAAGTCGGCCTGGCGCCGAGATCGGGACCGAGCACGCGGTCGACCTCCTCGTACGCCTTTTTAAGCACCTCGGGATATTTCAGCAGCGCATAGATCGTGCACGACAACAGCCCACTCGTGGTTTCATGACCCGCGATCAGGAAGGTGTTGATCTGGTAGCGGATGTTGACGTCGTCGAGTTGCTCGCCACTGACGCGGTCGACGCCGGTCATCATCGCGGCCAGCATGTCCTTCTTGTCGTCCGCACCTGCCGCATTGCTGCGCCGCTCGGCAACGATTTCGTCAACCATCTTGTTCATGAACTCAACGTCGCCCGCGAGGTCGCGCCGCCGCTTGTGCATCCAGAGATTTTCAAGCGGCAGGCCGCGGGTCATCATGATGGTTTCGAGCGAGCGCACCAGCGATGCCACGAACGGATGATAGTCGCGGCGGTAGAACGAATTGAACCGATAGTCGAACCCGCACAGCCCGATGGTGTCGAGAGTTAGCGCGGTCATGTCGTGAACGACATCGATCTCCTCGTCCGCGTTCAGCCGCTCCCACTTCTTGACCAGCTGCTCGGCGATATCGACCATGCTCGGGTGGTAGGACTGCATGGCACGATTGCCGAACGGCTGCAGCAGGATGTTGTGCGCCTTGCTCCAGTTCGGCTCGGTCGTATCGGCGGTGAAAAGTCCGTCACCGCCGATCGCGCGCACCCGGCGCAGCGGGCCGCGCACCAGCTTGCCGAAGCGTTTCTCGTTGCTGAGTTCATCGACGAGATCGTGTCCGGATACGACGACGAGCGGCGCGCCCATCATGTCGAGCCAGAAAATCGGCCCCAACTCCCTGGAAAGCCGCACCAGGCTTTGCGCCGGCGCGGTCGAATCCAGCGACAGCATGTTGCCGACCACGGGCTTGGTCGGCGGCTGCGGAATCGGGCTCAGTCGATTGGTCGATGCCATTGCCAAATTTCCTCTACCTCCACTCGTCGTTGCGAGGAGCGAAAGCGACGAAGCAATCCAGGCCTTGGGCAGGCTCTGGATTGCTTCGCTTCGCTCGCAATGACGGCATCGGCGCGCGTCCGCGCGACCCGTTGGCTCGCAATGACAACTCAGCCAAAGCGCCGTCTCCGCCATTCGATCAGCTTGGCGCTGACCTCCTGGGGCTTTTCCTGCTGGGTCCAGTGACCGCTGTCACGCACCAGATATTTCTCCAGATCGGGAACGACCTTCTCCATGCCGTCAGCGGCCGATGGCGGCAGCACTGCGTCGTTCTCGGCCATGATCATCAGCGACGGCACACGTACCGTGTGGTCGAGCCCTGCCGAGCGCTGCCAGTTGCGGGTCCAGTTCCGGTACCAGTTGATGCCGCCTGTAAAGCCGCTCCTTGTGAAGGTATCGACGAAGACCTTCTTTTCCTCAGCCGACAGGATGGGGGTTCGCGGATCGTGCGTTGCGTCGTAGCCCGCAATCATCTGCGGAAATGCCAGATTGAGCCTCGGTGAGGCACCGACACCCGCGGTCGGCGGATCGGCAGGCACGGTGTCCTTGCGTGGCACCGGCTTGCGCATGAAGGCATCGAAAGTCTGTTCCACCCGGCTGTCGAAGATCTTGTCGGCTTCGCGCGAAGGGTTTTGAAACTGCACGATATACATGTGCTCGCCAAAGCGCTTGCGCATCAGTTCGACCGGGTCCGCCGGCGCGCGCTCGTGGTGTGCCGTATTGACCCCGACGACGCCGGCGACGCGGTCTGGATGCCGCAGCGCCATCTGCCAGGCGACAAATCCACCCCAGTCGTGGCCGACGAAAATCGCCTTGTCGACCTTCAGATGATCGAGCAAACCGGCGAGATCGGCCGTCAGATGCTCCAGATCGTAGGACTCGACGGCCTCCGGCCGGTCGGTCGCTCCGTAGCCGCGCTGGTCCGGCGCGATCACCCGAATTCCGGCCTCGCCCAAGGCCTTGATCTGGTGGCGCCAGGAAAATGCGATCTCCGGCCAGCCGTGGCAGAGAACGAGCGGCGGCTTGTCGGTTTTCGGGCCGGCCTCGTAGAAACCCATCCGAATTCCATTGGTCTGTGCAAATTGCAGCGGAGGCATCTCGATCATGGCCGTAGCCTCCTACTCCGCAGCGCCCTTGACGTCGGCTTCCGGCGGGGCAAAGGCAGCCTCCAGCGCTGCAAACTCCTCCGGCACCATGTCGCAAAGTTCCTGGACATGCGGAATGATGTTTGCGCCGGCGATGAAGCCGAAATCAAGCTGGTCGCGATAGCTTTGCACGGTGATGTTGAGCGCCAGGCCGTGGGTGGAGATCGACACCGGAAAGATGTGCAAGAGCTCAGCGCCCGCCGCGTAAAGCGTCTGACGCGGTCCGGGAACATTGGAGACAGTGATGTTTGCCGCCGGCGGCAGCACGTCGGAAAGGTTGGACCGGCTGTAGAGCAGCGCAAGTATCTGAACCAGGATGGGGGCCCCGAGCATCGAGACGTTCTGCATCTGCGGCATCAACGCCCGCAGCGGATGCGACATTTCCTTGGACCTGGTGGATTGCGCGATGATCGTCTCCAGCCGGGTCTTGGGGTCTTCGACGTTGGTGGCAATCGAGCAGATCATGCCGAACACCTGGTTGTTGGCGTCGGTGTTGCCCTCTTCGCGCAGCGAGATCGGCACCGCCGCGGTCATCGACTTCGCCGGCAGCGCGCCGCGCTCCAGGAGATAGCGGCGGACCACGCCGCTGGCCACCGCAAGCACCACGTCGTTCAACTTGCCGCCGGCCTGCTTGGCAACCGCCTTGGCGCGGCTCAGCGGGATGGATACGCCCGCAAAGCTGCGCTCCGACGAGATCGCCTTGTTCAGGATGGTCGGTGGCGACAGCATGCTGGCGATGCTGTCACGCGCGGTCGGATCGGTGATCTTTCCGACCACGTCCGAGACGCTCTTGAGCATGGTCGGCACATTGCCGACGAATTTGACTGCGTTCTCAATCTGGAACATGGCGTTGTCGAACAGGATCGAGCCGAGATCGCTCTTTCCGGTACGCGGCAGTTCGATTCCCTTGGCTGCAGAACCAGGATCGAGCGGCTGACGCCAGAGCTGCTGGTAGGAATCGAGAAGGTTGGCGGCGATATCGCGCGGCTCCTGCCCGACCTTGGGCCGCGCCGTCGGAGGATCGATCGTGCGGGGGATCGGCGTCACGTCGTAGATCATGCTGGTCAGCGCGGCCCCGGCACCGCCATCGATACAGGCGTGATGCATCTTGGAATAAAGGCCGATCTCGTTGTCCTTCATGCCTTCGAAGACGTAGAATTCCCAGAGCGGGCGTGCGCGATTGAGAAGCTTGGCGTGCATCCAGCCGACAATGCGTTCCAGCGTGGCGCGGTCGTGGGGCGCCGGCAGGCTGCCGCGGAAGATGTGACGGTCGATGTCGAACTGATCGTCCTCGACCCAGGAGGGATGGTCGATGTCGAGCGGTGCTTTTTCCAGGCGTGCCTTCAGGATCGGCGCAATCGGCAGCCTCGAGGCGATCATCGCCTTGAAGTCTTCGAAAAAGTCGCCCTTGTAGTCGTCCGGCAGCCGGAAGATCGCCATGCTTCCGACATGCATCGGCATTTCCGGCGTTTCCAGATAGAGAAACGATGCATCCATCGAGGACAGCTTTTTGGCGTCGCTCATCTGCTCCTCCCGCATTCGATTTGCGCGGCACCTTGGCGGTGCAGGCCGTCCCTCTGGATCAGACAACGATTTCGGGACGTGATCAGGATTGTGCCTGTTCCGGAGGCGCATATGCAATGGCAAACGGCCCCGACCGGTCAAATTGGCTGAATTGACCCTCCGCTTGCGACAGCCGGTCTGCGACCGCCCACAACGCTGCCGGGTTGACCCCAAGGCCAATGTGACTGGCAAGGTACACCTCGATGTTTTCGGCGGTATCAGAGGGGCGCAACAGGCAGGTCTGCCAGTTCACGACGCCGTCGAAACGCGAATAAATCGACGTGGCCGGAACCGGCAGATCGCCCGCCAGCGCCTCGCGAAGCGAGGGATTTTCGTCGACCACTTCGCCCGTCAACGCTTCATAAAGACGTGTCGCGTTGGTCGCCCTGATGTCGTTTGCAAACGGACTTCCCAGCGTCACCACGCAGCGCACCTTGCCGGGAGCGTGCAGCGCAAGGTCGCGCGCGTATACGCCGCCAAGACTCCATCCGACGATACTGACCTTGCGACCGCTGGTTTCGTAAATCTCCGCAAGCCGGTCGCGCAAGGCCGCCCGCAAGCGAGAGACGCCGCCGACGTTGCGGCCCATCCGCCAGGCGTGCGGCTCGTATCCAAGCTCCGTCAGGTAACGGCGCATTGGCGCCATCGACAGGTCGGTGGCGAGAAATCCAGGCAATGTCAGCACCGGGTGACCATCGCCTCTCGGCGCGAGCATCAGAAACGGCGACATCACCAGGCTGGCATTGAATTCGAAGATTCCGCGAATCTCGGCGAGCAGCAGGCCAAGCCCTGGCGGACGAAGCGGCGGCGGACCAAGCCGGCTCGTCTCAGGCGGCTCGTCCGAAGCCTGCGTCATTTCTTGTCGGACGAACGAGTGACGCCAAGGCCGGTCATCGCCGCGAACATGTCGGCAAAACGCTCGGCGATCTTCGGATCGAACGAGAACCAGCTCTGCATCAACGCTTCCGGTGAAACCTTCTGGATATTGTCCAACATCTGTTTCTGGATTTTATCCATCACCGCCGTCTGCATCGGCTGAACATCCGGAAGTCCGAAAAACTGCCGCGCCTCGAGCGGCGTGCAGTCTATTTCCACGTTAACCTTCATGTCAGCTCCTGCATGCTTTGAAAGCGTTGGGCAGTATCGCCGCGAGATGCCACGGGACGCAAGCGGCCCGGGTGTCAGAATCGGGCCTGACGCCTTGAATCCGGCGCATATGGTCAACCAAAGCGCTCGGCTGCAAACGGCCCTGGATCGGCGAAAGTCGTCTCGCCGGTCATCATTTCGGCGAGCAGCCGACCGGTCGCAGGTCCCAGCGTCAGCCCATGGTGCTGGTGTCCGAAATCGAACCATAGCCCGGCATGCCGCGGTGCCTGCCCGATCACCGGCAGCATATCGGGCAGGCAGGGCCGCGCGCCCATCCATGGTTTCGCATCGATCGGCTGTCCGAGCGGAAACAGGGCATGCGCCCTCGGCAGCGCTTGTTCGATCTGGATCGGGTTGGGCGGCGCGTCCCGGCGGGCGAACTCGACACCGGTGGTGAGCCGAATGCCACGATTCATCGGCGCCAGCACATAACCGAGATCGAAATCGAGGATGGGCTGAGCGGGCATGGCGTTGCCGCGCGTGGCCAGGTGCAGGTGGTAGCCGCGCTTGATGCCAAGCGGAATCGAATACCCGAGCGGGCGAAACACCAGGTCGGACCAGGGCCCGAGTGCAACCACGACTTCGCGCGCGGCCACACCCTTCACGCGCCATCCGCCAGTGGACTGTTCGAGCGTTCGCGCATCCGACACCACGAAGCGTCCGCCCTTTCGGGCAAAGAGCGCCGCGTAGGCCTTCGCCAGCGCACCGGGATCGGGAATGAAACCGGGCGTCGGCAGATATATCGCGCCGGCGAACTCACCGCTCAGATTGGGCTCGCGCGCTGCGATCGCCGCGCTATCGAGAACTTCACCGGGCACTCCATATTGCCGGGCGCGCTCCATATCCTTGGCGGCGTTGGCAAGGCTTGTCTCGGAGCGAAACAGTTTGAGCCAGCCGGTTCGCCGCAGCAGCTCCGGAACGCCGGCCTCCGCGATCAACGCCTCGTGCTCGGCAAGACTGCGCTGGATCAGCGGCAACTCGGCGATCGCGCTATGCAATGCACGATCCGGCGAGGATGCGAGGAAATAGCGCACCAGCCAGGGGAGGAAATGAGGCAGATCGGAAAGGCGATAATGAGCTTGCGGCGAGCGGTTCAACGCGTATTGCACGATCTGGGAAAGATCGCGGGGAAACATGTAGGGGAAAACGGAAGCGCATTCGATCAGGCCGGCATTCCCGAAACTGGTTTCTTCGCCGGCGAACTCGTTCCTGTCGACCAGGATGACCTCTCGCCCGCGCTTTTGCAGGTGCAAGGCGGCGCTGACGCCAACCATTCCAGCGCCCAGTACGAGGACATCGGTCTTCAGTTCTGCCATCCTACTCCCCGTTGAATCCCGCTGCGGCGGCGTTCCGCCAAGCCACTAATTAGTTATGACGGCCGTAACTCGCAAACGGTGCACCTGCTTCGGGAAATCGCGCTTGCGTGGCGGCTAAACTCTGGCAGATTGTCGATTTCGCCGACCCGACAGCACCATGGAGAGCGCCAACAAATGCCGGTACGTCAGTTCCTTTCTGCAGCCACCATGGTCTTGTTGGCCGCCTTTGCCATGACGCCGGCGTCAAGCCAGACCCTGCGCTACGCCAACCAGGGCGAACTCAAATCGCTTGATCCATACACGCTCAAGGAAACCACGACCATCGCCCATCATGCCCACGTCTATGAGGGTCTGGTTACCCGCGACAAGGAACTGAAGATCGCTCCCGCGCTCGCGGAAAGCTGGGAAATCCTGGAGCCGACCCGGTGGCGCTTTCATCTTCGCAAGAATGTAAAATTTCACAACGGCGACCCCTTCACCGCCGACGACGTGATTTTCTCCGCCGAGCGCGTGCGCGCCAAAGGCTCCAACTTCCTCACCAACGTTCCCGCCGACGCCAAGTTCGTCAAGGTCGACGATTACACGGTCGATGTGAAGCTCAACTCGCCAAATCCCATTCTGATTTCGCAGTGGGACGGCTGGTTCATCATGGACAAGAAATGGTGCGAGGAAAACAATTCGGTGGCGCCCACGCCGGCTTCCGCGACCACGCCGAGCTACGCCTCGCTGCACGAAAACGGCACCGGGCCATTTACAATTGAAAGCCACCAGCCCGGCGTGAAGACCGTGTTCAAGGTCAATCCGAATTGGTGGGGCAAACCGGAGCACAATCTCAAGGAGATCGTTTTCACGCCGATCGGATCGGCCTCGACACGGGTCGCCGCGCTGCTTTCGGGCGAAGTCAACGTCATCGAGCCGGTTCCTACCCAGGATATCCAGCGCGTCAACGCCGGCGGCAACGCCAGCGTGATGACGGGTGCGGAGATCCGCACCATCTTCCTGGGCATGGACCAGGTGCGCGACGAGCTCCTTTATTCCAGCATCAAGGGCAAGAACCCGTTCAAGGATATCCGCGTCCGCGAGGCCTTCTACAGGGCAATCGACGTCGATCTGATCAAGAACCGCGTGATGCGCGGTCTCTCGACGCCATCGGAGCTGATGATTGCACCACAACTGTTCGCCCTCTCCAAGGACTTCACCCGTCCGAAAGCCGATCCCGATGGTGCCAAGAAACTGATGGCGGATGCAGGCTATGGCGACGGCTTCGAAGTCACGATGGATTGTCCCAACGACCGCTATGTCAATGATGCCGACATCTGCCAGGCGGTGGTCGGCATGCTGGCGCGCATCGGCGTCAAGGTGAACCTGCTGGCGCAACCCAAGGCGCAATATTTTGGCAAGGTGCTCAAGCCGGGCGGTTACCAGACTTCGTTCTATCTCCTGGGCTGGACGCCGGCCTCGATGGACTCCCACAATGTGCTGTACGACATCATGGGCTGCCGCACCAATCCGAATGAGCCGACCCGTGGCGAGGCCAATCTCGGCGGCTATTGCAACAAGGATCTCGACGCACTTACCGACAAGGTTCTGGTTGAGACCGACGCGGCCAGGCGTGACCAGATGATCAAGCAGGCCTTTGAAATCGGCATCAAGGACTACGGCTATATCCCGCTGCATCAACAGGCGCTGGCCTGGGGCGTCTCGAAGAAAGTGAAATTGACCCAGCGCGCGGACAACCAGGTCCTGCTCTACTGGGCAACAAAGCAGGAATAGCGGTGTCCTCACGCAAGATCGCGCTTCGGGTCGAGTAACGGCGCACGTCGCCTCTTGTTGAAAAGTGAAAGGAAGAGATGCTCGCTTTCACTCTTCGCCGGGCACTTCAGGCTGTCGGCGTCATGATCGCCGTGGGCATCATCGCGTTCTCGATGTTCCGTTTTGCAGGCGATCCGGTCAACCAGATCGTTTCCATCGATACTTCGGCGGCGGAGCGCGCCGAAATCCGTAAATCGCTCGGCCTTGACGATCCGGTGCCGGTGCAGTTTGCCCGTTATTTCGCCAACGCGGCCCGTTTCAAATTCGGCGTCTCCTACCAGTTCCGCCTGCCGGTCGCCGATCTCCTGAAGGAACGGATGCCGGCGACGCTGGAACTCGCGATTTGCGCCACCATCCTGGCGCTCGTCTTCGGCATTCTGATGGGAGTGTTTTCGGCACTAAAACGCAACTCGCTGCTGGCGAAGGTTTTCCAGGCGGTCTCATTGATCGGCATTTCGCTGCCGACCTTTCTGATTGGCATTCTGCTGATCTATTTGTTTTCGGTGACGCTTGGCTGGCTACCCTCGTTCGGCCGCGGCGAGGTGGTGCGGATCGGCTGGTGGACGACGGGGCTGCTCACGGTCTCTGGCCTCAAGGCGCTGATCATGCCCTCGATCACGCTTGGTCTGTTCCAGATGACACTCATCATGAGATTGGTGCGAGCCGAGATGCTCGAGGTCCTGCGCACCGATTATATCCGCTTTGCCCGGGCGCGCGGCCTGACCACCCGCGCCATTCACTTCGGTCACGCGCTCAAGAACACGCTGGTTCCCGTGATCACGGTGGCGGGCCTGCAATTTGGCTCGGTTATTGCATTTGCCATCATCACGGAAACCGTTTTCCAATGGCCCGGCATGGGGCTCTTGTTCGTGCAGGCGGTGCAGAATGTCGATATCCCGATCATGGCGGCTTATCTGCTGATGGTGTCGCTGATCTTCGTTACCATCAATCTCGTGGTGGATATCCTCTATACGGTGGTCGATCCGCGCCTGCGCTCCACCATCGGCCGTTCGGCGTAAGTTGGGATTTCACATGTCCGATGCTGCCACAACCGATCGGTCCGAGGCGAACGCATCAACTGGCTTGCATTCGCCGGGCATGATGCGACGTGCTCTGCGCAGCGACGTGTTTTATTCGTTCCGCCGATCCCGCCTCACCATTCTGGCCGCCGCGATTACCCTGCTGTTTTTTTTGCTTGCGATCGCAGCGCCCTTGCTGGCCGTGCAAAATCCGTTCGATCCCGCGCAGCTTCAGCTGATCAATTCGCGCATCGCGCCGCTATGGACCGCCGACGGCCAAAGCCCGTTCCTGCTCGGCACCGACGAACAGGGCCGCGATGTGTTTTCGGCGATCCTCTATGGCCTGCGCATTTCGCTCGTCGTCGGCATTCTCGGCGTTTTGTTCTCGGGCGCGCTCGGAATCCTGCTCGGACTGATCGCCGGCTATTTCGGCGGTGCCGTCGATGGCCTGATCATGCGCATCGCCGACGTGCAACTCACCTTTCCCGCGATCCTGATCGCTCTTTTGATCAACGGGGTCGTCAAGTCGGTGTTCGGCAACCGCATGGACGCCATGAGCACGCTCGTCGTGCTGGTCCTGGCCATCGGCCTGAGTTTTTGGGTGCAATATGCGCGCACGGTGCGCGGCTCCGTCATGGTGGAGAAAAACAAGGACTACGTCGCTGCCGCGCAGTTGATCGGCCTGCCCGCCCCGGTGATCATGGTCCGCCACGTCCTGCCGAACGCGATGGGACCGATTCTCGTGATCGCGACCATCAATCTTGCGCTTGCAATCATCACCGAGGCGACCTTGTCGTTCCTGGGCGCCGGCATGCCCGACACCATGCCTTCGCTCGGTACCTTGATCCGCATCGGCAACAATTATCTGTTTGCCGGCGAGTGGTGGATCGTGGCCTTCCCCGGATTGGCGCTGGCGACGCTGATCCTTTCCATCAATCTGCTGGGCGACTGGCTGCGCGACGCGCTTAATCCGAAACTCCGATGAATCAGTCAGGGAAGTCGGAGCGCATGAGTGAACCCGTTCTTTCGGTGCGCAATCTGCGGGTCGAATTCGTCACCCGCCACAGCGTGCTGCGCGCCATCGATGGAATCTCTTTCGACATCGCCAAAGGCGAGGTGCTTGGCGTGGTCGGCGAGTCCGGCGCCGGCAAATCTGTCACCGGACTTTCGGTGATCGGCCTGATCGACCCGCCCGGCCGCATCGCCGGCGGCGAAATCCATCTGTCGGGAGCGCGGATCGACAATTTGCCGCCCGACGAGATGCGGCGCATTCGAGGCCGGCGGATCGGGATGATCTTTCAGGATCCGCTGACCAGCCTCAATCCGCTCTACCGGATCGGCGACCAGCTGATAGAGACCATCCGAACCCATATGAGCCTGTCCGAGCACGCCGCGCGCAAGCGCGCCATCGATCTGCTCGCCGAGGTCGGCATTGCCGCTCCAGAGAAGCGCATCGACGCCTATCCGCACGAGTTTTCCGGCGGTATGCGTCAGCGGGTGGTGATTGCGCTTGCGATCTGCGCCGAACCGGAACTGATCATCGCCGACGAGCCCACCACCGCGCTCGACGTATCCGTGCAGGCGCAGATCATTTCGCTGATCAAGCGTCTCGGCCGCGATCATGGCACCGCCGTCATGCTCGTCACCCACGACATGGGCGTGATTGCCGAGACCTCGGACCGTGTCGCGGTGATGTATTCGGGCCGCATCGCCGAGATCGGCCCTGTGCGGGATGTCGTTCAGAACCCGCTGCACCCCTATGCCAGGGGGCTGATGGGCGCGATCCCGACACTGGCAAGCGACGCCGCGCGGCTGGTGCAAATTCCGGGTTCCATGCCGCGGCTCTCGGCAATCCCGCCGGGCTGTTCTTTCAACCCGCGCTGCGCATTTGCCTTCGATCGCTGCCGCCACGAACGGCCGGAACCGATCGTCCATGGCGCGCAGGCGGTGGCCTGCCATCTGTACGACACCGCGGCCAAGGAGACCGCGGCATGACCTCGAGGGCATTCATCGAGGTGAGAGACCTGCGTCGGGTCTTCGACGTATCCAGGCCCTGGCTCAATCGCGTCCTCGAAGGCCGCCATCTGGAATTCCTCAAGGCCGTCGACGGATTGACCTTCGAGATTGCCAAAGGCGAGACCTTTGCGCTGGTGGGTGAATCCGGCTCGGGGAAGACTACCGTTGCGCGGATGGTGGTTGGGCTCCTGAGGCCGACCTCGGGCAACGTCATGATCGACGGCGTCTCGATGACGGACCCGCGCCAGACGCAAGCGCGGCGGCAGCTCCGCCGCCGCATCCAGATGATCTTCCAGGACCCCTATGCCAGCCTCAATCCGCGGCTTCGGGTCGATGCCATCATTGCCGAGCCGATCCGTGCCTTCGATCTGATCGAGGGCGAAGCCGAGATTCGTTCCCGCGTCGGCGAACTGCTCGGACTGGTCGGCCTTCATCCCGATGACGGCTGGAAATTTCCGCACGAATTTTCCGGCGGTCAACGGCAGCGCATTGCGATCGCCCGCGCGTTGGCGTCGCAGGCCGAGTTCATCGTTTGTGACGAGCCGACATCCGCGCTCGACGTGTCGGTTCAGGCGCAGATCCTCAACCTGATGCGCGACCTGCAGGACAGGTTCGGACTGACCTATCTCTTCATCAGTCATAACCTCGCCGTGGTCCGCCACATGGCAACGCGGATCGGTGTGATGTATCTCGGCCGCATCGTCGAAATCGCCGAAGGGCACGAGCTTTTCGCGCATCCGAAGATGCCCTACACGAAAATGCTGCTTGGCGCCGTGCCGGATCTGGCGATGTCCGGCCGCCAACGGATACCCGTCAAGGGCGAAATCCCAAACCCGATCGATCCGCCACAGGGATGCGCTTTCAACCCCCGATGCCCGCTGGTTTTCGACCTTTGCCGCCGCAAGACGCCGGCATTGATCAATGGCGTTGCCTGTCACGCCGTTAATGCTCCAGCCGAGGCCGAAATGTCCGTATAATCAAAAGGGCGGGAGGGTGTTGGCAGGGCGTCCCCGCTATGGTCAAGTGCCGCCGCCAAACCCGCCAATGATGGATTCCCATGGGTCATATCAATCCGGATCCCTTCACCACCCGGCCCGAGATCGAGGGTACGTTTGGGGTGGTCACGTCGACGCACTGGATCGCGACCGCGGTCGGCATGGGCATTCTGGAGAAAGGCGGCAATGCGTTCGACGCCGGCGTGGCCACGGCATTCACGCTGCAGGTGGTCGAGCCGCATCTGAACGGTCCCGGCGGCAACGTCCCGATCATCGTGCATGATGTCACGCGCGCAAAGACCGAAGTGATATGCGGCCAGGGCCCGGCGCCCGCCGGCGCGACGATCGCGCACTACAAGGCCGAGGGCCTGGAGATGGTGCCCGGCACCGGATTGCTGGCGGCCTGCGTTCCCGGCACCTTCGAATCCTGGATGCTGCTGCTGCGCGATTACGGCACGATGCGGCTTTCCGACGTACTGGAACCTGCCATCGCCTATGCCCGCGACGGATATCCCTTCCTTGAACGCGCCTGCGCAACGGTCACGACCGTCGAGCAATTGTTTCGGAAACATTGGCCCACTTCGGCTGCGGTCTACCTGCCCAATGATGAGGTGCCCAAACCCGGTGCCATCTTCACCAACAAGCAGCTTGCGGAAACCTATACGCGCATCCTGAAGGAAGCCGAGCGCGCCGGCAGCGACCGCATCGCGCAGATCGAGGCTGCACGCAAGGCATGGTCGAAAGGCTTCGTGGCCGATGCGATCGACAAATTCTGCCGTACCCAGGATGTAATGGATGTCAGCGGCTCGCCGCACCGCGGCGTGCTGCGAGCCGACGACTTGGCGCGTTGGCAACCGACCGTCGAAGCGCCGCTGACCTACGATTACGGGCGCTACACGGTCTGCAAGGCCGGCGTCTGGAGCCAGGGCCCGGTAATGCTGCAGCAGCTCGCGCTGTTGAAGGGATTTCAACTCGATGGACTCGATCCCGCCGGGGCCGAGTTCATTCACCTGCAGATCGAATGCGCCAAGCTCGCCTACGCCGACCGCGAGAAATTTTACGGCGACCCGAAATTCACCGAAATCCCGATCGCGACGCTGTTGTCGGATGCCTACAACGACGAGCGCCGCAAGCTGGTCTCCGACAGGGCTTCGCTCGATTTCGTTCCGGGCTCGGTTGAAGGATTTGGCGCGGTCGTAAAACTGCGCCGCCAGGAGGGACAGCGCGAGGCCGTCGGCGCCATGGGTGCCGGTGAGCCGACCGTCGGTCGCCTCGGCGAGGTGCGGGGCGATACGGTGCATTTCGACATCATCGACAAGGCCGGCAACATGATCTCTGCGACGCCTTCCGGCGGCTGGCTGCAATCCTCGCCGGTGATCCCCGAACTCGGCTTTTGCCTCGGCAGCCGTGCCCAGATGTTCTGGCTTGAGGAAAATCACCCCGCCTCGCTCGCCCCGGGGAAGCGCCCGCGCACCACGCTCAGCCCGACCATGGCGCTGCGCGACGGCGAGCCGTATCTGGCCTGGGGTTCGCCCGGCGGCGATCAGCAGGACCAATGGACCACGCAATTCTTCCTGCGGCACGTCCACGCCAAATTGAACCTTCAGGAAGCGATCGACGCACCGGCCTGGCATTCCGAGCACTTCCCGATTTCGTTCTGGCCTCGCACCGCGCGGCCTGGCGTATTGGTAGTCGAAAACCGCGTCCCGAAGGCTGCCGTCGAAGAACTCGAACGCCGCGGACATATCGTCGAAGTCGGCCCCGATTGGTCGGAAGGTCGCCTGACCGCCGCTTCGAAGGTCGGTCCCCGCCGGCGCGCCGCCGCCAATCCGCGGGGCATGCAAGGCTACGCCGCCGGACGCTGACAGGGTCTGAAAGAGCCGAACATGACCTGGTCGATCATTGCCCGAGACAATGCCACTGGCCAGTTCGCAATAGCGGTCGCGACGCGTTTCTTTGCGGTTGGCGCGCGCGTACCTCATATTGCCGCGCGTATCGGCGCCATCGCCACGCAAGCACTGGTCAATCCTTATTATGGCATCGACGGGTTGAAGCTGCTGCGGGAGGGTCACGCTCCAGGCGATATCCTCAAAACCCTGATCGCGGCTGATGCCGGATATCAAAGCCGACAGGTCCACGTCATGGACGCCACCGGCCGCATCGCCGCACATACCGGCAAGGACTGCGTGGACTGGTGCGGACATATCGAGGGCAACGGCTTCTCGATCGCCGGCAACATGCTGACGGGCGCCCGGGTGCTGGACGATACCGCCGCGGCCTATATCGCCGGCGAAAGCCTGCCATTCGCGCGACGCCTGATTTCAGCCATGCAAGCGGGCGAAGCCGCGGGCGGCGACAAGCGCGGCAGGCAATCTGCGGCGTTGTTGATCCATGGCGAAGAGGAATGGTCCGATCTCGACCTGCGTGTCGACGATCACGGCGACCCTCTCGCCGAACTGGCGCGGCTGGAGGCGGTCAGCCGCGAGCGCTGGGTGCATTTCCGGAAATTCCTGCCCAGCCGCAACAATCCGGCCGGGATCACCGACCGCGCAATCATCGACGCCGGTATCGAAACCGCGATCGCGAGCGAGCGATGAGCCATTCCGCCCTGATCGAAATCAGCGATCTGCGCGTCACCTTCCACGGCGACGACGGACGCACCACGCACGCGGTGGACGCTTTGGACCTCACGGTCGCCAATGGCTCAACGCTTGGGCTGGTCGGCGAATCCGGGTGCGGCAAGAGCGTGACATCGCTTGCCGTCATGGGACTACTGCCCAAAGGCTCGAGCGAGGTCACCGGAACGATCCGTTTCGACGGCCTCGACCTTCTGAAGGTGCCCGACCAGACCCTGCGCGACCTGCGCGGCAACCGCCTGGCGATGATCTTTCAAGAGCCGATGACTTCGCTCAATCCGAGCCTCACCATCGGCGACCAGATCGTCGAAACGATCCTGCGTCACCGCGGCGGAACGCGAAAGGACGCGCGCAGGCGCGCCATCGAATTGCTGCGGCGGGTTCATCTCTCCTCGCCGGAACGGCGCGTCGACGAATATCCCCACAGACTCTCCGGCGGCATGCGACAACGCGTGATGATCGCGATGGCGCTGGCCTGCGATCCGAAGCTCCTGATCGCCGATGAGCCCACGACCGCGCTGGACGTGACGCTGCAGGCGCAAATCCTCGACCTGATGCGAGAACTCAAGGCGCAGAGTGGCGCCGCCATTATCCTGATCACTCATGATCTCGGCGTGGTGGCCGAGGTCTGCGACGAGGTCGCCGTGATGTATGCCGGCGAGATCGTCGAGCGCGCCAGTGTGGACGAACTGTTCGCCAGGCCGCAGCATCCCTACACCGTCGGGCTGCTCGGTTCGATCCCCCGGCTGGACCGTCGCGCATCACGTCTCGCCACTATCGAGGGCGTGGTTCCCAACATGGCCGACCCGCCGCGCGGCTGCCGCTTCGCGGCGCGTTGTCCCCTCGCCGAGGATGCGTGTGCTGCCGCGCCGCCGCCGCTGGCAAGCTTGAGTGCGGGCCATTGGTCGCGCTGCATCCGCGCGCCGCTTGAAAGGCTGGTGTCGTGACCGCCCTTCTCGAAGCCAAAAATCTCGTCAAACATTTCGTCGCGCAACGCTCGGTATTCGGGCGGCCGAAGGCGTATGTCAAAGCGGTCGATGGCGTCAGCTTCAGCGTCGATGCCGGCGAGACGCTGGCACTGGTCGGCGAATCCGGTTGCGGCAAATCCACAGTCAGCCGCCTGGTGCTGCGCCTGCTCGAACCGGACGCAGGCGAGATAAGATTCGAAGGCCGCGATCTGCTTTCGATGGACGCCGACGAGTTGCGCGCCTTCCGTCGCGACGCGCAGATCATCTTTCAAGACCCTTACGCTTCGCTCAACCCGCGCATGACGGTCAGCCAGATTCTCGGCGAGCCGCTCACGTTGCACGATCTCGTGCCGGCGTCCAGGCGCCGCGAGCGCGTCGAGCAATTGCTGCATCTGGTCGGGCTCGAACCGCGTTTCGCGCGCCGCTACCCTCACGAATTTTCCGGCGGCCAGCGCCAGCGCATCGCCATCGCGCGGGCGCTTGCGGTCGAACCGAAACTCATCATCTGCGACGAGCCGGTGTCGGCCCTCGACGTGTCGATCCGCTCGCAAATCCTCAACCTGCTGCGCGATCTGCAGCAGCGGCTCGGGCTTGCCTATATTTTCGTCTCCCACGACCTTGCCGTGGTCAAGCACATCGCCGACCGCGTGGCGGTAATGAATCTCGGCATCATCGTCGAAAGTGCGGACGCGCATGAGCTGTTTGTCTCGCCAAATCACCCCTATAGCCGCGCGTTGTTGTCGGCGATCCCTGTTCCCAGGCCGCAGGCAAAGCGAAGCCGCATGGTGCTGCAGGGCGAGATGCCAAGCGCGCTCGATCCGCCGCCCGGCTGCCGCTTTCATACGCGCTGTCCCTTCGTGATCGATCGCTGCCGCACGGAGCCGCCGCAGCTTTCGCCGAGCACGGCTGGACATTTGACCGCCTGTCACCGCGCGAACGAACTGCCGCCGGCTGACGCCATCCTTCCGCGAGATGGCAATTTTTCGCCGGCACTGGAGCGGCTGGTCGCCGCCTTCAGCCGCACCGCAAGAGCCCAGGGCAACGGCGGTGCCGATAAAGTCGGGCAGCCCCGCCCGTCGATTAGGTAAATGGAGAACTGTCCCATGAGTATGGCGCGTTTGGCGGCCGCTGCGGCGGCGTTGTGGCTATCGCTTGCAACAGCGGTTTGCGCCCAGACCACGCTGCGCATAGGTCTTGCCGAGGATCCGGACGTTCTCGACCCTTCGATTGCACGCACTTACGTCGGCCGCATCGTGTTTGCGTCATTTTGCGACAAGCTGTTCGACATCGATGAAAAGCTCGACATCGTGCCGCAGCTCGCGCTATCCCATGAGACTTCCGCCGACGGCAAGGAAGTGACGATCAAGCTCCGGGGAGGCGTCAAGTTCCACGATGGCGAGCCGTTCGACGCGGAAGCCGCCAAATTCTCGCTCGATCGCCACCTCACGCTGCCGACCTCGTTCCGCAAGCCGGAGCTCGCCGCGCTCGACCACGTCGATGTCGTCGATCCCCTGACGATCAGGCTTGTGCTCAAGACGCCATTCTCGCCGCTGATCGCGCAACTCACCGACCGCGCCGGCATGATGGTCTCACCCAAGGCTGCCAGGGAAGCCGGCGAAAAGTTCGGACTGCACCCGGTCTGCGCGGGGCCGTACAAATTCGTCGAGCGCGTGCAGCAGGACCGCATCGTGCTCGAAAAATTCGCCGACTACTGGAACAAGGACAATATCTTCATCGACCGCGTGGTGTTCCTGCCGATTGTCGATTCCACGGTGCGGCTTGCCAATCTGAAATCGGGAGGGCTCGACCTGATCGAGCGTGTGCTGGCAACCGATATCAGGGATGTTCGCGCCGACCCGAGGCTGAAACTCTCCAGCGCGCTCGAACTCGGCTATATGGGTCTCACCATCAACGTCGGCAACGACAGGAACAAAGGCGGGCTCAGCCAGTCGGAGAAAGTACGCCAGGCGCTGGATCTGTCGATTGACCGCGACGCGGTCAATCAGGTCGTGTTCAACGGCGAGTTCACACCCGGCAATCAATGGGTCAGCCCGGAGCATCCCTACTATCAAAAGACGTATCCAGTTCCGAAGCGCGACGTCGACAAGGCCAGGGCGTTGCTGAAGGAGGCGGGTTTGCCGCTACCCATCAGCGTCGACCTGATGGTGCCCAAGGGCCCGGAGAACGAGGCTGTTGCCCAGGTGTTGCAATCGATGGCGGCGGAGACAGGCTTCGACCTGAAAATCCGCCTGATCGAGTTTGCGACCTCATTCAAGCAAGCACAGGCCGGTGAATTCCAGGCCTTTCTGATCGGTTGGAGTGGCCGGATCGATCCGGATGGGAACTCTTTCATTTTTCTGCACACCAAGGCGCCGCAGAATGACGGGGTCTATTCCAACCCCCAGGTCGACAAGGGTTTTGAGGATGCGCGCCTGATCGCCGATCCGGCGCAGCGCAAGGCGATCTACGAAAAGGTTACGGGACAGGTGCTGAAGGACGAGCCGATCATCTATCTCTATCACCGCAAGCTCTTGATTGCGCATACGACAAGGCTGGAGGGCTACCGGCCGATGCCGGACGGGCTGGTGCGCGTCGTCGGATTGAAACTGAAGTGAGCGGGTTTGCCCCATTCTCGTGTCCCGGACGCGGTGCAGCGTTCTTACGCTGCTCCGCAGAGCCGGGACCCACCAGCTCCCACATGGGTCCCGTTTCAGCAGCGCAACATTTCATGTTGCGCCGCACCCGGGACACGGATAGCCCATGCTGAACTTTCTCGGCAAGCGCATCCTGCAATTGATCCCGACACTGTTCTTCGTGTCGGTATTGATCTTCTCGCTACAACACTTGCTGCCCGGCGATCCGGCACTGGTGATGGCCGGTGAGGAGCGCGATCCCGCCGTGATTGCCAAGATCCGCGAGCAGTATCGCCTCGATCAGCCGATCCCGGTGCAATACGCCTGGTGGGTCAAGGGCGTGTTGTCGGGCGACTTCGGCGAGTCGCTTCGGATCAAGGTTCCGGTGCTCGACCTGATCATGCAGAAACTGCCTGTGACGCTCCAGCTCGCCTCGATGGCGATCCTGATCGCTCTTCTGATCGGTATACCCTCCGGTATCGTCTCCGCGGTGAAGAAGGGCACGGCGTGGGACTGGGCTGCGAACCTGTTTGCGCTGTGGGGCATCTCGACGCCGAATTTCTGGCTCGGGATCATGCTGATCTTCCTGTTCTCGATCGAACTCGGCTGGCTGCCGGCGTCCGGCTATGTTCCCCTCACCGAGAACTGGCGTGCGAGTCTTGCTTCAACCATCATGCCGGCCTTCGTGCTCGGCAACGCCATTGCCGCGATCCTGATGCGGCACACCCGCAGCGCGATGCTGCAGGTCCTGCAAAGCGATTATGTCCGCACCGCCCGCGCCAAGGGCCTTTCCGAACGCGCGGTCATCCTCAAGCACGCCATGCGCAACGCGCTGACGCCGGTCATCACGCTGGGCGCGCTCGAACTCGGAACGCTGTTGTCGGGCGCCGTACTGACCGAGCAGATTTTCTCTGTTCCAGGTTTCGGCAAGCTGATCGTCGATGCCGTGTTCAACCGCGACTATGCGGTGGTGCAGGGTGTCGTGCTGGTCACGGCGACGATTTACATCACGCTGAACCTGATTGCCGATATCGCCTACATCCTCGTCAACCCGCGGCTGAGGGCGTGAAGATGACCGACGCCGCACTCCCCTTCCTCTCCGGAACCGCGCCCGACGAACTCGAGAGCCCGACGCGCAGGGCCTTGCGGCGGCTGATGGCTCGCAAGGGAGCGGTGGCGGGATGCGTTGTGATTGCGGCTTTCGTCCTATTGGCGCTGGCCGCTCCCTTGATCGCGCCCTACGATCCCGTTGCGACAAGCTGGACGCTGGTGCGCAAGGCTCCGTCTGCCCTGCATTGGTTCGGCACCGACGATCTCGGCCGCGATATATTGAGCCGGGTCATATATGGGGCTCGCGCGTCCCTCATCGCCGGCGCGATCTCGGTCGGCATAGCACTGGGGATCGGCGTGCCGTTCGGGCTGCTGGCGGGTTACCGCGGCGGCTTTATCGATGCCCTGATCAGCCGTATCACGGACGCGATGCTCGCCTGTCCCTTCCTGATCCTGGCCATCGCGCTGGCCGCGTTCCTTGGCCCAAGCCTGGGCAACGCCATGATTGCCATCGGTATCTCGACGACGCCGATCTTCGTGCGGCTGACCCGCGGGCAGACCATGAGCGTCAAGGTCGAGGATTATGTCGAAGCCGCGCGTGCGATAGGTAATCCGCGCTGGCGAATCGCATTGTTCCACATCTTGCCGAACATCATGCCGGCGCTGCTGGTCCAGGCGACGCTGTCGATTGCGTCTGCGATCATTGCAGAAGCCGCGCTGTCGTTCCTCGGCCTTGGACAACAACCGCCCGCGCCATCCTGGGGCAGCATGCTCAACGCCGCACAGCGCTTTCTTACCAATGCGCCCTGGATGGCGCTTTGGCCGGGACTGGCGATCTTTCTCGTCGTGCTGTCGTTCAACCTCGTCGGCGACGGCTTGCGCGACGCGCTCGACCCGCGGCAGCGGTAGCGAAGACTCAAATCACGATCTCCCGCGTCACCCGGCGGCAATCCATCTCGAATTCGAGATCGATTACGGGCGGGCGTGCGAAATACCAGGTCAGACCGGATCGTACCGCGCCACGGCGAACCAGTTCATCGGCCATCATCGGGTGAAAATCATGTACCGTGTAGGCCTGAACTGCCGTCGTTTCTTTCCAACCGAGCCCGAACGCGGCAAGGCGGCCTTCCATTTCGCCGACCGTATACGCAACCTTCTCTCTCAACCCATCGGCGCTGAGATCGCGATAGCGCACGATCCGCTCGGGATAGCTCCCCTGGCCGCCGCGCGCCTCGGCCCCGCCCGCGATGACGAAATCCGGCGTCGCGGCCGACCGCTTTTGCGCAGTCGGACGTGTGAAGGAGAACGCGTAGAACGACGGCTCGGATGGCGGGTCGATCTCGGGACATACATTGCTGCGGGCGACGGGGTTGGCGGTGCCGTCGTAGATGCCCCATTCGCCAAGCGTCTTCACATAATGAAGGTTGAAGTTGCGAAAGCCTTGTTCGGTGAACGCTGCGGGCGAACGCAGCTCGCAGGCGCAAAACGACGTGAGCGGCCGTCCCGCCGCCTGAATATATCTCGCCGCCCGCGCAAATCCTTCCGCCAGCGGCACCAGGCGGTCGAAGCGCACGCGCTCGATCTCAAAGCCAGCGGATGCCGCAGCCCCGCTCGAATACTGAAACACCGCCGGAATGAAACGATAGTTTCCGGCGGCAAAATCGCGCGTGTTCTCGGACATGGCAGGACGCACTCTTATTCAAGCTGCATTCGAACGCCCTTGGCGCCGTTAAGCAACCTTCGCAGGTGAAATCCGGCGAGCGGATCGTCGGCATGTTGCCCGACCAGCGCCGCGAAGGCCGGCATCGCGCCTGCATCGTCAGCTTCAAGCCTGGCGAAAGCCTCGACATATTGCGCTGTGACCGGACTTTTGAACCTGGCCGGTGGCAACGGCTCGTAGGCACGCAGCGGCTCGCTGCGCCCGCGCAACACAAGGTCGCCGACCGGGCGCCCCTGAAATCCCTCCGCGGCATCGGCCACGGAAGCGCTGGCACAAATTCGCGTGCCGAGAAACTTGTTGGCGGCCTCGAGTCGCGCCGCGGTGTTGATGGTGTCGCCATAGGCGGTGTAGTCGAAGAACCGCCCGCCGCCGAAATTACCCACCAGCGCCGGACCAGCGTGAACGCCAATGCGGGTCAAGCCGAAATTGACGCCCTTGGCCTTCCATCGTGCGCGAAATTGTTCCGACCAGGCGTCGAGATCATGCGCGCAGGAAACGGCGCGGGTTGCATAATCCGGCTGGTCGCCGGGTGCGTTGAACAGGACCTGGATCGCATCGCCGATGACCTTGGCGACGGTTCCCTCATGCGCGAAAACCACGTCCGTCATGCCGCCGACATACTCGTTGAGAAGCGAGCCCAGTACCTCGGGCGCCGCCGTCTCTACCAGCGACGTGAAACCGGAAATGTCGGTGAAGACGGCGGCAACGTCGCGCCAGTGCACCTCCATGCCATTGCCTTCGGAATCGGCAGCAAGCCGTGAGGCGATCTGTGGCGAGAAATAGCGCGAGAGCGAAGCATGCGCCCGCTCGGCCTCGGCCTGGCGACGGCGCGCCTCGCGCAGCGCCTCGACGTGACGCATGGTCTTGTCGATGGTGGTTTCAAGATCGCCGAAATCGATCGGCTTGGTCAGAAAATCGAATGCCCCGCGATTCATCGCGGTGCGGATATTGCTCATGTCGCCATAGGCCGAGACGATGATGGTCGATTTCTTGTCCTCGGCCTCCTGCAATTTCTGCAACAGCGACAGGCCGTCCATCCGCGGCATGTTGATGTCGGACACCACCATGTCCACCTGCGGATACTGTTCGATCGACTGCAACGCCTCCAGTCCATCATGGGCGAATACGAAATTGACCACGCCGTCGCGAATCTGCTTGCGGAATTTCTGCAAGACCAGAGCCTCGAGATCGGGCTCATCGTCGACGACGAGGATGGTCGCGGTCATGCCGCCTGCCCGAGCCGGGTATCGATCTCATGGCGCACCAGCGCGAAATCGATCGGTTTGGTCAATAGTCCCACCGCGCCGCGCTCGATCGCCTTGCGTCGTGTTTCGGCGTCGCCGTAGGCGGTGATCATGATGACGGGAACGTCGGGACGCTCAGCACGCACCTTCGGCAGCATTTCGAGTCCGCTCATGCCGGGCATGTTGATGTCGGACAGGATCAGGATCAGCGAGGGCTCCCCGATTTCCCTGGCGCGAACCAGCGCCTCCGATGCCGACGAAGCAAATTCAATCCTGAATCGCTCGGATTTCAGGTCGCGGCGGAATTGCTGGCGGAACAACGCCTCAACGTCCGGCTCGTCATCGACGACAAGGATGTAAACGCTCAATTTCCCCCTCCACGCTGTCCTTGCGCTGCCGCCGTCCGGGGCAGCGTAATGATGAATTCGGTAAACGCGCCGGGCTCGGTTTCCACGTCAATTTTGCCGGCGTGCTGTTTCACAATGATGTCGTGGCTCATCGAAAGCCCCAGACCCGTGCCCTCGCCGGCGGGCTTGGTGGTGAAGAACGGATTGAACATTTTCTCTCTCACCTCGGGTGGGATGCCGGTTCCATTGTCGCGGATCCGGATTTCGACCCTGTTGCCGAGGTTTTTCGTGGTCGCAACCAGCGTCGGTTCGAAACCGTGTTCGGAAGCTTCCTTGCGTTTGGTGGCGGCGTAAAAACCGTTGGAGATCAGATTGAGAAATACCCGCGTGATTTCCTGCGGGTACAGGTCGATCATGCCGGCTGCGGGATCGAGGTCGCGTTTGAGCGTGATGTTGAAGCCGGATTTCTCCGCCCGCGCGCCGTGATAGGCAAGATTCAGGCTTTCCTCGAGGATGGCGTTGATATCGGCGGGCCGATGCTCTCCCGACCCCTCGCGTGAATGCAGCAGCATGTTCTTGACGATCGAATCGGCGCGCTTGCCGTGCTGCACCACCTTTTCGAGATTGCCTGTGAGCATATTCGTGATTTCGGCGATTTCTTCACGCGTCTTGCCGTCGAGGACGGCCGATCGCAACAGATCGTTCAGCTCGTCGATCAGTTCGGCCGACAGCGCCGAGAAATTGTTGACGAAATTCAGCGGGTTCTTGATCTCATGCGCGATGCCGGCCGTGAGCTGGCCGAGCGAAGCAAGCTTCTCGGTCTGCACCAGACGATCCTGGGCGGTGCGCAGATCTTCCAGTGAATGCGAAAGCTCCCTGGTACGCTGCTGCACCTGTTCGAACAGGCGCACGTTCTCGATCGCAATGACGGCCTGGTCGGCGAAGGTCTGAACCAGATCGATCTGGCGCTGGCTGAACGGTCCGGGCACCGGCCGTCCCAACAGCAGCACGCCTTCTACCGCGCGATCCCGCATCAGCGGCACGGCCAGCACCGCCCGGTAATCGCCGATCAGGGGAGCATTGCCGAAATTATATTCGGGGTCGCGTTGCACGTCGGGGACATGGACGGGCTTGCCGTCCATGAAGACCCGCCCGGTGAGCGTATCGCGGCCGCGCCTGATCGGATGGGCATTCATGAATTCGATGAAGGCCTGGGTGCAGCCCGATTCTGCCTGCAGCCGCATCACCTCGCCGTCGCGCAGGCAGATGATGCCGAGCGATGCGCCACACAATGCCTTGGCCGAATCCGTCAGCGTCGTCAGCACGGATTTCAGGTCGAACGCCGAGCGGCTGATCACCTTGAGCACGTCGGCAGTCGCAGTTTGCTGTTGCAGGGACTCGCTGAGGTCATCGGTACGCTCGCGCAATTCCCGAAGCAACCGGGTGTTTTCAATGGCGATCACTGCCTGATTGGCGAAGTTTGCGACGAGCTGGATTTGCTTGTCTGTGAACGGCTTCACTTCTTGCCGGAAAATCGTGATCGAGCCGACCAACTCGTCTTCCTTGAGCATCGGCACGATGACGAGCGTCCGCGCGCCCGCCAGATCCGCCAGCGCGCGTACGTTGGGATTGCCCTCGATGTAGGGCGGCTGGGTCCTGATATCGTCGATGTGGACGGTCTGATGGGTCTTCTCGACCGCGCTGAGGCCGCCTTCCGGGTGCGGACGAATGACCTTGTACAGTTGCGTGTCTTCATAGGCCTTTGGCGCATTGTAAAGGGCCGCGGTGCGGAATCCGCCACCCTCGTAAAGGGTCATGGTGCCGAACTTGGCGCCGCAGATGCGGGTCGCGTTCTCCAGCATCTTGTTGAACACCGGTTCAAGGTCGCCGGACGACGAACTGATGGTTTCCAGCACCTCGGAGGTCGCGGTCTGCTGCTCGAGCGATTCGGTCAGTTCCGCGGTCCTTTGCTCGACCTTGTTCTCGAGGTCGGCGTAGGACTCCTGCAGGCGCGCGCCCATATCGTTGAACTGGTTGGCAAGCCCTTCCAGTTCGTCGCCCGTCGGAATCGATATTCGCTGGGCAAAATCGCCGCCGCCGATGCGCTCGGCGCCGGCGCGCAACGCCTGGATCGGGCCAACCATGCGGCGCGCCAGAAATATTCCGGCGAGCACGGCAAAGAGCGATGCAGCGGCGAGCACGATCGCAAGGCGCTGCAAGGCCGCATAAAGCGAGGCGTAGGCTTCCTCGACCGGCAATTCGACGAACATCGTCCAGCCGAGCGGGGAAATCGGCGCGGAGGCCGTCAGCACTTCCTGCCCCTGGATGTTTTTGGTGCCTTGCAGCAATTCGGGATCCGAGCCGCCGGCCTTGCCGGCCTGCACCGCCTGCACCTGCACGAGCTTCGACATGTCCGTGTTGCGCAACACGAGGCTGATGTCGGGATGGGCGATCAAGCGCCCCGCCGCACCCACCACATAGGCATGACCGCGTTCGCCGACCTTGATCAGCGACACCACATCCCAGATCAGCTTGAGGTTGACCTCGGCGATGCTTACCCCGGCATCCTTTCGCGTGCCTGCCAGCGACAGTGTCATGTAGGGCTCGGACTCGCGCCGGAAATACACTGGCCCGTAATAGACCTTGTGGGCGACGGCTTCGGTGAATTTCGCGTCCCTGGAAAGATCGAGTCCGCTGTCGACGACATCCATCGCAAGCCGCGAGACCCTTAAGCGCTCCTTGCCGGACGAATCGACCTGCGCCAGTTCGGTAATCGCGGGTACCTGCCGCAACAGCCGCAAGGCGTCGAACCGCCGCTGCTCGAGCGAGCCCGCCGACCACGGCAGCTGGGTGGTCCATCCGAGCTGGCTTTCGATTTCCTTGATGAACTGGCTGATTTTTGCTGCCGCGGCCTCGGCCTGCTCATGCTGGATGCGGATCAGCGACGACTTGTGTTCACGATAATAAAAGAACACCTCGAAGATGCCGTTGGACAGCAGCGCGATCGCGACTACGGCTACGAACAGGGCGACATATTTGGTGAACAGCCGGCTGCGAATCCTTGTCCCGGATGGCTTTTTTGCCGCAGGCGCGGCGGTCGCCGGCCCGCCCGCAAGCGCCCTGCCATCTGCGTCGGGGTGAAGCGAAATGCTCATCCCGGCCTTTTTAGCAAGAAGGCGAGGCCTTGTCTCTTGCCGCAGCGCCGCAAGCGCTGACCGCTCCGCGCCACGATCGGGTCGATTCCAGGAGTTCGCCGGATCGGCGAGTGGTCGCCGATCCGATTCCTTGCCGATTTACCGGATTCAGGTCGGCTTGAGCGCCTTCGGCCCGAGATCGAATTCCGCGATCTCCCTGGCGCGTTCCAACTCGGCGCCTGCGCGGTGATCGGTGGCAATCGCCACATAGACCGCAGGCAACACGAACAGCGTGAACAGTGTCCCGATAGTCATGCCCGCAACCACGACGAGGCCGATCGAGTACCGGCTTGCCGCACCCGCCCCCGAGGCGGTGAGAAGCGGCAGGAGGCCGGTCACCATCGCCGCGGTCGTCATCAAAATCGGGCGCAACCGAACGCGGGCCGCCATTTCGATCGCCGAGCGGCGATCCAGCCCTTCGTTGAGCTGCAGCTCGTTGGCGAATTCCACCATCAGAATCCCGTGCTTGCTGATGAGACCAACCAGCGTCAGCAAGCCGACCTGGGTATAGATATTCATCGTCGCCGCACCGAAGAACAGCGGGATCAACGCACCCACCATCGCCATCGGAACGCTGATCATGATCACCAGGGGATCGCGCAGGCTCTCAAACTGCGCCGCGAGCACCAGGAAGATAATGATCAGCGCAAAGCCGAAGGTGATCGCAAGCTGATTGCCCTCCTGCACATATTGCCGGGCGTCGGCGAGATAATCGTGGCTGAAGCCGGCCGGGAGCTTCTTCGCTTCGCCCTCGAGGAAGTCCACGGCTTGCCCGACGGTCACGCCGGGCATCGGGACCGCCTGAAAGGTTGCCGAGTTCAACTGGTTGTAGTGCGTCAGCGCGTTCGGATCGGTTCCGGTCTCGATCGAGACCACGGTCGAGAGCGGAATCTGCTGGCCGGTCGGCGTCGAAAGATAATAAAGGCCGAGTGCCTCGGGCGAGAGGCGCCGTTCGCGCGGCACCTGCGGGATGACCTGATACGATCGTCCTTCCAGATTGAAGCGGTTGACATAGTTTCCGCCGAGCATGGTGGCGAGCGCATTGCCGACGTTGAGCATGGTAAGCCCGAGATCGCTGGCCTTGGCGCGGTCGACCTTGATCCTCACCACCGGCTGGTTGAAATCCAGATCGCTGTCGGACACGATGAACAAGCCGCTCTTGCGCGCGGCATCCTTCAGCTTGGCCATCTGCTCGAACACAGCCTGGAAGCCGCTGGTCGAATTGATCACCATCTGGACCGGCAAACCGCCGGGACCGCCGGGCAATGGCGGAAGGTTGAAAGCAAACGCGTTGATACCTTCGATCTTGCTCAACTCCGCCTGCACCAGCGGCTTGAGCTTGATCGACGAACGCTTGCGCTCGTCCCACGGCGTCAGCAGCATGCCGGCGATGCCGTTCTGCGGGCCGTTGATGCCGTTGAGGACAAAACGCAGATCCGTTTCGGGGAACTTTGCAAACTCCCTGTCGAGCTTCTCGCCGTAAAAATCCAAATAATCGATGTTGGCGTATTTCGGTGCCTTGGTCACGGCAAACACGATGCCCTGATCTTCCTCCGGCGCGAGCTCCTTGGCCGTGTGCATGTACAAAAAGGCGACCAACCCGAGGATGGTGAGCGCAAACAGCCCCGTGATCGGACGATAGTCGAGCGAGCGATCGAGTTGCCGGCCATACCAGCGCGTCATCGCGCCGAACACGCGGTTTACCAACCGCGCAAACCGCCCCTCTTCCGCGCTCCTGAGCAGGACCGAGCACATCATGGGCGAAAGCGTGAGCGCGATGACGCCGGACACGATCACCGAGCCCGCGAGCGTGAAGGCAAATTCGCGAAACAGCGAACCGGTCAGCCCGCCGAGGAAGCCGATCGGCGCGTACACTGCGGCAAGCGTAATGGTCATGGAAATGACGGGGCTGACGATCTCGCGTGCCCCCTGCAGCGCAGCCTGCACCGGAGGCTTGCCCTCCTCCAGATGGCGGTGGATGTTCTCCACCACAACGATGGCGTCATCGACGACAAGGCCGATCGCGAGCACCATCGCAAGCAGCGTCAGCAGGTTGAAGGAAAATCCGGCAATCAGCATCAGACTGCACACGCCGATCAGCGACAACGGGATCGTCACGACGGGAATCAGCACCGAACGGAACGAGGCCAGGAACAGGAAGATCACCACGACCACGATGATGACGGCCTCGCCGAGCGTTTTTTCCACCTCGTCGATCGAGGATTGAATGAACTTGGTGGAGTCGTAGGCCACCTTCATCTTCATCGAGGGCGGCAGATTGCGCTCCAGTTCCGGAAACAGCGAGCGGACGCCCTTCACCAGGGTCAGGGGGTTGCCTTGCGGCGTCGCCTGCACGCCGATGAAGATCGCATGCTCGCCGTTGAAGGCGACGCTTGCATCCGAACTTTGCGCTGCAAGCTCGACGGTAGCGATATCCTCGATCCGGACGAAGCCGCCGTCCTTGGATTTGACGATCATCCGCTTGAACTGATCGAGGTTCTGCAGATCGGTATTGGTCGAGACGTTGGCGACGATGAAAAAGCCCTTCGACTGGCCCGCGGCAGCCTGGAAATTGTTGGCGGCAATCGCCGCGGAAACGTCCGCCGGCGAAATGTTGCGGCCGGCCATGCGGACCGGATCGAGCCACAGCCGCATCGCAAACGTCTGGCCGCCGAGAATGTCGGCCGAGGCGACCCCATCGACGGTCGCAAGCACCGGCTGAACCACGCGCGTCAGATAATCCGATATCGCAGAGCCCGACAGCGTTTCACTGGAAAACCCGAGATACATCACCGCAGTGGTCTGCCCGGTCGTCTTGGTGACGATGGGGTCGAATGCTTCCTTCGGTATCAGGTATTTGACCGAATTAACTTTCGCGAGCACCTCGGTCAGGGCCTGGTTCGGGTCGAAGTTCAGCTTGATGTAGACCTGAATGGTGCTGGTCCCGAGCACCGAAGACAACGTCATGTAGTCGACGCCTTCGGCGGACGCCACCGCCTGCTCGATCGGCGTGGTGATGAAGCCCTGAATCAGGTCGGCAGACGCACCGGGATAAACGGTGGTGATGTTGACCACCGTGTTGGACAGTTTCGGATACTGCCGGATCGGCAGCACGCTCGCCGCGCGAAGCCCGATCAGAAGGATCAACAGGCTGACGACCACCGACAACACGGGCCGCTTGATGAAAATATCGGTCCAGACCATCGCGATACGCTTTCGGTTATCTCGTCATCGATCGGAGCGGATCGCGATCGAGAAGTTTTGTCGTGTTCATTCCGTCGGAAAAGCAGGGGCTGCCTGCATTTCTCGTCAGTAACGCGGCGGGGTCGCCGGAACGGCCGGCGGCGGATCGGTCGAGATCGTAACAGGCGCCCCGGATTGCAGCTTGAGCTGGCCGACCGCGACCACGCGGTCGTCGACCTTCAACCCGCTCAGGATTTCAGCGCGTCCGTTGACGCGGTTGCCGGTCCGCACGAATGTCCGCACCGCGGTCAGGTTGGTCTTGCCGTTCTCCTCCTTCTCGGTGATGAGGAACACGGAGTCGCCGTAGAGCGTATAGTCGACGGCAGTTTCGGGAACGGTGATGACCGGAGGTTTGTCGGGCAGAACGACGGTCGTCGTCGTGAACATGCCGGGCTTGAGGATGTGGTCCGGGTTTTCGATCGTCGCCTGAACGCGGATGTTGCGGGTGTCGGCGGCGATCTGGGGTTCGATCGCATTGATCTTGCCCTCAAACGTCTGCCCCGGATAGGCGTCGACCGCAACGCGCACGGTCTGCCCGACCTTGAGCGCCGCGCTGCCCTTCTCCGGCACCGTAAAGTTTGCGTACAATGTCGACAGATCGGTCAGCGTCACGATTTGTGTGCCGGCGGTGAGGAACTGGCCGACCTCGACATGGCGAACGCCGAGTTCGCCGTTGAACGGTGCCCGCACGAGCTTCTGGGAGATGATCGCCTCGGTCTTGGCGATTCCGGCGGTGGCCTGGTCGAACGCGGCCTGGGCCTGATCGACCGTCGCCTGCGGCCCGAATTGCCGCGCGGCAAGCTGCTTTGCGCGATCAAGCGACAACTGCGCGACCGTCGCCTGCGCCTTGAAGCTTGCAAGATCGCCCTGCTCCGGGGCGTCGAACAACTGCACCAGCGGAGTTCCGGCTTTCACGGAGGCGCCGGCGGTGAACATGATGTCGGTGACGCGCCCTGCGACATCCGGGGTGACATTCACCTGATGCACGGCGGCGAGATCGCCGACCGCCGTCACCAGGTTCGGAACCACTTCGGATTTGGCGACAGCGATGGTCACGGTCGCCGGCGGCGGCTTGTTGTTGGCGAAGAACTGCTTGATCGCTTCGCTGCGGAAGTGGTTGAACCAGACGAGACCGCCGACGAGGGCCGCCAAAAGCGCTCCGACAATAATGAACCAGCGCACCATCCGCACCGGACGCGCGCGCGATTTGTCGCCGACAGGCCGGCCAGAAATATTGGCTTCGGTCACAATATTCATCGTCATGCACTTTCTGGAATGACCGGCTGCCCCCCGATCCGCGACGATTCGCGGTCCAAATGAGAGGCAATCGCGGTTTCGTTGAGGCCAATTCCGCGGAGTATGAATTCGCAAAGCTGCCGCTCGAGGTCGACGGTTTCGCCATAAGTCAGGCACGGTGTCGAAGGCAGCCGCGTCGACGTCGACATCAGCAAGGTATGATGGGCGAACCAGAACAGGTTCATCGGCTCGCGCCCGATGGGTCTGGCATCTTCCGCCGCCACCGCGCGCTCGAGCGAGGCGGTGAATACAGGTCCGATGAGCGCGCCAACCTTCTGATAGATCAGCCGCGCAAATTCGCCGTCGTCGAGATGGCTGGTCAGCATGAGGCGGAGGCGCTGGGCCTCCTGCTGGTCTGGCGTTTCGGCCACTTCAAGGAAATGACGGACCATCTCGCGAATTAGGATGACGAGCGTTTGGGTCGACGGTTCAAGCTCGAGCAGGCGGTGCAGGGCCGGATCGGCCTCGCATTCTTCCGCAAGGATTTCCGCGTACAACGCCGATTTTGTCGGAAAATGCTTGAACAGCAGGCCTTCCGAAATTGAGGCCGCCGCCGCGACGCTCTTGGTCGTGGTGCCGGCAAAGCCGTGGTGGGCAAAGCAACGCTTGGCGGCGCTGAGGATCAGCTGCCGCCGCAGGTCGCTCGTCATACGTAGAGTGCTCATCTCGTAAGTAAGCACTCACCTTTGACCCAAGTCAAGGTTTTGCTGCGACGCGAAATCAGCCGGTGATCAGCCAACCGCAAAACCGGCTTCTCCCGCGCTCTTAGGCCCCTTGGCCGCTGAACTGACCCTGATAGCCCTTTTCTGGCGTGCCTAACGTCTGCTCAAATATGAGCTGACAAATACGCATGCCCGTTCTCAAGCGAATCGGCAGCTTACCGTGGTTCACCATTTCGAGGCGAATGTGCCCATCAAATCCGGCGTGAATGGTTGGCGCGGTGACGTGGATGGCGAGTCCGAATCTGGCTAGCGAACTTTTGCCTTCGACGCGCGCCGCCACGCGATTGTATGAGACAAGGTTCACGTATTCTTTGGTCCAGGCGAGCACGAGAACGCCTGGCTTTAACAGATAACCATCGGCTGGAATTATAATTTTTTTAGAAACAAGTTCGATCGTCCTTTCGGGTTGGAAGTCCTTGTGGCTCGGGTCGATAGCTTGTTCCAAGCCACTCTCGCCCTCCTTTAGCTCAGAGATATTTTCGTCGAGGGTGAGATCGATGGCCGTGGAACTAAAGGCTTTTTCGTTGGGCGCCGGATCTATGACGATCAACCCGTTTTGGATAGCAAGCCGAATCTCACGATCCGTAAGGATCACTCAAAAAACCCTTTGTGTTTCAACCAACGACCATTTGTTCATCGACCCATACGCGCCAAAGGCCGCTAAAGGTTTCTCGCGGAAGTTCAACCAAAAAATGCCCGTTCTTCTGCCCAACGGGAAACCCGATGTCGAGGCTTCGTTCCCGGATTGACCGTTTATCTACTACAAGTTGTTCAGGGCCTTCAATAGTCTCGACTTTAACAACTTTCTCGCTGGGGTGTTGACCAGTTCCTATTTCTTCAATTTTAACGCGCATGGCAACCCTCCTTGGTCAACGAGCGACTTTAACCTCCGTCCCTACGCGGTACGCAAACTGATTCGAAACATGCCGCAAGGGTCATCCACAGAACGTGAATGGTTCCTTAAGCATGGCGACGGGAACGAATAAAGAACAAATATATTGAGGCCTCATAGCCGCGTCCAATGAAAAATCAGTCCGTCAAGGCGGGAATAAGCTGCAAGGCTTTCACCGGAACGAGGCCCTTGTCGCCGCGCAAGGCGCGGACACCAAGGATCAGTTTTTGCGCTCGGCAGGCGGCTTGCGCTAGATCGGTCCGAACCCCAGCGCGCCGCGGATCCGGGTCACGATGAAGCTGCCGTCGCGGCTGGCGAGCACGCGGTCCAGATTGGCGGCATCGATCTTGATGCTGACGAAGCGTGGCCCGGCCGAGACGTCCTGCATCGAAGGGGCAAACGCCTCGATCTCGGCCATGGTAGCAAGGCTGCGGGCATCCGTTATCCCGCAGGCGCGGGCGACGCCGACCAGGTCGACATTCGCCCCCGTGTGGCTCGCCTGCCCCCCGGTTTCACCATAGACCTCGTTGTCGAGCACGATGATGGTGAGGTTACCCGGTTTTTGCAGACCGGCGGTCGCGAGACTTCCCAGGCCCATCAGCATCTCGCCATCGCCGGTGATCACCACGACCGGCAGCCTCGGCTGCGCCAACGCCACGCCCAATCCGATCATGACGGCGCCGCCCATGCCGCCCCACAGATAGAAATTGCGGTCGTGATCGCCGGCAGCGGCGATATCGTAGGTGGAAGCGCCGAGGCCGCCGACCACGACGGCGTCCTTGCGTCCCGAAAGCAGCGCTGAGACGACGCCGCGTCGTTCAAGAAGATTGGCCTTGCTCATTTTACGAAGACCTTTGTGCCGATCAGGCGCTGCGACAGCAAAAGCGCAGTCGGCGTGCATGCGTTGTAGGCCTGGCTTGCGGCTGCCTCCATCACATCGGCGACCTCACCTGGGTGGCTGGCGCGCAGCACGCGGATACCGGACAATTCGAGGACGCCTGGCGTGCTCGAGCCCATCGGCACCTGCCAGGGATTGAACTCGCCCCACTCGCCGCGCATGGTCACAAGCGTCAGGAAAGGAAAGCGGAAAATCTGGGTCAGCGACAACATATTGATGCAATTGCCGACCCCACTCGATTGCATCAACAGTACCCCTCGTTGCCCGCCGGCCCAGGCGCCGACCAGAAGCGCGATTCCCTCCTCCTCGGTCGTCAACGGAACCGCGCGCATCGACGGCGCACCAAGCACACGTTCGATCAATTGTGAATGCCCGGCATCCGGCACGTAAGGAACCTGACGGACATCGAAACGCTGCAGAACCGAAAAGATATCCTCCGGCCAGGAGGGTACGGTCTCGGAAGCGGGTTCGACCGCCTTTTCAGGAGCGTTGCGGACGTGCATGTTCATTTCCGTTCAATATGGATCGGACTGTTCGAAGGCATGGCAGCATGAATGCGATCGCGCAAGAGCTCGCGGCCAATTTCGACATCGAGAAACTCGCGCCCGATTTCTATGCCGATCCCTATCCGACCTACCGTGCACTGCGGCAGCACGAGCCGGTCAAGCGGATGCGCAACGGCGGCTATTTCCTGAGCCGTTATGACGATCTGGTAACGGTCTACAAGAACACGAAGAGCTTCAGCTCGGACAAGAAAAAGGAATTTGCCCCCAAATACGGCACCTCGCTGCTCTACGAACACCACACCACCAGTCTCGTATTCAACGATCCGCCCGCCCACACCCGCGTCCGGCGGCTGATTATGGGTGCGCTGTCGCCTCGGGCGATTGCCGGGATGGAAGGCGACCTGGTTGCCCTGGTCGAGCGGTTGCTCGATGGCCTTGCCGCAAAGCGTGACGTCGACCTGATCGAGGATTTTGCAGCCGCGATCCCGATCGAGGTCATCGGCAACCTGCTCGGCGTTCCGCGGCAAGAGCGCGAGCCGCTGCGCGGCTGGTCGCTGGCGATACTCGGAGCGCTCGAGCCCGTGATCGGACCGGAAGCCTTTGCACGCGGCAACAGCGCGGTGAAAGAATTTCTGAGCTATCTGGAAACCCTGGTCGCGCGCCGCCGCGCCAAACCGGGCAATCCCGATCGTGACGTGCTCACGCGCCTGATCCAAGGGGAAGACAATGACGAAGACGGCGGCGAACGATTGAGCGAAAAGGAACTGCTGCACAACTGCATCTTCCTGCTCAACGCCGGGCATGAGACCACCACAAACCTGATCGGCAATGGATTGGTCACGCTGTCGGCGATTCCTTCAGAGAAGAAACGCCTGATCGAAAATCCAGGGCTGATCAAAACTGCGGTCGAGGAAATCCTGAGATTTGAGAGCTCGAACCAGTTCGGCAATCGCGTGACGACGGAGCGCGTCGAACTGGGCGGCGTGACGCTGGATCGGGGAACCTCGATCACGCTCGGCATCGGCGCCGCCAACCGCGACCCCCTGCAATTTTCCGATCCGGAAAACTTCGATGTCGCGCGCAATCCCAACCGGCATCTGGCGTTCGCCACCGGCGCGCATCAATGCGCAGGGATGGCGCTGGCGCGGCTCGAGGGCGCGATTGCGATCTCGCACTTTCTGGCGCGCTTCCCCGCCTATGCGTTGAAAGGCTCGCCGGTGCGCGGCGGGCGCGCCCGCTTTCGCGGATTTTTGAGCATACCCTGCAAGATTGCATGATGCGGCGCTCGCACTTGCATTTGACAGTCCGTCAAAATCCAACGAGGATTTTTCTTGCCGTAAACGAAAAGAAACGAGCCGGGGATGAAAAACGTACCAAGAACCATATCGCTGCTGTCATTGCTGGTTGCTGGCCTTGTTGCCGCGCCCGCGCGGTCCGATGACACCGGCTCCCTCAATCACAGCAGCACCCTCGATCTGCTGCTCAAGCAGACCGGCGTCTACGACAAATCCAGAACCGGCAAGTCGCCCGACTTTGTCGTCGATCCCGTCTGGCCGCGGCCGCTGCCCCATAACTGGCTGCTCGGGCAGATCGGCGGGCTCTATGTCGACCATCACGACCATGTCTGGGTCTACAACCGGCCGCGCACGCTCAACGACGACGAAGTCGGGCTGGAACGGGCGATACCCGGCGTGACCGACGCCAAGGGACAGCCGGTCAATGGTCTGGGGTTCGTGCGTGCCGACGGCTTTGGCGCCGACTGTTGCCGCGCGGCGCCTTCGGTGCTGGAATTCGATGCCGACGGCAACTTGCTGCGTTCGTGGGGTGGTCCGGCCGACCCGGGTTTCATCGGCGGCAAATGCAAGGCGGAAGACGGCTGTATCTGGCCGAACATCGAACACGGCATCTATGTCGACCAGAAGGATAATGTGTGGATTGCCGGCAACTCCCCGGCACCCAAGCCAGGCGAAAAGGAAATACCCTGGACCACCAATAGAGGCGGCGGCGACGGCTTCATTTTGAAATTCGACATGGGCGGCAATTTCAAGATGCGCATCGGCGGCACGCCCACCGCACCCGACAGCAATAGCAGGGATGGCGGGTTGAACGGTACGCCCCTGCTCTATCGGCCGGCCGACATGGTGGTCGATCCCAGGACCAATCGCCTCTATGTCGCCGACGGATACGCTAACCGGCGCGTGCTGATCGTCGATGCCGACAGCGGCAAATATATCGGTCACTTCGGCGCCTATGGAAACAATCCAGTAGACGATGCCGCCGCGGCTGCGGCGGGCACATGGCCGCAGGGTTCGGCAAAGGGCGAGAAGAAGCCGGCGTTCTTCCGCAATCCGGTGCACTGCGTGAAGATAGCCGACGACGGCAGGATCTACGTCTGCGACCGCGGCAACGACCGCATTCAGGTGTTCGACGGCAATATTCCTACGCTCGGCAAGGAGTGCAGCAATCCGAACGGCGAAGCCGGCAAATGCGCGTTCGTCACCGAACGCTTTGTCAGCGAGCACACCTATACTCAACCCGTGATGCCTGGGACGGCCGTTTCGATGAACTTCTCGCCCGACAAGACGCAAACCTGCCTCTACATCGGGGACAATACCAACCAGACGATCTACATCCTCAATCGGGACAATCTGCAACAGCTTGGCCGGCTGGGACATGGCGGCCGGATGGCTGGCGATTTCCATTGGCTGCATCAGGTCAGCCTGGACAGCCAGGGAAATATCTACACGGGCGAGGTCGACACCGGCAAGCGCGTGCAGAAATTCATTCGTTACGGGGCCAGTGGCTGCGCCGGAACCGGATCGGCCATGATTGGCGGGGAGGCTTCGGACAGGAAATAGCAATCAGCGTTCGATCACGCGTCCTGATGGATTTCCCGCGCGCCCTCGATTCCCTGATTTACCGCCGCATCGAGCAAGCGCCGTGTTGCTTCGTCCGAAAACCGCCGCTCCGCCAACGCGAGCTGCCCTGGTAAGTGAAGGGAAACGCTTTTTGACGAATGCAGCAATGGTCAGCAATGGTCGGAGGAAACTAGGTAAATATAAAAGGCAGGCCGGAAGCGAGTGCTTTCACATACCGGCTCTTTTGATAACGGCCATTTAGCGACACCCGACCGAGTTCGGCAGACCTTTCAAGGCTTGACGAATTGAGGACACCGGGTTGCGTTGTTACGGCAACGCGGAAACCCGCCTCCATCACAGCCTTGATCTCCCGGCGACCAACAGCGTCGTGGCGGCCATAGGGAAAAGCAAAAGCCTTCGATACGTGGCCGGTATAGTCAGCGACCTTGGCGGCGGAGAGCTCAACTTCCTGCCTGAGCCGCTCCACGGTAACCCGTGCGAGGTTCGGATGGGTCATCGTATGCGCGCCAAATCGTACCAACGGGTCTTCCATCAAACTCCGCAATTCACCTGCATTCATGATTTCACGATCGACAATCAATTCCGGGTCTATTCCGGCAAGCCTCGCCGCCCGATCAATCCTCGCGATAGCCTCGTCTTCGTCCATGCTTCGCACAAAACCTGCCAACCTCTCGAAGCTCGCAAATTTCTCCATTCGCGATGAGCTCCTCACAGTCTCGATCCCCCGGCCAAAATCGAACTGAAAAGACGGTACCGCGCGCGTCAGTGCTTCTGCGGTCTCCCACCAAATGGTCCGCGTGCGTTCGACGAAACCCGACGTAATGAAGATCGTATATGGAACGCCATGCGTCCGGAAAACCGGCGCGGCAAATTTCTCATTGTCGCGATACCCATCGTCAAGCGTAAAACAAACGAATTTCCGGGTGTCGGATGAATTTGCAAGGAGCTCGGGTAGATCCTCGAGATGAACGGGGGTGAGTCCGCATCCACGGGCAACGACGACAGCCTCTTGCAAAAACTGAGGCGTTATCGACAGGTGAGCATTTGGCTCAAATTCATTGTCCCGAACCGGACGGACATGGTGGAGCGTAAAGATTACGCCGCGCCCGGTGGCGGCCGGAAAAAGCCGTCCGGCACCCGGTAATGCGGCGGCTTCCAGTGCCGCCTTGATCAAGAAGTGCTTGACGGCACGCCTGGAGGCAGATCGCAACGACTCTAGCTTCATTTGCAGCTTTTCGCAGGTATAAAGGCAAGACCGTCTCGCCCGGCAAAACATAGAGCGGAAATCCGAAAGCGATGGGGCAAAACAGTTTCCACTTGCACCGAAACCTCACCGTTAAACGAACACCGAAGATGGAAAGGAGTTAAGCAGGGCGGCTCCTCCTTGCCGTCGATCAAGAGCGTCTGGCGACCCCCGTTCGGCCACTCTGTTCGGGCATCTACCGTAGAACGCAATTCACCGTGCTTCCTCCTTGCGAAGCAACGCCCCGCAAATCGCACGGCACAGAACCAGCGGCAATTCCAGTATTCCGGGCAGCGGATCGTCCCACGCAAAGGCTGCAAAGGTGAGATTCTGACGAAGCGACCTGGCGTAGATGCCGACGGTGAGATCGCCGCGCAGCAAAAGCCGGGTTACCGCGAGGATATCCTTTGATAGATGGGTCCATGCATATCCGGCATGAGCCTGAGCGGGTTCAACGGCCTTACCCAGAACAATATCCCGCATGAGGACCGGAAGATCTTGCCCGGCTACCGCACACAGCGAGAACCACGACCAGGTTCGCGGATTGACGTCCAGGACCTTGTAGCTGGAATCACGCGCATCGAACTTGAATTCGACCTCGACGAAACCCTCGAAGCCGACAGAGGACAGCAGCCTTCTTCCCGCAACCTTCACCGCGTCGTTGTCGATGACTTCGACAAAGGTACTGGTGTGGCTGAATTCGACGGGATATTGCCGCGTTCGTCGCGCCGACATTTCTGCGACCGGAGCATTGGCAAACCAGAGCGCGGCATAGGAGAACTGCGCTTCTCCCCCTCCCGGGATCAATTCCTGCACGACCACCTCGCCGTGACCAACCAGCGAAGCGGCTCTACGGTAGAGTTCGACCAATTCGTCGCGAGAGTCGGCCCGCCATGCTTTCGCCGACGTGAACGCATTGCGCTCCATACGCATCGCGGGCTTGAGCACGACTGGAAACTGAACTTCGATATTCGCGATATCCTGCACCGAGCGGACACCATAATTCCTCGGAAAGGCGATACCAGCGGCGGCAGCCGTTATTGGGAGAAGCTGCTTGTCGCAGACTTTGCGCAAGTCGGCCCAACCAGAACTGACCACCTTAAAGACGGTACGCAGGAGCGCGAGGTTTTCGGCGACACACCTGGCCTCGGCGTCGGCACATGGAATCAACAACCAATTCTGCAAATCGTGCTCAGCGGCGAATTCGATCAACCATTCGCCCGCTCGCGGTGACGAGGCCCGAGGCCAGGTGAAGCTTTGACGGATATACCTGGAAAGCCTGGGCAGCGGGTGATCGTCGGTTACCAGAACGACGGGAATGTTCTTGCGGCCAAAGCTGCGTGCCGCCGACAAGGCTCCATGCGATCCACCGAGCAAGACGACGCCGGTTGCCTCCAGGTCGACAGCTTTCGTCACCGCACCGGTCGCCAGACGCCCTGCCTTGCCGTCAACCATGCATCTGCGATCGTTACGGGCGAGGCGATTGGGTTGCACTCGTTCCAGGCCCGACAATCTTAAGCTGCTCCACCGAAAACACCCGGCTCTCCATTCACGATGCCAGTTGACGCCATTGATCGCGTAAACGATCTCCGACCAAGCCGTCGCGGCGATTCGCAATCTCAACTGCAAGCGCAGAATCGGTCAAGAGTTCGTTTCATAGGCGTCAGGGTTTTTCACGTATAGATTGCAATATTACGCAATTGCACCATTCCGCAAGCCCGTCGCCTACCGAGGCGACGTCTGCCTTGCATTCCCTGGAGCCATTTCGGTTTTGATTGAATCAAAACCGGGCTCTACTCTTTTGTTTTGACGCGTTTTCTTCACGCGAACCGGTTTCCACTTCGCTCGAAAACGCTCTGGATTGCAAGTTGATGCGGACTTCTGAACTGCCACACCGGCTTGGATCACGCGTCCTGGCAGATACCCGACGCGCCCTGGATTCCGTCATTTGCTGCCGCATCGAGAAAACGCCTTGTCGCTTCGTCCGCTGGAAACGACATGTCGATGCGCAGTTCCTGCAGAGAGACGTCCTGCGGCGTCCCGAATGTCGTAAACGTGTTGAACAACCGGAGCAGGCTGTCTCCGACCCGCAATTCGAGCGAGAGCATCGGATCGAGACTTTCGTCATTGATGACCGCTTCGCCGGCAGTTTGCTCCTCGGAGCCGAAGCCGCGACGCAGCGCTTCGGATGGCGATGCGGGATTTGCGGCCGCTTCACGCCGTAGCCGTTTCAGAAGCGCAAGCCGCGTATGTGTCCAGTTCCGGATGTGAGGCCGCAAGCCATTTTCCGAGAACATCAGCTGCATGAAGTTGACGATGCCCTTCGGAAAAAGCTGGCGTAGCGCATCCGTCCCGACGCAATGAGCGATGATGCGTGAAGCCGCGGCGTTTTGCATCACGATGTTCCAGCCGGCATCCATGACGACGGCCGGATATGGCTCGTGGTGGCGCAGGATCATCTCAAGCGCCTCGCGCGCCGCCATCATCTCGGCAAGCTCGAGCCGGCGTTCCGCGTAGGCGGGCGCATAACCGGCGGCAAGAAAGAGATCGTTGCGGGCGCGCAGCGAAAGATCAAGACCATCGGCCAGCTTGAATATCGTGTCGCGGCTCGGCTGCGCGCGGCCCGACTCCACGAAACTGATGTGTCTTTGAGAAACACCCGTGAGCAATGCAAGACCGAGCTGGCTGAGCCGTCGAGCGGCGCGCCATTCGCTCAGGACCGACCCAAAGCTGCTCTTCATTGCCGGGACCCTATTCGCAAGCCGGACTCAACTCAATTACCTCTCGCGTAATTGCGGCGCCTACCGGACAGCAATACGGTCGCAAAAGACGATGTGAGGATCAGACAGATGCACAAACCTGCCATTTTGGTGACCGGGGCCACCGGCAAGACCGGCGGCGCGACGATCGTTCAGCTCCTGGCCAGGGGATATCCGGTTCGGGCGCTGGTACACCGCGCCGACCAGCGCAGCGAACGCCTCGCCAAACGCGGCGCAAGGATAGTGGTCGGCTCTCTGGAGGACATGACCGATCTGCGCCTGGCCATGGCGGACGTATCGCGCGCCTATTTCTGCCCCCCGCTCGAGCCCGGTACGCTTCGCCGCGCGTCGATGTTTGCAGCCGCAGCCAAGGACGCCAAACTGGAAGTGGTGGTGGCGCTGAGCCAATGGGTTGCCAGCGCAGATCATCCGGCCGCGCACGCCCGCGAAAAATGGCTCAGCGAGAGGATCTTTCAGTGGACGCCGGGCCTTGATGTCGTCATCGTCAACCCCGGCTTCTTCGCCGACAATTACATGGCTGCGCTCGAGCCGATGGCGCATTTCGGCCTGATGGGACTGCCGCTCGGCAACGGACTCAATGCGCCGCCGTCGAATGAGGATATCGCCAGGGTCATCGTCGGCGCATTGACCGATCCGGCGCCCCATATCGGCAAGAGCTACCGCCCCACAGGGCCTCGCCTGTTGTCGCCGGAAGAAATCGCCGCCGCAATCGGAAAGGCGCTGGGCCGAAAGGTGAAGTACCAGGACGTTCCGATGAAACTGTTTTTCAAGGTCGCCAAATCGCTCGGCATCAGCGATTTCGTGATCGAGGAACTCTCCTACTTCCTGCTGGACTATCAACGCAACGCGTTCGGCCTCGGCGCACCTACGGACGCAGTCCTTGAAGTCGGCGGCGTGGCGCCGGAGCCCTTCGTAGAGACGGCCCGCCGCTATGTCGAGGCGACCGGTTTCGCCCGGCGGACGTTCCGCTCAAACCTGACTGCTGTCCATAATCTGGTCGCCGGTCTCGTTACCTCGGCGCCCGCACCATCCTCGATCGCGCGCCGGCTGCATTTGCCCACTCTCAATCACCCCGTGCTTGCCGCCGAAAGCAACTCCTGGCGCGCCTCGCATGTGGTGGAAGCAACTCGCCTGGCGTAGATGCCGATATCCCCACGCTTTTACACCACCGAGCGATGCCGCTCGATGCAGGTCCGCAAAACCTCATCCATCGGCCTGCCCCACCAGTCGTTGGAGAAAATCTCGATCTCGCAGTAACCCGCGAAGCCCTGCGCCTCGACGAGGCGACGCACCGACTTTATGTCGATCACGCCGTCGCCCATCATGCCGCGATCGTTGAGAATGTCCCGGGTCGGCACCAGCCAGTCGCAGACGTGAAACGCCAGCAGGCGATCCTTTCCGGCACGGCAGACCTGGGCTGGCAGTTCGGGGTCCCACCAGACGTGATAGACATCGAGCGCGATGCCAAGGATGCCGGTGCGCTCGCCATCGAGCCGGTCACAGATATCGAGCGCCTGCTTCGTCGTGTTCACGCAAGCGCGGTCGGCGGCATAGGCAGGATGCAGCGGCTCGATGGCGAGCGGCATGTTGGCGCCACGCGCATAATCCATCATTTCAGAGATGGCATCCTCGACCTGCGTCCGCGCGGCCGCGATATCCCTGGAGAGGGCACTTCCGGGGCGCGAATACTGCGGCAGGCCGCCGACCACCAGCACGATGCAGGAGGCGCCCAGCGCCTTGGCCTCATCGACAGCCCTGCGGTTGTCGTCGCGTACCTCGTCCCTGCGAGCCGGGTCGGAGGTGAACATGCCGCCCCGGCAATAACCTGAAAGTTCCAGCCCTGCATCGCGCACCGCCCGCGCGGCGCGGTCAAGACCAACGGCTGCGACCTGATCGCGCCAGGGGTCGATGGCTCGAATGTTGTGCCGCGCGCAAGCTTCGATGATCTCCAGGAGATTGCCCTGTTTGCGGACAGTCGCCGTATTGAGCGACAGCCAGCGGTGATCGGAAGAAAAATCGCGCATCAGGCCTCTATTCCACGCAACGCGAGTGCCGTCTTCATGCGCCGCGTCGCCAGCTCAGGATTGGCGAGCAAGCCTGCCTGATCCGCCAGACGAAACAGCTCGGCAAGATGCAGTGTCGAGCGCGAACTCTCCTGCCCACCAACCATGGTGAAATGATCCTGATGCCCGTTGAGGTAGGCCATGAACACGATGCCGGTCTTGTAGAACCGTGTCGGCGCCTTGAAGATGTGACGCGACAGCGGCACCGTCGGGCCGAGCACGCCGTGGAAGCCTTCGTTGTCGCCGGCGGCAAGCCGCGACAACGCATAGGAGGCCGCCGGCGCGATCGCATCGAAAATGCCGAGCAGCGCGTGCGAGAAGCCCTGTTCGTCGCCGGCGATCAGTTCGGCATAATTGAAATCGTCGCCGGTATACATTTTGACGCCCTTGTCGAGCCTGCGCCGCATGTCGATCTCGCGCTGCTTGTCGAGCAGCGAAACCTTGACGCCATCGACCTTCGTCGCGTTGGCATTGATGACGCCGACAGCGACATCCATGGCAGAATCGAGATTCGGCCTGCCCCAGTAATTCGAAAGCGCCGGGTCGAACATGTCGCCGAGCCAGTGAATGATCACGGGCTGGGCGACCTGCGACAGCACGCGGTCGTAGACGCGGGCGTAGTCGTCGGGACGGCGGCCAATTCTGGCGAGCGCCCGCGACGCCATCAGGATGATGCGGCCGCCCGCCTTCTCGACCGCGTCGATCTGATGTTCATAGGCACCGATCACGTCGTCGAGGCTCTTTGCGTCCTCCGGGGCAAGGTGATCGGTGCCGGCGCCGGAAAACACCAGCGCATCGCCTCGCGCCTTCGCCGCCTTCACCGAACGCTGTATCAATTCGAGCGAGGTCGGCCAGTCCAGCCCCATGCCGCGTTGTGCAGTGTCCATGGCCTCGGCAACACCGAGGCCGAGATCCCAGACGTGCTCGCGGAACGCAATCGTGCGCTCCCAGTCGACGGCCGCGCTCAGCCACGGATCGACATCGGCGAGCGGATCGCACACGACATGCGCTGCGGAGAATGCCACCCGGTTCAGCGTTCCCTCGAGCCTTGCGGGAAACATCCGCGATGCAGCCAGCCGATAGGTCTCAAGCGATCCATTTGCGCAGGGCAATTTCAGCGACAGCGACGAGGTGGGCCCAATCGGCTTGTTCACGGTCGCGACCTCCTCACAGCTCGATCGGCGCTACGTCGATCCAGCGCCGCTCGCGCCAGCTCTGCAGCGCGCATTCGGCGAGCTGAACCCCCTTGGCGCCTTCCAGCAGCGTATATTTGTAGGGTGCGTCCTCGCATACATGGCGAATGAACATTTCCCACTGTTCCTTGAAGCCGTTGTCGTAGACGGCATTCTCCGGCAGCTTCTGCCAATCGGCGTAGAAATCGTGCTGCCGCTTTTCATCCGGATTCCACACCGGCCGCGGCGTCGCCTGCCGCGCCTGGATCATGCAATCGGTGAGGCCTGCCACCGCTGAGCCGTGGGTGCCATCGACCTGGAAGGTAACGAGATCGTCGCGATAGACCCGCGTCACCCAGCTCATGTTGATATGCGCGATCGCGCCGCCCTTGAGGCGGAAGGTCGCGTAGGCGGAATCGTCGGCGGTTGCGTTGTACTTTTTGCCCTGCTCATCCCAGCGCTCGGGAATATCCGTGGTGCCGAGACAGCAGACGCTTTCGACCTCGCCGAAGAGATTGTCGAGCACGTAGCGCCAGTGGCAGACCATGTCCAGGATGATGCCGCCGCCGTCTTCGTTGCGATAATTCCACGACGGCCGCTGCGCCTCCTGCCAGTCGCCTTCGAACACCCAGTAACCGAATTCGCCGCGCACCGAGAGCATGCGTCCGAAAAAGCCGGAATCGCGCAGGAACGCGAGCTTCTTCAGACCCGGCAGGAACAGCTTGTCCTGCACCGTGCCGTGCTTGAGGCCTTTTGCGTTGGCAAGCCTCACGACCGCGATCGCCTCCTCGAGGTTGGTAGCGATCGGCTTCTCGCAATAGACATGCTTGCCGGCATTGATGGCCCTGGTCAGCAGCGAAGGCCGCGCCTGCGTGGTCGCCGCATCGAAGAATACCGTGTCGTTGCCGTCCTTCAGCGCCTTGTCGAGATCGGTAGTCCAGCGCTCAATCGCAAACTGCTTGGCCAACCGCTCGACCTTGGCAGCATCCCGGCCGACCAGCATCGGATCGGGCATGACGCGATCGCCGCCGGAAAGCCGCACCCCGCCCTGATTGCGAATGGCGATGATCGAACGGATCAGATGCTGGTTGAGCCCCATGCGACCGGTAACACCGTTCATGATCACGCCGAGGCGTCGCGTTGTCATATCGATTGCTCCTGCAGGGTTTTTGCTCCCGGTCGTTGAAGGGGCGCCATCTGCGACCAAATCGGATGCGCGCATGCCGCAAAGCCGGGCGAGGTCAGCGATGCCGTCGACAACTCGCCGCCGCGGATCAAAAGCCGAATGGTATTTTCATCGCGAAAATAAAGATCTGGATGCGCCGCAAGGAACGCCTCCGCCTCGGCGGCCGGTGCCTCGCCGAAACCATCGACATAATGATGACCGTTGCGCTCGGCATGGGTGACGCCGATCAAAGCGCCGAGCGCGAGGTCCTGCTGCACACCCAACCCGGCCTGGCAGGTGAGATCTTCGCCGGTCACAAAGAAACGCTCGCTGTCCGTGCGCCACTTGGCGGCACGGGTCGCGTTGACGACCGACTTGTAGATGCCCTTGCACGATTTCGACGAAATGCCGCGATAGCCGAGTGCGCGCGCCGCCGGAAATGCGTCATAGCCATCGTCGGCCTCGTCGATGATGAAATCGACCGACGCCAGCGCGCCGAGCGGCGAAGCGCGGGTAATGTCGCGCGGCATCGGCTGCTCGACATAGATCAGCTTCGCCGCGATCGGCTCGAGCGCCTTGTCATGGCCGAGACGCTCGACCAGCGCGCTCAGATCGGCGAGGTCAGCATATTGTTCGTTGGCATCCAGCGTAACGCGATAGTCCTGTCGAAGCGTGGCGAGTTCGTGCCCGATTCTGACAAGACGGGCGGCGTCGGCTTGCGGATCGCCGTTGAGCTTGAGCTTGAAGTAGCGCGCGCCGGCATTCTCGCCGATGTCGGCGACACCGCGCGCGCCTTCGATCCGGTCATCAAGGCCGACGGTATGTCTGATCGCGACGCGATCGAGCCTTGGGCTTTGCGCGAGGAATTGCGCTGCATCTTCGTCGCTCAAATCGGGCGACAGCCGCGCGTCGAGGCCGGCAACATTGACTGCCATGCCGTCGAAGAAGCCGACGCCGATCCCGCGCAGCAGCGCATCCAGGATTGCCTTATCGATCTCGGCCGGTCCGAAGATCGCGGCCAGCGGAGGGATGTCCTGCCTGGCACATGCCTCCACTTGCGCCGCGATACGGGAAGCGTGGAGGCCGAACGCGGTATCGAAGGTGGAACCCGCCAGATAGAGTTCGCGCGCGATCAGAAGCGAACGCCTCAGTTCATCCACGGTTTCTTCGGGCGAGAGACCGGGACGCTTGTCGAACCATTTCGGCACCAGCAGTTCGGCGCTGGCGCCAACTGAGCTATCCTCATTTTTTTTGCCCCTGCTTTTGCCCTCGATTTCGATCTCGGCGCGCACGAAGGCCTGCGAAGCCGCATCGACTGCCACGGCGCCAAACCGGAACGGCCGGGCAAATCGTACCGGTCGTTCGAAAAGTTCTATCTCCCGCACGATCAGGCGTGGCGGCATCGTTCCAAAAACCTCAATCAATGGCGCTTTGGGCAAAGAAATGTTTGCGGATGCGCTGCACGAGCTCCGTGAAAACCGGATTTCCCATGGCCTCGAGCGAACGCGGACGCGGCAACGGCACATCATAGATCGCGGCGATCGCCCCGGGCCGCTCGGTCATGACCAGCACGCGATCGGCGAGAAATACCGCCTCTGGTATCGAATGGGTGATCAGCAGCACGGTCTTTCCGGTCTCACGCTGGATGCGCATCAGCTCGAGGTTCATGCGCTCGCGCGTCATCGCATCCAGCGCGCCGAACGGTTCGTCCATCAGAATGATCTTCGGGTCGTGCACCAGCGCCCGGCAGATCGAGGCACGCTGCTGCATGCCGCCGGACAACTGCCACGGCAGCTTCTTCTCAAAACCGTCGAGCCCGACCAGTTTGAGCAGCGCCTTTGCCCGCGGCAGATATTCTTCGCGCGGCAATCGCTTCATGTCGATCGGAAGCATCACGTTGCCGATGATGTTGCGCCATGGCAGCAGCAGCGAGTTCTGGAATACGATGCCGACATTGCCGTGCGGCCTGGTCACGGCCTCCCCTTCGACGAAGATCTCGCCGGTCGAAGGCGGCAACAGCCCCGAGATCATCTTCAGCAGCGTGGATTTGCCGCAGCCGGAAGGCCCGACCACGACAAAGAACTCGCCGGCGTTGATATGGAAGTCGAGCGGCCGCAACGAGGGCACATCGCCGTCACGCGACCGGTAGGTTTTCGACACGCCGGACAGCCGAATAGGCGCGGCCGTGTCGCCGCGGTCGGAAACGACACGAAGATGTGCATCCGATGCGTGGAGGCCAGACGCTTTCGTCGCGGCGTTCATTCTGGCTCCGTTGTTGGTACGCGGTCATTCCGGGATGGTGCGTAAGCACCAGACCCGGAATCTCGAGATTCCGGGCTCGATGCTTCGCATCGCCCCGGAATGACGAAACCGTCATTTCGGCAGATACTCATTGGTGTAGAACGCCTTCGGGTTTTCCCTGGCCTTGGCGTCGAGACCGCCATACTCGACCATCAGATTGACGGTATCGGTCATGTTCTGGTCGGTCACCTGAAACGGCCGTTTGCCCGTTGTTTCCGCCGTGCGGTAGAGGGGGATCGTCAATTCGAAGCCTTGCGTGAGCGTATCGATCTTGCCGCCCTTGGGGTTGGCGTCGAGGATCGATTGGGCGGCGCCCTTCGGGTCCTTCTCGGCGGCTTCGACCGCCTTGGTTGTCGCCGACATGAAGCGCTTGACGAGATCGGCATTCGCCTTGACGTAATCGGTGTTCGCGACAATCCCCGACGAGACCATGTTGATGCCGTAGTCGGCGAACTTGATCGGGTAGACTTCCTTGCCGGTTGCGTCCTTGATCTTCATCGACTGGTCCATGACGTAGCCGAGCAGGAGATCGGCCTGCCCGTTGATCACGGCGTTGAGCTTGGTCTGGCCGTCGCCAGCCACCGTCGTGAAATCGCTTTCCTTCAAGCCGGTTTTCTTCAAAAACAGCGGCCAGATCTGCGTCATCGAATCGGCCGGCGTGATCGCCACCGTCTTGCCCTTGATGTCTTCGGGTTTTCGGATGTTCTTGTCGACAAAGCCCATCACAGACATCGGGCTTGTCTGCAGCAACACACCTGTTGCGACGATAGGCGCGCCCTTGACGGCGGCGCGCATCATGGTGGGTACGTCGACGTAGCCGAAATTGGCGGTCCTGGCCGCCACGGCTTGCGTGGTCGCCGCCGAACCGCGCCCCTCCTGGATTTCGAGATCGATATTCTCTGCCGCGTAAATGCCCTTGGCCTTGCCGTAGTAGAACGGTGCGTGCTCGCCATAGACGTACCAGTTGAGCATCAGCACGACCTTGTCGGCCGCTGCGGCCGGCAGCACCGCGAGCGCCGTCCAGATCAGCACCGCGGCAATCGTAACCAGTAGACGCATTTCATTCTCCCTCACCCGGTCAATGCGAGGAGCATAGCTCCGAAGCGGCTCAAGTCGCGAAAATGATTTCCTCGCGCTGGCTGACATGCCAGGGGACCACGAGGCGCTCGATCCGATCGACGATCCAGAACAGGACCACGCCGAGCAGCGCAAGTATCACCAGTGCCGCGAACATGGTCGGCAGATCGAAGGTACCGATCGAGCGCTGCAGCACGTAACCGATGCCGGAGTTGGAGCCTACGAATTCGCCGACCACGGCGCCGACGACCGCGAGTGTCACCGAAACCTTCAGGCCTGAAAAGATCGCCGGCATCGCGTGCGGCAGGTTGACGGCGCGAAACACATGGAAGCGGCTGCCCTGCATCGCGCGCGCGAGGTCCACCATGTCGGGATCGACCGATTTGAAGCCCTGCACGGCGGAAACCACCACCGGAAAAAATCCCAGCAGGAACGCCGAGATGACTTTTGGAAAAATGCCGAAGCCGAACCAGACCACGAACAGCGGTGCGATCGCGATTTTCGGCACCGACTGCGAGAACACCAGCAGCGGATAGACGTAACTTTCCACCGTCTTCGATCCCGCGATCAGCATCGCAACGGGAATTCCGAACAGGGCGGACAGGAGGAAGCCGCAGATGGTCGCATAGGTGGTGGGCCAGGATTGCCGGGCGAGTTCCGGCCAATCCTGCCACAGCACGGCAACGACATCGGCGGGCGCCGGAATCTGGTAGGGCGGAATCCTGAACAGCCGGATCGCCAAATCCCAGGCGACGACAATGAAAATCAGGAACAGGAACGGCCTTACCCACACCGCATTCAACGCTTGCGACAAGCGGCTCTGCGACTGGGCCAATTTCCTCTCCCTGATTTCGGCTTCGATGCGGAAATTAACCCGTTGGATAAATACTGTCTAGCGGTTTCCATTTCGCGCGTCATGCCCCGGAATCGATCCCGGTAGCCGAGCCCGTTTCATCACAAAACTTCGTGACTCCGGCGAATTCGGCTTCGAACTCGCATTAAGAGTGGGTTGTATTATGTTACCGACTCCCCCTAAGATTGAATTCAATGGAGGAAATCAAAAGCAAGGAGGCCGTCGAAGCCTTCATCCGGCGTTGGCAGGGCCGTGAAGGCGGCCAGGAACGCGCAAATTACGCGCTGTTCCTCAATGAGCTGATCGCGCTGCTCGGATTACCACCGCCCGATCCCGCCGACGCCACGCACGAACACAACGACTACGTCTTTGAACGCGCCGTCAAGAAACAAAGCGACGACGCCGACTCGCACGGGCGGATCGATCTTTACAAGAAGAACAGCTTTGTTCTCGAAGCCAAGCAGAGTCGCTTGAAGGGCGCCAAGAACGACACGGGTCAAGAAGACCTGTTCACCGCCGATGTGCACGAAGGCTCCCGCGGGCGCCGAGGTGCGAACCGCGCCTGGGACGTGCTCATGCTCAACGCCAAACGGCAGGCCGAGGAATACGCACGAGCCCTCCCCGCGTCACACGGCTGGCCGCCTTTTATTCTTGTCTGCGATGTCGGCCATTGCATCGAGGTCTACGCGGATTTTTCCGGGCAAGGGAAGAACTACGCCCAATTTCCGGATCGCCAATCCTATCGCTTCTACCTCGAAGACTTGCGAAGTGAGAAAGTCCACGAACTACTTCGGAAAATCTGGCTCGATCCGGCATCGCTCGATCCGGCTCAGGTCTCGGCGAAAGTCACCCGCGACATCGCCAAACGTCTCGCGCAGGTTTCGCTAGCTCTGGAAAAGAAGAACTATCCGGCGCAGGACGTAGCTATGTTCCTCATGCGCTGCCTGTTCACGATGTTTGCTGAAGACGTTGGCTTGCTGCCTGAAAAATCCTTCAAGGAGATTTTGGAGGAATGCGAGAAGAAGCCGGAAATCTTCACGCACGATGTCACCCAACTATGGGAGGCCATGAACGGCGGCGGCTGGGCACACGCACTCAAGCAGGAAGTGAAGAAATTTAACGGCGAATTCTTCAGGAACTGCGCAGCCCTGCCACTCGGGCGCGAAGAAATCGGTGAATTGCGGCAGGCCGCAAGCTACACTTGGAAGGAAGTCGATCCCTCGATTTTTGGCACCCTGCTCGAACAGGCGCTCGACCCGGAAGAACGCGACAGACTTGGCGCACACTATACGCCACGCGTGTATGTCGAGCGTTTGGTTGTCGCAACCATCATAGAGCCCTTGAGGGAGGATTGGCGCAATGTGCAGGCCACAGCTGAAAGAAAGCGCGCTTCCGGCGACCTCAAGGGCGCGGCGTCGGAAGTGAAGGCGTTCCACGAAAAGCTCTGCGAAACACGCGTGCTTGATCCGGCCTGCGGCACCGGCAATTTCCTTTACGTTTCCCTGGAACTGATGAAACGGCTAGAAGGCGAGGTACTGGAAGCGCTGCTAGACCTTGGTGGACAGGAAGCCTTGCGGGGGCTGGGAACCCACAGCGTCGATCCGCATCAATTCCTGGGACTTGAAGTCAATCCGCGGGCGGCTGCGATTGCCGAACTGGTGTTGTGGATCGGTTACCTGCAATGGCATTTCCGCACCAAGGGTGCTGCACCGGAAGAGCCGATCTTGCGCGCTTTCAAAAATATTCAAATCAGGAACGCGGTTCTGACCTGGGACGATGAGCCGATAGCCAAAATAGTCGATGGAAAGGAAACCTACCCGAACGCACGGCAACCCGTATGGCCTACAGCGGAATTCATTGTCGGAAACCCGCCGTTTATCGGCGCCAGCTTTCTCCGTGCCCGGCTTGGGGATGCCTTTGCAAAGGCGTTGTGGGCTGCAAATCCGCACATGAATGAGTCCGCCGATTTTGTCATGTACTGGTGGGATCGAGCGGCCGCATTATTGACTCATAAAGGGACCATGCTGCGTCGTTTCGGATTCATCACAACAAACTCCGTTTCGCAGGTGTTTCAACGCCGGGTCATCGAGAGGCATTTAAAGGCAAAAACTCCGATCTCATTGGTTATGGCGATCCCCGATCATCCGTGGACGAAAGCGACCGAGGGTGCTGCGGCGGTGCGGATCGCAATGACATCTGCCGGGATAGGTTCGAACAATGGCGTGCTGTACGAAGTGACGACTTGAGAAAAACCTTGATTTAGATTCCCCGAGCCATAGAATTCGAGCGGATCACAGGTAAGATCAATGCTGACCTCACCGTCGGCGTAGATATCACTGCACCAAATCTCTATTGTCCAACGAAGGACATTAGTTGTCCTGGCGTGAAATTGCACGGCGCCGGCTTTATATTGTCGGCGCAACGAAGCGGCGCACTTGGGCTGGGTAAGAGGCCTGGGCTTGAGAAGCATGTCCGCAGCTACCGCAACGGGAGGGACTTAACTGCGCGACCCAGAGGAGTTCTGGTCATCGATCTCTTTGGGTTGGAGGAAGAGGAAGTACGAAAAAATTTCCTGAGATCTACCAACACATAAAGCTTGAGGTGAAGGAGAAAATTCAAATCAACAAGCTAGGCGAGAAAGAGTACGTTGGCCGCGACTGGAATAATCGTGAATTGTACAAGAAGAAATGGTGGATTTTTGGTGAACCGCGCGAGGAGCTTAGACCAGCACTGGCGGATATTCGCCGTTACATAGCAACAGTTGAAACGAATAAACATCGAATTTTCCAATTCATCGATGTGTCGATTTTGCCAGACAACATGGTGATCGCGATCAGCTCGGACGATGCGGCTAATCTCGGCATTCTCTCGTCTCGTATCCACGTCGTGTGGACGTTGCGCGCGGGGGAGGCTACGGCTTGAGCAAGACCGAGATACTCTAAATCCCAATGTTTCGACCCCTTCCCGTTCCCAAGCGCCAATAATATCCAGAAGCAGACAATCCGCGCTATCGCCGAGGAACTCGATGCTCATCGCAAGCGCGTGCTGTCGGAACATCCGAATTTAACGCTCACCGGTCTCTACAACGTTCTTGAAAAGTTACGAGCCGGAACGAGCCCGGACGAACTCGACAAGAATGATCGTGGGATTTTCGATGATGGTCTCGTGCTGATCATGAAGGAATTGCACGAAAGGCTCGATGTTGCGGTCGCGGAAGCTTATGGCTGGCCCGCCGATCTCGCGGACGACGAAATTCTCGCTCGGCTGGTGGCGCTGAACAGGGAACGGGCCGAGGAAGAAAAGCGCGGGCTGATCCGTTGGCTCAGGCCTGATTACCAGATTCCGCGCTTCGCGAAGGGCATGGACAGGCAGGCGGCAAAAGAGGAAGGTGCGCAGGTTGCGGCCGAGCTCATTGCCGCCGTCGGGCGGAAGCCCTCGTTTCCGTCTGGCGCGGTCGAGCAGACGGCTGCGGTGTTTGCCGCCCTATCCGCGGCCAGCGCACCGCTCGACGCCATGGGCCTCGCGGCCCAATTCAGGCGAAGCAAGACCGCCGAAGGGAAAATTCGCGAAATCCTGGCCTCGCTGGCACGGCTCGGCTACGTTTTCTCGACGGATGGGAAAACCTTCCTGCTCCGTCGCGCGGCTTGATCGCATAAAGAACGGGTGGCGCGCTGATGGCGGCCGCTGCCCGACGGGCAAATCACCACCCGTGCAGGCAAATCGTTGTCCAGCCTCGAAGCGAAAAATATTTCGCTTTTCGAACAGGTAGACACAGCAATAGAGCCAAATCGTCCCGTCCCAACAGAGGGGCGTTTCGCGATCGTCACGGACGTGGGCGGGATGCGGTGGACGCAAGCGGCGTTTCTGACGAGGACGCGCGCTTTGCGGACGGCGAAGTCGTGTGGTCCTGATGCCCCGACGCTGGCATCAAGTCGGCGGATGATGTTCCGCCGGCGACGGAGGCAAGAAAGCCCGGTCTCCGGGGAGAGTACGAAGGAAACCGTTAAAACCATTCGCGCAGGGAGTGCCGGATCGTTCCGGCGGACCTGTGGTGACTAACTCGTGTGGTTTTTTGACTTCCACGCGAGGCTGCGGGTGCGTCCAGCGCCCGGCATTCCCTGCGCCCTCTTCATCGAGGGAGCATGTAAAGCAGGACTCGGGCGCTGTGCGCGTCGCGGGAATGCGCAGGCATGCTTGGCTGTTTGACATTTTGATCCAGCAACACACGGGATGTCGTCCCGGCCTTGAGCCGTGACCCATAACCCCGAATGTTTATTTGGCGCCCTGTTGTAGCCGTGTCGGTCCACGAATTGGTCCGGTGGCTATGGGTCCCTGCTTTCGCAGGGACGACTCTGCGGCGTTTCTGTTCCGGAGGGAAAAGACGTGGCTGTTTGAAAGGTGAAATGAAAGTCTGCTGTCGCGGAAACGAAGAACATCATTCGGCGTTCGAAAGCATTGGAGCGGGCAGCTTTGGCGCTTTCTTCTTCGTAAAACTCGCCAGTGATTTCCCGGTAAGAGCCGCCAGCACGAGCGCGATCATGTGGTCGAGGCGCTCGTCTCTCGCCTCCCGGTCGAGGAGATCGCGGCCGAAGATCACGCTCAAGGTCGCACTGTTCGACAGATAGAAGAAGCACAGTGCCGCGATCGAGATATAAAGCTGCACCGGATCGATGGCGACGACGAAGTCGCCGTTCTCGACGCCGCGCCTCACCACGGTGCGGATCATTTCGACGAACGGCGAATGCATCGACTTGACCTTGGTGGAGCGCTTCAGGTGGCGCGCCCTGGCGAGGTTTTCGGTATTGAGAAGGGCCAGAAATTCCGGATTGCGCAAGAAGTAGTTCCAGGTGAAATCGATCAGCCGCTCGATGGCCCGGGGCGGATCGAGATGTTCCAGGTCGAGAGCGCGTTCCTCCACCCTGATCTTTTCGTAGGCGCCTTCGAGGACGGCGAGGTAGAGGTCATCCTTCTTGCCGACGTGGTAATACAGCATGCGCTTGTTGGCGCCGGCTTTCGCCGCGATCCGGTCGACCCGCGCGCCGGCAAGCCCGTGAGCGGCAAATTCCTGCTTGGCGGCTTCGAGAATGCGAAGGCGCATCCCTTCGGGATCGCGCTGCCACTTTTGCATTCGTCTCATTCGCATCAAGGCCGTCGCCCGCTCGTTGACGAAACCGCATGTAGCACGCGTAGCGCGGTTTGAGAATGAAGCTGTTATGCTTCCAGGCCGCAGGGTGGTCGTAATGCGGCCCACTGCCTATCTCAAGCAGCTACGGAAGCAGCATTTGCGAATAATTTCAGCGAATGATCCGGCGTAACCGGTGCTAAGGTATGGGCGCCGGATGGGACCACCCTCGAGCAACGATGGAAAACGTATGCAGGCCCTCTTCATCGGACAGACCTATATCGACGTAACCTTCATAACCGACCACCTGCCGACCGGCGACGAAAAGCACGTCGCCTCGGCCTATGCCGTCTCGTTCGGCGGCAACGCCGTCACCGCGGCGTTCTGCTGCGCCAAGCTCGGAATCGTGCCGGACCTGATCGCCACCGTCGCCAACGACTGGCTGGGGCGGATGTTTCAGGATATGAGCGCGAAATATGGAATCTCGATCCATCCCCGCAAGGTCAAGACCTCCTCGCTCTCCTTCATCATGCCAAAGGACGGCAAGCGCGCCATCGTTCGTTGCCGCGACGACGATCACATCCATCCTTTCCCGCATCTGAACCTCGGCGGCTGCCGCGCGCTGCACGTCGACGGTCACCAGCCGGACGCGGCAATTCACTATGCCAAACTCTGCCGCGAGGCCGGCATCCTGACCTCGCTCGACGGCGGCGGCTTGCGGACCAACACCCATGAGCTTCTGGAGTATATCAACGTCGCCATCGTCGCCGAACGGCTGTGCGAGCAAATGGACCTGACATCGGATCAGATGCTGCAATATCTGAAGGGCCGTGGCTGCAGGGTTGGCGGCGTGACCCAGGGCGAACGTGGCCTGCTCTGGTATGACGAGACCGGCGCGGTTCGCACGATGCCGGCGCTGCCAATTCCCGGCGAACGGGTGCTCGATACCAACGGCGCCGGCGACGTTTTCCACGGCGCCTATGTCTATTCATATCTCGCCCATCCCGGCAAAGGCTGGCACGACCATTTCGATTTCGCCCGCGCGGCATCGACTTACAAGATCCAGCGCCTCGGCAACGAGGCCGGATTGCCGACGCTTGCCGACATCGACGCGGTACGCAAGGAGTTTTCGGTCAATGCCTGAGATGGACGCTACGCCAGCGCCGCCTTCAGATCGAACCCGGGGTCGGCCACGCGTTCGGGCGCGATCGACCGGTTCATGCCAAGAAGCTTGCGGCCGAATACATGGTCGGCGGCACGGTTCACCAATTCGATGCCGACGAGTTGTCCGGACCTGTAGCAGAACGCCGAGAACGATCGCGCGGCGCGATCGCCGCGCACCACGACGTGGTCATATCCCGTCGTGAGGCCCGCGATCTGGAGCTTGTCGTCACCCTGATCGCTCCAGAACCATGGCAGCCCATCGTAGGTTTTGGCATCCCCAGTCAGCCTTGCCGCGACACAGCGTGCGTGATCGGTCGCATTCTGCACCGATTCCAGACGCAGCGAACCGCCGAAGCGCGGGCTTGCGAACAGCGCGCAATCGCCGATTGCCGAAATGTTGGGATCAGGCGTCAGTAGCTGCTCATTGACGATGATGCCAGAAGCCACCGGCAGGCCCGCTTCCGCCGCCAATTCGACATTGGGCAGGACGCCGACGCCGACCACTACCAGATCCGCGGGAATATGGCGGCCATCGCTGAGGCTGACGCCGCAGACTTTGTCGCCACGCCCTTCAATGCCGGTCGCCTGGACACCAGGATGGATCCGGATGCCCGCCGCCACGTGACGTTCCTGGAAATAGTCGGAGATTTCGGCCGTGACCGCGCGCGCCATCACCCGCGTTGCGAGTTCGACCACGTCGACCTCAAGTCCCTTGATGCGTGCGGTAGCGGCAAATTCGAGACCAATGAAGCCGGCACCGATCACCACGACATGCCTGGCCGAATGGATGCGTTGCCGCAGCGCCTCGCTCTCATCGAGGATCCTCAGGTAACGAACATCGCCGAGATTGGCGTTCGGCAGGTCGAGCAACCGGTTGCGCGCGCCGGTGGCAAGCACCAGATGGCCATATTCGAGAAACGAGCCGGACGCGAGCAAGAGCCGTTGGGCGGCGCGGTCGATGAATACGGCGCGATCGCCGATCAGCTCGATATTCTGATCGCGATAGAATTTGTCGGGCCGGAACATCAGGCTGTCGGGACGCCCCTCGCCCTTGAGATAAGCCTTGGACAATGGCGGCCGCTGATAGGGCAGATGCGCCTCGTCATTGATCAGGCAGATACGTTCGCCATAGCCGTGCTGTCGCAACGATGCGGCGACCTGAAAACCCGCGTGACCGGCGCCGACGATCAAAACCGTTCCGTGCTCCATGATCAGACCGTCGCGACACGAAGCGGCAAGGTATCGAATCCGCGCAACGTGTTGTTCAGCCGCCGTTGCGGCTCGCCGGTCAGTTCAAACGACACGACGCGGCTTGCCAATGCCGTCAAGATTGCCTCCGTTTCGAGACGCGCTATCGCCTGTCCGACGCAGCCGTGAATGCCGGTGCCGAACGTCATGTGGCCGGCCGCGCGGCGGCTCACGTCGAACGTGTCGGGCCTGTCCCACCGGCGCGGATCGCGGTTGGCGGCAGCCAGAAACAACAGCACCTTCTCACCGTCACCCAGTCGGACGTCACCAACGTCGACACTCCTTGCGGTCGTGCGAAAGAAGGTTTGCACCGGCGCCTCGAAGCGCAGCACCTCCTCGAAGGCGCCACGGATCAGGTTCGGATTGTTGCGCAGGATCGTCCACTGCTCGGGGTAACGCGCAAGACAATAGAGGGCATTGCCGAGGCCATAGACGGTGGTATCGATTCCGGCGGAAAGAAACGAGCGCACCAGCATCCCGGCTTCCTCCTCCGAGAGCTCACCGGCATCGACGGCTTGAAAAATCTGGATGCCGAGCCCATTTGGCGCCAGAGCCGCGCGGCTGCACTTCGACATGATCCAGTCACGAACCGGACCGGCATTGGCCATCGCCTTGTTGAACAGGTTGTTGCGGGGACCGAATGAATTGAAAACCATGGTGCCATAGGGCAACAGGTTTTCGCGGCCCTCCTCCGATATTCCAACCGCGTCGGGAAACACCTTCAGCGGATAGGCTTCAGCGAGGTCGGCGACGCCATCGAATTCGCGTTTCTCCACCAGCCGCGCGATCAGTGCTTCCGCCTCGCGCTCGAAGGTTTCGCGCAGCACCTGGATCGCGGCAGGTGCGAGCATGCGGGTCAGCACGGCGCGGGTGCGGGTGTGCAGTGGCGGATCGGCTTCCAGGATGATGCTCGGCGGACGCCACGGCGGCTCTTTGCGGAAATCGCTCAGGCCGACGCCCGCAGACGAACAATAGGTCTGCCAATCGGTCAGGGCATCGCGCACCTGCTCGTGCCGCGCCATCGTCCATATTCCATATCGCTCCAGCCATACGACCGGCCCTGCCTCGCGCAGCTGCTCGTGATATGGATAGGGATCGTCAAGAAAGGCATGCGAAAAAGGATCGACCGTGGATACCGGCCGGGTCACCGTTGCTTGATCGCTCACGACGCCTCTCCCCGTTTGCGCGGCTGCATGCGGTCGCTGCAGCCCTTGCCGGCATTTTGCAGACTTCATCGGGGATTGTCACCTCTCGCCTTCTGCGATTTAAGTTGCCTGGGTGAAATCCTTCAGAAGGCTGCTACCGATGGCTACGCCCGCAGACGCTACCGGCTCCTCGCCCGACGATCCGGCCCTGCTCAGGGTGGAAGGGCCAATTGCCACGATCACGCTCAATCGCCCCGCCGCGTTCAATGCCATCGATCTTTCGATAGCAAAAAGGCTCGAAGCGCTCGGCCTGGAAGTCGAGGCGTCCGATGATGTTCGTGTGGTTGTGATCGAAGGCGCGGGCCGAGCGTTTTGTGCAGGCGGCGATCTGCAGACCATCGGCGCTGCGGCGGCCGCCGACACCGTTGCCCCGGTGGTTGGCGAATTGCTGCAGCACTATCACGCCTTCATCACCACATTGAAGCGGATGCCCAAGATCGTGCTGGCCAGCGTGCACGGCTCGGCCGCCGGCGCCGGCCTTTCGCTGGCCTTCGTCTGCGATCTCTGCATCGCAGCCGAGGATGCCCGCTTTACCCCCGCCTATGCCAAATTGGGCGTATCGCCCGACGGCGGCGGCACCGTGGGCGTCGTCGCCGCGGTCGGCGCGAGGCGGGCCTTGCAGATTTTCCTTGCCGAAGACAGTTTCTCGGCGGTGCAGGCGTTCTATTGGGGCCTGGTCACCAGGGTTGTTCCTCCCGCCGAACTCAGGGCGGCGACCCGTGAACTCGCGCATCGCCTGGCGCAAAACGCGCCGTCGGCCATCGCAGCGACCAAAACGCTGATCAACCGTGCGCCCATCACACCGATCGCACAACAGCTCGACGCCGAACGCGACGCCATCATCGATTGCATGCACACGGACGAGTTTCGCGTTGCGATCAACAGGTTTCTGAACAAGGAGAAGTAGCAAGGATCGCATCAATTCGGGCAAATATATCCCGTCCCCGATGGCGATTTGAAGCAGCCGACCAATTCGGGAATGACATGCTTGGGCAGCCACAGCACGACATTTGGGAAATAGATGGTGAAAGTGATGGTCACCAGAAACACGACGTAGATCGGCAGCGCCGCGCGCAGCGCCTTCGCAAAACTGACGCCGACGAATTTCGACGCCATCAACAATACCAACCCATAAGGCGGCGTGATCAGGCCGAAGGCCAACGTCGCGATCAGCACCACGCCCATGTGGACGCCATTGATGTCGCCCGCCTGGGTCAACGCATTCACCAGCGGCATGAAGATGATGATGGTCGGAACCGGCTCGATGAAATCGCCGACCACGGTGAAGAGCAGAACCATGAGCAGCATGATGAATTGCGGGTTGCTGCCGGAAATCGAGGTGATCCAGTCGGCGATGACGAGGGCGCCCCGCAGATAGGCCAGCATCCAGCCAAAGGCGTTGGCGGCGCCAATCGTGATCAGCGGCAACGAGAAGATCAGCCCTGCGAGGCAGAAGTCATAGGGAATCTTCCTGATGTGTCCGCGATTGAGCGCCGGGATCACTACGGCAATGATCCAGATCACGGCGACAACGCCCGCTTCCGTCGGCGTGAACCAGCCGGTGAGAATGCCGCCGAGCAGTATGACCGGAATCATCAACGGCAGCGCGGCGTCCCCAGCCGCAAACACGACCTGACGCAGCGGCGCGCGCGGCTTGCGCATGCCGGAAGGGCCGAAAAAATAACAGTAGATCATCAGCCCGAAACCGATCATGAACCCCGGCACGACGCCCGCCATGAAGAGGCCCGCAATCGAGACGTTGCCGACTGCCCCATAGACCACAGCCGTGATGCTGGGCGGCACCAGCGCTGCGATGGTTGAGGCGGAGGCGATGATCGCGGCGATGAAGGCGGGGCTATAGCCTTCGCGCTTCATCGGACCACCGAGCGCGCGGCTCATGACGGCGACGTCGGCCGTAGTCGATCCCGACATCTCGGAGAAGAACATGCTGAAAACCACGACGACCTGCGACAGGCCACCCCTGATGTGACCGACCAGCGACAGGGACAGATTGGCTATCCGCACCACCACGTTCGCCGAACTCATGAGTTCGCCGACGAGAAGGAAAAACGGTATCGCGAGCAAGGCTTCCGAATCCACGCCGTCAAAAATCTTCTGGATGATCGCGGCCAGCGAGACATCGGTCATGAGCGCGCCGACGAAAACGCCGGCCATCAGCGAAAACGGCACGGGCACGCCGAGATAGCCGAAGAACAGAAAGCAGAACGACATCAGCGCCAGGACAAGCGGAGCGCTCACGGCCGCTGCCTTGTCTGGATGGCATTCTCGACCGGGGAAATCGAAGGTTCCTCCTCCGGCGGTTCGGGATGATCGAAACCGTTGCGGATGCCGTTGACGAGCTGTTCGATGGTGAACAATCCGATCAGCACGCCGGACAGCGGTATTGCCGCATAAAGCGAGGCAATCGGGGTGCCCGAAGGCAGGCGAAAGCTGCCAAAGCCCCTCAGGTAGTTGAGGTAGCCGAACCAGACCAGGCAAAACGCCACGCCCAGTACCACGACGCGGATCATGATTTCGACGATCAGCCGTGGCGTTCCATGCATCAATTCCGAGATCGCGGTGAGATAAAGATGATCGTTGCGGCGGGTTGCGACCGCAGCACCAATGAAGATCGCGTAGATGAAGAGGGTCGAGGTGACCTCCTGGAGCCACAGCCATGGATGGCCAATGGTCCGGGTCAGGATGTCGAACGTCACCGAGAGCGAGAAGCCGAAGCACAGGATGCCGCATAAAATCATCAGCACGAGTTCGAGCCTGTCGAACGCCCGCCATTTCAGATGATGCTGCCGTTGCAGCACCAGTTTATCGGCGATAGACATTCCTGGAATTCCCGGTAACAGCCTGACGCGCGTGATCCCCTCGTCCCGAGAAGCGGCCGCCTGGCCGCGTCTCGAAGGATGAGGCGTGGTGCAAAATCTCCCTCACGGTTCGAGACGCGCGCTGGGAAGCGCGCTCCTCACCATGAAAACTTCAATTGATCGCCCTGATCAGGTTTTTGATCTTCTCGGCATGCGGACCGAGCTCTTTGGCGAGCTTGTCGAGATAGGGATCGGCAATTGCCGTAAAGCCCGATTTGTCGACGTTCGGCACGACCTTGACCCCGATCGATTTCAGCTTCTCCAGCGATTGATGCTCGAGCTCGATCGCCTTGGCCGGCTGGCTGCGGTTGACCTCGTCGGCTGAAGCCTGGACCCAGCCCTGTTGCTCCGGAGTCAGGCTGTTCCAGAGCTTGTCGCTCACCCAGACCAGGCTGTTGTTGGCCTCGTGTTCGGTCAGCGAAAGCACGGGCGCGACTTCGTAGTGCTTGTTGGCGAGATAGACGTTGATGCCGTTCTCGGCAACGTCCACCACGCCGGTCTGCAGCGAGGTATAGACGCTGCCGAACGGCATGTGCACGATCTGCGCGCCGTAAGCGGGGAACATGGTGTCCTCCGTGGGCGTCGCCTGCACGCGCACTTTCAGGCCCTTGATGTCGTCGATTTTTCTGATCTCGCGCTTGGAATACATGTGGCGAAGCCCCAGCGTCGCGACTGCGATGACGCGCGCACCCTGAACCGTGTCCGAGATCATCGCCTTGACGGCTTTCGACACGTCAGGATCGGCGATTGCCTTGATGAGGTGGGCTTCGGAGCGGAACAGGAAGTGCATCGACATCACGCCAGCCTGCGGCGACAGCGTAGCGGCGTTGGCCGAGGAAGAAATGCAGAATTCAACGTCCCCCGCCTTTACGAGCTGCAGGACCTGCGGCTCCTGTCCGAGCTGGGCACCCGGATATTGGTCGATCAGCATGGTCCCCTTGCTGAGCGTCTTGAGCCTGTCGGCGAAGATATCGCCGAGAATTCCATAGCCCGTCGTCTTTGGCTGATCGTAGGCGAAGCGATAATGCTTCACCTCCTGCGCTTGCGCCGCCGCCGTGAGCAAAATCGAGGCCGCAGCAATGGCCGCAAGGATCCTTCCCCGTGGGTCGCTCATGTTGCCCCTCCCCTTCTTTTGATTTCTTCAATCATCCCATCGGGGTTCTTTGAATGTCAATTCATCATCGGTCGCAGAATTCGCCGGTGAGCGTCCTGTGAGCAGGTCGGATGCCAACGCCTCAATCGCTGCCCCTGGCGCGCATGAAGTCGAAATCGCAACCCTCGTCGGCCTGCAGGATGGTTTGGTTGAAAAGATGGGCGTAGCCACGTCTGGCCCAGTCCGGTGTTGGCAGCTTCAGCGCCGAGCGTCGCCTTTCAAGCTCCGCGTCATCCACCAGCAGATCGATGCTTCGCCCGGCAACGTCGAGCCGGACCATGTCGCCATTCTTGACCAGCGCCAAAGGACCGCCGACCGCAAACTCTGGGGTGATGTGAAGCACGATGGTTCCGAACGCAGTTCCGCTCATCCGCGCATCCGAGATCCTCACCATGTCCTTGACGCCCGCACGCAAAAGCTTGGTTGGGATCGGCAGGTAGCCGGCTTCCGGCATGCCGGGCGCGCCCTTGGGTCCGGCGTTGCGCAGCACCAGCACGTCGTCGGGACCAACGTCGAGCGCGGCATCGTCCACCCGCAGCGTCATATCCTCGACAAACTCGAACACTACGGCGCGGCCGGTATGCTGCAGCAGTTTGGGATTGGCGGCCGAATGTTTGATCACCGCGCCGCGCGGCGCGAGATTGCCGTAGAGCACGGCAAGCCCGCCCTCCGGTTTGATCGGGCTTTGCCGCGCTCGAATGACGTCCTGCCCAGGCACTTGTTCGGCGCGCGCGACGATATCGCGCAGGCTCGCGCCGGCAATGGTTTTCGCATCGAGGTCTATCAGGTCGCCGAGCTGCGCCATCAGTTTCGGCACGCCGCCGGCATGGTGGAAATGCTCCATATAATGGGCGCCCGAAGGCTTCAGGTCGATCAGGACCGGTACCTCGCGGCCGAGCCTGTCGAAGGTTTCCAGATCGATGCGATGCGGCGTGCGGTTGGCGATTGCCGTCAGATGAATGAGGCCGTTGGTCGAACCGCCGATCGCCTGCAGCACGACTTGCGCATTTCGCAGCGCCGCTGGCGTCAGCAACTCGCTGGGCGTGGGCCCCTTGGCCCTGGCCATCCCGGCGGCGACCCTGCCGCTCGCTTCCGCGAGGCGAAAGCGCTCTGCATGGGGGGCGGGAATGGTCGCACTCATCGGCAGCGACAAGCCGAGCAATTCCGTGATGCAGGCCATGGTGCTTGCGGTACCCATCACCATGCAGGTGCCTACGGATGGCGCAAGCCGGCTGCTGACGGCCTCGATCTCGGCATCATCGATTTCGCCGGCCCGGTATTTTCCCCACAATCTTCGGCAGTCGGTGCAAGCCCCCAGCACCTCGCCATTGTGGTGTCCTACAACCATCGGCCCAACGGGAATGACGACGGTTGGCAGATCGGCGCTGACCGCGGCCATGATCTGTGCCGGCAGGGTCTTGTCGCAGCCCCCGATCACCACCACCGCGTCCATTGGCTGCGCGCGGATCATCTCCTCGGTGTCCATCGCCATCAGATTGCGTAAGTACATCGAGGTCGGATGTGAAAAACTCTCTGCGATCGAGATGGTCGGAAACACCATCGGCATCGCACCCGACAGCATTACGCCGCGTTTTACCGCCTCCAGTATCTGCGGGACGTTGCCGTGACAGGGATTGTAATCGCTGTAGGTGTTGGTGATTCCGACGATCGGCCGGTTCAACGCATCATCCGAATAGCCCATCGCCTTGATGAAGACCCTGCGCAGGAACAGTGAAAACCCCGCATCGCCATAACTGGTCAGTCCCTTGCGCAACCCGTCAGCCATCGTGGGGTTTTCCTTCTTGGTCTTTCACCTCAGTCTTGAGGTCCGTAGCATCATTGTCAATATTTTACCGTCGCGCTGATTTCCGCCAGCATTACCGGCGAACCTGACGCTGCAAGAATCCCGGACCGGCTTGAGCTGTCGCGTAGCGATCCGACGATCGAACTGCTCAAAGGGCCGCGACGAGCGGTCGCCGCTTGCGCGGCTCTGCGTCGATCGCATGCAATTCAGAAGGATCGAACCCTGCGGAACGGCGGGGGATCGCTTTAACGTCCCGCGGCATAGAACAGAGAATCTCCTACAGTAATAAAAAAGCCCCGGACAATGCCGGGGCTTTAATTTGCGGGAGGTTAACGAAGATCAGTATCTGGCAACGAGCGGTGCGCCATAGCCGCCGAAACGGTAGTTGAAGCGTACGGTGAACATATCCACGTCCTGGGTGGTGTGAGTGATCCCACCCCTCAGCACGGGATCCGTGACCACGAATGCAGTGTCCGTCGTGCCCATGAAGAGGTGGTCATACTCTAGAGCGACCGACCAGTTCGGCCCGAAGCCATATTCGAGTCCGGTACCGATGGCACCGCCCCAGCGGGTATTGCTTGCCGAGGCAAGACCAATTCCGGTGGCGGTGGAGAGGACCGTGAGGCTGTTACTGGTCACGGCCGCGCCGCCCTTGACGTACCACAGCCATGTATCCCAACCGAAACCAATCTGGGCGGTGAAGAGGCCCAGGCCGTCAAGCTTGGTGCCGAAGGTCACGGCCGGATCCACAACGCTGACGCGCGAGCCGGTGAGATCGGCCCAATCGCCCTGGGCTTCGATTCCGAACACAAAGTGATTGTTGGGCACCTGCCAGCGGTAGCCGAGCTGGCCGCCGACGATGCCTCCGGACCGATCGCGGCAACCGTCAACCAGGAGCGCGCCGGCCGCCGTAACGATGTCCAAACAATTGTCGCTCTGTCCCCAGCCGCCGTTGGCGCCAATGTAGAAGCCCGACCAGTTGTACAGCGGGGGAAGGACCGGCGGCGGCGCCTTCATCGGAAGGTCGGCCGCGAACGCCGGGGCGGTTACGGCAACTGCACCAAGGATACCCAGTAAAAATTTCTTCATCGTATTTTCTCCGAATTGAACGCTCGTTTGCTCGGAAGCATTCATTTGCGGTCGCGGCCCCCGATTAAATCTTGGTCAATGTAAGCGATTCAATCCTGAAAATGGTGCCGTAAGTGTCACACTGCGTTTTTTAAATGTGACGAAAAAATGGCCAAGGCTCTCGAACAGAGCCAGTCGTACTGACTTATCCCGATACCCGGCCGCTCAGTGCCCCACGAGCGCAGGCGTGCTTTTCGGCGGCTTGCGAGCCTGGACTGTCTGTTCGAACCCGTAGGCCAGTTCTATCAAACGTCCTTCGTTCCAAGGCTTTCCCAGCATATCCATTCCGACCGGCACACCCAGCGGCGCGCTGGCGGTCGGCGCGGAAAAGCCGGCCGGTACGGTAATGGCCGGAAATCCGGTGACTGACGCGAGAATACCATTGCGGTCGGCCTGATTGAGTTCGTTCAAGGGCACGACCAGCCGCCGCTGCAGGGGGTAGATCACGGCATCCAACCTGTGTTCGGCGAAAACCGAAATCAGTAGCTGGCGCGTGCGCTGGTTTCGCAGCAGCCGCTCCTTGTAGTCAGGCTCGTCGGTCCCATTTGCAAATCCTTCCGCGCTGGCCAGAAATTTCTCCAGCGAAGGCTTGTGAAACTTGCCGGATGCGATGATCTCGGCCAGCGATTTTGCCGGCGCATTGGGGATAGTGGAAAGATATGAGTTTATCAGTGCCTTGAATTCGTACTTCTGCACGTCATTGTCGCCACCGAGCCTGCTGGCATCGAGCGCGGGCGCATCGATCTCCACCACGTCGGCTCCCGCGCTTTTCAGGGCCGCGATTGCCGCCGCCATTACGGTGTTGACTTCCTGGTGCTCGGGACCGCTGCCAAACATCGCCTTGAGAACCCCGATCCGCCCACCGCGCAACCCATCGGCTTTCAGGAATTGGACATAGCCGGTCGGCGTGTTGCCGACGCTCCATGCGGTGGCAGGATCGTTTTGATCGAAGCCCGCCATCACTTCCAGAAGCCGCGCTGCATCGGCGACACTGCGGGCGATCGGCCCGATCGCGTCCTGGGTTTCCGAAACCGGCATGATTCCGCCACGGCTCAACAGACCCTTGGTCGGGCGGATACCGACCAGGGAGTTGGCGGAGGCAGGCGAACGGATCGAGTTCACCGTATCGCTGCCGGTGCCCGCGATGGCGAAGTTGGCGGCAACGGCCGCGCCTGTGCCGCCACTCGAACCGCCGGGCGTGCGCGTCAGGTCATAGGGGTCGAGCGTCTGGCCACCGAGGGAGCTGACCGTCGTGCCCGACAGCGCGAATTCGTGCATGTTGGTCTTGCCGAGAATGATCGCGCCGGCCTTGCGCAGCCTGGCGACGACGAACGCATCCGCTGGCGGCTGCATTCCTGCAAGCGACGCTGAACCTCCCGTGGTCGGCAGATCGGCGGTGTTATAATTGTCCTTGAGCAAGAGCGGGGCACAATGCAGCGGCCCCATCGTTCCCCCGGCTCGCTCGGCGTCGAGACGATCCGCCTCGGTCAGCGCCTTCTGGTTCAGCGCCAGAATCGAATTGAGCGCCGGTCCCTGGTGATCGTAGGCTGCAATCCGATCGAGGTAGGCCTGGACGATCTGGCGGCACGTCACTGCCCTGGTCTGCAGGGCCTGCTGAACGCCAACGATCGTCGCCTCCTCGATTGCAAAATTTTGAGCCGAAACCCCGGACGTCATCAAGAGTGCAGTCACCCCAATCATGCGCAGCGTCAAATTCTTCACCAACGACCCCCATTGCGGCTCGACCTGACGGAAAGCCGAATTCTAGTTCGGCTTTCCAGCCAATAGATACAGCCTTTGCCGCTCCACGGGTCAATTGTCTGGCATCAGCGCTGATTTTTTCGTCGGGCCTGACGCCTGCGTTCGGAAAGACTGCAGGCGAACGCGAATCCGATCGTGCTTCGCAATACCGTGTCGCTGCGCCGGCGCGTTATTTCAAATGGAAGATTCTGCCCATGTCGCCATCGAACTCCATGCCGCAGAATGTCCCACCCTGGTAGAAATCGCCGACCGGATCGGGCTTGAGCCTGGCCTGCTCGGCGAAGGCGTGCTCGCGGAAATCCTCGGCACGGCCGGTCGGACGATAACCGAGATCATAAGCGCGATGGTTGTCCCACCAGGAGCGCTCGTTGTTGGATGCGCCGTAGAAAATCTCGAAATGAATGTCGGGATGCTCAAGGCCGATCCGGCACAGCTGCACCAGGTCTTCGGGCTTCAGCCAGATCGAGAGCCTGCGATGATCCAGCGGCTTCTCGCCGAAATTGCCGATACGGAGGCAGGTGACCTTGATGTTGTGCTTGTCGGCATAAAGCGCGCCAACCGCCTCGCCGAACACCTTGCTGACGCCGTAGCGGCTGTCAGGCCGAGCCGTCACATCGGTCCCGATCCGGTGATAGCGCGGATAAAAGCCCACCGCGTGGTTCGACGATGCGAACACAATGCGTTTGACGCCCTGCTTGCGCGCTGCCTCGAACAGATTGTAGCAGCCGATAATGTTGGACTGGAGGATGTCGTCCCACGGACCCTCGACCGAATATCCGCCAAAATGCACAATGCCGTCGACACCTTCGCAAATTGCCTCAACCTGGGCCAGGTCCGACAATTCCGCCGCCTTGAATTTCTCGTTTCTGCCAAGATCGGCCGGTGCCTTCAGGTCGCTGAGCAAGAGGTCCGGATAGATCGGCGGCAATAATTTTCGCAAGCTGGTGCCTATCCCCCCGGACGCGCCGGTCATCAATATGCGTGGCATTTCATCCCTCGATGTCATGGAGTTCGATCAGTATGGCGCGGCGCGCGCGGTGCGGCAAGGTGCGCCTCTGCTCGCCGCCATTGCGAGGAGCCACCGGGTCTCGCCCTTCGGCAAGCCCGGTGGCAGGCTCCAGAAACAAAGCAATCCAGCTTGCTTCCCTGACACTGGATTGCTTCGCTGGCGCTCGCGGTGACGGTGAAACACCGTTGCTTGCCGCCAGAACGGTCGGATGCTAGCAAATGATTGCGGCGAGGAAGTCTCAAAGCAGCAACGAGAACAAAAATGTCCGATAAACCCGCGCGCGCAGGCTGGCAACCTGCGACGCAATATCCCGATCCTTCCATCATCGCGCTCGATGCCCGCTTCGAAAAATACTGGCTCAAGCTCTCGGCGGTCGAAAGGCTGACCACGGGCTTGCGCTGGGCTGAAGGTCCGGTGTGGGTCGGTGACGGGCGTTATCTGTTGTGCAGCGACATTCCCAACCAGCGTATCATCAAATGGGAAGAGGAAACCGGTGCGATCAGCGTCTACCGCAAGCCGTCGAATTTCGCCAACGGCAACACGCGCGACCGCCAGGGACGCCTGATCACCTGCGAGCACGGCGGGCGGCGTGTGGTTCGAACCGAATATGACGGTTCGATCACGGTATTGATCAACTCCTTTGACGGCAAGCGGTTGAATTCGCCCAACGATGTCGTGGTGAAATCCGACGGCTCGATCTGGTTCACGGATCCGACCTTCGGCCTGCTCGGCAATTACGAAGGATACGTCGCGGAGTCCGAGATCGACGCCAATGTCTATCGGATCGACGGCAGGTCCCGCAAAGCCACCATCGTTGCCGAGGGCGTGCTCGGGCCCAACGGGCTGTGTTTCTCGCCGGACGAAAAGACCCTTTATATCGTGGAATCGCGCGGCGTTCCCAACCGCAAGATTCTCGCCTATGACGTCTCGCCTGATGGCGAGAAGATCAGCAACAAGCGCGTGCTCATCGACGCCGGTCCCGGCACGCCCGACGGCATGCGTTGCGATATCGACGGCAATCTCTGGTGCGGCTGGGGCATGGGAAGTGCGGAACTCGACGGCGTCTTGATATTTGCACCCGACGGCAAGCCGATCGGTCGCATCGCGCTGCCCGAACGCTGCGCCAATTTGTGCTTCGGCGGATTGCAGCGCAACCGCCTGTTCATGGCCGCAAGCCAATCGATCTACGCGCTTTATGTCAACACGCAAGGCACGCTGGGAGGCTAGTTACTTTATCCCGCGTCATTGCGAGGAGCGCAAGCGACGAAGCAATCCAGTCTTTTCTTTACTTGGTGTAGATGGATTGCTTCGCTTCGCTCGCAATGACGGCGGCGGGTGCCAGTCCTCAAACACAAAAACGCCGGAGCGGAATTTCTTCCGCCCCGGCGCTTCGATCAATGCTTCGAATCCTACGCCGCGTTGAAGCCGGCGACCGCCTTGACCTCGAGATATTCTTCGAGACCGAACTTGCCCCACTCGCGGCCGTTGCCTGACTGCTTGTAGCCGCCGAACGGCGCGGTGCGGTCATTGGGCATGCCCTGCAAATTGACGTTGCCGGCGCGAAGCCGGCGAGCGACCCTGCGCGCGCTCTCCACGGTGTCGCCGGAGACATATCCCGCCAGGCCGTAGGGCGTGTCGTTGGCGATGCGCACGGCGTCTTCCTCATCCCTCGCACCGATGATGACGAGCACCGGGCCAAAGATTTCCTCGCGCGCGATCGTCATTTCGTTGGTGACGTCGGAGAAGATGGTGGGGCGGACATAAAAGCCCTTGTTGACGCCCTCAGGCAGGCCGGGACCGCCGGCAACCAGCGTGGCGCCCTCCTCGATGCCTTTGTGAATCAGCGCCTGGATCTTGTCCCACTGGATGCGCGAGACCACCGGGCCGATATTGGTGCCTTCGGCGCGCGGATCGCCGGCCTTGGTCTTGTCGGCGACGCCCTTGGCGATGGCGGCAACTTCCTTCATCTTGGACAGCGGCACGATCATCCGGCTCGGCGCGTTGCACGACTGTCCGGAATTGTTGAACATGTGCATCACCCCGCCGGTCACCGCCTTGGCGAGGTCGGCCCCTTCGAGAATGACGTTCGGCGACTTGCCGCCCAACTCCTGGCTGACGCGCTTGACGGTGGGCGCAGCGCGCTTGGCGACGTCGATACCGGCACGGGTCGAGCCTGTGAACGAGATCATGTCGATATCCGGATGCTCGCTCATCGCGGCGCCGACTTCGGGACCGAGACCGTTGATCAGGTTGAATACGCCCTTCGGCACACCCGCTTCATGCAGGATTTCGGCGAAAATCAACGCCGATGACGGGGTAAATTCCGATGGCTTGAGGATCATTGTGCAGCCAGCCGCCAGCGCAGGCGCGACCTTGCAGGCGATCTGGTTGAGCGGCCAGTTCCAGGGCGTGATCATGCCAACGACGCCGACCGGCTCGCGCACGACCATGGCGGAACCGACCGGCTCCTCGAAGTGATAGTTCTTCAACACCTCGAGGGTGGACATGATGTGGCCGAGGCCGGCGCCGGCCTGCATCTTTTCAGCCATCGGCAGCGGCGCGCCCATCTCGTCGGAGACGGCGGCGCCGATGTCCTTCATGCGGGTCTTGTAGACTTCAACGATCTTTGACAGCAGCGCGACGCGTTCCTCGCGGCTGGTCTGCGAATAGGTCTCGAAGGCGCGGCGGGCGGCGGCCACCGCCTTGTCAACGTCGGCCTTGGAGCCGAGTGCAACCTCATACATCGCTTCTTCGTTGGCCGGATTGACAACCGGCGTGGACTTCCTGGCGACCGGATCGACCCAGGCGCCATCGATGTAGAATTGCATGCGATTGACCATTGTAAACCTCTAGATTTCGCGGACAGTAAAGGGGGAACGGGGTGCCATCCTTGCACGAATGCGAACAAAAATGAACCCGCCATATGCAGGATGGCGCATTGCGGCTGCGGCGGAATGTAACGGCGACGTGAAGAAGGCGGACGCTGCCCGTTGTTCCCTTCCGATGCGGGGGACTTGAGAGCACGCAATCCCACCCGCAATAAGGGGCCGGCCGAGACGCTGTACCGGCCCACGTTCAGCGCAGGTCCCAATACAGTCCGACACTGGAAACGAGCAGCGCGACCAGAGTCCAGGCAAGCGGATTGGTCAGAACCGTCCCCACCGAGGCCTCCCACTCCCGCCAGAAAATCCTCGATCTTCGGCCAGCCGAAGCAAACCGCCAGATGCGCAGCCGGATCGCCGGCGCGATCGCCGAAGCGGCGATCAGTCGAGCTGCGTGAAAAAATGTCTGCTCCGAATTGATGGACATCGAACTATCTCTCAGGTGATGCAAGGGGTCGGCCGCTCCGAGGCGCAGATCAAACAAATCTTTTGAAAAAATTCGCCGGCGCCCGATCGCTCTTCAAATAGCTTTGAGCGCGCGCAAGCGGCTCACGCGGCGGGCTCCGATTGTGCCCGCTGGCAACCGGTCGTCGTGTCTTGTGGCGCTTGCGCAGTTCATTGTGATGATCTTTTCCAGCTCGACAGGCAGGCTCGCGAACTGCCCCTGCAATGAACCGAAGATGCCAGTCGGCTGACCAAAAAACTCTGAGGGCAACTTGATTTTGCCTTTAGATCGGCTTGATTGTTTCCCTAGGTCCAGAGCTAGGCGTGTGCAATTTGTCTTTTCCAATCATGTACTTGACACCGATCGCAGGGAACTGAGCTGCGGCCGGAGCGGCGTGCCCGTCGAGCCTCAGGTGTTCGATCTGCTTGTATACCTGCTCGAAAACCGCGACCGGGTCGTCAGCAAGGACGACATGATCGACAAGATCTGGGGAGGGCGAATTGTCGCAAATTCGACGCTTACCAGCCGCATCAATGCTGCGCGCAAGGCGATTGGCGACACCGGCTCCGACCAAAAGCTGATTCGAACCATTCCACGCAAAGGCTTTCAATTCGTAGGCACGGTGCTCACCCAACTGGGCAGGCCGGACAACGAAGACTCCGTCGCCGCATCCGCCGATCATGTCGGACCAACGCGATCCGAGCTGCCGCAGCCCGACCGGCCCGCGATTGCCGTTCTGCCATTCACCAACATGAGCGGCGACCGCGAGCAGGAATATTTCTCCGATGGGATCAGCGAAGACATCATTACGGCGTTATCGAAGCTGCGTTGGTTTTTCGTGATCGCGCGCAACTCGACATTCGTTTACAAAGGCAGGTCAGTCCATATCGGCCAGATTGCCAGGGAACTCGGGGTTCGCTACGTCGTCGAAGGCAGTGTCCGCAAGAGCGGCGAACAGGTGCGGATTTCCGCACAGCTTAACGACGTGTCGACCGGCAGCCATATCTGGGCCGAACGCTACGACCGCAACCTGGCCGACGTTTTCGCCGTGCAGGACGAGATCACCGAATCGATTGTTTCGGCCATCGAGCCGCACCTCTATGCGGCGGAGAATTTCCGTGCGCAACGCAAGCCGCCCGGGAGCCTGGACGCCTGGGATCTGGTGATGCGGGCGCTTTCCCATTTCTGGCGCGTTACTCGACAGGACAACGTGGTGGCGCAGGCACTCCTCGAAAAAGCGATTGCGATCGATCCGCACTACGGACAGGCGCTTGGGGTGCTTGCCACCAGTCGTATATTCGGCGCTCATATGGGGTGGGCGGATATGCACGCCGCAGTGCCAATTGCAGAACGCGAGGCGCTGGCGGCCGTCGAGGCCGATACCGAAGACGCCTGGGCTCATCATGGACTGGCTTACACTTACCTGTTCGCCAGGCGCTTCGACGACGCGATCGCCGAATTCGAACTGGCGTTGCGCCTCAATCCGAACTTCTCGTTTGCGCAAGCCTTCTATGGCGTAACCCTGTGCTACTCCGGACGATGGAAAGAAGGAGACCACGCCGTGCGCCGCGCGCTTCGGCTAAGCCCGCGGGATCCGTCCTCGACGCTGTATTATGGAATTGCCGCCTATGCCCAGTTCATCGGCCGCAACTACGACGAGGCGATCCGCCTCGCCCGTGAGTCGCTGCGGCAGCGCGGCGATTTCGTCGGCGGCCACCGCGTTCTCACGGCAGCCGCCGGCATGGCTGGCTATCCCGAAGTGGCAAGGGCGGCGCTACTGGAACTCCGCCGCACCCAGCCCAACATCTCGCTCGCCTGGATCGCCAATGAATTGCCGATGCGGAGCTGCTCCGACCAGGAGCACTATCTTGAAGGCTTCCGCCGGGCGGGATTGGCCTAGCGCCGAATGATTTGAAATTGAATCGATTTTTTGCCACGGTGCAATTCACCTCTCCCCGGCGGGGAGAGGTCGGATCGCGCCAGCGATCCGGGTGAGGGAGCGCTGCTCTGACGAGAGACCATAACCCCAAGCCTAATCTCATCTCGCTTTAGCGCCTTTTCTGGTTCCGATTGGGCCTGTTCATTCGGCGACCGTCGCGCCGGAGCCGCCGAACTCTGCCGGGAAGTCTCTCAGCTTGGGCAATCCGTCCCGCATCGGCAGTACCTTCTCCGAGTAGTTGACGTGAACCGCCGGCACGAACGCCAGTGTCGGAAGCGTTGCAGCGAAGACATCAACGAGGCCGAGTGTCGGATGATCGGTCATCAGATGGCCACCGCATTTCTTGCAGTACTTGCGGTGGCTCATTGGCGTCTTCGAGAAGGTCGCGACGTTTTCCGACCCCGCAGTGATGCGGACCGCCTCCGGTTTCCAGAGGCTGAACGCGTTGACGGGGCCTCCGGACCATGAGCGGCAGGAACCGCAATGACAGAAGCCCATCGCTTCCGGCGCGCCGACGACTTCCACCTCGACGGCGCCGCAAAAGCAATTTCCGATATGTCTCATCCTACCTCTCCTTGTTGAACGATATTGTTGTCAGGTCGATTTCCGCCAAGGCACGAGCATCGAGACTTTCTCTTTGTACCGGCGGTAGTCATCGCCGAACTGCTCGGTCAGGTCCCGCTCTTCGAGAAAGATGCCCACGATAATGTAGGCAGTCGTTACACTCGCGAACAGCAGATGTCCAACGGTCATCTCCGGTGCCGCCCAGAAGGCAATGATGAACCCGAGATAGATCGGATGACGCACGAACTTGTAATAAAGCGGTGTTCGGAATCGCGGTGCCGGTATCTCGCGCCCGGCAAGGTTGGCCGTGACCTGCTGCAGGCCGAACAATTCAAAATGGTTTATCAGGAAGGTGCTGGTGAAGACAATCACCCAGCCCGCAAACGAAATGGTTGCCAGCGTCACCGCCGCATCCGGGTCCTGCACTTGCCAAACAATTGCCGGCATTGGACGCCACTGCCAGAACAGCAGCATTAGACACAGGCTCGCGAGCAGTACATAGGTGCTCCGTTCAATCGCCTTCGGCACGTATCGCGTCCACCATTGCTTGAAGCGTTTGCGTGCCATCAAGCTATGCTGGATGGCGAACAGCGACATCAAGGCGAGGTTGACGATAAGGGCTTCGCCTGAGGATGTGCCGGCGCCCGTATCGATATTCTTCGGCACGCCCACACCCATGACAAAGCCGATTGCATAGAGGATTGCGACCAGGAACGCAGCGTAGGAGACTATTCCGTAGAGCAATGCGATGATTTTCGTAATTCGATTTGCCGGGACTTCCCGGCCGATGTACTGGACATGGCTCATGATCAACTCCCGCAGAGGCACGATGGTGCCAAGTGGTAACCTCTGAAGGATGCCGAAACTGCGCGCTGAAGGCATTGCCGAGCGCTTGAACTTTCATTGAGACGGCATTGATTTTTTCTTGAGGCGGCACGTCCGCAGCGATGCATGCAATTCAAATTTGAAAACTACTCGCTTGATACCGAGCGCCGCGAGCTCTGTCGTGGGGGCGCGCAGGTCGCGATGCAGCCGCAGGTGTTCGATCTGCTGGTTCATTTGATCCGGAATCGAAACCGCGTCGTCGGCAAGGAGGACCTGATTTCCCTGGTGTGGAACGGCCGTATTGTGTCGGATTCGACCCTCACCAGCCGGATAAACGCCGCACGCACTGCACTCGATGATAGCGGCGAGGCCCAGCGATTGATCCGTACTGTTCCCCGCAAGGGTTTTCGGTTTGTCGGGGAGGTCGAAGAGCAGTCAGCCGCCACCGTGCCGGCCGATGCAAGCCAACTTCCTCAGCAGACACCTCGGCAGGAATCCCGAGCGTCCGATCGGCCCGCAATCGCGGTGCTGGCCTTCGAGAATATGAGCCGTGATCCCGAGCAGGAATATTTCTGCGATGGCCTCAGCGAGGACCTGCTGACGGCGCTATCGAAGGTCAAGTGGTTCTTCGTCATCGCCCGCAACTCGTCCTTCAGCTACAAGGGCAGAGCCGTCAATATCAGTCAAATCGCCGAAGAGCTTTCGGTACGCTATGTGGTGGAGGGCAGCGTACGCAAGGAGGGCGATCACGTCCGGATCACCGCCCAGCTCAATGACGTTGCCACCGGCTGTCAGGCGTGGGCCGAGCGCTACGACCGGCATCTGACCGACGTTTTTGCTGTCCAGGACGAAATCACCAATTCCATTGTCGCTGCGATCGAGCCGCAAATCTACGCGGCTGAAAACTTTCGAGCCAGGCGCAAGACGCCGAACAATCTGGACGCATGGGACCTGGTGATGCGCGCGCTATCGCATTACTGGAGGGTGACGCGGGAGGACCATCTGACCGCTCTGGCATTTCTGGAAAAGGCCATCGCGCTCGATCCGAACTATGGTCAGGCCCTTTCAGTGCTCGCCTCAAGCCATATGCGGGCCGTTCATCTCGGTTGGGCGGATCTCGCCGGCGCGGCGCCACTGGCCGAGCGCGCGGCGCAGCGGGCGGTCGAGGTTTCCGCTGACAATTCATGGGCGCACACGGCACTTGGCAGCGTCTATTTCTCCACCCGCCGCCTCGACGAGGCGATAACCGAATTCGAGATTGCGCTGCAGCTCAATCCGAATTTCTGCATGACGCATGGATATTATGGCCTTGCGCTATGCTATTGCGGAAGGACGCAGGACGCCTACGAAGTGGCGCAACGCGCGATCCGGCACAGCCCGCGCGATCCGTCCTTGGCGATCCATTGCGGGGTCGCTGCCTATGCACGCTTCATAGATAAGAACTACGACGAGGCAATCGCCTTGGCGCGCGAAGCGATCCGCCACCGCGGCGATCTTACGGGGGCCTATCGCGTGCTCACAGTGGCCGCCGGAATGTCCGGAGATCTGGAGCTTGCCAGCACCGCGTTGCGGGAACTGCGCCGGGCCCAGCCGAACGTATCGATTGACTGGATCGCAAACCAGTTGCCGTGGAAGTCGGATGACGATCGCGAGCATTACCTGGAAGGCTTTCGCCGCGCGGGTCTGCGCTGAGGTGACCGATGCTCCCGGCGCAGCATCGCTGGCGGCTCGGTGTGTCACGGCCGCACGAAGAGCGCCGGCACATCGCACGAGGAAACTGTCACACCGCCATCTTGCGGTGCCGCACCGGCGCACCGGCTGTGAGACTTTCGGCAGCGTCGATGATGGCGTTGGCGTCGATGCCGTGGTGGCGATAGAGATCGTCGATCGTCCCGGTCTGGCCGAAGTGCTCGACCCCGAGCGCCTCGACGCGATGGCCGCGCACGCTGCCGAGCCAGCCAAGTGCCGTCGGATGACCGTCGATCACGGTCACGATGCCGCAATCGCGCGGCAAGGGTGCAAGCAGCTTCTCGATATGACTCAAATACTCCACGCCGCGGCGGTCGCGACGCAGCCTTCGCGCCGCGGTCCACCCGGAGTGCAGCCGGTCGGCGGAGGTGATCGCCAGAAGCCCGATGTCGCGGCGGCTCTCGCCTAAAAGTCCAACCGCCTCGATCGCCTCGGGCGCCATGGTGCCGGTGTAGGCGACCACGACTTCGGCATTGGGTCCTGGCTTGCGCAACCAATATGCGCCCTCCGTGATACCAGCCTCCAGATCCGGCGTCATGATTCGTTGCGGCTGGTCGAGGGTGCGGGTCGACAGCCTCAAATAGAGCGAGCCGCCCTCACCGGCTTCGCGCTGCATATGCCTGAAGCCCCAGGCCATGATCACGGCGAGCTCATCGACAAAGGCCGGTTCGAACGAGGCAAGACCGTCCTGTGCCATGCCGATCAAGGGCGTGGCAATCGACTGATGCGCGCCACCTTCCGGCGCCAATGTGATACCCGAGGGCGTCGCCGCCACCATGAATCGCGCGTCCTGATAGCAGGCGTAGTTCAGGGCATCGAGGCCGCGTTCGATGAAGGGATCGTAGAGCGTCGCAACCGGCAAAAGCCTCTCGCCGTTGATGGTGTGAGACAACCCGAGCGCAGACATCAATATGAAAAGATTCATTTCGGCGATGCCGAGCTCGATATGCTGTCCTTTCGGCGAGGCGTCCCAGTTGAAGGTCGACGGGATTTTTTCGCTGCGGAACAGGTCGGCCTTTTCGGCCCGAGCGAACAACCCGCGGCGATTGACCCAGGCGCCGAGATTGGTCGACACCGTGACATCCGGCGAAGCCGTCACGATGCGCGAGGCAAGTTCGGTATTTCCTCGAGCAATTTCATTCAGCACGAGGCCAAACCCCTGCTGCGTCGACATCTGCGGCGACGGGGTAACGGAAAGCCGCTCGGGAACCTCGATCACCGGCGCGCTCAGGCGGCGTTTCCCCTCGCGATTGAACGGCGCCTCCGCGAGAAATGCCTCGAGTACCGCCGGTTCCTGCGACAAGCCCTCGAACTTGTCCCACTCGTGACCGGGCCGAATGCTCTGTGCAGCGCGATACTTCTCCATCTGCGCGACCGTCATCAATCCGGCGTGGTTGTCCTTGTGGCCCTGGAACGGGAGACCGACGCCCTTGATGGTGTAGGCGATGAAGCAGACGGGGCGATCATGATCGATCGCTTCGAATGCATCGCACATGCTGGCCATGTCGTGTCCGCCGAGATTGGACATCAGTTCCAGGAGCTCGTCGTCGCTGCGTCGATCGATCAGCTGCGTTACCACGCCCTGGTCGCCGATCTCGTCCGCAAGATGCTTGCGAAACGCCGCTCCACCCTGGAAGCACAGGGCGGAATAGAGCTGATTGGGACAGGCGTCGATCCACTTTCTCAACGCCTCGCCGCCCGGCTCGGCGAAGGCCTTTCGCATCAGGCTGCCATACTTGACGATCACCACGTCCCAGCCGAAATTGCGGAACATGGTTTCGAATTTTTCCCAAAGTCCCTCGCGCACCACCGCGTCCAGGCTCTGGCGGTTGTAATCGACCACCCACCAGGTGTTGCGCAGCCCGTGCTTCCAGCCCTCCAGCAATGCCTCGAAGATATTGCCCTCGTCCATTTCGGCATCGCCGACGAGCGCTATCATTCGCCCTTCGGGCCGGTCCTTGGCCCAGCCATGCGCCTTGACGTAGTCCTGCACCAGCGAAGCGAACAACGTCTGGGCGACGCCGAGGCCGACCGACCCGGTCGAGAAATCAACGTCGTCGACATCCTTGGTTCGTGACGGATAGGACTGCGCGCCCTTGAAGCCGCGGAAATTTTCCAGCTTCTCGCGGGTCTGATGCCCGAACAGATACTGGATGGCGTGAAACACCGGACTTGCATGCGGCTTCACCGCGACGCGGTCCTGCGGCCGCAGCACCGAGAAGTAGAGCGCCGACATGATGGTGGCGAGCGAAGCCGAGGACGCCTGATGCCCGCCCACCTTCAGGCCGTCGACGTTGGGCCGGATATGGTTGGCGTGATGGATGGTCCACGATGACAGCCACAGCACTTTGCGCGAAAGCGCCGACAGCATTTCGAGGCGTGCGGGTTCGGTCGTCATGGCGGGTTCCCCTGCACCGTGATTTCGAGACGATGTTACCGCGCCTGTCATTGCGAAAAATCTCAAATTTTGGCGGCAAGGCAAGAAAAATTGGGATAATTTACCAAGCAGATATCCTCAGGGGAGATTTTGTACCAATGAATGCACTTGATGCCATCGACCGGAAAATCCTCGGCCTGCTCCAGGCGAATGGCCGCATCACCATGGCCGAGCTCGCCGACAAGGTTGGCCTGTCGGTCTCTCCCTGCCATCGCCGGGTGAAACTGCTCGAAGAGCGCGGCGTCATCACGCGCTACATCGCAACCGTCGACCAGAAATCGTTGGGGCTGCATGTCAGCGTGTTCATTTCGATCAAGCTCGCGCGGCAGAAGGAGGAAGACCTCAACCGCTTTGCGAGAGCGATCTCGAAATGGGACGAGGTGCTGGAGTGTTACCTGATGACGGGAAATCGCGACTACCTGCTCCGCGTCGTCGCCGCCGACCTGTCATCCTATGAGGCGTTCCTGAAGAACAAGCTGACACGGCTCGACGGCATCGCCTCGATCGAATCGAGCTTTGCACTCAGCCAGGTGAAATATTCAATCGCGCTGCCGGTGTGAACGCTCACGCGTTCGGCGAGCGCTCGGCCTCCACCAGAAGCTGCGACCGCCTGACACGTTCGCGGTGCGCGGTATAAAGACCGCTGGCGACGATGAAGGCGGCGCCTGTCACGGTCCACGCATCGGGAACTTCACCGAAGACCAGGAAGCCGAGGATACTGACCCATAGCAGCTGCGTGTATGAAAACGGCGCGAGCACCGAGGCATCCGCATAACGGAAGGCAAGCACGACGATCCATTGCCCCGCCGTGGAGGCAACTCCGATGAAAATTCCGAACAGAACATCGTGCCAGCTCGGCGCAACCCACACCAGGGGCACCATCGCGGTGAGAATGCAGACGCCCGCAATCGACGAATAGGTCATGATCGTGGCGGCGCGCTCTCGCCCGCTCATCAGGCGGGTCATGATCAGCGTGCAGGCCCAGGCCAATGCCGAGACCAGTGGGAAGAACGCGGCGGGATGAAAAGCGCTCGTGCCCGGCCGCAGGATGATCAGCACGCCGACCAAGCCTGCCGCGGTCGCAAGCCAGCGGCGAAGCCCGACCTTCTCGCCGAGAAAAACGATCGACAGCGCGGTGACAAACAGCGGCGCGACGAAGCCGGTGGCCGAGGCTTCCGCAATCGGAAGAAATCGCAAACCCGAGATGAAAAACAGCGAAGACGCGAGCAGCGCGACGCCGCGCAACAGTTGAAAGGCGGGCCGCGGCGTCCGCATCGCATAGAATGGTGACCCCGGCACCATTGCCGGAACCATGATCAACGCGAATACCAGAAACCTGATCCAGGCAATTTCGATCGAGGGCAGCGTCGAGGAGAGATATTTTGCGGTCACGTCGGAGGCGCCCAGAAATACCGTCGATGCCAATATCAACGCGATGCCGCGGAACGGCCGGTCGGCGCGCGCAGGCGCAACGCGAGGGGCCAGCTTCTTCTCGATGACGGGCAAGGACGCTCTGTCCAGCCTTGCGGCTGCGGCGGGCGGAGGTGTCACGGCAGGGACTCTAGGCGCGGAAATTATCAATTCGACGACGCCCCAAAAAACTCCAAACGTGCGCAGCCGACAAGGCCAGAAAACAGGAAGCGGATATGCGCAAACCGCGCGTGCGTGACTAAAGCATTGGCAAGCTTCGCGGTTTCGGCCCACGCGGAAACGCCCTGTCGAGTGAAGCTATTTCGTCTTCGTTCAACGCGAGATCGCCGGCAGCCGCATTGTCGGCCGCGTGCTCTTCTGTCGCAGCCTTTGGAATCGCAAACAGAGGCGATTGCCTGACGAGGAAACTCAGCGCAACCCGTCTGGGTGTCGCGCCATGGCGTTTTGCGATTGCGCCGAGCAATTCGCCACCTTTGCCGTGCGGGTTGGGAAAATCATTGTGACCGAACGGCGAATAGGCGACCACCGCGACTTGATGCTTCGCGCACCACGGAATTACCGAGTGCTCGATGGCCCGTTCCTGCAAGTGATAGAGAACCTGGTTACAGGCGATCTTGCCTTCGCCTGCGACGGCCAGAATTTCATCCAGGTCGTCCACATCGAAATTGCTGACGCCCCATGAGCGGATTTTTCCAGAAGCTTTCAGTTGCTCGAATGCGGCAACTGTCTCGGCAAGCGGATACGAGCCGCGCCAATGCAGGAGATAGCAATCGAGATGGTCGGTCTTGAGCCGGGCCAGCGACCGCTCGCACGCGGCGATGGTGCCGCGACGCGATGCATTGCTCGGCAAAACCTTCGAGACCAGGTAGACCGCCTCGCGCCGCCCTGCGATCGCATCTGCGATGACCAATTCGGCATCGCCATACATTTCGGCGGTGTCGATGTGCGTCATGCCGAGATCGATACCCCGGCGAAGCGCTGCGATTGCACTCTTGCGATCCCCCCGGTCGATGTACCAGGTACCCTGCCCGATTACCGAAACCGTGTGGCCGGTGCTGCCGAACTCTTTCTGCCTCAAGATTTCCTCGCAATGCGCCCGTCAGCGCAGACGATAATGTCCTTTTTCGTCATTGCGAGCGCAAGCGAAACAATCCACATTTCCGCGTGAAATGGATTGCTTCGTCGCTTATGCTCCTCGCAATGACGCATCGAAGGAACTGATATCGGTGACCGGCACGATGCCGGTCACCGACCCCGTCACATAGGGCCTGTCGTCCCTGATCGCAACCGATGAAGATGGAGAGGCAGTTCTGCTCAGTTGGCCGCGGCCAGCTTGCGCTGCGGCGGATCGGCGCTGCCCGTCTGTGCGATCAGGCGCTTCAGTTCAGGAATGCACGAGCCGCAATTGGTCCCGGCCTTGAGTCGCAAGCCGATCTCGGCGGCCGACCGCGCACCCGCGACAACGGCATCGCAGATCGTATTGCGGCCAACGCCGAAGCAGGCACAAACAATGGGGCCCGTGTTCGCGATCCCACCGATCGGCTTGCCGGATAGCAACGTTCTTCGCTGATCGTCGCTCAGCACGCCCAGCCCGAATAGTTGCTTCACGACATTCCAGTCGCCCGCATCGTGCGCGGGACCGAGAAACAGACAGGTTTCGATTCCGTCGGCGGCAAACGAGGCGGCGCGGTAAACGCCGCCGCCAAAATCGCTGTATTCGGCAAGATCGGGGCCGGCGACCGATCGCAACCACGACGACCAACCCGAAAGGTCGGCATTGTCGGCGATAAGGTAGCCACAACCCCCACCCACGGCCACGCGCGCCCACCAGGCATGGTCTGGCAGTTGCAACGGCGCACGGGACAGGGCAAAGCCGCGGAAGACGTATTCATGGGGCGCGATCGACGCGGCAGTCGCCTTGCTCTCGGGCTGGCCGGAAAACGGATCGGTGAACGGCGCCACCAGGGCGCCCACGCGCGCGGCAGATGAATTCGCTTCGCTCCAGTGGATCGGCGCGAACAGCGCGCCGCGCTGCTGCCCGTCAGTGACCACGACTTTAAGAACGCACTGGCCGTAGTCGGTAACGACGCGCGCAAAGTCTCCGTCGAACACCCCGCTTCGGGCTGCATCGTCCGGATGCACCTCGACGAACGGCTCGGGCAGGTGCTGGCCGAGCCGTGGGCTCGTGCCGGTCCGCGTCATGGTGTGCCATTGGTCGCGAATGCGCCCGGTATTGAGCCGCAGCGGCCGTCCCGCGTGGGTCTCACTTCGCAGCGCCGGCACGTCGGGTGCGACAAAACGCGCTCTGCGGTCGCTGGCAAAAAATTCGCCGTCGGAAAAGAACCGCTGCTGTGGCCCTGCATCGCCGAGACGGTACGGCCATTGCACCGGCGAGAGCGCCTCGAACGCTTCGTCCGATATCGCCTGCAGCGCGCCGATATCGAAGTCACGGCTGCCGTTGTTCTCGAATGCAGACAGCGCCGCATGTTCGCGGAAAATATCCGCAGCCGAATGGAAATCGAACGCGGTAAAAAAGCCCAGTCGTTTCGCCACCTCGCCGATAATCCACCAGTCGGGCTGCGCTTCTCCGGGCGGCGCCAGGAATGCGCGCTGCCGCGAGATGCACCGCTCGGAATTGGTCACGGTTCCGGATTTCTCTCCCCAGGCTTGCGCCGGCAGCAGCACATGCGCGCCGGCATCGACGGTGTCGTTGCAGAGAACATTTTCCGAGATCACGAACAATTCGAGTTTCTTCAAGGCCGCGCGTGCGCGATCCGCGTCCGGCAGCGACACCGCCGGGTTGGTGCCCATGACCCAGAGCGCCTTGATCTCGCCGCGCGCAATCGCCTCGAACATCTGGACCGCCTTGAGGCCCTCGTGGGTGGCAATCCGCGGCGCCTTCCAGAACCGCCGGACGCGATCGATGTCCGCCGGCGTGAAGCCCATATGGGCGGCAAGCTGATTGGCGAGCCCCCCGACCTCTCGCCCACCCATCGCATTGGGTTGCCCGGTGAGCGAGAAAGGCGATGCCCCGGTCTTGCCGATCCGGCCCGTGGCGAGATGGCAATTGAGGATCGCATTGACCTTGTCGGTGCCCTGCGCCGACTGGTTGACGCCTTGCGAATACAGGGTGACGACGCGCGGCGTCGCCGCAAACATCTGGAAGAACGTCGCAACGTCCTGCTCCGAGAGGCCCGTTGCCAATGCGGTTGCGGCGGCGCTGCCGGCCAGCGCGCGCGCGCGCGCCAAGGCATCGTCGAATCCACTGGTGTGATCGGCAATGTAATCGCGATCCAGCATGCCGTTACCCGCCAGATGCGCAAGCAGGCCGGAGAACAGCGTGGTGTCGGTGCCCGGCTTCAAGCCGAGAAACAGGTCGGCGTCAGTTGCAGTGTCGGTCCGTCGCGGGTCGATCACGACAATCCGCGCGCCGCGCTGCTGCTTGTTGGCAAGCATGCGCTGGAACAGCACCGGGTGACACCACGCCGCGTTGGAGCCGACGAGAACAAGAAGATCGGCTTCGTCCAGATCCTCATAGCAGCCGGGTACGGTGTCGGCGCCGAAGGCCCGGCGATGGCCCGAGACCGAGGAGGCCATGCACAGGCGCGAATTGGTATCGACGTTGGCAGAGCCGATGAAACCCTTCATCAGCTTGTTGGCGACGTAATAATCCTCGGTCAGCAATTGTCCGGAAAGATAGAACGCGACGGCAGCGGGGCCGTCGCGCGCAATGATGTGGCGGAGCCGATGCGCGACATGGTCGAGCGCGTCCGTCCAGGCGATCCGCTCCATCGAGCCCTTGCTGCAGCGGATCATCGGATAGAGCAAGCGGTCGGCAAGCCCCAGCGTCTCTCCGAGCGCTGAACCCTTCGAGCAAAGCCTTCCGAGATTCGCAGGATGTTGCGGGTCCCCTGATATCGCGGCACTGCCTTGACCGTCGGGCGTGGCCAACACGCCGCATCCGACGCCGCAATAGGGACAAGCAGTGCGCGCTACTCGCAGCGCGGGATCGACCGCAGTCATCGTAACAACTCGATCATGCCGCCTCTGCAAGCGTGGCAGCGGCGCGGCCGAACATCATATCCTTGCGAATGCGTGCGACCGTTCTCCGGGTGCGGATCAATTCCAGGTACCAAAGCGCATCGGCGACATCGCCGACCAGCACGGCGCCATTTAGCCGGCCATCGGCGATGACGAGCTTCTTGTAAGTGCCGCGTTTGACATCGCTCAGCACGATGCTTTCGCTTTGCTCGTTGCCGAGGAAGTCGCCTGCGGAAAACACGCTGACGCCGGAGACTTTGAGATTGGTCGCGACCACACTGCCCTGATAGGCGGCCGTTCGGCCGGCCAGATGCTGCGCCAGGATACGCGCCTGTTCGTAAGCCGGCTCGACCAGGCCATAACAAATGCCGCGATGTTCGGCGCATTCGCCAAGCGCGAAGATGTCGGACACTCCGGTTTGCAGCCGATCATCGACGATGATGCCGCGATTGACGGCAATGCCCGCTTCCCTCGCGAGCATGACGTTCGGCCTGATACCGGCTGCAAAAATGACCGCGTCCGCAGCAATCGGGTGTCCTTCCGAAAGCTCGACACCCTCGACGCGATTCTCGCCGATGATACGCGCGGTATTGGCGTTCAGCAGAATTTCGATGCCCTTGGCCTCGACGAGCGATTTCAGAAGCGCTGCCGCAGGGGCATCGAGTTGACGCTCCATCAGCCGGTCCATACAGATGAACAAGCGTCACCGGTGCGCCGGCCTTGGCAAGCCCATAGGCCGCCTCCAATCCGAGCAACCCGCCGCCGACCACGACGACGCGCTTTCTCGCAGCCGCCAGCGTCAGCAGCAGGTCGACGTCCCGGCTGTCGCGAAACGTATTCACTCCCTTGAGTTCGGCGCCCGGCACGTTGAGCCGCAGCGGCATCGAGCCCGTGGCAAGGACCAGCTTCGAAAACGCGACGCTCTCGGCATTGGCGATCTTGAGTTCGCGGCGACCGACATCGATCTCGGTGACGGCGCAGCCGTATTTCAGTGTCACGCCGCGATCGCGCCACCAGTCGGCGGGCCTGAGTTCGATATCGTGCGAGGCGGTATCGCCAGCCAGCACCGACGACAGCAACACGCGATTATAGGCAAGCCTCGGCTCGTCGCCGATGACGGCAATGGCGTAGCGGCCGAGCGCGGTCTTGGCGAGTTCATCGACCAGGCGGGCCGCCGCCATTCCGTTGCCCACGATCACCAACGGTTCGCTCATGGCGTTTCCCCTATTCGGCCGCCTGAGGACTGCCGTAGGCCTCGGAGATCATGAAGCCGGAGAGCGTGACGTAAGCGGCTTTCCAGGCATCCGCGACCTCGGGCGTCCAGCCTCGCCCAAGTCCCTTCTCGAGCGTCCACAGCAACGCTGCGCCGACGATCGGATAGTGCTCGGGCTTTGCGCCGTAGGTCACGTGGCGCTTTGCCAGCGCGCTTGCGGCCGGCAATATCGTCTGGAGATTGCCGAGGCCACTGACAACGGCCGTCAAGGTCGCCATCAGCTTGCCGCGTTGCGCCGACATGTCGGCGGGAAACATCGATTTGACTTGCGGCGCGATCTCGAACAGGCGGTCGTAAAACATCACCGCCGCCTGATCGGAAATCGGCACGACCCTGGAGAAGCTCTGCTGGACGAGTTTGACCTGGTCAGGCGTCATATCTTCCTCCTGAAGCGCTTTGCCGTTGCCTCGCGCCCCGCATGCGGGACGAGGCTGATTGAGAAACCGCGCCACGGCGGGCGGTCGATGCGCTGCTAAACTCGCGCTTCCGCAAGACCAGGCACACCGGCCTCCAACGGGCTCCTGCGCAGGTAGAACCACCAGGTCATCGCGAGGCAGACCGCGTAGAACGCCAGATAAATGACCAAGGCCAGTTGCGGACCGCCGGTGATCGCGATCGATTTGCCGAAGCCGCTGGGGATCAGATAGCCGCCGCAGGCGCCAACAGCGCCGATGAATCCGAGCGCCGCGCCGCTTTCGATGCTTGCGGTCTTCAAGGCAAGCGCGCGGCCGGCTTCGCCCTTGCCACGGGCTTTGCGAAGGTTTTCCTCGCGGAAGATCGATGGGATCATCCGGTAGGTCGATCCGTTACCGATCCCGGTCGTGACGAAGAGAATGAGGAACATCGCAAGGAAGCCGGTGAAGTCCCTGGCGCCTACGAAATACAGGACGCCGACGGTGGCGGCAGCCATGGCAATGAAATTCCAGAACGTCACGATCGCCCCGCCTACCTTATCCGCAAGCAGTCCGCCAAAGGGACGCGCAAGGGAGCCCACCAGCGGTCCAAGAAACGCGATGGCAATCGTGATTGCCGGGAATTGCGTCTTGATCAGCAATGGGAAAGCCGCCGAGTAACCGATGAACGAGCCGAACGTGCCGATGTAGATCAACGACATGATCCAGGTGTGCTTGCGCTTGACGATCGCGAGCTGGTCCCTGAACGAGGATTTCGCGGAGGTAAGGTTGTTCATGAAGTAGACCGCGCCGAACACCGCGATGATGAGCGGAACGATCCACATCAAGCCGGCGTTCTGCAGATAGACCCCTCCGACCGGAGTAGCCTGATAGAGGTTGATCAGACCGACACCCATCAGGATCGGCGTGAGCAATTGAACGCTGCTGACGCCGATATTGCCGCCCGCCGCGTTGAGGCCGAGGGCCCATCCCTTCATGCGATCGGGATAGAAGAAGGAGATATTTGCCATGCTGGAGGCGAAGTTTCCGCCGCCTAGCCCCGCGGTAGACGCAATCATCAACATCAGCCAGAACGGCGTATCGGGCTGGCCGACGAAGTAGGCCAGACCAAAGGCCGGGATGAAGAGCACCGAAGCGCTGAAGATGGTCCAGTTTCGGCCGCCGAATGTCGTCACTGCAAACGTGTAGGGAAACCGCATCAGCGAGCCGATCAGGCCGGGGATCGCGACCAGCTGAAACAACTGGTCGGTGGTGTAGTGGAAGCCGGCCGCCGGCAATTTGGTGGCGACAATGCTCCAGATCAGCCAGACGGAAAATCCGATATGCTCCGCGACGATCGACCAGATGAGGTTGCGCCGCGCGATCAACTTGCCCTTTGAATTCCAGAATGTCTCGTCCTCGGGATTCCAATCTGCAATCCAGGTCGGCTCTTTCAATCTCATCAGGTATTCCCTTTTCATATTGCGCGCAGCCGTCAGCGCTCGCGCGCTCGAAGGCATGCGGGCGCGTTCTGGGAAGGCCCCAGTCTGGCGATTGCAAGTCGGACGATGGTTTTCGACGGCGTCGGTGGCGTCGGCTTACGCCATTCAAGCTTCATGCCAAGCCGTAATGATGGGAAAATCTCTTGAAATACAGATACTTGTAAGGTAAGATGGGCAGTCTAGGTCAGCCTGGCGCGCACCCAAAACTTGCAATCGCTCAATTGTTGTGCGCCGCACAATAATTGAGCAAATGCTCCTACAGCCGCTGTCGGAACGCCTCTGCCTGGGATGTTGGCAACATGCACAATCGTGGGGCGATTGCCCGCAAGCGCACCGCGTTGTTCGCGCCAACTCAGGGCCGGCTTCAATCGGACCGATCATGGCACGTCGATTGCATCGTTCCGTTGCCAGTCAATGAAGACTGCGGTCCGCCGAATTGTTGAGGCCATCACGGGCTGAAACCTGGGGCAGGCACATTGCTAACTCACCTGGCTCACTCACCGAGCAAGCCTGGCGCAGCGGTCGCGATGCCGGTTCTTCAATAGCTTGCTCATCCTGACCCCGGCCAAACCGGCTGGGGAACGCGATCGCGGGTGAGGCAACAATCCGAAGCACCCAGGCGGGCACATCTTCGAAGCAGCCTGGTTTCGAGAACATCGCATTTTTGCGTACGCGTTGCGACCATGGAGCAGTCAGTAACTCAATTCGCTACGAACAAGGGGAACGTGAAATGTCATATCTAGTGCCTTCGGAATTCGTCACCAAAATGGTGGATGCCGGAGAATCCAAAATCTTCATGTCTACGAGGGACACCGTGATCCGTGCCTACATGGCCGGCGCGATCCTGGCGCTGGCGGCCTGGTTCGCCGTTACGATCACGGTGAACACGGGCCAGCCGCTGGTCGGGGCAATCCTGTTTCCCGTCGGATTTTCCATGTTGTACCTATTGGGATTCGATCTGCTGACGGGCGTTTTCGTGCTCACTCCGCTCGCGTTGATCGACAAGCGCGCAGGGGTGACACTGTCCGGCGTATTGAGAAACTGGGGTCTCGTCTTCGTTGGTAACTTCGCCGGGGCATTCACCGTGGCCTTCATGATGGCCTACGTGACGACCTTCGGATTTACGCAGGAACCCGACAAGGTCGGTGCAGCGCTTGGAAACGTCGGCGAAGCCCGAACGCTCGGCTACGCGGCCCACGGAGCGGCCGGCATGGCGACGTTGTTCATACGCGGCATGCTGTGCAACTGGATGGTCTCCACCGGCGTGGTCGGCGCCATGATCTCGACGACGGTCCCCGGCAAGGTCATTGCAATGTGGATGCCGATTCTGGTGTTCTTCTATATGGTGTTCGAGCATTCCGTCGTGAACATGTTCCTGTTTCCGGCGGGACTGATGCTTCACGCCAAGTTTTCGATCGCGGACTATTTCATCTGGAACGAGATTCCGACCCTTGTTGGCAATCTCGTCGGCGGCATCTCCTTCACCGGGCTGACCCTGTACGCCACGCATGTCAGGACCGCGCCGAAGCGCGAGATACGAACGGCGCAGATCCGCGCCGCCGTCTGATTTGCAATCGAGTTCCGCGTCCCGAAGGGAGATCGCTGCGACACGGTAGGAACTTCAAATTCGCCGCACTATACTTTGGGAGCCTTGCCTGCGAAGGCAAGGCTCCCTCTCGCCTCTTTGGCGCCATCATGCCGGCTGGACTGCGGATATCGCTGGGGCAATATTCTGACAAGGGCCGCAAGCCGTCCAATCAGGACTTTCACGGCGCGCTGATCCCGAACGAACCGCTTCTGAGCCTGAAGGGCATCGCCATCGCTATCGCCGATGGCGTCAGCAGCAGCAACGTCAGCCACATCGCCAGCGAATCGGCCGTCAGGAATTTTTTCGCGGACTACTATTGCACGCCGGAATCCTGGTCGGTGAAGACATCGGCCGAGCGCGTGTTGACGGCAACCAACGCGTGGCTGCACGCTCAAACGAGACAAAGCCGATACGCCTACGACAGGGACAGGGGTTATGTCTGCACGCTGAGTGCGATGGTCCTGAAATCGACGACTGCCCATCTCTTTCACGCCGGCGATTGTCGCATCTACCGGATCGCCGGCAACGCACTCGAGCAGTTGACCGACGACCACCGGGTCGTCGTTTCCTCAAAGCAGACCTACCTCGGTCGAGCGCTGGGGATCAATCCACAGATCGAAATCGACTATCACGCGATTGCGTTGGAAAAAGGCGATGTCTTCCTGCTCGCCACCGACGGCGTCTACGAATACGTCAGCCCGCGCTTCGTCGCCCGGACGATCGGCAGCAATCCGGCGGACCTCGACAAGGCGGCAAAATTGATCGTGGATGATGCCCTGCGGCGCGGCAGCCCCGACAATCTGACCATCCAGATCATTCGGATCGACGACCTTGCAGACGCCGACGCAAACGACGTGTTCGGACCATCGAGCGAATTGCCGCCCCCTGCTCTGCTGGAAGCCGGAAAGCCGTTCGACGGATACAGGATCGTCAGGGAAATCCACGGCAGCAACCGAAGTCATATTTATCTGGCTGTCGATGCCGATTCGGACGATATGATTGCGATAAAGATCCCCTCGATCGATATGCGCGGTGATCCGGCCTACCTGAAACGGTTCATGATGGAGGAATGGGTCGCCCGCCGGATCGACAGCCCCCACGTGTTGAAGCCGCACGAGCATTCCAGAAAACGCAACTACCTTTATTCCGTAATGGAATTCGTCGACGGGCAAACGCTGGGCCAGTGGATGATCGATAATCCAAAGCCCGATCTCGAGACGGTGCGCAACATCATCGAGCAAATCGCCAAGGGATTGCGCGCCTTCCACCGCAAGGAGATGCTTCACCAGGACTTGAGGCCCGAAAATATCATGATCGACAAGACGGCAACCGTGAAGATCATCGATTTTGGCTCGACCAGGATCGCGGGTGTCGCCGAGGCTGGCCGACCCGGCGGCCGAGACGATATCCTGGGCGCGACGCAATATGCGGCGCCGGAATATTTGCTCGGAGAGGCCGGCTCGCCGCGTTCCGACATGTTTTCGCTGGGCGTCATCGGCTACCAGATGCTGACGGGCAAGCTTCCTTATGGCTCGCAGACCGCCAAAGCGCGGACCCGCTCGCAATTCGGCAAACTGAAATACCTTTCAGCTCTTGACGACAATCGCGAGATTCCAGCCTGGATCGACGGCGCGCTCAGGAAGGCCGTGCATCCCGATCCCGGCAAGCGCTACGAGAGCCTGTCCGAATTCACGTTCGACCTTCGCAACCCCAATTCAAGATATCTCGAGACCTCTCCCAAGCCCTTGATCGAGCGTAACCCGAACCTGTTCTGGAAATTTGCCACAGCCATTCTTGTCTGCGTCGTGATCGCGTTGCTGGCAAGCCGCTTCGGCATTCATCATTAGATCATGATGCGATTGAGCGGAATCGCATCATGATCTCATCCCCTTGTTTGAGCATGATCTGCGCGCTAACGCATTTCGCGTTTGCACCGCGCGTGCGGCATGCGGCTGCGATCTCTTCTGGCAGCCTTGCGCCAACTCAGCGCTGCGAAGCGGCCTGATCCCAGGTCTTTGCCACGTAGGACGGCAGCATGTTGATCTCGGGTCGGCCATCCATGCGTACATACTGGGTCAGCCCGAGTGGATTGACTTCCCCGAACGCGATGATCGCGCCTGCGCCTGCGGAGGTTCGCGCTGTAAGGACGAGTTTCGGTGTTTCGAGACCAAATTCCGAGAGTGGTCGGCCGCGAAGCTCGTCGTCGGAAAGATCACGTTCGGAGGCTGAGTTGTGAAGCAATCTCAGCCCGGTTTCAATTTCCGCCGCGAGTTCGGCACCTACTTCGCCCTCACTCGAACGCCATGGCCCGCCTGGGTCGCGCGTAAACAAACGCTCTTCGGAGCCCCTGCTGATCTTGACGCTCGTCACCTCCTCAATCGGCCAATCGGACAGCAGGCCCCGCGGCTTGAACGGTTCAGAACCGGGACGTGGACGCTCTCCGACAAACGCAATCGTTGTCAGGAAAATCGCCGCCAGCGCGGCAGCAGCGGGCAAACCGAAATGCTTCACGACCGTCGACGCCACCAGACGAATCCCCCAAACAGGGTAACGGTTCCAGGAATAACGAGTACGGTAAGAATAAAGATCGCCTGGGCCTGTGCGCCGGTCAGGATCACTCTCGGCACGTCCTCGATGACCGGCCGGATTGTGGGTGCTTTCTGTTCGCGGGCCAGCCAAGACAGGCAATTGAGGATCATATCCGCGTTCGACAGATAGGGATAGAAGGAGTTGCTGGCGAAGCCGGCGTTGCCGAACGCCACCAGGCGGAACGGTTTCTCTTGCCCCTTCGGCAGCTTCCCCTCCGCCACCACGGCAAGCGGTTGTGGACCTCTTGCCTCTCCCTCGCCGTCACCCTTCGACATACCCTTTTCGGCGACGATGTAACTTGATCCGGTGCTGGTGAAGAGAACCTCCGACTTTACCGTCATGCCGCCTCCCTCCGAACGAGCGGCAGCCACGGGCCGGGCTCCAGGATAAATCGACATCGCGAGACCCCGGGTGATCGGGTGTTGGTCGTATTTGCTAACCGCGATCATCTGGTCGTCGGTGAAATAATGGCCGTTGGGATCGACGACATAGCCGTCTCCAATGCTTACGCCAGCATCTGCCAGGAGGGCTTTGAAGGACTCATCTACCTCATAGTCTGGCTCGATCGCCAGGAAGAAGCTGCCCCCGCGCGACAGGTAGCTCCTGACGATCCCCGTCTCGGGAGGAGAAAAGCGGGTTCGCGGGTTCACATCCATCAGCACCGCGCAATCGTCCGGAACGGGCCCGCCGACCGATAAATCAACCTTTCGGGACGACAGACCAAGCTTGTCCAGGCTTCGCCGCAAACGGCCGAGGCCATGATCTTCCATCTGCACCACCAACCGCTCGCCTCGCCCGCCCAGCCCCTCAAAGTGCGTTTGATGCTCGAAATTGTCGATTTGATATTCGCCGTGTCCGGTTCCGAAGCAGATGACGATATCGCGCTCCCGCATGGCCCGAAGCATCGCCAAGGCGATCTCGTGATCGTCCGAGCTGACGACCTCGACCCGCCTCGCCCTGGTTTGAAGAACCGCGGTATTGTAGACACGAACGCCAAGTTGATTGGCGCGCGCGGGGTTCTGATCCGTATCGATCGTCTCCAGTCTTAGCAGAGGATTGAGCCGCGAAAGCAGCCGCAACGTGGTTATGGCAGCAAGCGCGGCCTGATCATTTTTTTTATAGAAATACGTCAGTCCAAGTGGCTCGTTCAGATCGTGCACCACCTGCTCCGCCTCTTGCGAAGGCGTGAAGGCCTCCTCGCGCGTCAAGTCCAGATGTGCATCGTGACGATAAAGCCCCATGTTGGCGAAAAGAACCGCGACGCAGGCGCCTGCGCCAATTGCAAGACGCGCAAGCCATCGTCGCGGGCCCGACAACGGAAGCTGAAGCCGTATCCCGAAAGCGAACAGCACCAGCAGCACACCGACGATTGCGGCGAACCAGAATATTCCCGTCAACTCGGCCAGATGTTCCGTCATCTCGCCTTCAATCTTCGTATCGTGAGGAACAGCGCCAACAGCGTCAGGGTGACGAAATAGCCGATGTCGGAAAGAAACACCGACCCGATCGCCAACGGATGAAAATGTCCGATCAGGGAAAGGTTGAGCGCGAGGCTGTCGAAGGGCGAAGGCAGCATTCCTGAAACCGAATCCGCATACCACAGCATGAGGGCAATGCCCAAGGTGAGGGCAGCGGCAACCACCTGGTTTTCGGTAAGGCTCGACATGAAGATCCCGATGGAAACCAGAAACGCGGCCAGAAGCACGAGCGCAAGGTACCCGCTGTAGATCGGACCCCAATCCGGATCGCCGTAGACTCCAAGGATCACCGCATACACGGCTGAGCCCACGATCATTCCCAGTATCAAGGTGAACGTCGCCAGAAACTTCGCCACCACGATCGAAGTCTCTTGAATGGGTGAGGTCAGAAGCAGCTCCAGTGTATCGGTAGCTCTCTCTTCCGCAAAAGCTCGCATCGTTGCCGCCGGAACAAGAAGGATCGAGAGCACATAAATCTGATGGAAGATGTAATTCAGATTTGCCACCCTGGTCGCGATCAGGGTCAGGCTGAACGTATAGCCCATCACGAGCAGAAAGACCGCGATGATCGTGAAACCGATCGGCGAGGTGAAGGTCGCTTGCAGCTCTTTACGGAGAAGAACGCCGAGAACTCTCATGTTACCGAAAGAAACCAGGCTTCGAGGTCGTCGATCTCGGAAATGCCCCTGACGCCGAGAAGTTTGCCGTTCAGAAGAAGTCCGACACGGTGCGCAGTCTTCTCAACCTCACTCAGGATATGCGAAGTCATCAGGACCGTGTGCCTGCCGGCGAGAGTTCTGATCAGGGAACGGGTCTCCATGATCTGCCGGGGATCAAGGCCGTTGGTCGGCTCATCCAGAACCAGGATCTCCGGGTCATGCACCAGCGCCTGGGCCAGCGCAACGCGCTGCCGGAAGCCGCGCGACAGCGTGCGGATCGGCTTGCGCACGACCTCGCCCAGCGCCAGCAATTCCACCACCCTGGTAACCTCCCGGCTGACATTTCGTTCTTCAACGCCTCGCAGCCGCGCCGCGAAGCGAAGAAACTCCTCAACCCGCATGAAATTGTACAGCGGCACGCGCTCCGGCACGTATCCGATGAGCCTTCGAGCGGAGAGTCCGTCGGTCACGATATCGTACCCACATATGCTGACCGTACCCGATGATGGTGCAAGATAGCCCGCAAGTATCCGGATGAAGGTGCTCTTGCCGGACCCGTTGGGTCCCATCAGGCAAAACACCTCGCCGCGCCGGATATCGAGATCGAGCGGGTGAAGTGCGGCGAAGGACTGGTAACGCTTGCTTACGCCTCGGGCGCTGATTGTCAGCGCCCCGTCGGCGTCTTGCGCACCGGCGGGCGATGCAATCGCCCCGCCGGCGCTTGTCGCGATGGTCATGACTGCCGAACGTCAGTCGTAGAATTCCGGCGCCTTTTTCGTCGCCTTGAAACCCTCGGGGTCATGGGCGATGAACACCTTTGCATTCTCAGAGTCGCGGATCTGCCGGATTTTGGAGTAAACCGAATACATTCCGCTGGGACTCCACGTGGCCGCGAGTGACGGCAGCAGGTCCTTATCCAAATTTTCCTGCAGGTAAACTGCATCGCTCGTCAACACGATGGTCCCGCTCTTTGGCAAGCGAACGACGGCGAATTGCAGTCCGGGAGTATGACCGGGTCCGCGAATGATCTTGAAGACGCCATCGCCAAAGAGGTCCAGGTCGCCTTCAAGGCGAATTAGCTTCATCTTCTTGGTGTCGGCGAAATCCCCCGGAATGTAATAGACTGAATATCCCACATCCGGCCACCAGGCGGCCTTCATCTCGTCGTTCTGGACTACAAGCGTCGCATTCGGGAACTGCGAAATATTTCCACCGTGATCGAGATGGAGGTGAGATGCGACGACATACTTGATGTCGTCGATTTTCAATCCGATCTTTCCAAGCTGGGCCGGAATAGCATCATCTTGCGTCATCTTGAGACCAAAGCCCTTGGCAAGCGGCCCCCACCACCCGGCCGCATCGGTGATGGTCTTGTCATTATTGCCGGTATCGAAAATGACGTTGCCTTTTGGATGCTTCAGCACATAGAAGCCCACCGGCGCCCAGTCGATCGTTCCCTGCCCGCCATTCTGTAGCGCCGCCTTCGGGAAGCCTCCCAACGAACCCGACGTGAAGACGTACAGCTTGGGGCCTTCCTGCGCCGTAGCTGCGCCCGCAAGGCCGAACGCGAGAGCCAAACTCAATGCAACGTGTTTGACTGCCATAGCAATTCCTCCTGAGCCTTAGTTAATATGGGTTGTCTTTGCAACCACTGGTGGCCCCCTCCGGGTCAGAGGCGGATCGCCGTCGAGAATAGAATGGGCCTCTGCAAAAGCAAGCTGGCACGGCTGATTTTGCCATGACGCATCTTCGATTTTTTCGACACGAGCGGCCGGACGCCGTGCGACATTCAGCCTCCGCCGGTCCCAGGCGCATCCGAATACCCGGCTGTCAGGCCTTGTCGTGAACCCGCGAAGTGTCCAGTTCCGCCTCGAAGGTGTTTCGATCGGCTATTTTGGACGCTTGAAGGTCATCTCTGGCGATAGCTCTCATGGCTCTGGACGCCCCCTGACCTGGCCAGAGGCGGCCGAGCCCACCAAGCGGCGCCATTGCGGCCGATTGAAGCTTCCGATGTGGATATGACGCAACAGGACCTATCCCCGGACCGGCAAAAAGCCGTAGCCTCCTGAGCCGCATTGTCATCCAAGTTTTCGGCTAATTTTTCAAGCGCACTGATTCGCGACTTCGCAGGGATATTGTCATGGCATTTTTCAAGCGAGAGATGAGCCCTCTCGAACGATTCGAGACAATGCTCGGGGAAAAGCAGGCGATGCGCCAGAAGCTGGCCGCGCGCGCGAGCCTCGCGGAAACGGTCGTCGGCGAGAAGCGAGCCGCCGCCGAGCAGCTGGCAGTGGCTGGAGCCAACAGCATCAAGCTCGGCCGAGCCGAAACCAATCTGCGCGTCGCGGTCGAACGCGCCAAGACGATTCGATCCGAATTGGCTGAACTCGACGAGCAGATCGCTTCGACCGAGCGCGCCTTGGCTGAGGCGAAGGCACAGCGCGACCGCGATATCATGGCAGATCGGATCGAGGCGATGGCGGCAGCGATCGAACAGGCGGCACCCGGATTCGGAGCGGCTGCCTCCGCACTCGCGGAAGCCGTCAACAAAGGCGCTGCGTCGGTGGCAGAGGCGACCAGATTTTCGGCCGCCGTCGACGCGGTGCGCCGGGAAGTTCTTGCGGCCGCGGATCTGACCTGCTGGGAGCTACGGTCCACCGCGGTACGAACGCGCGCGGGCAACGGCAACATCACGTTCAGCGCAGTCGAGCTCGAACCAGCACCACCTCCGGAAATCGACCGGCAATTGATTTACACACTCAATCCGTTGCTTTGGAAGGAGGGCGGGCAGGTACGCAGAGCTCGTGCCTTCGCGCTGGTCGAGTTGCCGAAAATTCTGTTGCCGGTCGCACTCCGCCATCAGCACGTGGACTACCTGAATGCCCGCCGGGTGCAGACGCTGATTCACCTCCACGGCGATGAACGGAGCAACACCGAACCCAGCCCCGACGATCCGCAACTCATCGATCTCGATGCGCTCGCCAAGGAAGACCAGGCCAGGGAAGACCGAGCCAAGGAGAACAGCGAGAACATTCAGGCCGACGTTGCATGAGCGGTGCTCCGCCGATGAGTTGATTCAACCAAAAATCACGGCGCCTTACGCGGTTTCGGCCATCATCGGCCTGGGCGCAACTCCGTGGCCCGGTTTCAACCGAAACTCATAGCTCATCAGATACCACGGCGAAGCTGCCGCCTTGCCATCCGGCATCTTGGGATCGGTACGCTTTTCGACCGTGGAAATCAGTTCCTTCTTGACGCCGAACACAACGTCCGAATCGATGTACTTGTCGCCCTCGACAAAGACGTGCGTGACCAACGGCTCGTGTCCGGGCGCATTGACGAGGAAGTGCACGTGGGCCGGCCGCATGGGATGGCGCCGCAGATCCAGGATCATCTGTCCCACCGGACCGTCGGTCGGGATCGGATAGCTGCAGGGCAGGATGGTACGGAAGAAAAACCGGCCGTCGTCGTCGGTTATGAAGCGTCCGCGCGACGAAGGTCCTTCCGTTTCGTAATTCGGCTTCTGCGAATCATACCAGCCGTCGTCATCAGCGTGCCAAACGTCCACTGGAACATTCGCCAGCGGTTTGCCCGAGAGATCGGTGACCCGGCCCTGCACGAACATCCGTTCTCCCGCCAGATCGGGGGAGATGTCGGCGCCGTGCGGCATCGCCTTGTGTTCGCCGACGTAGAAGGGGCCGAGCACGGTCGTCTCGGTGGCACCCTCGCGCGATCGATGGTTCACCGCGTCCACCAGCATCGAAACCCCGAGCACATCCGACAGCAGGATGAACTCCTGGCGGCTCGGCGTACACTTCTGGCCGACGCGGGTAAGAAAATCGATCGCATACTCCCACTCGCCAAAGGTCAAATCGGTCTTGCGGACGAAATCGTGCAGCGACCTCACCAGCTCTTCCATGAGAAACCTGACGCGCGGCTGCGGCACCTCCTCGAAGCTCTTGATGACGGCGGCGGTTAGTTCGGTGTCGCTGAATTGGGGCATTTCCTGCTTCCTGACAGTTACGCAATCGGAGGTAAAAGCTTACACCAACATGCCGCTCCGGGTAAGCCGGCTTGCGATTGGAACGGAGCGTAGTTTTCGGCTATCAAAATCCGAGTGTTCCGCTTTTTCCGGAGAACTTCCGATGTTGGCCCCCACCCTCGCCTCGCCCGAATCCACCGGCATGTCGAAGAGCGCGCTTGATCGCGCCGAGATACATCTGAAAACCCGGTACATCGACGCCGGGAGATTTCCGGGAACCCAGCTCGTGGTCCATCGCCGCGGCAAGGTCGTCCATTCCGCCGTGCAGGGTTTTTCCGACCTTGAGCGCAAGGTCGCGATGAGGGACGACACCATCTTCCGCATCTATTCGATGACCAAGCCGATCACCAGCGTCGCCTTCATGATGCTGGTCGAGGAAGGCCGCGTCGCGCTCGATGAGCCCGTTCACAAATATATCCCGGAATGGAACAACCTTGGCGTATTCCAGGCGGGCGTCGCGCCCGCCTTTCTCACCAGACCGCCGTCGCGGCCAATGTTGATCGTCGATCTGATGCGGCATACCTCGGGTCTCACTTACGGTTTCCAGCAGCGCTCGAACGTCGATGCGGCCTATCGCGAGAAGAAAATCGGCGAGGTCGACAAGACCGGCACGCTGCAATCGATGATCGATGATTTGACGAACATCCCGCTGGAATTTTCCCCGGGCGAGGCCTGGAACTATTCGGTCGCCACCGACGTGATCGGCTATCTCATCGGCAAAATCAGCGGAAGGCCGTTCGAACAGTTCCTCAAGGAGCGCATCTTCGATCCGCTCGAAATGAAAGATACGGACTTTTTCGTGCCCGCCGGCAAGGCGCATCGTTTGGCCGCCTGTTACTCGGCAAGCCCGCAGGGCGCCATGACGTTTCATGCCACCGAGCGCAAGGGCGATTTGACCCTGCAGGACGACCCTGCCACCAGTTCTTTCCTTTCACCGCCCTCGTTCATTTCCGGCGGCGGCGGCCTGTGCTCGACCGCGGCCGATTATCTCACCTTCTGTCGCGCGCTTCTCAATGGCGGCGAACTCGGCGGCGTCAGGTTGATCGGTCCGAAGACGCTTGCCTTGATGACATCCAACCATCTGCCCGGCGGACGGACGCTGCCGGAATTGTCGCGGTCGCTGTTCTCCGAGGCAACCTATCAAGGCATCGGCTTCGGCCTTGGCTTCCAGGTGACGCTCGATCCCGCCCAGACGCTCATTCCCGGCAGCGCGGGCGAATATGGCTGGGGAGGTGCCGCGACAACGTCGTTCTGGATCGATCCGGCGGAAGAACTGGCTGTTATTTTCATGACCCAGGTGCTGCCGTCGACCGCCTATCCGGTCCGACGCGAGTTGCGAACCATGATTTACGCCGCGATCTCCGACAGTAATCTCTAAGCGGGCAATCTCTGGTCGGCTTCTCCGCGCGCGCGGGCGAGGGAGCGCGGCGCTATCCGAAATTCTGCAGGCTCGGGAACGTCTCCAAAAGCCAGATACTGACCCAGGAGATGCTGCCGGTCAGAAAACCGATCCCTGTAACGACCAGCAGCACGCCCATCGCGTGCTCGACGCGGACAAGGTGCTTTTTCATTCGCGCAAACAGCGAAGAGAATTGCTCCACCATCAAGGCTGCGATCAGAAACGGGATACCAAGCCCGGCAGAATACACCGCCAGCAGGCCGGCGCCCTTTTGCAACGTCGCCTCCGCAGCCGCTATCGAGAGGATCGCGGCAAGGATCGGGCCGATACAGGGGGTCCAACCAAAGGCAAATGCGAGCCCCATGACATAGGCTCCCCACAGACCTACCGGTTTCGGGATCGGCAGCCTTCCCTCCCGCATCAATAACCCGATCCGCGTCAGTCCGAGGAAGTGCAAGCCCATGACGATGATGACGATGCCGGCGACGATTGACAGCTCGGCCGACCAGGCACGGATAAATCCTCCGACGAAGGATGCACTGGCGCCAAGCGCCACGAACACTGTGGAAAATCCGAGCACGAACATGACCGCCGAGATCAACACGGCGCGCCTGGAGGAAGCGGCCGCCTCGTCATTGGCGACGTGTTCGATCGTGGCGCCGGTCAGGTAGACCAGGTACGGCGGCACCAGGGGCAACACGCATGGCGACAGAAAGCTGACGAGGCCGGCTATCAGGGCTGCGGGAATTGAAACGTCGTGGGTCATGCAATCGTCGCTCGGTTCTTTGCAGTGCCCCGCCCCGCGAAGCCTGAGATCGGCGGCCGAGTTCGCCTTCATGTAGCGGAAGTTCAGAAATGCGCAACGTGGAGAGGGGGAGCTTCGCCATGATCCGGAAATCGGGACCTGATAATCTGGCGCATTCGCAAGGCTAAAGCGCGATGAGAATTGGCTAAATCGCCATCGCGCTTCAGCTCCCTGATTGAGCATGATCTCCGCGCAAACGCCTTCGCGTCTGTCGCGAGGGAAAACCGCTGCACACTTTTCCGGATCATGCTTTAGGCCCGCTATTTGACCAATTTCAACGATACCGGACCACGTGCCCGCGGGCCTTCCTCCGGCGTCGGCCGATACGCCATCTGGCCTGCTTCGGCTTCCTGCAACATCGCATCGCACAATAACCGAAATTCCAAATCCTGGATTCGATTGAGCTTGATCCGAAGCTCGAGAATGGCCACTGCCACCAATTGAGCAGTTTCCCTGTCGCCGCCGAGCGCAAGGGTTTTCTGGCACTCCTCGAGGGTCACCAGAACCTCGTGCATCATTTCTTCTGAACCAGCCACAGCGTGTCTTCCGTTAAACCGAGCCTGCCAACTGACGAGGAGGTGATAGAACCAGCGTCCTCATAAACCCCCCGGTCCGGCAAAAAGTCCAGAGAAGTCCGGCGGGCAAGATAGATTTCGTCGCTACACACTTTTGTGACATCGCAAGTTCGCGCAAAGAGTCGTGGCGCCGCGCTCTCGACAGGCCTCTCCGCGCTCGCGCTGCGAGAGATGTCGGAAGCCTGACACAACCTTAAGGCTTGGCGTGCGGTGTGCTTGCGTTGCGAGCGAAACAAACGTCACGCTTGGAGAAGCAGTCGAACGCGCCCGGATGTATTGGCGTCTGCCGCGCTGGCGCTTTGCCAGAGTCGGTTTGGCAAGAATCGCGCTGCCCAAAAATCGCCTTGCTTAAAAATTTGCGCTGCCCAAAAATTTGCGTTGCCCAAAAATCGCGTGGCTGAAGTGAAACGCCTTCGCAGGATCGCTTGGCCAGAAATCGCGGGAAACATCAATCGCGGCCGATTGCCGCTCGCCGGCCGCCTGATTCTGCAGTTCGTCGTGGACTTAGAAAACGCGCGCGTCAAAAAGTCCTTCCCTGAACCCGCCACGGTTGTAGTATGATCTCTAACCTGCCAAGCGGGCGGGCAAGTCGTCCTGGCAAGGACTCGCGAGGCAGAACACGTTTTGGGATCGACGTTTTTGAAGTGATATCGGTTTCACGGCGGGGTTGACCGCCGGAACATCGTACCTCTTGGGTCGAACGACGCATGTCGTTCATTTGCGAAGCCAGCCGGAGGCCGGCGGAAATCAACCGCTTGCGTAAGGCACAAAAAGCCGTAAATTTCCGGCGTTTAAGGACCAATTTATCCAATTAAATGTCAGCTTGAGCGATGTTATAAGGGCGAGTTCCCAAAGCCGTTATTCAGGCGCTTCAAAGCGAAGGGCGGTAAAGGCAGTATGAACAAATCGATAGCAAAGAAGATGAAGCAGCGCAGTGCCGGCAAGCCCGACATCGAGCTTGGCAAACGTATCCGGTTGCGGCGTGTGGAACAGAAAATTTCCCAAGCCGAACTCGGCGAGCAGCTCGGCGTCAGTTTCCAGCAAGTCCAGAAATACGAGAAGGGCGTCAACCGCGTGGGTGCCGCCCGTCTTCAACAAATCGCCACTGCGCTCGATGTCCCCGTCACCTTCTTCTACGATGGCGACGGCAAGGCGCGCGAGGTCGAAAGCCTGCTGTTTCTCGATAGCGCATTCAGCCTCAGGCTGCTGCGCGCCTACAGCAAGATCAAGGATCAGACAGTTCAGCGTCAGCTGGTGTCCTTGATGGAATCGATCGCGGCAAACGAGGACTAAAACCTGGACCTGGAGGAGGGTCGGTTCCGATGGATTCGGGGCCGACGCTCTATTTCCGGTTTTGCGGGTTTGTGGTTTTGTGGTTCGAGGCGCCACGAACGTGGTCTATCAATGCAAACGGATCGGCCGGCGGTTGATCGCCGCGCCAGGCGATGTGCTGGTCCGGCCGTGACAGCACCAGTGCCTCCTGATAAGGGCCGCTGGCCGGCCGGACGACATCGAGAATCCTCAGCGGCATTCCACGATCGCGAGCGGCAAGCTCAAGTCCGGCGATCTCCGCAGCCGGTTCGAACCGCAGCAGCGTGAATTCGGGCCCCATCGCATCATAGAGCGACCCTCCTTGCGAACACCACAGATGCGGCGTGCGACAGCCCGGCACCGTGGAGGGCACGTAGGCATTCATCGTATAAGCCGGGTGCTCGGCACCGTCATAGGCTATGATCGGCGAACGATCGTAATAGGTGCCGAAGTTGAGGCCCGCGCATGCGTATTGCTGGACGTTGATCTCGTAGGTCAGCCGACCGGTCCGTTGCCGCGCAACCTCGCCCGCCGGCCCCGCATCCTCGATTTCCCCCGGCACCGCGCCCCGACGCCGGATCTCGGCTTCCGCATGCGACATCGCAAACCGCGAAACCTGACTGGTAATCGGCCAGCGCTCTGCCTCATAGGCATCGAGAATCGAAGCCGGCGCCCAGCCGTTGATGTGCGCCGAAAGAAGCCACGACAGGTTCGTGGCGTCGGCGATCCCGGCGTTCATGCCGTAACCGGCGTAGGGCACCCAGATATGCGCGGCATCGCCGGCGATGAAGGCACAGCGGTCGCGAAACCTCTCGGCAATCAACCGGCGGCCGTACCAATCCTCCTTCGAGATGATGTCGTATTCGAATTCGGAGCCGACGCCGAGAATGGTCCGGATGCAGGCGTCGCGATCCACCGAGTCGAAATCGCCCTCGCCCGGCTTCATGTAATTGTGCACCAGCCAGCGCTCGCGGCCATCGATCGCATAGACCATCCCGGCGCGGCGCGGATTGATGACGCCGGTGCCCCAGGCACGCTCGTGATGCTGGCGATGGATGAGGTCGGATGCGCGAATATAGGTCGATTGCACGCGCTGCACGATGGCATCGCCCGCAAGTTCGGCGCCGATCGCCTTGCGGACCGCGGACCGCGCCCCGTCGCAGCCGACGAGATAGCGGCATTCGACACGCCTTGCGGCACCGGTTTCGAGATCGCGTAACGTGGCGCTTGCACAGGTATCCTCGATCCTGATGTCCTCGGCGAAAGTGCGGCTGACGATGCGAATGCGCGGCTGTGCGGCGGCATGTTCGAACAGGATTGGCTCAAGAAAAATCTGGTTGATGCGATGAGGAGGCTCCGGTGTCGGCCAGTTGCAATCCGGTCCTTGCATTCTCGTGAAGCGGTCACGGCGACAGGGAATGGGAATTCTCGTCAATTCCATGCCCGTGAAGGTGGTGCGGTAGCTGATGTCGTGCGGATAGTCCGCAGGCAGACCGGCGTTGCGCACCTTCTCGGCCATACCCAGACGCCTGAAGATTTCCATGGTACGGGCCGCGACATGATTGCATTTCGGCTCGGGCGGTTCGGCAGGCGCGCGCGCCTCGACGAGCATCACATCTATCCCCCGCCAGGCCAGATCGATTGCGAGCGTAAGTCCTACCGGCCCGGCGCCGACGATCAGCACATCGGCCGTCACGGCACGGCCTTCCCGCCGTAAAATCCGGCCATTGCCTCCCCTCGCGTCGGCAGCATACCTTCCTCCGGCCTTTTAAAAGCCTCCGAGCGGAAGGTCCGGCTATTGCGGCCTTGCCGTGGCCGCAATACCAATTTATCCGCCAGGATGCTTTCTGGCCAAATTTTCCGAACCCTTTTTCCAGTTGACCTTTCGCCTTTATTCATCTCGTCTCGCCAGCCGCAATCGTCGATTTTATCGGCAGCGCCACTGGCGCCTTCCCGGGGATCTGCCGATGCGAAGAATGACCATCCTTGCCGTCACCGTGACCTTTGCGACCGCACCGGCATTCGGTCAAGGCGCCGGTCAGACCGGCGCGAGCCCACCTGCGGCCAGGCCAGCGGCTGCGGCGGTTGCCAATCCGGCGCACGCGACCAAGCCGCCGGCGGCGTCGACGCCCGAGTCGCGCTCCGCGGCGGCATTGGCGCTGTCGCACGAGCCGACGTTCGATGAAGGCACCGCCCAGCGGATCAAAGAGGCGGCGCTGAGCTATTCCGACATCGCAGTGCGCGGCGGCTGGCCGATGATCCCCCCGGATGCCAGGTTCACGCTCGGTGTAGCGGGCGCAAACGACGATCTGCTGCGAAAGCGTTTGATCGTCAGCGAGGATCTGGCGGCCGACAAGGCATCCGGAACGTTTGACGAGGTTGTCGCCGAAGCCGTCAAACGCTTCCAGGTGCGTCATGGTCTCGCCGGCACCGGAACCGTGACGCCACGCACGCTCGCCGCTCTCAATGTCCCCGCTCAGAAGCGTATCAGGCAGTTGGAGGCCTCGCTCGAACGCATCCAGAACATGAATTTCCAGTTCGGGCAGCGTTACGTGGTCGTGAATCTCCCGGCAACCTACGCAGAGGCGATCGAGAACGACGCCGTCGTGAGGCGCTATCGCGTCATCGTCGGCAAGACCGAGAAGCCGTCACCGACGCTGACGGCCGAAATCACCAGCGTCAACCTCAACCCGACCTGGACCGTTCCGTCGTCGATCGCCAAGACCGAGATATCGGCCCATATGCGAAAGGATCCGAGCTATCTCACGCGAATGCACATGGAGGTGCTCGACGCCCGCGACAATCCGATCGACCCGGGGTCGGTCGATTGGTCGGGCACACGCGCGCCGAACTTTACCGTGCGGCAGCAAAATGGCGCCTGGAACGCGCTGGGCGCCGTGAAAATCGACATGCCCAATCCCTACTCGGTTTACATGCACGATACCAATCAGAGGAATCTTTTCAGCGACGATTATCGCTTCGACTCTCACGGCTGCGCGCGCGTCGACAATGTGCGCGATCTGGCCGCCTGGCTGTTGCAGGAAGAGCTGGCGAAATGGAATCGCGCCGCGATCGATGCCGCAATCGCCACCGGCCAACGCCAGGATGTCGTTCTGCCGAGGAAGGTCCCGGTCGCCTGGATCTATCTCACGGCATGGATGACCAGGGATCAGACCATCCAGTTCCGCAACGATATCTATGACCAGGACGAGCAGCTGTTGGAGGCCACCGCCGAGGAAGCCGCCTTTTTCAATCAGGCGGCCAATCACCCGCTGACGGCTCATTTGGCGCAGTGAAAAGGATCTTGCCGCCCGTGAAGGCCCTTATTGGCGGAACATTTGCACACTTTCAGCGTTTCTACCAGTTAGCCGGCAATCAACCGACCGCGGGGGGAATGCGTGGAGCGCAAGGAACGGTCCGAGGCTTCGACCAGCAATGAGGGCCGTTACCGCATGCTGGTCGAGGCGGTAACCGACTATGCCATCTACACGCTCGATCCGAACGGGATCATCACGACCTGGAATCCAGGGGCAAGGCGGTTCAAGGGATACGAGGAGGCCGAGATCCTCGGCGAATCCTTCTCCCGGTTTTATACCGACGAAGACCGGAAAGCGGGCCTGCCCAGGCGCGCGCTCGAAACAGCCGAGCGCGAAGGCAAGTTCGAAAGCGAAGGGTGGCGCGTCCGCAAGGACGGCACCAAATTCTGGGCATATGTAGTTATCGATCCGATCCGGGACCGTTCGGGCACCCTCATCGGCTTTGCAAAGATCACACGCGATCTCACGGAGCGCATGCATGCCGAGGCGGCGCTGCGCGCCAGTCAGGAACAGTTCCGCCTGCTTGTGCAGGGAGTTACCGATTATGCCATCTATCTGCTCAGTCCCGAAGGCAATGTCGCGAGCTGGAATCCCGGCGCGGAAAGGATCAAGGGTTATGCGCCCGAAGAAATCATAGGCCAGCATTTCTCGCGGTTCTACACGGAAGAGGACCAGAAAGCAGGCATTCCGCAAACCGCGCTCGAAACCGCCAGGCGCGAGGGCCGCTATGAGAAAGAGGGCTGGCGCGTCCGCAAGGACGGAACAAAATTCTGGGCCAGTGTCGTTGTCGACACCATACGCAATGCCGATGGATCGATTCTCGGCTTTGCCAAGATCACCCGCGATATCACCGAACGCAGGAATGCGCAGCAAGCGTTGGAGGAGACGCGCGAGGCGCTGCTGCAGGCACAAAAGATGGAAGCGATCGGACATCTGACCGGCGGGATCGCGCATGATTTCAACAATTTGCTGATGGCCATTCAGGGAAGCCTTGAACTTCTGCAAAGGAGGTTACCCAAAGACGACCCCAAGGTGGCGCAGCTGATCGACAACGCAGTCCAGGGCGCCCAGCGCGGCGCGGCGCTGACACAGAGAATGCTGGCCTTCGCCCGCCGCCAGGAGCTCAAGCTGGTGGCCCTTGATGTGCCCGGACTCGTGCAGGGAATGACCGAGCTGTTGCAAAGCTCGCTGGGACCATCGATCCAGATCGAAACGCATTTCCCCGCAAGGCTTCCAAGTGCGTCAGCCGATCCTCATCAGCTCGAACTCGCGCTGCTCAACCTTGCGATGAATGCACGCGACTCCATGCCGAAGGGAGGCGCCATCGTCATTGGCGCGAGAGAACGAACGATGACGGCGGAGCCCGGACTGAAGCCGGGGAAGTACCTTTGCGTGACGGTGACCGACACCGGCACGGGCATGAACGACGAGACGCTGAAGCGCGCGACCGAGCCTTTCTTTACGACCAAGGGCGTCGGGAAAGGCACCGGCCTCGGGCTGCCGATGGTTCATGGCATGGCGCAGCAGTCGGGTGGAAAATTGGCGCTCAGGAGCAAGCTCGATTTTGGTACCACTGCCGAACTCTATCTCAGGGTTGCGCAGCCGGATGCCGCGTTCGTCCATGAAGAGACCATCGTCAGGGCGCCGGTTTTGCCTGAAAGAAAACTCGCGATCCTGACCGTGGACGACGATCCCCTTGTCGCGCTTAATACGTCATCGCTGCTGGAAGAACTCGGCCACAAGGTCTACAGCACTTCGTCCGGAACGGGGGCGCTTGATATCTTGCGCCGCGAAAAAAATATCGATCTCATCATCACCGATCAGGCGATGCCCGGCATGACCGGCTTGGAGCTGGCCGCGAAGATCCGCGCGGAGGAACCCCAATTGCCAATCATACTGGCCACCGGATATGCGGAATTGTCCCCGGGAGAAGGCCAGGGAATCGCCCGGCTGGCAAAACCGTTCAGACAGCAAGACCTCGTCGAGGCAATCGCGCAAGCGCTTTCGCGTTAGAGAGCCATTTCGGTTCTGATTGAATCAGAACCGAGGCTCCAATCTTTTGCTTTGACGCGTTTTCTCTACGCGAACCGCTACACACTTCGCTCGAAAACGCTTTAGGCGCCGAATGTCAGGCCCACACTCGATCCGGGCAGCCACCAATCTGATACAGCGTTCGAACATCGTCATCCCGGGGTATGACCGTGAGGGCCGGCCGGCAAAGCGTCGACCGCTTCGCTTGCGCCTGCAATGACTCGATGCTTCATTGCATCCGCAAAACAACTCCTGACTGAAAGCCAAAAAAATGCTCGACGCCCGCAAGACAGAAGAACGGTCCTTCGCCAATGGAAAAATCCTCAAAACCGTCGCAGATGGGGTTGGCGTCGTCACCTTCAACAGCCCGGAAAAGCGCAACGCCATGTCGCTCGACATGTGGGACGGGCTGGGTCAGGCGCTAACCGAGTTGCACGACGATCCAAAGGTGCGGGTCGTGATCCTGACCGGTGCGGGCGACAAGGCCTTCATGTCGGGTGCCGATATCAGCCAGTTCGAGCAGAACCGCCATAACGCGGAAGCGTCTGAAGCTTATTCCAGACGCAGCGATGCGCAGCGTGCGCTGCTCGCAAACTACCCCAAGCCGACGATCGCCTGCATCCGGGGTTTTTGCCTGGGCGGCGGTATGCAGGTTGCGATGCTTGCCGATATCCGCATCGCCGCCGCGAACAGCCAGTTCGGTATACCAGCGGCAAAACTCGGCATCGCTTATGGCTATGATGGCCTCAAGCACCTCGTCTCGCTGGTCGGACCGTCATGGGCGCGGCTTCTTCTGTACACCGGCATGCGGATCGACGCCGCAGAGGCCCTGCGCATCGGCCTGGTCGATCGCATGGTGGCGGATGCGGATTTGTGGAACGCCACATTCGAGATCGCCCGAACAATCGCCGGCAACGCCCCGCTTGCCGTTCAAGCCGCCAGGATCACGATCGCGCAGGTCCTCAAAGATCCCGACCAGCGCGACATGGCCGCGATAAAGGCAATCGGAACCGCCTGCATGGATTCGGAGGATTTCCGCGAAGGCAGGCGCGCCTTCATGGAAAAGCGCAAACCGCAGTTCAAGGGACGATAACGCCGAGATTCGTAGACAGGGTAACGGGCCGGCCGAATCGGCGCCGGGGCGCGACTGCAGGATGCGCTGCTCGACCGTAGTCCATGTACTCAATTCTGACGGAGTCCCCCTCAAAACAACGGTCGCCGTGCCTTCGGCATTCTGCCGCGAAATTGGCAGACGCCCAATTCCAAACGGATTTTGGAGTTGCTATACCAACATCATTAGCTTGGCAGCGGCCCGCCCGAATCGCGCGGTGGCTTCGCCCAGAGATCAATTCTTCCATTAGCTTTGGCGCCTACCGGCAGTAGCGTTGTCGAACCAACGCAGAACAGTAATGAAAGTGAGACTGACGAGAGAGAGCCCCCTGTCGAGCCACGACGCGGATGACAGACCACACGGAGCTTATCTTCGGACAAGAATGGTGAGTCCATCTGGCGGCTGGGGAGCAATTCGTCACCGCTTTTGAAGTTCCACGTCCACCACCCGGGATGCGTCGAAGGGCACCTCAAACCCTCGACCAACCTTTACGATCTCTTTTCCCCATGCGACATCGACATCGGGAATTCGAGTTCCGTCGTCGAGGACGACTACGACGCGAGTGGCTCCGTAGCTTGACTCTGGCATATTGCGAACCTTCTCGCGCAGATGTTCAGGCAGAAGCGTAGATGCGCTCATCTCAGTACCCCTTCGGGAAGTACACCTCTGGAACACCACCCGCACCGCCAAACTCGCCACCAGGAACCATGCCGCGCTGGATTGGTGTCCCGGCTGGCATTTCAAGGATACGGTATATCTGCGGCGGCTGCCCCGGAAGATCCCCAAAATTCTTTAACGCCTCGGGATCTTGCCCAATGCTATTGAACGTACTCTCAGGGAACGCGCAGGTCCCCGGTTGGGTCCCACCGGTGAGGTTCTCGGGACCCGCACCCACACGCACGAACCCCTCTCCCTCTTGAGTTTCTGTAACCGGTGTATTTGACCGAGAGAATGTCGCCGAGGATCGTCTTAGCCGCCTGCGGCGTCGGCACGTTGACAAGATTGAGCGTGACTCCGTCGGCAACGTCCTCGGATACCCGGCCGATTGCTCCAGTCGACGGTGCGTCATCGATGGTCCTAGGGCGAAAGGAAGCACCATAATTCGAAGCTGGGATTTCGGGTAAACCAACGCAAACGCTCCCGCGCGAACGCAACCGTACGTCGGCTATTTTCCGACCTCTCATCCTACACATTCTCAGCGGGTAAATATCTGACAATGCAATCACACTAGGTTTAATGCACATGATTCTTCGCGAGCGAACCGATCGGCGACTTTGTCGACGGTGGGACCGCCGTTCCTGATAGCCGTAGGGCGCGATAGCAAAGCGTATTGAGCCGCGTTGCTAATATTAAGCGATGCGACTGAATGCCGTCCGGTTGCAGCTATCATTAGGCCTTCGGCCCAATCCGTCCTTCGGGCTTAAGCGGTTGCCAACAGAACTGGGCGCAGCTCAAACGTCCACTCGTTCCCAAAGACCTTTAAATGGAAAATCTGGCGGAATTAACCTCCACACTTCGCCTGTTTCGGTATCTTCAAACCAACGCCCTCCGGAAATCATTCCCTTTTCATATTTCAAATCCGGTTTCCGTTCCTTCGCGAAGCCAGATGCAACTTGTCCTTCAATATAGGCATAGAACCTTTTGTATTCGCCCGGGGAATTAAACCCGTGAACCTCTTCCCAAACGCCTGCCATATCACCGTGTCCAGTTAGGATTTACGTTCGGAACGTAGGTCTGGTTTCCACCCCCGACCAGTCCGCGCTGCGATGCCCCTGCGTATCCGCCGACCAATCGACCCGCTCGCCATTAAATAAATACCCGAACGCCTCAACGCGCCGTTGGCGAACTTGCCGCCGCCGGCGACTGAGGCGACGCCACCGAGCACGGAGGTTGCGCCCAGGCGGCCACCAAAATTCAGGTCCGTGAGCGCCGGTCCGGCTGCAGCGACTGCACCTGCTGCGAGTGCGCCGGAGGAACAACTGCCATTTTCACAAGGCTCCGTCAGGCGATGTTGATGTCGGTCAACGGGAAGTCATTCCCTTGCATAGCAACGGCGCATCCATTGCCTTTGCCAGCCCGTAGGCGAAACAATCTCCATAGTTCAAGGCCGCCCCATGCCCGGTTCCCTTGCCGAACCGGAGATGAGGCGAGCGGGCCATGCGGGCTTGGTCCGGCGTCACCTGTTCGATCCGGATGCCCGCCGTTTCGATGAAATCGTCAAGCCATCGCTCGACCTTTTCCGACGCGATTTTTTTCAATCCGCGCAGGACGATTGAGATCTCGACAATGTTGGCGGCCGACATCATCGGGCCGTCGTCGGCAGCAATGCGCTGGGCAAAATCCACGGCATCATCTTCCCGGCGGAAAATCGCGATGACAGCTGAACTATCGACCACGATCATGTCGGCAGCCCGTGCTCGTCATAGCCAAGTATCTCGTCCGGGTTACGTCCGGTATCTGGCAACGCCGCGTAACGATTGCCGATCTTCATCAGCCGCGCGGCGATATCGTCGGTGTGCCTGCGCCGGCGCTCGCGGACCAGGCGTTCGCGCAGCGCCAAAGTGACGGCATTCGTCAAGTTCTCGCCGGTGAGCCGCGCGAGTTCGGTCGCAAGCTTATGAGCTTCGTCGTTCTTGATGTTCAGATGCATAGCCACAACCACCATCGATGGTAGAAAAACACACAAATTCTATCATCCGTGCAAGGGAATTTTGAGGCGTTGGTCCGGCTGAGAGAGGCCGGATTACCCGATCCCTCTCCCGCAAGGTGTGGGGTCCAAGGGGCGCTAGCCGCTCGTCGGGCATCACCGCTACGGCGAAGGCAGCCCAGGTTTTAGCCGCTGCCGGTTTTCTTCGGTGACCACCCATAAGCCTTGGCACAGGCACCGCCCATCAGCATGGCTCGCTCGCTGTCGGTCAGGCGACTGGTCTCGAGGAAGGGTTTTACGGCCTGCTCGTAATTGAGGATGGCGAACGCGCGCGTCCAGTCCGTGCCCCACAAGCAGCGATCGAAACCCCACGCATCGAACACGCGCCCCAGCGGATCCCAAATGTCCGGGAAAGGATAAGGCTCCCGCGACAGCGTGCAGGCGCCGCTGACCTTGATGACGGCGTTCGGCCGCCTGGCGAGTTCCAGCACCTTGGGCAGGTCGGTCCAGGGCTGCGGCGGCGCGGGCGGCTGGCGCGGCTGCAGGATGCCCAAATGGTCGATGATGAATCGCGTGTCGGGATGGCGATCGATGAGCGCAGTGCCCGCCTCCAGATTGTCCCAGCATAGAATATTGACGGGAAAATCATAGCGAACGGCAGCGCGCGCAATCCGGTCGAGGCCGGGGTCGTTCGGCTCGCGCCTGGCCTCCTTCGTAAGCATGATGCGGATTCCGACCGTGCCCGGCGTTCTCTTCCATTCGGCGACGACATCGGCCACCGCCGGATCGTCCGGGTCGACCGGCTTGACGATGGCAAGCCGCCCTGGATGGGCGCGCTGTACCTCGACGGCATAGCTGGCGTCGTAGCGGTACATGGAAAAGGCGGAGATGAAAATCGCGCCGTCGACGCCGACCTTGTCCATCGCCGCCACCATCTCGTCACCCGTCACGTGAGCGGGCCAGTTCGGCACGCTGGCCCAGGGCCGCTTCGAAGTGTTCGCCTCATAGGCATGGACCTGAGAATCGATAATGGTCATCTGGTAGCTCCTCTACACCGGCCGATATTGAAGGTTGCGGGAGGTTTGTGTCCAGAGGGCTCGTGTCCAAAGGGCGATCGGCTGTGCCGGGAAGGCGCATTGGCCGCGCACATCGGCAGGTCGGCGGGCGCCCTCTGCGATGGCTGAGCCCAGCACTTTGCGACCGGCCAGCGGACGACAAACGGCAATGCCGAGAGCGATCTTTACTTTGGCGGTCGCTTCCTGCGCTTGGCGGTGAGCCGGAGATTCACATCAGTGTTTACTGCCTCTGCTTCCCTGGCCTGCCTCAAGGCGCGGAGGCGTTCCATGTTCTTGCGAACCGCAACCGCCCGTTGCTCGATGTCTGCCATGGCTCGCACACCTTCCTCCATGGCAAGACGTTGCCTGTTGGCGCGGGCGATGCTTTCGGGAGAAGGTTCGGCTGATTTCTTACCGGCCATCGTCATACCAATATGCAACAAAGTAAAACCCGCTCAATCCTGGGATCGAGCGGGCGGCGCTGCCACTCCAGTACATCCGTGAAGATGGCGCAAACGGGTCAAACCAGCGACAGATTTTCCGCGCTTACCTTGCCCCGCATCTTGTCAGCCTTGACTTCGAAGGCGACCTTCTGGCCCTCGGCAAGTCCGGGTAATCCCGCCCGTTCAACCGCGCTGATATGCACGAACACGTCGTTCCCGCCGTCGTTTGGCTGGATAAAGCCAAAACCCTTTTGGCCATTGAACCATTTTACAGTGCCTGTCGGCATTTTCTTCTCCAAAGAGCATTTTCGCGTGACCGTCACGCGATTCCAAATTCAACTGGTCGATGTCTTCGGGAAGGAGCCCGCGGGCGCATTCAAAAAGGCACAGCGGCTAATCGAACAGCCTCGAAGGTATATCCTGATCGATCAAATTACAAGGTTAAGGCGTGACGTTAATTGAGGCGTGGGCGGACAAGCTCTCTCAAAAAGGCGTTCAGATGCTGCTCAGGGCCAATAGCCGCCACCCCGGGAGACCTCATGTCTTGGCGGCCCCGTCTTGAGGGTTTAGCTTGCCGAAAGTCAGCATCGTTGAGCTGCAATGCACTACCGTTCATTTGCAACGAGCGGAGGAGTTGATGATGAAGACGATCCTGGTACCCACGCAAAATATCCCGGTCATGAAATCCGCGCTCGAGACAGCCGTCCTGCTCGCCAGGCGCACTGGCGCCTATATCGAGGGTGTTCCGTTGTGGTTTGGCGTTCCCGAGTTTGTGGTGGCGGAGCTGGCCAGCAGCTTCTCCGTGGAAATCTACCGAGCGCGGCGTGACGAGGGAACGGCCGGCGCACGCAAGCTGTTCGAGAGCTTCATGCAGGAGCATGGTGTTGCTGCGAGATCCAGCGTGGAGCGACCGACTTTTGGCTGGCTTGCCGAGGTGGCGCCCGGTGAAAGCATGGTCGGGAACTATGGCCGCGCGTTCGACGTAATCGTCATGAGCAGGCCCGACCCCGATACGCCAGTGCCGTATAACCGCGCGATCGAGTTGGGATTGTTCGAAAGCGGCCGGCCTGTGCTGTTGGCGCCCCCGACTGCACCGAAACAGGTCGCGACCAATATCATGATCCATTGGAACGGCAGCACCGAGCAGGCTCGCGCCAATGCTTTCGCGATGCCGCTACTGCACCAGGCTGAACGCGTGACGTTGTTGACCGTTGTCGGTGGACAGGATGTGCCGGGGCCGTCGGCCGATCAGGTGTGCAGACAATTGTCGTACAACGGCATTGCCGTCGAGCTCATGAGCGTCGAACTGAAGGGCCGCAGCACGGGGGAAGCGGTCCTCGCTGCAGCCAGGGCAAACGGCTGCGATCTATTGATCAAGGGAGCCTTCACGAGGAACAGGTTGCGGCAAACGATTTTCGGCGGCGCGACCAGTCACATCATGCAGCACGCAGACTTGCCATTATTCATGGCGCATTAGTACCCGCTTTCCGAAGTTCGTTTGAAGTTCCTGATCGAAAGGCCAGCCTGCGGTCGATCGAAGGCACTGATTTGGGTTGCGGTCCAGTGGTTTTCAAAAATTCTTTTTTCTTTTCGCCACACCCGAAACAGCCGTATATCCGCATCCGTCTCGCGCCAGGAAGAGGGGCGTATCGCGATCGTCACGGACGCTGACGCGGGATGCGGTGGACGCGCCAGGTCGAAAGACGAACGACCGTGGCGCGGACGGCGAAGTCGTGCGGTCCTGATATCCCGACGCTGATATCAAGCCTGCAGAACGATCTGCAGGCGACGGGGGCAACAAAGCCCGGTCCCCGGGGAGAACACGAAGGAAACCGTTAAAACCATCGCGCAGGGAATGCCGGAATGTTCGGCGTACCTGTGGTGACTTTCTTGTGTGCTTTCAGTCTTCGCACACAAGGCTGCGGGTGCATCGCGCGCCCGGCATTCCCTGCGCCCTCTCCGGGCGAAAGGATTTTTGCAATCACTCGGACGCTTTTGCGTTGCGGGAACGCGAAACTGTGTCTTGAGCCGTCATTGCGAGGAGCGAGAGCGACGAAGCAATCCAGTTCTTCTTCGAGCTCTGGATTGTTTCGCGGAGCCTGTCATCGGGCGCGCATTCGCGCGACCCGTTGGCTCGCAGACCTACAGCGCCGCGAGCACCGCGTTGCCGATATCGGCGGTGCCGTTGCGGCCGCCGAACTCCATCGGCTTGATGCCGCCGGCGTATACCTTGTCGACGGCGCGTTCGATGCGCTCGCCGGCTTCGGCCGCCAACTCGAGGCCGTGCTTGTCGGCAAGCCAGTCCAGCATCATCGCGGCCGAAAGGATCATCCCCGTCGGGTTGGCCTTGCCCTGTCCCATGATATCGGGCGCGGTGCCATGGCAGGGTTGAAATACCGCGTGATGGTCGCCGACGTCGGCCGAGGGCGCCATGCCCATGCCGCCGATCAGGCCGGCCGTCATGTCGGAGAGGATATCGCCGAACATATTCTCCATCACCATGACGTCGAAATCCCAGGGGCGCTTGACCAGCATCGCCGAGCAGGCATCCACATACAGGCGGTCGGTCCTGACCGCCGGATGGCGACGGGCTGCTTCATCGAACATCTCGCGGAAGAACGCGAATGCCTTGAACACATTGGCTTTGTCGACGCAGGTCAGCGCGCCCGGCCGGCCGCGCGCCTTGCGGCGCTCGGCCAGCCTGAAGGAGAACTCGAACAGCCGTTCCGAGGTTTTCCGCGTGATGACGAGGGTTTCCCGCGCATCCTCGTGAGTGACAACGCCCTTCCCCATCGAGGCAAACAGGCCCTCCGTGGATTCGCGGATCACGACGAGATCGATGCCGCGCCGATCGGCGCCTACGATCGGGCTCGGTACTCCGGGAATGAGACGCGCCGGGCGCACGCCGGCGTAGAGGTCGAAATGAAAGCGCAGTTCCACCTGCGGCATGATCTCGGTGTTGTCGGGATAGCGCACCGACGGCAGGCCGCACGCGCCGAGCAGAATGGCGTCGGCCTCTTCGCACAACCGCACCGTCGATTCCGGCATCGACTTCCCGGTCTCGCGGTAATGGTCGGCGCCGGCCGGCGCCTCGGTGAAACGGAACTTCAGGTCAGTGGTGTTTTCAATCTTGCGCAAAACTTCAAGCGCCGGCGCCATGACCTCGGGGCCGATGCCGTCACCGGCAAGCACGGCAATGTGGAGCGCATTGTTGGCAGACATGGAGGGTCCCTGGGTGAGCTTGGATAATAATAGCCGTCATTGCGAGCGAAGCGAAGCAATCCATGTGGCCACAAAGCAGGAATGGATTGCTTCGTCGCGGAGCCTGTCATCGGGCGGCGCTTCGCGCCGACCCGTTGGCTCCTCGCAATGACGGCAAGAGAGGTCCTATGGTGTCAGTATCGCGCGGCCGACCAGCTTTCCCTTCTGCAGGTCGACAAGCGCCTCATTGGCCCTGGACAACGGCATCGGCGTCACCGGGATGGCCGGTATCTTCTTGGCGCGCACCAGATCAAGCAATTCCTGGGTTTCCCTGAGGTTGCCGACATAGCTGCCCTGAATCGTGACGGCCTTGATCGGGATAAGCGGCAAGGCCCATGGCGCGCCGCCGCCGAACAGGCCAACGATCACATACTTGCCGCCCTTGGTCAGGCAGTCGAAGCCAAGCTGCGCCGTTTTGGCATTGCCGACGAGATCGATCACGGCGCGGATCGGTCCGCCGGCCTTTCTCGCAAGCTGCTCGAGGGCATCGGGCGCCGCGCCATCGACGGAGGCGAGCGCGCCGACCTGTTCTGCCGCCTCGCGCTTGCGCGCATCGATATCGACGATGATGGCGCCCTTGCCGCCCATCGCCTTGAGCAACGACAGCGCCATCAACCCAAGCCCACCCGCGCCGAATATGACGATCGGCGTGTTGAAAGCGGCCTCCACCTTCTTCAGGGCGCTGTAGGTCGTAACGCCCGAGCACGCATATGGCGCGGTCGTCAGGGGATCGAGGCCCTTCAGGTCCAGAAGGTATTTCGGATGCGGCACGATCATGTGGTCGGCATAACCGCCGTCGCAATAGACGCCGAGAGAGGCCGGCTTCAGGCACATGTTCTCGTCGCCGGCGAGACAAACCTCGCACTTGCCGCAGCCGATCCAGGGATAGACCAGCGCAACGTCGCCGACCTTGAGACCGCCAGATTGTGTCTTTGCATCGGGCCCGAAGGACAGTATTTCGCCTACCGTCTCATGTCCCATGGTCCGCGGCAGCGACACGCCGCGATCCTTCAGCGAAAGCGGTTTTCGTCCATGGCCGAGGTCGTAGCCGCCCTCCCAGATGTGGAGATCGCTGTGACAGACGCCGGCCGCCTTCACCTTGATCAGGACCTGTGTTCCCGATGGCTGCGGCGTCGGCTGTTCCACCTCCTGCAGGGGGGCATTGAAATCGGCGACCTTGAAACTCCTCATCGCTTCTCTCCCGTTGAAAGTTTTCTTTTTCAGTTAGGCCGAAAAGGCCCGATCCGGCAAGGCCGTTCAGCAGCTCTCCGTCAGCGCCGCCGTTCCGACCAGTGTCGCTATCTGGTCCTCGGAAAGGCCGCTCTCGCGAAGCAGCGCGAGGGAATGCTCGCCCAGAGCCGCCGCCCGCTTCCCTGCCGCGACCTTGCTCGCCGACATCCTGAACGGAAGGTTCACGACCCTGAACGTCCCGCCGCCATCTTCCACCTCGGCCAGCGCGCTGCGATGAACAAGCTGCGGGTCGCGCAATGCCTCGGCCACCGTGCGATAGGCCGAACAGGGAACGCCGTGGGCGTTCAATTCGTCAAGGCATTTCGCAGTGGCGATCTTGCGCGACCAGGTTTCAACGCCCTCCATCAGATCCGTCCAATGATGACGCCGCTCCGCATATTTCGCAAAGCGCGGATCGCCGATCCACTCCGGAAGGCCGCATGCGTTCATCAGACCCTGGAAGGTTTTTTCGCTGGCGACCGTCACCATGACGTACCCGTCCTGTGTCTCGACCGGCCCGAACATCGGGCGGCTCGGCGGTGTGACGTTGAATTGCGACCACTGGACTTCGTTCGGCGTGAGGCTGAGCATCAATTCCAGCATCGAAACGTCGATGTGCTGGCCCTTCTGGGTGGCGGTGCGCTGGTACAAGGCCGCCGAGATGGCGCCAAACGCGTAGACACCGGTAAGGATATCGGCGTGATAAACGCCGCAATAGTCAGGCCGGTGCCGCCCGGGCTGGTAGGAAAGATGGGCCATATCGTATCCCGATGCGGCGTGGATGACCGGTGCATAGGCCGGCAATTCCGCCGAAGGCCCGCTCTGGCCGTACCCGGAGATCGAACAATAGATCAGCTTCGGGTTGATCGGTTGCAGGCAAGCGTAGTCGAGCTTCAGCCTGCGCATGACGCCCGGACGGAAATTTTCCACGACGATGTCCACACTCTCCACGAGGCGCCTGACGGCATCGACTGCCTCCGGCGATTTCAGATTGAGGACGAGGCTTTTCTTGCCGGCGTTGAGGTGACCGTAGAGGCTGCTGAAGCCGTTACGAACGGGCGGACGGATTCTCATGGTCTCGCCCTCCGCGGACTCGATCTTGATGACTTCGGCCCCCATATCGGCAAGCATTCGCGCACAATGCGGGCCGGCGATGGTGGTCGAAAAGTCGAGTACGCGCAGCCCATGGAAACACCCGGTCGTACCCCCGTCACCGGCAGCCGTCATTGTCATTTCAGAACTCCCCTTGGCCTTCGTTTGTCCCACCCTAGATTTTCCCGCCCCGCCGGAAAAGCAGGCAGAAGGGCATCGGGCCCGGGCGGACCTGACGACGAAACGATGGCGTTGTCGATCCCGAAAAGAAATGGAACTGATCTTGCATAGTCGGAGTTGCTTCGCACCCCCTGTGAGGTTGCTTTGAGGGTTCTATTCGTCACCACCGAAATGGACGACTTCGTCCGAGTGGGCGGGTTGGCCGCCGTTTCGGCAGCTCTGCCCCGGGCGCTACGCCGCTGGAGCGACGTCAGGATCCTGCTTCCAGGATACAGCGACGTCGTCGAACAATTCACCCACCTCGACATTGTCGGCCATTCTCCGGCCTTGGCGGAAATGCCCCCCTGCTCGCTCGGCCTCGGTTCGACCCGGGATGGCCTGCCCGTTTACGTCGTGCTCTGTCCACAATTGTACGATCGGCCGGGCAATCCTTACGGCGATGCTTCGGGCCGCGACTGGCCGGACAATGATGTTCGCTTCGCCCGTTTGGCTTCCATAGCTGCCCAATTGGCGGCGGGCACGCTGGACAAGAATTGGGCAGCAGACCTCGTTCACGCCAATGACTGGCAAGCTGCGCTGGTGCCAGCGTACCTTGCGTGGGATGCGGTGAGGATTCCAAGCATCCTGACCATTCACAACCTCGCCTATCAGGGACTGTTTGCGAAGGAGTCGCTACGGCGGATCGGCGCGCCCGAGGATTCCTTTCACATTGATGGTCTCGAGTTCTACGACAAGCTTTCCTTCCTCAAGGGCGGCATCATTTATGCCTCCCACCTGACTACCGTCAGCGAAACATATGCCAGGGAAATTACGACACCCGAACTCGGCTGCGGGCTTGAAGGTCTGTTGCGCCGTCGCTCCGATGCCGAAGAGCTTACCGGGATCCTGAACGGGATCGACGAGACCTGGGACCCGCGTGCTTGCGCGCAACTTGCGCAACCATTTGGCGCCGGCGACTGGGAAGGCAAACGCGCCAATTCCGACTATGTCCGCCAGCAATTCGGGCTCGCTTTGTCGCGCGGCCCCCTGTTCGGCCTCGTCACCCGTCTCGTCCATCAGAAGGGCATCGATCTGGTGTTGTCCGCCGCCGACGAGATCATCGATGCCGGTGGGCAGATCGTCGTAACCGGGAGCGGCGAACCAGGGATCGAACAGGCCCTGGTAGACGCGCATCGCCGCCGTCCGGATGCGATCGGCGTAACGATTGGTTTCAACGATGGCCAGGCGCGGCGGATCTTCGCCGGCAGCGACTTCACGCTGATGCCTTCGCGCTTCGAGCCGTGCGGATTGAGCCAGATGTATGCGCAGAAGTTCGGCTCACTTCCGATCGGCCATCAAACCGGTGGGCTGGCGGAGACGATCACCGACGGCGAAACCGGATTCCTGTTCTCCAAACCGTCGATCGAGTCCTTCCTCGGCGGGGTCCGGCGCGCCTTTTCGACCTTCACGGCGAAGGATCGTCTCGACGCCATGCGACGCAGCGCGATGTCGAAGTCATTCAGCTGGGATGTCTCGGCAGCCTGTTACGGCGCACTCTACAGGAAGACGGTCTCACCTTGAGGTCCTGCGTTCGACCGGTTCGTTTTCCGCCAACGGTTCGTCATCCAAAATCGCACGCCAGGCCGCGCCTTCGAGATCGTCGAACTGCCCATTCTTCAATGACCAGAGAAACGCAAGCAGGCCAAGAAGCCCGAGGCCAAGCGCCAAAGGCACCAGGATTACCATCACTTCCACGACATTCCTCCATCCGCGATGCGCCGGCCGCGCAGTGCGTTCAACATCACAAGCAGCGAGGAGCCGGACATCGCAACCGCCGCGATCAGTGGCGTCACCAGCCCGCCGATGGCGATCGGAACCGCGAAGAGGTTGTAGGCGACCGCAAGCCAGAGGTTTTGCCGCATCAGGTGCGACGCCTTGCGCGAAAAATCGATCGCTGTGATCACCGGCGCCAACGGCTTGCCGAGGAAAACCAGATCGGCCGTCGCCTGGCTCAGATGCGCCGCGCTTATCGGCGACATCGAGACGTGCGCGGCCGCCAGCGAGGGCGCATCATTGAGCCCGTCGCCGACCATCATCGCCTTGTATCCGTCGCGCTTGAGTTCTTCGATGCGGGCGATCTTGTCGGCGGGCGTCACCCCGGCGCGCCACCTTTCCACCCCGAGTGCTCGCGCGACGGCGCCAACGGCCCCCTCGCGGTCGCCCGAGAGAATTTCGAACGTGATGTTGCGCTTCTTCAGCTCCGAAATCACGGTTCGCGCGTCCGCGCGCAGCGCCTGGCGGACGCAAAATACATGCTTGCGATCGCCGAAGCTGAACGCGACGAGCGAGGCTTCGCCGTCGGTGGTCGCACACTCGGCCGCCAGCTGCTCCGCGTCGCAAAACCCAGGACGCCCAAGCCGAACCTCCACGCCGCCGACCTCGCCGCGAACCCCCTGCCCGGGTTCTTCGCTTGCTCCCACCAGCGGTGTTTTCGCATTTGCCGCCCGCGCCACGGCACCCGCAGCAGGGTGGTTGCTCGCCAGCGCCAATTCTCCAGCGCGCCGCAGCACGAATTCCGGGACGCCGGCCGCGTTGACGACTTCGAGATCGGGCAAGGTCAGGGTTCCCGTCTTGTCGAAGATGATGTGGTCGACATCGGCCACACGTTCAATCGCATCGGCGGAATTGAGCAGGACGCCGGCCCTGAACATCGCACCGGACGCAACCGTCTGCACGGTGGGGATCGCAAGCCCCAGCGCGCAAGGACAGGTGATGATGAGAACGGCGACGCCAGCGACGATGGCATCGTGCCAGCCTGCCCCCAACAAGACCCAACCGAGCACCGTCAGCAGCGCGGTAACGTGCACGAGCGGCGCGTAAAGGCGAGACGCGCGGTCCGCAAGCCGAATATAGCGCGAGCGCGCCTGCAATGCGTTGTCGAGCAACCGGCTGATCTCGGAAAGCAGCGTACCGTTCGATGCCGCGCGGACCCGGATGCGCAGGGTCCCGGAGATATTCAGCGTGCCGGCATAAACCGCCGTGCCGGACTGCGCCCTCGCATAGACGGTCTCGCCCGTAATCAAACTCTGATCGACCTCGGAACGCCCATCGATGACCGTGCCGTCCACCGCACAGCGTTCCCCCGGACGCAGCAGGACGATGTCACCGGGATCGATTGCCGCCACGGGGACTTCCGCAATCTCGCTTCCGCCAATGAACTTGGTGGCGGTTTCCGCTTTCAGTGCGGCAAGATTTCCGGCGACCGCCCGCGTCTTCCGCCGCATGCTTTGATCGAGATAGCGGCCGACGAGGAGAAACGTCAGCAGCATGATCGCGGCATCGAAATATGCGTGCTCGGCATGGTTCGCAGTCTCGACAAGCGACATGCCAAGCGCAAGCAGGACGCCGATACTGATCGGCACGTCCATGTTGACGCCGCGCGCACGCAACGCCCGGTAGGCCGACAGGAAAAACGGCCGTCCCGCGTAGGCAGCGGCAGGCAGCGCGATCAACGCCGAAAGCCAGTGAAAGAAGTCGCGCTGCTCGGGCAGCATGTCGCTGACGTTGCCGGACCAAACCGGTACCGAAAGCATCATGACGTTCATCGTTGCGAATGCGGCGACGCCCAGGCATCGCAGGAGAAAGCGCGACTGTTCCGCCTCGACAGTCTCGGCATTGGCGGCATGGAATGGATAGGCTTTGTATCCAAGCTCGGCCAGCCGGTCGATGAAATTCGATGGATCGAGCGTTCCCTCTTTCCATTCCAGCGCGACGCGGCGGTTGGTCAAGTTCACACGCGCCAACGTCACGTCGGGCATCGCCGACAGGCCGCGTTCGATCTTCGACATGCAACCGGCGCAATTGACGCCCTCGACAGCCAGATCGATGTGCTGCAGCCCTGCGCCCAGATCTGTTACATAATGCGAGAAGTCCCGCGTCGCCTGCATGATTGCCCCCTAGTTCAGGAACACGCGGTTTTTCGACAGGAACATCCGCTTTCCGGCGGCATCGCCTTCGATCACCAGATCCCATTGTCCGGCGGCAACGAGTGACACAGTCCCGCGATAAATTCCGATTCCCACTTCGGCGAGTTCAACCGGCTGGTCGGCTCGCCGGTCGGTTGGCCGCTCGAGCCGCCCCTGAAATTTCATGCCCGAGAGTGGCGTGCCGCCGTCGTCGCGAGCCTCGACCTGCAGCGTCGCCTTGCCATCTGGGCCGCGTCGAATATGCGCGTCGATCCGCCAGTTTCGCGTATCCTGGTCGTGCGCAGCCGCGATTTCCCGTCCGTAACCGAGACTGGCACTGTAGGCGCTGTCCACTTCCGTCCCCGGCAGGGTATCGATCGCCAGCTTCATCATGGCAAAATTCACGGCAAACACCACGCCAAAGAACCCAAGCAAGGTCACAAGCACAAAGCGCCCGGTCAACGGCTTCGGCGGAGCAGGAGGTCTGTTCATGCGGTTTCTCCGGGTATGTCCTCGAGTCGGCTGAGGGATTACGTTCCTCCGCCGAGCGAGTGTACATAAACGGTCAATGCCTTGACCGTCGTGGGATCGAGCCGGTCGACCCATGCCGGCATCACGCCGGCGCGGCCATTGGTGATGGTTTCGATGATGGTTGCCTCATCGCTGCCATAGAGCCAAATCTTGTCAGTGAGATTCGGGGCGCCGAGTTCCTGATTTCCCTTGCCCGTCTCACCATGACAGGACGAGCAGTTCTCGGCGAAGATTTTCTTTCCCGCCGCCGCGTCGTAACCTTTCGCGGTCGGCAGACCGGAAAGCGACCGAACGTAATTGGCGACCGTTATGATTTGTTCGGGTTTAAGGATCCCGTCCTTGCCGAAGGCCAGCATCGCGCTGTCATGGGTTTTGGGATGCCCGGAGCGGATGCCGTATTGAATCGTTTGCATGATCTGATCAAGCTTACCGCCCCAAAGCCAATCGTCGTCATTCAGGTTGGGATATCCTTTTGCGCCGGTGGCGCCGCTGCCGTGACATGGCGCACAATTATCGCCGAATACCGTCCTGCCGCGGGCTCGCGCCAGGGCGAGCAGCGCCGGATCCTTCTCGATATCCGCAAGCGAGGCCGACCCGAGCGCCAGCATTTTCTCGCCGCGAATCCTTTCGAGATTGGCGAGTTCCACCGCAACGGCAGCACGAGAGGAGTAGTGCAAGACCCCCGTAGTGTAACCCGCCAGCAGCGGCCACGCCGGGTAGACGATCCAGTATCCGATCGCCCAGATGATGGTGGCATAAAAGGTCAAGACCCACCATCGCGGCAGCGGACTGTTGAGTTCCTTGATACCGTCCCACTCGTGACCCGTGGTCGTTTTGCCGGAAACCTGATCGATTTCGTTGTGCCCAGCCATGACTCAATCACTCCTCCCGCAACGGAATCTTCGACGCCTCGTCGAAAGCCGTTCGGTTGCGAGGCAAAAGTGCGTAAATCACCACCGCGAGGAAAATTCCGACGAAAATCGGAGTCCACAACATGGTTACAAAATCCGAGATCAGGTTCGGAACAGTCAGAATTGCGCGCATCGTTCTGCTTTCTCAGCGGAGGTTGGCTTTTTCATTGTACAGCTTGAAGTCGACCAGGGTGCCAAGCACTTGAAGATAGGCAACCAGCGCGTCCATTTCGGTCGGGGCGCCAGTCTTGCCGTCAAAATTGCGAATGGCGGCTTTCGGATAGCGTTTGGTGAAGGCGTCGACTCCCCCGTCGTCCGGATTGGCCTGCGCCCTCAGGTCGGCGGCGGCATTGGCAATCTGGTCGTCCGTATAAGGCACGCCGACACTGCGGTTGACCCTCAGGTGAGCCGCGATATTGGAGGCATCGACTTCAGTCTCTGCCAGAAAGGGATATCCGGGCATCACCGACGGGGGAACGATCGAACGCGGATTCGTCAAATGCGTAACGTGCCATTCGTCCGAATACTTGGCGCCGACGCGCGCGAGGTCCGGGCCCGTACGCTTCGACCCCCACTGAAACGGATGGTCGTACATGCTTTCGGCGGCAAGCGAAAAATGACCGTAACGCTCGATCTCGTCACGCAGGGGCCGGATCATCTGCGAGTGGCAGAGGTAGCAACCCTCGCGGACATAGATATTGCGGCCTGCCAACTCCAGCGGAGTGTACGGCCTGACGCCATCGACCACCTCGATCGTACTCTTGAGATAGAACAGCGGAACGATTTCGACGAGACCGCCGATTGCGATCACCGCAAGAATTCCGATGACCAGGATGATCGAGTTCTTTTCGAAGATTTGATGCCTAGCCCAGAACGACATGTGAGCGCCTCATTCCGCCGGTTGAAGGGCAACTGGCGACTGCACTTCCGCCTCGCCGGCGCGCACCGTCATCCAGAGGTTATAGGCCATGATCAGCGCTCCGATCAGGAACAACGCGCCGCCCGCAGCACGGATCACGTAGAAGGGATGCATCGCCTCCACGGTCTCGATGAACGAGTATTCAAGAAAGCCAAGCGAGGTGTAGGCGCGCCACATCAAGCCTTGCAGAATTCCGGAGACCCACATCGCCGATATGTAAAGGACGATCCCGATCGTCGCGATCCAGAAGTGCCAATTTACGAGCTTGAGGCTGTAGAGTTCCTTGCAATTCCACAACCAGGGTACCATGCAGTACAGCGCCCCGAACGACACGAAACCGACCCAGCCCAACGCTCCCGAATGGACGTGACCAATGGTCCAGTCGGTATAGTGGCTCAACGAATTGACAACCTTGATGGACATCATCGGGCCTTCGAAGGTCGACATGCCGTAGAAGGCGACCGAGACCACGATCATGCGCAGCACCGGATCGGTGCGCAGCTTGTCCCAGGCGCCAGACAGCGTCATCAGGCCGTTGATCATGCCGCCCCACGACGGCATCCAGAGCATGATGGAGAAAGTCATGCCCAGCGTCTGGGCCCAATCGGGAAGTGCCGTGTAGTGCAAATGGTGCGGCCCCGCCCAGATATAGAGAAAGATCAACGCCCAAAAATGGACGATCGACAGACGATACGAATAGATCGGCCGCTCGGCGCGCTTCGGGATGAAGTAGTACATGATGGCGAGGAATCCGGCCGTAAGGAAGAATCCGACGGCGTTGTGGCCGTACCACCACTGGAACATCGCATCCTGAACGCCACCCCAGACGACGTACGACTTCGAGCCGAAAACCGAGACAGGCAGCGCGGGATTGTTGCCGAGGTGAAGCACTGCGATGGTGATGATGAAGGCGAGATAGAACCAATTGGCGACGAAGATGTGAGGTTCCTTGCGTTTCATGATTGTTGCCAGGAACACCAGCAAGTAGGCGACCCAAACGATCGTCAGCCAAAGGTCCGCGTACCATTCAGGTTCGGCATACTCCTTGCTCTGAGTTACGCCGAGCAGATAGCCGGTGCCGGCGACCAAAATGAAGAAATTGTAGCCGAGCACGACGAACCATGGCGCCAGTTCGCCGGCGAGGCGAACCCGCGAGGTCTTTTGGACGACGTAGAAGGAACTGGCGACCAGCACATTACCGCCGAATGCGAAGATCACGGCCGACGTATGAAGCGGCCGCAATCGCCCAAAGCTCGTCCACGGCAGGTCTAAATTGAGCGATGGCCAGGCAAGTTGGCACGCGATTATCAAACCAACCGTAAATCCGGCGATACCCCAGAACATGGCCATCACGGCTGAAAACTTGATCGGACCCATATTGTAGTTGGGTCGCCCGTTGATCTCCTGCGGTGGCAGGGCGGCAGGCCGATCAAAGTAGCGGTTGAGGATGACGAAGACCGATGCGAGGCTTGCGGCGCTTGCCAGCGTTGCATGGAATGCGAATGGGGCATCGACGGCTTTCGCTGCGCCGATCATGCAGAGAAAGGCGGTCACAGCGAAGAAGACCGCCAGGCCGCTTTCACCGATCGTCATCGACTTCGCATTCAGCGCCTGGCTCATGAGTGACCTCTCTGAAGGATACGAGGCTAAAAACCACAGTCGCGTGTGCCGCGAGTTGATCGAGATCAACTTCGTTGAATTGGGGGCGAGTGAGGCGTGTCGGCCGGCGGCGCAAACTGCGGGCTTTACCGAAGACCCGCACGCCTACTCAATGAGACGCTTACCGGTCGTCCCCGGCGCAGGCGGCAAGCGCCCTGATGACGTCCTCGCGCGCAATGATGCCAACCAATCGATTATCCTTGTCGATCGCAGGAATGCTCCTGATCCTGTGCTCGACCATGAGCTGCAGCACCCGCGTCAGCCTGGTATCGGCGCTGACATAAATGAACGCCGAGGTCATGATGTCGGCGACCGTTCGGTTCATCAAATCATCATAACGCGGAACCATTTGGCTGGGCGTGAAGGCAAAGCACTTGAGCAGGTCAAACTTGGTGACCAGCCCTACGACCTGCGTCTCCTCTTCGACCGGATAGGTGTTGAAGTCGTCCGACTCGAACATCTGGTTCAATTCGCGCACGGACATTTGCCGTTTCACGATCTTGACCCTGCGCGTCATGTAGTCGCCGACGGTTTGCTGGAGAAATCTGTACAAGGAGGCGGGTCCATCGATCCGGGTTTCACGATACTTTCAATGCGACAGCAACACGCAACGCGCAGTCTGAGTGATGAAATGCTGGGTCATGCCGCCGAGAATCCATTCGCGAAATCGCGAATGACCGTAAGCGCCGCCTACCATAAACCCGGCACCGACGCTGGCGGCCATCGAATCAAGCTGGGCAAACGCGTCCCGGTCAGGGTCTTGCGCGGCGGCGAGTTCCGCGGCATGGATGCCGTGGCGCGACAACCAGGTTACGACATCGCGGACACCTGCGACTGCAGCCGCGTGGCTGCCGTCCTTTTCCACGATCTCGGCGACGGCAACGTCCTTGGCCTTGCGGAGCATCGGCAATGAAGCGACGATCGCGCGCCTCGCCTCAGCCGTATCCTTCCAGGCCACGATCGCACTTCGCGGATCCAGCCAGTCGACGGAATCGGGAACGACGAGCAGCGGCCTGCCGGCCTCCATCACCAGATCCCTCGGAGTGACGGTCGCAAACGGGTCGGATAAGACGTCGCTTCGGCCGCCGCTTACGATGATGTCGGCACTGCGGGCTTGCTGGAGAACGAAGCGCGCCGGAAAATCGATCGCGGATCGCCACTCGATATGCCCGGCGCAGCTGCGGCTGGCCTGTCGAAATTGAGCCTCGAGTTCGGCCATGCGCCGCTTGATCGACGCTTCCTCCCGGTCGATGACCATTTGAGCCTGTTCGCCGTCGGTAAAGTAGAGGGGCGGACTGAATACGGACGCCACTATACCAATCAATGCGGCATCGAACGTTTCGGCGATCTGGCCCGCAACGGCGAGCCGGGCCTCATTGGGTTGATCGAGCGCCAAACTGACCATGACGGTCGCGTATGTCATCCGGCTTCTCCGCGATTGCCACAATATTCCTAGCTCCGTCGCTGGAAAGCAGGATGAGATAGATCAAAGTGCACCGCACAGCCGAACAGGCCGAGCCATGGCGCCCCGCCCTCGCCGGTGCGGGGGGAAATCGGTCCGAAATTTGGGAAAGCGGGAACTT
>CAVRMY010000059.1:0-76260 GCA_963721935.1 uncultured Alphaproteobacteria bacterium
TCTGCAGTTTCCGATGTGGCTCTATTCGGCAGCCGTCCCGACCGGGGCGATGCTGATGACCGCTCGTTATCTGATCCGGCTCTATCGCTATCTGTTCGCTTTCGATCCCGAGACGATGACGGTCGGCCACATTCCCGAGCATGAACGATCCGGTGGATCGGGCCCGTCGGGCTGAGGGTGGACAGGGCACGCTCGGATGTCGATAATTCTCTTACCGCTGCTGTTCTTCGGCCTTCTGGCCGTCGGAATGCCGATCTTCCTTGTGCTCGGGCTTTGCGCCGCCGTTCTCTACATTGCCTCCGGCGAACCGCTGATCGGCGTCGCGCAGGTTGTGATCGATCACCTCAATTCGCCGACCCTGATGTCGCTGCCGCTGTTCGTGATGGCCGCCACCTTCATGCGCCAGGGCGGCGTCGCGAAGGCGCTGGTGGATCTTTCCGTCGCCTGGCTTGGGGGTATTCGGGGTTCGCTCGGCCTTGTGACCGTGGTGGCCTGCACGTTGTTTGCCGCGATCTCCGGGTCTTCGGTAGCGACTGCGCTCGCCATGGGCACCATCCTGCTGCCGGCGATGATCGAGAAGGGCTATCCGCGCAGTTTCGCGCTGGGTGTCGTCGGCGCTTCAGGCACCATCGGCATCGTCATTCCGCCCTCCCTGGCGCTGATTCTGTACGGCATTGTCGCCGAACAATCGGTGCCCCGCCTGTTCCTTGCCGGCGTGTTGCCCGGTCTGCTGCAGGCTGCAGTCTTCTTCGCCTGGGTCTGGTACGACGCGCGGCGGCGGAAATTCCCTGTCGAGCCGACGCTTCCCTTCGCGGAGCGTTTTCGGGTCACGGCCAGGGCAATACCCGCACTGGTCGTTCCGGCGATCGTGCTCATCGGCATTTATGGCGGCGTTGTCACCGTCACCGAGGCGGCGGCGATCGCCGCCGTGGTATCGCTTATGGTCAGCCTAGTCTATTACCGCGGCTTTCACTGGTCGAAAACGCTGTGGGTGGTTGCCGATGCCTTGAAAAGCGCTAGCGCGATCATGCTGATCGTTGCCACCGCACTCGCATTCGGTCACTGGATGACGGCCTCCGGCGTTCCTGCGGAGCTCGTCAAATGGGTTTTGGCTCGCAATATGGCGCCGTGGCAATTTTTGCTGGCCATCAACGTGCTCTTGCTGGTGCTCGGCTGCTTCCTCGAGGTGATCGCGACGCTGCTCTTGGTATTGCCGATCCTCGCACCGGTTTTGCCTGCGCTCGGCGTCGATCCGGTGCACTTCTCGATCATTTTCACCCACAACATGGAGATAGCGCTGGTTCATCCGCCGGTCGGGCTGAATCTGTTCGTGCTGTCCACGATTTCGCACGCGCCGATCGGAGAGGTCGTGCGCGGCGTTTTGCCGTTTCTGATTCTGCTGCTGATGGTTCTGATGATCATCACTTACGTGCCGGCGCTCACGCTGTGGCTGCCGCAAATGGTGTATGGAAATTGAAGTCGCCTCAAGCCTGGTTGCCGACGATCCGGTTCTCAAATCCGCTTTGGCATGATTGCCCGGCCCGGCGTCAATTGCATTGTAAATTTTTTTGAAACGCCGCGCTCGCTCCGCTTTCGCCCGAAGCGGGCGCAATCAACGGTTCGCAAACCATCTGCGTGCTTTGCCAGGCGCGCTAACAAATTTGAAAACCGTTGCGGTCAAAGTCGCAATTGAGCAAAGCCTGGGAGGGGAGGTTTAACCAATGAACGGCAAGGCAGTTCTGGAAAATGTTCGCCGCTATCGCACCATCGCTTCACTATGCCGTCAAACGGCGGCCTTCCGGCCGCTTCAGAGGTGGTCTCTACTGGAACGGGCCGACGAATGGGAGCGTCTGGCGCTGGCGGAGCTCGAAGCCCATTACGAAAACTTCTCCAGCCGGGTGAGCCAGATGCGGCCCCGGCTATCCCAGCCGGCCGATTGGCAGATGCTTAACGCCGCGTAAGATTTGATGCGCGGACGGTAATAAGCTGCCCTCAACGGCATTCAACGAGATCGCGACGTAGTCGTAAAAGGTCCGCATCATCATGGCCGCGGGCCGGAATATCTCCTCGGCGGGCAGAATTTTGCAGGGTTGCGCCTTTGCCGGGCATTTGGCAAAAGTCCCGCACCATGCACGATTTCCACGGCGTCTTTCCCTATCTGGTCTCGCCGGTTGACACGAGCGGGAAGGTCCGCGCGGATGTGCTGGCGCGCCTCTGCGACGATCTCATCAAGGCGGGCGTCCATGGATTGACGCCGCTCGGCTCGACCGGCGAATTCGCCTATCTCGACAGCTCGCAGCGCTCGCGCGTCGTGCAGGCGACGATCGAAGCCGCCGGTGGCCGCGTGCCGGTGGTCGCAGGCGTTGCTTCGACCTCGACATCGGATGCCGTGGCGCAGGCGATCGCGTATCAGGAGCTCGGTGCCGACGGCATTCTGGCGATTCTGGAAGCGTACTTTCCGCTTGCCGACGCGCAGGTGGAATCCTATTTCCGGGGCATCGCGGATGCGGTCGATATTCCCGTCGTGATCTACACCAATCCGCAATTCCAGCGCTCGGATCTTTCGCTTGATTGCATCGCACGGCTTTCGGCGCATCCGCGCATCCGGTATATCAAGGATGCCTCCACCAATACCGGGCGTTTGATGTCGATCATCAATCGCTGCGGCGACGCCCTTGCCGTGTTCTCGGCCTCCGCCCATATCCCGGCAGCCGTGATGCTGATCGGCGGCGTGGGATGGATGGCCGGACCCGCCTGCATCATCCCGCGGCAAAGCGTGGAACTCTACGATCTCTGCAAGGCGAAGCGCTGGGATGAGGCACTGGTCCTGCAGCGCAGATTATGGCGCGTCAACGAAGCCTTCGCGCGTTACAATCTCGCCGCCTGCATCAAGGCCGGCCTTGCCATCCAGGGCTATGACGTTGGCGATCCGATTGCCCCGCAGGCGGCGCTTTCCGCGGACGAGCGCAAAATCGTCGAAGCGGTGCTGCGCGAGGTGGACTGAAGTCGAGTACTTTCTCGTCTGGTTCGCATCTCGGCCTCATGGTTCGAGACGGCGTTGCACGCCTCCTCACCATGAGGTTTGCCCTCCGTCACTTGCAAGGACCTCATCCTGAGGAGCATCGCGTACAGCGATGCGTCTCGAAGGATGGACCGCGGCTGGCCGCCACAATGCTGACGCCGCGAAAATGATGGTACTGCAGGGCTTGGCCTGTTGCGCCCCCATCCGCTAATACGGCGCCCGAGAAACCTTGAGGGACACGACCGATGAACATTCTGCCCGGCAACATGCGTTTTGGCGCGGGACAGCCCGTCAAACGGCTGGAGGACCAGCGGCTGCTCACCGGCAGGGGCCAGTTCATCGACGACAAGCCGGAAGACGGCGCGCTGTGGCTGCATGTGCTGCGTTCGCCGCATGCGCATGCCAGGATCGTGTCGGTGGATGCCGGCACGGCGGCGGGCATGCCCGAGATCGTGGCCGTCTATACCGGCGCCGATCTGGTTGCCGACAATATCGGCACGCTGCCGACCCTGATGCTGTTCGCGCGGCCTGATGGTTCGCCGATGACGGTGGCGCCGCGACGGCTGCTCGCCCACGAGTTCGTGCGCTTCGCCGGCGAGGCGGTAGCGGCGGTGGTGGCGAAATCGCGCCTTGCCGCACAAACGGCAGCCGAGGCGATCGCCGTGGAATACGAAGTGCTCCCGGCAGTCACCGATCCCCTGGCCGCTACAAGGCCGGGCGCGCCCATTGTTTGGAAGGAGGCGCCCGATAATGTCGTAGCCGCGATGAGCTATGGCGATGCGGCTGCAGTGGAAGCTGCTTTCGCCAAGGCCACCCATGTCGTCTCGCTCGATGTCGCCAGCCAGCGCCTTGCACCCTCCGCGATGGAGCCGCGCTCGACCATCGCCGAGATCGAGAAGAAGACCGGCCGACTGATCCTGCACGTGCAGTCGCAGACGCCGGGTTCGACCCGCGACCTGCTCGCGGAAGCCGTGTTGAAGCGGCCGAAGGAAAGCGTGCGCGTGCTGGTCGGGGATATCGGCGGCGGCTTCGGCCAGAAGACCGGACTTTATCCCGAAGACGCGCTCGTGGCCTATGCGGCCACCAGGCTCGACCGCAAGGTGCGCTGGCGCGGCGATCGCACCGACGAGTTTTTGGGCGGAACCCACGGGCGCGATCTCACCTCGACGGCCGAAATGGCGCTCGATGCCAAGGGCCGGGTGTTGGCCTATCGGGTACGCTCGGTCGGCGGCACCGGCGCCTATCTCTCCGGTACCGGCACCATCATTCCGCTGGTGCTGGGGCCGTTCGTGCAGTCCGGGGTCTACGATCTGCCGCTGGTGCATTACGAGGTGAAGGCGGTGATGACCCACACCGCGCCGGTCGGCGCCTATCGCGGCGCGGGCCGGCCCGAGGGCGTGTTCATCGTGGAGCGGTTGATGGATGCGGCCGCACGCCAGATCGGGATCGACCCGCGCGCCATTCGCAAAGCGAATTACATCAAGCCCGCGCAACTGCCCTACACCAATCCGGTCGGCCAGGTCTATGACTCCGGCGCTTTCGCCCATATGCTGGATCGCGCCGCCAGGCTTTCCGACTGGGACGGTTTTGCCGCGCGCAAGCGAGCCGCGAAGAAGAAGGGCCTGCTTTATGGCCGCGGCCTGACCAGCTATATCGAATGGACCGGCGGGCGCGTTCACAACGAAAAGGTCAGCCTGCACGCGTCAGCCGAAGGCCGCATCATCCTGCATTCAGGCACGCAGGCGATGGGGCAGGGACTGCAGACTTCGTATTCGCAGATGGTGGCGGCTGCGCTTGGGATTGCCATCGACAGCATCGACGTGGTGCAAGGCGACACGGATCTCGCCACCGGATTCGGCAGCGTCGGCTCGCGTTCGCTGTTCATCGGAGGCACGGCAGTTGCGGTATCGGCGAGCGATCTGATCGCCAAGGCCCGCGAGAAGGCCTCGCACCTGTTGGAGGCTTCCGCAGGAGACATCGAATATCGCGACGGCTGGCTCACGGTGGTCGGCACCGACAGGCGCATCGGCCTGTTCGAAATTGCAAGCAAGGAAGAGGACGGGCGCCTGAGCGTGGACAGTGAGGGCGAGGTGGACGGGCCGAGCTGGCCGAATGGCACGCATATCTGCGAGGTCGAGGTCGATCCGGAAACCGGCATCACGCGCGTCGTGCGCTACACCACGGTCGATGACGTCGGCATCGCAGTCAATCCGATGCTGGTGACGGGGCAGGTTCATGGCGGCGTCGCGCAGGGCATCGGCCAGGCGCTGTACGAGGGCGTGGCCTACGACGCGGAAGGGCAGCTCTTGACGGCGAGCTATCAGGATTATTGCCTGCCGCGGGCCGACGACATTCCGCCGATCGAAGTCACCCTCGATGATTCCGCGCCGTGCCGCACCAATCCGCTAGGCGCCAAGGGCTGCGGCGAATCCGGCGCAATCGGCGGGCCGCCCTGCATCGCCAACGGTGTGATGGATGCGCTGAGCGAACTTGGCATCAAATCGATCGCGACGCCGTTGTCTCCCATGAAGGTCTGGCAGGCAATTCAGCAAGCCAAGGCGACGCGCCCCTGGTCTCTTACTGCGTCATAAGACCCTCATGGTGAGGAGGCGCCCTTGCGCCGTCTCGAACCATGAAGGCCACGTTGCCTGTTTCCGGGCCTCGTCCTTCGAGACGCTTGCTTGGGCAAGCTCCTCAGGATGAGGGGATAGGTCGGTTATGACGCAGTAAGACTAGAGCATGATCCGGAAAAGTGTGCAGCGGTTTGCCGAAAAGATCATGCTCGATCAAGGAGCTAAAGCGCGATGACGATTCAACCAAATCTCATCGCGCTTTAGTCCAGCACCGTCATTCATTGTTCGGAACGAGTGTTCGCTGTCACGTCATTCTGATAGGCTTGCGGCGCAGGTAAAGCAGGAGGGTTCCGATGCGTAGACTATGGACCATGCTGGCGGCGCTGGCGACGTTGAGCCTCACCAATTGCGGTTACAACACGATTCAGAGCAACGACGAACAGGTCAAGTCGGCCTGGTCGGAGGTGCTGAACCAATACCAGCGCCGCGCCGATCTCGTGCCCAACCTCGTCAATTCCGTGAAGGGCTTCGCGCAGCAGGAGAAGGACGTGCTGCTCGGGGTGACCAACGCGCGCGCCAAGGTCGGCAGCATCCAGGCAACACCGGATCTCGTCAACGATCCCGGCGCGTTCGCAAAATTCCAGGCGGCGCAGGGCGAGCTGACCAATGCCTTGTCGAAGCTGCTGGTCGTGACCGAGAATTATCCGCAGCTCAAATCCGACGCGCTGTTTCGTGACCTGCTGTCGCAACTCGAAGGCACCGAAAACCGCATCACGGTGGCGCGCAATCGCTACATCAAGACGGTACAGGATTATAACGTCGGCATCCGAACTTTTCCGAATAACCTGACGGCGATGCTGTTCGGCTACAAGGAGAAGGCCAATTTCACAGTCGACAACGAAAAGGAAATTTCGACCGCGCCGAAGGTGGATTTCAACCCGTCACCGGCGCCCGCAAAATAGCTTCAGGCAGGCGGATCGACTGGTTATGATTGCCGCAAGGGCATCCCTGCTCGCGCTCCTCGTATGCTGGGCTTTCACAGCCCTCGCAGATGTCGCCGTGCCGCCGCTGTCGGGCCGCGTGGTCGATCAGACCGGCACGCTGTCAGCCTCCGACATCGCCTCGCTCACGCAAAAGCTCAAGGATCTCGAAACCCGCAAGGGCAGCCAGGTGGCAGTGCTGATCGTGCCGACCACCCAGCCGGAGACGATCGAGCAATTCGCGATCAGGGCCGCGGAGGCCTGGAAGATCGGACGCAGGAAGATCGACGACGGCGCGCTTCTGGTCGTTGCCAAGGACGACCGCAAGCTGCGGATCGAGGTCGGGTATGGCCTCGAGGGCTCGCTCACCAACGTCACGTCGAGCCGCATCATCAACGAGATCATCGTGCCGAAATTCAGGATCGGTGATTTCGCAGGCGGGATTGCGGCCGGCGTCGACCGTATCATCGCGGTGATCGATGGCGAGAAATTGCCCGCGCCGGTATCGCAGGAGCAAAATCCGGATCTGTTCAACCATATCGATCCGATCTTCGCGCTGTTCGCCCTGATCATCGTCGGCGGCATGCTGCGCTCGGTGCTTGGAAGATTGGCAGGCGCGGCCGCCACCGGCGGCGTGGCGGGTCTGCTGGCCTGGTTCGTGGCCGGGTCGCTCGCGGCGTCGCTCGCCCTCGGCGTCATTGCCTTTTTCCTTACGATGTTCGCCGAGACCGTCGTGTCCCCAGGCGGCAGGGGCGGATATATCGGCGGCGGCTGGTCGGGCGGTGGCGGCTCGTTTTCAGGCGGCGGTTCGAGCGACAGCGGCGGCTTTAGCGGCGGCGGCGGCAGTTTCGGCGGCGGCGGGGCGTCGGGAAGCTGGTAGGGAAACCATGGGAATCAAACGCATCGGCAAGCATCTTCTCGAGCACCGTTGGCGCGCACGGCGCGTCTTCCCAAAGCGGGCGCTGGCCGAAATCGAACGGGCGATCAAGGCGGGCGAGGCCACGCATTCGGGCCAGGTCCGTTTTGCGGTCGAAGGCGCGCTTGATGGCAAACCGCTGTTTAAGGATCAGACGGCGCGGGAACGCGCGCTCGACATCTTCTCGCATCTGCGGGTCTGGGACACGGCCCATAACAACGGCGTGCTGGTCTATCTCCTGCTCGCCGACCACAAGGTCGAGATCGTCGCCGACCGTGGCATAGATGCCAAGGTCGGCGCTGCCGGGTGGCAGAACATCGTTGGCGCAATGGAAGCCGAATTCAGAACCGGGAATTTCCTCGCCGGCGCGATCGAGGGAATTGAGGCGGTATCCCGGCAATTGGCCGCTGCATTTCCCCAAACGCGGCACGGGTCCGAACGAGCTGCCGGATGCGCCGGTGGTGTTGTGAACGTATCGCCGTAGCGAGCGAAGGCGATGCGATCCGGCTTTTCCACACGGTCATTCCGGGGCGCGACGAAGTCGCGAGCCCGGAATCCATACTCTCGATGTTGCTTACACGTTCCGGCTCGCTCGTTTCATTCGCGCCCGGAAATGACGCGAGCTTAACGCCTAAGCCTTCACCGATGGCCGCTGTCCTACCCGTTCGAACCATGCGGCGATGCTGCCGTTGGCCGGATCGAGCGGCTGGCCTACCTGATTGCCGAAATCGATCCAGCAATAGAGCAGGATGTCGGCGAGCGTGAAGCGAGTGCCGCAGAGATATTGCTTGCCCTCCATCTGGCCGTTCAGCCACTGCAGGCGGTTGGCGGCAATCATCTTCAGGCCGGGGGAAGCTTCCGGCGCGACCGGAATCCGTTTTTCGAAAAATTTCACCGCCTCGCCGAAGCGATAGCCGTTGGCAAGCGGCTCGCAGATGTTGAGGTCGACCCGCCGCGTCCACATCCGGCACTCGGCACGCTCTTCGGCCGTGCGGCCGATCAGCGCCGGTTCCGGCTTTTTCTCCTCGAGATATTCGCAGATCGCGGTGATCTCCGAGAGGTGGCTGCCATCATCAAGTTCCAGTGCCGGCATCTGGCCGTGGGGATTGCGTTTGAGGTGCTCGGCCTGGCGGTTTTCCCCGCCACGCAAATCGACGGTTTGCTTGGGCATCTCGATGCCCTTTTCGGCCATGAACATGCGGACAATCCGCGGGTTCGGCCCGATCGAGTCGTAAAGCTTCACGGCGTTCTCCCCTCATCGTTGTCGGCAGGAACTTTGAGCAGACCGCCGGGCAGATTGTCAAACCGCCAGTGCCGCGAGGTGGGGAGAGACAGACGCGCCCCGGCAATTTCCTAAAATTTCGGTAAGCGGCTGGTGAGGTAACGATTTGGCAAGAAATTCGGTTACCAAATGGTCAACCAATTTTCGGAGATTCTGACCATGGGCGGAGAAAAGGCCGAGGCGGCCGGCGGGGAAGCGGGTTCTCTCAACGCCGATGCGGCCGTTTCCCGTTCGCCGGACGGGCAAAACGAGCCGGTCATCCCTTCCGGGCCGGAAGTGCTGCACGAGCCGGCCGACGCCTCGTCGGCTCCGGCGCCGGAGCGGGCAGCCGCAGGCGAAATGTCCGAGGCGGTCTCTTGCGACGAAGCAAAATCTGAAGCACGGCCCATTGCCGGCGAGGTCGTCGTCGTTCCGTTCGGCGAGCGTGGCGGGGAAAGCGCGGCGGGTGCGCGGCAGGGAATGTTCGGCCGGTTTGCGGCGATGGCGGCAGTGGTAACGCTGGCCACGGGGGTGGGGGCCTTCGGCGGTGCGCTTGCCACCGCTACGCTGTTTCATGGCCCGGAGGTCGCAAGCAACAGCCCTGCGCTGGAAGCCTCGATCGCGCGGATCGATGCCGACATTCTCTCCCTGAAGGCGAGCCTCGAATACGGGTCGAAACTCGGCCAAGCCCAGTTCAGCAAGACAGCCGAGCGCCTCGACAAGATCGAACGGGCGCAAACGGAGCCCGCCGCCAAACTTGCCAGGCTCAGCGACGCCGTGGACAGGCTGCGCTCGGTGCCCGTGCCACTTCCCTCACCCATTGCCGTGGCGCCCCCGCCCGCAAAGGACGTCACCGGCTCGATTTCGACCGCTTCGGCGTCGGCAACTTCGAGGACCGAAACGCCCAGGAACGACACAGCCAAGAACGATACAACCAGGAACGATACAACCAAGACCGATGCAGCCAAGACCGAAGTGGGCAGGCTGCCGATGGTCGAAGGCTGGGTGCTGCGCGACGTCGTCCACGGCGGTGCCCTGATCGATGGCAGGCGGGGCATGTATGAAGTATATGCGGGCGACATCATCCCCGGCCTTGGCCGCATCGACGCCATTCGCCGCCAGGATGGCCGCTGGGTGGTCGTGACCAGCAAAGGCCTGATCGTCGCCCGCTAATGGCCGCGATAAAATGAGCTGGATCGCCACCGGATGAAGGCGCGTGCATCTCCCGCGCTGCGCGGAGAGGTGAGCCAATTTCCAGAGGCGGACGTCGTCTTTTCGGCAATTTCCTGAAGCAAAAGCGCACTGCGCGAGCAAGGCCTGGAATGATGGCCCGCGAGGCGGTGTTGGTCAGGTATGGATCTTACGTTGCGATTTCTCGCCGTTATCGTCGCTGGGCTTTGCGGTATGCTTCCGGCTCACGCGCAAACCGCGCTGCCTGCGTTGGAACGTGGCGCTGCGATCACCGATCCCTTCACTTTACGCGAACTCGATCGCGGAAAATTTAGCCTTGCCAGCATGCTTGTCCCGGGGCGGACGACGGATGCACCGCTGAACGACGGCGAGTTGTTCGCCCTGCCGTCGATGGCTGCGGTCCGCAAGGCGCTCGACGAGGAATTCGAGCGATATGCACAACACCGCCGCGTCGAACATCCCGATGAAACCATCGGCGTGGAAGCTTCTTCCGATCTCCAGTTGTTTGATCGTACGCTGCTCTATTCCCCTGCGACACGTTTCGTGCTTGCCGGGATCGTCAACCGGATGGATCGCGCCTATGTGGCCGGGCAAACCTGCGGTGAAATCCGGCTGATCTATCGTCTTGCGCAGCCGGACGCGCCGGCGGTCGGGGATCATGCCGTTTCGCCGCGCCTGCCGATGACGCTCAATCTCGTGCTGAAGGCGCGAGACGATCGCGCCACTGACGGTAAAGCGCTCACCTGCGCGGAGATCGCCCGCCGATGGCTGGCGGCAGGCGAATGGCCGCAGCGCGGGGTCGCGCTTGCGGAAAGATTGATTTCCGAAGGCGGCCCGCTTGCTTCGGTGCGACCGGCAAACATCGCTCGGCTGGAGACCAATCTTCAGATCGCCCACACGGTGAAATCGCAGGGGCGCGATTTCCGCACCGATTATCTGCTGAAAGTGTTCGACTATGACGCGCGGGGTAAAATTTTCGCGGAAGCGACGCTCGAAAACCAGTTCGACCGCGAACGCATCCTTGCCGACGACAAACTCAGGCAGGCCTTCAAGGCCTGGCTGCTGGAGCCGGCGCATTTCGGCGAACTTGATCGTGGCACGATCCTGATCCCGAAACAGTTTCTCGCCACCCGCGCGCTCGCGCCCACGCCTGCCGGCTTTTCGAACTCCGATTTGCAGCCGGCGTTCGGCCTGATGCAGGGCGAGGGCGCCGATCCCCTGTTCACCGAAGGCAACGTCGTCACGGCGCTCGAGAAGGCGGCGCGGCGCGGCGTCCAGTTGCAGAACATCCGTTCGGTCGCCGGCTTCGAGCGGCGGCTCAACGACACCACCTGCGCCGGCTGCCATCAGACCCGCGGCATCGGCGGTTTTCATTTCCCGGGAGTCGACTGGATGGCTGCCAAGCCCTCCAATTCGACGGTGGTGCCGGGCTCGCCGCATTTCTTCGGCGATCAGATCCGCCGCCGCGATATTCTCAAAGCGACGCGCGATGGCGAGCGGGTGGACTACTCGCGTGGCTTTTCCATCCGTCCGCAGCTGCGCGGCAGCCGCGAGCTCGCAGGAACCGAGTATGAAGATGGTTGGGGCGCGCCCTGCTACGGCCAAAACGCAGAGCCTGCGGACAATGACCGCAGTTTCAAATCCTGGACCTGCGCCAGGGGACTTGCCTGTCAGGTCATGAGCGATGCCTCGCGCATGGGAATGTGTTTTGTCGGCGGGAGGTAGGCGGTCAATTCGCTGCGTCTTTTGCCGACTGCAGCATTGATCGACCATCGCGGCCTCATGGTTCGAGACGGCGCTTCGCACCTCCTCACCATGAGGGTTCGAGACGGTGCTTCGCACCTCCTCACCATGAGATCGCGTCGGCCTCTTGCTGGGACCTCATCCTGAGGAGGCCGCGGCGCGGCCGTCTCGAAGGATGGGCCACTCGGCTAGTGCGGCACCCACAGCCGTCGCCACGGCACAGGCGCAAGCAGAAGTGCGAAAACCAGCAGGCCAGCACCGGCAATCCAGCTAATGCGCTGCCGTGCCCGCGCGCGCACCTCGCCCATCACGAATTGTTCGCCCCTGCGCATTTCGGCATAGGATTTCAGGAAGGATGAAATCCGCTGCACCGCAGTCTCGTCCAATGCCGCACCTTGCGTGCGGGAGCGTCTTTCCTGCTCGATCAGTTGCTCTGCCGCCAGACGGTGCCGCTCGGCAGTCTCGCTGGCATCCTGGAAGGCCGCAGCCTCGCTTTTCGTGAAATAAAGGTTCCGCAGCGAAGGTACGGCCTGCTCGAGCGCATCCAGGAGCGGCTGGTCGCCGCGGGGCGCCGCGATCAACTGGATGGCCGAACCCGCGATGACTGCGGCAACGATCCAGCGGACCGTACCGATCGTTGTTTTCGTCGCCGCGAGGCGGTCGCCGCGAACGAAGGGATAGGCAAGCCCGGCGAGCGCCAGCGCCGCGCCGAAGGCGCAAACGATGGCGGCGCCAGTCGGCAGATCGAAGGCAAACGAAAGTGCAAATCCGGCGGCGCTGGTCAGGATGCCCGCGATCCATCCGATCGCAAGCTGGCGCGACAGTGTCGAGGCGTACATGACGCCGATCGCCGCGGGGATGATCAGGAACGAGAATACGAGGAGGACACCGGCAAGCGCCACGGAGCTGGTCACGACCACGCCGAAGGTTGCGTAGAACACGAATTCCCAGAGCGGCGAACCGGATTTCGCGAGCCTGCGGCGCAAGAGAAAATGCACAAGCGCCACCGCAGAATAGAGCGGGACAATGACTGCGATCTCGTTGAGCCCGCTGGTGAGGATGTTGCCGGTCAATATCTGCTTGAGATGCTCGGCGCCCTGCGGGGCGCGGTCGATCAAAAGGATCGAAGTCGCGGCTGCGACCACGTAGATGACCCCGATCAGCGCTTCCTGGGGCACGCGCGTCGCCCAGCCGCGCGTGAATGCCAGCAACACGGCTGCCAGCATGGTGAAGCCGAGGGAATAGCCGTAGGTCGCAAGGCCCTGCGCGGGATGGCCGAGCATGAAGGCCACCGTCGCGCCGAGCGCGGCGATCTGCGCCAGCGCCAGATCGACGAAAATCACATTGCGCTCGAGCACTTGAATGCCGAAATAGGTGTGAATGCCGACAAGACAGACCGCGACCAGGAAAGCGGGCCAGAGGAATCCGATCGCCTCGATCATCTCGACCCCGCCGCTTGCAGGAGGGCCGCGACGTCGGTGTCGAACAGCGCGATATAGTCGCTGGCGCCGGGCAGCGCGCCGACGGAAGCAGCGAGTACCACCACCGATGCTCCGGTTTTCGCCGCTACAAAGCTTGCGTCCCGCTCCGGCTCGTGCGGCTCACGCACGACGAGGCGCGCATGACGCGAACGCATGGTCTCGATGATGGCGGCAAGGTGCGACGGCGTCGACGGCACGCCCGGTTTGATCTCGAGGAAATCGGCAAAGTCGAGCCGGAAGCGGCGGGCGAAATAAGGCCAGCTATTGTGATAGGCGACGATCGGGATCGACCGCAACGCTGCGAGCTTGGCTTCCCATTCGCCGAGCTTTGCCGAAAGCCGCGCGAGAAATGCCTGCCGGTTGGTTTCGTACGCGATCGCATGAGCCGGGTCGACGCGCGCCAGTCCCTCCATGATGCTGGCCGTGATGAAGCGGGCATTCTCCGGGTCGAGCCAGTAGTGCGGGTTGCCGCTGCCGTGGGCGTGACCGTCGCCGGGCCCGATCGCAACCCCACGCACTTCGAGCGGGGCGATGCCGAAGGAGGCATCGACATAGCCTGCGCCGCCGCGCTGCAGTTCGCTCGCCGCGGTACTCGCGAGCAGGCGGTCGAACCACAAATCGTAGTCGAGGCCGACGCGCACGACGAGCCGCGCATCCTTCAGGCGAAGCGCGTCCTGCGGTTTCGGCTGGTATTCCTCGGCGTCGAAATTGGGCGGCACCAGGCTTATCGCGTCGACCAAATCGCCGCCAACCGCCTCGGTCAGGCTGCGCAGATCGGTGGTCGTGGTCATGACGCGAATGCGATCCTGCGCGATGGCCGGGGTCGATGGTGCCAACGCGGTGCCGAGCGACAGACCGATTACGATGCACTCGCCGGCAAGGAACTTGCGCAGCCGCGCCAGATTCGCCATTGCGAGCGCGAGCGAAGCAATCCAGAACCGGCCAGGAGGAGATATGGATTGCTTCGTCGCCTGCGCTCCTGGCAATGACTGGCCGCTCTGCTACTGCTTGACCCAGATGCTCTTGGGCATCAGGCAGTGGACGTTCTTCTCGCTGTCCGAGATGGCGCCGATCCGGCAATCCATCGCGACGCTGGCAAGCCCGTAGGCGTCCAGCCGCGCGATCTTCTTGTCGTTCTCGAGCATCTTCATCATGCCCATCGAAGCCGTGTCCATCGCCTTGTTGAGATCGGCGTCCTTGGCGTAGGAAACCAGATATTTCGCCGTCTCCTTGGTCGGACGTTCCGTGTCTTCCGCCTCGCGCGGATTTTTCGGAACAAGGCAGTGAATTCCCTTCTTGATGTTGACCACCTGGGAAACCCGGCAATCCGAGACCGTCGGCATCAGCTTCTCTGCCTGTTCTGCCGAAATTCCGCGCAACTCGGACAACAGCTTGATGGTCTGCGCCCTGGCCTGCGTCCAGGCCTTGTTCAGGTCCTGGTCGAAGCCCATGCCGATCCAGGACCTTTTGGTCTCGATGCGCGGGAAGTCCAACGGCTTGCCCTTGATGACTTCCACAGTGATGTTGAATTCCTTGTAGGCGGTCTCCAGCGCCGTGAGATTGATTTCGCCATTACCCTGGCCGGCATGAGAATCGCCGGTCCACAACAACGCGCCCGGCACAAAGACCGGCACGTAGAGCGAGGACCCCGCCACGAAATCGCGAATGTCCATATTGCCGGCGAACTCTCCCGGCGGCACGCTGCTGAACCGTCCCGGCTCCTTGCGCGCAACGCCAATCGTGCCCGGGAATGGCTTGATCGGGATCACGATCCCGGGCAAGAACTCGGTCGTCATCTTGTCGAGGTCGAGATAGACGTATTTGACCTGGCCATCGGCATAGACCGAAGGAAATTCGCCGAACATGCCAGGCACGTTGAAGTTGGTGGCGTAGGCACGGGGCACGATCTTGTTCAGCGTCACCTTCAGCACGTCGCCCGGCTGGGCTTCCTCGATGTAGACCGGTCCGGTCAGCGTGTGCGGCCCACGGCCGGGAAAATCGGTGCGTAGTTTCTTGATCTGCTCGATCGTCGTTCCGGGCACCACCTGATTGTGGCTGTGCATCATGGTTTCAAGCACGATCGTGTCGCCGGAATTGACCCGGAGCACGGGTGCTTGCGAATTGTCGAACCAGCCCCATTGCGTGGTGTCGAGCGTGGCCGGCAACAGGTGCATCTTCTTGCCGTTCGGCAAATTTACGACACGAAGCTTGAAGTCGGCCGGCCCGACGCCGGGATAGCCGGGCGTCGTGATCGTAGCCGTCAGCGGAAATGGCGGCGGGGTGGCGGGCGCGGAAGACGATGCGGCCGGCGAGCCTTGCGCAAAGGCCGTCGTAACGATGCTCATTGTGCCCAGCATGAGCGCCCCGCAGGCGACGAAAGCGGCACGAAAGGCAATGCGGAACGACAGCGCGAACGATTTCATATTTCCCCCTGTCAGCGACAAATCGCAGTTGTTACGACTTCAAGTATAGGTTACCCGGGCGCTTGACGGCAATCCACGGCGCGTCCGGTTTGCCAAGCAAGGGGCCCTGCGAAAGTATAGTTCGGCCCTGCAGGGCGAGGCTTTCTCTCTGCAACGTCAGATTGACAGTAGGCTTACTATTCGTGTGAATACCGGAAATGGAGCGCGCGGCTGAAGGGGGAGCGGAATTGGACGACATCATCATTGTCGGCGGCGGTATCGGCGGGCTGACCCTGGGGCTGGCGCTGCACGCGGCCGGGATTCCCTGCCGGATATTCGAATCGGCGCCCGAGATCCGCGCGGTCGGCGTAGGCATCAATTTGCTGCCGCATGCAACCAAGGAACTCGCCGCGCTGGGGCTCGAGAGAGATCTGGCGCGCGTGGCGATCGCCACGCGGGATGCCACTTTCTTCAACCGTTTCGGGCAACTGATTTATCAGGAACCGCTCGGTCGTGCCGCAGGCTACGATCACCCGCAATTCTCGATCCACCGCGGCGACCTGCAAATGGCGTTGCTGGAGGCGTTCCGCAGCCGCGCGGGCGCGGAGCGGATTCATACCAACCATCATTGCATCGGGTTCGAGCAGGGCGACACCGGCGTCAGCGTGCACTTCTCGGCCGGACCCGGCGGGCCCGGGGGCAACACCATCCGCGGCCGTGCCGCAATCGCCTGCGACGGCATCAACTCGATCGTGCGCAAGCAATTTTTTCCGGACGAGGGCGAACCGCGCTATTCCGGCGTCAATATGTGGCGCGGGGTCACGCGCTGGAGACCGATCCTGTCGGGCGCGAGTTTGATCCGGGCGGGTTGGCTTTCGCATGGCAAGATGGTGATCTACCCGATCCGCGAAGCGGGCAGCGACGGACTGCAGCTCGTCAACTGGGTCGCCGAAATCGAAACTCCGGTTTATCGCAAGCGCGACTGGAACCGGGAAGGCCGGACCGACGATTTCATCGGCGCGTTTGCCGACTGGCATTTCGACTGGCTCGATGTGGCCGCCTTCATTCGCGCCGCCGATCATGTGCTCGAATTTCCGATGGTGGATCAGGACCCGCTGCCGCGCTGGAGTTTTGGCCGCGTGACCCTGCTTGGGGATGCGGCCCACCCGATGGTGCCGCGCGGTTCCAACGGCGCTGGCCAGGCGATCTTGGATACGCGCGCAATGACCCAGGCATTGCTGGCCAACCCGGACCCCGTCGCCGCGTTTGCCGCCTATGAGAAACAGCGGCTCGAGGCGACCACGCGCGTCGTCCTGACCAACCGCACCAATCCGCCGGATGCGATCCTTCGCGAGGTGTTCGTGCGCACCAACGACCGGCCCTTCGCCTCGATCGATGACGTCATCAGCCGCGACGAGCTCGTTGCCCTGTCGGACAGTTACAAGCAGATCGCCGGTTATTCGAAGGAGGCCTTACGGGCGTGATGGAGCGCCGACAACGAGCCTCTCCCGTCATTGCGAGCGCAAGCGAAGCAATCCAGAGCCAGGCGAAGACTGGATCGCTTCGTCGCTTACGCTCCTCGCGATGACGGTCGGCTTTCATTGGCCTGGGCATTGCGAGCGAGGCGAAGCAATCCGGAGCCGGGCAGAACCGGATAATTTTGCAGTTCATACTCCTCGCGATGAGGAAATCAAAAAAGGAAGAAACGGAAAAAAATGTCGACAGGAAACACTGGCGCCACGGCCATCGATGTTGCCGAGTTCATCGATGCGCAGCCGGTTGGCCGCTTTCAGATTCGATTGCTGTTGATGTGTGCTGCGGTGTTGTTTCTGGATGGCTTCGACACCCAGTCGATCGGCTATGTCGCACCGGCGATCGCCAGGGAATGGAACCTGGGCAAGGCTGCACTTGGCCCCGTGTTCAGCGCGGGGCTGTTCGGGCTGATGATTGGCGCGCTGTTGTTGAGTCCGGCTGCGGACCGCATCGGGCGCAAGAAGATCATTATCCTGTCCACGATCGCATTCGGCGCTGGCGCGCTTGCTACCGCCTTCGTCGAGGGCGTCGGCGCGCTGATCTTCATCCGCTTTCTGACCGGCCTGGGATTGGGCGGCGCGATGCCCAACGCGATCGCCATGACTTCCGAGTTCAGCCCGCGTCGCCGCCGTGCCACCATGGTGATGCTGATGTTCTGCGGCTTTTCGATCGGCGGCGCGCTCGGCGGTCTGGTGTCGGCGGCATTGATCCCGCATTTCGGCTGGCGGATGGTATTTATCGTCGGCGGCGTCGCGCCGCTGTTGATGGCGCCGATCCTGGCGCTGAAACTTCCGGAGTCGGTGCGTTTTCTTGCGCTCACCGGCAACGCGGATGGGCGGGTCGGGCAATTGCTTGGGCTCGTCAACCCGAAGGCGGCATTCGCACTGGCGACCCGGTTTGTCGTGAATGAGCCGGAATTGAAGGGGATTCCGGTCAAGCATCTGTTCAAGGGCGGAAGAACGCTCGTCACATTGCTGTTGTGGGTGTTGTTCTTCATGAGCCTGCTTGACATCTATTTCCTGTCGAACTGGCTGCCCACGGTTCTCAGCGATTTCGGCGCTTCGGTATCGAAAGCGGCGGAAGTCGGCTCGTTGCTGCAAATCGGCGGCGTCGTCGGAACCCTCCTGCTCGGCAGCATCATCGACCGCTTCTCGTTTCGCGCGGTCGCTCTGGTCTATTTCATAGCGGTCTTCGCCATCGGTGCGATCGGTCAGCTCGGACATTCGATTGTCCTCATCAGCAGCGCGATCTTCGTGGCGGGTTTCTGCATAGCCGGCGGCCAGATCGCCTCCAACGCGCTCGCCGCTGGATTTTATCCGACCTCGATCAGGGCCACCGGCGTCGGCTGGGCGCTCGGAATCGGCCGGATCGGGTCGATCGTCGGCCCGCTGGTAGGCGGTGTCCTGCTCAGCCTGAAATGGAGCGCAGGCGAGGTGTTCCTTGCCGCAGCCGTCGCGGCGCTTTGTGCGGCGCTGGCGGCATTTTCGCTGAGTCGGATCGCAGGCCTTGGCGGTGAGGATGCGCCGGGTTCCAGCGCAGCGTTCGAGAAGACCTTGCATCCGTCGACGGCGGCGCAAGCCTAGGCTAGATTGGCCGCCTGGCACTTCAGGATGAAGGGCGTTTGGCCGTGAGCGATCAGAGCGAGGAAAACAAGCAACGCAATCGCGAGATCGCCGGGAACGAAAGCGAGCGGCAGACCATCGGCGACATCCGCGTCACTGTGTGGGCCGTCGCGGTCGCCGTCATCATCGGGCTTGCGGCCTTCGGCTGGGTGCTCTTGAACAACAAGTAGCTGGCGGTTCGTCATGCCCGGCCTTGAGCCGGGCATCGATCGACCCTTGAAGAACTTCTTGCGAAGGTGATGGGTTGCCGGGTCAGGCCCGGCAAAGACGACGCGAGTCGCCGTCGCCACGTTGCCGCATCACCCCACCGCACCCGAAGCCCGTAAATTCCGGATCGAGGCCTCGTCGTAACCCGCCTCGCGCAGGATTTCGTCGCTGTGTTCGCCGATCGCCGGCGCGCGCCGCGGCTTGACCTTTTTGCTGCCATCCACCCAGATCGGGCTGTTGATCGTGAGCATGGTGTCATTTTCCAACGGAACCAGCACGTCGTTGGCGATCATCTGTCGATCGTGCGGAATGTCATCGAGAATGGCGACCACGCCGAACACCAGTCCGTTGCCGTCGAGAATCGTGCGCCATTCGGCGAGTTCCCTTGTGGCAAAGATTTCATCGAAGATCCTGATCAGTTCCAGGGAACGCGCATGACGATCGGGCCTGGTTGCGAACCTTTCGTCGTCGATCAGGTCTTCGCGGCCAAGGCAGCGGCAAAGCGTCGGCCATTGCCGTTCCTCGTTGAGCAGCGACAGGATCAACCACCGCCCGTCCTTGCACTGGTAATGGTTGGTGACTGCGTTGAGCGCACGCTCGCGCGGGCGCCGCTCTTGAAATTTCGCTCCGCATAATTTCGCTTGCGCCAGCACGCCAGCCGCCCAGACGCCGTTGGCCATCAGGTTGGAGCTGACATGCGAGCCAGTTCCCGTCCGCTCGCGCTTGTAGAGCGCGGTTACGATCGCGCCGTAGAAGGCCATCGCGCAGGGGTGGTCACCCATGCCGGCAACCGAACGCGCCGGTGTCGTGTTCTGGTCGGCCCGCACCAGGTCCATCAGGCCCGAGCGCGCCCAATAGGCGTTGCTGTCGAAGCCGGGCTTGTCGGCCTCCTCGCCCTTCTCGCCGTAGCCGGTGAACGACGCATAGACGAGGCGCGCATTGAGCGGCTGAAGCTCCTCGTAAGTTATTCCAAGCCGCCGGCGCACCGCGGGCGGAAAATTGGTGATGAAGACGTCGGCCTCCGCCACGAGGCGATACAGCACCGCCCGGCCTTCCGGCTTGGAGAGATCGAGCGCCAGGCTTCGCTTGTTGCGCGACTCCAAAATCCACGCGAAATTATGCGGGCTGATCGGATAACCTGGCAAATTCGGCAGGTTGCGGTAGGGGTCTCCCGATCCCGGCGGCTCGATCTTGATCACCTGCGCGCCGAAATCCGACAGCACGGTCGCGGCCGCGGGCGCTGCGATGAAACTCGCGCAATCAAGAACCTTCAGCCCTTCGAAGATGCCGTCTCCCATGATGAGGTTGCTCCGCTCTCGTTTGTTTCCGGCGTAGTTGCCGTTGTTTCCGCGTACCGCAATTTGCGGCGGCGGGCTCGGTAGATTGATGCATTTGACCCATGTCGGCTGCCGATGCAACGCCCGCTTTTTCAATAGTGTCTCGAGGGAAGGGGGCGGCTGGAATCCGGCTGGAGCGCCGGTTCAGTTACGGAATTCTCACCCTTTTGATCACAAGTCCGACCCGGTCATCGACATCGGCACTGAATATGGCAATATGCTCGCTGCAGTTGTGGAATTTTGAGCAAACTACCGACATGCGTCCAGAGTCGCCCGAGTTCAAAATCGGCCTTAAGAGAGCGAGCAAGATGTCGTCCTTTCGCTTCCGGTTGCTGGCGTCGCTTGCATTCGTTGCGCTGTGTTGGGGGCAGGGGCAGGCCAGGGCCGGCGACCTCGAGGAGTGTTTGGGGCCCGCCCTGGAAAGAACCGAGGCCGCCTGCACGGCGATTCTCAACGACGTGCAGCGGCCGACGGAGGATCGCGTCAAAGCCTATGCGGCCCGCTCGCGTTTCTTCAACGCCCGTGGCAAGTTCGATGCGGGTCTGGCCGACGCGGAGGCCGCCCTTCAACTCAATCCGCAAGCGGTCGGCGCGCTGCTGTCGCGTGCCTACGCGCGTCAGCGCACCGGTAATTTCGATGCAGCGCTGGCCGATTATAACCATGCGCTCGAACTTGAACCGAAGAACCCGTCGGTTCTGACCTCGCGCGCCGGCCTGCGGATCGATCGGAAGGCATGGTCGGAAGCGCTCGCCGATCTCGACCAGGCGATCGTGCTGCGTCAGGACTATGCGCAAGCCTACGTCGCGCGGGCGCGCGTCCATGTCGAGACCGGTCAGCTTGACCAGGCGTTGAGCGACCTTAACGCCGCGCTGTCGATGAATTCGACCGTGCAGAATGCCTTCTTCTGGCGCGGCCAGGTTTACCGCCGCAAGGGCGACGTCGACCGCGCCATCGACGACTTCTCGCGCGCGATCTCGCAATCGCCGCAAAATGAGCGTGCGTCCTATTTCGCGCGTGGACAGCTCTTCATCGCCAAGGGCGACTATGCCCGCGCCATTGCCGATTTCGACAAGGTGCTGTCGATCGTGCCCGACGACAAGGCCGCCCAGCAGCAACGCCAGGTAGCCGTGGCGATGCAGGCCGAACTTGCCAAGGTGCACGACGCTGAGGTCGCACCGGCGGCTTCACCCAAGGTAACTGCGGCCGCCCCCGTGACGGCGGCGGTGCCGCCTGCGTCCGCGCCCTCCTTGCAGGCGCCACCACCCCCGCCAGCCTCGGGCCAGCTCGTCGCGCAGGCGACCCAACTGACGAGCCAGAGGAAGTATGCCGATGCCGTGGCGGTTCTCAATCAGGTGCTTGGCGCCAATCCCAGCGACGAAGCGGCGCTTCGGCTTCGTGCCGTCTCGCTGGGCGCGATCGGCCGCTATGCCGAAATGCGCGCGGATGTCGACGCCGTGCTCAAGCTGAAGCCGAGTGATTCACAGATGCTGGCGAGTCGGGCGCTTGCATCCCTCGGCTTGCAGCAGCTCGACCAGGGCCTGGCCGACGCAAATCGGGCAATCAGCATCAATCCGAACAGTGCGGCAGCCTATGCGACCCGCGGCGCGGTCTATCGCGTCATGGGAAAATTTCAGGAGGCGCTGGCTGATTTCGATTCCTCGATTTCCCTCAATCCGAAGGGGGACTCCTGGGCCTTTGCCGAGCGCGGGCAGGCCTATGTGGGGCTCAGCCAATTCGACAAGGCGCTGGTGGATTTCGATCAGGCGCTTGTCCTTAGCCCGACCAACGACACCGCGCGCGCCATGCGAGGGCTGACCTTGCTGCTGAAAGGCAACAACGCTGAAGGCACGGTCGATATCAAGAATGTGCTCGATCGCAACCCGAATAATCAGATTGCCGAACTCGGCCAGGGGCTGGCGATGCTGGTTTCCGGCCAGACTGATCGGGCGCTGTTGGCGCTCAACCAGGTGATCGGAAAGAGCACGGCCTATGACAGTCTGGCCCGGGTGCTTCGCGCCAGGGCGCTGCTTGCGAAGAACGATCCGACCAACGCGCTGATCGACGCCAACATCGCGCTCGGCAAGTTTCCGAACGATCCGGGCGCGCTGCAGTTGCGCGGCCTCGTCTGGCTCGCCAAGCGCGACTACCACAAGGCGCTGGACGATCTCAGCAAGGCGATCGCGAAGCGCGAGACGGTCGAGGGTTATTTTGCGCGCGCCAGAGTCCACGAGGCGCAGAACAATTTCGACAAGGCGACGGACGATTATCGCCGGGCGACCCAGCTCCCCGCTGCCGGCGTGTTCGACGTGCTGGCACAGGCTGCGGCGCGGCAGAAAATCCAGCAGCTCCCGAAGAAAGTGCCATGCGGCAATTCCACATCCGGCACGGAAGGCACCTGCCTGTGAAGGCTATTCCTCTCCCGACATCAATACCGCATTGCCGCCTGCGGCCGCCGTGTTCACGCTCACCGTCTGCTCGGTGGCAAAACGGGGCAAATAGTGCGGTCCGCCGGCCTTGGGTCCGGTGCCCGACAAACCATGCCCGCCGAACGGCTGCACGCCGACCACGGCACCGATCATGTTACGGTTGACGTAGACGTTTCCGATCGGGAGGCGATCGACCACGGCTTCGATCATGTCATCGATGCGCGAGTGGATACCGAGCGTCAGTCCGTAGCCGGAGCGTTCGATTGCCTGCAGCACGCCATCGAGCCCGCCCGCGGCATAGCGCACGACATGCAAGACGGGTCCGAACACTTCCTCGGCAAGCTGATCGGCGCTCGCCAGTTCGAAAATATGCGGCGCCACGTAGTTACCCGCGGGCGCGCGCCCTTCGAAATGCAGGCGGGCTTCACGCTTCATGCGTGCGATATGCGTTTCAAGCCGTTGTTTCGCCTCGAGGTCGATGACGGGCCCGATCTGGTTTGCGACGTCGCGCGGATCGCCGATTGCGAGCTCGTGTGCTGCACCGGCTATCATTTCGATCATGCGGTCGGCAACGTCGTCCTGGACGAACAATAGCCGCAGCGCCGAGCAGCGCTGGCCGGCGGAACGGAACGCCGAGGTGACGACATCGTCGGCGACCTGTTCGGGCAACGCAGTCGCGTCCACGATCATCGCGTTGATACCGCCGGTCTCGGCAATCAGCGGCACGATTCCGCCGTCCTTGGCGGCAAGCCTCCGGTTGATGATGCGCGCTACCTCCGTCGAGCCGGTGAATACGACACCGGCCACGTCGGGATGCGCTGCCAGCGCCGCGCCGATGGTGCCGTCGCCAGGCAGAAGATGCAGCGCGAAAGGGGGCACGCCTGCCTCGTGCAGCAGCCGAACGGCTTCAAAGGCGATCAACGGCGTCTGCTCCGCGGGCTTTGCCACCACCGTATTTCCGGCCATCAGGGCCGCCGTCACCTGCCCCAGGAAGATCGCCAGCGGAAAATTCCATGGCGATATCGCGACGAACACGCCACGTCCCCGCAAGCCCAGCATGTTGCTCTCGCCGGTCGGTCCCGGCATGACTTCGCCTGCGCCGAACAGATCGCGGCCTTGCGCAGCATAGTAACGGCAAAAATCCGTCGCTTCGCGCACCTCCGAGACCGCGTCGTCGAGTGTCTTGCCGCCCTCGCGCTGCAAAAGCCCGATGAAGTGGCCTCTGCGTTGCTGCAGCAGATCGGCCGCACGTTCGAGAACATGGCTGCGATCTTCGGCCGGCGTTCGACACCAGGTGGGAAAACCCTCGCGTGCGGCCGTGATCGCTGCGTTCACGTCTTCAACGGCAGCTTCGATCACGCTGCCGATCGGCGTGCTGTGGTCGATCGGGCTGAACAGTTGCCGCGCGCCGCTGCCGCGGCCAGGCTCGCCGCCGATGATGGACGTTGCCGGAACGGGCGCATTCGATGCCCTTGCCGCGGCCAGCAATTGGTCAAGCGCCGCGTGGTCGCCGAATTCGATGCCGCGCGAGTTCCGCCGTTTTGGCTGATAGAGGTCGCATGGCAGGGGAATGTTCGGATGCGCGGCGTTTGCGGGGGTGCCGATGATGTCGGCCGGCCGCCGCAGCAGGCTCGCCACCGGCACGGAATCATCGGCCGCGAGCGCCACGAAGGACGAATTGGCGCCGTTCTCCAGAAGGCGGCGCACCAGATAGGCAAGCAGGTCGCGATGGCTGCCCACCGGCGCATAGGTGCGGCAGGCGATATCGGGATGATCCTCGCCCAGTTGGGCGTAGAGCGCTTCCCCCATGCCATGAAGCCGCTGGAACTCGAATCCGCTCGCCCCATCCGCCAATTCCAGAATGGTTGCCACCGTCAGCGCATTGTGGGTGGCAAATTGCGGGAACAGGCGCGGGCGCAGCGCAAGAAGCCTCTGCGCGCAAGCAGTGTAATTCAGATCGGTCATCGCCTTTCGCGTGAACACCGGATAGTCGGAAAGCCCGCGCTCCTGCGCACGTTTGATCTCGGTGTCCCAATAGGCGCCTTTGACGAGGCGCACCATCATGCGCCGGTCAAGCATCGTCGCGAGCTCGTTCACATAGTCGATGACAGCGGCGGCCCGCTTTTGATAGGCCTGAATGGCAAGACCGCAACCGTCCCACCCCGCGAGCGAGCTGTCCGCGAACGCGCTGCCAATCACCTCGAGCGATAGCTCCAGCCGGTCGGCTTCCTCGGCATCGACGGTGAAGTTCAGATCGTAGGCCTTGGCCCGCCGCGCCAGATCGACCAGCCGCGGCACCAATTCCCTGATCACCCGCGACCTGCTCAAGGCCTCGAAACGCGGATGCAGGGCCGAGAGCTTGACCGAGATGCCTGGCCGGTCGGGGAGGGGGCGATCGTCGGCGGAAGCGCCGATGGCCAGTATCGCGCTTGCATAGGCATTGAAATAACGCTCTGCGTCGGCTGCGGTACGTGCGCCCTCGCCGAGCATGTCGAAGGAATAGCGCGGCGCGCCGTGCGAATGCGCCCGCGCCAGTGCCGCCTCGATGGTCTCGCCCAGGACAAAGTGGCTGCCCATCAGGCGCATCGCCTGGCGGGTTGCGGCTCGCACTGCCGGCACGCCGAGCCGTTTCGCAAGCCGTCCGATCGTCCCTTGCGGGGTTTCACCCGGCTGGATGACACGCGCTGACATTCCGAGCGCCCACGCCGAGGCGTTCACCAGGAAGGCGCTGGACTTTGTCTCGTGATGGATGAAGTCGCCCTCGCCGAGCTTGTCCTCGATGAAGCGATCGGCGGTGCGCGCGTCCGGCACACGCAGAAGCGCTTCCGCCAGCACCATCAGCGCGAGGCCTTCCCTGGTCGAAAGCGCGAATTCGCGCAACATGTCCTCGACGCCCCCGAGCCGATCGTCGCTGGACCGGATGGCGTCGATGAGGCGAGTAGCGGTGCGGTCGATCCGCGCGTCCTGTTCCGCGCTCAGGCGGGCAGTCCCGAGAAGCCGGCTGGCGATTGTCCGGTCGTCCGGCGCAAATGCGGCTTCGAATTGTGGAACCGAGACAGGGTCGAGTTTCATCGCTTGCCCTGGCGCATGAGTCGCCCAAGCATACAATCAAGCCGCGCCCAAAGGAATCGAAGGTAAGGGGCGCTCAACCCCAAATCGACGCGAGCCCGAACAGGCCTGGCAACTCAGCCGGCCTTGAGCGAAGCCGTCTGGCCCATCCGTCCGACACGCGGGTGATCCTGCCGCTCGGACCATGCAACGTAGACGGCGACGAGCGTCATGATGCCAATTCCGGCAAGGCTTACAAGGATCTGCTCGACGAGCGAGCCCGAACCGGTCAGAAGGACGAAATGGCCGGCAAAGGAGAGGAATACGCCGGCGCAAAATACCGCAAGCGACTGCTCGCCGCAGATGATCATCGGCTTGAAGATCGGCCAGCTCAGCCCGGCCCAATCCCTCGGCATCAGGCGCGTGGCAAACAGGGCGATGATGATGAAATGCAGCAGGCGATACGGTGCGAGGTTGGTCTTGTCGTTCGGTATGAACAGATCCCGCAGCCAGGCGGGAAAGAATTGTTCGAATGCCGGGTAGTTGGCCGCTATCGTGACGGCAAGCGCAAAGATCAGGTAGGCAATACCGAAATAAATCGCCAGCGGCGAACGGAAGCTCTTTCGAATGCGCCTGGCTCCGCCCAGGGCGCACCATGCACCGAGGACAAAAAGCACCTGCCAGCAAAGCGGGTTGAAATACCAGCTTCCCTCGGGGAAAGACGGCAGGTTCCAGCCGAATTGACGTGCCGCGAGATAAAGCGCGAACGATGCCGCCATGGTCAGGTCGCTCTCCCGCAACATCATCCACAACACCGCGGGGAAGCAAGCCATCAGCAAAACATGGATCTGCAGCACGTCGAGGTTAAGCGCCCTCGACTGCAGCAGCAGCCCGTGAGTCACGGTACGGACCGGCTCTTCGAGCAGGCCCGCGATATTGAATTCATAGATGATGTCCGGGGCGGCGAGGCGCGTAGCCGCATCGCCGATCGACACCGCATAGATCGCAAACAGGACGATGAAGGCGGCGTAGAGTTGCCAGGCGCGCCGGAGCAGGCGTGTGGCCCCGATAATGGTGCCCCGCTCCAGCATGATCTTCGCGAACAGCACTGCTGCGGCATATCCCGAGATGAAAATGAACACGTCGGCGGCGCCGCTGAAACCGAAGTTGCGCAGCGTGATCCAGTTCACCCTGTTGTTTGGAATGTGGTCCAGAAACATGAACCAGTTCGCTATTCCAAGAAACAGAACAAGCCTCGTATCGCGCGAATTATGCGCGAGAATTGCCTGGGTATTCATGGGGCTTTCTACGCAATGGCAATCGGGAATCGATTTCTCCGAGAGGGGCCGCTGATATAGTGCTTGACACGCGCGACCCAAATAAAATTCCCGGTAGAGTTAATGTGAACGGATCGTTACCGGTTAACTCGATGCCGAGATCGGACCGCGAATTCGGTTAACGCAATTGTGAGCACGCGCGGCTGCACGAAGAATGATGTTTACGGCTGCGCGCAATCCGAACGCCACCTGTTCTCGAAAGAAGCAGCCCGAGAGAACAGTCGGTTTCATGTCGAGGCCGGCAGCCTAGGTTTCGATCGGGTGTCCTTGCCAGGCGGCCACGGGCTTTGCATCGTCAATCAACGCGGCAAGCAGGCTGGCGCTTGGGACCGTGCGGACGGTCATCGGCTCCTTGCGGCCGCGAATTTCGACTTCCTGGCGCGGCAAGGCATCCTCGGCAAGCTTCGCCGTCGTGCGAACCTCTTCGGAGAGGATAGCCTCGCATTCCAGGCCCTTGGTCATGTCCTGAAGCCGCGCCGCGACATTGACGGCATCGCCGAGTGCGGTGAAGACGATGTGATCGCGATAACCGATGTCGCCGACGATGACTTCACCTGCATGAATGCCGATGCCGAAGCGGATCGGTTCGCGCAGGTCGTGCTTGAGAAATTGATTCAGCTGTTCGATGTTCGCAGCGATCACCGCTGCTGCCCTGAGCGCTTGCCGGCACGCGGTCTGCCGGTTGGTGGCGAGGCCGAACAGGGCCAATTGACCGTCGCCGAGGAACTGGTTGGGTTGCCCGCCACATTCGATGACGGCTTGCGACACCGCACTCAGGAAACGATTGACGACGAACACCGTGTCGAATGGCAGCCGGTTTTCCGCAAGCCGGGTCGAGCCGCGCATATCCACGAACATGCTGACCAGATAGCGCTCCTCGCCGATATGGGCGGGGCCCGACGCGCCGGCCGTTGCCGCCTGCGGCATGAAAATCTGAAAGAAGGAAATATCGGTTTCGGGCCTGAGCTGGCAGGCGAGACGGATCGCCGGATCGGAAGCGCTGCCGACACGGCTGAGCACGAACGCTTCCCGGTTGGACGGCTCGGGCAATGAGCTGCAGTCGCCGATCACGCGAATGCGACAGGTGGAGCAACGGGCGCGGCCTCCGCAAACGCTTGCATGCGGAACCTGATGGCGCAGGCTCGCCTCGAGCACCGAAAGGCCCTTCGGCACCCTGATCATCCGGCCATTGCCGTAGGACAGGGTGATCATGCCGCGCCGCCGTTCATTGACGGCGCGCACGCCTCGTGCCGCCAACACGAACGCGATCAGGCCGAGATAGCCGAACAGGATACGGCCCGTAATCTTCTCCAGCGTGTCCTGTTCGGGCGGCGTGCCCAGCTTCTGCGACGAGAGATTGGTTGCGCGCCACTCGGCATTGGTGCTTTCCCGCGCGACAGCGCGTCCACCCTGGTAGAAGCCAAGCAGGGCAAGCGAGGGCACCAGTACGGCAGCGGCAAGCAGGAATGGCGCGGCCAGCTTGAAGAACGGCTTCATCCGAAGCCAGAAATAAAGACCGATGCTGCCGTGGACCCAGGCGATGACCAGAACCGACAGCGTCATCAGGGTTCGCTGGGGCATTCCGAACCAGTATCCGTACAACACTTGCGGATACTGCTTGGTCATTCCGAACAAAACCGGCCCGAGCCGCGCGCCGACGACGTGGGTCACGATCAGCAGGGGAATGCTCAAGCCGAGGACGAGCTGCAGCGGTTCGATCGCCTTCCAGCGAAACTGCCGCCGCTCGTAAAACGCCCAGATACCGAGACCGCCATGCACCAGTACGGCGGCGTAGAACAGGATCGCCACGGGGGGAAATTGCCAGAACAAAGTGTGGTAGCGCAGGCCGCGCGCAAGGGCGTCCAGCGATATGTTGCCGAGCGCGTGGTTGAGGAAGTGGCTGACCAGATAGGCATACAGGATCAGCCCGCAAACCAGGCGGATTTGCCGGACACTGATGCCGCGGACTTGTCTTTTGATCCGGGTCCAGCTTGCTGTGGTCGTGGGTGTGGTCATGCGCCCTGCCGTTATACGATAGACCGGCGAAATTGGCGGTTAATTCCGGGAAAAGTCCGTGTCATGCAGGAATCGCCAAACGCCCGGCGACGTTGACACCTCCGGCGGAGTCGGACAGAAAGCGCCGTGACGATGGCTCATCCAGAGATTAGGCGCGCAAAAGCCGAAAATCCCGCCCTGCGGCAAATGGTTGGCGTCATTGCCTTGATCGCAGCGATGACCGCGATGCGGATCGTATACGCGAGCCTGCTCGATTTGCGCACGGACGAGGCTTACTACTGGACCTGGTCGAAGGAAAACGTGCTTTCGTTCCTCGATCACCCGCCGATGATCGCGTGGTTCATCCGCTTCGGCACGTCGATCTTCGGCGACACCAATTTCGGGGTGCGCTTCGCGGGCCTCGTCGCGATGCTTGCGACGCAGTTGCTGCTTGCCGATATTGTCCGGCGCGTCACGCACGATTTCCGCGCGGTGATGATCGCATTGCTGATGACGGAGGCGGCTCTCTATTACGGCTTGCTGATGGCCAAGGTCTCGCCCGACGTTGCGCTTATTCCGTTCGCTACCGCGATGGTGTGGGCGCTGGTTCGGCTTGCCGAACGCGCAGACGGACGCTGGTGGCTCGCGGCGGGCGTCTTCGGCGGGCTCGCGCTGTTGGCGAAATTCACGGTGGTCCTGTTGCTGCCGGCGATATTGGCCTTCATGCTGATACCGAACTGGCGGGGGCACTGGCTGAGAAGTCCCTATCCCTATGTCTCCGTTCTGATCGCTTTCGCGTTGTTCCTGCCGGTCGTGATCTGGAATGTACAACACGATTGGGCGTCGTTCCGCTTCCAGTTGGTGAGGGCCACCGCGACGCATCAATGGTCGGCCCGCACCTTCGGTGAATTCATCGCCCTGCAGTTCGGCCTGGTCGGATTCGTCCTGTTGCCGATGGTCCTCGCAGGCGTAGCGATCGCGGCATGGCGCGGTTATCGCAGATCCGACCCCGTCGCCATTCTGCTGTCGACGGCGGTGATCGTTCCCCTTCTCTACTTCTTGTGGAAGTCGATGTCGTTGCGGGTCGGCGACACCTGGCCGATGTTCATTTGGCCGTTGGGCTTTGCCGCCGCCGCTATCAATCTGGCGGCGATGCAGCAGGAGGGTTGGCCGCACTCGTTCATCAACAGGTCGTTCTGGTGGGCGAGGGTCGCGGTCGTATCCGGTATCGCCTTCGTCGTTGCCGTGTTCCTTTATTACGTGGCGACGCCCTGGAATTTCATCGGCAGGACCGATCCGGTCGGCGGTGAGGCCGGTTACGAGGCGGTCGCAAGCCGCGCGGAAGCCGAGCTTGGAAAGACCGGCGCGACCTGGATCGCCACCACGGACTACCGGACCTATTCGATGCTGCGCTGGTTTTTCGGCAATCGCGTGCCGGTGGTCCAGATCAACGAGCGCGGGCGCTATCTCGGCTTTCGCGCGCCCGACATGAATTTGGTCAATGGCCATCCAGGCCTTTACGTCGGACGCGAACCGGACAATCATCCGGCCAATCCGCTTTGGGCGTCCACGACTGCGGTCAGGGAACCGCTGGAGCGCGTCGACCGCGTCTGGCGCGGTATTGTGATGGATACCTACGCGCTTGAGAAACTCAGCGGCTGGACGCCGGATCTCTCGCCACCGCCCAATTCCCCGCTTTATCGCTGGCGTGTGCTGGCGGGGTGTCTGTCAGAGCTGTCATTTCGGGACGCGGTGTAATTTGGGAGCCGGTCTGGATTGCTTCGCTTGCGTTCGCAATAACGGAGCGAGCGTTGAACCTCTGCCGTTATTGCGAGGAGCGCAAGCGACGAAGCAATCCACTTCGCCGAATGTTTCGCAATTCCCCGTTCACTCCGCTTCCTCGCGCTTGCGCAGCAAATCTTTCGCCAGATCGGCAAGCGCCGGCCGTGGCAGGGCCGTGAACGGCAGCGGCCTCGTGACGTTGATGGCGGCCAGTCCCAGCCGTGCGGTGAGCAACCCGTTGAGCACGCCTTCGCCCAGCCGTTGCGACAATTTCGCTGCCAGCCCATGGCCAAGCACCTGCTGTATCAGGCTGTCGCTTGCAGCCATGCCGCCGGTGATGGCCGCATGCGAGACGACGTGGCGCAACAGGCGGATCATGCCGAGCGTGCCGGGCCTGCCGCCATAGAGCCGCGCCAATTGCCGGATCAGTCGCAGCGAGGCGGCGATCACGAACAGCACGTCGACCAGTGCGCGCGGACTGACCGCGGTCAGGATCGAGACACGTTGAGCCGCGAGCGAAATCAGGCGGCGCGCCTCAGAATCGAGCGGTGTCATCAATTCACGCTCGGCGAGACGGATCATGTCGGCACCGTCGATGATGTCGCGGGCGTGGTTTTCCAACGCGGCACGAGCGCGCGCCAGATGCGGGTTCTGGTGCGCGATGCTCAGGAGATCGCGCACCACGGCGCGACTCTCCGCGCGATCGTCGCTCGCAAGCACTTTAGCCGCGCGCAGGTGCAGTTTCTCGATCGTGGCAAGCCGAACGAGGCCGAAGGTTTCGCGGGCTACGATCACAATGAAGGCGAGCGTTGCGGCAAATGCGAAGGCCAAACCGGCAAAGCCCAGGCCCTCGCTGCGGACAAACAGATCCTCGATCAGATGCGTCACGCCAAGGCCCGCCGCAAGCGTGGCGAGCCCGCCAATTGCGATCCAGAACAGCACACCCCAGCGGAATCGCCGCCGGGGCGGAGCGACTGGCGTCTCGACCGCAACAGGCAACGATGCAGTCTCGTTTTCAGGCCTGACCTGAACCGTGCCGCGAGCGGGTCGGGCCGTTTCATCCGGATCGACCACGACCACGCTTGCATCGTCGAGCTTGAAGGTCGCAGGCCGCCGGTGATGAGAGCGTCCGTTCATTGCAATCTGTCTCCGATCAGGAACTGGAGCGCGCGGTCGAGGCGGATGTGAGGCAGCACCACGCCATCCGGCCCTTCACTCTCGAGGCGCGGCGGCCGAAAACGAAGGAAGCGATAATCGGCCTTGTCGGCGCTGGCGCTGGAGAGCCCCCGAAACGCCGCCTCGCCGCCGAACAGCTCTTCGGGCTCTGCGGGCAGATCGCCGGGAAAAGTCGCAACTTCAGTGTTGCCGTCGAAAGTCTCGCCGCCTGCTTTCTCACCGGACACCGGCATTCCGAAAATCGAGGGCAACTTTTCCCGGCCGCGCAGGACCTGCGCCTCTTGCGTGGCACGGACCGCGGCCAGTGCGACAACGTCGATATCGGCGCCGGTGTCCTCGGCCTTCATGGCGGCTCGCGCGACGGCGCGTCGCAATATCGCCTCGAGCCGGTCATGGCTCGAGTGATGCAGGTGATCGGCCTTGGTCGCAGCGAACAGAATGCGGTCGACCCTCGGCCTGAACATCGCGCTCAGAAAGGTGCTGCGGCCAACCCTGAAGCAATCGAGAATTCCGGCCAGCGCCGCCTCGAGGTCAATAAGAGCTTCCGGACCGGAGTTGAAGGCCGACAGCGCATCGACCAGGACCACCTGGCGGTCCAATCGCGCAAAATGGTCCCTGAAGAACGGGCGGACGACGAAATCCTTGTAGGCATCGTAACGCCGGCGCATCATCGCCCACAGCGATCCGTCGGGTGCGCCACCATGTTCGGGCAAATCGAGCGGCGCAAAAGTCAGCGCCGGCGAGCTCGCGAGATTGCCCGGCATCAGGAAGCGGCCCGGCGGCAGCAGGCTCATGGCGAAACGCTCGTCGCGGCAGGCGCGCAAGTAGTCGGTGAACAGTTTCGCAGCCGTGCGCGCCGCCTGTTCGTCCGCGTTTGCCCCGGCATCGAGCGTCGCCAGGTGTGCGTGGAAGGGCACAGCAAGCGGCGCGCGGGCGCCTGCCCGCGACAGCGCCAGACTTTCCCTGGACCATTGCTCGTAACTCTTGTGAAGCAGCGGCAGGTCCAGCAGCCACTCGCCCGGGTAGTCGACGATATCGAGAGTGAGGCTGCGATCGGCTCCATTGTGTCGCTGGTAGTCGATTACAAGCCGGAGTTCGCTGATATCGACCGTCGAGCACGGCCATTGGCGCTGCTCGATCAGGGTGCGCACATGGTTCTCGTAGTCGAACCGGGGCACCGCGTCATCCGGTTGCGGTGCGAGCCTGGCGCGGGCGATACGGCCCGTCGCCAACGGCTCGAACACCGGGAAGCGTCCTCCGCGGGCAAGCCCATGAATCAGGGCCGCGATGAAGACGGTCTTGCCGGCGCGCGAAAGTCCCGTCACCCCAAGCCGCACGGTAGGGTTGAAAAGGTATTCGCTGAAGTCCTTCAACGCCCGCGCCGAAAGGCGAGCTTCCTCGACAATATCGGAAAAATGGAGGACCATACGGGCGTTGAAATTCGATTGGTGATGGCAATTGCGTGTAAACCCTGCCGAGAAGGTGGCGATCGGCGCGCGAAATTCAAGTTTCATACTTAGGTCGCGATCATGATGGATCAGGCTTTCAGGGGTTGTTTGACTTCCCCGAGGGAACCATTTGTCGGTAGTTGAGTTGTCGGGGTATCATGACCGTGTTCAGATTGAAGCGGCTGGCTTCGAGTTCAGCCCACGCCGCAGCGGGCGCCATCCGCTGGAATTATGATCGCGCCGAACTGATTGCGGACGGCATCGTGCACGGGATCGGCGTATTCGGCGGCCTGATTGCCTCGACGGTGCTGATCGTGCTCGCCGGCGTTTTCGCCTCCGCCTATCAGATCGTCACGGTTTCCGTCTACGCGGCGGGCCTGCTCACAATGTTTGGATTTTCGGCGGCCTATAATCTGTGGCCGGTGTCGCGTCGCAAATGGCTGTTGCGCCGGTTCGATCACTCGGCGATCTACGTTTTGATCGCGGCGACCTACACGCCGATCTTCGCGGAGCTTGACGATCGCGTCTTTGCGATATCGCTGTTGGCCGGCGTCTGGGGCGTGGCTTTGGCAGGGGTCTTCCTGAAGCTGTTTTTTCCGGGGCGCTTCGACCGGGTATCGGTCGGTATCTACCTGGCGTTGGGCTGGAGCGGCGTGATTGCCTACGACGCCGGGCTCTCCTCGCTGCCCCGTCTTGCGATCTGGTTCATCCTTGCCGGTGGCCTGCTCTACAGTTTCGGGATAATCTTTCACGCATGGCAGCGGCTCCGCTTCCAGAACGTGATCTGGCACTGTTTCGTGCTGCTCGGCGCGGCGTGCCACTACACGGCCGTACTCGATCTGGTGCTGACCTGAACTCGACTTCGGGAACAAGAGGCCAACGATGCAGGTGAGTGGCAAAGTCGTGGTTGTCACCGGTGGCGCCAACGGCATCGGCCGGGCGTTGTGCGAGGCCTTTCATCGCGCCGGCGCCGCCAAGGTGGTTGTCGCCGACAAGGAAGCCGCTGGCGCAAGAGTCGTCGCTGCCGTGGTCGATGGTGCCGCATTCAAATGCGATGTCGCGCAGGAGAAAGACGTCATCCACGTGATCGAGGAAACCGAACGGCTGTTCGGTCCGATCGCGCTGTTCTGCTCCAACGCAGGCATCATCGGCGGCTTCGATCCGTTGTCGGAGAATGCCGGCGGTACGTCCGATGAACCGTTCGCGCGAAGCTGGGCCATCCACGTCATGGCGCATGTCTATGCCGCGCGCCATATGGTCCCGCGTTTCAAGGCGCGCGGCGGCGGCTATTTCCTCAACACGATTTCGGCGGCAGGATTGCTGTCGCAGGTCGGAAGCCCCGCCTACTCGACCACCAAACATGCGGCCGTGGGATTTGCCGAGAACCTTGCGATCTCGCACAAGGCCCATGGCATCAAGGTCTCGATCCTGTGTCCGCAGGGTGTCGACACCGGCATGCTGCGCTCGATCCCCAGGGGACCGCAGTCCGGCGACGGTGACCTGCCGCCTGAACAGGTCGCGAAGGAAGCGCTGGAAGGTATCGAACGGGAGGCGTTCCTGATCCTGCCGCATCCGCAGGTGCTAGGTTACATGCGCACAAAGACCGAGAATTACGACCGCTGGATCTCGGGCATGGCGAAAATCCAGGCGAAGATGCGCCAGGAATTCGGGAAGTAGACCGACGCGTCGACACCTCCCAGGCGAGCGAAGCGAGCGGCGGGGAGGGAGCGGTCGGCGTCGGCCTCAGCTCTTCCGCGCATAAAGCAGCGGTACCGCGCAATCCACCATGACCTCGACGAGGCTCGTGCCCTGGTGAGCGAGCGCGAGTTTGAGCGCCGAGGCGAGTTCCGATGAATTTGTGACGCGCGCCGCGTCGCAGCCCATTGCCTCGGCTATTTTGACGAAGTCGATCCCCTGCAGGTCGAGGCCAGGTATGTCACGGACCTGCATCGCCTGGCTGAACGAACGCATTGCGCCATAGCCATGGTTGTTGATGACGACGACCGTCAGGGGCAGGTGGCGTTGCGCCGCCGTCCACAGCGCCTGGATCGAATACATTGCCGAGCCGTCGCCAATCAGGCACACCGTCCGGATGTCTGGACGCGCAAGCGAAATGCCGACCGCGGCCGGCAGGCTGTAGCCGAGGCCGCCGCTTGCCATGGTGTAAAAGCTGTCCTGCCCGCGCATCGGCATGAAATTCTGTATCGCCGGACGGTGCGAGGGGGCCTCCTCCACCAGGATGGCGTTCTCGGGCATGGCGGCGTGAAGGCTGTGCAGTAGATATTCCGCCGGAACAGGGTCCGCCGCGCGAGGGGCAGGAGGAAGGCTGCGCCCTTTTGGCATCGCGCGCTTCGTTTCGCCGGCCATTTCGACCAGCGCGGCAAGCGCAGGTTTCATGCTTGCGACGATACTGGCGCCGGCCGGCGTCATCGTCGCGGCATCGGGATCATCGGTGATCTGGAACAACGCGGTCTCGTCGTCGAAGATCGACGCATGGCCTTCAACGTGAAAGGTGAAGACCGGCGCGCCGATCACAAGGACGAGATCATGCGGAGCGAGCGCTTCCGACAATTGCGACGGCGAAGCGTGGAGGAATCCTGCAAATTGCGGATGCCGTTCCGGAAAGCTGCACCGTGCCGAAAACGGGCTGACCCACACCGCGGCACGGGTCTTTTCCGCCAGCCGAACCATCAGATCCACGGCCTGTGCGCGGTCGACGGCTGGGCCGACGACAAGGGCAGGGCGCTCGCTGGTTGCAAGCGCCCCCGCCAATTGCTTTATCGCGTCCGGATCGGGGTTGATCTGTCGCGTCACGCTGTGCCCCTGCACCGCCTCGGTTTTACGATCCCAGTCGTCGATCGGCACCGAAACGAATGTCGGCCCGCAAGGCGGCTGCATGGCGATGTGATAGGCGCGTGCGATCGCCGCCGGGACATCTTCTGCCCGTGCCGGCTCGACCGAAAATTTCACGTAAGGGCGCGGAAACTCCGAGGCGCGCTCGGCATGAAGGAAAGGCTGCAACGGCAGCATGGAGCGCGCCTGCTGGCCCGCTGTAATCACAAGCGGCGTCTGGTTGCGGTAGGCAGTAAAAACATTGCCCAGCGCATTGCCGACGCCGGCGGCCGAATGCAGGTTGACAAAGCCCGCGTTGCGGGTCGCTTGCGCGTAGCCGTCGGCCATGCCGACCACGCTGGCCTCCTGGAGGCCCAGCACATAGTCGATGTCGTCGGGCCAGTCGCTCAGGAACGGCAGTTCGGTCGAGCCGGGATTTCCGAACACCTTGCGGATGCCGAGCGCGCGCAAAAGGTCGAACGTTGCCTGTTTGACGGTGAGAGGGAAGGCGGTTTTCCGGGGCAAGGTGAATCGCCGCTATGCAACACGAATTGTGTTCACCTCTCCCATGGGGAGAGGTCGGCGCAAAGCGCCGGGTGAGGGGTTGCGGCTTAACGATAGATCGTACCCCCTCACCCCAACCCTCTCCCCACGGGAGAGGGGGCCGGGCCCCGCCTGGGCGACATGTATGCCTTTCACCACGCCGCGGTGGCTTTCATCGTCGGCTGGCGTTCCGAATTCGCTGTCCACAACTCCATGCCCGCGTCGGTTATGTTGGCGTTGACGGAAAATTCCGAGCCCTCGAACAGCGGCTGCACGCCGCGATAGCTGAATTTCTTCGGCACCCGGCCGCCGCGCAGTTTGGCAGCAAATTCCACCATAAGGGCGGCCTGCATCGGACCGTGAAAAATCAGCCCCGGATAACCCTCGACCCTGGTGACGTAGTCGCGGTCATAGTGAATACGATGCCCGTTGAATGTCAGCGCCGAGTAGCGGAACAGCAGCACGGTATCGGCCATGTGGGTTTCGCGATGCTGCGCCGCCGGCGGCGATACCGATTTCATGGACCCTGACGCTGCCGGCGATACGTTCCTGTACACGATATCCTGCCGCTCGCGGATCGCAGCTCCACGCGAGGTGGCGATCAGGTGATCCACGGCGACAAAGCATAACGTACCGGTAGAGCCGGTTTTCAGCGTCACGTCGGCAATGCGCGAGGTTCGCGTCACCTCGTCGCCAACGCGCAACGCACCGACGAATTCAAGCTCCCCGCCGGCCCACATCCGCCGCGGCAGGGGCACCGGCGGCAGGAAGCCGCCGCGCGCCGGGTGCCCGTCGGGGCCCAGTTCGGACATCGCTACAACCGGCTGCCCCAGGCACCAATGCACGGTGATCGGCGCGGCATCGCCCACCTTCGGTTCGCCGATCTCGAGAAACAGGGTAGCGCGCAGGCCCTTCGTCAATTGCGCGGTCACGGTGTCGGAGACTTGCGTGCTGCGGCCGATCCATTGCCGCAGGTGATCGAGGTCGAGCTTTTCGGTCATCACGATTTGATCCGCATGGAACTTGTGCCGGCGGCCGCCACGCGGCGCTCGCCGATGGCGGGCACGGCGCCATAATGGCGCGGCTCGCCGACCACGATGGCCGCCGGCGCCGGATAGGTCACCGGCCCCTTCGGAGTGTCCACCTCGATGCGGCGCAGATGCGGGTGAACGGCGAGATCGGCCATGGAGTTGACCTCGGCGAAGGCAATGTCGGCGCCCGACAGACGTTTCAACAATTGCTCACGCGTCATGCTGGCGAAAGCATCGCCAACGATGGTGTCGGTGAGGTTTCGGTTACGAACCCGCTCGACCATGTTGGCAAATCGCGGATCGCCGGGAAGGTCGGGCTTGCCGAGAACGTCCGCGCACAGTTTCTTCCATTCGCGTTCGCTCTGGATCGAAATAAGGATGTCCTTGCCGTCCTTGGAACGAAACACGCCATACGGCGCGATCGAGGGATGGGCCAGCCCAATGCGCTGCGGCGGTTGACCTGCTTCGAAATTGAGCAGAGGCACGCTCAGCCAGTCGGCCATCACATCGAACATCGAAATGCGAATGTCCGCACCCTCGCCGCTCCTTGCGCGCGCGATCAATGCTTCCAGGATCGCTGCGTGCGCGGTCGCGCCGGTGGCGATGTCGACGATCGAAAGACCTACCCGGGACGGGCCGTCCGCCCCGCCGGTGATCGAGGCCAGTCCGCTTTCGGCCTGGATCAGGAGATCGTAGGCCTTGCGGTCCGCATAAGGTCCTTCGTCGCCATAGCCGGATATGGTGCAGGAGATCAGCGCCGGATAATCCTTTTTCAGACGCTCCAGCGAGAAGCCAAGCTTGTCCATCGAACCGGGTTTCAGATTTTGCAAAAGCACGTCGCAGCCTGCGATCAGCTTCTCAAGGTGACTGCGGCCTTCGCTGGTGGCCAGATCGATGACCTCGGAGTCCTTGCCGCGATTGAGCCACACGAAATAGCTGCTCTGCCCCTTTGCGGCTCTGTCATAGTCGCGGGCGAAATCGCCTTCCGGCCGTTCCACCTTGATGACATGGGCGCCTGCGTCCGCCAGGCGCGAGCTGCAGAACGGCGCAGCGACGGCCTGTTCGACGGCGACGACGGTTATTCCCTCGAGCGGCAGCATCTTTTCAAGGTCTCAATAGGAGCGCGGCATACCCAGCACGTGCTCGGCGATAAAGGACAGAACGAGGTTGGTCGAAATCGGCGCAACCTGGTAGAGCCTGGTCTCGCGAAACTTGCGTTCAACGTCATATTCCTCCGCAAAGCCGAAACCGCCGTGGGTCTGAACGCAAGCGTTCGCGGCTTCCCAGGAAGCGTCGGCGGCCAGCATCTTTGCCATATTGGCCTCGGCGCCGCAATCGAGTCCCGCCTCGTATTTCCGGGTTGCCTCCTTCACCATCAGTTCGGCCGCGCGCATCGCGGCGTAAGCTTTTGCAATCGGAAACTGAACGCCCTGATTCTGGCCGATCGGACGGCCGAATACCGCGCGTTCCCTGGCATAATTGGCTGCCTTGTCGATGAACCATTTGGCATCGCCGATGCACTCGGCCGCGATCAGGATCCGTTCGGCGTTCATGCCCGAAAGGATATAGCGAAAGCCTTTACCTTCCTCGCCTATAAGATTTTCCGATGGCACCCTCAGATCGGTGAAGAACACCTCCGTTGTGGAGTGGTTCATCATGGTGCGGATCGGACTGATCGAGAGCCCGTTGCCCTTCGCAGCCTTCATGTCCACGATGAAGACCGACAGGCCATCGGTGCGTTTCTTGACCTGTTCCTTGGGCGTGGTGCGCGCGAGAAGGATCATCAGGTCGGAATATTCGGCGCGGCTGGTCCAGATCTTCTGGCCGTTGACGATATAGCTGTCGTTGCCTTCGCGGCGGGCGAAGGTCTTCAGCGACGAGGTGTCGGTCCCGCTGGTCGGTTCGGTAACGCCGAAGGCCTGCAGCCGCAACTCGCCGCTTGCGATCTTCGGCAACCATTTCGCCTTCTGCTCGTCGCTGCCGTGCCGCAACAGCGTGCCCATGGTGTACATCTGGGCGTGGCAGCCGCCGCCATTGCATCCGGCCCGCTGTATCTCTTCCAGGATCGCGGCAGCAGCGGAGAGCTTCAGCCCGGCGCCGCCGTATTCTTCGGGGATCAGCACCGAGAGGTAGCCGGCCTCCGTCAGCGCATCGACGAAGGCCTTCGGGTAGGCCATCTCGCGGTCGAGCTTGCGCCAATATTCGCCGGGGAACTGGGCGCAGAGCTTTGCGACTGCATCGCGGATGTCGGCATGATCGTCGTGTTCGGCGTGGTCGCTGGCGGTCATTAGAACTCGGCTGGCAGTTTAAGGTATGCGGAAATGGCGGGCACGGCGCAAATGCGCCTTTGCCCACCCTACGATCTCAGCACGTAGGGTGGGCAAAGCGCAAGCGTGCCCACCATCAGGCTGGAATGCGCACCGGCAACGACTCGATGCCGCGCACGAAACTTGAATAGACCCGCTTCGGCTCGCCGACCACCTCGATCCGCTCGAAGCGCTTGAGGATTTCCTCCCAGACGATCCGCAATTGCAGTTCGGCAAGCCGCATGCCGACGCAGCGGTGGATGCCGAAACCGAACGACAGGTGGATACGGGGCCGGGCGCGGTCGATGATGAATTCGTTGGGCCGTTCGATGACTTCCTCGTCGCGGTTGCCGGACACGTACCACATCACCACGCGATCGCCCTTGCGGATTTTCTTGCCGCCAAGTTCGGTGTCGACCAGCGCCGTGCGGCGCATATGCGCCAAGGGCGTCTGCCAGCGGATGACTTCCGGCACCATGGTATCGATCAGCGCAGGATTGTCGCGCAGCTTCTGATATTGCTCGGGATGTTCGTTCAGCGCCAGCACCGATCCGCTCATGGTGTTGCGGGTTGTGTCGTTGCCGCCAACGATCAGGAGCACGATATTTCCCATCAGATTGTCGCCGTCCATGTAACGGGTGGCGTCATTATGCGCCATCATCGAAATCAGATCGTTTCGCGGCTCGGCGTTGACACGCTCGTTCCAGAGCCTGGTGAAATAGGCCGCACACTCGTCCATCTCGGCGCGGCGCTGCTCCGCCGATTCGACGACGCCGCTCTTGGGCAGCGCGGTCGAAACGTCGGACCAGCGGGTCAGCTTGCGTCGCTCCTCGAACGGGAAGTCGAACAGCGTAGCCAGCATTTGCGTGGTCAGTTCGATCGACACCAGATCGACAAAATTGAAGGTCTCGTTGCGGGGGAGCGAATCGAGCACCGTGCAGGTTCGCTTGCGGATCAGGATCGCGAGCTCGTCCAGATGCGTCGGCGTGAACATCGGCTGCACGGTCTTGCGCTGCGCGGAGTGCTGCGGCTGGTCCATGGCGATGAAACTCGGCCAGTCATAGCCCGGCGGCACGTCCCGGATCGAGATACCGCCCAGCGAGACGTTGGAAGAGAAGAGGCCGTGATTGGTGTCGACATGCATGATGTCGTTGTACCTGGTGACCGACCAGTAAGGCTCGATCGGCGAGTTGGTGCAGTAATGCACCGGCTCTTCCTTGCGCAGCCGCTCGAAATACGGCCACAGCGTATCGCTGCGAAACAGTTGCGGCGCGCCGGGGTGGAAATCCCTGAGCGGCATGGAATAGGCGGCCTCCCGCGCGGCGCGCTGAAGCTCTTCCCGATTGGCTTTGAAGGCGGTCTGGATGTTCATGGTCGATCAATCCCAGGCACATGATATGAGGCGCAACCTTCGCATTCGCGCGCGGCCACTTGCGGGGATTGTCGAACAAACGCGATGCTCGCGCTTGGGTCGGCCACTCCCTGTAAACCCCTCCGTGGTTCTCGTCCGAAGGGTGATCCGTCAGTCGAATTACATCCCCTTGCACGCGCGAGAGCAAGAGCGAGTTTTGACGCATCACGGCAATCAGGCGGCCGCCACCGGCACCCGGAATGCCTCTTCTCAGGCCTTGCGCCTCGTGACAAGCTGATCGGCAAGGAATAAGGCTGTGCGCAAAAGCCCGCAAATTCCCTGCACGGAGGTCGCCCGCCATGATTCCCAACGCGTATCGGAATTTCAATTTCGATCTCGGCGAAACCGCGGACGCGCTGCGGGAGACCGTCCGTGATTTCTCGATGGATGAAATCGCGCCGCGCGCCGCCGAGATCGATAGAAGTAACCAGTTTCCAAGGGATCTGTGGCCCAGGCTCGGCGCGCTGGGCCTGCACGGAATTACCGTCGAGGAGGAGTTTGGCGGCTCGGGCCTCGGCTATCTCGAACATTGCGTTGCGATGGAGGAGATCTCACGCGCTTCCGCCGCGGTCGGCCTGTCCTATGGCGCGCATTCCAACCTGTGCGTGAATCAGATCCGGCGCAACGGCAATGCCCCGCAGAAGAGGAAATACCTGCCCGGGCTGATCTCCGGAGAAGACGTTGGTGCGCTGGCCATGTCCGAGCCCGGCGCCGGTTCCGACGTGGTATCGATGACGACCCGCGCCGAGAAAAAAGGCGATCGCTATATTCTCAATGGCGCCAAGATGTGGATCACCAACGGTCCTGTCGCGGAAACGCTCGTGGTCTACGCCAAGACCGATCCGGCGGCGGGACCGCGCGGCATCACGGCCTTCATCATCGAAAAGGGCATGAAGGGTTTCTCCACGGCGCAAAAGCTCGACAAGCTCGGCATGCGCGGCTCCGACACCGCGGAACTTGTGTTCGAGGATTGCGAAGTGCCGGAAGAAAACGTGCTCGGCGACGTCGGCCGCGGCGTCAATGTGCTGATGTCGGGCCTTGATTATGAACGCGCGGTGCTGGCGGCCGGTCCTCTCGGCATCATGCAGGCCTGCATGGACGTCGTGATGCCCTATGTGCACGAGCGCAAGCAGTTCGGCGAGCCGATCGGCAACTTCCAGCTCGTGCAGGGCAAGATCGCCGACATGTACACCACCATGAATGCGTCGCGCGCCTATGTATACGCGGTGGCCAAGGCATGCGACCGCGGCGAGACCACGCGGGAGGATGCGGCGGGCGCCATTCTCTATGCCTCCGAGAAGGCGACGCAGTGCGCGCTCGACGCGATCCAGTTATTGGGCGGCAACGGCTATATCAACGACTATCCGACCGGGCGCCTGTTGCGCGACGCCAAGCTCTATGAGATCGGCGCCGGCACCAGCGAGATCCGGCGCATGTTGATCGGACGGGAGCTGTTCGAAAAATCTGCCTAAAAGTCGATCTAACTGCATGGTGTTTTGGTTGTTTGCGGCGTCGGAATGGACGGCGCTCAAGGGGGTCTGCAAGTCGGGTAACTGACTGCAGAGCGGTCGGCGGTCGGCTTTCAATTCCAATGAGCGGGTTGATACCATTCTGCAGCCGGATCGAGCCAGCTACCGCACCATCACCATCGTTCCGACATGGACGCGATTATAGAGATCGACAACGTCCTCGTTGGTCATGCGGATGCAGCCGGACGATACCGCGTGCCCGATCGTCTCAGGCTCGTTGGAGCCGTGGATGCGATAGAGCGTCGAACCCAGGTACATCGCGCGTGCACCCAGCGGATTTTCGATGCCGCCGGGCAGATAGGCCGGAAGGTCGGGCCGCCGTGCCCGCATTTCCCTTGGCGGCGTCCAGCCCGGCCATTCCTTTTTCGCCGTGATGCGGTGGCTCCCCGACCAGCCGAAACCGTCACGGCCGACGCCGATGCCGTAACGTAGCGCCTCGCCGTTGCCGAGGATCAGGTAAAGCCGCCGCTCGGTCGTGCTGATATAGATGGTGCCCGGCGCAAATCGGCCCGGGGCGCTCACGAGTTCGCGCGGGATTGGTCCCGAGCCCGCGCCGTAATAGCTGGGGCCGCCCTGGTAGTAGCCGCCCCCCTGGTAGTAGGAGCCGCCCTGATAGTAGCTCCCGCGCTGATAATAGGAGCCACCTTGATAGGCGTTGGGGTTCCCGTACTGGGAGCGGCTGCGTCCCAAGAGATTGAAAAAGTCGTCATTGCTTTGCGCTTGCGCTGGATAAGCGCCCGCCAGCAACGCCACCGCGAGTGTCAATAAAGCAAATATCCGGGTCATCACGCGCCTCACAATAAAATCGACCCAGCCCTCCGCATAATTCAGGCCATAACTGGCGGCTTTTCGCAAGATGAGTTGCGCAGGATTCAGACGGGTCGGTTAAAAACGCCACCGGTTGGCGGCGATCGCAGCATTGCATTACCGTGCAAGTAATGATTGATCTTCGGTACGTTTTTATGAAAAAGGCGCAGCAGCGGGAGCGGAACGATGAATGGTGCGGAAAGTCTGGTGCGGACCCTGGTAGCGGGCGGTGTCAACGTTTGCTTCGCCAATCCGGGCACCTCCGAAATGCATTTCGTTGCCGCTCTTGACCGGGTCGAGGGTATGCGCTGCGTGCTCGGACTGTTCGAGGGGGTCGTCACTGGCGCGGCCGACGGCTATTTCCGCATGAAGGGCAAGCCGGCCTCCACGTTGTTGCATCTCGGTCCTGGTCTTGCCAATGGCCTTGCCAATCTGCACAACGCGAAAAAGGCCAATTCCGGCATTGTCAACATTGTCGGCCAGCATGCGGTCTATCACATCGGCTATAACGCGCCGCTGACCTCCGATATCGAAGGCCTGGCGCGGCCGATGTCGGCCTGGGTGCGGACCTCACCGGACGCAAAATCGGTTGCAAGAGACGGCGCCGCAGCAATCGCGGCCGCGCGGAATCGCCAGATCGCTACCCTGATCCTGCCCGCCGATACCGCCTGGAACGAAGCCGACGGTATCGAACAGGTGCAAGGCGAATCCCAGCGCGCCAGCTATTCCCCGCAAGCGGTTGAGAATGCGGCGAAGGTGCTGCGCAGCGGCGCGCCGACGCTGCTGTTGATGACAGGCAGCGCATTGACGGAGCGGGGCCTGGCGCTTGCGGCGCAGATCGCCGGCAAGTCCGGCTGCAAGGTGATGGGCCAGACCTATAATCCGCGGATGGCGCGGGGCCGCGGCCGGCTTGCGATCGACCGGATTCCCTACGTGATCGAACTGGCGCTGCCGATTCTGAAGGATTTCAAGAACATCATTCTGGTCGAAGCCAACGATCCCGTGGCATTTTTCGCCTACCCGAACAAGCCCAGCCTGTTGAAGCCGCAGGGCTGCGAGGTCCATCGCATGACTTCGGTTGGCGAAAATTCCGTCGCAGCGCTCGAGGCACTGGCCTCGGCGCTCGTCGCAAAGCCTTCCGATGCGAAGCCGCAGGCAACGGTCGAACTCGCAAAGCCGACCGGGGCGCTGACCTATCCTTCGATCGCCATGGCGATCGCCATGGCGATCCCGGAAAATGCCATCGTCGTCGACGAATCCATTACCACGGGACGCGGCTTCTTTCCGCCGACCGCCGCCGCCGCTCCGCACGACTGGCTGCAGAACATGGGCGGCTCGATCGGGTTTTCCACGCCGGTTGCCACCGGTGCGGCGCTCGCGTGTCCCGACCGCAAGGTGATCTGCATGGTCGGTGACGGTAGCGCGATGTATACCCTGCAGTCTCTATGGACACAGGCTCGTGAAGGACTGAACGTCACCACGATCGTCTTCGCCAACCGCATCTACCAGATCCTGCGCGGCGAATTCGACGGCGTGGGCGCCGGCGAACCGGGACAGCGCGCGCTCGACATGCTCAAGATCGATCGTCCGACGCTCGACTGGGTTGCGCTCGCCAAAGGCATGGGGGTTGCGGGGCGCGCGGTCTCGACGGCCGAGGAATTCGTGGCCGCGCTCTCCGAGGCGATACCGGAGCGCGGTCCGCGGCTGATCGAAGTGCAGATGTGAAGGCGGAGAGCAATCCATGAAAGAACAGGTCGTCGTTGCGAGGAGCCAACGGGTCCGGCCTTCGGCCGGCCCGATGACAGGCTCCGCGACGAAGCAATCCAGCCTTGGGCCTCGCTCCGGATTGCCTGGCTCTGGATTGCTTCGCGGAGCCTGTCATCGGGCCGCGCTTTTGCGCGGACCCGTTGGCTCGCAATGACAGCTAGTGCCGTTCGGTCCACAGATGCAAGCCGCCCTGGACAAGGTCGTTGCCGGCTTGACCGAGTTTTACGCAAGCGAGACCTTCCTGTTCGAGCACGATCTCGGCGAGCGCACGCTGACGCACCGCCTGGCGGTGTATCTGGAGAAGCAGTTCCCCGACTGGAACGTGGACTGCGGCTACGACCGGCTGGGCGCCCGCACGATGCAGCTTCCGCATGGATCGATCGTCTCGACCGACGACCATCTCGACAAGTCGATCTATCCCGACGTCGTCGTGCATCAGCGCGAAGTCCCCAACAACCTGCTCGCAATCGAGGTCAGGAAGGCATCGAACCATCAACCGGAGGAGCACGACCGGCAGAAGCTGCGGGCGCTGACAGATCCGCATCTCTGGTTCGCCTACGCAACAGGGGTGCTTTTGACACTGGAAAAGAACAGCGTTAGCTCTGAGGTGTATGTGGCTGGCTTGCTCGACCAGAGATTGTCGCAGTGGTTTTCGCGGCGACTGAAGGATGCAGGTTTGAGAGCGGGCGCGGGCACAGGGTGAGGAAAGGGGCGAAGCAGCGGATGAAGATGCTCAAACAATCGTTATTCGTGGCCGCTCTGGCGCTGTCGTGGTCGGCGGAGCCTGCGGCCGCGCAGGCGGCAAGCGCGGGATCGGCGGTCGAGGCTGCGTCTGAAGCGATCCTTGCGAATGGGAAGGCGATCAAGGCGCTCGAAGACATCAAGGCCGACGACGAGGCCGCTCTCGCCGAGCAAAAGCGCATCACCGAAATTCCGGCGCCGCCCTACAAGGAAAACCGGCGAGCCGAATATGTCCTCAAGCGGTTTGTCGAACTTGGCTTCAAGGAGGCCTCCATCGATGCCGAAGGCAACGTCATCGCGCTGCGCAAGGGCAGCGGTGGGGGAAGACCGAAACTCGTGGTCTCGGCACACCTCGACACGGTGTTTCCCGAGGGCACAGACGTAACCGTCAAGGAAAAGGACGGCGTGATTCTTGCGCCCGGTATCGGCGACAACTCCCGCGGTCTAGCCGCGCTATTGTCGCTGATCAAGTCGCTTAACGCCAACGCCATCACAACCGTCGGCGACCTGATGCTCGTCGGCACCGTCGGCGAGGAAGAACTCGGCAATCTCAGGGGCGTCAAGGCGCTGTTTCGCGACCACACGGATATCGACGGCTTCATTTCGATCGACGGACTTGGCGTCGCACGCGTCGTCAACCAGGCAACCGGCAGCCACCGTTACGAGATGATCTTCAAGGGTCCCGGCGGTCACAGTTTTCAGGAATTCGGTCTGCCGAGCGCGATCCATGCCATGGGCCGGGCGATAGCAAGGATTTCGGATTTGCAGACACCCTCCGATCCCAAGACCACCTTTACGGTCGGCACCGTGAACGGCGGCACGTCCGTCAATGCCATCGCCGCTGAAGCAAAAATGACGGTCGATATGCGCTCGAATTCGACAGAGGAATTGCTCAAGCTCGAGGCTCGCCTGCTCGATCTCGTCAAACAGGCAGCGGTCGAGGAAAATGCGCGTTGGAAATCCGACAAGCTCTCGGTCGAGATAAAATTGATCGGCGACCGGCCCGCCGGGATAGTCGCGCTTGATGCACCCATCGTGCAGGCCACCCAGCGCGCGGTTGCGGCGATTGCCCGTGGCCCGCGCGTGATATTTGCGGGTTCGAGCACGGACTCGAATCTGGCGATGTCGCTGGGAATCCCGGCGGTCACCATCGGCGGCGGCGGCGAGGGCGGCAACTGGCATTCGCGCAACGAATGGTACAAGCCGGTGGAGGCCTATCTGGGGCCGCAAAGCGCGCTGCTGACGATCCTGGTGCTCACGGGGCTCGACGGCGCGACCAGGCCCGCGCTCGCAGTGCGGCGGGTGAATTGAAGTGAGGTAAACCTCGACCTGCTGCCGTCATTGCGAGGAGCGTCAGCGACGAAGCAATCCATCCGACACCTTGTCCGGCTTTGACATGGATTGCTTCGCTTCGCTCGCAGTGACGGGACGAACCGGACCGGACCTCGTCATTGCGAGGAGCGTCAGCGACGAAGCAATCCATCCGACACCTTGTCCGGTTTTGACATGGATTGCTTCGCTTCGCTCGCAATGACGGGACGAACCGGACCTCGTCATTGCGAGGAGCCCGTTGGTGCAATGACGCTACCGGTTCGCCTTGTCTCGCATGCGATAGAACCGCAGCGCCGTTTGCGCGGTCTTGGGCTGCAACCGCGAGAAGTCGGTGAAGCATCGATCGAGCTGCTGGCGGGAGCTGCCGTTGGTGCCGGCGTGCAGCAACAGAAGGGTGACGGTGGTGACCCAGGAGATGTCGATTGCCCTTGCCAGCACGATAATCTGTTCGGTCTGGTTCTGCACGAACGCCCTTTCGACCACGCCGATCGGCAAATCGCACATCAGCGCGAGCGCGGCGACCACCTTGTCGAAGCTTCCTTCGTTGGCGAATCCCACCAATTGTGTTTCGCCCAACTTCCCGGCGGCGTGAAGCTGGCTGACATGGTCGAGCGCCTGCGCGAAGTCGTTCGAACCGGCGCGCGCCTTGGTTTGTATCTCGTCGGTCGCCTTGGCGACCATGGACTTGATCAGCTCGGCACGCCGGGGGTCGGCTTCGACGAGCTGGTTTTTGACAGACTCGGATGCATCGACGAACAGCTTGACGAGGTTTTGCCTGGGAATGTCGGGCCGGGCCCAGACGCACAGCGCGAGGTCGCCGTCATCGCGGGCCTTGTCGATCAGCGTCGTTACCCCGAAATCCGAGAAGCGTGCGCCGCCATTGCGCGCGGTGCTGGCGATGACCGGTTTGTTTCCGCGCTCCACCAGGACATCCGTCACCGCTTCCACCAGCACCTTTCGGGTAGATATGGCAAGCAGATGGTCCTGGCTCTTGGTCCTGGCGCTTTCGATCAGCGTCGTCTCGTCAAGCCGCTCGCAGTGCGTCAGCAGGGGTCCTGCGACCTCGATGGCGTCGTCGGCGGCCAGCACGCGTACGACTTTGGGGGGCGCATCGGCAAGCCGGGCAATGCGGCTGCCGAATTGTGCGCGGGCGGCGAATTCGATATGTCCCAGAAGCGTGCCCATCACGTTGTCGAACAGCTCGATTTGATCCTCGGAGAACTGGCCGGAACCGAGGACAAAAAGATCGGTCACCTTCCGCAAGATCTCGGCGCGCCGTGCGACAAACTTGCTGGCGAGAACGTCTTCAAGCTCGTCAATGAGGTTGGTCTGAGCGGTCATTGTCATTTTCCGGCTGGCAATGGGGAAAGCGGCTTCTCGCGCATTGGGTTATGCGACCATCCCCGGCAGGAATGCCGCGCGGTTGAGGTCGAGTTGAGCCAGGGGCACGGGCCGGCCGAACAGGTAGCCCTGCGCCAGGTCCACCCCTGCCTGGCGCATATATTCGAACTGCTGCTCGGTCTCGATTCCCTCGACCGTCGTCAGCGTGCCGAGGCCCTGAGCCAGTGCGAGCACGGAGGAGACGACGGCCACGCTTTCGCGGCGGCTGAAAATTCCTTGCGTGAAAGTCCGGTCGATCTTGATCTTGTCGAACGGAAACCTCGTAAGGTAAGTCACGGAAGAATATCCCGTGCCGAAGTCGTCGAGCGCCATCGATATCCCGAGATTCTTGAGCTGGCGAATGGTCGCCAGATGCGCTTCCTGATTCTCCAGCAGCGAGCTCTCGGTGATCTCGAGCTCCAGCCGTTCCGGCGACAGTCCGCTCTCGACCAGCGAGCAAAGTATGACGTCGAAGAGGTTGCCCTTCTTGAATTGGACCGGCGAAATATTGATGGCCAGCTTGACATGCGCAGGCAGTGACGCTGCGTCCGAGCAGGCCCGCTGCAGGATCCAGTCTCCGAGCGGCACGATCAGGCCGGTCAATTCGGCAAGCGGAATGAAATGGTCCGGGAAGATCAGGCCGCGGGTCGGATGGCGCCAGCGGACGAGCGCCTCGACGCCGCAGAGGCGCCGGGTTTTGACGTCCACTATCGGCTGGTAGTGCAGTTGGAATTGTTCACGGGCGATGGCATCGCGAAGCTCCACCTCGGCCGATAGCTGCGAATGGGCAATTTCCAGCATTCTGGAGTGGTAGATGCGGAAATCGTTGCGGCCGTTGGCCTTTGCGTCGTACAGCGCGAGGTCGGCGCTCTTGAGAAGCGCTTCGGGCTCGACGCCATTTTCCGGCGCGAGCGCGATACCGATGCTGGTGCCGATGCTGGCCTCGTGGCCATCGAGATCGAACGGCTCGGAGATGGCGTGGATGATCCGCAGTGCAAGCGCGATCGCGCCCTCGTGCTGGTTGGCGGCGTCCTCCTGTATGATGGCAAACTCGTCACCGCCAAGGCGCGCCAGCACGTCGGTCTCACGGAGCGTGGCTTGCAGGCGACGGCCAACCTCGACCAGCAGCTTGTCGCCCGCCGGGTGACCCAGCGTATCGTTCACGGCCTTGAAGCTGTCGAGATCGAGCATCATGACGGTTACGGTGCCGCCGCTCCGCTTCAACCGTTTGCTGGCCGCATCGAGCTTCTCGTTGAATTCGGCGCGATTGGCGAGCCCGGTCAGAGCATCATGCCGTGCCAGGTGAACGATCTCGGCTTCGGCGCGCCGGCGCTCGGTGATGTCCTCGATGATGGAGAGCCAACCGCCGCCTTCCATCGGTTGGCGCGAAAGCTGCACGAACCGCCCATCCGCAAGCTCGTCGACCCGGTTGGAGTCGGGCGCCAGTTCGATCATTTCGAGGACCCTGGCCTTGAGAGTGAGCGGGCCGGTCTCGCCCTTTACGATACCGCGCGTGATGCGATCGGTGACAATGGTTTCGTACGATGTCCCAACCTTGAGAAGGTCCGCCGGCACCTGGTATATCTCTGCATAGCGATCGTTCCAGACCACAAGCCGCCTGTGTTCGTCGAACATGCACAATCCCTGCGTCATGTTACCCAGAGCTGCGTTGAATCGCAGGTTGGTGCGCGCAAGTTCGGTGGCTTGCTGAAACAGAGCTTCCTCGTGGCGGACGCGCTCGGTGATGTCCTCGTGGATCGCCACCCAGCCGCCGCCGACAATGGCCGTGTTTGCCACCGAGACCATTCGACCGTCGCCGAGCCGTGTAATGTTTGTATTTTTTCCGGCGTCCAGCAGTTCCTGCCGGAATTCGCCGACATAGGCCTCGACCTCGAGGTCCAGATTGCCGACCTGTTTGCGGTGCGCGACGATCGTGTTGATGTGAGCGCCGCGTATGACGACTTCGCGGGACATTCCGTAGAGTTCGATGTAGCCGTCATTCCAGACCATCAGCCTGCCGTCGCCGTCGAACATGCTGATCCCGGTCGACATGTTGGCGAGTGCAGCGTCGAAACGCGCGTTGGTTTCACGAAGCTTGACGGAACTGGTGGCCAGCCGCCTCGTCGCACGCCAGACGAACAGGCCCATGAGCAGGATGAAGCCCGTCATCGCGGCGACTTCGACCAGGCGACGCATCGCGTTTCTCTTCCACGGCGCCAGCACTTCAGTCATGTCCTGCGCGACGGCGACGACGATGGGATAGGTGTGGCCCCGTTCGTAACTGTTCAGCCGCCTGACCCCGTCGGTCGAGGCGTTCATTTCGAGGCTCCCCGAAGGCGCATCTTTCAACCGCGTAAATACGGCACTCGGCGACATGTCGCGGCCGACATTGGCCTCGACATAGGGCCGCCGTACGAGCAGCGGTCCGTTCAATGATGCGAGAATGACGGCGCTGTTTGCTCCGAGATCAAGCCGATCGTAGAGGTCCTGAAAATATTGCGGGTTGATCGCCGCAACGACAACCCCGCCGAATGTACCATCCGGCTTGTTGAACCGGCGCGTCACCGGAATGAGCCAGCCGTCGGCAAAACCGCCGCGGACAGGTCTGCCGATATGCAGCGCGTCCTCGTCATGGGTGCGTTGGAAAACGAAGCATTCGCGGTCGAGGAAGTTGACGGGCTCCTTGGCGGCGAACAAATCGACGATCAGCGCGCCTTCGCTGTCAATGACGGCAAAGCTGACGAACTGGGAGGAATGGCGGACCTCCCGGAGGAACCAGGATTTCAACTGCTGGCGCGTCTGGAGATCGATCGTCTCATGCTCGAGCCGCTCAACCACGCCGATCAGGATCGCATCCGCCGTGCGAAAGGTCAGCTCGGCATGCTGGATAAGCGACTTGGTGATGTTGGCCGTGTCCATTCGGCTGTTTGCCAGCATCTCCGAACGCTGATTGACGATGCGAAAGCTTTCCAGTCCGATCAGAATGGCGCAGGCAGCCGCAATAAATCCGACGATGCCCCAGGTCGCGAGGATATGGGGCGAGCCGCTCTCGAATTTCCGGTTCGTGACCGGTTTCTTCGGCTCAAGCATGATGGCGGCGACCCCGTGAATTGAAGGCTTTTGTCGCGCACAAGGTAGTTTCCAAGGGTTAACGAAATCACGCGACCAAGGTCGGGCGCCGTCTGCGACCGCTTGTCTTCGCGGGGCGGGAACGGCGCTCCTTTAGCTCAACGAGCTGGCGGCAGCCGCGTCCTCGGCTGCTTCCTGCGGTCGTTGCGTAAAATTACGGCACGATTTGCCCGATCGGCGCCAGCGCAGGTCGAAAGCGACGCCCGGTTCACGCGGGCCGTTGTTCAATGGTCATTTTGTGATCGCTTTGTTAAGCATGACGCGCACAATCCAGGCGCGACCGGTTGGCGCGCTTCAAATGTCGGCTCAGCGAGACTGTTATCAAAAATTTGTTACGGAGCGATCAACATGGGGCAAGCGCCAATTCGCGCGACCCCGTTGGCTCGCGGTGACCGGCAGGCGTTCGCTGCGTCAGGAAGCGGCCGCAGCCCATCTATCCGCGGCGTTGGGCACCTCGATATCGACTTCAAGCGTCGATACATGGTTGCCCCGGTCCATTCTGACGTTGACCTTTTCCGGATCGAGCGTGATGTGACGGGAGACCGCGGCCAGGATCTCGGTCCGGAGCAATTCCAGCAAATCAGCCTGACCGCGTGATCCACGCTCATGCGCCAGCAGAATCTGCAACCGTTCCCGTGCGACAGGCGCGGACGCAGTGCGGCCGCCGAACAGCCATGGCAGGTTGATCATGCTGCCCTCCGTCCAAGCAATCGATCCATCAGGCCTTTGCGCGCCACGGGCACCATCATCGGAATGGTCTCGCCCATCAGACGGCGTGCCGCATCGGTATAGGCGCGGGCCGGCGCGCTGGTGGCGTCGTTCAACGTAACGGGGGATCCGACGTTCGACGCGCGCAAAACGTCCCGGCTCTCGGGAATTATGCCAATCAAGGGGGTAGCGAGGATCTCGAGAACATCGTCGATCGAAAGCATTTCCCCCCGCGCGGCGCGCGCGGTGTCGAAGCGGGTAATCAAAAGGTGCTTTCTCACCTGTTCGCCCTGTTCGGCCTTCACGGTTTTCGAATCGAGCATTCCGATGATCCGGTCGGAGTCCCGTACCGAAGACACCTCGGGATTGGTCACGATGACCGCCTCGTCGGCAAAGCGCATCGCAAGCGTCGCGCCGCGTTCGATGCCCGCCGGACTGTCGCAGAGAATCCAGTCAAACTTCGTTCGCAGTTCCGCGATGATCTTGCTGACGCCTTCTTCGGTCAGCGCATCCTTGTCCCTGGTCTGGGAAGCGGGAAGCAGCCACAAATTCTCCAGACGCTTGTCGCGGATGAGAGCCTGCGAAAGGTTTGCGATGCCCTGCACCACATTGATGAAGTCGAACACCACCCGCCGTTCGGCTCCGAGAACGAGGTCGAGATTGCGCAGGCCGACGTCGAAGTCGATTACGACGACCTTTTCTCCCATTTGCGCGAGTGTGGCCCCAAGCGCGGCAGTAGACGTCGTCTTTCCGACGCCGCCTTTTCCAGACGTCACCACCAGGACTTTGGCCATTGTTCTCTCCCCAAACCAATCAACTCAGCGGTGCAATCTGCACAACGTCGCCTTGCAGCCAGACCTGCATCGGCCGGTCGCACAAGGCGGCGTCGATCTCTTCAGCAGTTCGATAATATCCGTCGATGGCCAAAAGCTCTGCCTCGATTTTATGGCAGTAGATGCGGGCGGCCGAGTTGCCGTTGATGCCCGCCATGGCGCGGCCGCGGAGCGTTCCGTAGATATGGATGGAGCCGCCGGCGACGATTTCGGCGCCGGAACTGACCGAACCCACGACCGTTACGTCGCCATCGGGAAACACGATCGACTGGCCGGACCGTACCTGGCCATCGAGCAGCAGCGAGGCGGGTTTCGGTTTTGTCTCGTTCTTCTTCGCTTGATTGAGCGGAATCGCGCAGTGACGCCCGCCCGTGAGCAAAGGTGGCAAATCGGCGCCAAGGCGCGCGGGATCTACGCCCTCGATGCCGAGGATACGTATGTTGCGTTGTTCAAGGCTTGCGACCAGTTGCGCAATCGCCATCGAGCTGAGATCCACCGCCGAGAGATCGAGTACCACCGGCTTGCCGGCGAAAAAACCGGGCGATGACCTGAGCGTTGCGTCGATTTCCCCGAGCCAGCCGAGAATCGGAACCACCGGGCAAAACACGAACGCGACGTAGGAGCGCCCTCGCATGCGAACCGGCTGACGTGTTGGCCGCGCAATTGCACCCATGACGATCTGCTCGCATGTCCTTGATCGAATGGCGGGGCGTGGCGGCGGTCGCGAGCGAAGCGCTCGGGGCCGCGCCTTTATGTTCTTGCAGACTGAAGTGAGTCGGCCGGCAAAATTGAGACGAAAATTTGAATCGGACGGTGGCGTGCCGCAATGACGCCGCTAAGGCGCCGAAAACCGGCGCGCGCCGGGACGCGGCGCGAGGTGGCGCATTTTCCTGCGCGGCCGAATCCGGATCGGGCCAACGCATGCCGACGGTGCCCGCGCTGCGTTTTTGTGCCAGACTGCATGGCTTGACGTATCCGCAATCATTTGGCGCAAGGGAGGGATAATGCGGCGATCAAGATTGGCTTTGGCGACCATCCTTTCCGTCATGGCGCTTGCCTTTGACGACACATCGGCACAGCAGCCTGCATCGGCGATTTCGGGCGCGCAGAAGCTGATGGCCGTTCCCGCCTCCAGATATCCGGGCCACGTCTACGTGCTGCCGGCGACGATGGAGACGACGCAGTGGGGATGGTTCGACAATGCCGAACTGCCGCGCCTCGTCATCGATTCCGGCGACACCGTCGTGGTGGAAACCATGTCGCATTCCCACGGCCGGCTCTGGCCGGGTACCACGATCGAGGAGTTGAAGAAACTGCGTACCGATTGGCCGGGGCGCGGTCCGATGTCGCTGACGGGGCCGATCTTCGTCAAAAGTGCCGAGCCGGGCGATACGCTGCGGATCAGGATCCAGAAAATCGTGCCGCGGTCGTGGGCTGCGAATTTCAACGTGCCGGGGATGTTCGGGCAATTTCCGAAGGAATTTCCGGAAGGCCAGGTCAAGTATTTCTATCTCGATGCCGACCGCAAGATCGCGGAGTTCGCACCCGGCCTCGAGATTCCGCTGCGGCCGTTTCCCGGAACACTCGGCGTCGCGCGCGCCGAGCCGGGCCGCTACAACGCCGTTCCGCCCGGGCCCTTCGCCGGCAACCTGGACAACCGCGATCTTGTCGAAGGCACGACGCTGCTCGTTCCGGTGTTCGTTCGCGGCGCACTGGTGTGGACCGGCGACTCGCATGCGGCGCAAGGCAATGGCGAAATCAACCTCACGGCATTGGAAACCGCGTTCCAGGAAATCGTCCTGACGATCACGGTCGACAAGACCACCAGGTTGCAATGGCCACGGATCGAAACACCGAGCGAATGGATCACGATGGGTTTCGACGAGGATCTCGGCAAGGCGCTTGCGAATGCAAGATCGGAAACCGCAAAATTGCTTGCCGAACAGCGCAGCATCGCGCCCGAACAGGCGCTGGCGCTGGTCGCGACAACGTCGGACTGCCGTGTCACCCAGGTCGTCGACATCAAGAAGGGGGTTCACTGCATCAGTTCGAAGGACGGCAAGCCGCTCGCGGCGTCGCGGCTGACGGCCGAGAATGCGGACTATCTGGTCAGCTACTCCGCCGACAGCGACATCAACAAGGCGATGGATACCGCTTCGTGGAACATGATCGAGCTGCTGCAGAAGCAGAAATCGCTCTCGCGCCTCGACGCCTATTCGCTGGCCAGCATCGCGATGGACTGCCGTATCGGAGAAATGGAGGCAGCCGAGAAGGGCGTGCATTGCCTCGTTTCCAAGGCCCTCTGGGTCAAGCGCTGAGGCGGGATGCAACGAGCGAAACTCGCGACCGGGGAGCCCGCGCGCGGAGAATATCCCCGATCGGGCGAGGCTGGCAATCGGGCGGATTTTTCTCCGATTTTGCCGCGGAAAACCCAGTCTAATACCGTCGATAACGGTCATTTCAAATAATAAGGTATTTGATGACCGCAGCGGTAAATAATTGAAACAAATCGAAACTTTGGAACCGGAAAATATAAAACCGCTGTTGCGCGGGCGTCACAGGCCGCCACGCCGTTCCAGTATAAAATGCTGGCAGATTTATTGATTTTTCGGAGGACGACCGTCGTGAAAAAACTGCTTCTGGCGAGTGCTGCACTGGTCGTGCTGATCTCCGCCAATCCCGTGTTGGCGGCCGACCTTCCGGCGAGAACTTACTCGAAGGCTCCGGTGTACGTGCCGCCGCCGATCTACAACTGGACCGGTTTTTATATCGGCGGCAATCTCGGCTGGGGATGGGCAACCGAGAACTCGACGGAGATCGCGCCGGGAACCGTTGCGTTTCCGGTCGGCACTGCGTTCAGCACCCATAATTTGAACGGCTTCCTTGGCGGCGTGCAGGGCGGCTACAATTGGCAGGTCGCTCCCAATTTCGTCGTCGGCCTCGAAGGCGAATATTCCTGGGCCGATATGACCGGGAATGCGACCACCGTCAGCCTTGTCAATGGATTCTCGAGCGCCACCGCCGTCAAAACGAAGGATTTCGCGCTGGCTACGGGTCGCCTGGGTTACGCGGCCGACAACTGGCTGTTCTACGTCAAGGGCGGTGGAGCATGGACCCAGGGTAGCTCGGCGGGGGTCGGCACGACAGCGGGGGGCGTCTTGTTTGATACGACGTCTTCCAGCACCAATCGTACGGGCTGGACCATCGGTGGCGGCATCGAGTGGGGCTTCGCCCCCAGCTGGTCTGCCAAGATCGAATACAACTACCTCGACATGGGCTCTACCAATGTTGCGATTCTCTCCAGCACTGGCACCACGTCGTTCGTGAACTCAAAGGAAACCATCAATGTGGTGAAGGGCGGCATCAACTATCGCTTCAACTGGGGCGCGCCCGTCGCCGCCAGATACTGATTCGGCGATCTTCCTCCCGTGAAACTCAAAGCCCCGGCATTTGCCGGGGCTTTTTTATTTCCATGTTGTCCGCGCCTGACGAATTGTCGAAGTCTCACGCCACTTTGAATTCTCTGCCCGGAACGGCTTGCATAATACGCTGGTTCGCCATGGCAGATTGCAGGAGAGGACCAATGAAGAAGGCGACAGGCGCTTTCGTCATTGTTTCGGTGGTCGTCGTCACACCCGCGTTATCGCACCATGATTCGAAGACAGGGCATCATGCTGGTGGTCGTCATCACCATTACCATCACCATCGATCCGCGAATGCGATGCCGTCCGTGCGCCATTCAATTCCATCGGCGCTCGAACGAAGGGACCCGTCGAGGCCGGGCGGTCTCGACCCGTCGTTCAACCCGCGAGGGCGATGACCATAAAAAGAGGCCGCCAGGAGATGGCGGCGTTACTTCATCGCTCGTTCAATTTCGGCCGCTAGAATTCTGAAATGTTCAGCCAGCCTTGCGAACAATTGCCGCTTTTTCTCGTCGGTAGCCAGGTCTCTTATCATCTCGCACTCGGCTACTTGCACGCGAAGCCTTTCCAGGTGGGTTTGCATGTCCTTCATCGGACGGTGCGCCTCCTTCGCCAATCGACCAGGGGGTTGATCAACGATTGGCGGTCGCTGCAGGTTCGGTGGATCGGGGCAATCCAAATTGGAAATTACGGCGTTTTCACTGGAACCGAATGAAGAATCGAAAACGCCGAAGCCATGCTGCAGGAGCGCACAAGGGATCGAACCTTGGACCTCTCCCGTGTGAAAGCCGGACCGGCCTCCGATGCCATTCAGATGCCAGATCATGATGCGATCAAGTGGAATCGCATCATGATCGTTTTGTTTGAGCATGATCTCCGCGCAAACGCGTTTCGCGATTGTCGCGAGGCAAAACAAGTTTCCACTTTTCCGGATCATGCCTTAGTCTTACTGCGTCATAAGACCCTCATGGTGAGGAGGCGCCCTTGCGCCGTCTCGAACCATGAAGGCCACGTTGCCTGTTTCCGGGTTTCCGGGCCTCGTCCTTTCCAGACGCTTGCTCGCGCAAGCTCCTCAGGATGAGGGATAAGTCGATTATGACGCAGCAAGACTAGAGGTCGCGATCAACAATCGGGGTACACACGGAGCGCCATGAATGACCGCCTTTTACATCGGCCAGCACGAGATCGACGACGAGGCGACTTTCGCCGACTATCTCATGCAGACAATGCCGTTTATCGAAAAGCACGGCGGACGTTATCTCACCAAACCCGGCACGCATGAAATGCTCGAAGGCCAACGGCCCAGCCGCGTTGTCGTTGTCGAATTTCCGAGCAAGCAGGCGATCAAGGATTGGTACAATGATCCCGGCTACCGGCCGCTGATTGCCAAGCGGCATGCGGCGGCACGCAGTGTCATGATCGCGGTGGAGGGCCGGTGAGGACACGGCCTGGATCATTGCCGCAGAGAAAATCGGCTTCGGATTACTTACCGAAGCCGAGTCGGATGTTTTTTCTACCTTGCCGCTACTTCTCGGTTTCGACGACGTACCGTCGGACAACCTTGGTTGCCTTCTCACGCTGGGGCGCGAGGTCGGTCCAGGCCTTCGATTTGTAGAACGCCACCGCGTCATCCACGCTGTCCCATTCGGTGATGCCCACCCTCTTGGGAGCAGGCCCGCCCTCAATTTGAACAACCCGTCCGCCCGCGGTGCCAAGAGTTCGACCATGCGCGGCCGCTATCGCCTTGCGGGCGCCAGGCAGGTACGCACCCAGCGCTGAAGCATCCAGCACGTCAATCTCGCTTATGGCGTAGGCCTTTTGCTTCGCTCCTTGAGCGTGAAGGCCCTGAAGTGCGATAGCACCAATCGCGACGCCTGCCAGTAAGGTCATCAAATATCGATTCATGAAAATCACTCCCGGTTGCATGCCGATAAGCCGGCAGCTCAACAGTACCGCAAATTTAAGACGGTGAGGTGAGCATCATTGCCGCAGAGAAATCCTGGCGGGATCGATCTTCGATTTGACTTGCCTCCATTCCCGGCTCATCGCCGGATGTTTCCGGTTCTTGGTGGTGAGAGGGTCAGCTCAGTGTCGTGTTGGCCTATTCTGCTATTGGGCACGCGCCTTGCAGCGTTCACGGTGAGCATCTGCTGTGCGCGTTTTCCGGCGCGCGGCTGATTTCCAGACTATATTTGATTTTTGCGGCGTCGTTGGCCATGGTTCAGACCGGCAGACGCCGCGTGGCTGATGCATCATGGAAAATGGAAACGCCAGAGGGAGATATCAATGAGCATATTCGACCTTTCGGGCCGCGTCGCGGTCATCACCGGCGGCAATGGCGGTATCGGGCTCGGCATGGCGCAAGCCCTTGCGTCGAGTGGCTGCAACGTCTCAATCTGGAGCCGCAACGCGGAAAAGAACAAGGCCGCAGCGGTGACAATGGCAAAGTGCCCAGGCGAGGTCGATACCCACGTCTGCGACGTCACCGATCCCGCATCCGTTGCGGAGGCAATGAAGGCGACACTCCATAGATTCGGCCGCATCGACGGTTGCTTCGCCAATGCCGGCATCGGCGGAGGCGGCCGAAAACCCTTCATCGAGCGGACCGAGGATGAATGGCGCAGGATGTTTGCAACCAATCTCGACGGCGTGTTCCATGTATTCCAGGCTGGGGCCCGCCACATGACCGAGCGGGCGCAGGCGGGCGATCCGTTCGGCCGGCTGGTCGCAACCTCGAGCCTGGCCTCGCTGTTCGGCGCCGCGCGCAGCGAACATTATGCCGGCACCAAGGCTGCAATCAACGCGCTCTGCCGTGCGCTTGCTGTAGAACTCGCGCGCTATGGCGTTACCGCCAATGCGATCCTGCCGGGTTGGATCAGGAGCGACATGACGGCGCGCTTCATGGCGGACGAGAAATTCGTCGGCGCCGTCATGCCGCGCATTCCGGTGCGGCGGTTCGGCGAGCCTTCCGATTTCGGCGGTATCGCTGTCTACCTCATGAGCAAGGCCTCCTCCTACCACACCGCTGACTGTTTTGTAATCGACGGCGGGTATAAGGCGTTTTGAGAACAGGAAGAGGTGTCTACGCCGGTACGCAGACTTGGCGAGCGGGTTGGATATGGATGGAGTCGCCATGAGACTGGTGCTCGACGCGATGGGTTTGCCTAAATTTCCGGTTTCTCATTGACGTCCGTTGAGCATCAATCGCTGCCGGTCCGGTGCCGCCGAACCGGATGCGAAGTCTGCTTTGATTCAAATGCCGACCTGCTTCCACTACCCAATCCGGTGGCGACCTGCCCGCTGCGCACGCTCCAGCGCCAGCGCCCCATCCGCTTCATTCCTTTACCACGTCCGACAGAATGGGCCTTCATTCACCTTGGTGCTCGTCCAGAGCGGCAGCGTACCAAGGGCCATTGAATTCCTCGTCGACCGCCCAGCCGACGTTCCGCCCGCGTGATCCAAGCTTGTCGAGACGCTCGATGTAGGTGGTGCGATCGGCGGAAGGCAGCCTTGATACAAGCTCGATGGAGCGTCCGTACACGCGGATCAAAGCGGCAAAAGGCAAGCGGTGTCACCCCGGGATCATTCTGCCGAATTTGCATGGACACAATCGGCCCAGCAATTAGACTTTATTTTTTATCCTAAGTGCGGGAGCCCGTTATGACCGTCAGGAGTAGCATTAGTAGGAATACATTTCTCGCAACGCTGTTGACCATCGGCGGCGTGCTCTATTTGACCTCTGGCTTCGCTGCGGCGGACACCATTAAGGGGAAAGTCCTTGGCGGTGGCCAACCGATCACAAATTCGACAGTCACTCTCTGGGCTACGAGCGCGGGCGCGCCGCGGCAGCTGGGTCAGGCCCGCACCGGAGCCGATGGCAGTTTTACGCTCAATTCAACGGGCGGCGGCAGCGCGGCCTCGCTTTATCTGATCGCGAAGGGCGGCCAAACCAAAGCCAATGCGCCAGGTGGTGACAACCCCGCCATTGCGCTGATGACGGTGATAGGCGGCAAACTACCGGGGACAATCACGATTAACGAGATGACGACCGTGGCTTCGGTGTGGACCCACGCTCAATTCCTCAGCGGCACTGCGATCAAGGGAGAGCCGCTCAGCTTGCGCATTGCCGCTGGCAATGTTCCGAACTTCGTCGATCTTCAGACAGGCGGCTGGGGCACGACAATTCAGGACCCGCTCAACGGCGGCCAGACGCCAACGATGGCCAACTTCGCCACGCTTGCGGATGCGCTTGCCGGATGCGTCACACGTGTCACGGCCGATGCGTGCCCCCAGCTCTACACGGCAGCCACCCCGCCAAAGGGTGATGCCCCGAATGACACGCTGGCGGCAGCGCAGTCGATTGCTCGCGCTCCGTGGTATCAGCCCACGAGAGTGTTCGCACTTCTGGACCAGTTCTATCCGGTCCCGAAGGGCAAGACCATGCGCGCTGTTCCGTATATGCCCTATCTCAACTTTGCACCCAGCGCATGGGTTCTGCCGCTCAAGTTCGATGGAGGCGGCTATCGCGCAGGCGGCAAAGCCATGTTCGACAGCCAGGGTAACCTCTGGGTCGGTGACAACTTCACAGTCGGCTGGCAGGGTCAGGATACCCTTTGGCAAGGCAATGCTACCAAGTTCGCTCCTAACGGTCGTCCGCTCTCTCCGATCACGACCGGGTTCGCGGGCGGTGGAATGCAAGGTGGCACATTCGGCGCAGCCGTCGATGCCAAAGACAACGCTTGGCTCTCCAGTTACGGCGGCAAGTCAATCGCGGTATTCGACAAGAATGGCAAGCCACTGACACCGCCGGATGGCATTACGTTCGATGGCACGCTCGGGCTCATGCAGGGCATTATCGCAACACCCAGTGGAGACGTGTGGGCGGTGGGTATTTCGAAGAGCCAGCTCCTCTACTTCCCCAAGGGTGATCCAACCAAAGGCCGGATCGTCTGCGAGGGCCGAGAAGTCGAGCCTTGCAAATCGTTCGTGGGGCCGTTCCACCTTGGTATCGACCAACAGGACCGGATTTGGGTGACGAATGGCTTTGGCGCACATGTAACGCGATTTGCTGCTGCTGACCCGAGCAAGGTCGAGAAGTTCAAGACCGGCTATAGCGGCAGCGGCCTTGGCATTGACAGCCGGGGTAACGTATGGGTTACGAACCGATTGGGCAATTCGGATCGGGGGATGTTCGATATCGTCGAAGACATCGCTGTCTTGAAGATAGGCGACAACGCTGACCGAGCCCTCACGGAACAAATGGCCAAACAGGTGGGCGGCCCGGACGGCGGCAGTGTCACGCTGTTGCGGCCCGACGGCAGCCAGTATCCCGGCTCACCGTTCACGGGCGGCGGTCTTCCCGGTCCTTGGGCTGCGACTGTGGACGGCAACGACAACGTCTGGATTTCCAACTTTGCCATGCCGAACAGCCCGATCACCGAGTTGTGCGGCACTCGCACCGAGAACTGTCCCCCCGGCACGAAAACCGGAGATCAGATTTCGCCGCCCGGAGGTTATGTCGGTGGTGGCCTGCAAATGCAGACTGATCTTGCTATCGATCCGGCGGGCAACGTCTGGGTGATGAACAACTGGCAGGATATTGCCAGCTGTTTCGGCGATCCAAACGAAGCGCTCTCGACCCGCTGCGGTGGCCAAGGCGTGGTTATCTTCTACGGAATGGCCAAGCCCGTGCGCGCTCCCCAGATTGGACCAGCACACCAACCATGAACAGTTGGAAAAATGTTACGAAGATTGGAGCCCCGGCATTATCCGGGGCTTTTTCGTCCTTCGCAAAAGTTCGTTAAGGGTCATTCGCGTCGTTCTGACCCTGCGCCGACTACTTCCGATCTACCCCAACAAACCGACATTCGCAGAGTGCGTCGGTATTACGAGTGGACTCATCACTCCGCGGCTTCCGGCATCACTTCCATCTGTTCATGGAGAATGACCCCCGACAGCGGGTCGAACTCGCCGACCCAGGGCGCGCGTTGCAGCACAGCCTTGGTGTGGGTATAACCGGCGCTCCAGCGTTGCATGATGCCGGACGGGCTGAAGTCGATATCCTTGGTGTGTGTCTCGCGATCGAGCTGGGGTGCCAGCAGGCGGACTACATGCATTCGCGTCGGACAACCATAGCTCGCCAGTTCGCGCACTGCGGTGCCGTTGCGCTCGGACTCAGGCAGCCGTGCCGCGAGCTGGTTGATGACGTGACGCAGCCGGTGGGCCTGCTGTTGGCGGGCGATGTGGCTCGCGATCCGGCTTGAATACTGCACATCCTTGTGGCGGTTCAGCACCTCGGCCATCGTGGTCGGCTCGGCGCCGGACGGATTCCACAAATGTACGGCGAAAATCAGCGAATTCCTGCGCGGATTGTCGTCGAACACCGCTTCCGTCGGGGTGTTCGACAAAATGCCGCCGTCCCAATAGAGCTCGCCATCGATGCGGATCGCCGGGAATGCCGGCGGCAAAGCGCCCGATGCCATGATGTGCTTGACGTTGAGTTCGGTATCACGGCTATCGAAATAGCGCATCTGGCTGGTGCGGACATGGGCAGCGCCGACTGTTAGCCGCGGCGTGCATTGATTGACCAGGTCGAAATCGACGAGTTCGGTCAGCGTCCGTTCCAGCGGCGCGGTCGAGTAATAGCCGGCATGGTCGGCACCCATCGGATAACTGTCGCCGGCATGGGCCAGCGCGTTCGGCCGGAAGAATCCGGGAATGCCGTTGGTCACGGTCGCCCAATAGGTCAGCTTTTCGTTGAAGCCCGGCAGGACGTGGCGAAAACTCCACACCGGATTCTGCTGCATTCTTTTCCAGAATTCGCGCAAACGCGACAGCCGATTCTGCGGCGAGTTGCCGGCAATCAGGCCGGCGTTGATCGCGCCGATCGAGGTACCGATGATCCAGTCCGGTTCCATGCCGGCCTCATGCAGCGCCTGATAGACGCCGGCCTGGTAGGAGCCGAGCGCGCCACCGCCTTGCAGCACCAGAACGACCTGGCCGGGCCCAGTTTTTACGAAAGATGTCTCGCGCGACGAAGAGCTGCCGTCCTGTACGTCGTTCATATCACGCTCCCTCCATTTGGATTCCGCTCGTACACCCGAGCTTCGCGAACCATTTGAATTCGTTACCCTCACGTTTCAGTGCGCTGTCCAACCACCATCGACCGGCAACGCGATACCGGTGATCGATGCCGCCGCGTCGCTGGCAAGAAAAACCGTGAGCGCGCCGAGCTCTTCGACGGTGGCAAAACGCTTGTTGGGCTGTTGCGCCAGCAGCACGTCATGGATGACTTTTTCGCGCGAAATGCCGTGCGCGCTGGCCTGGCCGTCGATCTGCGCCTCGACCAGCGGGGTGTAGACATAGCCCGGGCAGATCGCATTGCAGGTTATGCCTTCTTCCGCAGTCTCCAACGCCGTGACTTTGGTGAGGCCGACGATGCCGTGCTTGGCCGCGACGTAAGCCGACTTGAATGGCGACGCCACCAGCCCATGCGCAGACGCGACGTTGACGATACGTCCGAACTTGTTCTGGCGCATCGCCGGCAAAGCCAGCCGCGTCGTGTGAAATGCCGATGATAAGTTGACGGAAAGGATCGCGTCCCATTTTTCGACCGGAAACTGATCGAGCGGCGCGACATATTGAATGCCGGCATTGTTGACCAGCACATCGAGCCGGCCATGCTCGGTGATCGTCGTCGCGATCATCTGCGCGATCGCCTCGGGCCTGGTCATGTCGGCATCGCAATAGCCGACCTCGACGCCAAATTCGGCTGACAGGCTTTTTCGGGTTTTGGCGATTTCGCTCGCGGCGCCGAGCCCGTTCAGCACCAACGCTGCGCCTGCCTGCGCCAAGGCCCGCGCAATCCCGAGCCCGATGCCACTGGTCGATCCGGTGACGAGCGCTACCTTGCCGGCGAGCGGCCTGTTGGGGACACCTTGCGTCTTCAGTTGGATATTCATGGCAAAATCCTGCGTTATCGTTCGTCCTGGCAGGAATTTGCCCCCGGCGCGGATTTTACGGAAATGCCCTTTGGCTTCCGAAATCATACGCCGCCGCTATTGCGGTCCTGATGTGTACCCACCTGTGCTTTTCGGCTAGCTTGGGCGAAGCAAGCAGGGCGGCCGATCATGGAAATGCATCAGGTCCGGTATTTCCTCGCCGTTGCGCGTCTGTTGAACTTCACGCGGGCGGCCGAAGACTGCAATGTCACCCAGCCGTCGCTGACGCGGGCGATCAAGCAGCTCGAGGCCGAGTTGGGCGGCGATCTGTTCCGGCGCGAACGGCCGGCCGCGCAATTGACCGAGCTCGGCCAGCGGATGCAACCGCTGCTGCAGCAATGCTACGACGCTGCCGCCGGCGCGCGCATGCTGGCGTCGTCCTTCAAGAGCGGCGAAATCGGCGCACTGCGAATTGCGCTCACCCATTCCATCGACCTGTCACTCCTGATTCCATTTCTCGACCAGATCAAACGGCAGTTCAACCGGCTGGAATTCTGCTTCCTGCGCGGCAGCAGCGAGGAAGTCGGCGAGTATTTGAAGACGGGCGAGGCTGAATTCGGCATCGCCGCCGAGCTTGATAGCGACTGGGACCGGCTGGATACCTGGCCGCTGTTCACCGAAGACTTTTATCTCGTTGTGAGCAAACGGCATCCGCTCGCGAGCCATGACCATGTCGCCTTCGACGATCTGCGCAACGAGCAGCTGTTGTCGCGAGATTATTGTGAGCATTCCGAGCGGGTCGGAAAGTCGCTGCGTGAGCACGGCGTCGCCGTTGACCGCAGCCACCAGATTTCCTCCGAACGCGACCTGATCGAACTTTTGGAAGCCGAAATCGGTGTCGCCGTGATTCCGCAGACCACCTCGATTCCAGAAACGCTGAAGCGCGCGACCATCGACGGGCTGGATTCGCGTCGAACGGTCCACCTCTACGGCGTCGCCGGCCGCCAGCGCGCCGCTGTCGCTTCGGCCGTGATGCGGATGCTGCGCGGCGCGGACTGGCAGCAATTCCTGAGCGGCAGTGCGTGAGGTATTGCGCTTCTATGGCGTTTTCGAGCGAAGTGGATACCGGTTCGCGTGAAGAAAACGCGTCAAAACAAAAGATTAGAGCCTCGGTTCTGATTCAATCAGAACCGAAATGGTCCTAGATCGCGTTTCCAACCGCGGCGATCAGATCGTCGATTTCCATCCGATTGCGAAAGTCCGGATCGGCGAACCGCGCCTTCACCAGCCCATCGCGGCCGACCACGAAGGTCGCCGGGATCGGCAGCATCCAGTCGTTGCTGCCATGAAAGCGAGGAATGTCAAGATAAGAAAGCAGCTGCTGGATCTCGGCGCCCACCCAGATCGCGAGATTGAGCGACAAGGCATAGCCGTTGTCGAGGTCAGTCAACACCGGGAACGGCGCGCCTGATTCAGATTTGAACCGCTGGGTGTATTTCTGGGTCTCAGGCATGATCGCAACGATCTGGCCACCCAGCGTCGCGATTTGGTCCCGCGCCTTGATCGCCGCACTCACATTCAATCGGCAATAGGGACACCAATGTCCGCGATAGAACATCACGACAAGCGGGCCCTCCCTGATCAGCGAATCCAGCGTGACGAGCCGCCCGGTTTCGTCCGGCAACATGAAAGGCGGCATGATTTCGCCGGGGCGCGGCGCACTCTCTCCGCCGCCATTTTCCTTGAGGCGAACGACCAGGCGGTCGACCGCCTCGCTATAGGCTGGAAAGATATCGCGTCCCGCGCTGGCATAGGTCTGAAGCTGCTCGCTGAGGGTTCCCTCCATGTCGCGGCAGCGCTCGAAGGCAAGCCTGAGGCGTTCGGCATTGGCAGGCGAAAGCTGCGTCATATTGGCTCCGGCCGAGTTGATATACATCTTATTTTCCGCTGCAGGTCGCCCGCAAGAGGCAATGCATCAAAGGCTGGTTCGGCTCCGCCTGGAAATGCCGATGCCCAATCGGTTCGATAGTTGACATACATCGCAAAACGATCGCGCGCGGCCATCGACCTGGGAGCTCGCACGTCTCCGATGCAGCATAGCCCACCGCTATGGACTCAAGAGCAAGCCGGCATTTCATCCGGCGAGCGATTTCAGCGAAAAGTGGTGTCAACGCCGGCCCGCTATCCCCAGGCCAAGGCAGAACAGAGGAGACCACAATGTTGAAATTAACGAATTCAGGCACAGCCTGGCAACGCCTCGTGCTTGCCGGCATCATCGCCGGATCGGCTGTGGTGACGTTCGAGCGCCTTCGCCGGCGAATGTCCGGCCGGCAAGATGAAGCCCGACGTTCGCGAGAAGGTCGACTACAAGCCCGTGGGCGTCACTGACGTCACACTTGGCTCGATCGATCTTGAAAAGCAGCCCGCCCATATCAAGGGGCGCGAACTACGCTTCCGCAAGCTGACAATCGAGCCCGGCGGAATCGTGCCGTGGCACAGCCACGACGATCGCCCCGCGCTGATCTTCATCCAGCAGGGCGAGATCGTCGAATATGCCAGCAACTGCTCCGAGCCGATCGTCCACAAGGCCGGCGACATCCGGCCGGAAGTGTTCGGCACTTCGCACTGGTGGAAGAATCTCGGCAAGGAGACCGTCATTCTCTATGTCGGCGACGTCAGAAAGGATCCGCAAGACCACAATATGTAACAAGACCTGAGATGTAACCGTTCTAGTTGTGACGGGACTTGGCGACGGAACACGCCAAGCCCTCGTCGCCGGATGGGATGCCCTGGACCCCACCGTGTTGCCCCGCACGTCCAGGCGTCACATCCCCTCCATTCCGGCGAGCCGCGCCATGACCGAGATATCCGCGCATGTGACAACCCGGACGATGGCGATGGACCGCCGCTCGCCGGGCGTCGTGCTGCGGTCGCTGGTTATCGGCCTCACCGCCTTTCTCACCGTGGTCGATCTGTTCGCGACCCAGGCGATCCTTCCTTCACTGACCCGGCACTACAACGTGACGCCAGCCGCGATGGGCTTTGCGGTCAACGCGAGCACGATGGGCATGGCAGTCGCCAGCCTCGTGATCGGTATCCTCAGTCCTCGCTTCGATCGGCGGCTCGGGATTCTCTTCAGCCTGATCCTGCTTGCCATCCCCACTTCTCTGCTCGCCGCCGCGCCTGACCTCACCACGTTCACAATTCTGCGCGTGATGCAGGGCCTGTGCATGGCCTCGGCGTTTGCGCTGACGCTCGCCTACCTTGGCGAACAATGCAGTCCGATGGACGCCGGCGGCGCGTTCGCGGCCTATATCACCGGCAATGTCGCCAGCAATCTGATCGGCCGACTGGTTTCCGCCGCGGTTACCGACAGCTTTGGACTGGCATCGAATTTCTATTTTTTCGCAATACTCAATCTCGCCGGCGCGGTGCTGGTTTATTTCACGATCCAGCGAGTCCAACCGATGCATGCGATGTCTGCCGCGCAGTCGCCGCTGGAAGCGGCAATCGATCATTGGCGCAATCCAGCGCTCCGAGCTGCTTTTGCGATCGCCTTCTGCATCCTGTTCGCCTTTATCGGCACCTTCACGTTCGTGAATTTCGTCCTGGTACGCGCACCGTTGTCGCTCGGGCGCATGGATCTCGGCTTCGTCTATTTTGTCTTTCTGCCCTCCCTGGTCACGACGCTCCTTGCAGGCAAGATGGTCGCGCGGTTCGGGACGCGGCCGGCGATCTGGGGGGCGCTCGCGGTTGCAGCCATTGGCCTTCCGCTGATGCTGACCTCGCATCTTCCGGTAGTCCTGACCGGGATGGTTCTGATCGGAGTTGGAACATTCTTTGCTCAAGCCGCAGCTACCGGCTTTGTCGGGCAAGCCGCGCACGAAAACCGTGGGGTAGCGAGCGGAACCTATCTTGCCTGCTATTTCCTCGGCGGGCTTATCGGCAGCGCCGTGCTAGGCCAGATTTTCGACCATCTGGGATGGACCGCCTGCGTAGCGGGCATCGGTGCCTCACTCGCCATAGCCGCTGGACTGACAGTCCGCCTGCGCGCGTGAGGCCGCCCTGGGGTCAAAAGCAGAAGTTCTGCCCACCCATCCTTAAGTTCCGGCCTACCCCCGAAAGCAGACGTTCGACAAAAGCTTTTTCGTCTTCTGCCTGCGGTGAGAGGGGTGAGCGAATACGCAGTCGCGACTATTCAACCGTCCAGCATTCAACGACCGGGCGGGCTTCGGCTGAAATATGTTCGTGCGACAGCCACTTTTCACGCAAAAGCATTTTTCACCAAAGTGCCTGGTGCTGCGGTCTTCACCTTAATCTTGTGCTTCCGACGACCACCACGATAGGGCGTTTCGTGGGCGTTCCGATGCGATGTCAATGTACTCATCTCACTGCCGAATATGGCGAATACACTGGGGCCTGCGGCTGCGCTTCGGCTTGCGGCAGTGTCGGGACGGGCTTGCGCCGCGCTCTGGTGGCGGTGAGGCGAACCATTTGTTCCTGGGTTGCCTTAAGCTGCTCGACGGCTGCCGCATTGTCGCGAGTCATTTGTGATAGCGCGGCCTTAAGCTGCTCGGCGACTGCCGCATTGTCGCGAGTCATTTGTGATAGCGCCGTCTTGAGCGCGCCGACTGTTGCATTATCTCGATTCATTTGTGACAGCGCCGCCTTAAGCTGTTCGTCGACTGCTTCAATATCGCGGACCATTTGTTCCTGGCTGGTCTTAAGCTGCTCGATCCCTTGCGCTACGTTTGCGAGATCGTGCGCCATCGTCTGAAGGCGTTGCGCCAAATCGGGAGACATCGGGGCGGCTGTTGGCGCAATGTCTTGCGATGTGGTCTGAGCCAGAGGCACCCCCCGGGCGACAATCAGCTTGGCCGCATCGAAGTTGGGCGATTGCCAAGCGAACGCAACAACACCGATGGTCGTCGCTGCGAATAGCAACCCGATGAGGCCTGACGCGAGCAATCGGCGCGATGACTGGCGGTCCGGGACAGCGGGGCGCTTCTGCTGGTCCGAAGGATGCCGCGCGGCATCTTGTTGTGGCTCGGAAACTCGTACGTCTGCGCGTGCGACCCGTTCATGAGCGCGTGCGTTCGCTTCCTCCAAGCGCTTGATCATGACATCGAGTGGAACGATTTGTTCCGAGTTTGGCATGGGACTCTTTATTCTCCAATTCGAGTCCGCGGATCTCCCACCTTGGAAGCGGCTCCAAAAGGAGCTTGGGGGTTGGTGTGTCTTTGGGGTCGTTTATCCTCCCCGGTTTAAAGGGAGCTGAAAAATCCGAGGGCCGGATAAATCATATCGCGAGATCACCGATGGGGCGAGCCACCAAAAAGGGTGTTTCTCTATCCAGCACCCCGCCTGGCCTGAGGAAAAACCCCAGCGCTTCTATGCCAGTCCTCACGAGACGGCCCGTTAACCATGTTTGGAAATTCGCCTAGTAAAAAACCCCAACATTTAATGTGCGTTCAATATTTTTGCACGAGACATAGACAATCGCGCGGAAATCAACGAATGGCGGCGGACGTTCGTCCACCAGGGGTACCGCTTGAGGACGTTTCTCATGGTCGCTGTCGCTGCGACCTTGGTCGGTTGCAGCCGTGAACCACCACAACAAGCGACGCCGAAATCATGCGCTGACGAACGCCAGCTGGGCTGTTCCAACAGAACGACGGCTCGTCTGCCGATCAAGTCAGCGTCATCATTCAAGGCCGATTCTCCGACGGGAACCAGGCTCAGAACCGAAGGGCCGCCGCTTCATCGCGCTCATGACAGGACCGCCCGTCTCGTCACGAAGGAGGCAAAGCCTACCTTCATCACGGCAAAAACAGAGCCGTCGGCAAATCGCATGTTGCTCCCGCCGCCGTCATCGAGCACGCAACTCGAGCCGAAAAACGGCGTCGCTACTGCCGGTTCGGCTACACCAGGGCAGCCCACTGTCGGTCTCGCTCCGAATTCCAACAGCAGAACGATACAGGAGCAGGTAGGAGCCGCGATCGCAGTCGCAAAGCGAAGGACGGTCGCGGCCCTACCAGCTGCTCGTGATCTCGAACCAGTCGAGGGTAGGCCCCCCAACAAAAAGGGCCTGGTCGCTATTGTAATGGCTCGTCCGGAGATCAGGTCGGTATCCGATCTCGACGGTAAAGATGTTGCTATGGATGAAGAGTACTCAGAATCACGCAATGATATTCTGGTCGCCTTTGTGGTAGCAGGAGCGCTGCCCGACCAATTTAGCGCAGGACAAACGAGCGCGATCAATCGGTTGCTGAGTGGAGAGGTGCCGGCTGCGGTTCTGGCCTTGGTGTCCCCGGATGCAGCCGAGGGGTTCCCTGATGTTGCCGGCTTCAAAGTCTTTCAGGTTCCGCTTTTACCGCGATAAAGCACGACCTTGGCCTCCGAACCGCGAAGGGCCTAAGGCACGTGCGCTTTACCCTCGATACTGTAGTTGGAGGGTGACGAACGAAATTTTCCAGGCCCGCTGACGCGTTTCGCGCGCACAGACGTGAGAAACCACGTCGCTTACCGGAAAAACGATCATGAAGATTGATATCGGTCCCGCGGGGCGGACATCGTCAGACCGGCCCGATTGGTCCGTTCAGTGCCAAACTGAGACATCGTCGCGCCTGGCTTGGCTCCAGTTTCGCCGCGGCGACCGGGTCGAGTGGCAGTCGCTGCCGCCCTGAAAGCTATGCTATTCTGGGCCCTTGCAGCCGACCGGAGGGTTGCATGGAGGCTGAGCGCAGGCAGGTCACGGTCCTTTTCGCTGACATGGTTGGCTTCACACCTTTTTCCGAGCGGTGGGGAGAGGAAGCCGCCTATTCGTTGATGCGAAGCCTGTCGAAACTCATGGGTGAAAGCGTCAATGAGCAGGGTGGCATCGTTGAGAGCTTTACCGGCGATGGCATCATGGCGGCCTTCAGCGCGCTTGAGGACGCGCCTTTACGGGCTTGTCGAGCGGCCGTCACGATCCTGGAACGTCTCAAGGAAACCGGACCTGACCTTGAAGCTAAACATGGCATACGGCCGGAGATACGTATTGGCCTCAACACAGGTCCAGCCGTGATCGGTGAAGTGGGGGGGTATGCCCCCGCCGGAATCTCATTTCACGGTGATACGATCAACTTTGCCGCCCGTTTGCAGACGCTCGCGGAGCCGGGCTCCGCGATCATGAGTGAAACGACCCACCGCCTCGTTCAAGGCATGGCTAAGAGCCGCTTCGCCGGCGAGCATTGGATTAAGGGTAAGGCTAAACCGCAGCGGGTTTTCCGGCTTGAAGCCATCCGTCAATCCGCGGCGCGCTTCGAGTCGGCGCTCAGCCGCGGACTGACGCCCTATGTCGGTCGGTCCTGCGAGCTTGAGACCCTTAAGCAGTCTCTCGCGGAAGCGGGCATGGGTCTCCGCGTGTACAACGTCGTTGGTGAACCCGGCATTGGCAAATCACGGCTGCTTTACGAGTTTCGTCAGCAAGTTGGTCAGTCGCGCGCGCTCGTGCTCACCGGCAACTGCTTCCCCGACGGTCAACAGACGCCTTTTTTGCCGCTCATCGAAGTGATGCACGGCTTATTTCGCATTGTTGCCGGGGACGATGAGACAATCATCGCCCGCAAACTTGATGACGAATTGAGAGCGTTGCGACTCGCTTCAGCGCAAAACTGTGGTTTGCTGCTACACCTGCTCGGATTGAAGCCGCCGGAAGGCTCACTGCAAGGCCTCGACGGTACCCTCATCGGCCTGCGCACGCGCGATCTCCTGCAACAGGTACTGAGCGCGCGCTGCTGGCTCTCACCGGTGCTGATGATCCTGGAGGATTTACACTGGATTGACCGCGCATCGGAGGAGGTCCTAGCCAGAATTGTGGACGGAGACGGCCGGTTGCCATTGATGATCGCCTCCGCGCATCGGCCCGAGTATAGAGCGCCGTGGGCCGATCGTCCGGCAGTGCATGCGCTCTTGCTCGAACCACTCTCCAGCGGAGATACGTTACGCATCGTTGAAGCACGGCTGGACGCTCCGTCCCTGCCCGATGCACTGGCGCAGCTGATTGCCGAAAAGGCGGAGGGAAATGCACTTTTTGCCGAAGAGATAGCCAGTTTTCTCATCGAGCGTGCGATCGTCCGTCGTGACGGCGGCGGGCTGCGGTTCGACGCGGCGGCAGTCGCAAGAGTGTTGCCCGCAACTGTGCAATCACTGCTGACTGCGCGCATTGATCGCCTTCGCTCTCGCGATCGAGCGGTCTTGCAGGTCGCGGCCGTGATTGGCCGGAAATTCGATCCCGATCTCATTGCAGCAGTGACGGGCAGTGATCCACAAGAATCGCTTGCTACTGCCGAGAAGCTCGATCTTGTGCACAGGGCCGCCGAAACTGGCGATCACATCTTCAAACACGCTTTAATTCGTGATGCGCTTTATGAAAGCTTGCTCAGCGAGTCCCGGGCTGTCCTTCATCTCAAGGTGGCCGAGCAAATCGAGTTCCGGAGCGCCAATAGACTCGGCGAGGTGGCGGAAGTACTCGCGCATCATTATGGGCTCGCATCGCGCGCGGATAAGGCCTTTCACTATCTCGGGCTCGCCGGACGAAAGGGTCTGGACCAGTATTCCGTGGAGGAGGCGCAAGGTTTTTTCCGCAAGGCCTTGACCTTATTCGCGTCCAACCCGGATTGCGCGGATCAATGTGCCTCTGCAACGGTCGTTGTTGATATGCTCGAGGCTCTGTTTCTCAAGACCGATCTGCCGGAGCTGATGCTCCTGGCCAATCGCTACCTGCCAATGCTTGAAGCGATGGGAGATACGCCACAGCTTGCGAGTGCCTTATTTTTTCTTAGTCACGCGCAGTGCATTGGTTGCGACTTTCGTTTAGCCGCTGCTACAGCGAGGCGCGCCCTCGAGGTAGCCAAGCAAATCGGCGATGCAAAGGCGATCGGCCGTGCCAGGACTGCGCTGCTCTTCTGCGACTCTGCTTTCGCAGAAACCCCACTCGATCTGGCGCAAAAAGAGGCGCGCGAAACTTTGGCCGACGCCGAGCGCGCCGGCGATGTTTACATTATAAATTGGGCTTACTGGAACGTCGCTTGGGACTACTTGACGCGCGGTTTGATGCAAGAGGCGGAGCAATGGGCGCGGCGGTTGGTCTCATCCGGCCGCGAACGTGATGATGGGCGAGCCCTGGGCTTGGCCTACTGGACACTTGCGTGGATCGACGTCGCTAATGGTCGTTACGATAGCGCAATACTGAATGCTGACGAGTGCCTTCGCGCCGCTGTTACACCGTGGGATGAAGTGATAGGTGCGATTGCGAAGGCGACAGCGACGCTGTTTAACCGCGACGTTCAAGGACTGACGGGAATTCAAGAGTTACGGCGTTGGTCCAGCGAGCACGGCACCAGGTATGCTGATGGGGCGATGGAGGGGGCGCTTGCTGTGGGCTTGGTCCTATCGGGGCGTGTCGGCGAGGGCATCAAGTTCCTTGAGAGCGCGATTGCCGCACGCGATGCGGATGGGTTTCGAAGCATGGCGGCATGGAACCGAATAACACTCGCCGAGATCTACCTCGAAATCCTTACCGCTCGAGAGCGTCCACCAATGCGTATTATCGTAAAGAACCTCTGGACGTTCTTGGCCTCGATGCTGTTTGGAGCGCGCAGAGCCGAAGAGTTGTTGGAGAAGGCAGCGGCGCACGAACAATTGCACAAGCGAGGGGCTCTACGCGCAAGAATCAATATGGATCTGGGTTTGCTCTATAAGCTCAAGAGACAGCCCGGCCGGGCGCGGTCCTTCCTTGAAATGGCGCGTGTACCAGCCGAACTTCAGGGTGCCACCTCCTTGGTAGGCAAGATAGATGCGGCTCTGGCTGAACTACCTTAGAAACCCTTGCAGAAGAGTCAAAATCGGCATCTTTCGCAGTCAGATGTCTACTTGACGTGACGTTGGGGCAAATCCGTCTTAACCCCTTCCAAGCCATTGCATCGTGGCGGCTCAAACTAGCACACTCGATGGGCACCGCGGCCTCGCCGGTTGGTGGCATGAGCGCTCAGCGCCAGAACGTCGCATTGGCGCTACACATTTCAACAAGGAAGGAAGCAAAATGAAAGCGGTCGTTTGCTGCAATGCCGAGCTAAAGGTCGTCGATCGCCCGGAGCCCGTTCCAGCCAAGGGCCAGAGCGTAGTGAAGGTCTCGCGCTGTGGCATCTGCGGCACCGATTTGCACGTCCGCCATCACTGCGATCCCTTTCGCAAGCTGACGGGACGCGTTGGCTACGACAACTTTCCGAGGTCTGACGAGGAATTGGTGTTTGGTCACGAGTTCTGCGGTGAAGTGCTCGACCATGGCCGAACTGTCCGTGGGGACGCGGGAAAAACTCGGCAAAGTGCCGCTCCCCTGGTGGCACGTCTGGCGGCTGGCCGAGAAAACAGGCGTGGCTCCCAAGCGGCCGGTGGTGTTCGAATGCGCAGGAGCGCCGGGCGTTTTGCAAAGTATCCTGGATGGCGCCCCGTTCTTCACCCGAGTGGTCGTCGTCGGCATCTGCATCCAGCCAGACACAGTCGAACCGGCCATGGGCGTCACTAAGGAAATCGATCTTCGCTTCGTCCTCGGGTATTCGCCGCTCGAGTTCCGCGATACGTTGCACATGATCGCCGAAGGCAAGATCAATTGCGCCGCGCTCGCCAAGATCCTGATCGATCCGAGTAGCACGGCCACGGCACCTGCAAACAAAATTTAACATCTCGACTGCGATGCTAAACGCAATGTCGCCTTTGGGTCCAATTTCGACCGGGTCGAGCCAGCAAGTCCGGCCATTGCCGCTATGCGGCGATAGCGACCAAACTCCGCGGCGCACCGAAACGATGCGGTGAGGTCGCCGCTCTTAGACGCCAACTCCACGCGACGACGCGGCCGTATCGCGGCATCAGGATTCAAAATAACGCCCCTGCATTCGTCAGATCCAGTTGCCGCGCTTCGTTCCGTATCGAGCTGCCGATCAGCTTTTGGAGGAAGCTTGAAAAGTCCAGTAAATCAGCGGCTTTTTCTGGTGGGCGCACAAGGGATCGAACCTTGGACCTCTCCCGTG